>NZ_FNNJ01000011.1 GCF_900106565.1 Lutibacter oricola
TATAAACAAAACATTCAATAAAAAAACAAAACAATGAGTATTTTAAATAAATTTAGTCTAGAAGGTAAAGTTGCAATTGTAACAGGTTGCAAACGAGGAATAGGAATGGCAATGGCAGTAGGTTTAGCTGAAGCCGGAGCAAATATTATAGGAGTATCAGCTTCATTAGAAAAAGAAGGAAGTGCAGTTTCAAAAGCAGTTGAAGCAGTAGGAAAAGAGTTTACAGCTTACCAATGTGATTTTTCAGATAGAAAAGCATTGTACGCATTTATTGCAGAAGTAAAAGCCAATCACCCTCAAATTGATATTTTGGTAAACAATGCAGGTACTATTTTAAGAACACCAGCAGCAGAACACCCAGACGAAATGTGGGATAAAGTAATTGAGGTTAATCAAAACGCTCAGTTTATCTTAACAAGAGAGTTTGGTAGAGATATGATTGCTCGAGGTTCAGGAAAAGTAATTTTTACAGCATCATTATTAACATTCCAAGGAGGAATTACAGTGCCAGGTTACGCAGCAAGTAAAGGAGCAATTGGTCAAATGACGATGGCTTTTGCTAATGAATGGGCAGGAAAAGGAGTAAATGTAAACGCAATTGCACCAGGATATATTTCAACAGATAACACAGAAGCATTAAGAAATGATCCAGTACGTTCAGAATCTATTTTATCACGTATTCCAGCAGGACGTTGGGGGGATGCAGTAGATTTTGCAGGTCCAACTGTATTTTTAGCATCAGAAGCAGCAGCATATATGCACGGAGCAGTAGTTCTTGTTGATGGTGGATGGATGGGTAGATAATTGATTAACTTTAAAAAATCATAAAATGCATATAGTATCAAGATTTTACGAAGACTACGAGTTAGGTAGTAAAAGAGAAACCTTAGGAAGAACAATAACTGAAACAGATTTTGTTGTTCACGCCGGTCATACGGGAGATTATTTCCCTCATCATATGGATGCAGAGTGGTGTGCGACACAACCATTTAAACAAAGAATTGCTCACGGAACTTTAACTTTTGCTGTTGGAATTGGAATGACAGCAACAGAAATTAATCCAGAAGCTTTTTCTAAAGGCTATGATCGTTTACGTTTTGTAAAACCTGTTTATATTAATGACACTATTAGGGTTGTTATTACTATAAGTGAGAAAAAGGAATCTAAACGTCCTGAATTAGGTCATATAAATGAGCACGTTGAAATTTTTAATCAACGAGATGAACTAGTTTTAGTTTGTGATCATATTTTATTGGCTAAGAAAAAGAGTATATAATAATCAATCAAATTATAAATTATGAAAAATTATTTAGTAGGAATTCTAACTGTTTTATTGTTGATTTCTTGTAATTCAAAAGACAAAAAAGCTGAAGAGCAAGTAAGACAAGAACCAAAATATACAGCAGATTGGGAATCTTTAAAACAACATAAAACACCAGAGTGGTTTTTAGATGCTAAGTTTGGTATTTATGCGCATTGGGGGCCATATTCTGTTCCTGCATATGAAACGGAGTGGTATGCACACTGGATGTATGTAGATGCTAACAATCCTGAAGCTAGAAAAGGTGAAGCACATAAAATTAACAAGCATCATATTGAAACTTATGGGCCTTTAAATGAATTTGGGTATAAAGATTTTATTCCAATGTTTAAGGCTGAAAAATTTGATGCAGCTGAATGGGCAGATTTGTTTGAAAAAGCAGGAGCTAAATTTGCAGGTCCAGTATCTGAACATGCAGATGGTTTTGCTATGTGGGATAGTGAATTAACAGAATGGGATTCAAAAGATATGGGGCCTAAACGTGATATTATGGGCGAATTATCTAAAGAAATTCGTAAACGTGATATGAAATTTATCGCAACTTACCACCGTCATTGGTTATTTGGATGGTACCCAACTTGGGATGAAAATACAGATGCATCTGATCCAAAATATGCTGGTTTATATGGTCCTAAATTAAAAAAAGGAGATAATAAAATGCCTAGAAGCAAACACGAAATTGATGAAGGTGTTCAAAGCTATTACCCTGTTGCTGATAAAGAATTTAACGATGATTGGTTAAATAGATTAAAAGAAATTATCAATAAATACGATCCAGATTTAGTATGGTTTGATAATAAAATGGATATTGTTAGCGAAGAGCATAGAAAAGAGTTTTTAGAGTATTACTATAATAAAGCAGATAATAACAATAAAGGAGTTGTTTCAACATATAAATTCTACGATTTTGCAAAAGGTTCTGCTGTGTACGATTTAGAACGTGCAAGAATGAGCGAGAAAAAAGATTTTCCTTGGTTAACAGATGATTCTATAGATTGGAATGCTTGGTGTAACATTAGCAACCCTAATTATAAATCTACAAATCGTTTAATAGACTTTTTAGTAGATGTTGTAAGTAAAAACGGTGCTGTTTTATTAAACATTACTCCAAGAGCAGATGGAACTATTCCTGAGCCAGTAAAAGAACGTTTATTAGAAATGGGACAATGGTTAAAAGTAAATGGTGAAGCTATTTACGGTACACGAACTTTCGAGGTTTATGGAGAAGGTGATGCTAAAGTTGTTGAAGGGCATTTAAGTGAAAACAAAAATGCAGATAATACGGCAAAAGATATTCGTTTTACAACTAAAGGAGATATTTTATACGCAACTGTATTAGATTGGCCAAAAGGAGATGAGTTTACAATTCGTTCCTTAAAAGGAGGAAATGGATTGTATAAACATCAAATCGAATCAATTAAAATGTTGGGTACAGAAGGTAATTTAGAATTTAAATCTACAGATAAAGGATTAACAATAAAATTACCAAAAACAAAAGTTGGTAACCACGCTTTTTCTTTTAAAATTACTCCTAAAAAATAGACCTTAGTATTAATATTAAATAAGTCCTCTATCATTAATTTGATAGAGGATTTTTTTGTTATAGTTAATTTAGAATGCAACATAACATATGTTATTTTCTAGATCTAGAGTCTATTTTAATTCTGTAAAACAGGGTTTAATGAACATTTTGATTTAAAAGATAGAACAAATGTTTTTTTAAAGCAATTAGCAATCTCAATTTTTTAATGTGGTAGTTTATTAAATTATATTTACGTTGCAAAAAAAATGTAATACCAAAAGTCATTAAAAATGGATAAACTCAAATTGTATTTCAAATCATTTTTCTTAATTCTAATTATAACTTTTATTTCTTGTAATAAAGAAGATATAAGTTCTGTAGAAGATCAAAATTTTAATAAAGATTGGTTGTTTCAAAAAGAAGCACCAGACCAAGCAAAATCTATTACTTTTGATGATACCAATTGGAGAAAACTTAATTTACCACACGATTGGGCAATTGAAGGTCCGTTTAGTAATAAATACAATGCTAGAACTGGAGGTTTACCTGTTCACGGAATTGCATGGTACAGAAAACATTTTACGGTAGATAATAAATTTAGCCAAAAACAAATTTCTATTGAATTTGATGGGGCAATGAACAATGCTAAAGTATGGCTAAATGGTGAATATGTAGGCGAAAGGCCATATGGTTATATTGGTTTTGAATTAGATTTAACAAAACACATTAAATTTGGAGAAGATAATGTAATTGCTGTTCAATTATCTCCTGAAGATTTGGCAGCGCGTTGGTATTCGGGTGCTGGTATTTATAGAAATGTTCGTTTAAAAATGAACAATTCAGTACATATTCCGCAGTATGGAACATACATTACTACTCCTAAAGTAACTTCAAAATCTGCTGAAGTTACTATTGAAACAAAAATTAAAAATGCAGGAAGCTCGGTTTCAAAAGCAGAATTGCAAACAAGTGTTTTAAATGCTGAAGGAATTGTAGTTGTTGAAACAACTTCAGAAATTACAGTTAATTCAACTTCAGAAGAAAAAATAAACGTTGCTTTAAATGTTGAAAATCCAAATTTATGGGATGTTAAAAATCCTGTTTTATATACTGCAATTAGTAAAGTTGTTGTAAACAATAAAGTTGTAGATGAATACAAAACTAAATTTGGAATTAGAACTATAGAGTTTGATAAAGACAAAGGATTTTTATTAAATGGGAATGCTGTTGAATTGAATGGTGTTTGTATGCACCACGATCAAGGGCCTTTAGGAACAGCCATTAACTTTAGAGCAAAACAACGTCAAATGCAAATTATGCAAAGTATGGGTGTTAATGCTTTACGTACAAGTCACAATCCACCTTCACCAGAAATTTTACAAGCCTGTGATGAATTAGGTATTGTTGTAATTGTTGAAGCTTTTGACGAGTGGAAAATGGGGAAAGTTAAAAACGGTTACAATAAGTTTTTTGACAAATGGCACGAACGTGATTTACGTGATATGATTAAACGTGATCGTAACCATCCATCGGTTATTATGTGGAGTATTGGAAATGAAATTTTAGAGCAAAGCAGAAAAGACGGTTGGAAAGTAGCTAAAATGCTAAACGATATTTGTCACGATGAGGATAATACGCGTCCTACAACTGTTGGATTTAACTACTATCCAGCTCCGTTTAAAAATAAATTAGCCTACGAAGTTGATATTGTTGGTATGAACTATTGGCCAGAAAATTACAATGAAATTTTAGAGGCAAATCCTGATATGATTTTGTATGGATCTGAAACTGCATCATTAACAAGTAGTAGAGGTGTTTATCATTTACCAATTGAATATACAGAAAGACATTCAACAAATCACGTTTCTAGTTACGATGTTATTGTTGGTCCGCCTTGGGCATATCCTCCAGATGTAGAGTTTGATGCTCAAGAAAAATGCCCAAAATCATTAGGTGAGTTTATGTGGACAGGTTTCGATTATATTGGAGAACCAACACCTTATGGAGGTAGAGACAATTCAACACACGGTTATTGGAACGACGATTGGCCATCACGTTCATCGTATTTTGCGCCAGTAGATTTATGTGGTTTTCCAAAAGATAGATATTACTTGTACCAAAGTCAATGGACTACGGAGCCAATGGTTCACGTATTACCACATTGGAATTGGGAAGGTAAAGAAGGAGAAACAATTCCGGTTTACTCTTACACAAATTGTGAAGAAGTTGAATTATTTGTGAACGGAAAATCATTTGGTAAGAAAGTAAAAGGTAAAGATTTTACAATGATTCCAGCAGAATACCACGATTATGAAAAAGGAATGTACAAATCTAAATACCGTTTATCTTGGAATGTACCTTACCGACCTAGAAGTATTAAAGTTGTTGCTTATAATAATGGCAAAGAAATTGTAACTAAAGAGATAAAAACAGCAGGAAAACCAGCTAAAATTTCGTTAGTAGCAGATAGAACAGAAATTGACGCTGACGGAAATGACTTATCGTTTATTACAGTTAAAATTGAGGATAAAGATGGAAATATGTGTCCATTAGCAGATAATCTAGTGAATTTTGATATTCAAGGAGCTGGAACTTTGGCAGCTGTTGGAAGTGGAGATCAAACTTCTTTAGAAGGGTTTCAAGTTCCAAAAAGAAAGGTGTTTAATGGTATGTGTTTACTGGTTGTAAAATCAACTGAAAGTGCAGGTTCAATTTCAATAAAAGCAACTTCAGAAGGATTACAAGATTCAAAAGTTTCAATTCAGACAAAATAAAAATGAGATTAACTCGATTAAAATTATTTGTTACAACAATTTTAACTTTTGCAATTGTTTTTAATTCGATTGCTCAAAAAAGTAAACGTGTTTATTTAAAAGATAGATTACACGATGTAACTAGAGAAAAACCAGTTAGGGTAATTCCAGGAAAAGGTACAAGAACAGCACCTCCTTCTGATGCAATTATTCTTTTTGATGGAAGCAATTTAGATGCTTGGAAACCAGGAAACTTTAAAATTGTGGATAGTTCGCATATGGTTGCTGGTAAAGGTGGACTTACTTCAAAGCAAAAATTTGGTGACATGCAAATGCATATTGAATGGAGAGTGAATGATACTTTAAAAGTAAAGGGTCAAAAAGGTTGTAATAGTGGAATTTACATAATGGGTAAGTTTGAAGTTCAGATTTTGGAGAGCTTTGTAAATGAAACTTATGCAGATGGACAAGCTGGTGCTATTTATGGCCAGTTTCCACCTTTGGTAAATGCATCAACTCCACAAGGTAATTGGAATAGCTATGATATAATTTTTAAAGCGCCTGTATATGAAAATGGTAAAATGAAAGAAAAAGCTAGCATAACAGTTTTGCATAATGGTGTTTTAATTCAAAATAATCAAGTGTATGAAGGCCCAACATTGTATAGAAAGGTAACTTCTTATCCTGATAATTTGGCTGCTAAAGGACCAATTTATTTGCAGTATCATAACGATCCTATTGAATATAGAAACATTTGGGTAAGAGAAGTAACTGAACAAAAACAAGCGAATAAAGTTGATTGGAAAAATCCTTTCCCAAAAGATGGTTTAGGTAGCGTTTATACTACTTCGGAGGAAGAGAATGAATTAGGGAATAAACATTTTGAAGTAAAAGAAAACAGGATTGAAGTACTTAAAAAGTGGAAAGGTAAAAAAGCGCCATTTGCAATAATTACAACTAATAAAGAGTTCAGCAATTTTAATTTAGAACTAGAATATAAATGGGGTGAGCGCAAATTTGAACCTAGAGCTGAAGCCAAACGTGATGCGGGAATTTTATTTCACGTTCAAGGTAAAAAAGAGGTTTGGCCAACTAGTTTAGAATGTCAAATTCAAGAAGATGATACAGCAGATTTATGGGTAATAAAAGGCCCAAAAGTTACAGTTGTTGGAAAAGATGGAAATGAAAAAGTTTTAGATTCAAAAGTAAAAAGATTTCAGCGCAATATTAAATACAATAATTATGAAATTGAAGGTTGGAATGCTGTTAGAATTGAAGTTAGAGGATCGAAATCAGCTAAGTATTATGTAAATGGTCATTTGGTTAATGAAATTAAAAATTTCTTTGATGAAACTGGAAAGCCATTAACTAAAGGAAATATATGTTTACAAGCTGAAGGAGCAGAGTTAACCTATAGAAACGTTAGAATTCAAGAATTAAAATAAATTATAAAATAAAAAATGAAAAAAACTTTATTAATAGTAGCACTTTTAATCACTAGCTTTTTAAAGTTAAGTGCTCAAGAACGTCCAAATATTGTATTCATTTTAACCGATGATCAATCGTATGGAATGATGGGTTGTACAGGAAATGAAATTGTACAAACGCCAAACATAGATAAAATGGCTGGTGAAGGTGTGTTATTTACCAATGCACATATTACAAGTGCTATTTGTACACCAAGTAGAATCTCAATTTTGTTAAGTCAATACGAACGTAAACACGGTGTAAACTTTAATTCAGGAACAAGTGTTTCTGATGAAGCTTGGGAGCAATCTTACCCAATGGTAATGCGTAAAGCTGGTTATTTTACGGGTTGGATTGGTAAAAATCACGCTCCAATTGGAGAAGGTGGATATACAAGTGGGCTAATGGACAATAGTTTTGATTATTGGTATGCAGGTCACGGACATTTAAGTTTTTACCCAAAAGATCGTCACAAAATATTTAATGATGCAATTGCATTTACGCAACCAGAATTATTAAATGAAGCTGTTGATGATTTTATTGACCCGAACGAGCGTAATTTAAAAGGAGCTATTAAGTTTTTAGATGAAAGACCAGCAAACAAACCTTTTATGTTGTCGATTAATTTCAATTTGCCACATAGTGCAAGTACAGGTACTATGAAAATGAAAAAAGATGATGATGAAATTTACAAAACATTGTATCGTGATTTAAAAATTCCATTACCAGAAAATTATGTAGCTAAAAAGGATATTAAAACACCAAAATTACCAGCTTCAATTCATAAAGTTGAAGACAGACAAACTGGTTATAATTATTCTGATACTCCTGAAGGAACTATTGAACGTTACACACGTCAGTTACAAGCTATGACAGGTATTGATCGTTTGGTTGGAAATTTAAGAGCGAAGCTAAAAGATTTAAAATTAGATAAAAATACTGTGATTATTTTTACTTCAGATCACGGTTTATTTATGGGTGAACAAGGTTTAGGTGGAAAATCTTTGTGTTACGAAAAAACAACACACGTACCTATGATTGTTTTAGATCCACGATTAAAGAAAAAACAAAGAGGTTTTAAAAGTAATGCTTTAGTGCAAAGTATTGATGTAGCTGCAACAATGGTTGCAATGGCAGGAATTGAAAAACCTGCTTCTTTTCAAGGGAAAGATATTTCAAACTTAATTAAAGGGGAAAAAGAAGAAGTAAGAGAGTATGTTTATACTGAAAACTTATGGTCTACACATTTTGGAAATCCACGTTGTGAATCTGTTCAAGATAAAGAATGGAAATACATTAGATATTATAAAAACAACAATTTTTCAGCAACTAAAGAAATTGAAACTGCTAAAATGATGGGAATACCTGTAAGTAAAATGTTGTATGCTGTTCACGATCCTGCAATTGCTGTGTATAGAAGTTATATAGATGCTCCAGTTGAAGGTGAAAAACCAGTTTATGAAGAGTTATATAATTTGAAAAATGATCCTGCTGAATTACATAATTTAGCTTCTAAAGAAGAGCATAAAACTATTTTAGAAAACTTACGTAAAGTTTGGAAAACTGAAATTGTTGCAGCAAGAGGAGTTGGAAAACCAAAAGTATTAAGATATACAAATGATAGTCATCCTAAAGGAGGACATTAATATAAAATGTCATTGCGAATGTAGCACAGCAGAATGTGGCAATCTCACGAAAAATTGATAAATAGAGATTCTTCATTTCCTTTCATTCAATTATTAAATCCGTCATTCTGAACTTGTTTCAGAATCTCATTCTAATGGTTACTAGTATGATGAGAACCAGCATTTCGACTCCGCTTAATGACCGGTTGCTGAGCGGAGTCGACGCACTTATTGAAGTAAATAAATTTTATACCAATGAAAAAACTACTATTTATAGTACTACAAATTTGTTTGGGTGTTCAAATAAACGCTCAAACAAATATTGTTTTTATAGAATCTGATGATCAAAGTAACCAAGCTTTAGGAGCTTATGGAAATTCAGCAATGGTTACTCCAAATATTGATGCTTTAGCAAAAGAAGGAGTATCATTTACTGCAGCTTATAATATGGGTTGTTGGTCTCCTGCGGTTTGTATTCCTAGTAGAACTATGTTGTTTTACGGGCAACATATTTGGAAATCTCAAAAAATAACTAATAAAAATGCTCCAAAAGCATTTCCTGAAGTTTTAAGAGAAAACGGTTATTCAACTTATATGACAGGTAAATGGCACGCTTGGGGAAAGAAACCATCAGCTATTTTTGATGAATTAGGAAGTATTCAACCTGGACAATTAAAAACATACAATACAACTGGCGGACACGTAACTGATATTACAGGTAATGAAGCTGTGGATTATATAAATAATTACAAAAGTGAGAAGCCGTTTTTTATGTATGTTGCTTTTAATGCTCCACACGTTCCAAGGCAAACTACTCAAAATTATTACGATTTATATCCAGCAAAAGATATGGTGTTACCGCCAAGTGTAGTAAATGGTAAGCCTTTAAATAAAAACGTAAAATATCAATACACAAACAATCCTTTAAGTTCTAAAACAATGCAATCTAGAGTTCAACAAAATAATGCAATGGTTACGCATATGGATGATAGAATTGGAGACATAATAAAAGCGTTAAAACAAAAAGGTGTTTATGATAATACTATTATTGTATTTATGTCTGATCACGGAATTAACTTTGGTGAAAATGGCGTTGCAGGTAAGGTTTGTTTATATGAGCCAAGTGTAACAGCACCTTTAATTATTAAAGCACCAAAAATTAAACCAAACACTAAAATTAAGGAACGTGTTTATTTGCAAGATGTGAATCCTACGTTATTCGATTTATTAGGAATTCAAGGCCCAAAAAACATTGATTTTCAAAGTTTAAAACCGCTAATTAATAAAGAAGCTAAAGGAAGAGAATCAATATATTTAGCAATGTTTGATGATCAAAGAGGAGTGGTTTCTGGGAATAAAAAACTAATTGTATATCCTAAAACGGGCGATGTAGAATATTTTAATTTAAAGAATGATCCTTGGGAAACAACAAATTTGATAAATGAAAAATCTTCAACTTCCGAAGTGAAAAATTTATTAAACCAATTAAAAAATTGGCAACTAAAAGTAGGTGATACGGTTAAAATTTCTGGAAATTTTTAAAATGAAAATAAAATTTAACGTATTTATTGTTTCAGTTTTTATACTATTTTTTGTGGTAGACATTTCAGCTCAAAATTTAGAACAATCAGAGTGGAAAGGTTTTAAAAGAATAAATTTTGAAGTTGAAAATTGTAATGCTAGGTTAGTAATTCCTAAAAAAGCTTTAAACGGAAATCCTTGGGTTTGGAGAGCTCGTTTTCCAGAGTATCATAACAAGATAGATAGTAGTTTAGTTGCTGAAGGATTCCATATTGCATATATAAATACAGATAATAAATTTGGAAGTCCAAATGCTGTTAAAATTTGGAATAAGTTTTATAAATATTTAGTAAAAAATTATAAGCTTCAAAAAAAAGTAGCCATTCACTGCCATAGTAGAGGTGGTTTGTTTGCATACAATTGGGCGAAAGTTAATCCGGAAAAAGTTGCTTGTATTTATGCTGATGCAATTGTGTGTGATTTTAAAAGTTGGCCAGCCGGATTTGGCGCTGGCGATGGAAGTAAGAATGAATGGAAACGATTGAAACAAGAATATGGTTTTAAAAATGATGAAGAGGCTATTGCTTATTTAAATAATCCCATTGATAATTTAGAAGAATTAGCTAAAAACAGAGTTCCTATTTTGCACTCCATAAGTAACCAAGATAAAATTGTTCCTCCAAAAGAAAACTCGTTAAAACTGATTCAAAGATATATTGAATTGGATGCGCCAGCTTCTATTTTACCATGTTCTAAAGGAATTCAAAAGTTAAAAGGGCATCATTATGAAATTGACAACCCTCAATTGGTTATCGATTTTATTAAGTACAATTCTATTCAAAAAGGGAAATTAAATTCATCTAATTATCATTTAGAAAGAAAAGGAATTGCTAACAGTTACATCAAGTTTGAAAGAGAAAAAGTAGGAAGAGTAGCATTTTTAGGAGGCTCAATTACATATAATACAGGTTGGAGAGATAGTATTTCAGCTTATCTAGTAAAACGCTTTCCACAAACAAAATTTGAATTTGTAGCAGCTGGTATTCCTTCAATGGGAAGTACGCCGGGCGCATTTAGGCTGCAAAGAGATGTTTTGTCTAAAGGAAAAATAGATTTGTTATTTGAAGAAGCTGCAGTTAATGATTCCACAAACGAAAGAACTTCAGAAGAGCAAATTAAAGGAATGGAAGGAATTGTAAGACATTTAAGAAAAACGAACCCTGAAATGGATATAGTTATGATGCATTTTGTAGATCCAGATAAAATGGAAGACTATAGGAGAGGTGTTGAACCAGAAGTTATTACAAATCATAATTTAATTGCTGATCATTATGGAATTTCAACCATAAATTTAGCCAAAGAAGTAACAGATAGAATTGATAATGGAGAGTTTACTTGGGAGAAAGATTTCAAAAACTTACATCCATCGCCTTTTGGTCAAGGAATTTATGCACATTCAATGCTTCAATTTTTGGAGAATTCATTTTCAAAGCATTTGGATGCTGACGATAAGATTTTCTCTTATGACTTACAGGAAAAAATAAATGAGTTTTCATATGAAAATGGTGAGCTTGTAGATATTTCAACTATAAAATTACCAAAAGGTTGGTTTATTAATTCCTCTTGGAATCCGAATGATGGTAAAAGAACAAGACCAAATTATGTAGATGTTCCAATGTTAATTGGTGATAAACCAAGCAAAGTTTTAAAATTTAAGTTTGAAGGGAATACAGTTGGTATTGCAATTGCTGCTGGTAAAGATGCTGGAATTATTGAATACAGAATAGATAAAGGAGAATGGAAAACACAAAACTTATTTACCAAATGGAGTGGGCAAGTTCATTTACCTTGGTATTATACATTAGCTAGTGAATTATCCAACAAAAAGCATACACTTGAAATAAAAATTTCAGAAATCAAAGATGCTAGAAGCGAAGGGAACGCTTGTAGAATAAGATACTTTTATATAAATAAAAATTAAACAAAATGAAAAAAATAATCTTCTTATTGGTAATCGGGTTTCAGTTGCAAGTTTTTGCAACCGATTTTAATGTAATAGATTACGGAGCAAAAGCAGATGGAGTAACAAAAGATACAAAAGCAGTACAGGCGGCAATAGATGTTTGCACCAAAAATGGAGGTGGAAAAGTTATCATTCCTGCTGGTAAAACGGTAATGATTGGAACCATTTATATGAAAGATTTTGTTACACTTCATGTTGAAAATGGAGCCGTTTTATTAGGAAGTCCAGATATTGAAGATTATACAACCGATACGCATAAAAATATGTATAAAAACGAACCTCATATGGATCGTTGTTTAATTTTTGCGAAGGATGCCAAGTCGTTTGCTTTTGAAGGTTATGGTACTATTGATGGAAATGGGCATATGAAGAATTTCAATAGAAAAACTGGAAGACCTATGATGATGCGTTTTTTGAATTGTCAGAAAATTCATATGAATGATATTACATTGATCAATCCAGCAGCTTGGACTTCGGCTTGGTTGTATTGCGATGAAATTGTTGTAGATGGAATTAAAATTCATAGTAGAGTAAATGGTAATGGAGATGGTTTAGATTTTGATGGTTGTACCAATGTTCGTGTTGCTAATTGTTCATTTGATACAAGTGATGATTCTATTTGTTTACAAACTTCAAGACCAGATAAACCTTGTAAAGATATTGTAGTAACAAATTGTGTGTTTACAAGTAAATGGGCAGCTTTAAGAATAGGATTGTCTTCTCGTGGAGATTTTGATTCTGTAACTGTTTCAAATTGTACGTTTCACGATATTCAAGATTCTGGGTTTAAAATTCAAATGAATGAAGGCGGAGAAATGAAAAATATGTCGTTTACAAATATTGTTATGCGTAACGTACCTAGACCGGTGTTTATGACTTTCTGTCAACAACGTGCAGGAGTTGATGCTCCAATGGGAATGTTACCAATGAAAGCAATGCATAGTTTTATTTTTAGTGATTTTATTGTGGATAATAGAGAATTGGATAAGGATTCATCTTTCTTTTTAACAGGAATGCCTAATCATTATATTAACGATATTCAAATTAATAATGTTCAAATGACAGTTGCTGGTGGAGGTACAAAAGAAGATGCTTCAAAAGAAATTAAAGAATACACGTTGGATGTTTTAGGTAAATGGTGGCCAGAATTTTATTTGGTAAAAACGTTACCAGCTTCAGGAATTTATGCGCGTCATATTAAAGGGTTAACAATCAGTAATTTTCATTTAAATACAGTGAAAGAAGATAAACGTAAACCTATTGTTTTTGATGATGTAATTGATGGGTTTACCAGTAGTATTTTTCTGAATAGAAAAGAAATTTCAAAAAGAGATATAGAGAGAAAATAGTTGTTACTTTTTCAGAGAAGATTCTCTAATATGAAGTTCTCCATCTAATTTTACAGTTTGAGGAGTGTGTTTAGTACCTGCTTCAATTTGATCTAATAATAATTTAGCAGCCTGCTTTCCAATTTCGAAAGTAGGCTGTTTTACTGAAGAAAGTGGAGGTTCAACCATACTTCCCATTTTAGATTCAGAAAAACCAACAAAGGCAATATCTTTAGGTACCTTAAAACCATGCTTTTTAAAAACACTCATTGCACCCATAGCTAGTTGATCGTTTGCGGCAAAAATAGCATCTGGTATTGTATTGTTTTCAATTAATTGTGCTGCAATTTTTTCACCATCTTCCATGTGAAATCCAGAAGTTATAACTTGACTCTTGTCGTAAGTTAATTTATGTTTTTTGTGAGCATCAACAAAGCCTCTTCTCCTTTCTTTTGATAGTGTTAAGGATTTTATTCCTTGTAAATGATAGATATTCTTGTAGCCTTGTCTAATTAAATGTTCAGTTGCAAACATTGCCCATTTATAGTCATTAAATAGTACTTTTGAAGCTTTAATTTCTTTGTAGGTTCTATTAAAAAATATAATTGGAAATCCACTATTTACTAAATCTTGGTAATAGTCAATATTATCCGTTTCCGAAGATAAAGAAATCAGTAATCCATCAACCATACTATTTTCTAACGATTGTACATTTTTTAATTCTGTTGTGTAGCATTCATTAGATTGAGTAATTAAAACTTGGTATCCTTTTTTGAATAAAACTTCTTGAGCTCCCATTATCACTTCAGGAAAAAAGCTATTTACAAATTCAGGAACTACTATACCAATATTATAAGTTCTCTTTTGAACCAAATTTTTCGCCATTCTATTTTGGCGATAACCCATTTCTTTGGCAGTTTTTAATACTAATTCTTTGGTTTTAGCACTAATATCCGATTTATCATTAAACGCACGTGAAACTGTTGAAACAGATGTGTTTAGTTTTTTAGCGATATCTTTTATGGTTATGTACTTCATTATTAGTTCTAGAAAGTACCAAAGATACAATCTTTTTGAATTTCCGAGAACGTTCTCGGAAATATTTTACCTGTCCGAAAACGTTTTCGTTGGGCGTATTTAAAGATTATTGTTAAACGCATTTAGCTATTGATTAAATTTACTTGAAAGAAAAATAAACAATTATGAGTTCTATTGATATCGGAGTTATTTTAATTTTTACCCTTCTAGTTTTTATTTGCGGATTAAGCTTTGCAAAATCTGGAAAAAATATGAAATCCTTTTTTGCCGCAGGTGGAGCACTACCTTGGTGGATGAGTGGTTTATCATTATTTATGAGTTTTTTCTCGGCAGGAACATTTGTAGTTTGGGGCTCTATCGCATACAGCAGCGGTTGGGTTGCAGTAACCATACAATGGACAATGTGTATTGCGGGTTTAATTATTGGTTTTGTAATTGCTCCAAAATGGCAAAAAACAAAAGCCTTAACAGCAGCTGAATTTATTACGGATAGATTGGGTTACAATACTCAAAAAATTTACACTTATTTATTTTTAGGAATATCGGTATTTACTACAGGCGCATTTTTATATCCTGTAGCAAAAATTGTGGAAGTTTCAACAGGAATTCCAATTTCAGCAAGTATCATTTTTTTAGGAGTATTAATTTTAATTTATACAGCAGTTGGTGGTTTATGGGCTGTAATTGTAACTGATGTTTTACAATTTGTGGTATTAACCGCAGCAGTTTTAATTGTTGTACCATTATCGTTTGATAAAATTGGAGGAATAGACAATTTTATAGCTCAAGCACCAGATAACTTTTTCAACTTTACCAATGCCGAATACTCTTGGGAGTTTATGGTAACTTTTGGTTTATATAATTTGTTTTTTATTGCAGGAAACTGGGCTTACATTCAACGTTATACAAGTGTTGCCACACCTAGAGATGCAAAAAAAGTAGGTTGGTTGTTTGGAGGTTTATATACAATTAGTCCGCTAATTTGGATGTTACCACCAATGATTTATAAAGTATTAAATCCAGATTTAGGTGGTTTAGCCGATGAAGGAGCGTATTTATTAATGTGTAAAGAAGTATTACCAATTGGTATGCTTGGCTTAATGTTAGGTGGAATGATTTTCGCAACATCAAGTTCAGTAAATACTACATTAAATATTTCTGCAGGCGTACTATCTAATGATGTTTATAAACATTTTTTCCCAGAAACTTCTGGAGATAAATTAGTGAAAGTTGGTAGAATGGCAACAATTGTTTTAGGTTTAATAACTATTGTGGTAGCATTATTAGTGCCTTATATGGGCGGAATTGTTGAAGTTGTTATGAGTTTAGCTGCCATTACAGGTGGAGCAATGTTTTTACCGCCATTAGTTGCATTGTTTTCAAAATATCAAACTGGTAAAAGTGTATTGGTGGTAACTATAGTTTCTTTGATAATTAACTCGTTTTTCAAATTTGTAATGCCTTCAATGTTCGATTATAGTTTAAATAGAGCAATGGAAATGACTGCAGGTGTAGGAATTCCTATTCTTATGTTAATCATTTTTGAAGTTTATTTCAGAACAAAAAACACAGATACTTCTCAATATGAAAGCTATTTAGAAAAAGTAGATTCAAAAGTACCTCAAGATGCTGCAGAATCTAAAGGAGGAAATAAAAAAGGAGGAAGAGTTATTGGAATTGGAGTTGCTTCAACAGGGTTGTTAATCATTATTATTTCAATGTTAGAAGGGAATCCAACACTTTTAGTTACGGGAATGGGAGCGTTAGTTTTAGCGCTAGGAAGTTATATTATTTTAAAAAATTCAAAAAAAGAAATAAATGTTAGTTAAGGGTTTTAACAAAGAAGTAAGATCTAATAAGGTTGAAGAATTACAAAGTGAATTTGTAGTTATTGGTGGAGGAACAGCAGGAGTTTGTGCAGCTATAACAGCGGCAAGAAAAGGAACAAAAACGGTATTAGTTCAAGACAGACCAGTTTTGGGAGGAAATGCTTCTTCTGAAGTTAGATTATGGATATTGGGAGCAACTTCGCATATGGGAAACAACAACCGTTGGTCTCGTGAAGGTGGCGTAATGGATGAAATTTTAGTTGAAAACCTATATAGAAACAAAGAAGGTAACGCTGTTATTTTTGATACGGTTTTATTAGAAAAAGTATTGAATGAAGAAAACATTACACTTTTACTAAACACAAGTGTGTACGATGTGTCAAAATCGAGCGATACCAAAATTGAATCGGTTAAAGCATTTAATCCTCAAAACTCAACAGAATATGTTATAAATGCACCATTATTTTGCGATGCATCTGGTGATGGAATTGTAGCTTTTAAAGCTGGAGCTTCATTTAGAATGGGAGCAGAAAGTAAAGAAGAATTCGGAGAATTATTTGCTCCAGACAAATCATATGGTGAGTTATTGGGGCACTCAATGTATTTCTACAGTAAAACTACCGACAAGCCGGTTAAGTTTGTTGCTCCAGATTTTGCATTGAAAGACATCAAGAAAATTCCTCGTTATAAAGCCATTGGAAAAGACGATAAAGGTTGTCGTTTTTGGTGGTTTGAATATGGTGGAGAAGGAGATACCATTCACGATACAGAAGAAATTAAATACGAACTTTGGAAAGTAATTTATGGAGTTTGGGATTATATTAAAAATTCAGGAGAATTTGAAGATGTAGATAATATGACCTTGGAATGGGTTGGAACAGTTCCTGGAAAACGTGAAAGTCGCCGTTTTGAAGGTTTGTATATGATGAAACAGCAAGATGTAATTGGTCAGGCTAATTTTGATGATGCAATAGCGCACGGTGGTTGGGCAATTGATTTACATCCAGCAGAAGGTGTTTATAGCGAATTGTCTGGTTGTACGCAATGGCATTCAAAAGGTGTGTATCAAATTCCTTATCGTTCGTTTGTAAGTAAAGATATTGATAACCTGTTTTTAGCAGGAAGAATTATAAGTGCTACACACGTTGCTTTTGGTTCTACAAGAGTTATGGCAACAACTGGTTTATGTGCTCAAGCTGTTGGTATGGCTGCTGCTGTTTGTATTGAAAACAGTGTGAAACCTGCTGAAATTTTGGAGAATGGTTTAATAAAAATACTTCAAAATGAATTGAATTTAACGGGGCAAAGTATTCCTAATATTCCTATTCAAACTGAAAGTAATTTAGTGAATTCGGCAACTGTTACAAGTTCTTCAAATTTAAATTTAAATGAAATTCCTTTTGATGGAGAATGGACAAATTTAGCAACTTCTGCAGCACAATTATTACCTTTTAGAGCCAATGAAAATTACAAGTTTAAGGTATTAGTAAAAGCTGATGAAGACACCAAAATTGCAGTGCAATTAAGAACTTCAACAGCGTCTAAAAATTATACTCCAGAAGCTATTTACGAAACGCAAAGCATCAACCTTAAAAAAGGAGAGCAAGAAATAGAATTTGAATTTTCAACATCAATACCTAATAATCAATATGCTTTTGTCACTTTTATGTCGAACGAAAAAGTGTATTTAAAAAATAGTAACAAACGTTATTCAGGTGTTCTATCAGTGTTTAACGGAGTAAACAAAGCGGTTTCAAATAACGGAAAACAAACACCACCAGATGGAATTGGTGTTGATACTTTTGAGTTTTGGATTCCACAACGTAGACCTGATGGTTTTAATATTGCAATGGAAATTTCTCCAGCAATAGAAGCTTTTGATAGTTCAAATATTGGTAATGGTTATGTGCGCCCTTGGGGAACGGTAAACGCTTGGAGTGCAAGTTTAGAAGATAAAAATCCTACTCTAAAAATTGAGTGGGATTCAGAAAAAGAATTGTCAGAAATTAAATTGTTTTTGGATCCAGATTACGATCATCCGTTAGAATGTACATTAATGGGACATCCAGAAGAGGTTGCGCCATTTTGTGTAAGAAATTATACTATTAAAGATTTAAACGGAACAATTTTAGTTCAAAAAGAAGGAAATTACCAAACCATAAATACGTGGAAATTGGATTCGAAAATAAAAACAAAAGGAATAATTATAGAAGCCGAACATCCATCAGAAAATGTTCCTGCATCAATATTTGAAATAATCTGTAGTTAACTTTTTTTGTTATTCTGAACTTGTTTCAAGTTTGTAGAAAAAGTGAGATGAAATTCTGAAATAAATTTAGAATGACGATTCTCAAAAAAATTAAATCAGAATTCATAAATAATAAATGAACCAATGAAAAAAATATTCTTAATTATTGCAATCATCAGTAGCTTAATTGCTTGTGAGACTGTAAAAAATGCAGAGCAATTACACGCTGATGCTGAAAATGTAGCATTGTTAAACGGTAACTGGAAATTCAATGCACTTGCCGGCCAAGGAACCAATCCAATGAATGTAGTTGAAGAAGAAGGAGATATTATTATCGATAATTTGGATTCAGAATTGGTTGAAGTGAAAGGAAAATGGAGAACCAAAAAAGTAGGAGCAAGAGGAACAGATGTCTATAAAGAAAACTATTTTGAGCGTAATTTTAAAGCTGGTGAATCTGCAGAAAATTATGTGCGTTTTTATCTTAAAAATGATGAAACATCTTATTACGAAGCGTTTGCAATGTATCCGTTTGGAAGTCATACAACGGCTCAGTTTAACGTAAAACATTCCGGAGGAAAAACACCAAAACATTTCCTTCAACGTAGCAATAATGGAAAATGGATGAGTTTGGGAATCTACAAATTCAATAAAAATGAAGAAAATTATGTGGAAGTTACAGCTATTACCGATGGTGGTGTTGTAGCTGATGCAGTGATGTTCAAGCCAATTTCAGAAGAATTCTTTTTAAAAACGAAAAAAGATGCAAAAGAAGTTTTTCAAACCAATTTTGATGACAGCGATTGGAAAAATTTAAAAGTTCCGGGCCACTGGGGAATGATTAACGATTATTCAAATTACAATGGCTTTGGCTGGTATAGAAAAGCATTCAAATTACCTGAAAACTGGTCGCAAAATGCTAATGAGCGCATTAGAATTAAGTTTGAAGGTGTGTACCACGTTTGTAAAGTGTATTTAAACGATGAATTAATTGGTGAGAACCGTGGAGGATTCACACCTTTTGAGTTTGATATTACCAATAAATTAAACTACGGAAAAGCCAATGTAATTGCTGTTGAAGTTGATAACAGAAATATAGTTGGTGCAACGTGGAATTGGGGTGGAATTATTCGTGATGTGTATTTAACAAAGAATAACGAAGTTAGAATTAACAATCAGAATATACACGCAAACCCTGATTTGGCTAAAGGTTCGGCAGATTTAAAACTAAAGGTTCGTTTGGAAAATAATTCTGAAGTAGAAAAAGAGATCGCGGTAAAATCGGTGGTTTCAAGAAATGGAGAATTATTGGAATTAACCAAAACCGTAAAAGTTCCTGCTAATAAAATTATTGATGAATTTTTAGAAGGGAAATTAGCGTCGAAAGACGTAGCGTTATGGCATTTTGATCATCCGAATTTATATGAAATTAAAACCACTATTTCAGAAGGAGAAACTGTAATTGATAGTAGAAAAGACAACTTCGGAATAAGAAAAATAGAATTAACAGCTTCAAAATTATTATTGAATGGAGAACCTGTTCGTTTAGGAGGATTTAACCGTGTTAGCGAACATAGATATTGGGGTTCATCAGAGCCGTTACAAGTTTTGGAAGAAGATGTTGATTTAATGAAAGAAGCGGGAGCAAACTTTATGCGAATTATGCACGGAACGCAAAACGAAAAGCTAATCGATTTATGCGATAAAAAAGGAATTTTATTGTTTGAAGAAGTCAATGTTCGAAATTTAACAAACCCTGAATTTACAGCTCCGGAATATCCGTTAATTAAAAAATGGATTACTGGTATGGTAGAACGTGATTGGAACCATCCAAGTATTATTGGTTGGAGTATTGGAAATGAACTTTCAAACCATTACGATTATGCAAAATATGCAATGGATTTTACCCGTGAATTAGACCCAAACAGATTACTGACTTGTGTGAGTAATAGCGGTCAAAAATCATTTTCAAATCGTAAAACCGACCCAAATACAGAGGTGGATTTGATTATGCACAATATGTATCGTTGGCAGGGAACACCTCAGGAAATTATTGATAAATTAAGAAGCGAATGGCCAGAAAAACCAATATTTATTTCAGAATATGGTTTTGATCCATACCCAACAACTTCATTGGATGGTGACCAGCAAATTGTTTCTGATTGGAATCAACATTGGAGAGGTAAAAATGATTTTGTAATTGGAGCTTCAATGTGGACTTTTAATGATTACAGAAGTGCTTATGCAGCGACTTCAGAAGAAGAAAATCGAGTTTGGGGATTGATTGATGTATGGCGTAATAAAAGAAGGTTGTTCCATAGAGTTGAGAAGGAATTCAGCCCAATAAAAAATATTGTAGTTGAAAATATTGACCTTTCCAAAGGAAAAGCTTCCGTAGAGATGCCAATTAGAGGTTTGAATGATTATCCAAGTTATAGTTTACAAGGTTATAAATTGGAGTGGGATGTAAGAAACAAAGGCGGAAAAGTAGTAGCAAAAAATGCTAAAGAATTGCCGTTGATTAAGCCGGGAAATAAAGTTTGGAAAGGAGACATACATTGGAATAAAACTTCAAACGATGTGTTGGATTTAAGAGTACGATTGATAAGTGCAAATGGTTACCAACGTTACGAAAAAGTGATACCGTTTACCGTGCCATTATCGCCAAAAATTACCGGAATTGATGTTGGAGATAAGTCTGTACGAGTTTGGTTTAAAAAGGTTGCCGGAGCTGATGAATATTTGGTTGAATATAAAAATGAAGGTGAAACGGTTCGTTCTTTTAAAACCATTACCAATGCTGTTGAAATTGATGGTTTAACAAATGGAAAAGCAGTTGATTTCAGTGTGATTGCAATCAATGAAAAAGGTGAAAGTCAGCAACCAAATTCAATTTCAGGAACACCAAATGGAAAGCCGTTAGCACCAAAAGTTTGGAAATCTTTTATTGAAGATAACAAAATTGTAATTGGTTATACCAGTGAAAAACAAGACGATTTTTACGTAGTAAAATACGGGACATCGAAAGATAATTTAGATGAAGAATTTAGATCTAATGTAAGAGGAATGATGACCATTGATTTAGAAAATGAGAGTGAAGTTTATTTCCAAATTCAACGCGAGATTAAAGGTCAAAAAGGGAATTGGTCTGCTATAATTAAAGCAAATTAGTATGAACTTAAAATCTGTAATAGTTTCAATTATATTAGTTTTTAGTTTTTTGCAACTTAAAGCTCAACAAACAGTTAATAAAATCAATTTGAATGAATGGGATTTAGTTTGGCAAGATGAGTTTGATTATAGTAATAAAAAACTAGATAAAAATTGGGAATCTCAAAATGGCCCAAGCGGACATATTTTATGCAGTAGGTGGAGAGAAAATGCAGTGGTGAAAAATGGTGTTTTAGAGTTACAGGCACGAAAAGAAAACAGAGGAGGACAGGAATGGACCGCAGGTAATATTTGGAGTAAAAAGAAATTCAAATATGGATATTTTGAATGTCGTTATAAGTATGCAGGAGCAACGGCAACCAACAATTCTTTTTGGTTAATGACAAGAGGAGGTGAGCCAACTGAAGGTAAAAGATTTGAAATTGATATAAACGAAGGACATTTTCCAAATGAAGTAAATACAAATATTCATAACTGGTCAGACTTTACGTATAATCAAAATGGGAAAAAAACGCATCCTTCAAGCCATAAAGGATTTTCATATGGCGCAAAGCCAGATTATTCGTTTCAGTTAGAAATTCCAATTGAAACAAAAAAAGTTAGACTAATTTCTAAAAGCAATTCAAAATTTCACCTTAGAGAGTTTAGAGTTTATGGAACACAAACCGAAACGTTTCCTGAAACATTGTCTAATTCAGCAGATAATGATGTGGATGGTTTGGTTAATTATGTTAGAAAAAATGATGTGAAAATAACTTCAAGTGGTTCATTTAAAAATCAAAAATCCGAATATGGTTTAGCTGATGGTAAAATTGAAACTTCTTGGATTTCACAAATAAAAGGAGACAAGTGGATTGAATTTGAATGGAAAGAAAACATTACTATTGGTTGCATTCAATTTATTAATGGTTGGAATAGTAAGGGAAATTGGCACGATTTAATGTCCAATTATAAAGTACAATATTTTAAAAATGGTGTATGGAAAGATATTGCAACTTTAGATGTTGAGAAAAGTAGCAATTTTGCTAAAGATTATCAAACATATGGTTTAGAATGGAATGAAAACGAGATTGTATTTTACTTTAATGGAGAAGAAATTAGAAGAGAAAAAAATACATTTTGTTTTAGTGAAACTCCTATTTGGTTAAGTCTTGCCATTATAAAATGGTCCGGTTCAGTTACCGACGAAATAGATGGAAAATCTATGAAGGTAGATTATGTAAGATATTATAAAAAGAAGCAATAAGAATTAATAAATACATTATTTAAAAAGCACAAAATGAGATTTCTAACACTATTTTTAATAACAGTTACTTTTTTAAGTTCTTGTAAAGAACAGCCCAAAAAAACTGTAGAAATAAAAAAATCAGATTTTAAAGTTGAATTGGGAGAAGTTGCTAAATTCTCAAAATTTGAGAGTGATACAATGAGTATTTGGGGAGGATCTATTACAAAAGGTAATGATGGTTTGTATCATATGTTTTATTCTCGATGGAAAAAAGATTTAGGTTGGGTTTGGGATTCGCATTCTGAAATTGCACATGCAACTTCAAAATCGCCTTTTGGACCTTTTAAACACAAAGATGTTGCCTTAGAAATTAGAGATTCAAAATTATGGGATGGTTTGTGTACGCATAACCCAACAGTACATAAGTTTGGCGACAAATACTACTTGTATTATATGGGAAATACTGGAGATGGAAAGATTTACAGTAAGCCAGGAAAAATAAAATTAAACCCTATTCATAGAAATAATCAGCGAATTGGTGTAGCCGTTGCCGATAGTCCGAACGGACCGTGGAAACGCTTTGATAAACCCTTGGTTGATGTAAGTAAGGACAGCACAGCTATTGATGCTTTGATGGTGAGCAATCCATCAATTACTAAAAGACCAGATGGTGGTTATTTAATGGTGTACAAGGCTGTTGGGAAAAAGAAAAAAGGAATTTGGGGAGGACCGGTGGTACATTGTGTAGCAACTTCTGAAAGTCCAACAGGACCGTTTGTTAAATATGGAAAACCAGTATTTTTAGCAGAAGGACATGATTTTCCTGCTGAAGATCCATTTATTTGGTATGAAGCTGGAAAATATAGAGCTATTTTAAAAGATATGCATGGAGCATTTACAGATGCTGGTCAGGCATTGGTTTTATTTGAATCTGAAGATGGCTTTGATTGGAAACTATCGAAAAATGCATTGGTTTCAAAATTAGAAATTAAGTGGGAAGATGGAGCAGTGCAGAAAGTAGCCCATTTAGAACGACCTCAAGTTTATTTAGAAAACGGAATTCCTAAAGTTCTTGTATGTGCTTCAGATGTTAAAGATAGTGCTGGTGTTCTTCAATCCTTTAATGTTCAAATTCCAATTAAAACTAAACAATAATGAAAAATTCTATAAAAATATTGATTGCTTTTTTAAGTATTTGGCAAGTTTCCAATGCTCAAACACCACAGCAACTTTCTGAAAATGGAAATCAGTATGAAACTTATAGAGATAATAGTATTTCAGATGAATTTAATAGTAAAAAATTGAATACTAATAAATGGGGAAGAAGAAATACAGGAGGAGCTTCAATAGAAAATTATGTTGCAGACAAATCTTTGGTTGTAATGGAAAAGGAAACTAATAAAGGTGTAACAACCAATTTTGTTTCAATAAAAGCAACTACGGAAAAAGGATCCCCAAAAACAGCTGGTTTAGTTAGTAATGCGTCAGCTTTTTATGGGTTTTATACAGTGAAATTTAGATTTAGAGGTTTTGATACTGAAGATGTAAAAGAGAAAGGTTCAGTTTGGCATCCAGCAGTTTGGTGTGCTATAAATAATAATACTGATGGAGTAAAAAGGAGCTCAATAAAAAACAAAGATTTTTGGACAGAAATTGATTTTATGGAGTGGGAAAATGGAGCAAATGGTTGGAGCAGTGATGCACCCGCAAGATTAAAAGATAGTAAAGGTGTAAAGCGAAAAGTGATAACTAAAGGAAAAGGTGCTGAAAAAGCAATTATGACAAAAGGTCCTTTTCAAACTTATAATCCTGTTTGGCAAACCGTAGGTTTAGAGTATACACCTGAATATATAAAACTGTGGGAATGGAAAAATGGAGAATGGGTACATATGGGGAAAAGAGTTGTAAAATTTGTAGATGAAGATGAATCAAATCCAGAAAGCAAATACACTATTAGTACTATTGGAAAGAATGCTAGAAAACCTGCGTTTTGGTTATTAGGAAACATTGTAGCCAGGTATGTGCTTGCTAAAGTTGAAGATGGAACAAATACGCATACTATAAATGATTTGTCTGTAGATTTTGATTTCTTTAGGTATTACCGCCATAAAAGTACTAGAGATATTGATTGGAATTGGGAAAATGGAGTAAAACAAGGAGGAGGAAAAATTAAGAAAGATTTTTCTCCAATTCAAACTATAAAAAAATAATAAATTATGAATCTTAAAAGTAGTGTAATTTCTGTTTTTTCATTTTTTGTAACCTTTATTGGTTTTGCACAAGCAGATTTCGATTTTAAAGAGTTGCTTCCTGAAAAATTTAATAAAGAAAATATTATTGAAGAAGAAGACTATAATGTTTGGGGAACAAATATTTTAAAAGGAAAAGATGGTAAATACCACGCAATTTATTCACGTTGGTTAAAATCTAGAGGGCATTTAGGTTGGGTTACACATTCTGAAATAGCACACGCCGTTTCCGATAATTTAACGGGTCCTTATAAATTTAAAAATTTAGTATTGCCGCCTAGAGGTAAAAAATATTGGGATGGTGATTGTACTCATAATCCTCACGTATTGGAGCACAATGGGAAGTATTATTTATACCATATGGGAAACAAAGGAAGTGGTTTTTGGGATAAAACTGCAGACTCAGTTATGCCAAAATATACAGATAAAGAATGGTGGATAAATAGAAATAATCAACGCGTTGGATTAGCTGTAGCTGACGATTTAAATGGTGAATGGCAACGTTTTGATAAACCATTAATTGATGTTACAGGAGATAGAATGATGACTTCAACTCCAACTATTTCAAAACGTACTGATGGTAAGTTTTTGTTAGCATATAAATATGTAGAACCAAACGAAAAATTTAAAAATGGAAAGGTTGTTCACGTAACTTCTCTTTCTAATTCACCAATGGGACCTTTTGTAGATACGGGAGTTCCTTTTATTACGCACCCAACAGCAAGTTTTGCAATAGATGATCATTTAGAATGGGTTTACAACGGAAATTACTATTGCATTGCAAAAGATTCACGTGGTGCTTGGAGTGATTATCCTAATGGTTCAACAATGTTGTTTGAAGGTGATGATTTGGGATTAAAGTGGAAACCAGCCAAAAACTTTTTAGTTTTAAAAGCAGGTGAAATTAAATGGACAGATGGTACTACTACAAAAACAGCACGTACTGCGGATATGCCTAAGTTCTATATGGAAAATGGAATTCCAAAAGCATTAATTATAGCCATTTTACCAAAAGACAGTGAAATATCATATTCATTAGTTATACCTTTAAAAACTCCAAAACCAAGTACAGATGTCTTTCCTTATCAGGTAACTGAATATTCTAAAGAACGTAAATTAAGTGCTGCTTTGAATAGAAGTTTTAATCAATATCCATCGCATGTAAATGCTGAAAATGAGTTGTATAGTCAGTTTAAATACACAAAACTTACTGGGTTCGATTATAATGATGGAGATGCAACTATTACGCGTAGAGATCCTTCAAAAATAATTAAAGAAAATGGAAAATATTATGTTTGGTATACCAAGCGAGATACTAAAACTCCACCAGTTGGAGCTAGAAATGCACATTTAGCAACGGATAAAATTCCTTCTACAGACTGGGATTTAGCTGAAATTTGGTATGCTACAAGTAAAGATGGTTTTCATTGGGAAGAACAAAGAGTTGCTGTTAAACGTCCTCCATATCCAACTCCAGGTTGGAGAGCAGTAGCAACTCCAGATGTATTAAAATTTAAAGGGAAATATTATATCTATTATCAGGCTTTTACAGAGGCAAGTGGTAAACGAGGAGATTATTGTCCTGTTAGTGTAGCGTTTTCAGATTCACCTGATGGACCTTGGACGCACGTTAATAAAGCCGTAATTCCTACTGGAGCAAAAGGAGAATGGGATCAATTTGCGATACAAGCTCCAACACCTTTGGTTCATAACGGAAAAATATATGTGTATTATAAAGCAGCCTTTAATCGTCCAGGAACTGTTTGGAGTGGAATAGGATTAGCAATAGCAGATGATCCGTTAGGACCGTTTAAGAAACACGAATTAAATCCAGTTCAGAATTCAGGTCACGAAATTTGTTTTTTTCCTTGGAAAGAAGGCTTGGCTTCAATGACAATTCGTGATGGATCTGAGCACTTTACAATTCAATATGCTAAAGACTGGGTTAATTTTGAAATTATGTCTATAACTGAAATGATGCCAATTGGTCCAAATGCTTATATACCAGATGCCTTTTTAGATAATAAAAACGGACGAGGAATTACTTGGGGAATTGGTCACTTTATTAATTTTAAAGGGAAAAATAGTGATAAATGGCATTCAGAATTATATAGATTTGACTGTGATTTAAGTCTTGATGTTGATGATCCTGAAATGAAGCATCACAATAATAGATGGAATCCTGAAGATTATTTTCGTTGGGGACTGAGTGAAAAACAAATTGAAAGAATTCAAGAAGAAAACAATAAAACGGATAGCAAAAATTAAATTGAATAAATGAAAACAAGAATATTAAAATATAGTTTGTTAATTGTTTTTTATGCTTTCTCTTTTTTAGGAATAAGTCAGAGTAATTCTCAAAAAAATATAATTCTTATAATAACCGATGATCACGCTTACCAAGCAATTAGTGCTTATAATCATCGTTTAGCTAACATTGCTCCAACTCCAAATATTGACAAATTGGCCAATAGTGGAGTTCGTTTTGAAAGAAGTTACGTTGGGAATTCTATTTGTGCGCCATCTAGAGCAACAATGCTTACAGGAAAACACAGTCATTTAAACGGAATAAAAACCTTAAAAGAAAAGTTTGATGGAAGTCAGCCAACAATTGCTAATATTCTTCAAAAAAACGGATACGAAACTTCATTTTTTGGCAAATGGCATTTGAAAAATAGTCCAGAAGGTTTTTCTAATTGGGATGTTTTAATTGGACAAGGAGATTATTACAATTCAGATTTTAAAACTAAAGAAGGAGTTACCAGAAGTGAAGGTTATGTAACCGATGTAATTACTGATAAAGCAATAAATTGGTTAGATGCTGAAAGAGAAAAAGAGAAACCTTTTATGATGATTGTTGGGCATAAAGCACCGCACGCAAATTGGTTGCCACCTGTAAAATATTTAACCACATTTGATGCTATTGAAATTCCAGAACCAACTAATTTATTTGATGATCATTCAGGAAATGGATTGGGAGTTAAAGAAACAGATATGACTATTGGAGAAATGCCAATGGGTTGGTATTGTCAACTTTGGTCTGAAATGAAAGAGAAACCAAACAGGTATGAAGATTTTGGAGGCACACTTTGGAAGCGTGCTTATGGAAGATTAAGTAATGAAGAAAAAGCAAGTTTTGATAAAGTTTTCAATCCAAAAAATGAAGCTTTTTTAAAGGCTAATTTAAAAGGAGAAGATTTAATTCGTTGGAAATATCAGCGAATTATGAAAAACTATTTAGGTTGTGTAAAATCTGTTGATGATAATGTTGGTAGATTAATGGATTATGTGAAAACTGCTGGTTTGGAAGAAAATACGTTGGTTATTTATGTTTCGGATCAAGGATTATTTTTAGGAGAACACGGTTGGTATGACAAACGTATGATGTATGAAGAAGCATTTAGAACACCACTTATTGTTTCTTGTCCGTCAATACGAACTAAAGGAATAGTTAGCAAACAATTGGTTCAAAATATAGATTACGCACCAACTATTTTAGATTTTGCAGGAGTTGAAATTCCATCAGATATGCAAGGAGAAAGTTTGGTGCCAATTCTAAGTAAAGGAAAAGCAAAAAATTGGAGAAAAAGTTTGTACTATCAATATTACGATTATCCTGGAGGACACGATATTCATAAACATCAAGGAGTAGTAACGAAAAGATTTAAGTTAATATACTTTTATGAAATTGGTGAATGGGAATTCTACGATTTAAAGAAAGATCCTTCAGAAATGAAAAATCAATATAAAAATTCAATATATAAAAAAGAAATAGCGCTTTTAAAAAAGGAATTAAACAAGCTTCAAAAAATGTATAACGTACCAAAAAACAATTTATAATTACTAAAATAATAAACAACATGAAATATTTAGCAACACTAGTATTAGCAGTATTCGTATTAGTTTCTTGTGGAGAGAAACCTAAAAAAACGGTTGAAAAAGAAGTTCCTCAAAAGGAAATTGATTTTAAAATTGAGTTTGGAAAAGTATCTCCAAAGTCTGTATTTAGTGGAGGAGATTCTATAAGTATTTGGGGAGGTTCAGTAGTAAAAGGAGAAGATGGTTTGTACCATATGTTATATGCACGTTGGCCAAAAAAAATAGGTTGGGAATGGGTAAACTATTCTGAAGTTGCACACGCTACATCAAAATCACCTTTCGGACCATTTAAACATGTGGATATTGCTTTAGACGAACGAGGAGAAAAATTTTGGGATGGTTCGGCAACCCACAATCCAACAGTTCATAAAATGAACGGAAAATATTACCTGTATTATATGGGTAATTTTGGAGATAAAAAAATTGTAAGTGTTCCTGGAAAGGCTAAAATAAATTGGATGCACCGTAACAATCAGCGCATTGGAGTTGCAGTTGCAGATTCTCCAAACGGACCTTGGAAACGATTCGACAAGCCAGTTTTAGACATTACATATAATAATGAGGATGCTCCTGATGCTTTAATGACTTCAAACCCGTCTGTTTGTCAAATGACTGATGGTAGAGTTTTAATGGTGTACAAAGCGGTAGGTAAAAAATTTCCATTACCTCAAGGAGGTCCAGTTGTTCATATGGTTGCAATTGCTGATAGCCCAACAGGTCCGTTTGTAAAGCAAGAAAAATTAGCTTTTGAAATTAAAGGAGAACGTTTTCCTGCTGAAGATCCATATATCTGGCATCAAGATGGGAAATACAGAGCTATTGTAAAAAGAATTAAGCATGTTGGCAAAAAGCGTGTATTCTCTTTAGTTCAATATGATTCAAAAGATGGATTGGATTGGAAACCATCAAAACACCACGAAATTTCGGATAGAATTGTTACTTGGGAAAATGGAAGAGAGCAACAGTTTACACATTTAGAACGTCCACAAGTTGTGGTTGAAAATGGAGAAGCAATTGCTTTAATGTGTGCAGCTGATACGTTAGTGAATAAAGTTAGAAATTCATTTAACATTCAAATTCCTTTAAAAGTTACTAAAGAATAAATTTTAATTATGAAGGCACTTTTTAACATTCTCATACTACTTTTTTTAGTTACGGCTTGTACTAGTTCTCAAGAAGAGAATTCTAATAATCAGCTATCATTAAATGGTACTTGGCAGTTTATTGCATCTAATAAATTGAACGAAAACTCCATTGTAAAAAATAAGGATATTCAATGGGACACGATACAAGTTCCTGGAAATTGGGATACTCGTAAGCGATATTCAGAATATGAAGGAAAGGGATATTATTATAAACAGTTTAAAGTGCCTACTAATTGGGAAAAAAAACAAATTCATCTAAAATTTAATGCTGTTTATGAAACTGCTAAAGTTTGGTTAAACGGAGAATTATTAGGAAAACATATTGGTGGTTACACGCCTTTTGAATTTAATATTACTGATAAAGTAACTACTGGTAATTTAAATTCTATAGTTGTTATGGCAGATAATTCTTATAAACGTGGAGCTTGGTGGGCTTGGGGAGGTATAAGTAGAGATGTTAATTTATTTGCAACTGAAGAGGTAAGAATAATTTATCAACACATAACTTCTGAACCAGATTTTGTAAATAATAAAGTAAATTATACAATTAAATATAAACTCGAAAATAACGGAAATAAAGAAGCTTCAGCAAAAGTTTATTCCAATATTAATGGTGTTGAAGTTGATTCTTTAGAAATGTTAATTAAAGCGAAATCAAATGCTATTTCATCAATAAAATTTCAAAAAGAATTGGCTAATGTAAAACTTTGGCATTTTAATAATCCATATTTATATGAATTAAATAGTATCGTAAAAGTTGAAAATAGTAGAGTAGATTCGGTTTCAGACAAATTTGGCGTTCGAAAATTTGAAGTTCGTGGAGAGCAATTTTTCTTAAATAATAAAGCTGTAAGAATGAATGGAGTAAATCGTGTTCACGACCATCCAGATTATGGAAATACAGAACCAGACCATTTAATAAAAAGTGATTTGTTAGACATTAAAAATAATTTAGGTTGTAATTTTTCACGATTAATGCACGCTCCGCTTTCTAAAAATATATTGAAATTTTGCGATAGTATTGGTTTTTTATTGGTTGAAGAAATTCCTGTATGGGGAGAAAATGACCCGCAATCTAAACCTAATAACCCATTAACAAAAAAATGGATGAAAGAAATGATTGAGCGAGATTACAATCACCCAAGTGTTGTGGCGTGGAGTGTTGGAAATGAATTGAGAACTACGGAGCCTAAATGGGGAATGCAACACCTTACAAATGATCAATATGAGTATGTAAATGAAATGATTGATTATACAAGCTCTTTAGATAATTCAAGGCTTAAAACCTATGTGAGTAATACCTCATATCAAGGAGGTGAAATAGGCAATGAACCTTATGAGAATTTAGATTTTCTATGTGTAAATAGCTATGGAAATGCTATAAAAATAATAGAAAATGTTTATGAGAAATTTCCTAATAAACCCATTTTTGTTTCAGAAATTGGAAGAGGGCAAATAGGACCAGCACCTGACGCGCAATTACAAGAAGATTTGATTGATTTTATGAAGAATCTAAAAAACTATCCATATGTAACAGGGATTTCTATTTGGAGTTATAATGATTATAGAAGTAATTATAAAGGTACTCCAGATTCTGGGTTTAGAGAATGGGGAATTGTTGATGAAAAACGCAATAGAAAGAAAGCTTATTATCAACTCCAAGAAGTTTACAAAGAGTGGCAAGATTAACTTAAATTAAAAAATACTAATGAAAACCATTTTACCATATATAGCAACTGTTTTATTAATTGTAATAGCATCTTGTTCCAATGAAAAAAACACAGAGAAAAAAGAGATTAAACCATTTCCGTATACTGTAACAGAGGAAACTGCAAATATTGAAATGAGTGCTGCAATGAAGCGTAGCTTCAATAATTATAGTGCCATTCACCCAGCAGATAATGAGTTGTACACCAAATTTAAATACACAAAACTAAAAGGTTTTGATTACAACAATCATGACGGAACAGTAAGTAGAAGAGATCCTTCAAAAGTAATTTTTGAAAATGGGAAATATTATGTGTGGTACACCTATCGTAATACTCCAACTATTCCAATGGGACCTAAAAAATGTAACGATACTATCCCTTCTACAGATTGGGATTTAGCTGAAATTTGGTATGCTACTAGTAAAGATGGTTTAACTTGGGAAGAACAAGGAGTTGCTGTACCAAGACCACCTAAACCTAATGTAGGTTGGAGAGCTGTTGCAACTACTGATATTTTAAAATGGAAAGGCAAGTATTATTTATACTATCAAGGTTTTATGGAAGCTAGTGGTAAAAAAGGAGATTATTGCCCTGTTGCAGTTTCATATGCAGATTCACCAGATGGTCCTTGGACTCCAACAAATGAAATTGTGATTCCTACTGGTCCAAAAGGAGCTTGGGATCAATACGCAATTCACGATCCTTATCCAATTGTTCATGATGGAAAAATATATTTATATTATAAATCGGCATTCAACAGGCCTGGTAATGTTTGGGTAGCTGGTGGTTTAGCCATTGCCGATAATCCTTTAGGGCCATTCACAAAATATGAACTGAATCCTGTATTAAATTCAGGACATGAATTAACATTGTTTCCTTTTAAAGAAGGTGTAGCTGCTATTGTTGCCAAAGATGGAAACGAGCATTTTACCATTCAATATGCCAAAGATTGGGTAAATTTTGAAATTGCTTCAATTTTATCATTGGTTCCTGCTGCATCGGCTCCTTATGTACCTGATGCATTTACGGATACCAAAGATGGACAAGGAATTTCTTGGGGATTATGTCATTTTATAAATGCAGGAAAACCAAAAGTGAATCCACATTCCATTTTAGCTAGATTTGATTGTGATTTAAGTAGAACTATTGATGACCACGAAATGAAAGAAACCAGAACTCATTACGATATGGATCATTATTTTAAACAAGGTTTAAGTAAAAAACAAAAGGAGCGAATTTTTAATACAAGTAAATAGGTGTATTAAAGTTTCAGTTTTAATAATAAAATAAAATATAAAAATGAAAAGAATAAATAAACTTCAAAAAATAGGATTTCTTGTATTAGTTATTGGAACCCTTTTTTCTTGTTCAGAAAATAAAGTAAAATCAGAAGCTATTGATAAAAATGAAGCAAAGGCTAAAACAATGTTTCCTTTTAAAATGCCTTCTGAAAAGCCAAACATTGAAATGAGTACTGCTTCAGAAAGAATGTTTGAATATTCAACTCCAAGAGTGCAAGATAATGAGTTGTTTAGCCAGTTTAAATATACACGTTTAAAGGGATTTGATTATAATAACGGTGATGGAACTATTTCAAGAAGAGATCCTTCACGACCAATTTTGGTTGATGGAACGTATTACATTTGGTATACAAAACGACATACAAAGGTACCGCCAATTGGATGGAATAGAGCAAAAGAAGCTACTGATGAAATCCCTTCAACAGATTGGGATTTATGTGATATTTGGTATGCTACAAGTAAAGATGGAACAACTTGGGAAGAGCAAGGAGCGGCAGTTACAAGACCAGAAAAACCTAAATCTGGATGGCGTTCGGTTGCAACACCAGATATTTTGGTTTGGAAAGGTAAGTACTACTTATATTATCAAGCATTTGATGAACCAAGTGGATTAAGAGGAGATTTATGTCCAGTTTCTGTTTCATATGCCGATTCTCCAAATGGACCTTGGACTCACGGAGGAGATAAAGTGATTCCTTTTGGAAAAGAGACTGATTGGGATAGAAATGCAACACACGATCCGCATCCAATTGTTTACAAAGGAAAAATTTATATTTATTATAAAGCTGCATATAACAAATGGCCAGATAACAGAAATAATTATGCTGTTGGGCACGGATTGGCAATTGGTGAAGATCCATTAGGTCCATTTAAAAAACATCCATTAAATCCAGTTATGCAATCTGGACACGAAACTACTTATTGGCCTTTTAAAGGTGGTATTGCCACTTTAGCAATTAAAGATGGTAATGAACGTGAAACTATTCAATATTCTGAAGATGGTGTTAATTTTAAAATTGCTTCAGCAGTTTCATTAACTCCAACGGCGGCGGCACCATTTGTTGCAGATGCTTTTACAAATACAACTGATGGAAGAGGTTTTACTTGGGGATTATGTCATTTTGTAAATGCAGGAAAACCTAAAAAAGGATATTCTATAATGGCTCGTTTTGATTGTGATTTAAGCCTAGATTATAACGAACCAATGTTGAAAAAAACAGGTGTATGGCATAGACCAGAGGTTTATTTTGCACAAGGAATGGGAAGTATAGGAAAAAATCCTGAAGGTAGATAGAAGAATTTCATCAAAAAAAATTAATAATGGATAATATTTTAAAATTTGTTGTAGCTATATTTTTAGTTACTGTAGCGGTTTCTTGTACTTCAAAAAAAGAAGTTAAAGTTCAACCAAACATTCTTTGGATTAATTGTGATGATTTAGGTAGAGAACTGGCTTGCTACGGAAATCCAGATGTATACACACCAAATATGGATAAATTGGCAAAACAAGGTGTAAAATATGTAAATGCATATTCTAATGCGCCAGTTTGTTCTGCGAGTCGTTCGTCACAAATTACAGGAACTTACCCTAGTGCCTATAATTTACTAAACCACCGAACAATGGATAGAGTTCCTTTAGAAGAAGGAATTGTTCCAATTATGGAACTATTTAGAAAAGAAGGATATTTCTGTACCAATGGTTGGGCACATAAAATGACTAAAAACGGTAAAGAAGATTACAATTTTTCAGGTAAAAACTTTTTTGATGGTACTGATTGGAATCAACGTGCAGAAGGACAACCATTTTTTGCACAAGTTCAAATTCACGAACCACATAGAGTTTTTGTTGAAGATAAAGAACATCCTTTAGATGCTGAAAAAATTACAATTCCTGAAGTTTATCCAGATCATCCAATAATTAGAGCAGATTGGAAACTGTATTTAGAAAGTGTTCAAACTGCCGATAAGAGAGTTGGTTATATTTTAGATAGATTGGAAAAAGAAGGATTGGCGGATAACACTATTGTTATTTTATTTGGAGATCACGGCCGTCCACATTTACGTGATAAACAATGGTTATATGAAGGTGGTTTGGCAATTCCGTTAATTGTTCGTTATCCTAAAAAAATGAATGCAGGTGAAATTAAACAAGACTTGATAAGTTTAGTTGATGTTACTGCTAGTTCATTAAAATTAGCTGGAATTGAAGTTCCAGAATATATGCACGGAAAAGATGTATTAAACGGTGAAAAAAGAGAATATATGTTTGGTTTTCGTCAACGTTGTGGAGATGCTGTTGATAATATTCGTTCTATAACTGATGGTCGCTACAAACTAATTTGGAACAGAATGCCAGAGTTACCTTATATGCAATTAACGTCTTATAAAAAATTACAATATCCTGCTTTTACTTTGTACAAAGTTTTAGATAAAAAAGGAGAATTAAAAGCACCATACAATCAATTTATGGCTGAAACAAGACCTGAATTTGAATTGTATGATTTATCTAAGGATCCAAATGAGTTTAAAAATTTAGCTGAATCTAAAGAGCATACTAAAATTCTAAAAAGACTTTCTGATAAATTAATTTCAGAATTGAAAATAATTGAAAAAAATATGTTTGTTGAAAGTTCAGATGCTGTTGAAAGAGCAAAACAAGGATCACATGCGTTTTTGGCAAAAGGCTTCAAGAAAAAAGGGCTAAATATAGACGCTTCGGATGAAGAAATATTAAAAGTTTGGGAAGAGAAATTATTGAATAAATAAAATAAAAGTACTGTAGATTTTAAACAAGAAAAGTATTCTACTCTTCATAAAAAAACAATTATAGCGTATAAGGGATTAAAAAACTAATTGTTGTTAATAAAAAACGAATCGTTGTATTCCTTTACGCTTTATCGTCTTATTATTGATATACTTTAAAGTTAAAATTATATCATTATGCTAAAAACATTACGTTTTTTTATTTATCTATCAATTATTTTATTCAGCTTAAATGTTTCTGCCGAAAATATTTATGTTGCTACAAATGGAAGTGATTCTAATACTGGAACAATAGAAAGCCCTTTTAAAACTTTTAGTAAAGCAATTTCTGTAATGTCTGCAGGAGATGTTTGTATTATTAGAGGTGGAGTGTATGAAGAAGAATTATTAATAAGTAAAAATGGAACAGCCGGCAATTATTTAACTTTTAAAGCAGCAGATGGAGAAACCGTAGATATTAAAGCAACAAAAGCTTTAAGTGGTTGGCAAGTTCATAGTGGTAGTATATACAAAGTTAATGTAAATATGTCTATAGACAGTAGGTTTCGTGCTGTTTACCATAATAATGAATTTATGGATTTGGCTCGATGGCCAAATAATACCGATAATAATCGTTGGACTATTAATTGTACTCCAGTTACCGGAGGTGATGGAACACATTTTATTGCAAACAATATTCCTAGTATAGATTGGACTGGAGGGTTAGTATATTATTTAGGGGCACATTCAGGAGCAAGTTGGACGAGAACTGTTACTAATAGTTCTACAACTAGAATAGATTTTACTGAGGTAGATATTACTAAATGGCCTTTTAGTACTCACAACCCAACTACATGGCGAGATTATCCTGGTAATAACCGTGGACAATTATACCTATTTAATAAATTAGAGGCATTAGATTATGCTAGAGAATGGTTTTATGACCAAGATACGCAAACCTTATATTTTCAAACAGCAGATGGTTCTATACCAGCTAATGGAACTGTTGAATATGCTGCTAATAAATTTGCCGCACAATTAACAGGAGATTATATTAAATTAGAAGGCTTAAACTTTTTTGGAGGTAGTATTAAAATCAACAATAATGCAGATAATAATCAAATTATAAATTGTAAAGTAGTTCATGGTAGCGAAGGTCATGATAGCTTAACTAATACATCAGCACAAGTAGGTGAAGCTGCTATTGAAATTCTGGGTGATAACACATTAATAAAAGGTTGTACTATTGACCATAGTTCTGTAAGTGGTATAAATATTGGTGGTTGGGCAGCTTCAAATTGTACTGTTGAAGAAAACTATATTAGTAATATAGATTATGTAGGTATTCACGCATCTCCAATAAGAACTAGTGCAAACGATATGAAAATATTAAAAAACACTATTTTTAATGCAGGTAGAGATGGTATGTATGTAAGTGGTACTAATTGCGAAATAGCATATAATGATGTTTCTGTTTCACAAAAAATTAATAGTGACTCAGGTATTTTTTACACAGTTGGAAATTCATCTTTAAAAAATAATGAAATCCATCACAATTGGTTTCACGATGCTACGGCACCAGATTACTCTCATAATCCAAGTGACCCAGCTAAAGCTGCAGGAATTTATTTAGATAATAATAGTAAAGGATACACAGTTCACCATAATGTTGTATGGAATGTGTCTTGGAGTGGCTATCAAGTTAATTGGAATAATACGGATTTAGATTTTTATCATAATACTATTTGGAATGCAGAAAGAGCAATGGATTCTTGGGTAAATGGTTATACGCAAGAAAATAATAAGATTTATAATAATTTTGCTAGTGCAGGAAATTGGTTTACTGAAACATCAACAGATTTCGATATTCAAAATAATTTAATAACTAGCACTTCTCCGTTTGAAGATGCAAACAATCAAAATTTTATGCCTTCTGCAGGAAGTGCTGTTACCGATGCAGGAATGATTATTTCTGGATTTGATAAGCCTTTTAAAGGTAGTGCACCAGATATAGGAGCTTATGAAAGATTTGGTACAAATTGGACAGCAGGTGTTAATGCCATTGAAGATACTGGAGAAGGAGAAACATTGTCTGTATTAGATGCATTGTTTACGATAACAACTACATCAGAAACTTGTACTAACGAGAACAATGGTAAAATTAATATAGTTGCAGATATATCTCAAGATTATATTGTTAGTTTTAATAATGTAGATACAAATTTTACAAATGAAATTAACTTTGAAGATTTAGAACCAGGTGTTTACCAATTATGTATTTCGGTTAAAAACCTTACCGAGAGTCAGTGTTTTAATTTTGAAATTAAACAGGCCTCAGAGATTTCTGGTAAAACATCTTTAGCAAATAGACAGCTTTCGGTTAATATGGAAACTGGGACAACTCCATTTATGGTATTTGTTAACAATGAAATGCAATACCAAACATTTGATAAATCATTTGTTATTAACGTTGATCAAGGTGATGAAGTTAAAATTAAAACAAGTAAAGATTGTGAAGGAGAATTGGTCGATACTATTAATTTTTATGAAGATATAATTGCTTTTCCAAATGCAACAAATGGAGATTTTCAATTGTTAGTGCCAGTAATGGAAGGTGAAATTATTGTAAGAATATATGATGTTTATTCTCGTTTAATTTCATCTAAATTATATACTATTCAATCAGGTAGAATAAGTTTAAGTTTAAAAAATAAACCTTCAGGAATATACTTTGCCAGAGTTATGAGCGAAAAACCTGTAAGTGTAAAAGTTATAAAGAAATAATAAAAATATCTGAAAAGGATAATTAATAGAATAGTATAAGAAATACAATTTATAGGAATAAAGTTTAATCCATATATTTGTATTGATTAAAGTATAAATATGCGTTTCTACAAATTATTGTTATTTGTTACATTTTGTGTATTAGTAAATTACACTTGTAATAGTCAAAACTGGAGTAAAAAAATATATAAGAAGGCAAACTCATTAAAGTTTAAAGAGTTAGATAGTTCTGCATATTATTATAATAAAGGCTATGAATTAAGTTTAGAAAAAAAAGATACAGTAAAGGCTATTAATTTTTTAATAGAATTAGCAGATTTACATGGTCATAATGTAAACTACGAAAAATCGTACGATTATTATTGGCAAGCTCTATTATTGGCAGATAAATCGAACGATTTAATTTCTAAAGTTAAAATTTATAGAGGTTTAGGTTGGTTATACAGTTTTTATAAACGAGATAAAGAGGCTTTAAAATATTTCGACTTATCACTAAAACTTCATAAAAAATTGGTGGCAGCTAACAAAGTTGAACCCAATAATGTTTTAAACAGTTATTTTTCTATAATTAATTTATATAGAATGAATAATGAGTTTGATATGGCTCAAAAATATATAGACAGTAGTTATGCTTTAGGAGCAGAATCTAAGCGTAGAGTAAAAAGTCATTATTTAGAAATAGAGAAAGGTTATATTGAAGCTGTTAATGGAGATTATACCAAATCTATAGATAGAATTAATGCATCATCAATTTATTTTAAAGAAAAACAACCTTCGTATTTAATTGTTATTTATGCGCTTTTAGGAGATATTTATAAAAAAATGAATCGTTTTGATGAGAGCATTCAGTATTATAAAAAATCTTTAGAGTTTTCTTCAAAATACAATCGACATTTAAACTATAAAATGTTGGTGTACGAATCATTAGCTAATTTATATGCAATAAGAAAAAATCATGAAGAAGCTTATAAGTACTTGAACTTAGCAAAATTGGAGAATGATTTTATATTTGGATCTAGAAGTAAAAACAATCAACATTTATTAGAAATTAAGGATAAATTTAGAATTGAAAAAGATAAACAGCAAAGCCTCGAAAAAAACCAACGTATAAAAGAGTTGGAAACAGAAGATAAAATATGGTTTCTTCAAAAAGTAATTTTAATTGTTTCATTTATTTTTACATTACTGTTTGGTTATGTGTTTATACGTTTTTTAAGAAATAAACACAAGAACGAAAAATCGATTTTAAAAGAAAAACAACGCTTAAAACTTCAAGAGCAAGAATTAAAATTAAAGCAACAGTCTGAAATTTTAGAAATAAAAAATAAAGAACTTACAGAATCTGCTTTGCGACTTATTGAAAAAGACGAATTAATTAGTAGTATTGAAAAGAGATTGGCAGATGAAAAAGGTAATATTAATGCGAATTCTTTAAAAAGAATGTTGAAAGCAATTAAGGGAAGTGATGATAATAATTGGGAACAATTTGAAGCTAGATTTACTGCCGTTAATCAAAGTTTTTATATGACATTGAAAACTAATTTTCCTAAACTAACACCTGCAGATCAAAAAATGTGTGCTTTGGTTAAACTTAATATGCCAAGTAAGCATATGGCTAAATTACTGGGTATTTCTGTAGAAAGCGTACATTCATCTAGATACAGACTTCGAAAAAAATTAGGTTTAAGTAGAAGTGATAATTTAGAAGAGTTTATAAATAGCATTTAATTATTAGTCTAGTTAAAATCTAGTTTAAATTCTAGGTTTGTTCTATTTCATTGAAATTAATAGGTAAATAATTATACATATAAAAACATATGTGTATGTTTCATTTTTGGTTTTATTTTACCTTAGAGGTATCTAAAATTAAATATAAATGAAAGTTTTAAAATTTACATTATACAGTTTTGCTATTATTCTTTTAGCAGCTTGTTCAAATTCTCAAAACCAAAAAGAAGAGGTTAAATTAAAAGAAGGAAATTTTCCCTATAAATTTCCAAATGAAAAACCGAATATTAAAATAAGTTCGGCAATGGAGCGTAATTATGATAATTATATGGCACCTCGCCCTCAAGATAATGAATTGTATTCTCAATTTAAATATACCAAATTAAAAGGGTTAGATTATAGTAATCATGATGGTACAATTACGCGTAGAGATCCTTCAAAAGTAATTTTTGCAAATGGTAAATATTATGTATGGTACACACATAGAAAAACTCCAACACCGCCACAAGGAGCAAAAAAATGTACAGATGTAATTCCTTCAAGCGATTGGGATTTATGTGATATATACTATGCAACAAGTAAAGATGGATTTACTTGGGAAGAACAAGGAGTTGCAGTACCAAGACCAGAAAAACCAAATGTAGGTTGGAGATCTGTAGCTACTACTGATATTTTGGAGTGGAAAGGTAAATACTATTTATACTACCAAGGGTTTATGGAAGCAAGTGGAAAACGTGGAGATGATTGCCCTGTAGCAGTTTCATATGCAGATTCACCTGACGGACCTTGGACACCTTATAATAAAATTGTAATTCCTAATGGAGCAGAAGGCGAGTGGGATCAATACTCTATTCACGATCCATACCCAATGGTTTATAAAGGAAAAATATATTTGTATTATAAATCAGATTCTAATGGACAGCCAAATTTAATTAGAATGCAAGGATTGGCAACTGCCGATAATCCTTTAGGGCCATTTACAAAACATCCTCAAAATCCTATTATAAATTCAGGGCACGAAACAACATTGTTTCCTTTTAAAGGAGGTATTGCTGCGTTGGTTATTAGAGATGGAAACGAGCACAATACCGTGCAATATTCTGAAGATGGTGTAAACTTTAACATTGCTTCAATTACAACAGATATGCCAAATGCAGGTGGGCCTTTTATTCCTGATGCTTTTACTGATACAAAAGACGGAAGAGGAATTACTTGGGGAATTTCGCATTTTACAGCTGTAAACGGTTGGTCAACTAATCATGCAGTTTTAACACGTTTTGATTGTGATTTAAGTTTAGATGTAAATGATCCGGATATGAAAAAGACACATGTATACCATAAACCAGAATATTATTATAAAATGGGGTTGAATGGTAAACAAAGAAAAAGAATTGCAGAAGAAAATAAAGCTTTAAATAACCAATAAAATGTATAAAAAGTTAATAATTCTTTTAGTTGTTTCATTAATAACTTCAGTTTTAAGAGCCGATCCGCCAGATCCACCAGTTGGAAAAAGATGGGTTTTAAATGCTAAGTTTTCTGATGAATTTAACGGAAACAAATTAGATGCTACAAAATGGTATGATTATCACCCAAATTGGAGTGGTAGAGAGCCTGGTATATTTTTACCTTCACAAGTAAAAGTTGGAAATGGATATATGTCTATTACTGGAAAAAAATTAGAGAAAGATTCTATTCAAATTAGAAAAGATGGAACTAAGAAAATTTTTAACATAGCAGGTGGAGCCGTGGTTTCAAAAACTACAGATGCTTATTTTGGATATTATGAGTGTAAATTTAAGGCAGCCAAAACAACTATGTCTACAACTTTTTGGATGTCTACCAGAGGAAGTACAGATGGACCAACAGATTGTGAAAGTGATAAATACGGATTGGAGTTAGATTTTCAGGAATGTATTGGTAGAGAAGGTGATTTTGATGGTAAATATTTTGCTCGTGGAATGAATTCTAATTCGCATTATTGGTATACAGATTGTGAAGGAAAACGACACGATTATCGTGCACCACAATCTAAAATTGAAACCAAAACAATGCCTTCCGAAGATTTTTATACTTATGGAGGTTGGTGGCACAACGAAAGTAAAGTGAGTTATTTTTTAAATGATAGAAAGGTTAAAACGGTTGATTTTTATGATGAAATTACTAAAAAGCCTTTTGATAAAACAATGGGATTAAATATGGTTTCGGAAACCTATCCTTTTCCTTGGATTAAATTACCAAATGATGAAGAATTAGCTGATCCAACAAAAAACACGTGCTATTACGATTGGGTACGAGTTTATGATTTAGTTGATATAGACGAGAAAGTTAAAAATAATGCAACAGAGAATTTAACCATTTTTAATGATAGAGTATACTTCAACAATAAGCTATCTAAAATTTCTTCAAAAAATAATATAGATGTAAGCTACTCATATATGTCTAATGTAGACAGAGAAGTTTTAATTAAATTATTTGATGAAAATAAAAAGCCCGTTATTCAAACAAAACATACTGTATTTGCTGGCTTTGGAAATAGAGATTTGCAATTAAAGTTGAATAATAAATTAAAGAATAATAAAACATATGTTGCTAAAATTTTTGTTAAGCAACCTAATGGAAAAAAGAATATTGTAACAGATGAATTTAAGTTTGTTTACAAAAAGTAGATAGCAACAAGATATATTTAGAAGTATGATTAAAATGAAATATAAATTTTTTGCATTTTTAGTTGTTTGCGTTGCAAGTAGCTTTAATTTAAAAGCACAGGAAGTAGATTTTTCTTTTCAAGATTCATCTCTTTCAATTGATAAGCGAGTGGATATTTTAGTGTCTCAAATGACATTAGAAGAAAAAGTTGGGCAATTAGTAAATACAGCTCCAGCAATTGATCGTTTAAAAGTTCCAGATTATGATTGGTGGAATGAAGCCCTTCACGGAATTGCTCGTAACGGAAAAGCAACCATTTTTCCTCAAGGAATTGGTTTAGGAGCAACTTTTGATCCAGTTTTAGCTAAAAAAGTAGCTTCTGCAATATCTGATGAAGCAAGAGCTAAATACAAGGTTTCACAAAGTATGGGGAATCATAGTAGATATGCTGGATTAACTTTTTGGACTCCAAACGTAAATATTTTTAGAGATCCACGTTGGGGAAGAGGTCAAGAAACTTATGGAGAAGATCCTCTTTTAATGTCTAAAATTGGTGTTGCATTTGTAAATGGTTTACAAGGAGATAACGATAAATATTTAAAAACTGCGGCTTGTGCAAAACACTTTGCTGTTCATTCTGGGCCAGAAAATGTTCGTCATACTTTTAATGCAGAACCTAATAAGCAAGACTTATATGAAACATATTTTCCTGCTTTTGAAGCTTTGGTAAAAGAAGGTAAAGTTGAAGGTGTTATGGCAGCTTATAATGCAGTATACGGAAAACCAGCAGCAGCAAGTCCTTATTTATTAAAAGAAGTTTTAAGAGATACTTGGGGATTTGATGGTTATATAACATCAGATTGTGGTGCTGTTGGAGGAATTGCTTATAAAATGAAGTATGTGAAAACTGGTGTTGAAGCTGCAGCTGTAGCTATAAATGCAGGAACTAATTTAAATTGTGGAAGTACATTTAAACATGTAAAAGAAGCAATGGAAAAAGGCCTTGTAACGGAAGAGTTGATTACTGAAAGAACAAAACAGTTATTTAAAACTCGTTTTAGATTAGGAATGTTCGATAAAGATGATAACAATCCTTATTTAAATATTGGAAAAGAAGAAATTCATTGCGATGAACATGTACAATTAGCGTTAGAAACTGCTGAAAAGTCAATTGTTTTATTAAAAAACAAAAACAACGTATTGCCATTACCAAAAGACATTAAAGTTCCTTATGTAACTGGGCCTTTTGCTAATTCTGGAGATATGTTAATGGGTAGCTACTATGGTGTAAGTTCTAATTTAGTTACAATTTTAGAAGGAATTACAGATATTGTTTCACTTGGAACTTCATTAAATTATAGAAGTGGAGCATTGCCTTTTCATAAAAATATAAACCCTAAAAATTATGCACCAGTTGTTGCTTCAATGTCTGATGTAACAATTTGTGTGGTAGGTTTAACAGCTGATAGAGAAGGTGAAGAAGTTGATGCTATTGCCTCACAAGATATTGGTGATAAAGCAGATTTAAAACTACCTGAAAATCAAATTAATTATGTAAAGGAAATAGCTGAGCGTAAAAAAGGACCACTTGTATTAGTTGTGGCTAGCGGTAGCCCAATTTCATTAGAAGGAATTGAAGAAGATTGTGATGCAATTTTACAAATTTGGTATCCAGGTGAACAAGGAGGAAACGCAGTAGCTAGAATTTTATTCGGAGATGTTTCACCTTCAGGGCATTTGCCAATTACATTTCCTAAAAGCATAGCTCAACTACCTGCTTATGATGATTATTCTATGCAAGGTAGAACTTATAAGTATATGAAAGAAGAGCCAATGTTTCCATTTGGTTTTGGTTTAACATATTCAAAAACTGAAATTAAAAACCTTACTTTAAATAAAGATAAACTTAAAAGTAAAGATGATTTAAATGTTTCTGTTGAAGTGAGCAATACTGGTAATTTCGATATTGATGATGTTGTTCAATTGTATATTAGCCCAGTTGAAAATGATGACAATTTACCAAATACTTCATTAAAAGGGTTTCAACGTATTTCATTAAAAAAAGGGGAATCAAAAACAGTTAACTTCACTATTAAAGCTGAAGAACTTAAAGTTATAAATGTTGCAGGAGAAAAGGTATGGAGAAAAGGCGAATATAAAGTTATAGTTGGTAATTCTTCACCTTCAGCATTAAGCGAAAAATTAGGTGCGGCTAAACCGCAATCTTCAATAATTAGATTGAGATAAATTATAAAAAGTTTTAATAAAAAAAGCTCCTTTTAAATTTAAAAGGAGCTTTTTTTATGGAGTTTTATTAAACTTACTTTTTAAGAATTTTTTTACCTTTTTGTCTTGCAACATTTTGAGCCTTTGTTAAAATTTCTTGTTTTAGTTTAATACTAAATGTTCTATAAAGTTCTTTAATTTGGGCTTGTTTCTCAGTTTTATCAGTAACTGTTTTTTTAACTTCTTTAATTGCTTTTAGATTTTTTACAAATGCAGCCGTAAATTCCTTTTCTTGTTTTTTTGATAATGCCACAGATGCATCACCAGTAACTATTTCTTTTTTTAGTTTTTCTAATCCTTTAGCAGCTGCCATTGCAGATTTATCTTGAGCAACTGTTGAAAATGAAATTGTAACTACAAAAAGTAACGATACTAATAATTTAATGTGTTTCATAATAATATTTAGTTTTAGACTACAAATTTGAGAATAAAGTTATTATTGTGCTTGTACATATGATTTTAAGATTAGTACATATTACTTTTTAATTATAATTGTAGGACTTGTAAACTGAAAAAATCATATGTACTAGTAATTTTTTGAAATGTAGTATTATAAGGAAGCTTAAAAGAGGTAATTGCGTTGATAAAATTATAAATTTGATTTAGTTCTAAATGAATCAATACATAAGTAAAAATGAAATTAAATAAATTTATAGTTTCAATAGTTATTATCATATTGGCTGGTAATATTTATGCTCAAAAGCAAAACAAGCAAAAGCCAAATATAGTAGTAGTTTTTGCTGATGATATTAGTGCTAGAGAATTTCCAATTTATAATTCAACAGTTTGGAATGCAGATTTTAAAGGAGAATCTACAGATTTGAAAATGAGGGCTAAGACCCCAGTTTTAAGTCGTTTGGCAGAAGAAGGTGTATTTATAAAAACTGCTTGGGCTGCAACAATTTGTTCGCCTAGTAGAGCAATGATGATGACTGGTCGTTATGCAGATAAGCATAAGTGGTGGCATAATGGAGATTTGGGAATGTCTATAAGTAAAGAAGGAAAAAGAAGACCATGGCCTTTGTATGAAAGTTCAACTTTAATTGGGCATATTGCTCAAAAAGCTGGTTACGCTACTATGTGGTCTGGTAAAACACAAATGAAAGGATCAGATTTATTAAAATTTGGTTTTGATGAAGGTGTATTTACACCTGGAGAACAAGGTGCTCCAAACAACCCAATGACAGATTTTAAAATTATTCCAAAAAAATTAGGTGGAAAGAAGGTTTATATAAATGCAGATACCGGAAAAGAAATGAATACCTATCAACAGTATGGTTGGTATTGGCAGCCACATGTGCGTTTAATGAACCATCCAAGTTCTAATAAAAAATTAGATTGGTGGCCAAATACAAAAGAGTCTAAAGAAAAGTATGGTTTAAATACTTTTGGGCCTGATGTAGAATTGGAATTAATTTTCGATTTTATGGAGCGTAAACAAAAAGAAAAGAAACCATTTTTTGTATATCATACAACGCATTTAGGTCACGGTTCTGTAGATTTCTTCAATCAGCATCCAGATAATAATTACCCACAAACACCAAAAATAAAATGGACTGGTAATGAGTATATTAGATTTGAACCAAATGTAACTGGTGATAAAGGAGTTTATAATACGCATAATTCATTGTCTGAACCTGGAATTAGAAATCATGTAAACTATTTAGATTACCAAGCCTGGTTGTATATAAACAAGTTTAAAGAAATGGGTATTGAGAATAATACTATTTTTATTTTCTGTGCAGATAATGGAACTCATTATTATGGAAAAGGAAGTCCGGTAAGCCAAAAAGGGACACATGTACCATTTATAGTGTATGCTCCTGGAATGCATTTAACAAAAAAAGGAGAACAAGATATTTTAGTAAATATAGCCGATGTTATGCCAACTATAGCAGATATTGTTGGAGTGAAAATAGAAAAAAATTATGAGGTTGATGGTGTAAGTTTATGGCCGTATTTAACAACTTCAACTAAAAAACATAGAGAGTGGATTTATTCTTATAAAAAAGGAATGCAGTTAATTAGAGGTTTCAATGTAATGAAAGATGGAGAAGGTACTTGGTACAATGTAGCTGAAGATGCTGATGATTTAGTAAGCTTCCCAAAAATAAAAGATTGGTCTAAAATGTCTAAAGTACATTTAGATGAAAGAGATCAATTAAACACAATTTTACCAAAATATAATTTGCATGCTACTGCCCACGATGCACCAGGCTATATTGATAAAAAGAAGCTAAAAAAAAATAAAAAATAATAATTTAGAAAAGTATAAAGAATCATGAAAAGTAATTTCATAAAAAAAATTGTAGTACTAACTATTGGAATTCTTACCGTAGTACCAAATTTTGCTCAAAGTAAAAGAAAGAAAAAAGGGAAAAAGCCAAATGTTTTGGTAATTTATACGGATGATCATAGATTTACAGGTGTGCACGCTTTAGGTGGTATGGCTGTAAAAACACCAAATATGGATGCATTGGCACACGATGGTATTTCATTTACAAATGCATATCTAATGGGTTCTTTTTCTGGTGCTACTTGTGTACCTAGTAGAGCAATGTTACATACAGGTAGACAATTATTTAGTTTAAAAGAACAAGGCCGCCATATTCCAACTACAGATACTACTATGGGTGAAGCTTTTCAACAAGCAGGTTATAACTCACATATTGTTGGTAAATGGCATCAAGGAAATCCTTCACTAAACCGTTCATTTGATACAGGTGATAATATTATGGGGCGAAGCGCTTACCTAACCGATCATTTTAGAATGCCTTATTGGGATTTCAATAAAAATAGTAATTATACAAGAGATGAGGCATTTTTATTAATTTATGATAAAGATGGAAATAGAAAAAGAAGAGGTTTAACCAAAGATGATAAACGCGGACCAACAGCAACAGAAGCTTTTGGGCCTCATACTTCTGAAGTTTTTGCAGAAAAAGCTTCAAAATACATTCAGCAAGCAGATAAGAAAAAACCATTTTTTATGTATCTAGCTTTTCACGCACCACACGATCCTCGTCAAGCTCCAAAGGAATATATAGATATGTATCCTGTAAAAGATATTAATTTACCACCATCGTATTTGGAACAACATCCATTTGATAATGGAGATATGGTGTTAAGAGATGAGGCTTTAGCTGCTTGGCCAAGAACCTTAAATGTTGCAAAAGAACAATTGGCAAGCTATTATGCAATTATTACACATTTAGATGCCCAAATTGGAAAAGTAATTAAAACCTTAAAAGAAACTGGTGTTTACGAAAATACAATTATTGTATTGGCAGGTGATAGTGGTTTGGCAGTTGGAAACCACGGTCTAATGGGTAAGCAAAGCGTTTATAATGAAGATGGAATTCACGTGCCTTTTATTATTTCAGGAAATTTAGTTGAAGATAAAGGTAGAAGAATTGATGCGTTAACGTACATACACGATATTTTTCCAACAGTTTGTGATTTAGCTAAAATAGAAAAACCAACTTCAATTGAAGGGAAAAGTTTGTTGCCTATAATTAATAATGAAATTAAGCAAGTTCGAAATTCTATGTATTTTGCTTATAAACAATTTCAAAGAGCTTATAGAAAAGGCGATTTTAAATTAATTGAATATGTAAGAGCAGATGGAAAACATCGTAAAACTGGTGAGTTTGTTGCAGGTTCTAGAGTAACACAACTATTTAATATTGTTAAAGATCCTTGGGAAACTACAGATCTTTCATTTTTTCCGGAGTACAAAGAAAAAGTTGCTGAAATGCGAAAAGAAATGAAAGAAAATGCGATTAAATTAGGCGATGATAAGGATAAAATCGATGCGGTAGATTTCGATTTTTGGGATTATTATTAGTAAATTTATCACACTTGAATAAAATTAAAAAATGACATATATATTTAAAAAAAGCTATCAATTATTATTGGTGGCTTTTGTTTTGTTAGTAGCGTGTAATCAAAAAGATAATAAACCAAAAAACACAAAGGTTGATTCTTTGATTAGCAAAATGACTCTCGAAGAAAAAGTTGGGCAAATGACTCAAATTACGCTGAGTGTATTTTATAAAAAAGGAGTTCTTCAAGAAGAAAAACTAAAAGAATATATAGTTAAAAATGGAGTAGGTTCTTTATTAAATGTAGATGGTTCAGTTCCTTTTTCTGTTGAAGAATGGCACGAGTTAATTACTAAAATTCAAGATTACGCTAAAGAAAGTAGGTTACAAATACCTGTTTTATATGGAATTGATGCCATTCACGGTGCAACATATACTGAAGGAGCCACCTTGTTTCCTCACAATATTGGATTGGCAGCTTCTCGAAATCCTAAATTAGCTTTTGAAATTGCTGAAATTACAGCTAAAGAAGTGAGGGCAAGTGGTATTCGTTGGAATTTTGATCCAGTTTTAGGTGTTGGAAAACAACCATTATGGCCTCGTTTTGAAGAAACTTTTGGAGAAGATGTGTTACTAGTTTCAGAATTTGGAACACAAGTAATTAAAGGTTATGAAAAAGACAATTTAAAAAGCAATACAAATGTAGCATCTTGTATGAAACATTTTTTAGGTTATACAGTTCCGCAATCTGGAAAAGATAGAACACCTGCATATATTCCCGATATTGTATTAAGAGAAACGTTTATGCCGCCATTTAAAAAGGCTGTTGAAACAGGTTCTCCAACTATTATGATTAATTCAGGGTCAATAAATGGAATTCCAGTGCATATAAATAAGTATTTATTAACCGATTTGTTGAAAAACGAGTGGGGTTTTAAAGGATTCGTGGTTACCGATTGGGAAGATATTATGTATTTACACAAAGAACATAAAGTAGCTAAAAACAACAAAGACGCAGTGAAAATGGCTATAAATGCAGGTGTTGATATGAGTATGGTTCCAAATAAGTTAGATTTTTATCACGACTTAATTGAGCTAGTAAATGAAGGAGAGGTTTCAATGGATCGAATAGATGATGCAGTAAGGAGAATTTTAAAAGTAAAATTCGATTTAGGGTTATTTGACAATCCGTATCCTGAAAAAGAAGCAGTTGCTAATTTTGGCTTGGCTTCATATAAAGAAACAGCCTTAAAAACTGCTGAACAAAGTATGACTTTGTTGAAAAACAAATCAATAAATAATAAACCAATTTTGCCGTTAAGTAAAAATTCAAAAGTGTTAATTGCTGGGCCTGCAGCAAATTCTTTAGCTACATTACACGGTAGTTGGTCGTATACTTGGCAAGGCGATAGAGAACATTTATATGCTGAATCTACTTTAACAATTAAAGAAGCTATAGAAATCAAAATAGGAAAAGAAAATGTTACGTGTGTTGCGCCAAATAAATTTCAAAAAATAACTACTTCAGAAATAAAAAGTGTAACTCAAAAAGCTAAAAATGTAGATTGTATTATTTTGTGTTTGGGTGAAATAAGCTATGCGGAAACTAAAGGAAATATAGATGATTTAGAACTGTCTAAAGATCAAATTACACTAGCAAAGGCTGCAATTGCAACAAATAAACCTGTAATTTTAGTGTTAACCGAAGGAAGACCAAGAATTGTAAATGAATTTATTGAAGGAATAGATGGTGTTTTAATGGCATACAGGCCTGGAAGTCAAGGCGCAAATGCAATAACAAATGTGTTATTTGGAGATTATAACCCAAGTGGGAAATTACCATTTTCATATCCTAAATATTCCGGTAATTTATTAAATTATGATGCTCCGGTTCGTAATATAAAAACCTATAAACCGCAATGGGCTTTTGGTGAAGGTTTAAGTTATACTTTATTTGAATATGATGAAATTGAATTGAGTTCTAAAACATTGAAAGAGAATGAATCGTTAACTGTAAAAGTAAAAGTCACCAATACAGGTAAAGTTGATGGCGATTTGGTTATCGATTTATTTGTAAAAGATTTAGTTGCTTCTGTAATTCCACCAATGAAAAAATTAAGAAAGTTTAACCGTATTCATTTAAAAGCTAGAGCCTCAAAAATAGTAGAATTTATATTGAATAAAGATGATTTATCGTTTATAAATGCAAATTTAGAGCGAGTTACAGAAGATGGAGAGTTTGAAATTTTAATAGGTGATAAATCAGCAAAATTTATTTTTGTTAAAAATTAAATTACTGACAAGTAGTGTTTTATGGAGTGTTGTGTAGAATAATGTATATATACTTTTTATATACAACGTACTATTTTTTACTGTAAATATCTCATTTTTTGATTAAACATTTGTGTCGGTTTTAAAATCATATGAACTGAGGTTTACATATTTTATTTTGTTCTTTTGGTATTGTAATTGTAATCTATCTATTAAGGTAATTTTATCAAATCAATATTAAATGAAAACCATATTAAAAATTTTATTCCTTTTAGTTTTAAGTTTAAAGCTATCTGCACAAGAAAATAAACCAAATATTCTTTGGATTATGACCGATGATCAAAGAATGGATTCAAATGGCTATTTTAACGAAATAACTACTGGTAAAAAAGAAAGTCCGTTAGGTTATGTGGAGTCTCCAAATTTAGATGCTTTAGCAAAAGAAGGAACTGTTTATACAAATTTTCATTGTAATTCACCGGCTTGTGCTCCTTCTAGAGGAAGTATTGTTGTAGGTAAATATCCACATCATGCTGGAATTTATGGTTTTGAAAAAACGCACAATCAAAATGATAATTTCAATAAAACCTTACCCGAAGTAATGATTGATAATGGCTACCAAACTACAATGTTTGGTAAAAAAGGGTATTATATTTTTGAATGGAATGGGAAAACTATAAAAGGAGACCCTGAATTTTATGAGCAATATGTGTATTCAAATGATTTACGAAGAAATTCTAAAACAACTGATTGGGATAACAATTCAGTTTGGGGTAAAGTAAACGGAAAAAGTAAAAAAACTGATTCTAGAGTAAATTTCTACTATCCAGATGGAACTCATAAGTCTTTCTCCAGATTAGAAAGTATTTCAAAAGAAGAAAAGAAAGTTAAAGCTGAGGTAGAGAAGGAGTTAGATATATTATATGCGTATACAAGAAGCAGTTCCGATTTAATTGTTGGTGGTGTAAACTCAATGCCAGCAGGTAAAACTTTAGATGGTAATATTACAAGAGAATTTTTAGATTATTTAAAAAATGCTAATAAAAGTTACCAATCGCCAATGGGAAGAAAACTTAATGGAGCAGATACTTCTAAACCAATTTTTACAAGTTTAAGTTACCATTTTCCGCATACACCAGTTATGCCTCCAAAAGAATTTAGAGATCGTTTTAAAGGAAAAACATATAGCATACCGGAGTTTAGTAAATCTGAATTAAAGAAATTACCGCCTCAGTTAAAAAAGTTATATGATAAAGGCCAAATAGATGGTTTAACTGAAGAAGAAAAGCAACAAACTATTAGAGACTATTATGCTTTTTGCGCTTATGGAGATTCAGAAATAGGAAAAGCAATAAATGAATTTAAGGCATATAGCAAAAGAAACAACCAAGAATACATGATTTTCTATGTTTGTGGAGATCACGGTTGGCAATTAGGTGAACAAGGAATAGAAACTAAATTTTCTCCTTGGGAATTATCAAACCATACTTCTGCTATTATTGTTTCTTCAGAAAAAAAGAAATTTCCAGCAGGTAAAGTATATAAAGGATTTACAGAATATGTAGATATTTTTCCAACAATTGTTTCAGCTGGAGGTTCAGATGTTTCAAAAAAAGAATTCAATTTTTTAGATGGTTATGATTTGGCTGAAGTGTTAGAAAACAAAAAGCTTAACAGAGATTATGTTATTGCTGAAATGAACCACGTAATTGGTCCAAGAGCATATATACGCACTAAAAACTTTTCTTTTTCTATGCGAACAAGAGAAAAAAATTCAAAAGCAAGTAATAAGTATAGACCTAATACAAATGTAAAATGGGGAGTTGAAGCAGATAGAAATGCCGTTGAAATGGCTATGTATGATTTACGTGTAGACCCAAAAGAAAGAAACAATGTAGCCAATGATAAAGAGTATATAAAATTGGCAGATTGGTTTAGACAAAAATTAGGAAATATTGTGCTGGGAGATGGAAGAGTTGAAAGTAATTGGTCTAAAGTAAACGATTATAATGTTTCAGATTTTGCTTTAGGATCTGATGATAAAAAAATTAATATTCCAAAGAAAATAATTCCGAAGAAATAAAAACAACAACTATGTTTAAATACATTCAATTCATTTTAATTTTTGCTGTAACATTTTCTGTTTTAGCACAAAAAAGTAAAAAACCAAATATCATTTTAATTTATGCAGATGATATTAGCGCAAGAGAAATGCCTATTTACAAATCAGATACTTGGAGTCCACCAAAAGGTGGAAATACGCAAGATATGAAGTATAGAGCCCAAACGCCTGTATTAGATAATATTGCAAATGAAGGTGTTTTTGTAAAGACAGCTTGGGCAGCCGTTGTATGTTCTCCAAGTAGAGCTATGATGATGACTGGTAGATATGCACATATTCATAAATGGTGGGCAAATAGTGATATTGGAAGGTATTCAATAGGCAAAAAGAAAACAGCTACGTATCCACTTTTTAAAAGTTCTCCTAAATTAATTGGACATATTGCTCAAGAAGGTGGTTACAAAACATTTTGGGTTGGAAAAACTCAAATGCGTAATGACGATTTAGAAGAATATGGATTTGAAGAAGGTGTGTTTACAGCGGGTAATGTTAGACTGGCAGGTGATAATCCTTATACTACATTTCAAGTGGAACAAATTAAAAAGGATGGGAAAAAATTAGTGGTTAATAATGATTCAGGTGAAGAAGTTGTTACCTATCCACAATCTAGTTGGTATTGGAAACCACAAGTAATGCTAATGAATCACCCAACTTCAAACAAGAAATTTGAATGGTGGCCAAACACTAAGAAATCTAAAAAAGAATTCAGCGTAAATACATATGGACCTGATGTTGAGTTAGATTTTGCGTTAGATTTTATGGAGCGAAAAGTGAAAAAAGATGAACCTTTCTTTTTGTATCATACTTCGCATTTAGGACACGATGGATTTGATTTTTTACATCCTACGGAAGGCAATAAATGGCCTGGAACTCCAATTGTTACATATAAAAACGGTAAATACAAAAGAACAAAACCAAATGTAACAGGAAGTAAAGGGAATTACAAAACAAACGGTACTGTAACTGAACCTGGAATGCATAGTCATCTAAAATATTTAGATTATCAGGTTTCGCTGTATTTGAAAAAAATGAAGGAATTAAAAATTGAAGATAATACAATTCTAATATTTTGTGCTGATAATGGAACGAGTGGATATGGTAAAAATAGTAACGAAATACAAAAAGGTGTACACGTTCCATTTATTGTGTATGCTCCCGGTTTTAACTTTACTAAAAAAGGTGAACAAGATATTTTGTTAAATATTTCAGATGTATATCCTACAATTGCTGAAATAGTTGGAGTTGAAATTCCTGATAACTACGAAATAAATGGAGAAAGTTTTTGGCCTTATTTAACTACAGATAAAAAAGAGCATAGAAAATGGATTTACGCTTACAAATCTGGTACGCAAATTATTAGAAGTAAAAACGTTTTAAAAGATGGTAGAGATAAATGGTTTGATGTTAGTAAAACACCTTCAGATTTAATTAGTTATCCTGTAATTAAAGATTGGAATACTGTACCTAAAAATTTGAAGGCAGAAAAAAGTAAATTGAAAAAGGTGTTACCTAAGTTTGATTTATTTGCTACAGCACCACACGGACCATTAGAGCCTGGAGCAGTATTGCCAATAAAGAAAAATAAATCTTGGTTAAAAAATAAAAATAAAAAAAAGAATAAACATTAGCTTGAGTTTGGTAATGTTGAACTCCAAAATTGTAACCAACTACAATTTTGGAGTTTTTTTTAAAATTATCATTTACTATTTTGCTTTAAATTTTAAAGACATAGTGTAAATTTTATTAAATAAACTTATCAATTGTTGTAATAATAACACTCTTGGTTTGAATTGTTGTTCTATTGAGTTTTTAAACTATTTAAATGGAATATTTAGAAAAACGAAACTTTAATAGTTTTATATTTGATTGAAGTTATTATAAAAACAAGTAAAATATAATTATTATAAAATGAGAGTTTTATCAATTCTACTAATCACTTTTTTTCTTTTTTCGTGTTCAGAGAAGCAGGAAAAACCAGAACAATTAATTTCTAATTTTTCAACCTCAGAGATTGACCAAAAAGTTGAGTCCATTATGAGTAACATGACAATGGATGAAAAGTTGGCTCAAATTCAAGGTATTCGTCCAATGGAGATAATGACAGATGGAAAAATTTCATTAGAAAAATGTAGAGAGATGATTCCACATGGAATTGGGCATTTTAGTCAGTTTTCATCGGGTTTAACTATGGAGCCAAGTGAATTAAGAGATTTTGTACGTTCAGTTCAAAATTATTTAATGACTGAAACTAATTCTAAAATCCCAGCAATTTTTCACGAAGAGGCTATAACAGGTTTTGCAACACAAGGCGCAACAACGTTTCCACAACAAATTGGAATGGGCTGTTCTTGGAATGAAGAGTTAATTTCAAAAAACACAAATTCTACTAGATTAAATATGAGAGCGGCTGGGGCCACATATGCTCTTTCTCCAATGTTAGATATTAGTAGAACTGCACATTGGGAGCGTATTGAAGAAAGTTATGGTGAAGATGCATATTTAACTTCTGCTTTAGGTTTAGCTTTTGTAAATGGTTTACAAGGTGAAGATTTAAGTAGTGGTGTTGCTTGTACCACAAAACATTTTGCAGGCTATGGAGCACAAAATAATGATCCAAAAGAATTATATGAAGAATACTTGATGCCGCATGAAGTAGCAATTAAATTAGGAGGTGTTAAAAGTGTAATGCCTTCTTATGGAAAGTACAAAGGAATGGCAGTTGTAGCAAACAAAGAAATGTTAACTACTATGTTACGTGATCAAGTTGGATTTAACGGTGTTGTTGTTAGTGATTATGGTTCAATTCGATTAACTTATAAAGGTCATAAACAAGCAAAAACTATGGTTGAAGCTGGAGCCATGGCTTTAAATGCAGGGACAGATATTGAACTATCAGAAGGACAATGTTTTCCATTATTGCCTGAAGCAATTCAACAAAATTTAACAACCTTAGAAAAAGTAAATGATGCTGTAAGACGTTCATTAATTATGAAAGCTAGGTTAGGATTGTTAGATGAAAAACCACAAATTGGTGTAGATGGAGAATTAGATTTTGATCCACCTGTAAACAGAGAGTTGGCATATGAATCTGCTTGTCAGTCTATTGTATTGTTGAAGAACAATGGAATTTTACCATTAAAAAAGGACATTAAAAAAGTAGCTTTAGTTGGTCCAAACGCAGCAAGTGTTTATGGTATGTTAGGAGATTATACGTACCAATCAATGATTTCATTTTGGTGGAGTACAAAATTTGATGCTAATAATCCAAAATTGGTTCCTTTAAGTGAAGGTTTAGCATCTAAATTGGGTGATAATGTTATCATTCAACATGAAAGAGGCTGTGATTGGAGTGCTCCATTAGAATCTAAGGTAGAAGCTGGAATGGGAGATGATAGATTAAGTAAACTAAAAGTAATGGCTATTGAAGGTTTGCCACAACCAGACTTGGATAATGCATTAAAAATTTCAAAAGAGAGTGATGTAATTGTTGCGGCAGTTGGTGAAAATATCTATTTAGTTGGTGAAGGAAGAAAGCGAAAAGGAATTAAACTTCCGGGAGAACAAGAAGCTTTTGTAGAAAAATTGATTGCTACAGGTAAACCAGTGGTTTTAGTTATAATGGGAGGAAGACAACAATTGGTAAGCAAGTTTGAAGATAAATGTGCAGCAATTGTACAAGCTTGGTTTCCTGGTGAAGAAGGAGGAAATGCTATAGCAGATATTTTAGTTGGTAATGTAAACCCAACGGCTAAATTGTGTGTAACCTATCCAAGTAACGAGAGTAAAAAAGAAATAAATTATAAAAATGGGTATTCAAAAGATAACCAACCACAATATCCATTTGGTTTTGGATTGTCGTATACAAATTATGAATACAGCGATTTAAAAATGGAAACTTTTGCAAACGTTAAAGATGAAAGAATTCCATTATCATTTAAAGTAAAGAACATTGGTAAAGTTGATGGAACAGAAATTGTTCAGTTATATGTTTCTCCAAAAAGTGAAACTTCAACCTTAAACAAAATCCAATTAGAAGGGTTTAAAAGAGTGGAATTAAAAGCAGGAGAAGAGAAAACAGTAACATTTAAAGTATCTCCACAACAGTTTACACAGTATAAAAATGGAGAATGGGTTATAGAACCTGAAAATTTTGAATTTTTAATTGGAGCATCTTCAACAGATATTCGTTTAAAATCGGATTTAGAATTAAAAGGAAAAAGAAAAGTTTTAAAAAACGGAAGATCAGTGTTTTTCTCTGAAAGAAATTAAAATAATGAGTTAGGTTTTATTAATCTATTAAAATTAAATAGTATTAAATTAATTATGTGTGCAATTAAAAATTATTTACAAGTAGGTTTTTTCTTTATGGCAACAATGTTGTTTGCCCAAAAACAACCAAATATTATTTACATAATGTCTGACGATCACGCTGCACAGGCAATTGGAGCTTATGGCGGTGAATTGGCAACATTAAATCCAACACCGAATTTAGATAAGTTAGCTTCCGAAGGAATGTTATTTAATAATGCATTTTGCAACAATTCAATTTGTACGCCAAGTAGGGCTAGTATTATTAGTGGGCAATATCCACAAACCAATGGTGTTTTAGATTTGGACATGGCCTTAGATACTCGTAAGCAATATTTACCAATTGAAATGAAAAAATTGGGGTATTCTACAGCTATGATTGGTAAATGGCATTTGAAAAACGAGCCAGTAAATTTTGATTATTATAAGGTTTTACCAAGTCAGGGAAAATATTTTAATCCTACTTTTAGAGAAAAAGGAAAAGGAGAATGGCCAAAAAACCTTTCAAAATCTAAAGGACATTCATCAGATGTTATTACAGATTTAGCTATAAATTATTTAGAAAATGTAGACAAGTCTAAACCTTTCTTTTTAATGCATCATTACAAAGCGCCGCATGATATGTTTGAATATGCGCCACGTTATGAAGATTATTTAAAAAATACTGAAATTCCAGAACCTGCTAGTATGTACAACCAACCATATTGGGGATCAGCAGGTACAAAAGGCGAAAACGATAGGTTAATTAATTATATAGGAACTTCAGTTTCACCAAGACATAGGAATCCTTTAAAAGCATCAGATTATACAACACGTTTTTTTGGTGAAGAAATCGAGCCTAAATTAGGAACTCACTTAGCGTATCAAAAGTATTTGAAAGATTATTTACGTTGTGTAAAAGGTGTTGATGATAATTTAGGTCGTTTGTTTGAATATTTGAAGAAAGAAGGTCTTTGGAAAAATACTGTAATTATTTATACTGGAGACCAAGGTATGATGCTAGGAGCACACGATTTAATTGATAAACGTTGGATGTATGAAGAAGCTATGCAAATGCCTTTTATTGTGCATTATCCTAAAATGATTAAAGAAGGAAAAACTACAGACTTATTAATTAATAATACAGATTATGCACCTACTATGATTGAACTTGCTGGAGGTAAAACACCAGAATATATGCAGGGTAAAAGTTTTTTAAACACCTTAAAAGGTAAAAGCGAAACCAATTGGAGAACAGCAACTTATTACCGTTACTGGATGCATATGATTCATCACGCAGTTCCTGCACATTTTGGAGTAAGAACTAAAGATTATAAATTAATTTTTTACTATGGTTCGCATTATTTAACTAAAAAAGATTTTAAAAATCAGTATTGGATAAAAAATAAACTAGGTCATGATGTTCAAACTCCAGTAACTTGGGAATTTTATGATTTAAAAAATGATCCAAAAGAAATACATAACAGATACAATGATCCTGCTTTTAAAGAAATTATTGAAGAGCTAAAAAAAGAGTTGAAAAGACAACGTGAGGAATTAAATGAAACGGATAAAGAGTATCCGCATATTCAAAAAATTGTTAATAAACATTGGAATGATTAAAAACAAAAAAAGCATTACAATTAGATTAAAAAAGGGATTACTATAATTAGTAATCCTTTTTTATTTGATAATTTAAATATAATGCTTGTAGTTATTTAAAGTCTTGTAAAAATTCAGCTAGAATTATTTTTCTATCTAGCTGCATTTTTTTACGTAATCTACTTCTAGAAGTATTAATTCCTTCAACGCTTAGCCCCATTATTTGCGACATATCTTTACTACTAAATCCAAGTTTAATAAATGCGCACATTTTTAAATCTGTAGGTGTAAGTTTTGGAAATTTATTTTTTAAGGTGGTATAAAAATTATCATTTACAGATGTAAAATGCGATTCAAATTCTTTCCATTTAATACTTGTATTAATTTTAAGAGAGCTTTTAAGTTCTTTTACAATTTCTGTATTTTCTCCTTTTACGTTAAGTTTGTCTAACTGTTTTTTTATTTCTTTTTGTTGAGAATCGCGTTCTAGTAATTGTGTAGCAGAGGTTAGTAATTCTTTGTTTTTTAATTCAAGAAACTCTTCTTTTTTCTGAAGTTCAAGTTGTTGTTTTACAATTTTAATTTTACTTTTTCTTTTGAAAGAATAAAAGATAAAGCCAAACAAACTAGATAGGAAAGCGCTAATAAGAATAATTTTAAAGCGCCAAAATGTTTTTTCCTTTTCTAAAATTTGTAGCCGCTGAGATTTTAATTCCTCTTTGTTTTGTTGAATTTGAGCCTCATATTTATTCTTAATTTCAAATAATTCTTTGTTTTGAGATTTGTTGCTGCTAAAAAGTTGTTCACTTAAAGTAAAAGCTTCGGTTAGTTTTAGGAGTGCTTTTTTAGAATTTCCTTTTTGAGCATATATTTCTGAAAGATTTTTTAATGTTTGAAGTTTTTTATCTGCATGTGTATTATAAGTATCAATAGCAGCAATACTTAATTCATAAAAATAGATTGCAGAATCACTCTTTTGCTTCATTTTGTAATACAAACCTAATCGTTCATACAGTAAACCGTGAATTGGTTGTAAAGGTAATGGATAAGAATGGCTAACTTTAATAAGTGAAGATTTAGCTTTTTCTAATTCTCCCATACTTAAATATATTTGAGAAAGGTGAAGTTGACCGTAGTGGACAGCTGTTTTATTATTCTTTACTTGTTGGCTATAAGAAATGCTTTTAAGAGCTAATTTTTCAGCTTCTTTTAAGTTTTTATGTGCTTGCAAGGCTATCCAAGCTCCTTTTGTATAAAGCTGAGCTAGTAATTCTATTTGAGTTTGTTTATCTGTTATTTGGGTAGCAGCAATTTGTTGTGCCTCTTTATAAGTTTCTTCAGCTTTTACATACTGTTCTAAAACCATATAAAGAGTAATTAATTTGTATAATACCTCTGTTTTTTGAACTGAATATTTTGGAGAGTTAACTAAAGGAAGCAGCGTCCATATTTCATCGTAACATTTGCTGTATAAACCTTTTCCTGAAAAATGATGGACAAGATTTAATTTTGATTCAATTATTTTTAGAGTATCTTTTTTTTGTGTTGCTTCTGAAATTTCTCCAGTATATTTTATAAGCAAACTATCTTTTTGTTGTTGAGAATAAATAGAGCTTATCGAAATAAATAAAACTACGGATAATAAAGCAAGTTGTAAGATTGTTTTTTTTGAAATTAAACTCATTGAAATATTTTATAAAATATATAGTGCTGATACTCTGATGTGTAAATGTAAATAATAAATGGTAATGCTTTGTTGTATATATGGTTAAATATACGCATTGCTATGTTTATTCTATGGTTAAAATAAGAAAATCATCAACTTTTAAGACGATATTTGTTGGAGTTAGTTGAATATTTAATATAAATGTGAAATGAAAAATAGAAGGCAATTTTTAAAAATGTTTTTGATGTTATTTAGTATTCTTTTTTGTACTTTAATTCAAAGTCAAAATAAAAAGCCAAATATCATATTTTTACTTTCTGATGATCAACGAGATAATACATTTGGAGCTATGGGGCATCCAATAGTAAAATCGCCTAATGTAGATCAATTAATTAATGAGGGAATTCGATTTTCAAACACATACATTGCCGAGCCAGTTTGTGCTTCAAGTAGAGCAGCTTTATTTACTGGTACATATGAACGTGTAAATGGTATTGGTTTTACATCTAGTTATTCGTTAACGGAGAGTCAATGGGAAAATAGTTATCCTGAATTATTACGCAACAATGGGTATTATACTGGATTTATTGGAAAATTTGGAATAGAATATTACACATTTAAAGGTAATGCTTCAAAAAAGTTTGATTATTGGAGAGCACACGATGGCTGGTCTAAATTTTGGCCAAAAGGTTTAGAAAACTGTTCAGAATATTTCGATTCAAAAGAAGATATTATTACACCAATAATGGGTGAAAGCATTGAAGACTTTTTACAAAAAACACCTAGTAATAAACCATTTTGTTTGTCGGTTAGTTTTTCAGTACCTCACGGAAGTCAAATAATGTCTATGCATCCAGAAAATAGGCAAGCAGAAATATGTTTAGAACCTGCAAATAATTACGAAAAATTAAAAGGATTAGAATTTTACGATACTTTATATAGAGATGGTAAAATTGAAATTCCAAAAGAAACAGCAACAGATCCCTATAAATACATTCCAAAACGAATAATTGATCAAAATAAAGGTAGAGCTACGCAAACCTATATTTATGATTATAACACCATTTCTTGTAATGAGCATTACATTAGATATTATCAACAAATTTCCGGCATGGATAAAGTTATTGGTGATATGGTAAAATCTTTGGAAGAAAAAGGAATAGCAGATAATACAATTATCATTTTTGCGAGTGATCACGGTTTATTAATGGGAGAATACGGTATGGGAGGTAAGGCTTTGTTATACGATTTAGCTTCAAAAATCCCTTGTTTTATTTACGATCCTCGTTTGCCTGAGAATAAAAAAGGACAAAATATTGAAGAGTTGGTTTCTAGTCTAGATTTAACTTCAACAATTTTGGAGTATGCAGGTATTGAATCTCCAAAAGAAATGCAAGGAACAAGCTTAACCCCTTTAATCAATGGGAACAATAAGAATTGGCGAAAAGAATTGTTTTTAGAAAGCTTTTTTACAGGAAGAGATAATCCATTTTGTGAAGGAATTAGAATGGGAGATTGGAAATATATTAGAATGTATCGTGGAGGTTTTTGGGGGTATAATGAAACTCACCTAGATTTTAATAATAAGAAACCCGATTTTGAGCAATTATTTAATTTAAAGGATGATCCTAAAGAAATGAATAATCTAATTGAACAATATGAAGGCAGTAAGTTATTGGTTGAACTTAGAGCTAAAACAGCCAATTATGCCAATACTATGAATAAAACACGCGAAGATTACAAACAAACTCACGAAATAGCATTAAGAAAGAAGAATAAAAACAAGAAGTAAATGAAAAATAATATCAAAAATATATTCAGAAAAATATTATTACTTACTGTTGTAATAGTATTTGCTAACAGATTAGAAGCTCAAGAACGTCCAAATATAATTTTAATAATGACAGATGATCAAGGCTGGTTTGATGCTGGATTTAATGGAAATAAAACAATTAAAACTCCAAATTTAGATTTGTTAGCTTCAAAAGGAGTTATTTTCGATCGTTTTTATTCAGCTTCAGCAGTTTGTTCTCCTACAAGAGCTAGTGTTATAACTGGGAGAAATCCGTATAGAATTGAAATTCCTGATGCAAATTCAGGACATATGAAAACTCAAGAAATTACTATTGCTGAATTGGTGAAAAAAGAAGGTTATGCTACAGCACATTTTGGAAAATGGCATTTAGGAATTCATACTAAAAAAGAGTTGGATGCAAATAGAGGAGGTAAAGAAAAACACTTTAAACATTATAGTGTACCTAGCATGCATGGTTACGATGAGTATTTCTGTACAGAATCAAAAGTTCCTACTTATGACCCTATGATTTCTCCAGCTGTTTATGCTGAAGGAGAATCGTTAAAATACGGTTGGTCAGCAATTAAAAAAGGAACTCAATCTAAAGATTACAATACGGCTTATTGGATTGGGGATGAAGAAAAAGCTACTGAAAATTTAGAAGGAGACGACACCAAAGTAATAATGGATAGATTGCTGCCTTTTATTGAAAAATCTGTAAAAGCTAATAAGCCATTTTTTACAACTGTTTGGCCACATACACCACATTTACCGGTAGTTGCAAGTGAGTACTATAAAAATAAATATTATGGTATATCTAATAAACAAAAACTGTATTACGGTTGTATTACTGCTTTAGATGATCAAATTGGAAGATTATGGAAAGATTTAGAGGAAAAAGGTATTGCAGATAATACTATGATTTGGTTTTGTAGCGATAATGGCCCTGAAAATGGAACTCCAGGAAGCGCAGGTCATTTAAAAGGAAGAAAAAGAAGTTTACACGAAGGAGGTTTAAGAACACCTGCTTTTGTAGTTTGGCCAGCAAAATTAAAAGGAAATAAACGTATTGATTTTCCGGCATTTACTAGCGATTATTTACCAACGGTTTTGAGTGTATTAGATATTAAATATCCAGATAACAGACCTTTAGATGGTATTAATTTAATGTCTTGTATAAAAAAGCCAAAAATGAAAAGGAAAAAACCAATGGGCTTTCGGTACAAAAAGCAACTATCTTGGGTAAATCATCAATATAAGTTAATTACAAAAAATAATGGTAAAACATATGAACTATACGATTTACTAAATGATGTTTCAGAAGTGAAAAATATTATTAAAGAAAAACCAGAATTAGCCAAACAAATGCATAAAGAATTAGATAAGTGGTTAGAGTCTGTAAATAACAGCAAAAAAGGAAATGATTATTAATAAAAACAATATGAGAAAAACACTAGGTTTATTTTTATGTTTGGTAGTGTTAAGCAGTTCTGTATTGGTAGCAGCTTGTACAAATACTTCAGCAGATAAAAAGCCTCTAAATGTAATTGTAGTGTTAATTGATGATATGGGTTATGGAGACTTGTCTGTTTACGGTAATCCAATTGTAAAAACACCAAATTTTGATTTGTTTCACAACCAGAGTATAAGCTTTTCTAATTTTGCTGTGAGTCCAACTTGTGCGCCAAGTAGGTGTGCTTTATTAACAGGAAAACATGAATTTCTTTCTTCTGTAACGCATACCATTAAACCAATGCGTAATATGAGTCTTGAAAGTACCACTATTGCCAATTTATTTAAAACAAAAGGTTATGAAACAGGACTTTTTGGAAAATGGCATTTAGGACAATCAGAGGAATATGGACCTTGGGCAAGAGGATTTAATCAAACCTTAGTGGTGCCAGGCGATATGCAAAATACTCATTACAATCCTAAATTGTTAAAGAGTCAAGTTGAAATTAAAACAGAAGGTTATCGTACAGACATCATTTTTGATGAAGCGATGAATTTTATTGAAGACAATAAAGAGCAACCTTTTTTCTGTTATTTGGCTACATATACACCGCATTCACCTTGCGTGGTTCCAGATAAGTATACCGAACCATATAATAAATACACAAATCAGATGGATGCTGTTAGGTATAAACCAGAGTTTAATGGAATGATTACTAATGTAGATGAAAATTTGGGTAGGTTAATGGATAAAGTGAAGACAGCAGGTTTAGAAGAAAATACACTTATAGTTGTTTTGGGAGATAACGGAGGAACATTTGGTGTAGATACTTTTAATGATGGTAGGCGAGGTGTAAAAGCAACTGTTTGGTCAGGTGGAATTCGTACATTTTCTTTTTGGAAACTTGGCAAAAATTTTAATCCTAAAGAAACTTCAGAAATGGCTGGTCACGTAGATATTTTGCCAACATTGGCAGAATTTTGTAACCTTAAAATTCCAAATAAAACAAAAAAACAATTAGAAGGAAATAGTCTTAAAAAATTACTAGAAGGAAAAACTAATAAACTGAATGATGATAGAATGCAAGTTCATCATGTTGGTAGATGGAAAGATCCAGCTACATGGAGCGCTCATAAATATGCGAATGCTTGTGTAAGATGGAAGCAATATACGCTGGTGCGTATAGAACCGTGCCGCGATTCAAATTGTAAAACTTGTAGAATGATTTGGGAGCGTGAAGATGGTCGTCCAATGCTTTACACATCAAACAAAGAGCATCATCGAATGACCGAGCCAGGTCAGTGGGAGTTATTCGATTTAGAATCTGACCCTTATCAATCTAAAAATATTGTAAATAAAAATCAAGATATTGTTAAAGAAATGAGTGAGCATTATGAAACTTGGTGGAAAAAAGTTGAGAATCAGCTTTCAAAATAAGTAATAAAATATAAAATAATAGAAAAAAATGAAGATGAAAATTTTTAGTTTAGTAATCCTATTTTGTTTATTTAGTTGTGGACAAAAGAGTATTGTAAAAGATAAAAAACAACAACCCAATATTGTTATTATTTATGCTGATGATATGGGTTACGGAGATTTAAATTGTCAAAATCCAAATTCAAAAATTCCTACTCCTAATTTAGATCAATTAGCTTCCGAAGGTATTCGTTTTACAGATGCACATAGCTCTTCTGGAATTTGTTCTCCAAGTAGGTTTGCTTTGTTAACAGGTCAATATCATTGGCGAAGAACTCATAATATTGTAACTTCTTTTGGGCCACCAATGTTTAAAGATTCTGATATTACATTGCCACAAACATTAAAGCAAGTTGGATATAAAACAGCTGCAATTGGTAAATGGCATTTAGGTTGGAATTGGAATTTCATAAATAAAAAACCTTCTGGAGAAAGAACCTATTGGGGCAGAACTCACAAAACATATTTGGTTGAAGATATTGATTGGGAAGCGCCTTTAACTGGTGGACCTTTAGATAGAGGTTTTGATTATTATTTTGGAGATGGAACAATTAATTTTCCACCATATGCTTGGGTTGAAAATGATAAGTTTGTTGAAGCTCCAAATGATTTTTTTGAATTTAATCAGTTTGAACGAGAAGCTAAAGAAATTGACTGGGATTCTCGTCCAGGACCAAAAGTTGCAGGTTGGGATCCGTATACGGTATTGCCTACACTAACTAAAAAAACAGTTTCTTGGATTCATAATCAAAAGGAAGATGAGCCATTTTTTCTTTACTTAGCGTTGCCTTCTCCTCACGCACCTATTATTCCAAATGATGAATTTGATGGTAAATCAGAGGCTGGTGCTTATGGTGATTTTATGTTTCAAACAGATTGGGTTGCAGGGCAAGTACTAAAAGCTTTAAAAGATAAAGGTTTAGATGAAAATACCATTGTTATTTTTAGTTCAGATAATGGTCCTGAACAATTTGCTTTTGAAAGAGCCCAAAAATTTGATCATTATAGTATGGGAGATTTTAGAGGATTAAAGAGAGATATTTGGGAAGGCGGACATCATATACCTTTTATTGTAAAATGGCCAAATAATATAAAGCCAGGAACGGTTTCAGATAAATTAATATCTCAAGTTGATATTATGGCAACTATATTAGATATTACTAACATAAAAACTTCTGAAAAAGCCGCAATGGACAGTCAGAGTTTCTTGTCAATTCTTACTGGTAAATCAGAAGGAGAACATTTACGAACTTCAACAATTCATAATACGAATAGAAAAGGATTTGCAGTTAGAAATGGCAAATGGTTATACATTAATCAATCTACAGGAAATGTTTCTAAAATGCCAGATTATTATAAAAAATTAAGAGGATATAAAGATTTTAAAACTAAAGGTTTGTTATTTGATTTAGATAAAGATCCAGAACAAAGAACAAATTTGTATAATCAATATCCTAAAGTTATTTCAGAAATGGAATTAATGTTGAAAAAGGAATTAGATAGAGGTTATTTGAAATAATTCAAATGTCTTAAAAGTTTATGTTAGTAGTAGAAAACATAATCTTCATTCTAAATAAATATTAAAAAAAAACGTTTAACATATATATATTATAATGATAAAAAAACAGCAATTTTCAAGGGTAATCATACTAGTTATTTGCCTTTTTGTAAGTGAAACTTACGCTCAAGATGTTAAAAGAGCTAGACCAAAAGAATGGAATGGTTTAGTTGAAGGAAGTAGATTTATAGATCGTTTTTTACCAATTCCAGTTATTGGAGAAAAAAAATCAGATACTTGGGGCGCTAAACAAGTAGTTCCTAGATATGTAGATAATGGAATTGAAGAAAAAGATTGGTCTTATTGGGGAGGAAATATAATTCAAGATGAAGAAGGAAAATACCATCAGTATATTTGTCGTTGGAGAGAAGATTCAGAAAAAGGACATATGGCTTGGCCACAATCTGAAGTAGCTCACGTAATAGGTAATAATCTATTAGGACCTTTTAAATATGTAGAAACCATTGGGAAAGGACATAATCCGGAGATTTATAAAATTAAAGATGGCCGTTATGTAATTTCTGTAAATGGAGGTTATTATTTGTCAAAAAGTTTAAATGGGCCTTGGGAGTATTCAAAATTTGAATATGACCAACGAGAAAAGCCAATTCTAGATCATCTTACAAACAACACATTTGCCCAACGTGAAGATGGATCGTATTTAATGGTAAGCCGTGGAGGAGAAGTGTTTTTTAGTGAAAGCGGCTTACCGCCATTTTATATGGTTACCGATAAAAGTAATTATCCACCATATGATGGTAGATATGAAGATCCAGTAATTTGGAGAACCAACATTCAATACCATATGATTGTGAACGATTGGCTGGGTAGAATAGCTTATTATTTACGTTCAAAAGATGGAATTCATTGGAAATTAGATGCGGGTGAGGCGTATTTACCAGGCATTGTTAAGTATGAAGATAAAACATTAGAAGATTGGTATAAGTTTGAACGTATTAAAATGTTTCAAGATAAATATGGTCGTGCAATACAAGCTAATTTTGCAGTTGCAGACACTATAAAAAAACAAGATAGGGGAAGTGATAACCACAGTTCAAAAAACATTGGAATTCCTTTAACCATTGGAAAGTTAATTACTGTTTTGAATACTGAAAAATTAACCGCAAATACGCAAGAAATTCGTTTAAAAGTACAAGCAGAAAAAGGTTTTAATCCACATAAGCATATAAATTTTAAATCGTTACGTTTTGGAGCTTCAGAAACAGTTAATTTTGGAGGTGGAAGTAAAGTTATTAAAAAAGAAAAAGCTGGGAATGATTTAATTTTAACTTTTGAAGGAAAAGGTAATGGCTTAACTGAAGATAATTTTGCCGGAAAATTATTGGGTAAAACCAGAAAAGGAAAGTTGTTATTTGGCTTTGCACAATTGCCTGAGATAAATTATTTAGAGCAAGCATTGTCTAGTAAATATCCCGTTTTAGAGTTAAACGGTCGTAATTTAAAAGTTAGCCTTGAAGTTCAAAATTTTGGTCAAGTAAATTCTATTAAAACTCCTGTAGAAATTCAATATAAAAAAGAAGGGAAATGGCAAAGTCTTGCAAAAGGTGTAATAACAGTTTTAAAACCTTTTGAAAAAACAATTATACAAATGCATGCTAAAAAGTTTGCTGAAATTGGCGAAGTTGCCAATACGAGAGTAATTATAAGTCAAAAAGGTCAAAAAACATCAACCTTAGAAGGTAAGGTTATTGTTAGATAGTAGATATATGAGTAATAAAAAAAGCCTCTCAAAATTTGAGAGGCTTTTTTTATAGGTTAACAAAGTGCAGTTAACTTTTACCGGTTTTAACTTTGCTATCTCTTGTTTTGTTATATTTTTCAAAAAGCTCTTTTACCTTAGTTTGGTATTTTGGATTGTTAATAAGGTTTTTACTTTCGTTTTCTGAAATATTATCATTCAAATTAAATAAAGCAAAAGGAGTTCTCTTTTTAAATGTTTTATCCTTTTTATCAAACTGAATAATTAGTTTCCAACCATCTTCTGTTATCATACCTTGTTTACCAGTACCACTTTGTGTTATTAAAAATGGATGAGGTTGAATTTTCTTTTCACCTAACAAAATAGGCAATAGGTTTGAAGAATCCATTGCATTATTACCTTCAATTTTTTGATTGGTTAAACTAGCTAAAGTTGCCATAATATCAATTCCAATAATTGGTTCTTCTGAAACTGTATTTGCTTTAACCTTTCCAGGCCACCAAGCAATAAAAGGCACTCTTGTTCCACCTTCATACATTTGATTTTTTCCACCTCTATAAATATCACTTGATTTATGTTTAGCTTGCATTGTTTTTTTAATTAACAAACCACCATTATCTGAAGTAAAAATGATTAATGTATTGTTATAAACACCTTCTTTTTTTAATGTTTTAACCATCATTTCTAGTTGTACATCCAATTCCTTCACCATATCTAAATGACTAGAAGGAGTTGTGCCAGCTATTTTGGTGCCATTCAATTTTTTTGAAGGTGTATGCGGTTTATGTACAGCTTGAGAACAATAATACATAAAGAAAGGTTCTTTGGTTTTACTACTTTCTTCAATAAAATTAACAGCTTTATTAATTAGTAAAGTTCCGGCATTAAAAGGATTCCAGTTACTATCTCCTAAACCTTCTTTTTTATCAAGTTTAAATCCAAGCTTGTCAGCATATTTTTGAGTAATTAGCATTATTTCTGAATCCTCTTTTATTGGGTCCATAACACCATTTTCATAAGCAGCATATGGTTCCGCCTGAATTCCGGCAGGATACATATAACTATAGTCAAATCCATTTTGAACAGGACCTCTATCAATAACTTTTGTAATATCTACATCAGTTTCATGTTCAACTCTTGGGTTTCTATAAAGTTTGTTAGTACTTTTTCTTTTGAAATCCATTCCATAGCCCCATTTACCAAAAAACGATGTTTTATAACCAGCTTGTTTCATTAATTTACCTAATGTTAATTGGTTTGGTTCAATAGGCGAGCGTTCAAAACAACCCCAAACTCCAGAAGGAGCGTAGCTTCTATAACAGTGGTTTCCAGTCATTATAGCATATCGAGTAGGAGCACACAAAGCAGCAGGTGAATGCGCGTCTGTAAAAATAGTTCCTTCTTTTGCTAACTTGTCAATAGTTGGAGTTTCAACAATAATATTATCCGAATGCATTTTTCTATAATGCGAAATATCTCCAGTACCTATATCATCAGCTAAAATTACAATTACATTCGGTTTGTTTTGAGAAAACCCTATAAATGGAATTACTAGCAGTAATAATATTTTAAATATATTTTTCATTTTTAAATTATTTTAATTTTAACCAATTCAAATTTACAGCTTTTTCAGAACCCCAATCAGATTTAAAAACAACTACAATATTTTTAATTCCTGTTACTTTTTCAGTAATATCAGCTTCAATAGTTTTCCAAGAGCTCCAACCTCCAGTATATTCAATTGGGAAAGTTGCAATAAGTTTTCCTTTTGGGTTTCCTAAACGAATTTCAAAACTTCCAGTACGTTGTCCACTAGCTACACGAGCTTCAATTTTTGTTGCCTCACCATTTCCAAAATCAACTTTATTGAATTTTACAAATCCCATCATTTTAGTATCACAAACCATCCAACCGTTTGGTTCGTTTTCTCCACCTACAAAAGCAATGTTTGCTTTTGAAATTTCATTGTATCTATCAATTTGAATAGTATCTCCAATTTTTGGTATTCCAATACCTCTTATTGTTGGAGTTACTTTTTTTATGGTTCCATCTTTTTTGAAAGTGATGTAATCGGCACGCATAGAACGTAATTTATTATAACCACTAATATCCCACCAGTGGTAGAATAAGATCCACTGATCATTATATTTTACTATGGAATGATGGTTGGTTCCGTTACCAATATTGTCCATAATTTTTCCTTGATACGTAAAAGGCCCTAGAGGATTTTTAGCTGTTGCATAGCCAATAGTATAACCTTCATCTGGAAAAACGTGTGCAAATGTAAAGTAGTAAATACCATCTTTTTTAAAGGCGAAAGAACCTTCTTTGTAACCAGCAGGTAAACCTTCAACTTTTATAGGTTCTGCACTAATTTCTTTCATATTATCTTTTAGTGGAGCTACAAACAACTCTTTTCCACCACCAAAATATAAGTAACCTTTGTCGTTATCATCAACAAATAAGCCTGGGTCAATTCCACTTATACCTTTTATATAACTTTTTTCCCACTTAAAAGGTCCTGTTGGATTTTTTGATGTTCCTACACCAATTCTTCTAAAAGAAGTGCCATCTTTTGGTTTTGCTGGGTAATAGTAGTAATAAGTATCACCTTTTTTAATACAATCTGGAGCCCACATTGCATAAGTGTCCTTGTCTCCCCAAGGCACATCATTCTCTTTTAAAATCCATCCGTGATCTTTCCAAGTTGATCCGTTTTCTAAAGAAAAAGCGTGATAACCAGGCATACAAAAACGTGGGAATTCTTTTTCTCTTCCAGCTGGAGGATACGTATCACTTGATGGATAGACATATAATTTACCATCAAAAACACGTGCCGTAGGATCGGCTGTAAACATATGTGTTACTAATGGGTTTTGAGCAAAACAAAATTGAATTGCTGCTAAAAACAAGATTAATAGTGATGTTTTTTTCATTTTATTGTTTAATTATTTTTATTTTTTTTGAAGATTTTTCAGTTTTTACTTCTAGCATATAAACGTTAGAATTTAAAGAGTTTAAATCTAAATTTATTTTACCGTTGTTTACCGTATATTTTTTAGAATACACTAAATTTCCAATACTAGAGTATACAGCTATACTTGCAGTTTTACTAGTGTCAATACCTAAATCTATTGTAAAGTTGTTTTTAAACGGATTAGGATATGCTATTATTTCACTACCTATAAATAAACTGTTTTTGTAAACACCTTGACATTCTTTATCGGCTTTAATTTCAACAGAATTTAAACCATTAATTAAAGGTAATTCAATAGTAGAATTCGATGTTTTATACGTTTTGTTGTTTAATAATATAGTGTAGTTTGTACCACCTTTTAAGTTGTAAGTAGCAGTTTTTGCCGAGCTATTTACTTTTGAAGAAACTCCTAAAGTTTCAACTTCTTTAATGTTTATTGAGAAACATTGTTTGTAAGTTGGTTTACTTGGAATTGTAATACAAAGTTCATAAGTTCCAACGGCAAGGTTTTCAAAAGAAGTAGTTTCTGTAAAGTTTTTTGTAGAACTAGTTTCAGTAATAATTGCTACATAATCAAAAGATTCTAAAGCGGTGATTTCTATTTTTCCATTGTTTTTATTATCACAAGTTTCGCTTGTAGTTTTAATGGTAAAGTTATTTGAAGCTATTTTTTCTTCGCTCCTAATAATTTCTTTACTAAAGTTAAAAACTTGCAATGTTAAGCTACTAATATGTCCATTTGTATCGCTAAAAGTAACAGAAACAGTATTGTTTGCTTGTAGTATGTTATATGGAACAGGAATTTCTAGAACCCCAAAAAAGCGATCACGACCACTTTGATCGTTACCTCTCCAATTAGTAGGTACTTCAACAGTAGTTCCATTAATTTTTAAGGTTGGTTTTAAAGATTTTCCGTGGTCTCTACCAATTCCTAAACGTAAAATTGCTTCACCTTTTGTGTCTAAGGCAACATTGTTAATATTGAAATTTATTGCCTGATTGGCTGTAATTGGCTTATAATAAGTATCAGCAAAATATTTAGTTTCATTAGAAGTATCTGAAATAGTAATTTCTTTATCAAAAGTGAATTCTAATATTATAGTAGCTTCACGACCAATGTTAACTTTAGTAATGTTTGAAGTAAATGTTTCTTCATCTAAGGCGGGTATTCCGCTATTTTCAGCATGTAAATGTTTTTTTACAATATTTTGAATTTTTGCACTTCCAAAGCCTTTTAAACTTAAATCTACAGTTCTAGCTTCGTGATGCATATTGTTAATTATAACATAAGCTTTATTACCATTAACATACGTGTCTATTTGAGTATCTAAATTACTAGATTTTGTGTCAACTCTTGTTCCGTTTACATTTTTCCAAAGCTGATAAAATTTTACAATTTCAGTATAAACCCATTCGTCTCCAGTTTCACCTTCTAATTCTTTTTTTTGACGAAACAATCTATGCGCATATTTTGCATTAGGATCTTGACTACCTGAAGGTTTCCACCAATTTGCTTTTAAAATTATAAACGGTAATGCTTGATCAATAACATCTGGTCTTTCTAAAAGTTGCATCATCATAGTTGAAAAAGAACGTAAGTTGTGCCAATCTCTTTCTTTAGTATATAACTCTCCTTCGGTGTTTAAGCATCCATATTCTGAGATACAAAAAGGTTTAACTTCTCCTAATTTTAAATATTCATAATGCTCAACCATGTCTAAAATAGCTTCTACATTACTACCTGCTCTATATTGGCCTTCATCATTTTTTTGTACATTATCATATAAATGCAATGAGAAAAAGTCCATTTCTTCTCCAGCAATATCAATAAAAGTTTTCCAGTTTTTTTCCCAGTGTTGAAAATTTGAAGCCTCATATGCAGGATGTGCTGCACTATAACCACCAACTTTTGCATTTGGATTTAATTCTTTTATGCGTTGTGCAACAACTTTATGCATTTGAGATAAATTAGTTCTTGTTGTACCTAAGCTGTTTGCTTTTACAAAAGGCTCGTTCATAACCTCGATATAAGTAGGTAATGGTTGCCCATTTATACCGCCTGTACCAAAAAAGTATTTGAAATAATTAGCATAAAACTCAGCTATAGGTTTGTAGTCGTCTTTTATCATTGTCCATTTAGCGCCGTTTGGACCAATTTCATGCGAGCCATTTGGGTACATTCCTTCCTGACCACCCATCATATAGCGACTTATTCTGTTTTCGTATTTGTGTTCACTTGTATTGTTTTTGTATTTGTTAACTTCTTGTGCTCCTTTAGTTTGTAAATAACTTACACTCGGCCAACCTGGTTTACTAGGATCTTCTTCACAAATTGTTAAATTCCAAGGTAAGGACCCATTGTTTCTACCTAGGTAAGTGTCAAAGTCTTCTAAAAATTCTCTTTTAAACTCTTCATTTGGCCATTCGTTGTCATCTACACCTGCGTGTAGCATTAAATATTTCGACCTATCTAATTCAGAAACTCCACCAACTGAATGTTTAACATTTAAGTTAATATCTACAATGTCTTGGGCAAAAGTTGAAAAGTGATAAATTGAAATTATTAAAAATATGTAAAGTAGCTTTTTAGTCATTTGTAATTTTTTTAAGTTATTGAAAACTTATTAAATTTAAATAATGCAATTTGCCTATATTAAACATAACTAATAATAACAATTAGATTATTTAATAGAAGTATTGATTAATTTAATTAAGGACGCAAAAACTCTTATATTTTATCGTTTAGATTTTAGAGATATTGTTGCAGTTTCTAAACCTTTAGCAGAAGCTTTAAATTCAATATTTCCAGCGTTTTCAGTAGTTTGAATTACAGCTAGTGCTTTCCCATTAAATGCTTTTCTGTTTGATGCTTGAAAAGAATCTAAATTCATATTATCTCCATTTCCAACAGCTATTAAATTAGCTTCACCAATAACTTCAAAATTGATTAAATTATCTGCTTTTGGCACTACATTTCCATCTTTGTCAAGTATTGTACATTCAACATAACTTAAATCTTCACCATCTGCTTTTAAGTTCGTTCTTCTAACAAATAATTCAATTTTTGCAGCTTTACCAGCTGTGTTTACTTGTTTAGTTGCAATTTCTTTTCCATTTTTATAGGAAACAGCTTTTAAAGAACCTGGTTTGTAAATTACTTTCCATTCTTGATATTCAACATCATTTAGGTTATTTTTTTGTTTCCCTAAAGATTTTCCATCTTGAAATAATTCTACTTCATCACCATTTGTGTAAGCAAAAACAGTAACTTCTTTTCCTTCCATACCTTCTAAATTCCAATGTGGGAAAATATGAACCATTGGTTTATTAGACCATTGAGATTGATAAAAATAATATCCATCTTTTGGAAAACCACATAAATCAATAGGAGCAAAGGACGATGATCGTGCTGGCCATCCAAAAGGAATAACTTCACCTAAATAATCCCAACCTGTCCAAATAAATTGTCCCATTATGTCGTCTCTATTTTTAATGTCTTTCCAAGCTTGAACACCTCTATATCCAATTAACTCGCGTTTTTCAACCCATTCATATGCTTCTGTACTAGTATAACCAAGTTTATTCCACCAAGCTTCTTTTTCTTTTCCATATAAATAAATGCTACGTGGGTAGAATGATTGCGCTGAAGCACATTCAGTAACCACTCCCATTGAATTAGGTGCAATTTTATCTTCTCGATCTAAGCCATTTTCTTTAATATAGTTATAACCTCTAATATCGCTAGTTTGTGCCGCTCCTTCACTAGGCCAAGCATCCCAACCGTAACCAATTAATCCGTTTGTTACTGGTCTGTCATCAAGTTTATGAATAATATCAATTAATCTATTTGCAATTGGAATTCCTTCATCGGTTTTCATTTGGTCAATTTCGTTTCCAATACTCCACATTACAACCGATGGATGGTTTCTATCTCTTAATACAAAATCAGTTAAATCAGTATCAGCCCATTCTTTAAATTTATCGGCATAATATTTAACCGGAATACGAATTTTTTTTCCTTCTTGTACTGTAGTTGGGTTTTTAACTATTTCCCATTCATCAAAAACTTCGTTCATAACTAAGAATCCCATTTCATCGCAAGTTTCTAAAAATTCAGTAGAAAAAGGATTATGTGAAGTACGAACGGCATTACAACCCATTTCGCGTAAAATTTCTAGCTGACGTTGAATTGTTCTTTTGTAAATAGCAGCTCCAATTGGACCACCTGCGTGATGTAAACAAACACCTTTTAATTTTGTTTGAACTCCGTTTATTGAAAATCCAGTGTCTTTGCTATAACCTAATTCTCTAATACCTGTTCTAGTTGATTCTTCACCAATTAACTCACCATTATTAAATAATTGAACTTTTACAGTATACAATTCTGGAGTTTCTGGCGCCCATAATTTTGGATTTGGTATATCAATTGAAACATTTAAATTTTCAATCTTAGTTGCTGAAATTTCAACAGTATTTTCTTTTGAAGCAATTTCAGAATCATCTTTTAAAACAATTGTTTTCGCAATTATTTTACTGGCTTTATCAAATTCTGTTTTAATATTGAAGGCCGCATTTATTGTAGCGCTTTCTTTTGAAATTTTAGGAGTTGTAACATATAAACTCCAATTAGGTATGTAGGTTTTATTTCTAATTTTTAAAGTAACATCTCTATAAATTCCTGTTCCTGTATACCAACGAGAACCAGGTTGTTCTGAATTATCTAAAGTTACTGTTAATACATTTTCTTTATCAAAGTTAATGTGTTCAGTTAAATCATATTCAAAGCCAATATAACCTAAAGGTCTGTACCCAACTTTTTGCCCGTTTATATAAACTATAGAATTTCTATAAGCACCATCGAAATAAACAAAAACTTTGTTTTCTTTTTCGTTTGCAGGTACTGTAAATGTTTTTCTATACGTACATTTTCCTGTAGGTAACCAACCACCACGTGAAAATGAAGGATTCTCTTTTGAAAAAGGACCTTTTATACTCCAGTCGTGAGGAACATTGATAGTTTCCCATTTAGAATCATCAAAATTTGGTTGAATAGATTCAGAAATTTCACCCTTTGTAAATTGCCAATTTTTATTAAAATTAATATTGGCAGTTTGAATTTCATTCTCTTTTTTTGAACAAGAAATAGTTAAGAAGAAAGAAATTATTAATAAGCTAATACTTGTTGATACGTTGGACAATCGATTCATTTTACTTGGTTTTTTTGAGTTTTGAAAAGTTCATTTTTTAGAACACTACAAAAATATATCAACTAGCAAGTAAGTGAATGTACAAATGTTTCTGAATGTAGAACGAATGTGTTTATTCCAGATTCATAAGCCAATTGTAGAATAACTCAGGCCATTGCTCTAACTGCTTCATATCTTTTGCAAAGGCATATCCGTGCCCACCAAGCGGATAAATATGCATTTCGGTTTTAATATTTTTTTGCAGAAGTGCTTCAAAAAATAACATGGTGTTTTTTACAGGAACGGCTTTGTCGTTTGTTGAATGCACTAAGAATGTTGGTGAGGTTTCTTCGGTAATTTGTAATTCATTTGAGAACAAATCAACCATTTTTTTGGATGGAGTTTTTCCTAATAAATTCTTTTTTGAACCTTTATGAGTTACACCATCTTGCATTGAAATTACAGGATATATTAAACCCATAAAATTGGGTTTAGCACTTAGTTTATCAATTTTATCTTGCTTTTTATAGGCTTCAAAATTGTAATGAGTACCAAGAGTTGAAGCTAAATGTCCTCCAGCCGAAAATCCCATAACACCTATTTGATTCTCATCTAGTTTCCATTTTTTAGCGTTTTTTCTAATAATTCTAATTGCTCTTTGAGCATCTTGTAATGGTGCTAAATGAGGTTTTGTAAGCGATTTTGAACCTGGTAATCTATATTTTAAAACAAATGCATTAATTCCTTTTGAAGCAAACCATTTGGCAAAATTTGTACCTTCATGATTCCAAGCTAAAATTCCATAACCGCCACCAGGACAGATTAATACTGATTTTTTAGTGTTTAATTTTTTAGAAGCCAAGTAAATATCAATTGTTGGTTTTTGAACATTTGAAATTCTTATAATATTGGTTTCTTCAATTATTTCTTTTTCTGAAGATTTTTTTTGGTCTGGAATGTTTTTTTTCCAAAGAGGAATCGTTTTGTTTTGTGCATTTCCAACAAGAGTAAAGCACATTGTAGCAACTAAAATAAAGTATTTTGTCATTGGTATTATCTGTTAAATCTACCAGAAGTATTTCCTTCAAGTATGTTCATTACCTCGTTTACATTAGAAAAGTTTACATCACCTTCATAAGTGTGTTTTAGGGCGCTTGCGGCAGCCGCAAACTGCATAGATTTATAATCGTCAAAATGCTGTAAGCCATAAATTAATCCCGCAGCGTAAGCATCTCCAGTTCCAATTCTATCTACAATATGTGTAATATCCAAATCTTCAGTTTCTCTAAATTCAACTCCGTTCCACATTCTCGATCTAATTTTATGCCAAGAAGCATTAACTGCAGTTCTAATTTTATCGAAAACTTTGGTTATTGATGGGAATTCTTTCATTAATAGTTTACTGGCTTCAATAAAATCTTCTTCAGAATATGTAAAATTAGTACCTAATACTTCATTAATTTCATTAACACCACCAATAAAAATAGTTGAGTAATTTAATAAATCAGCTAAAATTTCTTTAGGATTACCTCCATATTGCCACAAACCACTTCTATAAGTTGGATCGGCTGATACTTCCATACCTTTTTTACGAGCCAAAATTAATCCTTCTTTTAGTGTTTCGTAACCACCTTGGCATAGGGCAGGAGTAATACCAGTCCAATGGAACCATTTAGCACCATCTAAAGAGATATTCCAATCGACCATTGAAGGTTTAATTTCAGAAAAAGAAGAATGAGACCTGTTATAAGAAATAGAACTTGGACGCATAACGGCTCCAACTTCTAAAAAATACACACCTAAAGGTCTTTTTGAACGTACAATGGCCGAAGTATCTACGCCAAATTTTCTAAGATAGGATATAGCTGTATCACCAACAAAATCTTCGGATATGCAAGATATGTGCTTTACTTCACCACCAAAATTAGCAATTGATATGCCCACATTTACTTCGGTTCCTCCAAAATAGAATTCTAATAAGCTAGCTTGAATAAACTTTTTATTTCCTTCAGGAGATAAACGCATTAATACTTCTCCAAATGTTATTATTTGACTCATTGTGTTTAATTAAGTATGTTCAGTAAATTTAAAATTTAAAATATAAAATTAATAACAATTGTCATAATTATTACCTAAATCAATTTTTTGTTAAAATAAAAAGGCTGATTTCGAAATTGAAATCAGCCTTTTTGTATAATAAACTATTAAAAGTTTATATGTTATTTAAATCATTTACTAGTTACCTAGGTTTGGATTTAATACTACGTCACCAGAAGGTATTGGAGTCCACCAAGTTTCTTTATCTGCTGGGTTTCCAATAAGTGGTACATCGTTAGGGTCACGGTTTGCATTTACTTCTGCAACCATATCTAATCTAACTAAATCTAACCATCTGTTTCCACCAACTTCACCTAAAAATTCGTATGCACGCTCTTTTACAATTGCGTCTACTAATTTTTCTGTAGTATTTAATTCAGTAGAAGTATAATCTACCATAGGATCTGGAGTTTTCCAAAATTCTACAGCTAAAGCTTCAACTTCAGCTTGCTTAGTAGATCCTTTAGCATATGCTCTACGTTTAACCATATTCAATTTGTCTATTGCTTCAGCAGATTCACCAGTATTAGCACAAGCTTCTGCATACATTAATAGAACTTCTGCATAACGCATTGCAATTCTATCGTTAGATGTTTGCCAAGTATGCTCTTTTACTTCTCCAACAGGATCTGTTGAATTAGGTGCACCTGTAGCATACGTATACTTAGTTACAATAGGGTTTCCAAATTCAACAAAAAATTGATTTGTTTCAGGATCTACACTAGTAGAAAACTCTTTTCTGTATCCATCAGGGAAATTATTGTAATAAGTCCACTCCATATATGCATCCATCCAGTTTGCCCATCTAAACCCATAAACTCTATTTTGAGTAATAATTGGCCAAGACTCTCTAGACATAACGTGTGCATGAATTACTTCTTTATTCACTTGATGTGGATCTTGGAAGTTTTTTGCAAAGTCATCCATTAATGAATAAACACCAGCACCAATAATTTCATTTGTTAAAGATTTAACGTTAGCCCATTTGTCAGTTTCATTGTATGGATATCCAGTTAATTGCATATAAGTTTTAGCTAAAAATGCTTTAGCAGCAGTTTTAGTTACTCGTCCATTGCTAACTGTAGGATCAGTATCTCTTGCGTTGTCACTCCATTGTATAGCGAATTCAAAATCTGAAATTACTTGTTCTAGTACCTCTCTTTTTGGAGTCAAAGTCATTTCAAAATCTGGACTTGGACTAAGTGGCATAGGAATATCTCCAAAAGTAGTTGCTAATCTAAAATAGCATAAACCTCTTATAAAGTAAGCGTTTGCTTGTGCAGCGTTTATTACAGCTTCATCAACACCTTCTGGATGTGCATTTTGTATAAATGAATTAGCTGCATATATAGTGCTGTAATTTCCATTCCAGTCGTTTGTAGACCAAGAGTTACCTGCTGTTCTTGCAAACTGATCAGATTCTAATACAACCCATTTGTTACTTCCTAATCTTGAAGTTAAATCATCTGCACCACAATAATGTGAGTAGTTATCTAATCCCCAATTGTTTCTACGCAATGTACCGTAAATACCTATAACTCCGGCATCTAAAGTGTTAGCATCAGCGTAAAAAGTACCTGAAGATTGTAATCCTTCAGATCCTTCATCTAAATCTTCACAGTTGCTAACCATTATAGCTAGCATACCTATAAAAAGAAATTTACTTATTGATATAAATTTTTTCATTTTTAATTAGTTTTTTATTAAAATGTTAATTTAAGACCTGCAGATACTGTTCTAGTTAAAGGATACGAAAACGCATCAACACCTGCTTGAGAATCACTATTAGCAGGAGTACTTGAACCTTCTGGATCTAAACCTGAATAGTCTGTAATAGTTAGTACATTGTCCATACTAGCGTATAGTCTAAGGTTACTAATTTTTAAAGCATCTAAAATTGATTGTGGCATATTATAACCAACAGTTAAATTACTTACTTTAAAGAAAGAACCTTTTTCGATATATTGGCTTACTACATATGTTAAAGAATAGTCAGTTCCATATGGCATTACTTGTTGCGTAGAACTAGTATTTGTTGGAGACCATCTATTTCTGTAATCAGTATCTAATATACCATAATTTAATCTATTATCTGTCCAGTTATAAATATCGTTACCTACAGTACCAATACATTGTACAGAGAAATCCCAGTTTTTATAAGATAAACTACTACCAAATCCATAAGTAAAATCTGGAGCTGTTTGTCCAACAATTTGTCTATCTGCAGCAGAAATTGCACCATCACCATCAAGATCTTCATATCTAACCTCTCCTGGTCCAGAGTTAAATGCAGCAGCTTCAGCAGCTTCATTTTCTTGCCATATACCAATTGCTTTTAATCCATAAAGAGCACCTAAAGATTCACCTTTTTGAACAACAAACTTTTTGTTACCACCTACTAAACTCCAAATTCCGATTGCTTCTTCAGACTCTACAAAAATTTGATCTACATCACCACCTAAATCTTGAACAATGTTTTTGTTTCTAGAGAAGTTTCCGTAAGCAGTCCAGTTTAAATCATCTGTACTTTTAATGTTCCAGTTTAATCCAATTTCAATACCGTTATTATCAATATCAGCAAAATTGTCTTGGATACCTGTTAAACCAGTGTATCTAGCAACAGATTGTTGAATAATAACACCTGTTGTTTTTTTAGAATAAACATCAATAGAACCTGTTAATTTACTATCTAAAATACCAAAGTCTAAACCTGCATTGTAAGAAGTTGTAGTTTCCCATTCTGTATCTACACTTGTTAAAGTTTGATTAGGAACAACACCTTGTACAGGTACTCCATTATCTAATGGATACCAACCAAAGTTTCTTGCTGTAGGGTCTCCTGCAAATGTAGGTTGCGTATCTCCATATCCTATTGCTGTATTACCTGTTGCACCGTAACCAACTCTAAGTTTTAAATTACTAATCCAGTCAGTATTTTTTATGAAGTCTTCCTCAGATATTTTCCATGCAAGTGCAGCAGAAGGGAAGTAACCCCATCGGTAATCTGGTTGAAATCTTGATGAACCATCTGCACGCATTGAAGCAGTTAATAAATACTTGTCTTTATAACTATAGTTTACACGTGCCATATAAGAACGTATTTTTCCTAAGTTAAAATTTGATGTTGTAGAAGTAGCTTGACCGTTTCCTAGGTAATACCATTCGTTTGCAAGAGTACTTAGTTCTCCTACAGCAGCTGTTAAATTACGACCTGTAGCCTTGCTAAATTCATAAATAGCAGATGCTTTAAGGTTATGATCTCCAAATTCATTTTCATAAGTAAGTCTACCGTTTACTAACCAACTGTTATTTCTAACATATCTTTGTTGTGCAGTAATATTACTTCTTGTAATGTCAATAAAATCAGCTAAAGTTCTTTGACCAGAATAATTGTTAGTTAAACTTCCTGAACCACCTAAAACCATTGTAAGTTTATCTGTTAATTCAACATTTATATCAATGTTAGATAATACACGGTCACTTAAAGATTCTTGGTTTTGACGTACATCCATTTCTGGGTTAGGTAATCTACCTACAAGAAAAGCCCCATTATAACTATCATTAGTGTTTCCATCAATAAAGTCACCGTTTGCATCACGAGATTCCCACATTTGAGGATAAATAACAGCGTTACCCATTACATTACCAGTACCAGCAGTACCAACACCATTACCTTGAGAGTCAGTATGAACTCCATAAGTATTGAATTTAAAGCTAATACGGTCACTAATATTACCTGCTATGTTAGAACGTAAAGAAGTTCTTTTGTAAAATGTGTTTTTAATAGTTCCTTCTTCATCTAAATGGTTAGCAGAAAAGAAATATTTAAGGTTATCATTACCTCCAGAAACATTTAAAGTATGGTTGTACTTGTAACCATTTTGAGTTACTAAATCTTGCCAATCTGTACCTCCATTTTGTCTAAAACCATCAATTTGAGTTTGAGTAAAATAAGGACTTTCTCCTAAAGAAGCTCTTTGTTCATTCATTAACTCAGCTTGCTCATGAGGGCTTAACAAATCATATTTATTAACAACGTTACTAAAACCAAAGTTAGTTTCAAAAGAAACTTTTAATTTTCCAGATTTTGGAGCATTGGTAGTAATTAAAACTACACCGTTTGCCCCTCTAGAACCATAAATTGCAGTTGCAGAAGCATCTTTTAAAAAGTTAATTGTAGCAATGTCGTTAGGGTTAATAGTTGAAATGTCAGCACCAATAAAACCATCAATTACATATAACGGGTTGTTAGAGTAGTTAATAGAACTACCACCACGAATACGTATTTTCATTCCTTGACCTGGAGCACCTGTAGTTTGTTGAATGTTTACCCCTGTAATTTTACCTTGTAAACCTGCACCAATTTTTGTAATTGGAGCTTTCAATAAATCTTTTGAAGATATAACTCCAACAGATCCTGTTAAATCACTTTTTTTAGCTGTACCATAACCAATTACAACAACCTCGTCAAGAGAAGCTACATCTGGTTCTAGTTTTACATTTATTTTAGTGTTAGCACCAACTTTAACACTTTTAGTTTTGTATCCTACAAAAGAGAATACTAAAACATCAGTATCATTTACTTTGATACTGTAATTTCCATCAAAATCAGTTGAAGCTCCTGAGGAAGTACCTTGTTTAAGTATATTCACTCCAGGAATCCCCTGATTTGTTTCATCTGTAACCTTACCGGTAACAGTTTTTTGAGCGTAGAACTGCTGAACGCTCATTAAAGATAGAAATATTCCTAAAAAAGAAACATTTCTTAAAAATTTTGAAAATTTTTTCTTCATAATTAAATTGAGTTTGGTTAATAATTTGTGTTCTTTTACGTTTAAATCATCTACAAAATAATATTAAATTGTAGATATATTGTATATAAAAATTACCTCTTAATTCATCAAAATTATCTTGAGCTTTTTATTTGATAAATTATTTTGGGCAACTATTAAAGAGCATTTTTATGAGTTAATAATTAAATTAACTTGAATAGTTATTTTCGAATTTTAATAATGGTATGTTGTCAATGAACGTTATTTGTTATTTAAGGACATTGAAAATTAGTAAATATTTTTGATTTTTTTAACAAAAATTTATTTTTTTACAATCGATTGTATTATTAAATGTAAAAAGTACCTTTAATCCCAATAAAATAGGAGGTTACAAACAAAAAAAGGTGAGCTACAAAACTGTAAACTCACCCTTTTCAATCAATCAAAATTTATTTTTCTACATAGTTAACGCTATTGTAAACGCGTATTCACATGGTTTTTTGGTTGGCATTGTAACTTTTAAACCATCGTTTGTTTGTTCCCATTTTATGGTTTCAGTACTACCCAAAACTTTCAAATCTTTTATGTTTAAATCTTTTCCTAGCTCTGAATTTTTAGCTAAAGAGGTAATATTTACAACCCCATTTTCTGGCCAAGCTAATGTAATTGCATATAGTTTATTTCCTTTTGAAGTAAATCTAATATCCTTAGAAGATAAGTCTTTATTGTTTCCTTCAGAGTGGTGTCCTTTTTTTACTTCAGTTGGACCTTCACCAAAAGTTTTCCAATATTTAGTGTCGTAAATAGCTTCACCATTTACAGCTAGCCAATCTCCAATTTGCAATAATATTTTTTCTTGCTCTTCAGGTATTGTTCCGTCTGCTTTAGGTCCAACATTTAGTAATAAACATCCATTTTTTGAAACTATATCTACTAAATCATCAACAATTTGATTTGCCGTTTTAGATTTCCAATTAGTAACATAACTCCAAGAGTTTTTACCAATAGATGTATCTGTTTGCCAAGGTAATTTTCTAATACCTGGTAGTTTTCCTCTTTCTAAGTCATAAACTACTGTTCCTTCTGGAAAAGCTTCGTGAGAAAAGTTTTTATCTTGTAGTACAACTTCTTTATTCCACTCTATACCTTTATTATAATAGTATGCAGCCAATTTAGGTCTCATATCTGCATAATCTGGAATATCTAAATAAAAATCGAACCATAAAATATCTGGTTGATAGTTGTCAATTACATCTTTAGTTCTTTCCCACCATCTTTTTTTGAATTCTTCAGAAACAGGTTCAGTTACATCTTTTCCTTTTGAAGAGTATAAATCTGCATATTGAGGATCTGTAGTATCGAAATGATCTTTTTTATTGTAGAAAGACCAGTTGAATGCAAAGTGAGACGATGTTCCCATAATCATACCTTTTTTTCTACCAGCTTTAAATAATTCACCTAAAACATCACGTTTCGGTCCCATATCATAAGCATTCCATCTAGTAGTATTAGATTTATACATAGCAAAGCCATCGTGGTGGTCAGCCACAGGAATTACATATTTAGCCCCAGATTTTTTAAATAGGTCAATCCATTCGTTAGCATCAAATTTTTCAGCTTTAAACATTGGAATAAAATCTTTATACCCAAAATTCTTTTGATCTCCCCAGTTTTTCTTGTGATGTGTATAAACTTCGTTAGGTCCTTTTTTTTGTAATTTTAATTGCGCTGTAAATGTAGCTGTATCCATATACATTTTTCTTGGATACCATTCCGATCCAAATGCAGGAACTGAATAAGCTCCCCAGTGAATAAAAATTCCAAATTTGGTTTTATTAAACCAAGCAGGATCTTTATAATGCTTTTTTATTGATTCCCAATTTGCTTCGTACGTAGGTTGTTGTACTTCAGCTACTTTTTTATCAGCTTTTTTTTCTCCACAAGCAACTAATATTGACAGAGCAAAAAAAGCTAATAAATAAAATTTGTTTAACTTCATAATTAAAACGGTTCTAGTTGATTTTTATAGTTGCTAAATTCGTTCTAATAGGTCAATTACATTAATACATATGATTTTTTAGATATATTAAATGTTTAATTCATTATAAATAGGGATAATATTGAGTTATTTATTTAAATTAATGTGTTTTGATCTTTAATATTTCAGTTTTACAGTTTTTAGATGTAATTTTTATGTTTACATCTCCAGGTTGCTTTGTACTTTGTATAATTAACAATAGTTTTCCTTCATCAGTAATACAAGTATCTAAATTAAACTTACTTCTTTGTGCATTGCTGCCATTGTCTACCGTTAATAATTTTGCAGGACCTTCAATTTTAAAAGTAATATTTTGATTTATATGTTGAACAGGAATTCCATTTTTATCTGTTAATTGAACTTCGATATGTGCTACATCGTAACTATTGGCTTTAAGCTCCGTTTTGTCGGTTTTAATTTTTAATTTAGAAGGAGTTGTAGCTGTTTTAATTTCGTATATTAAATTTTTATCTGCACCAACAACTTTTAATGTTCCTTTAGTATAAGGAACAATCCATTTAATAATATGGTCATTGTTTGAAGCTAACTTTTTAACACCAAACGATTTTTCATTAATAAACAATTCTGCAGTAGGAGAGTTTGTGTAAACTTCAACAACAATGTTTTCACCTTTATTATAATTCCAATGTGTTTTAAATGGTTGAAATCCCCAGCGTCTTTTTTTCCAAAGATCTTTAGATTTTTCAACAGCTTTGCCATTTTTATTTATGTATTCTGAGTCTTCTAGTTTTATAGTAGTTGCATAAATTTCGGGAGCATTATTCCAAAGTGTTTTAAACATATGCCAACGTGGAGTAGGGAATCCCGCAAAATCGATTAATCCGCTATCACTACCTCTTTCATTAATATCGCTAGTTTCACCCATATAAAAAATACCTGTCCATAAAAATATTCCAGGAACATGTGAATTGTCTAAAACAGATTTCCATTCTACCCAATTTGCCCAGTTTTCTGTACCTAAAATCATTTTTTCAGGATAATTTCTATGTCCATAATCATAAACGGAAGCTCGGTAGCTATACCCAACAATATCCAACGCATCTGTATATCCAGAAAAATGGCTAACCGTTGGAATAACTAGGTTTGCTGTAACTGGACGCGTAGTGTCAATTTCTTTAACCCATTTAGATAGTTTTTGAGCTGTTTTAGCTAATTCAAATTCTTTTGGAGGATTGTTTTTCATGTTCTCCTTCATTTGTGCTATTGTAATTGGAGGCTCATCATAATAATATTTTTTGTTTGAATTCCAATAACCGCTCGATTTTCCGTAGCGAGGGTATGTCCATTCAACTTCGTTACCAATACTCCACATTACAATTGAAGGGTGATTTCTGTCACGCAACAACATATCTTTTAAATCTTGTTCTCCCCATTTTTGAAAATGATTGGTATAGCCTTCAGTTAATGGATCTTTACCTTTCGAATTGTAGTTTTTACGTTTGTCTTTTGGATAATCCATTTCATCAAATGTTTCATCCTGAACTAAAAAACCAAGTTCATCGCATAATTTTAAAAAGCTTTCTGAAGGAGTATTGTGTGCAGTTCTAATAGCATTTACACCACCTTCTTTTAAAATGTTTAATCTTCTACGCCATACATCATCTGGAACAGCAACTCCGATTCCACCAGCATCATGATGTAAACAAACACCTTTAAAATATGTTTTTTCTCCGTTTAAGAAAAAACCATCACTTGCAGTGTATTTTAAACTTCTAATACCAAAAGTTTCATCTTTAACATCCCAAACTTTTCCATTTTTATCAATAATAGTAGTTGTTAAAACATATAGGTTTGGTTTTTCTGTATTCCAAAGTTTTGGGTTTTCAATATTTATTGAAGTTGTAGTGTTTTTAGCTTCAACAATATGCTCTTTTACTATATTGTTTTCTGCATTTTTAATTTCATATTTAATAGAAAGATTTTCTTTTTGAAGCGGGTTTATAATTTCTGTATCAATATTAATTGTAGCGCTTTCTTTTGAAATTTTTGGAGTTGTAATACCAATTCCCCATTTTTTAATATGAATTGGTTCTGTAATTACTAATTTTACCTTTCTATAAATTCCAGCTCCATTATACCATCTACCATCTAAAAAAGCCGTTCTATCTACTTTTACAACTAATGTATTTGTCTTGCCTAAATTAATTTCATTTGTAATTTCAGCACTAAATGGACTAAACCCATAAGGTCTTTCAGTAATTTTATTTCCATTTAAATAAACTTCCGCATTGTTATAAACACCATCAAAATCTATTCTAATATTTTTTCCTTTAAGGTTTTTTGGTAGTTTAAACTCTTTTTTGTACCAACCAATATAACTTAAACTAGGAGTAGAGTCTGTTACTTTATATCCTTGGTTGTATGGAGTTTCAATAGCCCAATCATGAGGAATTTTTACATCTTCCCATTCATTTTGAACTTCTAGATTATTTATGTCTAAAGGAATTTTTGTTTTGAAAAATTTCCAATCAAAATTAAAATCAATTTCTTGCCTTGGAGGTTTATTTTCTGTTTGAGAATTACAAGAAGATATAACTAAACAGATTACGAATAAATAAGATAAAAAGCGCATTATATTTTGGTTTGTTTTATTAAAAAACGCCACACTTTTTTATATGTGTGGCGTTTTGAGTTTTATTTTAAATGAAAATTAGTCATTCCAATGTTCATCAATTACTTTTTGAATGTGTGGAAATTTCTCTCCATCTTCTTCATTAAGTTCTTTACGTTTGGCTACTAATTGTTCTTTTAAGTTTGCAATTATATCCTTATAAGCAGGATCTTTATAGGCATTGTTCATTTCCTTAGGATCTTTAGTTAAATCGTAAAACTCCCAAGCAGCTGGCGTGTGTAAAGTAAATCTATTACCCCAACTTTTTTTATTCCATTCAGCACCAGGTTTATCTGTATCTACCCAATATTTTCCGTAGAAGAAAATTAGTTTGTATTCTTTTGTTCTAATTCCAAAATGAGCCGGATTTGCATGTGCGTGTGCCATATGCATCCAATAACGGTAATATGTAGATTGTTGCCAACCTTCAGGTTCTTGTCCAGTTTCTAGAATATGTTTAAAACTATGACCTTGCATTTCTTTTGGAGGTGTTCCACCTGCCATTTCAATTAAAGTAGGAGCGAAGTCAGTATTATTAATAATGGCATCTGTTCTTTGTCCAGCTTTAATTTTTTCAGGGTAACGAACAAAGAAAGGCATTCTTAAAGCTTCTTCATACATCCAACGTTTATCTACATAATCATGCTCACCTAACATAAATCCTTGATCTCCGGTGTAAACTATAATTGTATTATCGTATAAGTTGTTAGCTTTTAAGTATTCAACCATTCTGGCAACATTATCATCTACACCTTTTACACAACGTAAATAACGTTTTAAATACTCTTGATAAGTAGCTGAAGTATATTCATCATCAGTCATTTTATCATTTATTTTTGTTGTTGGGTCAAAGTCAGGATCAGAATTACGAACAGATCTTTTGTTCCAAGTTCTCATACCTTTATGTCTAATAGTATTTCTTTTTGAAACAGATGAGCCTATTACAGATAATAACTCTCCATTTTTACCTCTTGTAGCAATTGAACCGTTATTTTTATTGTCGTACAAACTTTCTGGCTCAGGAATAAATGTGTCTTCTAAATAATCTTTATATCTTGGAGCGTATTCAAAATCATCGTGTGGAGCTTTAAATTGGTAGAATAAAGCAAAAGGTTTTGATTTGTCTCTTTTCTTGTCTAACCATTCAATAGATAAATCTGTTACAATATCCGAACTATGTCCTTTGTATTGTTTTCCTTCATATGCAGGGTCTTTTTCTTCAGTAAAATGCATTCCTGTTTGTGTCATATAAGGGTCGAAATATGAACCTTGTTGACCGTGTTTAGTAAATACATTGTAATAATCAAAATTAGGTTCTAGTTTTAAATGCCATTTACCAATCATAGCTGTTTGGTATCCTAATTTTTTCATTTCAATAGGTAAGTATTGGTGATCCATAGGTAATTCACCTTCTAAATCTAATACTCCATTGGCTTGACTGTGTTGTCCAGATAAAATTGCAGCTCTACTAGGTGTACAAATAGAGTTATTTACAAAACAGTTGTCAAAAATAATACCTTCGTTAGCTATTTTGTCTAAAGTAGGAGTAGGGTTTAAACTTGCTAACCTACTTCCGTAAATACCAAATCCTTGTGTGGTATGATCATCAGACATTATATAAATAATGTTTGGTTGTTTTGGTGTTTCTGGTTTTGCCTTTTCTGAACAGGAAGTTCCAATTGCTAATAAAAAGCAAAGAATAAAAATTCTATTTATCATTTTAATTTTATTGAAATTTTGAAAGTATAAATATCGCTATTCTTAAACTGAATTATTAGAACATATGATTTATTTTAGGAAAAAAATATGTTATTAATACTTAGTATAGTATAAAACAAATACATATTTAATAAAAAAGAGCTTGCAAATATTTACAAGCCCTTTAATTATTTATTTAGTGGAAATAATATTATTCCTTTATAAATTTAGATAATCTTCCGGTATCAGTTTTTAAAAAGTATAGACCTTTTGATAGATTTGAAACATTCATATTAACTGGATTGTTAAAAGTTTTTACTTCTTTACCTGTAACATCATAAATATGCACTGTTTTAATGTCTTTATCTCTATTTTCTATTGAAATAAATTCAGAAGTTGGGTTTGGGTACACAGCTATTTTTTTAGCCCCGTAATTTTTAATTCCTAATGTTGCGCTAGGATGGAAAACAATTTTGTCTATAGTAAAATTTCCAGCAGCAGTGTTATTGTTATTGATTCGAGGGCGTAAGGACATGTTAGTTATATTTCCTGTCCACGCATTACTACCTCCTTGAGATAAATCTATACTTCCTGATTGTGTAATTGTAGTACTTGTAAGTCCAGTAAGTTTGTTATAAAAACCATTACTACTTGTATAAAATCCAAATTGTTCATTTGTAGATGCATTTTTATAAAATATTGTAACATAAGCGTTAGCTGTTGCATCTATATATTTGTAAGTACCTCCTAAATCAATATGTACTCCGGAACCTTTTTCTGCTGTTGTTGTAATAGTTAATTGATTTGTTGTTATTGAATGAGTAGCATTAGTTTCGTTGGTTATTGTGTAACCTTCATCAAAATTTATTTCAGTAATTTCAGTTAGAACAGGATCAGCAACCGCTGTCATAGTTTCAGCAGGTATAATTGAGTTACTGTTTGTATCTACATTTCCAGAAGTAGTATTTACTAGTCTTACTAAAATATCATATTCATTACCTATAACATAAGAGCCTCCAGTACCGCTGCCTCCAGTATTTTCAACCAAAGCTGAAAATGTATATGTTCTTTTAATAGTACTTGCATTTGTACCTGCAGCTTCTACAAAGGTATAAAAAGAGCCTTGAGTAGAATTTGTTGCATCAATGTTAAAAGAGGTTTGCAATAATTTGTTAGCATTAGAAGTCGAGCCTGTATTAAATACTCTAATATTAGCCGTTATTGTTGTGTTATCGTCGGGGATATTGTCGATTGAAATAACAAGGGCATCAGATGAAGGAATAGTTGAGGATGAAGCTATAATTTCATTAGAGAAATTTTCAAAAGTAACAGTTGGTGCTTGCGAATAAATAATTGTTGTTAAACTTGTAAAAAACAAGGTTAAGAATTTTTTTTTAAGTAATTTTTTAATCATAATGTTTAAGTTTTTATTAGATATATCAAAATTACCAAGTTTAAGAATTACTGTGTTGTTTATATGTGTTTTAGCTTATAACATATGTTTAAAAAAAAAGCCTACTTAATAATTTAAGTAGGCTTTTAAAGTTTTATAAAATTAATTATGGTCTTGCATCATTTTTGAAAATTCTGAAGTCATCATAATAAACTACAAAATCAACACCTGATGTAGGAATAGGTTGTAATCTTAAATTTTTACCCATTGAATCTGCAGTTGGTGTAACTTCAACTTTAACTAACTCCCAAGTATCTACAGCTGGACTTGCTCCCCATTTTGGTGCAACACTTTTACTTAGATCGTACCAGATTTTATCTGCGGCAGTACTGCTTATATCTGATCCAGAAGTTATATACCTTCTATAAGTAATTAGATATGTAACACCAGCTTCGTAATTTAAAACCCCATTAGAAGTTTCTAACCTTGGTTTAGAATCTTCTAACTTAGCACTTTGTGAACCATCATAAGCTTGTTCAGTACTAAACTCAACTACTGCTCCTGAACCACTAGCACCTTCAACCCAAACATCTCCAAAAGTACCTTCAAAAGAACTATCTACAATCATGTTTCCTTCAAACATTGTTACAGGTACATTTGTGTAAGGTGTTATTGCTCCATCTCCTAAACCATAAATAGAACCTGTACCATCGTTAGAAATAGTTATAACATCCGTTCTATAAATTTGCTCAGCCATTGTAATGTTTAACATTTTAGGGTCAGTAGCATCTAAACTTACAGATGCAACAGCAAAAGGAGTTCCGTTTACTAGTACTTCAAAACCAGTAATTGGGTCTGTAAATGAATTTGAGTCTAATTCTGTATCAAAACCAATTTTAATTGTTTGGTCTTCTAACTCTATAGCATCACCTTGTTGTTCAACAGGTGTTGGTACATATACTTCTACAGGTATATTATCGAAAGCTTCTAATAAACGTTCGTCAAAAGACCAAAGAGCTGCGTTTGTACCATCATAAGAAACAGTTATTGTTTTTGAAGCATCGGCAGGTACTAATGGAGTTTCTAACGTAATTATTAATTTTGTTCCATTAGAGTTTCTATTAACGGATTCTATTGCACTTGCAACACCATCAATTTCAACAACAAAATTACCTGAAACATTTTCAGTGTAAGTTTGAATTTTATGACTTAAACTTACCATAATTTCATCTGCATTAGATTCTATTATGTCTCCAACTTGAGTTAAAGGAACATCTAAAGGTAAAACCGTAAACACAGTAGGTATATCATAAATATCTGTACTTAGTTTTAATCTTTCAGTTCTTTCTCTTGTAGCTTTTAATTCTACTTGGTAGTCTCCAATTTCATCAAAAGTAATAGTATCAATAACTCTATCTAATAATTCTACTCTTGTTAAAGTTTTATTATAGATGTTTTTTTGATTTGTTGAATCAACTTCTGTAGTATGCACGCGCCATTTAGTTGTTTCTGGTCGACCAATATTATCTGGTTGTAAACCACTTAAATCTTCAAAAATTAATTTATCTCCAAAAGTTAAAGTAACAGCATCAACATTTTTATGATCTAAAATAGTCTCATCCATATATCTAACTTGTGGCACAGCAACTACAGTATCATAAACGTCAATTATAAATGTATAGTCTGCAACCCACTTGTCACCAACTTTTACTGTTCTAATAGTGTCATTTACTGTATCTCCATCCACATAGTCATTTGGAAAAATAAATGATGTTGAATCTAAAAAGGTACCATAGTATTTTACTTTACTAAGTGAATCTCCTTTTTTCCATAAAACATGAATTGTTTGATCTGTTGAAATATAAGTTCCAGGATTAACAATATACTCATCGTGATTATCTAAGTTATTAGGTACTGGACCTTCTAAAAAGAATGCATTTTCCGATGGTATAGTCCAATATCTTTCTTGAGCACCTGCAGAAAGATCCATAAAAGAATAGTATCTATTAACTTCAGATACTTTATCAGTAGACGCACCAGTAGTAAATGTGAAAGATAAATCTGAAAATGATGGAGGCGTGTCATAATCATCATCATCACAACCAACCATTATTAAGGCTAGTAATGATAATGAAAAAATTGTTTTAATTATATATTTTAGTTTCTTCATAATTATATATTTTAGTTTAAACATTAAGAGTAAATACTCTTAAACTTTAAATTTATTGATTCCAGTTTAAGTTAGAGTTTAACTCATCTTGAGGAACAGGAAGGTATGCATGTATATCTTCAATAAAGTTTTTAGAACCTGTTAAAGCATCTCTTAAATGTGGTTCTTTAGCTCTTCTGTTTCCATTAATAAAATGCGCTTCAGGAGTTGATTTAACTTGTCTAAATGCGTAATCTGGAAGATTAGGATCATCATATGTAGGTAAAACACCTGTAGGCATAATAAAACATCTCCATCTTGTTGGGTTTTTACCCATACGGTTATTTCTAAAGTGCCAAGAATCGTATTCGAAAGTAGATAAGTTTTCTAGTTGTTGTTTCCAAACACCCCAACGTCTTAGGTCATAAGCTCTATCACCTTCTAAAGATAATTCTAAAGGTTTTTCTGTAAACCTTAAGTGGTTTTCTAAGTTTTCTAAAGTTACAGATTGTTCACCATTAGATGGATCCATATCAATATCATCCATATATGTTGTTGTACTACCAACAAATTCGGCACTAGTTTCTGTAGACTTTCCTAATAAAATAAGACCAGAACGTTTTCTAATACGGTTTATATATCTTAAAGCTTCAGATAAATCACCTTTTTCAATCATACATTCTGCATATAAAAGGTAAATTTCTCCTAAACGCATAATTGGTATGTTAATATCTGATCTGTTGTCTTTGTCAGCACTTTCGTCTTCACCTAAACCTCCATTTTCAGTATTCCAACCTGTAAACTTTTTGATAAAATTAGGAGTTTGTCTTCCGTGAGTAGCAGCAGATTTTTCTGTACCATATTCAGCATTTTCAACACCATACATTCTACCATCTCTATCATCTACAGATGTCATTGAGTTATTCATACGTAAACTGTACATTCTAACAACATTTTCTTGAATACTGTCTAAATTTCCAGAAGTATCATAAATATTTCTATTAACTAAGTTAATAGGGTTTAAAGGGTCTGGTTTTTCAGCTCTATATTTAAGAGTTAACCAAGAAGAAAATTGAACTTGATTACCATCATTTAATTGATGTGAAATTTGTTGAGATAATTTTTGTTCGTCTAGCCCTAAAGGGTTAGCATCATAAGAATAGTTAATTTCAAAAATAGATTCATTATTAAATTCAGCAATACCAGTAAAACATTTAGCTAAATCATCTGCAAGTTCATAACCATAATTATCAATTACATTTTTAAGGTAAATTTCAGCATTAACAAAATCATTCTCATTAATATAAGTTTTAGCAATAAGTCCTTCACAGAAACCACCAGTAATTCTACCTAAGTTTCCATTTCCAGCTTCACTTTGCCAAGCGTTATAGGTACCAGGTAAATTTTCTTTACCATATTCTAAATCAGCTAAATAAAATGCTTTTACATCTTCAGAAGTTGAAAAGCTTTTTTGAAAATCTGCTATTTCAACAGGAACAGTTTCAAATATAGGTAAAGAACCTTTATTAAATGAATTGTGTAAAACATAGTAGAAATAACCTCTTAGCGCTCTTGCTTGAGCAAGAATATAAATACCAGATTGTTCAGCATCAGCACCGTTAAAAGTATCTTCTAATCTGTAGTAAGCATCAATAACTTGATTTGCTCTAAAAATACCTTTAAAACAAGCATTCCACTTGTTTTGAACTTCATTGGTTGTTAAATCAAATGTTTGGTCATAAATGGCAGTTCCAGTAGATTTATTTCTAAATACTGAAGGAACAGCAATATCAGTACGATTGTACTCCCATTTAATTCCTAAAATATTTTCATCTCTTAAAGAAGCATAGGTAGCATTTAATCCTCCGTTTAAATCACCTGCATTTTGCCAAAATGTATCAAGTGTTAAAGCATTTGGATTTACTTGGTCTAACTCATCTACACAAGCTTGAAATGATAAAGCAAGCACTATTAGAGGAAGTAATCCTTTCAAAAATGTCTTATGTGTCATTAATTTATATTTTGTTGTTTTTTTATGTATATTTTTCATCTTCAGTTAGTTTAAATTAAAATTGAAGTTGTATACCTGCTTTAACTTGAGAAGATATTGGATATCTTCCTTGGTCAATACCACGAGTACTTAATCCGTTACCACCTACTTCAGGGTCAAATCCAGTATAATCTGTAATAGTTAATAAATTTTGAGCTTGAATGTAAATTCTTAATTTACTTAGGCCTAATTTTTCGCTAGAAGTTTTAGGTAATGTGTATCCTAAAGATACGTTTCTTAACCTAACAAAATCTCCATTTTCTAAGAAATAATCTGATGCACCTCTATAAGATCTTGTTCCATTTCCATCATACCAAGGTATGTCTGAATTTTGGTTGTGTTCTGTCCAAGAATAGAATAAGTCTTTATGTACACCAGCTTGGTATGCATATGCTTTACTACCATTCATAATTTCAGCTCCAAAAGATCCATACCATTGCATAGAAAAATCGAAGTCTTTGTAATTTGCTGAAATATTAATACCAGTTTCAAAATCTGGAGAACCGCTACCTTGATAAATTCTATCACCATCATCTATAGCTCCATTTCCAGCATCAGCAATACCATCACCATCAGTATCTTCAGTTAACTGATCTACATACATTAATTCACCCATTTTTGCACTTGGGTCAATATTTTGGTATGCAATTAACTGTTCTTCAGTTTTAATAACACCTGCAGTTTCTCTTAAAAAATATGCAGCAGCCTCATAACCTTCAGTAATAACAGTTACAATTTCTTTAGAACCTTTTGTAGAAAGGTATCCGTTATCTAAATAGATAATTGGGTTGTTTTCAGCTGTTTTAGTAACCTCATTTTCATTTTTAGTAAAGGTACCTGCAATAGACCATCTAAAGTCTTTATTAACTTTATGTCTGTAGTTGAAACCTAATTCCATACCCTTGTTTTCCATATTTCCAACATTAAATACTGTGCTACGGTAAGAACCAGAAACACCTGTTGATGGAGGGTTTACAATTTGGTATAATAAATCTTCCTTTTCATTTTTATAAAAATCGGCAGAAAAAGTTAATTTATTTTTGAACAATCCTAAATCAAACCCAATATTTTGCTCAATATTAGTTTCCCATTTTAAGTCTGCATTTGCAAATTCTTGTTGAATGGTACCTAAGGCTCCAGTTTCAGACCCTGCATTGTTAAGGTCGTCAGAAGCACTATTGCTACCAAATACGTAGTCAACACCTGGTTCTACTACAGATTGGTTACTGTATGGGTTAAATCTATCATTACCTGTAGTACCGTAACTAGCTCTAATTTTTAATGAATTTATTACATCTTTTACAGGCTCCCAGAAAGTTTCATCAGAAACATTCCATCCAACAGAAACTGAAGGGAATAATCCCCATCGGTTATCTTTTCCAAACTGAGAAGAACCATCGTAACGTGCACTTGCACTTAATAAGTACTTACCATCATAATTGTATTGAATTCTAGCTAAGTTACCTATTAACGTTTTTGTGAAATCATAACCTCCTGATTCGATATCCCATAGTAATTCGTAATTATCTAAAACAGTAATTGCTGGGTTTAAGTTGTTTCTAACTTCTAAGCTGTAGCGTTCTTGTTTAGATTCTTCAAAAGATGTCATTACTAAAGCATTTATAGTATGCAATCCAAATGTTTTGTTATAGTTTGCAAATACCTCAGATGTAAATTTTTGAGAAGTTATATCTGTAATAGTTTGTGATGTAATATTTGCAGGATTTGTAATTAAATCACCTTCCGTATTATAAATATCATATCTAGGTATTTTCTTCACCCATTTTTTATCATCATATTGTATACCAAATCTACCAGTAAGTCTTAGATCATCGTTAACATCAAAATCAAGAGATATATTACCAGCATGGCTATTTCCAGCTCTTTCATCAGTTGTTTTAATTGTTCTTAAAGAATTTGCAAGACTTCTTGCTTCGTTTAACTTCCAGTCATTAGTTGGATCATCTGTACTAATTTCAGAAATGTTTTCAAGAACATTATCATCTAAGTTAATTGCAGGCTTAAATGCTTGATATTCATAAATTCTATTCATCATACCAGTCCAAGGTTTTAACTGGTCATCTCTTTTAAAAGTTAATGCAGTTTTTATTTTCCATTTACCTTTTACAAACATTGTATTTGCACGTACATTAAATCTTTTATAATCTGAGTTGTAAAAAGATCCTTCTTGTTGAAAGTAGTTAGCATTAAAGTTATATGTTAAACCTTCTTTACCACCAGTTATATTAATACGGTGATTTTGAATAGGAGCGTTGTCATTTAATAAAACATCACCAATATTAGTGTTGTTAGTAAAATAACTAGCATTTCTAGTAATGTCAGATTCTACACCACCTTGAGGTTTGTCAGTATTTATAGCTCCTCTTAGCATATGAAGGTAAGTATATTCTTCTTTACTCATTTGATCAAAGTCTGAAGTAATTCGTTGAATACCATATTCAGATTCAACAGAAATTTTCATTTGACCAACTTTACCTTGCTTAGTTGTAATTAAAATTACACCACCAGCACCACGAGTACCATAAATAGAAGCAGATGCCGCATCTTTTAGTACGTCAATACTTTCAATTTCGCTAATACTTAATTGAGGATCAGAATCAAAAGGAATACCATCAACAACATATAACGGACCACTTTGCCCATCCATAAGAGAACTAAAACCACGAATTAAAATGTTTGCTTCTTCTCCAGGAGCACCTGAACTAGAGGCAACGTTTACACCGGCTATTTGTCCTTGTAAGGCTGTACCAATATCAGAAGTTGTTGTTTTTTGTAAATCTTCAGATTTTACCTTTACAACAGCTCCGGTAACTTCTTTTTTTCTTTGAGTACCATAACCAACAACAACTACTTCTTCTAAAGCAGCAACATCAGATTTAAGTACAACATTAATAGTGGTTCTACCACCAATTTTAATTTCTTGCGCAGCAAAACCAATATAACTGAATACTAATACATCGGTAGATTTAGCTTTAACTTCATAATTACCATCAAAATCAGTAGAAGCCCCTTTGGCGGTTCCTTTAACTAAGATACCAACACCTGGTAAAGGCATTCCGTCTCCGGTAACATTACCCTTTACGGTAACTGTTTGCGCTTGTAATGAACTAAGACCAATTAATAACGCAATGGTTAAAAAACTAGTCTTGAGTTTCCAATTAACAAGTAAATTGAATTTCATATTATTTTGTTTTAAGTTTAGATGATACAAATGTTAAATTTATTTAACATTTAAAGGATAACATATGTTTTTATAGATATTACATATGTGCTAAACAAGTTAAAGTCCTTGTATTTGTTGGGGTTACGGGTTTTATTAGAATTTGCTTTGTTAAATATGAAATATGTTAGCAAAGTGGGACGAAGTCTTTTTTTTATTGAATTTTTTTAAAAAAAATTTAAATAATATATATGTAAGTTAAACTAAGTAGTTGTTTTTTTCGATTACAAACAGTAAAAGTTCGTGTGCGCAAACGTGTTGTAATTGTTATATTAATAACAATGTCTTGTATCAACTCTAAATTTCTACCACTTTTTCAATTAAAATTGATGTATTTTTGCTGTTTGAATTTAAAATGAATACAAATTCTTTTAAATAATATATTTCAATATAAGCATATTAATTATGGATACTATAAAACAAATAAATAAAGTAATTGAAGAATACTTTAAAACTCATAAAGAAGATTGGATTGCAGCAAAAGATATTATGCCAGCTTTAGTTGAAGCGGGTGTTTTTGTAAAAGATTATAAAAAGGGGTTGCCTTTAAGAAAAGTGTTAAGAGCTTTAGATAAAGATAACTCGTTAGATAAAATACCATTTATTCATGCAGAACGAAAAGAAAAAAATGTTTATTGGTATATAGTACGAAAAGGAGCAGCGTATAAATCTCAGGAAATTTTAAGTGAAAATTCGAAAAGAAGCCTAGGTGTTAAAAAAAGAGAAAATAGTGACGAATATTATATTTTAAATTTATGTGATGCTATTTTTAATGAGAAAGCTTCTCGTCAGCATACATTTCCATTTTTGTTAGGCGATTTTCATAAAGATAAAATAACTAGAACTAAACTCCCTTTAGATGCTTACTATCATAGTTTAAATCTTGTAATAGAGTATAGAGGTAAGCCGGTTGAAGCTGTTGAAGAATCAAAACATAGAACTATTAGTGGAGTTTCTAGAGATAAGCAAAGAAAATTATACGATCAACGAAGAAGAGATGTGTTGTTGCGTAAAAATATAAACCTTATAGAAGTTCATTATTATTCATTTGAATATAATGATGATGGTAATATTGTAAGAGATGAAGAAAAGAACATTGAGGTTCTTAAAGAAATTTTAAAAGATTTTTTAAAATAGTAAATAAATTAAATTTTAAATATAAAGAAAAGCTCACTTTACGTTAAGTGAGCTTTTCTTATTTTATATATAATAATTTATAAATTTTTAGTTTTATAATAAGTAGAAGTTGGTTCAGGTTAAAGTTAAGTATGGTTAAAAGTTAGTTGAATAATGATCTAATGTTAAATAAATCAGTTTGTTAGGTTTTTTTGTGGTTTTTAACCTAAAAAAATAAGAAGCTGTGAATACAATTAAAAAAACATTTCTAAAAAAGTAAAAACCTCATAATCAAAAGATTATGAGGTTTTTTGCGGAGAATGAGGGATTCGAACCCCCGGAGGTGTGACCCTCAACAGTTTTCAAGACTGCCGCATTCGACCACTCTGCCAATTCTCCTTAGCGGTTGCAAATATAGAACGCTTTTTTGTTTTGCTCAAACTTTTTTTGAACTTTTTTTATAAAAAATTGAATTAAATTTCTAGTACATTTGTTTTTCAAATAGTTAGATGAATTCAATAGTAGAAATAATTGTTTTAGTTTTGGTCGGTTTTGTGGCAGGATCCATAAATACACTTGCAGGAGGTGGTTCTTTATTAACTTTACCTATCCTTATTTTTATGGGATTACCACCTAGTGTAGCAAATGGAACTAATAGAATTGCCATTTTATTTCAAAATATATTTACTACAGCCGGTTTTAAGAGTAAAGGTGTTATTACATTTCCATTTAGTATTTATGTAGGTATATCTGCGTTGTTAGGCTCTATAGTTGGGGCTCAAATAGCAGTAGATATAAAAGGAGAGACGTTTAATAAGATTTTAGCCATTATTATGGTTGTAGTTGTATTGTATATGGTTTTTAGCTCTAAAATTAATATTTCGTCCACTATAGAGCGTACAAAGGGTAAACATTTATGGTTAAGTATATTTTTGTTTTTCTTTGTAGGTGTTTATGGAGGGTTTATACAAGCTGGTGTAGGTTTTATAATGTTATTAGTCTTATCATCAGTAAATAATTTCTCTTTAGTAAAAAGTAATGCTATAAAAGTAACTGTGGCTTTAATTTATACCATTGCTGCTGTGGCTGTTTTTGCTTATAATGATAAAATAAATTGGCAAATGGGTTTAACCTTAGCAATTGGGAATGCTGGCGGAGGTTGGTTTGCCAGTAGATGGTCTGTAAAGAAGGGTGATGGCCTTATTCGTAAGTTTTTGATAGTTATGGTTGTAATTATGGCAATAAAACTTTGGTTTTTTTAAATTTATTTCAAGGAATAAATAAACCTTCTGTTAAATTCTTTTTTTAAATTTGTCGCTTAAATTTTTGATATGTCAAATACATTTGGAAAAATATTTACCTTAACAACGTTTGGAGAATCACATGGTGAAGCTATTGGTGGTGTTATTGATGGTTGTCCTGCAGGGATTGAAATAGATTTAGCTGCTATTCAGCAAGAAATGGATAGAAGAAAGCCTGGACAATCTAAAATTGTAACACAGCGTAAAGAGCCAGATGCAGTTCGCTTTTTATCTGGTATTTTTGAAGGTAAAACTACAGGAACTTCAATAGGATTTATTATTGAAAACGTTCATCAACGTTCAAATGATTATTCACATATTAAAGATTCTTATCGTCCATCTCACGCAGATTACACGTACGATAAAAAGTATGGTAATAGAGATTATAGAGGAGGAGGAAGAACATCAGCTCGTGAAACTGCAAATTGGGTTGTTGGTGGTGCAGTTGCAAAACAAGCAATACCTTCAATAAAAATTAATGCTTACACATCTTCAGTAGGAGATTTATTTTTAGAGAAACCATATCAAGATTTGGATTTTTCGAAAACAGAAGATAATATTGTTCGTTGTCCGGATCCTATTATTGCTGAAGAAATGATTGCTAAAATTGATAACGTTAGAAAAGAAGGAGATACAATTGGAGGTACAGTAACTTGTGTTATTCAAAATGTACCTGTAGGTTTGGGTGAACCAATTTTTGATAAATTACACGCGCAGTTGGGTAAAGCAATGCTTTCGATTAATGCTGTAAAAGGATTTGAATATGGAAGTGGGTTTTGTGGTGCTAAAATGAAAGGTAGCGATCATAATGATATTTTTAATGAAGATGGTTCTACTAAATCTAATTTATCTGGTGGAATTCAGGGTGGAATAAGTAACGGAATGGATATTTATTTTCGTGTAGCATTTAAGCCTGTAGCTACAATAATGCAACCACAACAAACTATTGATAAGGATGGTAATATTGTTGAAATGATGGGGAAAGGTCGTCACGATCCTTGTGTAGTGCCAAGAGCTGTGCCTATTGTTGAAGCTTTAGCTGCAATGGTGTTGGCAGATTTTACAATTCTGAATAAATAAAACTTAAGATTTGAATATTAGGTTAGCTACTGATTTGGATTTTGATGATGTTTGGAAAATTTTTTCTGAAGTTATTAAAATTGGGGATACGTATGTTTTTTATCCGAATACAACTAAAGAAGATTTTAAAAGGCATTGGTTTGCTTATTACATGAAAACATTTGTAATTGAAGCTGATGGAGAAATACTAGGAACTTATATTATTAAACCCAATCAAATAGATTTAGGAAATCATATTGCTAATTGTAGTTATATGGTTAGTCCAAATGCTCAAGGCAAAGGAATTGGTAGAAAACTGTGTGAACATTCTTTAGAAGTAGCTAAAAAAGATAATTTTGAAGCCATTCAATTTAACATTGTTGTAAGCACAAATGTTGGCGCAGTTGAGTTATGGAAAAAGTATGGTTTTGAAATAATTGGAATTACACCAAAAGGATTTAGGCATTCAAAACTTGGCTTGGTAGATACCTATATAATGTATAAAGATTTAAAGAATTAATAGATAAAAAATATACAAAAAAGGCTTCAAATTATTTGAAGCCTTTTTTGTTTTACATAAATAGTATTAAAAAAAGTATTGGAATTAAAAAGCCTAATGCTGTATAAATTCCGCCTCTACCTGTTATTCCTTTTTTACCTTTTACCATAAAAAATGAGGTAATTGCAAACAGAATTAAAGCTGCTGCAAAAGCATCTGAAAACCATTTCCAAATATTATTTGGATTGTAATGTAGATAATTCACTTCAAAAAATAAAGGGCGTTTTTTTAAATATTCTGTAACTCCATTTCCGCTATTAATATTTACAACAACAGAAGAACCTCCTTTTAAAAATATTTTTATTTTATTTTCATTTGGAAAATAGTGTTTCTTGTAATTTTTTCTGCTATCAATATTATCTAATAACAATAGTACGTTTTCTTTGGTATTACTGTTGTTGTTTAAATTTATAGAAGTATTAAACTCTTTTAAACTAACAGAGTAATTAGGGTTCCAATCACTCATGTGATTTAATGCAATACCAGAAATAGCATAAATTAATGTAGTTCCAATAAAAAAATAACCAATATCTCTATGTAGAATACGGCTCCATTTTCTTAGCGTTTTCATTTTCATATTGAGAAAAAACTATTTATTTAATTTCTTTATGAGAAATGTATTGGATTGAGTAATTTGAAATATGATCTACACTATCTTTTTTCATTTTAGCTCTGTATTCAGCAATGTGGTTCTTTTTATTTTTGAATTGCTCTTCGTTAGATTTTCCTTCTGAATGACTTTTAATATTGTCTTCTTCCAATTTTAATAAATAAGCTTCGTCAATTCTATCTTCTAAAACAACGCCTGTAACAGTAATTTCACTACCTTTTAAAGCTTCGTCAAATCTTTCTTCTGAAAAAACATGAGCATCTCCATTATCAGTAACTAATAATATTTTTTTACCACCGTGTTTGCATACGTGATCTACAATACCGTTAACTTTAATTTCTTTATTTATATAATCTCCTGCTTTAGAGTCAAATTCACCTAATGCAATAGTTGGAGTTTCTACAACTTCTTTAGTTGTTGTATTTTCAATTTCTTTTTTTTGTTCGGTTTTACATGCAAACGAAACAATTGTAATAGCTAGTATTAATAATATTTTTTTCATTTTAATTAAGTTTGATTGAATTTTAAAAGCTAAGATAGTTTTCTTGTTTCAAATAAAGAATGATTAAAATCAGTTACAATTTTTGAAGATGAAAGTTTTATTCAAAAAAAAACACCTTCCAAGTAAATGAAAGGTGTTTTTATGTATTTTAAGTAAATTCTACATTGGCGGTAAGTCTCCATTACCTTTAGTTGGTAAATTACTGTAGCCCATTAAGAATTCATCTACTTTTCTAGCAGCTTCTCTTCCTTCAGAAATTGCCCAAACAATTAAACTTTGTCCTCTACGCATATCTCCAGCAGTAAATATGTGTGGTATGTTTGTTTGGTAATCTTTAGTAGTTGCTTTGTAGTTGCTTCTGTTGTCGGTTTCAATTCCTAATTTTTCACTTAAAGTAGCTTCTGGTCCAGTAAAACCTAAAGCTAATAAAGCTAAGTCACAAGGCCAAGTTTTCTCAGTACCTTCAACTTCTATTAATTCAGGTCTTTGACCAGGAACCATTTTCCATTCTACATTTACAGTTTTTAATGCAGTTAATTCACCTTTTTCGTTTGTAATAAACTCTTTTGTGTTAATTAACCAGTTTCTATCACAACCTTCTTTGTGAGAAGTAGATGTTTTTAACTGTAAAGGCCAGTATGGCCAAGGAGTTGATGGGCTTCTTTGTCCTGGAGGTTTTGGCATAATTTCAAAATTAGTTACAGATTTAGCTCCATGTCTGTTAGAAGTACCAACACAATCAGAACCTGTATCTCCACCACCAATAACAATTACATTTTTATCTGTAGCTAAAACTTGATCTTTTACTTCTTTACCTAAAACAACTTTTGTTTGTTGTGTTAAAAAATCCATTGCTTGTACAACGCCAGCACTATCTGCACCATCAATAGGTAAACCTCTTTTTTGAGTTGCGCCACCGCATAAAACAATAGAATCGAATTTTTTCAATTTATCAACCGAATAATTTACACCAACATTTACATTGGTTTTAAATTTAATACCTTCTTTTTCAAGAATGGCAATTCTACGATCAATAATATTCTTTTCTAATTTAAAATTAGGAATACCATAACGTAATAATCCTCCTAATTCATCATCTCTTTCAAAAACTGTTACAGTATGTCCAGCTCTGTTTAATTGTTGTGCAGCAGCTAAACCTGCAGGTCCAGAACCTACAACTGCTATTTTTTTACCTGTTCTTTTATTTGGTGTTTGTGGTACAATCCAACCTTCTTTAAAGGCTCTTTCAACAATGTTTTTTTCAATATTTTCTATTGAAATTGGCTCATCAATTATACCTAGTACACAAGCTTGCTCACAAGGAGCAGGGCATAAACGACCTGTAAACTCAGGAAAATTATTTGTTGAGTGTAATATCCAAGAAGCTTTTTTCCATTCGCCTTGGTGAACCATATGATTAAAATCTGGAATTAGATTACCAAGTGGACAACCACTATGGCAAAATGGAATTCCACAATCCATACATCTCGATCCTTGTTCTGTAATATCAGCCTTGTTTAATGGTTGTGTAAACTCGTTATAATGAGTAACACGTTCTTTAACTGGCTTATATGTTTCGTCTTTTCTTTCGAATTCTTTAAATCCTGTTACTTTTCCCATAATTATTATGCTGTTAATTCTTCAAACATTTCTTCTTCTGTCTCTAAACGTTTTAGTGCACGTTTATATTCAATTGGCATTACTTTTACAAAGTTGCTTAAACTGTTTGTCCAATCTTTAATTAATTCTTTACCTCTGTTGCTTTCTGTGTATAATACATGTCTTTCAATTAAAGCTTTTAACTCTGCAGCTTCTTCAGTTTCTATGGCTTCAAATTCAATTGTTTCGGTGTTACATAATCCGTTTTTAAATTTATGCTCTGGATCATATACATAAGCAATTCCACCACTCATACCAGCGGCAAAATTTCTTCCTGTGCTACCTAAAACAACTACTTTGCCACCTGTCATATACTCACAACAATGATCTCCAACACCTTCAACAACGGCAGTTGCTCCTGAATTTCTTACGGCAAAACGTTCACCAGCTATCCCATTAATAAATGCTTCTCCTTTTACTGCTCCAAATAAACAAACATTACCAACTATTATATTTTCTTCGGCAACAAAATCTGCTTCTGAAGGTTTTTTAATAATTAATTTAGCTCCAGATAATCCTTTTCCTAAATAATCGTTTGTGTTACCGCTTATTGTAAAAGTAATTCCTGGTGCGCCAAAAGCTCCAAAACTTTGTCCTGCAGATCCAGTGAAATTTATATTTAAAGTATCTTCAGGTAAACCTAAGTGACCGTAAATTTTTGAAATTTCATTACTAATAATTGCTCCAGTTGAACGATCCATATTACAAATAGGGTAGTTCAAATTCATTTGTTCTTTTCTATAAATTGCTTTATGAGAATCTTTTAGAATTTGGAAATCAATTACATTATCTAAATTATGATCTTGTTTTTCGTTGTTACGTAAGCTCATTTTACTGTAGCCTTTTGGTCTATGTAAAATCGAAGATAAATCTAAACCTTTTGCTTTGTAATGTTTAATGGCTTTGTTTGAATCAATTTTTTGAGTTTGTCCAACCATTTCATCCATAGTTCTAAACCCTAATTGTGCCATAATTGCTCTTAATTCTTCAGCAACATAATAGAAGAAGTTAATTACGTGTTCTGGCGTACCTTTAAAGTTTTTACGTAAATCTTTATCTTGTGTTGCAATACCTACAGGGCACGTATTTAAATGACATTTACGCATCATAATACATCCTGAAGCTACTAATGGCGCGGTTGCAAAACCAAATTCTTCAGCTCCTAATAAAGCAGCAATTGCTACATCACGTCCTGTTTTTAATTGACCATCACATTCAACAACAATTCTAGAACGTAAATCGTTCATTACTAAAGTTTGTTGTGCTTCAGCTAAACCAAGTTCCCAAGGTAAACCTGCGTGCTTTAAGGATGTTAAAGGAGATGCTCCTGTACCACCATCATAACCTGAAATTAATACAACATCTGCTTTTGCTTTAGAAACACCTGCTGCAATTGTACCAACACCAACTTCAGAAACTAATTTTACATTAATTCTAGCTTCTCTATTAGCATTTTTTAAATCGAAAATTAGTTGTGCTAAATCTTCAATAGAGTAGATGTCGTGATGTGGAGGTGGAGAAATCAATCCTACAAAAGGAGTTGAGTTTCTTGCTTCAGCAATCCACGGTAATACTTTTTCACCAGGTAGTTGTCCTCCTTCACCAGGCTTAGCACCTTGTGCCATTTTAATTTGAATTTCTTCAGCATTTGTTAAGTAATGTGAAGTTACTCCAAAACGACCAGAAGCTACTTGTTTAATTGCAGAGTTTCTGCTATCTCCATTAATGTCTTTTTGAAAACGTCTTCTATCTTCACCACCTTCACCTGAATTAGATTTACCTCCAATTCGGTTCATAGCAATGGCTAAGTTTTCATGTGCTTCTCTAGAAATAGATCCGTAAGACATTGCACCTGTTTTGAAACGTTTTACAATCTCGGTCCAAGGTTCAACCTCTTCAATAGGAATTGGATCGTAATTGTTAAACTCAAATAAACCTCTAATTGTCATTAAACGTTCATTTTGTTCATTAATAGTTTTAGCATACACATTATAACTATCTTGATCGCTTAGTCTAACAGCTTGTTGTAGTTTAGCTACTGTAGTTGGGTTAAACATGTGTTTTTCTCCACCACGTCTCCAACGGTAATGTCCACCAATATTTAAACCTAATCTATTTTTGATTAAAGTTTTTGGGTAAGCATAATTATAACGGGCTGAAATTTCTTTTTCTATTTCATATAAACCAACACCTTCAATTCTAGAAGCAGTGTAAGGGAAATATTTTTCAACAAATTTAGAGTTGAAACCTACTATTTCAAAAATTTGAGAGCCTCTATACGAGTGAAGTGTAGAGATTCCAATCTTATTCATAATTTTTAATAAACCAGTTCCAATTGCTTTGTTAAAGTTGTCAACTGCTTTTTGCTCGTCCATTCCTGTAATAAACCCTTCTTGTACTTGTAGGCGAATAATTTCATTTACCATATAAGGGTTAATTGCACTTGCTCCGTAACCAAATAAAGTTGCGAATTGATGCGGTTCACGAGGTTCTGCAGATTCTATAATTATATCGAAATAAGAACGCTTACGTTGTCTGTTCATTTCGTGATTAACGTAAGAACAAGCTAATAAAGCTGGTATTGGAGCCATTTCTTCGTTGGCACCTCTGTCAGATAAAATTATTATGTTGTTTCTGTTGTCAACTGCTTTTGAAACTTGTTTAATAATATTTTCTAAAGCATCTTCTAAACCATTAACACCTCTTTCCTTTTTGTAAAGCATTTGAATGGTAATAGACTTAAAGTCTCTACCAATTTTAATGTTTCTAATTTTTTCTAAATCGTTATTAGAAATAACAGGATTTTGAATTCTTAGTTTTTTACATTGTCTTTGAGAAATACTAAATATGTTACGATCTTTTCCTAAGGCAAGACTAATATCTGTAACAATTTCTTCTCGAATACCATCTAAAGGTGGGTTTGTTACTTGGGCAAATAATTGTTTAAAGTAGTTTGAAATTAGCTGAGGTCTGTCAGACAATACAGCTAAAGGAGTGTCAATACCCATTGATCCTAAGGCTTCTTTTCCATTTTGGGCCATAGGTGTAATAACCTCTTGAATATCTTCTATAGTATAGTTGTATAAACGAGAACGTGTTTTTATGTCTAAGGTTTCAATTGGACAAGGTTTGTTCGTGTTTTTTACATCTTTTAAATGAACGCGTGTTTCGTCTAACCATTCTTTATATGGTCTTTCTGAAACAATTTTATTTTTAATTTCTTCGTCATTAATAATTCTACCTTCATTCATATCTACCAAGAACATTTTTCCTGGTTCTAATCTACCGTGTTTTTCAACATCTTCAGGTGCAATATCAACAACACCAATTTCAGAAGACATAATTAATTTTCCACTTTTTGTTACGGTATATCTTGAAGGTCTAAGTCCGTTACGGTCTAATAATGCTCCAATGTAATCACCATCTGTAAAAGGTACAGATGCTGGTCCATCCCAAGCTTCCATTAAACAAGCATTGTATTCGTAAAACGCTTTACGTTCTGGAGACATAGTTTTGTGTTTTTCCCAAGCTTCAGGAATTAACATCATCATAACTTCTGGTAAAGATCTACCACTTAAAGTTAATAATTCAACAACCATATCCATAGAGGCTGAATCTGATTTGCCTGGTAATATTATTGGAAATAATTTATCGATGTCGTCACCAAATAAATCACTTTTCATAATTTCTTCACGTACACGCATTCTACTAACGTTACCACGCAAAGTGTTAATTTCTCCATTCTGACACATAAACCTAAAAGGCTGAGCAAGTTCCCAAGAAGGCATTGTGTTGGTTGAAAAACGTTGATGAACCAAAGCAAGTCTTGTAACTAAATCTGGTTGTTGAAGATCGGTATAATAAGGACCAATATCTTCAGGCATAATAATACCTTTATATATTAACGTAGTATTAGATAAACTAGAAACATAGAAATAAGAAGCTTCAGACATTCTAGAATTAGCAATTGTATGTTCCGTAATTTTACGGGCTGCATATAATTTTGCTTTAAAGTTTATTTCTTTTTTAATTCTGCCTTTGCTAATAAAAACTTGTTCAATATTAGGTTCTGAGTTTAAAGCAATTTCACCTAGTTGAGTAGAATCAACAGGAACGGTTCTCCAACCTAATATTTTTAAACCTTGGTTTTTAATTTCTTTTTCAAATTCTTGTTTACAGAATCTGTATTGGTTTTCGTGTTTTGGAAAAAACACCATACCAACTGCGTAGTCTCTTTGAGCTGGTAAATCGAAATCACAAACTCTTAAAAAATATTCATGAGGAATATCAATTAAAAGTCCAGCTCCATCACCAGTTTTACCGTCAGAACTAACACCACCACGATGTTCTAGCTTTACTAAAATCTCTAAAGCATCGTGTATAATTTGGTTCGTTTTCTGTCCTTTTAAGTTGCAAATGAAACCAGCTCCACAGTTTGCATGCTCAAATTCCGGCAAGTATAATCCTTGTTTTATCATATGGAAAATTAATTATTATAGAATAGTTACAAAAATAGGTAAAAAACTTTGTGGTTTGCTTTAGAAGTACGAAAACGTTATAATTATGATAATAAACTAAAACAATCAATGAAAATAATTAAATTCACGAATAAAGCCTTAAATATTAAGAAATTGTTAAGAGATTGATAGATCTTTTTTTGTTGAAAAAGTTGAAAACGGCAGATTTTAGTTGTTTGTTATTTTAGAGGAGATTTGAATTTAAGTTTCTATAAAATTTGATATAAACTGCTAAATAGGTATATTTATGCTAAAATAATATATATTATGATTGAGTTTTGTCCTAACTGTGGTTCTAATCAGTATGTTAAGAGTGGTGTGGTGAAAAAAAGACAGCGATATAAGTGTAAGAAATGTAATTACTATTTTACGGTAAATAAGATGGGAAAGCAAATAGATGCCTACTACGTAAATAAAGCTTTGCAGTTATATCTTGAAGGTTTAAGTTATCGAGAAATTGAACGAATATTAGGAATATCTCACGTAAGTATTATGAATTGGGTGAAGAAATACAATATTAAGCGTCCGTATAGTTTTGAGTATCATTCAACATATAAAATTTTAAACGCAGTAGAGTTAGCAAAGTATTTTTCAGAAGTGAATAACTTGGAGGGAGCAGGGGTTATTGTAACAGAGTTAGGAGATAAATATATGCTTATAAAATGGGAGCGATTTAAAGAGTAAGTATACTGTTTTACACTTATGTATAGTAAATTTTAGTACTGTTTATTTTATTTTCATATTGTAATCGCTAAAAATCAAATGTTTAGCAATTACTTTAATTAACTAACAATACTTAATTTATGAAAAAAATAAATTTACTACTATTCAGTGTATTTTTACTATCATTTCAAATCTGTTTTTCACAAGGTTCTCCTGATTATAATGGTGGCTTTAAGGTGAAATTTAATGAAGACGGGAGTAAATACTTAAGAGTAATATCTTGGGGACAATTTCAAGCAACTTATAATGATGATGTTCCGGATACAGAAAGCAGCACAAGTTTTAATGTAAGAAGAGCTCGTGTTTTACTATTATCTCAAATTAACAAAAAATTCTTATTGGTAACCCATTTTGGTTTAAACAGTTTAAATGCTTCGAACCTTAGTCCGGTAGGGAAAAGCGATAGTAATCACTTATTTTTGCATAGTATTTGGGGGCAATGGAATTTAAATGATAACCATACAGTTGGTGGTGGGCTTCACTATTGGAATGGTATTTCTCGTTTAAACAATCAAAGTACTTTAAATTTAATGACACTTGACAATAATCGTCAATCTTGGTCTACATTAGGATTGTCGGATCAATTTGGCCGTCATATTGGTGTATTTATGAAAGGTAAATTTAATAAGTTTAAATACCAAGTTGCTATTAATGATGCTTCTACAAACGGACTAGATTTAAGAGATCCTGAATTAGGTGGTGCTGCTGTTTATGGAGGTAAACGAGTTTTAGGTTCTAAAGATGCTGGACACTCATTTGCAGGTTACTTTGAGTATAACTTTTTAGATCAAGAATCTAATACATTACCATACAAAGTTGGAACTTATTTAGGTACAAAAAAAGTGTTTAATATTGGTGCTGGTTTCTTTAGCCACCCTAGTGGTTCTGTTTCAGCAAACACATCAGGAGATTTAGTTGCAGAAGATGTATCTATAATTGCTGTTGATGCTTTTTATGATGCGCCACTTGGTGAGGATGGAAGTGCAATTACTGCTTATGCAACCTACCAATCTAACGATTACGGTAAAAATTATTTGTATAGCGCTTACGGAACGGGAAGCATGTTGTATACACATGTTGGATATGTAATTGCAGGAGATACTAAAAAAACAAGATTTCAACCTTATGTTTCTTACGGTAGTAATAGTTATGATGCTGTAGATGACAACCGTAATGTGTTTGGCTTAGGAACTAATATGTTTATGAGTGGACACAATTCAAAATTAACCTTAGAATACAAAAATCAAAAGTTTGGAAGTAACACTACAGGAACTGTTACGCTTCAAGCAATGATTTACCTATAATAACTAAAAAACTTAACCAATTATGTCAAAAGAAAGTATGAAAGCATACTGGAAAGAAAACCTTGGGTACTTAGCAATTTTGCTAGCCATTTGGTTTCTTGTTTCCTATGTGTTTGGAATTTTATTAGTTGATCAATTAAACTCCATTAAAATGGGAGGTTTTAAGCTTGGATTCTGGTTTGCTCAGCAAGGATCTATGTATGTATTTGTTGTTCTAATTTTTGTTTATGTGAAATTAATGAACAAACTAGATAAAAAATATGGAGTAGACGAATAATTAACTAACTAAAAATTTAAAAACATTATGGGAATATTAACTTGGACTTGGATACTTGTCGGAATAACATTTGCACTTTATATTGGAATTGCAATATGGGCAAGAGCAGGATCATCTAAAGAATTTTATGTAGCCGGTGGAGGAGTACCTCCAATTATGAACGGTATGGCTACAGCTGCAGATTGGATGTCGGCAGCATCATTTATCTCGCTAGCAGGTATTGTATCTTTTACAGGATACGACGGATCTGTTTATTTAATGGGATGGACAGGAGGATATGTGCTTTTAGCATTACTATTAGCTCCTTATTTAAGAAAGTTTGGAAAATTTACAGTACCAGATTTTATTGGAGATAGGTATTATTCAAATACGGCACGTATTGTAGCAGTTATTGCGGCATTAATTGTTTCGTTTACATATGTAGCCGGGCAGATGCGTGGAGTTGGAATTGTATTTTCTAGATATTTAGAAGTAGATATTAATACTGGAGTATACATTGGTATGGCTATTGTATTGTTTTATGCTGTATTAGGAGGTATGAAAGGAATTACATATACACAAGTTGCTCAATATTGTGTATTGATTTTTGCCTTTATGGTGCCAGCAATATTTATTTCTTTTCAAATGACAGGTAATCCAATTCCTCAATTAGGGTTTGGTGGTGCAGGTGAAGATGGAATTTATTTACTCGATAAATTAGATGGTTTGCAGCGTGAACTAGGGTTTCACGAATATACATCAGGAAGTAAAAGTATGATTGATGTTTTTGCAATTACTGTTGCATTAATGGTTGGAACCGCTGGTTTACCTCACGTAATTGTACGTTTCTTTACAGTGCCTAAAGTAAAAGATGCTCGTGTTTCTGCAGGTTGGGCATTATTATTTATTGCAATTTTATACACAACTGTTCCTGCAGTAGCTGTATTTGCAAGAACAAAACTGATTGAAACTGTAAGTAATGCTGAATATAAAGAATTGCCAGAATGGTTTGGTAATTGGGAAAAAACAGGATTATTAAAATTTGATGATAAAAATGGAGATGGAGTAGTTCAATATGTAGCAGATAAATCTACCAATGAATTAACAATTGACCGTGATATTATGGTATTGGCAAATCCTGAAATTGCACAACTACCAAACTGGGTAATTGCATTGGTTGGAGCTGGTGGTTTAGCTGCCGCATTATCAACTGCTGCTGGTTTATTACTTGTAATTGCCTCGTCCATATCGCACGATTTATTCAAAAAAATTATTAAGCCAGATATTTCAGAAAAAGGAGAGTTAATAGCCGCACGTTTTAGTGCCTTTGTAGCAGTTTGTATTGCAGGTTATTTTGGAATTAATCCGCCCGGATTTGTCGCCGCCGTAGTAGCTTTAGCATTTGGTTTAGCAGCAGCATCATTTTTCCCAGCAATTGTAATGGGTATTTTTGATAAGCGAATGAACAAAGAAGGTGCTATTTCTGGTATGATTGTAGGTTTGGCTTTAATGTTTTTCTATATGGCCAAATACAAGCTAGGTTGGTTAGGTCCAAAACCACCAGCAAGCGAATGGTGGTTTGGAATTTCACCAGAAGGATTTGGAACAGTTGCAATGGTTGTAAACTTTGTAATTTCAGTTATTGTTTCAAGATTTACTCCGGCGCCGCCACAAGAGGTTCAAGATATTGTAGAGGATATTAGAATTCCTTCAGGAGCAGGAGAAGCTAGTGATCATTAGTTAATAGTTAGTAAATAAAAAAGCAGCACTAATTTAGTTAGTGCTGTTTTTATCATATTTAGTTCAATTACTTTGTAAATGAAAAAACGCCATCAACAAAAATTAATAACCTTATCATTTTTACTACTTTGTTTGTTTAATATTCCATTTATTTTATTATTCGAAAGTAGTTATACTATTATGGGGTTTCCTTTAATGTATTTTTACATTTTTGTTGTTTGGATCCTGTCTATTGTTGTTTCCTATATTATTTTAAAACGTTTTTATGAGTAGTTTTTTAGTAATAACAATAATAGTAGTTTACTTAGCTGTCATATTTTATGTAGCATATTGGGCAGAGAAAAACTCAAAAAGTGTTTGGGTTAATAATCCGTATGTATATGCATTGTCCTTAGCAGTTTATTGTACAGCTTGGACCTATTATGGAAGTGTTGGTTTAGCAGCAACTTCTGGCCTAAAATTTTTAGCAATTTATGTTGGTCCAATAATTATAATACCAACTTGGGTAATTCTAATGCGTAAAATTATTAGAATTTCAAAAGGAAATAAAATATCCTCTATAGCAGATTTTATTTCATTACGTTATGGAAATAGTCGTTTTTTAGGAGCGTTGGTAACTTTGGTTTGTGTATTAGCAATTGTACCTTATATATCGCTTCAACTTAAAGCAATTTCCGAAACATTTAATGTAATAACCAATCATAATATTGAAACGAATTCAATAATAAACGATACAACATTTTACATTGCAATTTTACTAGCTGTATTTGCAGCATTTTTTGGAACTCAGAATACAGATGCTTCAGAAAGGCATAAAGGAATTATTACTGCAGTTGCAGTGGAATCGATAATTAAATTAGTTTTCTTTTTGGTTATTGGAGTTTATGTAACGTACTACTTGTTTAATGGACCTAGCGATATTTATACACAGGCTTCAAGCCTTCCTAATTTCGAAATTCAACAAAAAATAAACGGTATTGAAGGTGGTTTTAACTGGTTTTTTCTAAGCATGTTATCTATGATAGCTATTATGTTATTGCCAAGACAGTTTCAAGTTACAGTAGTTGAAAATGAACGAGAAAAATATTTAAAAAAAGTAACTTGGTTGTTTCCGTTGTACTTATTGTTATTTAACATTTTTGTAATTTTTATTGCTTGGGGAGGAAACATTGTTTTTCAAAATAAACAAGTAAATGCAGATTTTTTTACGTTAATGTTACCATTACAAAACGGACATGAATTTTTAGCTTTACTTGTATTTTTAGGAGGTTTTTCTGCAGCTATCTCTATGGTTGTACTTTCTACTTTAGCATTATCTACAATGTTAAGTAACAATTTAATTATACCGTATGGTTTTTTAAGTAAGTTTAGTAGAGGAGAGTCTGAAAAGAATACAGAATCAATTAAAAGCATTCGACGATTTTCTATATTTTCATTAATTATAGTTGCTTACTTTTTTTACAAATTTTTTACGTTGAATAGGTCTTTAGTATCTATTGGTTTAATTTCATTTGTATTAATAGCGCAATTAGCACCTTCGTTTTTTGGAGGGCTTTTTTGGAGAAGAGGATCTTCAAAAGGGGCAAAATATGGAATTATTATAGGTTTTTTAATTACTGTTTACACGTTAGTAATTCCGTTTACAATAGATGCTCAATCAATTTCTACATCATTTATTTCTGAAGGTTTATTTGAGTTGAATTATTTAAAGCCTTATCAGTTATTTGGACTTAATATTTTTGAACCAGTACCACACGCTTTTTTTTGGAGCATATTTTTTAATATTTTAATATATGTGTTGGTTTCGGTAAATACAATTGGTACTTCGCGAGAACGAAATTTTGCTGAAATGTTTGTAGATAATAATAAATACGCTTCGCTCCACGAAGATGCTTATATATGGAAAGGAGAAGCTTATGTGCAAGATATTAAAAAGGTTTTAACTCGATTTCTAGGAGAAGATAGAACAGAAAGAGCGCTTAATTTATTTAATATGAAATATAATATTAATAAAAGCACAAGAGTTGCAGATGCGCGTTTGGTTAATTTCTCAGAAAAACTATTAACAGGAAGTATTGGAAGTGCTTCTGCAAGAATATTAATTTCTTCAGTAGTAAAAGAAGATGAAATTAGCTTGCCAGAAGTTTTAAAAATATTAGATGAAACACAAAAAGCAAAAGAATCGAATGTTGAATTAAAAGAGAGAGATAAACAAAAGGATGAGTTTTTAGATACTGTTGCTCACGAATTAAAAACTCCAATTACATCAATTAGAGCTTTGTCGGAAATATTATTAGATGATGAAGAAATTGATAAAGAAATAAAACATAAATTTTTAACAAGTATTGTTAGTGAAAGTGAACGCGTAAGTAGATTGATTAATAATATATTGGATTTAGAAAAATTAGCAACTGGAAAAGAAAAACTTGATTTAATTGAGCATTCCGTTAAAGAAACTATTGAAAGAACTATAGGTACAGTTAAGCAATTATCTGTTAACAATAAAGTAAATTTAAATGCAAATGGTGTTGTAGATTTTAAGGTAGAATTTGATGAAGATAGAATACAACAGGTGCTTATAAATTTGCTTTCAAATGCAATAAAATTTGCAAACAGTGAAAAAGGTGAAGTTTATATTTCAACAAAAATTGATGATACCGAAATTTATATTTGTGTTGAAGACAATGGAAAGGGAATTGTAACGGAAGATTTAAATTCTATTTTCAATAAATTTTATCAATCAAAAAATCAAACCCGTTTAAAACCAATTGGTAGCGGATTAGGATTGGCAATAAGCAAACAAATTATTGAAAGTCATAAAGGAAAAATTTGGGCCGAAAATATTAAGCCAAACGGCGCTAAATTAACATTTACATTACCTATAAAACACGAAAACTATGAGGAAAATATTGATAGTTGATGATGAACCAAATATAGTAATGTCTTTAGAGTATATATTTAAAAAAGAAAATTTTGAGGTATTTATTGCTAGAGATGGAGCCGAAGCTATTGAAATAGCTGAAGATGAATTACCAGACATTGTAGTTTTAGATATTATGATGCCTAATGTAGATGGGTATCAAGTATTAAATCACTTTAAAAGTCATTCAAGTTTAGAAAATGTGAAAGTTATTTTCCTTTCTGCAAAAAATAAATTGTCAGATATTGAATTAGGTATGCAGTTAGGAGCAGATAAGTATATGACAAAACCTTTTTCAACAAAAAAATTAGTAAAAGAAGTTAAACAATTGTTAGCGTAAAATAAAGACGGTTTCACCAATTTCTGTCAAATTAAACTAACTAAAAAATAACCACACCTAAAAAATCAAATTATGAGTTATCAAAAACACTACAACAAAAGTATTGAGAGTCCACAAGAGTTTTGGAAAGACCAAGCTAAAGCTTTAAAATGGTATCAAGAACCAACCACAATTTTATCTAAAAACGAAGAAGGATTTGATAGGTGGTTTGCCAATGGTAAATTAAATATTTGTTATTTGGCTGTTGATAAACACGTTGAGGATGGTTTTGGCAATCAAACAGCTATTATTTACGATTCACCAGTAACTCAACAAAAAATTAAGTACTCATATGCCGAAGTTCAAGAGCGTGTAGCAAAACTAGCTGGAGGTTTAAAAGATTTAGGAGTACAAAAAGGAGATACTGTAATTATTTATATGCCAATGATTCCACATGCTGCATTTGCAATGTTAGCTTGTGCTAGAATTGGAGCAATACATTCAGTAGTATTCGGAGGTTTTGCGCCGCACGAATTAGCTATTAGAATAGATGATTGTAAGCCAAAAGCTATTATTACAGCAACTTCAGGAATGGAAGTAGATAGATTAATTTCATATAAGCCAATGGTTGATGAAGCTATTGAACAAGCAAATCATAAACCAGAAAAGGTGATTGTTTATCAACGTAATTTAGGTGCGTTAATGACAAAAACAGAACGTTTTGTAGATTATAAAGAATTGGTTAAAAATTCGAACCCGGTAGATTGTGTTGAGGTAGAATCTAATCATCCGTTATACATTTTATATACTTCAGGAACAACAGGAAAACCAAAAGGTATTTTACGTGATACAGGAGGTTACGCAACTGCTTTAAAATATTCTATGAAAAATATTTATGGCGTTGAAGAAGGAGATACATTTTGGTCTGCGTCTGATGTAGGTTGGGTAGTTGGACATAGTTATATTGTTTATGGCCCACTTTTAAATAGAAATGCAACAATTATTTTTGAAGGTAAACCAATTAAAACACCAGATGCAAGTACTTTTTGGCGAGTAATTAGTGAGAACAATGTAAAAGTTATGTTTACAGCTCCAACAGCAATTAGAGCTATAAAAAAAGAAGATCCAGATGGAGAATTAATGGAGCAATACGATTTAAGCTGTTTAAAATATCAATTTTTAGCTGGTGAGCGTTGCGATGTTGCCACCTTAAAATGGTTAGAAGATAAATTAAACATACCTGTAATAGATCATTGGTGGCAAACAGAATCTGGTTGGCCAATGCTATCAAATAATATGGGAATTGAAGCTTTACCAGTAAAGCCAGGTTCGGCAACAAAACCAGTTGCAGGTTACGATATTCAAATTTTAAATACAGAAGGTGAAAAATTAGGTGCTAATGAAGAAGGTTATGTAGTTGTTAAATTACCATTACCTCCTGGAAATTTATTAAATATTTGGGGAAATACAGATAGATTTAAAGATGGTTATTTAAACAAGTTTCCAGGTTATTATTTTTCTGGAGATGGCGGATATACAGATGAAGATGGATATGTATACATTACAGGTCGTGTAGATGATGTAATTAACGTAGCAGGGCATAGGTTGTCTACTGCTGAAATGGAAGAAATTGTTTCTTCAAACCCTTCAGTTGCAGAATGTGCTGTATTCGGAATTGAAAACGAATTAAAAGGACAAGTTCCTTTGGCGTTGGTTGTTTTAAAATCTGGTGATTACGTTTCTAGTTTTGAATTAGAATATAAAGTAGTTCAGGAGGTTAGAAAACAAATTGGTGCTGTTGCTTCATTAAAAAAAGTATTAATTGTTAAGCGTTTACCAAAAACGCGTTCAGGAAAAATTCTAAGAAAATTATTAAGAAATATTGCTGATGGCACAGAATATAAAATTCCTTCAACAATTGATGACCCTGAAATTATTTCAGAAATAGAACACGAATTCAAACTTCATAAAATAGGAGTATTTGAACACGCAACTATTGAAGAAAAAGAAACATTAGACGATTTACAAGTAGATTCGTTTATAAAATATTACAAATCATACCAACATAGTGTTAACGATCCAGAAGGATTTTGGGCGCAAATTGCAGAAACGTTTACGTGGCGTAAAAAATGGGATAAAGTTGTTGAATATGATTGGGATAAACCAAAGTTTGAATGGTTTAAAGGAGCTAAATTAAATATTACAGAAAATTGTTTAGATCGTCATTTAGAAAAACGAGGAGATGATGCAGCAATTATATGGGAGCCAAATGATCCAGAAGAACCAAATAGAATTTTAAGCTATAAAGAATTACATGCTGAGGTGTGTAAATTTGCAAACGTTCTTAAAAATAATGGTGTTGTTAAGGGAGACAAAGTTTGCGTATATATGCCTATGGTTCCTGAATTAGCAATTGCTGTGTTGGCTTGTGCTAGAATTGGAGCAGTTCATTCTGTTGTGTTTGCAGGATTTTCTGCAGTTGCACTTTCAACAAGAATTAACGATGCTGATTGTAAGGTGTTATTAACTTCAGACGGTGTTTTTAGAGGAACAAAAGCTGTAGATTTTAAAACTATAGTTGATGAAGCTTTAGAATCTACTCCGTCAATTGAAACTTCAATTGTATTAAATAGAGTGAATGGAGATATTAATATGAAAGCTGGCCGTGATGTTTGGTGGCACGAAGAATTGGCTAAAGTAGATGATGTTTGTCCTGCGGAAGAAATGGATGCGGAAGACATGTTGTTTATTTTATATACTTCTGGATCAACAGGAAAACCAAAAGGAATGGTACATACATGTGCAGGTTATATGGTACATACAGCATATAGTTTTAAAAATGTATTCCAATATCGTCATGGCGATGTATATTTCTGTACTGCTGATATTGGTTGGATTACAGGACATAGTTATATAGTTTATGGTCCGTTAGCAGCTGGAGCAACCACATTAATGTTTGAAGGGGTACCTTCATATCCAGATTATGGACGTTTCTGGCAAATTGTAGAGAAATACCAAGTAAATCAATTTTATACAGCGCCAACTGCCATTAGAGCATTAGCTGCTCAACCAAACGAATTAATTGAGCAACATGATATTTCTTCAATTAAAGTATTAGGAACAGTTGGTGAACCAATAAACGAAGAAGCTTGGCACTGGTACGATGAAAAAATTGGAAAACAAAAATCTCCAATTGTAGATACTTGGTGGCAAACGGAAACAGGTGGAATTATGATTTCGCCAATGGCAGGAGTTACACCTACAAAACCAACATTTGCAACAAGACCATTACCTGGAATTCAACCTGCTTTGGTAGATGAAAAAGGAGAGGAGTTAATGTCTAACCCTGCAGAAGGAAGATTGTGTATTAAATATCCTTGGCCTTCTATGGCAAGAACTATTTACGGAAATCATCAACGTTATAAAGAAACTTATTTTTCTGCTTTTCCAGGAAGATATTTTACAGGAGATGGTTCGTTTAGAGATTTAGAAGGAAATTATAGAATTACTGGTAGGGTAGATGATGTAGTTATTGTTTCTGGACATAATTTAGGTACAGCTCCAATTGAAAACGTAATTAACGAGCACTCAAATGTGGTGGAGTCTGCAATAGTTGGCTATCCACATGATATAAAAGGAAATGCTTTGTATGCATATGTAATTGTATACGAAGCTCCTGAAAATGAAGATTTCTTAAAGAAAGAAATTAACGATTTAATTGCCAGAACTATTGGACCAATTGCTAAGTTAGATAAGATTCAATTTGTACCTGGGTTACCAAAAACACGTTCAGGAAAAATTATGCGTAGAATTTTGCGTAAAATCGCAGAAAATGAAACTTCTAAATTAGGAGATATTTCAACATTATTAAATCCAGATGTTGTTGCTGCTATTATGGATGGATCGTTAGTAAAATAATCCTTTTTATACCACTAATTAATGAATCAAAGTTAAAAGCCTCTTCAAATTGAAGGGGTTTTTTAATACGTCAACCTGAATTTAGTTAAGGTTCTCATATTAACTGGTAATCAGTATGATGAACTATTTTATTTAAAAGCTTCTTTTTTTGTGATGTTATTCCTGCACAAGTAGGTATCCATAATTAGGTCGTCATAAATTTTAGCTTTTCAAAAATAACTAATAATTAGCCGCTAATAACCAAATTAAAGTAGCCCTTTACTATTATTAGTTCTAAATAAATCAGAATAATGTAATAAGCGTTGCTGTTTTAATTTTGAAATAATTTTTAGAAATAAAATGGCAGTTATATAAGCATCACCAGAAGCTGTGTGCCTATCGTGTAATGGAATATTAAATTCTTCACATAATTTATCTAAACTAAAATGATCGTTTTGTTTGCCTTCTAGTTTTTTATATAAAATTCCAGTATCAATACTTTTATTTTTTAGTTTTTGAAGGTTCATTCTTTTTAATATTGAATTTATCATTTTAACATCAAACGCTGCGTGGTGTGCTATTAATACTGCATTTTTTAAATAATTAATAAAATGTTCAATTGCTTTTTCTTCTGAAATTTTTTCAATGTTTCCTTCTTTTAAAATTCCGTGAATTTCTACTGTGTCTGCATTAAATTGATCTTGTTTTAAATAAATTTCAAAACTATCGGCCACGTCAATAATTCCGTTATTAATTGCAATTGCTCCAATAGATAAAATTCTATCTGTATTTGTATCTAAACCAGTAGTTTCAGTATCAAAAACTACAAACCTAGTTTTGTTTATACTTTTAGGTTTTTTGTTTTTAAAACTGTTGAGATACTTTTTAAAGTATTTTGGATATGTTTTACGTTTAAAAAATGAGAGCATTACATTCCTATTTGATTTAATTTAAATCTTACACTTATCAATTCTTGAATATCTTTTATAGGTTTAAAACAACCTTTTAGTTTAAGTTTTTCTGATTTACTTAAATTATTTAAATCTACATATCTACCAGAATTATTGTTTTTTAAACCTTGGTTTGTTCTAAAACGCAATAGAATTTTAAAGGAATCTATACACATTTCGTATAAATATTTATTTTGAGGTTCGGCTTTAGCCATTTCTTTAAACCGTTCAATAGTATTGTTTTTATTTTTATGATTTACAGAAAGTGTTAGCAATCTAGCGGCATCAATTAAAGGCATTAAAGCTCTACTTTTTAAATCGAACTGATCTTTGTGTTCGCCATCATGTTCTACCAAAAATTGACGGAAAAATCCAAGTGGAGGTGGGTTTCGCAACGCATTTCTTCCTAAAAAATTTAAAAATATTTCATAGTTGTCTATAGACTCGAAAATACTTTCAGACATTTCATCTACTAATTCTACATTACCATAAACCAGCGAATAATCAAAAAATATGGTACACATCATAATAGCTTCTTCGGTTGGTTTTGTAATCCAAGTATTAAATTGTTCTTTCCATTGATTTAAAGATATGCACCAACGAGGATTGCTTCCCATCATATCGGCAGGGCAATTTTCAAAACCTATAATATGTAATTTATTTGTAATTTTTTTTGCGAGTTGTAAAAAGTAATTCTTTGTAAAATCATAATCTTTTGGGTTAACATTTTCAAAAACTAGCGCATTATCTTGGTCGGTAATTAAAAGTTGTTCTTTTCTACCTTGGCTACCTAAAGCTAACCACGTAAACTTTACAGGTGGTTCGGTTTCCATTTCTTCAATAGAAAGTTTAATTGCCTTAATGGTAATAGCTTCGTTAATTTCTGAAATGATGTTTGAAACAAACCGAATAGGAATATTTTGTTCCATATAGCCACTCAATAATTTAGAAGTTTTTTCTCTAATATATTTTAAAGTGTCAACATTTTTAGCACGCTTTAATTCTTTTATTAGAACAGAAGGATTGTTTCCGTGAAGTACCACAATGTCGTGTTCAGATAAAATTCCTTTTAAATTAGAATTTGGTGTACCATCTTCAGTAATACATAAATGTGTGATTTTATGCTTTAGCATATTAATTTGAGCTTCTGCAACTGTTATTTTTTTATGACAAGTAATAACTGGACTCGACATAATTGTGGTAACTTTTTCTTTTATAGAAATTAAACCAGTTGCAATTTTTAAACGTAAATCTTTGTCGGTAATAATACCAATAGGTTTATTGTTTTCAGTAATTAATATGGAGCCAACACGTTTGACGCTCATAACTTCTGCAGCTTGTTGAATAGTGTAAGCTTTTGTGCAGGTAATTGGATTTTTACTGTATTGTGCTGTTTGAACATCTGAAATTCCAGCGTTATTTTTGTTTAAAACATCTTCATTTGCAAATAATTGACCATTGTTGGTTTTTGCATAAGGTGTTTTAATATTTGTTGAAAAACTGGCTACAATAAACTTTTTAACCTTTTCGTTAGAATCAATAATTTCTTTTAATAATTCAACAGAAATTGCATAGAGTATAGATTCTTCATTTGCAACAGCGCTCATTAAATACTGGTTGTTTTGTATAATTGGTCGTAAGCCAAATAAATCACCTTCATCACAAATATCAACCAAAATATTATCATTATCCATTGTTCTGTACAATCCAATGGCTCCATCTTTTACAATATAAAATTCGTTGTGTGGATTTTCATTTTGAGTAAAAACGGATTTATCTTGTTCTATGTAATGAACTTTTACATGCGTAGCTATTTTAAAAAGTTGTTCTTTTTCTAAAATATTAAAAGGAGGGAAGTTTTTGAGGAAATCAAAAATCCGTTCTGCTATTGTATTTTTCATAGGTGTAAAAAGCTGTAAACACTAAAAATACAATTTTTCAGTTAATAAATCAACTTAAAACTCTAGCTAAAAGGATAATGCGAATTGATAAGATCGTTTAAGTTTAAGGCGTAATTTTTTCTGTATTTTCCTAAAAGTTTAAGAAATAGTTGAGCCGTAATCAAAGCATCTCCAGATGCCGTATGGCGATCGTGCGTTTTTACATTGTAAATTTCACTTAATTCATCTAAACTATAAATTTTTCCAAAGTTAGAATCGCTCACCATTTTTTTATGAATGTAATTGGTGTCTACACTTTTAGAAATTAAAGAACCTAAACCTTGTCGTTCTAGTGCCATATTAATCATTCCAACATCAAAACTTGTGTGGTGAGCCAAAATAACAGCATCATCTAGATATTCTAAAAACTGAATTAAAGCTTCTTTTTCTGATAGTTTAGTTTCTGTTCCGTTTCTTCTAATTCCATGTATTTTAACGGTTTCTTTATTAAAAACCTCTTGTTCAATATAAATTTCAAAATAATCCGATACTATAATTTTATTGGCTTGTACAGCGACAGCACCAATACTTAAAACACGATCGTTATTAAAATCAAATCCAGTAGTTTCAGTATCTAGAGCAACAAAGCGAATGTTTTCAAAGGTTGAATATTTTTGGCAGTTTTCTACTTTAGAAACATAAGTGTTCCAAAATTCTGGATATTTTTTCTTTTTAAAAAAACTAAACATACTATGTTAATTTTGAAACGTTAAACCTTAATTTTAAAGAATCTTGAATGTTTTTAATTGGTTTAAAACAACTTTTAAGCTTTAATCTATCCGATTTACTAAGGTTATTAATATCTACATATTTACCGGAATCGTTATTTGCAATACCTTGTAAAGTTCTAAATTGAAGTAAAATTTTAAATGCATTTGCACACGATTCAAAAATTTCTTTGTTTTGAGGTTCAACTTCCATTAAGCGCTCGTAACGAGCAATGGTGTTGTTTTCGTGTATTCCGTGATATAGCGAAAATATTCTGGCAGCATCTACCAAAGGTCTTAAAGCTCTCGATTTTATATCGAAATGGTCTTTATTTTCACCGTCTTCTTCAACCAAAAACTGTTTAAAAAAGCCTAAAGGAGCAGGGTTTTCTAATGTTGCTTTGCTTAAGAAACCTAAAAATATTTGTTTACTTTCTATATATTTAAACACCCTTTTAGAAAGCGTTTCATGTAATTCTTTATCGCCATAAATAAATTCAAAATCGAAAAAGATAATACTCAATAATATTTTTTCGGCAATTGGGTTTTTAATCCAATCTTTAAATTGCTCTTTCCACTCTTTACAAGATAAACACCATTTTGTATTACTAGCCATAATGTTAGCTGGGCAATATTCATAGCCAACAATATTCAGTTTTTCTGTTACTTTGGTTGCTAGTTCTAAAAAATACGCTTTTACTTCGGGGTACTTTTCTTTGGGTACATTATCAAAAACTAATGCATTATCTTGGTCTGTTTTTAATAATTGTTCTTGCCTACCTTGGCTTCCTACTGCTAGCCAACTGAATTTTACAGGTGGTTTCGAGCCAATTTCTTTTATAGATAATCGAATTGCTTTTTTAGTAATAGCATTATTAATTTCGGTAATTACTTTTGTAACAAAGTAAATAGGTATTTCTTGTTCTAAATAAGCTTTAGTTAAATTGGTTGCTTTTGTTCTTACATATTTTAATGTCTCGGCATCTTTGGCATTTTTAATTTCTTTCATTAAAAACATTGGGTTGTTGCCGTGACTTGTATTTAAATCGTGATCGGTAATAATTCCAACCACTTTGGTTTTATTAGTGCCGTCTTCTGTAATAATTAAATGCGAAACTTTGTGTTTTAAACGTTCAATTTGTGCTTCAGCTATACTTAAATTTTCTTTAAATGTTTCAACAGGTGTAGACATAATTTCAGAAACGCTATCTGTAATTTTATTTACCCCAGTTCCAATTTTTGTTCTTATATCTTTATCGGTAATAATACCAATAGGTAAATTATTTTCGGTAATTATTATTGAATCAATTACTTTTTCGGTCATTATAATTGCAGCTTCTTTAACTTGAAGGTCAGAATTACATGTAACTGGGTTTTTAGTGTATTTAACCGATTGCGTTTCCGAAAATGTGTTTTCAACTTTTTTAATAGCTGAAATGTTTGCAAAAAGTTTACCCTTATGTTTATCTGTAAACGGATCTCTTGTATTGGTTGCAAAACTGGCTATTAAAAACTGACTTACTTTTGGGTAGTTTAAAATAATATGGTTAAAATCTTCAATAGGTATACCATATAATATAGTCTCTTCATTTGCAGCAGCACCCATTAAATAATTTTCCTTCATAATTAAAGGTCGTAACCCAAATAAATCTCCTTCATCGCAAATATCAACAGTATGCTTAACGTCTTCACCAAATCGATACAACCTAACAGCGCCTTCGTATACAATATAAAAATGTTTGTGAGGTTCATCGTTTTGATCAAATATTATTTGATCTTTTTCAAAATAATGAATTTCAACATTTTTGGCAGTATCAAATAAAGGCTCTCTAGGTAATACATTAAAGGGCGGATATTTTTTTAAAAAATCTTTTACGCGTTCTGCAATTGTGTTCTTCATAAGCTGTATTAAATATCCTTTTTAATGTTTTTAAATACTAAATTAAAGTATTCTTTTCCGTGCGGCACAAAATTACTATTGTTTGAATTAACTTTAACTATTAAATCATTTAAATGAATCATTTTTATAGCTGAAACTTCTTCAGCTTGAATTTTTAATGATTTAACATCTAAATCTAGTTTACATATATATATATAATGTAGCTCGTTGTCAATTAAATGTTTATTATGAATTACTTTTTTATTATAAGTACCTATAAATTTTAATTGACTGGCATCAACGTTTAAGCCAATTTCTTCCTCAACTTCTCTTATTGCTGAAGTTAGAGGTTTTTCACCTGCAGAAATATGACCAGCAACAGAAATATCCCAAAAGTTTGGAAATGTATCTTTATCGCTAGCTCTTTTTTGAATTAAAATCTCTTCGGAATTATTAAAAATCCAGATGTGTGCACTTGCATGATAAATTCCATTTTTATGGGCGTAAGATTTCATACAGGTTTCGCCACTTGGTTTTCCATTAACGTTTAATATGTCTACTAATTCATCCATTTAATTCTATATAAAAATCCTCCCTTTGGTAAGAGAGGATTTAGGAAGGTATGTTATTTAAAATAGTTAAAAGTTTCTCCTTCTTTAATATTTAGTAATGTTTCGTAAATTAATTTAATAACATTTTCAACATCATCTTTATGTACCATTTCAACAGTAGTGTGCATATAACGTAGCGCTAGGCTAATTAATGCTGAAGGTACACCTCCATTACTATAAGCAAAAGCATCGGTGTCTGTACCAGTAGCTCTTGACGAAGCCATACGTTGGAAAGGTATTTTTTTAGCTTCAGCAGTTTCAACAATTAAGTCTCTTAAATTATTTTGAACAGCAGGAGCATAGCTAATTACCGGTCCGTCTCCACTTTTAGTTTCTCCTTCTTTCTTTTTATTAATCATTGGAGTAGTGGTGTCGTGACAAACATCTGTAACAATAGCAATGTTTGGTTTAATAGTATGGGTAATCATTTCAGCACCGCGTAAACCAATTTCTTCTTGAACTGAGTTTGTAATGTATAACCCAAACGGTAATTTTACATCATTCTCTTTTAATAAACGAGCAACTTCAGCAATCATAAATCCACCAACACGGTTATCAATAGCTCTGCAAACAAAATTGTTTTTGTTTAAAACAAAAAATTCATCAGGGTATGTAATAACACAACCAACATGTACTCCTAGCTCTTCAACTTCTTCTTTAGTTTTACAACCAACATCAATAAATATATTGTCTAGTTTTGGAGCCTCTTCTTTACCTCCAATTCTAGTATGTATAGCAGGCCAACCAAATACACCTTTAACAATTCCTTTTTTAGTATGAATATTTACCACTTTTGAAGGTGCAATTTGATGATCACTTCCTCCATTTCTAATTACATAAATCAATCCTTCTGGTGTAATATAATTTACATACCAAGAAATTTCATCAGCATGCCCTTCAATAACAACCTTAAATTTAGCATCAGGATTAATAACACCAACAGCAGTTCCATAACTATCAGTAATAAATGTATCTACATATGGTTTTAAATAATCCATCCATATTTTTTGCCCTTCACTTTCATAACCAGTAGGAGCAGCATTATTTAAATACTTTTCTAAAAACGTAAGCGATTTTTTAGTAATAATTTTCTTTGTCATTATATCTTTGTTTTATAGAACGAATATAGTAAAATCAAATTATTGTAAATAATAAAAAATGCATTTATACATTATAGTATAATATTGTAAATTTGAAATTCTTCTTGATTGAATTAATAATGATATTAAAACGCAAAACATATTTAACATTCTTACTTTTTTTATGCACCATATATATATATGGTCAAAATGAAGTGCAAAAAGATTCAATTCCACTATCTGAGCGATATATAATTTTTGAAGGCGATACTTTATTAATAGAGTTAAATGAGGTGTTAGTGTTAAAAAAACTAAAGTTTAAAACAACTTATGATAGAAGGTATTATTATTGGTTCCGAAAAAAAACATTTAAAGCATACCCATATGCAAAAATGGCGCAAGAAAGGTTAGAGGTTATAAATAAAAGATTAGGTGAAATAGATTCAAAAAGAAAGAAAAGAATTTATACAAAGCGTATTCAAAAATATGTTGAAGAAGAATTTACGGCACAATTAAAAAAGTTAACAAGAACAGAGGGGCGTATTTTGATTAAGTTAATACATAGGCAAACGGGCGACACTGCTTTTGAATTGGTGAAAGAATTAAGAAGCGGTTGGAAAGCTTTTTGGTATAATTCAACGGCAAAAATGTTTAAGTTGTCTTTAAAGTTAGAATATAACCCAGAAAAAGTGCACGAAGATTTTTTAATTGAAGACATTTTACAACGTGCATTTGTTAATGGAACGCTAGAAGAACAGCCTTCGAAATTAGCATTTGATTATTTAAAGTTGAGTTCAGAGTACTTTGAAGCACCTAAGGGCACAGTAAAGAAGTAGGTAGGAGGAATTCTTAGGGTATACTATAATTGTTTACTAACAATTAATTTAAAGAATGTTTGAGTTGTAATAGAAATTTATGCAGAAAATAATTAAGTTATAAGTAGGTGTTTTACAGTGTATTGAAACAAGTTTTAAAATAAGTTATAAAAAGAGTTTAAAAAAGGCTTGTAGGTTTAATAAAAGGTATTACATTTGCCACCGCTAACAAGGAAACGGTAGTAGATTTGTTAGTAAAAAGTTCATAGATTTTTCAATAGTGCAGGTTAAAAAAACTTTAAAATAAGATTGAATTAATTTTGGTTATTAGTAAAAAGCTTTTTACATTTGCATCCGCTTTGACTGAGAGGTTTTAGTTAGTAAAGATCATAAGAATAGTGTTAGAAAATAAACTTTAAAAAACATCGAATTAATTTTGGTGAGAATAAAAAAAGGTTTTACATTTGCACCCGCTTA
>NZ_FNNJ01000018.1 GCF_900106565.1 Lutibacter oricola
AGAATTAACCAAGCAATGAAATAAACGCATTGTTAAATTGTGTGCCTTTTTGAGTTGTAATTATTTTTATTAAACTTAAATTAATCTTTTATGTTTATCCGTTTTAGTTTCTCCTCCGAGATATTGCTCAAATCAGCGTTTCAATTGGTTTTCTCATTTTAGTTTCTCCTCCGAAGTGTTGCTCAAATCAGCGTTTCAACTGGTTTTCCCGTTTCAGTTTCTCCTCCGAAGTGTTGCTCAAATCAGCGTTTCAACTGGTTTTTCCGTTTTAGTTTCTCCTCCGAAGTGTTGCTCAAATCAACGATTCAACTGGTTTTCCCACTTCAGTTTCTCCTCCGAAGTGTTGCTCAAATCAACGATTCAACTAGTTTTTCCGTTTCAGTTTCTCCTCCGAAGTGTTGCTCAAAATCAACGTTTCAATGAGATTTTTATCGTTTTAGTTTCTTCTCCGTATTTTTATCATTTATCCGACTAGTTTTTCATCGGCATAAAATTTAACGGGTTTGTATAACCAAAGTTGTGTTTTGGTTTTGCAATTTTTCGTTTTATAAAACTAATAAAATTAGAATTAAGAAATATTCTATTTTACTGAATGTAGCAATTTTGGTTATACGGTGTTGGCAACTGGCTACTTCTCAAATTCACCATCTTCATTTATCATCTCTGAAATATTGATGGTAGGAAGAAGAAACTCATTGAATTTAGTATTATCTGTTTTAGAATGTAAAATACCTCTAGTAGTTCCAGTAGTTATCATAGCTAAATGTGCTAAAAATCCTTTAGGAATAATTATAGTTTCTTTTTTAGAAAAATTATTCCAGAAATTTTTATCTATAGTAAATTCACAAGAAGCCTCAATAATTAAAAATGGAGTCTCGTTTTGTTCAAATTGAAATTTAACAAAAGAAATTACAGCTTTGTTTTCAGAATTAACTCCGAACCTTAAACTAGCTTCTAAACCAAATTCCTCATTGCAATCATCAAATGATGATTCTATTATAGCAAATTGTTCAGTATTAATTTTGTCTAATGTAAAACCAATTTTATCCATAGTTTTATGCTTTTTTACTATCGTAAATCATTTCTTCATTTCTTTTGAAATCAACTTTAATAACTTTTCCTGGAGTCATTTTGTATTCATTCTGCTTGAAACTTGGTTTTTTATAACCAAAATCTTTTTGAATATTTAAATTATTAGATCTTTGTTTACTAACTTCTAATAATTGAATTTTTAATACATTTTCAATTTTAGAAATAGTCTCAAGTGTAAGATTTTCTTTTCCTTTAATGATTTTGCTAACTTGTTGTGGAGAAACACCAAGTAATTCTGCTAAATCCTTTTGTTTAATCTTATTTTCTTTAAGGAAAATGTTAATCTTAATTGCAATTTTTCGAGAATGTTTTAACCAAGATTTACTAGATAATCTATCTTTCGCTTTTTTCTTCCAATTACTTTGGTTAGATGAAGTTAATCTTTCTAGTTTACTATTTAAGTCTTTGATTGCCATAGTTGTTATTTTATTTCTAAATACTCGAAGTCATTTTCGTCAAATAAGTCATTCTCAATTAAGTAATCCTTTACTATTTCTAGTTTTCTTAATTCTTTCTTCAAGTGTTCTCGTTCATTCATAGTTGGGGTAAGTTTTATAGCTCCTCCAGAAATCACAAAAGTATTTGATGCAATTCTGATGGCATAAACTCTTAACCAGCTTTTACGTTCGAAACCATAGGCTTTAGTTTTTTGGTAATCTTTAATTTGATAATCATTATTATTTAGGGGTTTGAAAAGTGTTTGAAGTGTCTCATAATTGTCCTTATGACCACTTTCCGATATCTCTAATATAGTTTCTTCTAATTCTTCTGCTTCTTCAATTGTTCTTTCAATTGCTTCTTCAATACTAATATTTCCATAAAATCCACTATTTAAATCATTAATATTTTCGTTGAAAAAATCAAATAAATATTCGACATCTGTCCAGTTATCAAATATTTTTTCAAATTCATCTATTTCATTTTCTTGAAATTTAACTGATATTAAACTTCCTTTTATATGTGCAAAGATACCAATAATTTTCATAAAATCAACCTGTAGGTTTATTTTTTGCAATTTTAGATTGTAAATATATGTTAAATTTTATCATTTTACTAATAAAACACTTGCTTGTTGCCAACGGTCTTGTACAAGATTTAGTTGCGTGTTTTAAGTTATAAATTTAGTAAATAATTCCCGAGCAAAGAAAGTCCGTGAGGACTTTCGTAAATGTGCTCTAACCAAGCAATTAATTTTGTACGTTGTTGGCAACTGGCTTTATCCTTAATTTCTTTAAATTATTCTTTTCGTTTTCTTCTAAAATATTATCTATTTCATTCCAGTTATCAGTTTTAATCAATTTCAATAAACCAATCAATTTTTCTTCAGTTTCTATATTTTCCACTCGTCTTACAAATTCAATTTCGTTCTCTAATATTTTTATTGCTTTTGAAATTTTATGTTGTTTAAGTTCCGAAAACAAAATCAAAAATTGAGAATTATATATCTCAATTCCTCCATTTTTAGTGAAATATGGAAATATAGATGGCTCCCTCAAGATTTTATCAGTCGAGTTGTATTTGTCAAAAAAAGGTAAAATCTTCGAAATAATTCTTTTTGATAAATAATCAGCTAATAATTTATATTCCTGTGATATTCTGAAATGTTTTCTGATACTTTTATCTATTTCATCAATCCTTTTTGAACCAACTAAATGATATTCGTTAATTAATCCTTCCCAACAATATGGTACTAATCCTATTCTGATTTCTATTGAATTTGTTGCTCCTAACCAACTTCCTCTATTATCAACATCTATAACCTCAAGTAAATCATTAGTCAATCTATAATGTTTTCTCCCTTTCTTTTTGAATCCAAACTCTTCAAGATTCTCCGCTATAATTTGATTTAATTCTTTATATGCAGTTTTCCATTGATCCTTTGGAAGATTTTTAAAGACTTTAATTTTCTCAAAATCATATTTTTCAGAATCTCCGTTTTCCTCTTTCTTTGATTTTCCAAAAATTTTGAAGTTTTTCCAATTCATTTTCTTGCTTGTTGCCAACGGTTTTTGGTATGTTTTGTGGCGTGATTAAGCAATAAATTTAGTAAATATTTACCGACCAAGAAAATCCCTTTAGGATTTTCGTAAGTGTGCTAAAACCAAGCTATAAAATATACCAGTTGTTATAAGCAGTTTTTTATTCAAAATAATGGTCAAGCTCATTTTTCTTCCCAGAAAACTTATTTAAAAAATCAGTTACTTTTTCATAAATCAGTTTTTCCGTTTCTAAATCATCGTGTTTTAATCTATAAACATCTTTGCATTTTGTAATTCCTATATAATTTCCATCTTTATAATCAACAATTGTATAATATATTTTATTTCCAATTTCTATTCCTATGGTTTCTTCGATATCTAATTTTTCGAGTTGACTTTTTGCTACTCCTTTTAATATTTTTAAAACAATTTCTTTATCAGGATTAACAGTTTTAACCTCTGAAATTTCTAATTTGGTTAATTTCATAGAATTTTCATTGAGGTTCAAAATATTCGTATTTATACCTGAGAAATGTAATCCATTTAAACTATTTCTGTAAGTCCATATTTCAAGGTTATATTTGTAATTTTTTATATCTAGAATTTCAATTCCATTTATATTAAAATTTTTAAGGTTCTTATGTGTTTTAGTGAATTTTTCAGCTTTTTCTGTTCGAAGAAGAAGTGATATTCCTTTATAGCCATCTTTGAAATTATTAAATAAAATATCTGATAATTCCCATTTTTTATGATTCTCTCGAATATATTCAAACTCTTGAGGTAAAATATTTAAAACTGCATTCATCAATTTTTCAGTTTTATCTATAAGTTTTTTATGTTTTCTTTTTTTGAAAAAATTCAGCATTTCTTATTGCTTATAACGGTTTTTGGTATGTTTTGTGGCGTGTTTAAGCAATAAATTTAGTAAATAATTACTGACCAAGAAAATCCCTTAAGGATTTTCGTAAGTGTGCTAAAACCAAGCTATAAAATATACCAGTTGTTGTAAAATGTTTAATCTATTGATTTTGGTTCTATCATAGATTTATTCTTAATATTATAAATTCCATATCTCAAATTTTGATTACCATTCTCATCTCTTTGCTCAAATTGTATTAATAATTCTCGTCCTTCTGAAATCCATTGAAATTGGTTAATTTCTCTATCTGTTACTTTGGTTAAATTTTTTCCATTTAAATCACATACATAAATAAAATGCTTGTCATATTCATTTATTTTATCATCTCCTGTAGTATCTTCTTTTGCAATATAAAATGAGAGGAATTTTAACTTTTCTTGAGTTTCCTCTTTATTCAAATATGCATTTGAAATAAACATTTTCTTTATCGAGGAATCTTTTTCAAGTAACTTTCTAACAATATTGTAATTTTCGTCCAAAAATAGAATATTTATCGTTTTTTCCGGCACTGTATACGGCATAATCAAATCATAGTCTCCAAATGAAGGTTTATCATCTAGAACAAGATATTTTGCTACGACAAAATATTTAGAATTTGGAATTTTTTGTATTGAAGAATATCTTATAGTTTCTTTTAATTCTGGTAATTTTTCTTCTCTAGTTGAATAATCAATATTTGTTGAGAAATCATCTTTTTTAAACTTTGATTGTAAAAAATCTGTTAGGAGAATTATAACAAAAATTGGAAGTATAATTCCATTGATAATAATTAAAATCTTAATAAACTTATTATTCATAGCAGGTTTTTCTTTAATATTTTACAACGGGTTTGTGTATGTTTTGTAGCGTTTTTAAGCTTCTAATTTACTAAATAAAATACTAACGTAGAAAATTCGATAGGATTTTCGTAAATGTGCTAGAACCAAGCTATAAAATATAAACGGTGTTAGCAGCCGGCTTTATGCATATCCATTTGTTCCGATTGATAAACATTCTCCAGATGATAGATTTAATTTAATCGTAAAATAACAATTTCCTCCATCAAATACTGAAATGATTTCTTTTCTCCAATCCGAGTTGAAATCATCACAAAATCCGTTTATCCAGATTTCTTTTTCTCCTTTTTGATTCAAATATGGAACGTATTGAATTTTATAATTCGTGAGTTTCATTATTCGATACATTTTAGCATATTTTTTCTTTTCTCCTCGTTTTTTGAATCCCTCATTTACTTGAGTATTATAAATCTCAATATACTCTTGTGTTTTTTTTCCGACAAGTCTAAATTCCTCATCCGATAATTCAGCTTTTTTAGCATTTTTAGGTAGAACTTTATAAGTCAAAATAAGTTCATCTAACGTTGATTGTTTTGATAAAATCACATATTCAGATTGTCCTCGACAAACCCCTAAATATAAAAGTCCAATTAATATTATGATAGATTTTTTCATTTCTGCTTGCTGCTAACGGTTTTTGGTATGTTTTGTTGAGTGATTTAGCTATAAATTTAGTAAATAATTACTGACCAAGAAAATCTGATAGGATTTTCGTAAGTGTGCTAGAACCAAACAATAAAATATACCAGTTGTTGGCAACTGGCGGATTATAGTAAAGCCGAGCAATACATTTTATTCACAACTCTATCTCTCATTATAGTTTTATCATTGAAATTTCTAGATATATTTCTTATAATGTCACTATAATTATCTTGAGAATTTGTTTTTTGGTGATAAAAAAGTTTTATTGAAGCACAGTTTTTGTTCTCAAAAATAGTGTTTAAAAGTGTTCTATCTGAAATACCACAGGAATGACCAAAAAGGAAAACTTGATAGTTTTCGGTATTTAAAAACTCTAAAAGCTTTTTATAATTATCAGACTCTAAATAGTTGATTGATTTAATGTTTTCAAGATAATTATTATCATTTAAATTTTCAATAGCTTTATAATCTTCATCAATTTCATCTCCATATCCAAATATCATTGGATTATTATCGTTTTGATCTGTAGTACCGTGGATATGTATAGTTTTCGTTGTAGTTAATCTGTAATCAGCAAAGTAGTCAGAAAATATCCTTGGTTTATCATATGATTTTTCAGTTAAAGTATAATTGAAATTTAAGAATAATGTTTCTCTTGGGTTTAAGTCAAAATAATTTGTAGCACTTGATGATAGAAGAATTTTCTTTATTTCTTTTAAATGATTAGATTTATCTTTTATTCTTGAGATTATTCTTTTATTTTGTTCACTAAAATCTTCTAAAGAAAAAGGATCCTTATTAAACTTAACTAAATTAGGTTTTATTTTTTCATATTCTGATTGAATTTGTCTTTTTAAAGAATCCTCTGAAAAATCTTTCATAGAAAATGGTTTGTAAATTTTAGAACCTATGAGTTTTTTAGTTTTTAAAATATCCTCTGTAATATTAGAATCAAAATCAGATTGGACTTGGATTAAGTATTTTTGAAGTAATAACTTTATTTTGTTAAAATCTGAATTTAAGCTTGAGATTGAATAATTGTTTTCAGGTTTTTTATATGATTTTTTAAGTAAAGAATAGTATTCATTTTCAACGTCAACCCATTTATTTAAATAAGTCTTTTCTGTTATTATTTTTAAAAAGTAATTTTTAAATTTTATGGGATTTGTTTTATGATTTTTTAAAGTTTCTATTAAATTTTGATAAGTGTTTTCTACAATAAATTGAGATGGAGATTCTTGTATAATTATCTCGTTATTTTCATAAGGTCTATTTATATAAGTGTTTTTTATTTCCTCAATTGTATTAAACCAATAATCATCAATAAAATTTTTATAGCTTGTTGGTATATTGTGAGCTAAATCAAAGCCATTTCCAATTAAAATTATTCTATTCATAAGTGTTTTAAGAGCTTGTTGCCAACGGTTTTTGGTATGTTTTTGTTGAGTGTTTAAGTACTAAATTTAGTAAATAATTACTGACCAAGAAAATCCGTGAGGATTTTCGTAAATGTGCTAGAACCAAACAATAAAATATACCAGTTGTTACCTGTAGTTTTTAATCATTTAGTTAATACAAAAAATGGTTCAAT
>NZ_FNNJ01000036.1 GCF_900106565.1 Lutibacter oricola
AAAGTACACGAATCAGAATCGGAATTTACATTCAAAGATGGTGTTTTAGTAAAAAGTGAGTTCACAAATAATAACTTTTTTAAATCTATTTATACGGAAGACTCTCAAAACTTAATAGAGTTTATAGAAAAACAATTGGACATAAAAAAACTTATAGAATCAGATAAAGAAATAGTAAAGTTTACTATTGTAATTAAAACAGGTAGTTCTAGAAATGATTTTTCAGTAAATATTAAAGGTGACCTTAAAATAAGTGAGAAAAATGAAATTATTAAAGTTATAAAGCAATTACCTAATTTTGATTACTATCATTCTAAAGGAAAAGTTTTAAAAAGAAAATTTTTCTTTACTATAGCATATAAAAATTAACCGAATAAAAAACGTATGCTAACAACTGGTATATTTTATAGCTTGGTTTTAGCACACATACGAAAATCCTAAAGGGATTTTCTTGGTCGGTAAATATTTACTAAATTTAGTGCTTAAACACGCCACAAAACATACCAAAAACCGTTGTGTTTCATACTGAACCAGCCGCATATTTTAGCACTTTCGATTTTTTGCCAAGGCTAAATTCCATCGCTTAAAAACCAAAAGAGCTAAAATTTCCCAACGCTCGAATTGAATATTCCAATTAAAATATATAAATTTGTCAAAAAATGACAAGTCTTATGAAAACCACATTTGGAGAATACATCCGACTTTTACGAAACGAAAACGAATTGACTTTAACTCAACTTGCAGCTAAACTAAATTTAGACTCTGCAAATTTGAGTAAAATCGAAAATGGAAAGCGAGATTTTGACGAAAAACGCTTACCAAAACTTGCGAAAATCTTCAAACTGAATCTTACAGAATTGCGGAATGAATATGTGACTGACCAAATTGGAAAGCATATTTACGAAACAAATTGCACAAAACAGCTTTTACAAGTTGCAGAGGAAAAAGCAGAATATCGCAGAACACTTAATAAATCACTTCAAACACAATAAAATATGAAAATAGTATCTTTCTTCGCAGGAGCTGGCGGACTTGATTTAGGCTTTCAGCAAGCTGGTTTTAATGTTATTTGGGCAAACGAATATGACAAAGAAATTTGGGAAACTTATGAGAAAAATCACCCTAACACGATACTTGACAAAAGAAGTATTGTAAATATACCAGCTGATGAAGTTCCAGAATGCGATGGAATAATTGGAGGTCCACCTTGCCAAAGTTGGAGTGAAGCTGGAGCCGCAAGAGGAATTAAAGATAAAAGAGGTCAATTATTTTATGATTTCATAAGAATATTAGAAGCTAAACAACCAAAATTCTTTTTAGCAGAAAATGTTAGCGGAATGTTGATTTCTAAACACACAGAAGCTTTAGAAGGAATTAAAGAACTTTTTAGAAATGCAGGAATAGGATATGAACTTTCTTTTCAAATGCTTAACGCATCTGATTATAATGTCCCACAAGACCGCAAAAGAGTTTTCTTTATTGGAATTAGAAAAGACTTGAATTTTAAATATCAATTCCCAACTGAAACTTTTCCAAAAATACCGCTTGAAGATGTTATATCTGATTTGAAAGAAGGTGTTTTACCGGCTTTAGAATACAACAATACAAATGGAGACAATTGTGTAGTTCCAAATCACGAATATATGATTGGAAGTTTTTCTACAATTTTTATGTCAAGAAACAGAGTAAGAAGTTGGGATGAACAATCCTATACAATTCAAGCAGGCGGAAGACACGCACCTATTCATCCTCAAGCACCAAAAATGAAATTCATAGAAAAGAATAAGAGAATTTTTGTTCCAGGAAAAGAACATTTGTACAGAAGATTAAGTGTAAGAGAATGTGCAAGAATTCAGACTTTTCCAAATGACTTTATTTTCCATTATAAGAAAGTGGCAGCAGGTTACAAAATGATTGGAAATGCTGTTCCTGTTAATTTAGCAAAGTTTTTAGCAAATAGCATTATGGAACAAATTAATGCTAACAAAAAAACAAATAAAGTAGTCAAAAAGACTCAAAAATTAAAAGAAGCAATTGCAATATGACAAATATTTTAGAGGCAATTTACAATATTGTCAATCATAAGAATTTTGCTATCCGAGAATTTTATTCAGGTAGAAATAGAGCAAATAGTATGGGAGAAGCTCTTGAAAACTACATTAAAGATGCTTTTGCTGACACCTTTGATTCTGAAGACGAACAAAGTCGATTAAAAACTTATAATGAAGAGTTTTCTTGGTTAGGTTCTCAAAACAATCCACCAGATATTATGATAAAAGGAGGAGATGCAATTGAGGTTAAGAAAACTCAAAGTGCAAACAGTAGTTTGGCTTTAAATAGTAGTTATCCTAAAACTGATTTAAGGCATACAAGTCCGATGATAACAAGTGAATGTAGAGATTGTGAAGAATGGACAGTAAAAGATTTAATATATTGCGTTGGACACACATCTGACACAAACATTAAGTCTTTATGGATGGTTTATGGAAGTTCTTATGCAGCAAAACACGAAACTTATCAAAGAATAAAAACAACCATTTCAGATGGAATAAAAACTATTCCTGACGTTGTTTTTGCAGATACAAAAGAATTAGGCCGAGTTAATCAAGTTGACCCATTAGGAATAACCAACTTGAGAATTAGAGGAATGTGGCAAATTGAAAACCCAAGAAAAGTATTCAATTATTTACACGAACCAACTGACAAAGACTTTGAATTAGTTTGCATAATTCCATTAGAGAAATATAATAGCTTTCCGAATGAAAGTAAAAGTAAACTTGAAGGAATAACTGAAAAAGGATTTAGTATTGAAGATAAGCAAATAAAAAATCCAAATAATCCTGCAAAATTAATTGAATGTAAACTGATAAAATTATGTGTATAAGCCAACGCTAAAAGTCATACACATTTGCAATTCGCTTCAGCCAACACACAAGCCAAAAATTGCAAAAGAGTATGTCTTTGCCAACGCTACAAACAGAACGGAAAAAAGTACGAAAACACAACAACGTATATAAAAAATAGCGGTTTTAGTGCTTAAGCAAAAGTAAATAAATATAAAAAGGGTCTGTGTTAATCTGAAAAGTTAGCACTTAAAAATCCGCTACTTTTCATATACAAGACCGTTGCCTGTAATTAAAGAAATGAGAACAAATAAGATAACTCAACTTAATTTTTATTCTCGTGAGAAACACGAACAAGAATGGTTAACATCAAA
>NZ_FNNJ01000020.1 GCF_900106565.1 Lutibacter oricola
CTTTAGATTTAAAATGACTTTCAAAAAATTCCATTGGTTTGTCGTTCGGTTATGCTGTTCTCAAATTACTGGCAACGGTTTTTGGTATGTTTTGTTGAGTGTTTAAGCTATAAATTTAGTAAATAATTACTGACCAAGAAAATCCGATAGGATTTTCGTAAGTGTGCTAAAACCAAACAATAAAATATACCAGTTGTTACCCAACGTTTTAATCTTAAATATTTAAAGTATGTCAAAATCAATAATATCAAATTTTAATCAATCATTAATCATATTTTTTGGTTCGTTTTTAATCGTAGATTATTTTAAGTCAATTCACCCAGTAAATAACCAACAATCCCCCCAAAAAGAGTTGCAGTTTCACAAGTACCAAGAACATCATTTAAACTCAAATAAGTTATGGGAGCGATAATAATCATTGCAATTGAAAACTTAAAAATCATTTCAGCCCAATTTGGTTTTTTAAATTCTTTAATGAAACCTTTAATTAATTCTGGATCTTTCGTTAATTCATCAAAAAACTTAAATGTATCTTTTTTATCAGTTTTTTCATTTTCACTTTTCGTTGGAGTTGGATTTTCTTTATTAAACTCATCTGAAGTTTTATTAATTATTTTTTCGATTTTATCAATAGTTTCTTTGTCAAAATCATTTTTTAAGTTTTCTGATAATTTTTCTCTAAAATTCATAGTTCGGCAATGTTGGGTAACGGTTTTTGGTATGTTTTGTTGAGTGATTTAGCTATAAATTTGGTAAATAATTACTGACCAAGAAAATCCGATAGGATTTTCGTAAGTGTGCTAGAACCAAACAATAAAATATACCAGTTGTTGTGGTTTGTATTACTCTCCTTTCATATAATCAATGTTACCTCTCGTACTATTATTTTACTCTTTTTAGTTTCTGCTGTGTTTATTATAAAAATTGTTTTATTACTGCTATCATCATCAAGGAGAGAAATCATAGCTTTTTTACCTAGTTTTCCCATAAAATCTTTACTTATTCTAAAAGTTACTGTTTCATTTACTCTTTAATTGGTCTACTAAATCTAACTTCTCTTAAGGTAATGGTTTCATTTTTAATTTCTTTTTTGTCAATTATAAATATTATTACATTTTGTTCCCAACTATTATCAGATTCAAAAGTTTTACATACCGCATTATAATCTGTATTTTTGAAAAAAGAATAATCTAGGAGTTTAATTGATTGTAAAAACGATTTATTTTTAACAATTATTTTAGGTTGTTTAGCACCTCTTTCTAAATCAAATTTACCAAAAAGATAGTGAGTAAATTTATACCCAGAATCTGTCATTATAATATTATCGTGTTTTTTTTCAGCAATTTTATAAATGTAAGAAGTTTTGATGTTTTCATTGGGGTATTTTTTTGATTTAAAAGATTTAAATGATTTTTTTGTCATTTCAAGTTCTGCATTATCAAAATGAATATATACTGTATCCATAATAGATTGTGAAATACAATTTAAGTGAAATAAGATCATAAGTATTGTTAAGCTTCTCAATTTCATTTTATAAACCTATTTCATTAATATTCGTAGTTACATCAATATTTTCAAAAGTATGTTTATTTTTATAATTTTTCATTGGTAATATAAACCACAACGGTTTTTGGTATGTTTTGTTGAGTGATTTAGCTATAAATTTAATAAATAATTACTGACCAAGAAAATCCGATAGGATTTTCGTAAGTGTGCTAGAACCAAACAATAAAATATACCAGTTGTTAGCTATAGTTTTTTATATTCAATTCCTAAATCTGTCATTATATTTTCTACCTTTTTTACTAAATTAGAAATTACAAAATCTGAAATAAGTTCATAAACGATATAGAAAAGTCCTCCTGCAATTGGCATTGTCAAAAATTCCATTTTCTCATTAAATCCATATTCGATAATCTGATAAATCGCAATACTTAAGGTCAATAATATAAAGATTATAAAAATCAAAAAAGTATTTCCAAATATTCCCTCTTTCACTTTACTCAAGATTAGTTTTCTATTCGTTAAATCATTATCATATCGAACTGTTTTTAAATTCAGTTTTACAATTGGATTATGATTAGGTTGAACATCTGTTATGAATGTAAATGTCTTAAATATATTCAATCCTCCTTTATCGGAAATCTCTCCTGATAGATTATTTCTTTTTTGAAATATACTAGTTTTGATTTCCTCATTAATAGAATTAATCAAACTGTTATTTTCATCTTTGATAAGATATTCTATCTTTTTCTCTTTCAATTTTTATCGTTTTTAATTATAGCTAACGTCCATTGTATGTTGCGTTTGTATCCCGAAGGGTGCAAATGAAATATACAAACTGTTGTGTACAGTTTTATTCCGTTATTCTTTTCTTTAAATCCATTCTTTCGTGCAATATTCTGGTTATTTCAACATAATCTGAATTTAAAGTTCTGTAGAATATTATGTGTCGATTTACTTTCATACCGAGAAGTTGTTTTGATATACCTTTATAGTTTTTTCCTAAATCAGGATTTTCAGCAATCTCTTGACAATTGGATATCAGTCCTTCATAATATTTGTCAGCTTGTTTTTCAGACCAAACCTCAAATGTGTAATCCCAAATCTTTGATAAATCCTCAACAGCTCTGTTAGTCAATCTATATTCAGCCATTCGAGCGTTTTTTGGCTTTAAGAGATTCAAGATGTTTTTCAGGGTCAAAATCGTGAGCTATTCCGCTGTCAATTCCTTCTTGAATTGCCTTCTTTAATGCAATCACTTTGCTTTCTTCTTCTTCTAAAAGCCTTAATCCAGCGCGAATAACTTCGCTAACATTTTTAAATCTTCCTTCATTGATACTATTTTGCACAAATTGATCAAAATAATTTCCGAGCGATATTGATGTGTTTTTATTCATTTGAATACTGATTTAATTCAAATATACCAAAAATTGGTATAACATCCAAATTTTTCAATTGTACACAACGTGTTTGTATATGGTTTGTTGCGTGGTTTAGCACGTAATTTAGCAAATAAAAACTGAATAGAAAATCCGAGAGAATTTTCGTAAGTAGGCTAGAACTAGCAATAAATTATATACGGTGTTGTAAAAAGTAGATTTTAGTTAATTGTAAATAATTCTATTTTTTAATACTCAAAATTATTAGTAATAGAATGCTGAAATACTCCAATTAATTATACTTTTATTCAAATTAGCTTGATGTGATTGTTTACATTTATATCATTTTGTGTATTTTTTATAAAATGCCTCCATTTTATTTACTTTTTGGATATTGTTTTCATAGATAATTATTTGTTCGTTTAATGATTGTACTTTTTCTTTATAATTATTATATTTTGTAGAACTATGGAATGAAATATCATCTTTTAATTTTTCTATTTCTTGTAAACAATCTTGGATATCATCTTTTCTTCTTTTTGTAAATCTATCTTTGACATTTTCAGATAAAATACTATCATTAAATTGATGAGTTCTTTTTTTAAGTTCCCAAGCATAATAGGAGTTTTCATCTGTAGTACTTCTTTTCAAAATGCTCATTAAAGCAATAGTTGTAGATTTAGTCCACAATTTAAGCGCCGTATAAGCGTTTTTGTGCGTTACTTCCCAATGGATACCTAAATATGCAATATCTTCAGGTGTTGATTCAGGAAATAGCTTTTGTTCGTCTACAAGTATCCAAAGAAATTCTCTAAATGAGTAACAAGAACGATGATATAGTAAGCATTCTCTTTCAATTATACCCTTAATTAATTCTACAGTTTCTTTACATTCGGTGGCGTAATCTTCTCGAGTGATACTATTTTTCTTATAACTACTATTGTTTAATTTAATGCTTTCAATATAAATATCTAAATCATATTTAAAACTTAAATTCATAAATAATTCCATTTATAATAATCTTATTTTTTCTTAATTGAAAATTTCTATTTTAGCGTAAACTCACTATTTTTTACAACGGTTTTTGGTATGTTTTGTTGAGTGATTTAGCTATAAATTTAGTAAATAATTACCGACCAAGAAAATCCGATAGGATTTTCGTAAGTGTGCTAGAACCAAACAATAAAATATACCAGTTGTTATGCACTGGCTTTTTAATCATTCAGTTGTTTTACTTTTACATAAAACCAAGGAACTGACTCAAATCCGTTTGACTTATCATTCATATAATCTACTATTTCCTTCCAATTATTGCACTCATCTAACAAACCATATTCATTTATTTTAATCTTAAATCTTTCTTTTAAATCATTTGATAAATCGTGACAATGAAAACTATGAAATTCTCCACTATTTTCTACACCTATTAAATCATAACCAAGAGTTTGTTCTTTATTGTTTTCTTGAAATCCATTTTTAAGGTTTTTAGAAATTCCTATTTCGCCAAAACTTGAATTTTCAGGGTTTAACAATTTTAAAAATTCGTTTTTTTCTGATTCTGGAAAATTAATACTTAAAATACGTGCTTGATTTTCATTTGGAAAGAATGATTCTTTATATTTTTTCAATGTTTTTAAATCAGCGAATGCACAAATCCACCCAATTTTGTTTTCCTCGAATTTTTGGTCAGACCAATTCTGAACTTCTATGATTAATTTTTCGTTGAGATTAAAATTTGATTTTGTTTCATTACTAACGTTTTTTCCATCTTCTGCCCACGAAATCGACCAAGCATCAAAATAAGAATCATTAATACAAGTGCTACACGTATGAATAAAAGAACCTTTTATTTTACCAAAATCTATCTTTTTCAGTTTAATTAAATAATATGCTCCTAAATAATATTTCATAATGTTGGTATCCGCTTGTGCATAACGGTCTCGTATAACCGTCAGTTACGGGTTAATATGCGTTAATTTTCGGTTTGACACAGACATTAGCAATTCCGCGTGGATTCGGACGTAGTCGAATCCGCCGTAATTGCGGTTATACATTGTTGTACGCTGGCTTTTTTCAGTTTTCAAATCCGTTTATATTTAGCACTTATTCTTAATTTCTCATTTTTATTCGGATAGTAAAAATTCAGTCGCCTGTCATTAAGTTTTACTGTCCAATTAAAGTCTGTTTTATTTCCATTCCGATATTCAGTCAGGATATAGTATTCTCCATTCCGAGTTATTTTTCCAATACTGATTTCAGGTTCGTATTCTTTATAGTTTTTCCACTCCTTTTTATTATTTACGTTCCAACTTTTCCACGTGAAAGTAGAGTCCGAATGAATAGTTATTTCAGTTATTCCGTACGAGTAAGCTGTACTATAATTATGGTCGTGTCTTAAATAAGTTCGGTCTGAATTTTGTCCGAAAGTATTCAGAGAAGTAAAAGTCAATATTAAAATCTGAAGTGTGTATTTCAATTCGGTTCTGTTTTTTCAGCTTGCGTACAACGGTTTTTGGTATGTTTTGTTGAGTGTTTAAGCTATAAATTTAATAAATAATTACTGACCAAGAAAATCCCTTTAGGATTTTCGTAAGTGTGCTAGAACCAAACAATAAAATATACCAGTTGTTGGCGTGTCGTTTTTTTTATCAATTTACCAACTCAAGCAAAATTTATTATCTCCGCCATTTTTATCAATTTTCATCCATCCGCTTTCAGCTCCGTATGTCCAAACTGCATAAAATTCAATTTCAATTTTATTCGAATCGTTTATAATCTTTAAATCATTAATTGAAGAAATTCTGCAAGTTTCATATCCTTTAGTATTTCTCACGTCTGTATCTAATATCCATTCTATTTTTCCTTTCTCCTTGTATAAAATTATCGGTGAAAGAGAATCGTTTCTGTTGTCTAGAATCAGCTCTCCTTTCTTTAATTTATAAATCTTATGATTATCAGTAATTAAATGGTTTTCAATTTTAATTGCTTTAAATGGGCCGTCATCCATTCCGCAACCAACATTGAATTGATACCAAACTATTCCGTGAAGAATAGTGTATCCTATTACTCCAATCGCTATAATTATCGTTATTCCAATAAGTGTTTTTTTAACAATTTTATTCATCATCATAATGCACGCCAACGGTTTTTGGTATGTTTTGTTGAGTTGTTTAAGCAATAAATTTAGTAAATAATTATTGACCTAGAAAATCCGATAGGATTTTCGTAAGTGTGC
>NZ_FNNJ01000010.1 GCF_900106565.1 Lutibacter oricola
AATACTTATTGTATTGGTTTAGCTCATTATCAAGATTAACTTTTGTGCCTGAAGATATAGCTCTTAATAAGTACTTGTAGGTTATATACTGGAGAGTTAATAATGGTATTGTTTAGTTACATTTTTTTTGAAATGTTGCGTGAACGGTTGAAGTGGTATCCTTTTGCTTTTTTTGCAAAAGATTTAACGAAAGACGCGACGGTAAATTTTTATTTACCGACACGCCCAAAATATTATTGAGTTTTTAGAATTTTTGTTTGTTCGTTTATTGCTCTCAATTTTAATGTTATTATTGCAATTATAAAATAAATAAGTGTTAATAGCCAGAGATGGTTCCACTCGGAGAGTACATGTGTAAAGGAGGCTTCCATTTGGGTTAATTTGATGAATCCTTTCATACCCGAAGTTGATGGTAATAATTTTGCTAATTCTTGATAAAAGGGATAAAAATTTTCTGTGAGAAATGCAATAGTTATTTTTTGTGTTTAATGATATAAGCTGAACTTTGAAAAAAAAAATCAAATGCATATATTAAATGTATATTTTTATTTAAAAATAAGTATTGTTTTAATTACTGTATTAAAAAATTAGCAATGATAAAAATTTTAGAAACAAAACGACTTTTCTTAAGAGAGTTAAATGTAGATGATTGTGAAAATATTTATAAATTAAACTTAAATATTAATGTTATAAAATATACTGGTGATTCTGCTTTTAAAAGTATAGATGAGGCAAAAGAGTTTTTAGGTAATTATAATGATTACGAGTATAATGGTTATGGAAGATGGGCAGTAGTAAATAAAAAGACAAATGAATTTATTGGTTGGTGTGGATTAAAATATAATGAATTAGCAAATGAAACAGATATTGGTTTCCGTTTTTTTGAAAAAGATTGGAATAATGGTTTTGCTACGGAAAGTGCAAAAGCGTGTATAGATTATGGTTTTAAAAACTTTAAGCTAAAAAGAATTATAGGAAGAGCTATGAAAGATAATATAGGATCGGTTAACGTTTTGATTAAAATTGGAATGGTTTATATTCAAAAAATTAATTTTGAAGGAAAAGAAGGTGTGCTTTATGCAATTGATGAAGAATCAAATTAATACTTTTTTATTTTGATTGAGTTTATTTAATAAAAATAAATCTCTAGTTATTGAGTTATTAAACTAAATTAGTTTTATTTTGCAAAGTAATAATGAGAAAAATACTAATACTTATTTTATTGGTTTCAGAAGGTTTATTTGCCCAAGTAGGAGGTGAAAGTATCTATAATTTTTTGAATTTATCTAGTTCAGCGCGTCAAGCGGCATTAGGAGGTAAGGTATTAACTTTATTAGATGATGTTAACCAGCCGTTATGGAATCCATCAACAATAAATAATAGTATAGATAGAAAGCTATCTGTAAATTATGTAAATTATTTGGCTGATGTGAATTTAGCTTCTGTTTCATACGCTCAGTTAATTAACAGAAATTTTGGAACGATACATGGAGGAATTACATATTTAAATTATGGAAAATTTATTGGTGCCGATGAAGATGGGAATGAAACAGGTATCTTTAAAGCTTATGATTTAGCAGTATCTGTTGGGTATGCCTATAATATTTTTAAAACAGATTTTTATGTTGGTGCTAACGTGAAATTGATAAATTCAGTAATTGATAATTATTCTTCATTTGGAGTTGGAGCGGATTTGAGTTTATTGTATTATAATGAATATTTGCCATATAGTTTTACCCTTGTGCTTAGAAATATAGGTTATCAGGTTACATTGTATGATGAAGAAAGAGAAGATTTACCTTTCGAAATTCAATTAGGAGCTTCATACAAATTAGAAAATGTACCTATTAATTGGCATTTTACCGTTGATAATTTACAACAATGGAAATTAGCTTACAGCAATCCATCTAATGTTAGTACGGATATTGATGGAAATGAAACTGAAGAAGATATTTCTTTTTTAGATAATACTTTTAGACATTTATCTGTTGGTGCAGAAATTTTTCCTGAAGGATTATTTAATTTGCGTTTAGGTTATAACTTTAGAAGATCTAAAGAAATGATGCTTGTAGATAAAAGAACATTTGCTGGATTTACAGCTGGTTTTGGAATTACTATGAGAAAATTAAAGTTTAATTATGCATTTTCGAAATATCACCCAGCATCTAATACAAGTACATTTAGTTTATTAATAAATTTAGAATAGAATTCATTGAAAAAAATAATTATTGCGATTGATGGCTTTTCATCAACAGGAAAAAGTACGTTAGCTAAACAAATAGCACAAAAGTTATCTTATGTATATGTAGATACTGGGGCAATGTATAGAGCTGTAACTTTATTTGCAATGCGGAATAAACTTATTTCTGAAAACAAATTTGAGAAAGAGAAATTAATAAATTCTTTAAATTCTATTGAATTAAGTTTTAAGTTTAATGAAAAACTAGGTTTTGGAGAGGCTTATTTAAATGGAGAGAATGTAGAGAAAGTTATTAGATCTATTGAAGTTTCTAATTTTGTTAGTAGAATTGCTGAAATTTCTGAGGTAAGAAGAAAACTAGTTGAACAACAGCAAAGAATGGGATTAGAAAAGGGGATAGTTATGGACGGTAGAGATATTGGTACTGTTGTTTTTCCTAATGCAGCTTTAAAACTTTTTATGAATGCTTCTGCTGATACAAGAGCGAAAAGAAGGTTCGATGAACTTTCTAAACGCGGTGATAAAGTATCGTACCAAGAAATATTAGAAAATGTTCAATTACGAGATCATATAGATTCTACAAGAGATGATTCTCCTTTAGTAAAAGCAAAAGACGCTATTGAGATTGATAATTCTAATTTAACGTTAGAAGAACAATTTAAAAAAGTATTAGAAATAGTAGAAAATAAACTAAAAGAGGCTTAAGGTATATTTAAGTACTTATGAGTTTGTAAAGAAATTTTCCATTTAGGATTATTCATTACATACTCTACAATTTGTTCAGTCATTTTATCTCTTTTGCTCCACTCAGGTTGTAAATATAACTCACAAGTATCAGAAACCTTCGAGGCTTGTTCTTCAGCAAAAATAAAATCGTGTTTATTAGAAATTATTATTTTTAACTCGTGCGCTTCAGAATAAATACCTTTTAAAGGTAATTTTGTTTTTTTAGGTGATAAACAAATCCAGTCCCATTTACCAGAAAGTGGATACGCACCTGAAGTTTCTATATGAGTTTTAATACTACTGTTTTGTAGTTTACGGGTAATATAATCTAAACTCCACATTAATGGTTCACCACCAGTAATAACAACTGTATTCGCATATTTGCCTGCATTTTCAACAATAAGGTCAGTTTTGGTTGGTGGGTGTAATTTTGCATTCCAACTTTCTTTAACATCGCACCAATGGCAACCAACATCACAACCTCCAATTCTTATAAAATATGCAGCTTTACCAGTATGCGAACCTTCACCTTGAATAGTATAGAATTCTTCCATTAAAGGTAACATTTCACCTTTATCAATTAGTTGTTGTACTTTGTTATCAATCATTTTGCAAATATAACTATTAGTACCAATTATAAATAATTGCAACTAATTATCTGTTGAAATTTTTAATTTGATTTATATGTGCTATTTTTATCAAAAATATTAGAAATGGATAGAAAAGAAGCTTTTTTTAATCATATAACGGAAGGATACAAGGCAAAAGGAGATAGTTTGGTGTTTGGATCTGCAATGTTAGACGGTGAAACTATTAAGGATGCATTTGTAAAAGTACCGCTTAAAACATTGAATAGACACGGGTTAATAGCTGGAGCAACCGGTACTGGTAAAACAAAAACGTTGCAAGTTATGGCCGAAAATCTTTCAGAAAAGGGTGTGCCGGTTTTGTTAATGGATATAAAAGGTGACTTGAGTGGATTGGCAAAAGCGAGCCCAGGTCATCCAAAAATTGATGAACGTCACGCAGCAATTGGCTTACCTTTTGAAGCAAAAGAATTTCCAGTTGAAGTTTTAACCATTTCTGAACAAGAAGGAACAAGATTAAGAGCTACTATTTCTGAATTTGGGCCAGTGTTATTATCTAGAATTTTAGATTTAACGGTAGCACAAAGTGGTATAGTTTCTATTATTTTTAAATATTGCGATGATAATAAATTACCTTTATTAGATTTAAAAGACTTCAAAAAAATATTACAATTTGCAACTGATGAAGGAAAAGAAGAAATTCAAGCTGAATATGGTAGAATTTCATCTATGAGTACAGGAGCAATTTTAAGAAAGTTGGTTGAGTTAGAACAACAAGGAGGTGATTTGTTTTTTGGAGAAAAATCTTTTGAAGTAAAAGACTTAGTTAGAAAGGTTGACGATAAGGGTGTAATTTCGATATTGCGATTAACAGATATTCAAGATAAGCCAAAGTTATTTTCAACATTTATGTTACAATTATTGGCTGAAGTTTATTCTACATTTCCTGAGCAAGGTGATAGTGGTAAACTTGAATTAGTTATTTTTATAGATGAAGCACATTTAATATTTAAAGAAGCTTCAAAAGCATTACTTTCGCAAATTGAAAGTATTGTTAAGCTAATACGCTCAAAAGGAATTGGATTGTTTTTTGTAACGCAAAACCCAAAAGATGTTCCAGAAGATGTATTGGCGCAACTAGGTTTAAAAGTTCAACATGCGTTAAGAGCTTTTACTGCTAAAGATAGAAAAGCTATTAAGTTAGCAGCTGAAAACTATCCAGACTCTGAGTATTATGATGTTGATGAATCTTTAACACAGTTAGGTATTGGAGAAGCATTTGTTTCAGCTTTAAACGAAAAAGGTATTCCAACACCATTGGCTGCAACTATGATGAGAGCTCCAATGAGTAGAATGGATGTGTTAAGTCAAAAAGAGTTAGAAACGTTAATTGAAAACTCTAAACTTTATGAAAAATACGAAGAGGCAATTGATAGAGATAGCGCTTATGAAATTTTAAATAAAAAAATAGAAGATATTAACGAAAAAGAAGAAGTTGCAAAGAAAAAGAAAGAAGCTTCAAAATCTAAAAGAAGTTCGAGTAGAAGAAGTAGTACACGAATGAATCCTATATTAAAGGTAGTTACAAGTGCTACATTTATTAGAGGTGTTTTAGGTATTTTAAAAAGAGTTATATAAACGAAAGTTTATTAAATAAATTGGTTTAATACACGTTATAGTGTATGGTATGGTAAAATTAAATTGTATATGTATATTTTAAAAAAAATAGCACCTGTTTTGGTAATGCTAGTTCTGTTTATTCAATGTTCTAATGAAAGTAAATACATTGTTGAAAAAGGAAAAGTTGGATTGTTAGATAAAAACACAAAAGTTGAACAGTTAACAACTATTTTCGAAAACGATTCTCTAGTATCAATATTGCATGCAGAAAAAGATAAAGAATTGTTTTCTAATGAGACAGATGAGTTTATTGTGTATTCTAAAGAAGGGAATAAATTATTGGAAATTGCACCTCAAAAGCAACAGGACTCATTATCTAAAATAAAAAGTATACAAATTTTTGATGTAAATTATAAAACGGATAAAGGAATTTCATTACAATCTACTTTTAAAGATATAAATGAAAACTATATGGTAAATAAAGTGGAAACTACACTAACTTCTGCAACTTTATTTATTGATGAATTGAATGCAACAATAGCTATAGACAAAAAAGACCTAGGTTTAAATAGTTTTAGTAGAGAAGAAATTTCAATAGATCAAATTCCAGATATAGCTAAAGTAAAATATTTTACAATTTGGTTTAATTAAACTATTTGTTGCAAAATGAGTAAGAAATATCAAATTCAAAATAAACCTTTTATTGTTCCAACAACAGATGGTAAGTTAATTGAAGAGCATTTTGGAAATGCTACAATTTTATCTGAAATTAGTATAGCATATATGGTTGCTCCTCCAAAATGGACAGAACCTTTTCAAAACCCTGAATTTGATGAATATACTTATATTATTGAAGGAAAAAAACAATTTAACATAGATGGAGAAATTATTGTTTTAGAAAAAGGGCAATCTATAAAAATATTAAAAGGAACACGAATTAAATATTCTAATCCGTTTGATGAAGAGTGTAAATACCTTTCGGTTTGTTTACCTGCTTTTTCTATGGATTTGGTACATAGAGAAGAATAAAAAAGGCTTCATTTTTAATGAAGCCTTTTTTATGTAATATATGTTTGTGCTTTTTAGCCTTTTCTTTCACAAGCTAATAAAGTATTTTTCATAAGCATTGCAATAGTCATTGGTCCAACACCACCTGGTACAGGAGTAATATAAGAACATTTAGGACTTACACTGTTAAAATCTACATCACCAGCCAATCTATAACCACGTTTTTTTGTATCGTCAGCAACTCTAGTAATACCAACATCAACCACAGTAACATCTTCTTTTACCATATCACCAGTTAAAAACTCTGGAATACCTAAGGCAGCAATAATAATATCGGCTTGTAAACAAAGTTCTTTTAAGTTTTTGGTTCTACTATGTGCAACAGTTACTGTTGCATCACCAGCAGCACGTTTCTGACTCATTAAAATACTCATTGGTCTACCAACAATATGACTTCTACCAATTACAACTACATTTTTCCCTGAAGTTTTAACATTGTAGCGTTCTAATAATTCTAAAATACCAAATGGTGTTGCAGGTAAAAAAGCAGGTAAATCTAAAGTCATTCTACCAACATTAGTTGGGTGAAACCCATCAACATCTTTATCTGGATTTACAGCCATTAAAACTTTTTGCTCATCAATATGCTTTGGTAATGGTAGTTGAACTATAAAACCATCAATATCATCATTATTGTTAAGCTTATCAATTTCGTTTAATAGTGTTTCTTCTGAAGTTTCTTCAGGTAGGTCAACCAAAGTAGAATTAAATCCAACTAATTCACAGGCTTTAACTTTAGCATTTACATAAGTCATACTAGCACCATCTGTTCCAACTAAAATAGCTGCTAAATGTGGTGTTTTTTTACCTTGAGATTTAATTTCTTTTACAGATTCAGCAATTTCTATTTTTAAATCTGCTGAAGTTTTTTTTCCGTCTAGTAGTGTCATTAGTGTATTGTTATTATATAAAAAAAAGCAAGTGTTTAGCTTGCTTTAGAATTTAATTTCCCATTCCTTTCATCATTTGCATCATTTTTCGGCCTCCACCACCTTGCATCATTTTCATCATTTTACTCATTTGGCCAAATTGTTTAAGCAATTGATTTACTTCTTGTATTGAAGTTCCAGATCCTTTTGCAATTCGCTTTTTTCTACTTGCGTTAATTGTTTTAGGTTCTTCTCTTTCTCCAGGAGTCATAGAATGTATAATTGCTTCAATACCTTTAAAAGCATCATCATCTATATCAACATCTTTCATCATTTTACCAGCCCCAGGAATCATTCCCATCAGGTCTTTCATATTACCCATTTTTTTGATTTGTTGAATTTGCTTCAAGAAATCATCAAAACCGAATTGGTTTTTGGCAATTTTTTTCTGAATTTTTCTAGCCTCTTCTTCATCATATTGTTCTTGGGCACGTTCCACTAACGAAACAACATCTCCCATTCCCAATATTCTATCTGCCATACGATCTGGATGGAAAACATCAATAGCTTCCATTTTTTCTCCAGTACCAATAAATTTAATAGGTTTATCTACAACCGATTTAATAGATAAGGCTGCACCACCACGAGTATCACCATCTAACTTTGTAAGAACAACACCTTCAAAATTTAAAATATCATTAAAGGCTTTGGCTGTATTTACAGCATCTTGCCCTGTCATAGAATCTACAACAAATAAAGTTTCTTGTGGATTTACAGCTTTATGAATGTTAGAAATCTCTGTCATCATTTCTTCATCAACAGCTAAACGACCAGCGGTATCAATAATAACAACATTTTTACCAGTTGATTTTGCATGTTTTAATGCGTTTTGAGAAATTTCAACAGGGTTTTGATTTCCAACTTCAGCATATACTTCAACACCAATTTGTTCTCCAACAACTTGTAATTGATTTATTGCTGCAGGTCTATATACATCACAACCAACTAATAAAACTTGTTTTGTTTTTTTAGTTTTTAAATAATTTGCTAGTTTACCAGAAAATGTTGTTTTACCAGAACCTTGTAAACCAGACATTAATATAACAGTTGGATTTCCTGAAAGGTTAATACCTACAGTTTCACCACCCATTAACTCAGTTAATTCGTCTTTAACAAGTTTAACCATTAATTGGCTAGGATTTAATGATGTAAGTACATCTTGTCCTAAAGCTTTTTCTTTAACAGTTTTAGTAAAGTTTTTTGCTATTTTAAAGTTAACATCGGCATCTAAAAGAGCTCTACGAACTTCTTTTAAAGTTTCTGCAACATTAACTTCAGTAATTTTTCCGTGCCCTTTTAGTACGTGAAGAGCTTTATCTAACTTATCGCTTAAATTATTAAACATATTCTGGCTTCAATTTTAAGAAATGCAAAGGTAGTAAAAATGTATTAAAGTTATTTTTTCAAATCATCATTTTATACTATTAGTAAAGAAAGTATTTTAAAGCTTTTTTTAAGGTGAATTCAATGCGTAAATTAAATTGTTAAAAGCCCTATAATAACTAGCTTTGTAGTACTTAAATATCTTACACTAATTAATTATTACCATGAAAACGTTATAGTAATAATCATTACAGTATAAGTTATTTTTTAGTGTGAAATTTGTGTAAAATTATTATAACAATGGAAAGAATTATAGTTATAGGAGGATTATCAGCAGGACCATCTGCAGCTGCAAAAGCAAGAAGAGAGAATGAAAATGCTGAAATTATACTATTTGAAAAAGGTGCTAACATTAGTTATGCAACTTGCGGAATGCCTTATGCAATATCAGGAGTTATTGAAAATAGAGAAAAATTAATTGTTGTTAAACCAGAATTACTTCAAAATAGATTTAATGTAGATGTTAAGTTAAATGAAGAAGTTGTTAATATCGATACGACTAATAAAGTTGTTTATTCTCAAAAGAAAGATTACAAGTATGATAAGTTAATTTTTGCAACAGGTGCAAAATCTGTTGTTCCGCCAATTAAAAACATAAATTTAGCAACAAATTGGTCTACTTGTAGATCTATGGTAGATTTTGATAAAATAATGGCCGAAGGAATGGCCGAAACATCTAAGCATGTAACAGTTATTGGTGCTGGATTAATTGGTATTGAAGTTGCAGAAAACTTAAAGGACGCTGGAAAGCAAGTTACTTTAATAGAAGGTGATAAGCAGGTTTTAAATATGTGGCAACAAAAATTTGGAATTTTTGCTGAAACTATTTTAAAAAATGAAGGAATAGAAGTTTTAAACTCTAGTTTAGTTTCTGAATTCGAAATTAATAATGAAGGTAGAATTAAAGCTGTTAAAATTAAAGGCGGTAAAACGGTAGCTACAGATTTTGTGGTTTTAAGCGTTGGAATTAAACCTAATACCGATTTATTACTTAAAGAAGGAGCTGAGCATATTGGTAATGGAGCATTAAAAGTTAATAAATTAATGGAAACATCTATTAAAGATGTTTATGCAGCAGGAGACAATGTTTCAATAAAAAATATTCAAACAGGAGAATATGATTATTTTCCTTTAGGAACGCATTCAAACAAAGCTGGTAGAGCTGCAGGAGCAAATGCTGTTGGTAGAAATATAGAATTTAAAGGTGCTTATAAAACTGCAATTGTAAAGGTATTTGATTACACATTGGCAAGAACAGGTTTAAATCCAAAGGCTTTAGATAATTTAAATATTCCTTATAAAACTGTATTAACCGTTGCAGGTTCTACACCTGGATATTATCCAAATCCAAAAGATTTAATTACCGAAATATATTACAACGCAGAAACTCAGGAAATTTTAGGAGCAGAGTTATTTGGAGAAGTAGGAGTAGATAAAAGAGTTGATGTATTAAGTACAGCTATTTATGCAAAATTAAAAATGGATGATTTAGCTCAATTAGATTTAGCTTATGCACCACCATTTTCTCCAGCTAAAGATCCAATAGTTGTAACAAGTTATGCTACAGAAAACATATTAAACAGTAATAGTAGTCAAATTTCTGTAGAAGAATTAGAAAGCTATTTAGAAAAAAATAATAAAGAGAACTATTTATTAATTGATGCAAGAACGGTTGTAGAGTTTGAAAAAGGTACTATTCCTGGTTCTTTAAATTATCCTTTAGATAGTTTGAGAAAGAATGTAGATGTTATAAAACAACAAAATAAGCCAGTAATTATATTTTGTCAAAAAGGATTAAGAGGTTATTTGGCAGAATTAATTTTACGCCATAATAATATTAACAATATTGTAAACGTTGCAGGAGGTTTTAAACTATGGCAAATGTATAGCAGTAATATTGAAATGCCTAAAAAGGTAGAGTTAAGCTAATAATTAATTAGTTTTTAGAATGATATAAAGGGATGGTAAAGAAAACTACTGTCCCTTTTCCTTTTTCACTTTCTATCCAAATTTTACCATTGTGCAGTTTTACAAACTCTTTGCATAAAAATAAACCCAAACCACTTCCTTTTTCATTATTTGTGCCAGGTTTAGATACATTTTGAGTAAAAATATTTAGTAGCACGCCTTTTTCTATTCCAATGCCATTATCTGAAACAGAAAATCTAATTTTATCCGTTTCTTGAATAGCATTAACTTTAACAATTCCATTATTGTTTGAAAATTTAATACTATTTGTAATTAAATTTCTAATAATTATTTGAATTAAATTGGCATCTACAAAACCAGTAATTTCTTGATTAACATGGTTTACAATTATTATATTTTTTTGAAGTGCGGTAGCTTCTATACTTTCAATAACATCATTAATTATTGCTTTAATTTTATGAGTTTTAAAGTTAGGCTGTATAGATTTTAATTGAGATTTGGACCAGTACAATAAATTATCTATCAATGTTAAAGTACCTTTAGAACTTTTATTAATAATTTCAGAATATGAACGTTCTTTTTTAGTTAAATCTTTCGATTCCAGTAATAAATTTGAAAACCCAATTATACTATTAAAAGGGCTTCTTAAATCGTGTGAAATAATTGAAAAAAGCCTGTCTTTAGAATGATTAAGTTCTTCAATTCTACTATTTTTTCTTTTTAGAGTTTTTGAAATATGTATTACCTTTTCTTTAGCAAAAACTTGCTCCTTATAAATGAGGTAAACAATTGTGGTATTGAATAAAATTAGATAAGTAAATGAAACTGTTTTAATTAGAAATTCATCATTTTGTTGAAATAAATCTATATTGCTAAAAAATAGATTCGGAACCAAATTAAACAGAATTTGAAATGCTACAATTTGTAGAAATGCAATTACAAAGTGTTTAATAATGCTCAAATCAAACAATGCAGCTACAACAGGATATATTGTTACAAGTAATAAAGGGTAGGACCAAGCAAATGTATTTGTAAATGGTGTAGAAAATAAAACGGCAGTAATAAAAACTTGAATTTGGAAATAGTAAATGCCTAATTTTTGTGTTCGAATTATTTTTTTGTCTTTTAATAATTTAAAAGAATAAAAACAAAAAGCAATATTTAAAACCTCTAAAACAGTTGCGTATAATAAATTGTAATAAATAGCCAATATTAAACTAGAAAAAGCAAAAACAGCACAAGTAAATACAACACCAGTTGTTTGGCGATATTTTCTTTTCTTGTCAATACTCCAATTTGAGCTAACAAAATAGTTTAATTTTTTATGGTAAAACTCCCATAACATAGGTAATAGTCTTAGGTAGAACTAATTAATTAATAAATGAATATTCGGCTATTGAATAAGTAAATTTAACTAAAATAAAGTTCTTGCCCTATTGTTTAACAAACTCTTATAGTTTTAAAAGTTTATAATTTAAAAAGGATTTTTAGTTATAAGAAAATTTAAAAAGGAATGGTTTTTCAACGTTATTTATCAGATTTTACAAATTTAATAGAGCTTGTGTTTACACAAAACCTTTTTCCTGTAGTATCTTTTGGGCCATCATCAAAAATATGACCTAAATGTCCATCACAAGCAGCACAAATAATTTCTGTTCTAATCATTCCGTGGCTAATATCTTTTACATAGTTTACGGTACCTTCAATAGCATCATCAAAAGAAGGCCATCCACAATGAGATTCAAATTTACTCCCAGATTCAAACAATTGTAAATCACAAGCAGCACAATGGTAAGTACCTTTTTCAAAATGAGCTGTTAATCCTTCTTCACTTGGCCTATCGGTACCTTTTTGCCTTAAAACATAATACTCTTGAGGTGTTAATTCTTCTTTCCATTCTTGTTCTGTTTTAATAACTTTTTTAATCATTTTAGATTGTTTTTTTTGTGAAAATGCAATGTTTGAAAATAAAATGCAAACAAGAAATACTTTACTAAAGTTGTTCATGATAATTATCTCTATTAATAAATTCAACTATTCGTTCTATAACAAAATCGTCTTTTAAAATACGGTTATGGCCTAAACCATTTGTAATTAAAATTTCACCTTGTTGTAAATTTTGACGAATATTATGAGCACAACTTACAGAAACTTCTTTGTCGTCGGTATCATGTATAATTAATGTGGGTACTTTTACTTCTTTTGCTGAAATACTAGCTGAGTAGGTATCAATATCTTTACCAAAATTTTTGAAAAAATACTCTTTCATTTTAGTAATTATAATTGGCTTTAATTTTAATTTTTGAGTGAAATTAGTAATGATATCGGTAATAATATCACCAGATCCAATTGATATTATTTTTTGTACGTTTAAATCTTTTTTTGCGGCATTTAAAACAGCCATTGCACCTAAGGAGTGTCCAATTGCAAATTCAAAAGGACCAAATTCTTTTTCTAATTGTATAATCGAAGCCACAAATTCGGGCATCATAGTTGTTTTTCCACTAGAGTTTCCGTGTGCAGGAGCATCAAAACTAATGGTCATAAAATCATTTTCTATTAATTTATCTGCAATTTTGTAAAGTTGTGTTCCTCTACCAGACCAACCATGTACTAATAAAATTTTTCTCTTAGAACTTCCATAGCTGTAGGTAGTAATTTCTTTATTAAGTGAAGAAATTAAATGTTTAGAAATTTTTGAGCTTGTTTTCATTTTTAATTCTCGTTCAGGTGTTTTAAACCTAAAAGGAGTTTTAAATAACCGAATTGCGTATAGTGTAGCCCAATTGTGACTTATAGCTTGTAATGTGTGTCCTATTATTATAAAAACCTTTGGTACTTGTATTCCATTGTTTATAGGTTTTTTCGAACTTTTGGCTGTACTCATTTAAAAATGTTTATTTTGCCCGTAAATATAGAATTTGTATTTTTATAAATAACCAACCCATTAAAAAAACTGAAAAATGAAAAAAATTATAGCATTATCTCTACTTGTAATATTTATGGTAAGCTGTAGTACAGTGCCTATTACAGGAAGAAAAAGAATTAATTTAGTTAGTGATGCTCAAATATTGCCATCGAGTTTTGCGCAGTATAGTACCTTTTTAAAGGAAAATAAAATTTCTACAGATGCTAGAAAAACAAACGAAATTCAATCTGTTGGTATAAGAATTTCAAAAGCAGTAGATAAATTTATGAGAGCCAATAATATGGTTAGCGAAGCAAATAATTATAGATGGGAATTTAATTTAATTAATGATAATACGGTAAATGCTTGGTGTATGCCAGGAGGTAAAGTTGTTTTTTACACAGGTATTTTACCAATTTGTGCAAATACTGATGGAATTGCAGCTGTTATGGGGCACGAAGTAGCTCATGCATTTGCAAAACATGGTCAAGAACGTATGACATCTGCTTATGCTCAGCAATTAGGAGGTGTAGCTGTTGCAGTTGGAACAGCAAATAAAGATCCAAAAGCTAGAGAATTATGGAATATGGCTTACGGGGTAGGTTCTCAATTAGGTATGCTTGCATACAGTAGAACTCACGAAACTGAAGCAGATAAATTAGGAATGGTTTTTATGATTATGGCTGGTTACAAGCCAGAAGAAGCTGTTAATGTATGGATTAGAATGAGCCAAAGAGCAGACGCTTCAAAAGCACCACCAGAATTTTTAAGTACACACCCTTCAAATCAAACACGTATTAAAAATTTAAGAGCATTTTTACCTACAGCTATGGTATTAGCCAAAAAATATAGCACGCAGCAATTACCTGCCAATTCAAAGCAGTAATTGAATAAAAAATATAGTATATTGAACCGTTCTTTAAAAGAGAACGGTTTTTTTATTATGTTAAAAAAAGGAGATAAAAAATTGATAAATGCTTGGGCATTTTACGATTGGGCAAATTCAGTATATTCATTAGTTATTAGCACAGCAGTTTTTCCTATTTATTATAGTGGTTTAACAGAGGCATTTCAGAATGTTGAAGGTCAAATTACTTTTTTAGGTACACAATGGAATCCAACAACATTGTATAACTATACGTTGGCATTTTCTTTTTTAATTGTAGCATTTATTTCGCCTATTTTATCTGGAATTGCAGATTATACAGGAAACAAACTAAAATTTTTAAAATTTTTCTGCCTACTAGGTTCTATTTCTGTAGCAAGTTTATACTTTTTTGAAGGAAAAGATACACTATGGATAGGAATTTTAGCAACTATTTTTGCTAGTATTGGTTTTTGGGGAAGTATTGTTTTTTACAATGCTTATTTACCCGAAGTTGCGCATCCTGAAGATCAGGATAAAGTAAGTGCTAAAGGATTTATGTTAGGCTATTTAGGATCAATTCTGTTATTAACAACTTGCTTGTTTGCTATAAATAATTTCGACTTGCTAGGTTTGGAAAGTAAAGCAATGGCATCTAGACTTACATTTGTAGTTGTAGGTGTTTGGTGGTTTGGCTTTGCACAAATTACCTATAGAAGATTACCAAATAATGTATACAATAAAAAACCAGCTAAGGATTTTATTTGGAAAGGATTTTACGAGTTAAAACTGGTTTTAAAAGAGTTAAAACAACATCCAGAATTAAAATTCTTTTTGAGTTCTTTTTTTATGTTTAGTGTTGGGGTGCAAACCATTATTTTAATGGCAGGTATTTTTGGGAGCAAAGAACTAGGTTTACCAACTTCAGATTTAATTTTAGTTATTATATTAGTTCAGTTTGTAGGTATTGCTGGAGCATTTTTGTTTTCAAGACTATCTAAAATAATTGGAAATATAAAAGCTTTAATGTTAACTATTATAATTTGGGGTGCAGTTTGTTTCATTGCTTTTATGTTAGATAAAAAGCAAGAGAATATTAATCTTTATTTTTATGGCCTTGGAGCATTAATAGGTTTGGTTATGGGGGCAATTCAATCATTATCACGATCTACATATTCTAAATTATTACCAGATACTAAAGATCACGCAACATATTTTAGTTTTTATGATGTAACCGAAAAAATTGCAATTGTTATAGGTATGTTTGGATTTGGGTTATTAAATTCAATTTTTGGTTCAATGCAATATAGTGTATTGTTTTTGGCAGTTTTCTTTTTAATATCGGTTGTTTTGCTGAACTTTGTTGGAAAAACAAAGTATGTGCAATAAATATGATTTTATTATTGTGGGTGGTGGTGTAGTTGGTTTAGCTACAGCGTATAAATTACAACTTCAATTTCCTGCAAAGAGTATTGCCGTTTTAGAAAAAGAAAATAGTGTTGCCAAGCACCAAACTGGTAGAAACTCTGGTGTAATGCATTCTGGTATTTACTACAAGCCTGGATCATATAAAGCTAAAAATTGTAAAAACGGGCATACACAGTTAGTAAACTATTCAAAAAAAAATAATGTTACTCACGATGTTTGTGGTAAAATAATTGTTGCTACAAAAAATGAAGAACTTCCAATGTTGGAAAATATTTTTAACCGAGGAATTGAAAATAAAACAGCGGGTATTTGTTATTTGTCTTCAGAAGAATTAAACAAAAAAGAACCTTTTATTAAAGGAGTAAAAGCAATTTGGGTTCCAACAGCAGGTATTATAGATTATGTTGGGCTGTGTAAAGCTTTTGTAAAAAGTATTGTTGAAATTAATTCAAACAGTACTTTTATTTCAAACTGTGAAGTATTAGAAGTAATTTCTAAAAAAAATAATTCTATTTTAAAAACTTCAACAAAAGATTTTATTGCTGAAAAGGTTGTTTTTTGTACCGGCTTGCAATCGGATAGAATTGCCGAAAAAGACGATTTAAAATTAGATGTTCATATTGTTGGTTTTCGAGGAGATTATTTTGAGTTAACTCCAGAAGCATCGTATAAAATTAAAAATCTTGTATATCCAGTTCCTGATCCAAAATTTCCATTTTTAGGAGTTCACTTTACAAGAATGGTTGATGGTAGTATTGAATGTGGGCCAAATGCTGTTTTTACATTTAAGCGTGAAGGCTATTACCGTACTAGCTTTAGTTTAAAGGATACTTTTGAAGCGTTAACATTTAGAGGTACTTGGAAATTATTTGGTAAACATTGGCGCAAAGGAATTGATGAATATAAAAGAGCCTTTTCTAAGCGTTTGTTTGTAAAAGAACTTCAAAAATTAATGCCCTCAATAACTGTAAATGATATTCAACCTGCTAGGGCTGGAGTTAGAGCACAAGCTATTGATTTTGATGGTAATATGGTTGATGATTTTAAAATAATGAAACACAACAATAATATTCATGTTATAAATGCTCCTTCTCCTGCGGCAACTGCTTGTTTGGCAATTGCAGATGAAATAGTTGAACATGTAATTAAATAATTTATGAAATTTTTTCAAAAAGAAATTCAGTTGAAACCTGCTAAAAGAGGTTTTCATTTAATAACTAATGAAATTGAAAATTCAATTGCTGAATTAAATCAAATTAAAACTGGTCAATTACAAGTTTTTATTAAGCATACTTCGGCTAGTTTAACTATTAATGAAAATGCAGATCCATCGGTACGTGTAGATTTTGAAAGTCATATTAATAAAATGGTTCCTGAAAATATGCCTTATTATATTCATACTTACGAAGGATCGGATGATATGCCAGCTCATATTAAAGCTTCATTATTAGGACCTTCTATTCAAATTCCAATAACAAATGGGCGTTTAAACTTAGGTACTTGGCAAGGAATTTATTTATGTGAACATAGAGATTTTGGAGGATCAAGAAAGTTGGTAATTACTGCTTTTGGAGTTTAGTTATTCCTTTTTAAGGTTATATTTGGGTTTATTCCTTTTTAAGGTTGTATTTAATTATATTCCATTTTAACGGAATAAATTTGTTTTCTAAGTCTTAAACTAATATATTTGAAGTATAAACAGATTTAAATAGATGACTAGTATAATAACTGGAGACATAGTAAATTCAAAAAAGAATGAACCAAGTATTTGGATGCCATTATTAAAACAGGTATTAAACTTGTATGGTTCTGAGCCTAAAGAATGGGAAATTTATAGAGGAGATAGTTTTCAGTTAGAAATTAAACCAGAAAAAGCTTTAGAAGCTTCAATTTTAATGAAAGCGACCATAAAAACTATTAAAGGTTTAGATGTTAGGTTGGCTATTGGAATTGGGAGTAAGACATATAGTTCAGAAAAAATTACAGTTTCTAATGGAACTGCTTTTGTAAATTCAGGTGAGTGTTTTGAAAGTTTAAAAAAAAGTACTTTGGCTTTTAAATCTGAAGATAAAAACTTAGATATTCAATTAAATTTATTGTTTGATTTAGCGCAGTTAACAATGAATAGTTGGACTCAGAAATCATCGGAAATTGTGAAAATGGTTATTGAAAATCCAAATTTAAATCAAAAAGAACTGGCTAAGATGTTGAATAAAACCCAAAGTGCCATTAGTAAGAATTTAAAAATTGCTGGTTATGATGAAATTATACGAATGGAAAAATATTATAGAACTTTAATGGTTTCATTATGATTGCTTTGTTATTAAAACTAATATTGGCTCATGTAATTGGTGATTTTGTATTTCAACCTGAAAAATGGGTGAAAAGCAAAGAGAAAAAGAAACACAAATCGCCATATTTATATTGGCATATTTTAGTGCATTTATTTGCCGCTTTAGTAGTGCTTCAATTTAATAGAGTTTATTGGTTAGGTGTATTAATAATTATAATTTCTCATTATATAATTGATGTGTTAAAGCTAAATTTAAAAAAGAAACTAAATTTTAGATGGCTATTTTTATGGGATCAGCTAGCGCATTTGGCCGTAATTGTATTTGTGGTTAATTTATACAAGCCAATTTTTTTAGATTTAAATGCATTGTTTTCTCCTAAAGTATTGCTATTTGTTATTGCATTGTTAATGGCAACCGTTGTATCATCAATTGTTATGAAGGTGATAATTTCTAAATGGGAAATTAAAGGTAATTCAAACAAAAAATCGTTAGATGACGCAGGAAAATATATTGGAATTATAGAACGCTTATTAATATTCGTGTTTATAATTACCAATAATTGGAGTGGTGTAGGTTTTCTTTTAGCAGCCAAATCTATATTTAGATTTGGAGATTTAACTAAAGCAGATGATAGAAAACTAACAGAATATATTCTAATAGGTACTTTATTAAGCTTTACATTTTCAATTGTTACAGGTTTGGGGTATAATTATTTGATTAAAATAATTTAAAGATTTTTCGAGATTATTACTAGCTTGTTCGCTTAATTTAATTTCAATTTCCCACGTAATACCTTCAATTTTTAGTACGTAAGCTTTGGGTGTTTTGTTGTAAATAGTTTCACATAAATTTAATATTTGATTTGGAGGTACCGCATGTGTTGAAAATGAAACTTGTTTAGCTGGTTCAATTTCTTCAAAAATAAAACCATTTTCTAGCTCTTTTTTATAAGCATCAACAAAAATTACAGTATTATATTCAGCAATTAATTCTGCATCTTCAACCATTAATTGATATTTGTATAATAAATTATCTTCATTATAACCTTGTTCTACCAAATTGTCTAGAAAAGCCCAACCAAGACCATCGTCTTGGCGGGTATTATTTCCTATTCCTATAATAAGTATGTTATCTAGTTTTTTCATCAATTAAGTTTCCGTTAGCATCTTCTATTTTTACAATTAAAGGCATTTCACCTAGTGCGTGTGTTGCACAACTTAAACAAGGATCGTAAGCTCTAATAGCCATTTCTACTTGGTTTAACATTGGTTCAGTAATTTCAGGTTTATCGTTTAAAACTTCTTGAGCAACAGCTCTAACTCCACGGTTCATGGCTTCGTTATTATGTGTTGTAGAAACTATTAAATTACATTTTGTAATTAAACCTTTATCATCTGTATGATATTCGTGAATTAGCGTTCCTCTTGGAGCTTCAATAATACCAATACCTTTATTTCTAGGAGTTCCTTCTCTTACTAAATCATTACCCATAATTTCATTATCTAATAGTAATTCCTTCATTAATTCAGCACAATGAAGCATTTCAATTAAACGTGCCCAATGCGTATGCATTGTCATATTATTAGGTTTGTTTTGTGTGTAAGCTTTAAAAATTTGTCGTTCTGTTTCAGCTAATGGTGTGTTTATGTGTGAGCAAGTATTCATACGTGCTAAAGGTCCAACTCTGTTCCAACCATTCTCACGACCATACTTAGTCATATAAGGAAACTTTAAGTAAGACCAAGGTTCAACAGCTTCTTTAAAATGATAGCCATATTCAATATCTGAAATATTTAATAGTTCGTTACCAGTTGCATCTACAGATCGTAAGCGGCCATCGTATAATTCTAACGCGCCAGTTTCTTTATCTACTAAACCTAAGTGGTTCGAATCATATTTTGCAAAATTGTCAATCCATTCAGCATTTTCAGTATGATAGTTTTTCATAAAGTCTATAATTTCTTTAGACCATTCTATCATAGTATCAACATTAGGAATTTGTTTACCATCTAAGAAATATTCACGTTCTTCAGCTGTAAATGTTTTATGAACTCCTCCAGGAACTGCTAAAATTCCGTGAATTTTTTTACCAGCTAAAGCTTTGATAATTTCTTGACCAAACTTACGCATAAGAATTCCTTTTTTAGCTAACTCTTGATTATGAGCTGCAACAGCAACAATATTTCTTTTTTCTGCAGGTGCATTTATTCCAAATAAAATATCTGGTGAAGCTAAATAAAAGAAGTGTAATGAATGTGATTGAAATACTTGACCGTAATGGAGTAATTTACGCAGTTTTGTAGCTGTTGGTGATAAGTTTTCAGGATCTACACCAACTAATTGATCAATGGCTTTTGCTGCAGCAATATGATGACTTACAGGACAAATACCACATAATCGTTGTACTAAAACAGGCGCTTCCCAATACGGATGACCTTGTATAAATTTTTCGAAACCTCTAAATTCAACAATATGTAAAAACGCATCATCAACTTTGCCGTTTTCATCCATTTTTATGGTTACTTTTCCGTGCCCTTCAACACGAGTAACTGGTTCTATAACTATTTTTCTTTTGCTCATTAGTTTGTTTTTAAGTTAGTCGTATTTAAATTCAGGGTAAGAAATAGAAAACTCTTCTTCAAAAAGAAGGTTTTTTACAACATTCCAAATATGATTTGCATTTGGAGGACAACCTGGAATATGGTAATCTATTTTTACAACCTCGTGGTTAGAGTAAACTTTGTTTAATATTTTAGGAATATCTTCGTGATGAGGTATAACTGTTTCACCTTCTTCACTTGTTAAAGAATCTAGATAGGCTTCTTTTAAACAATCTTCTAAAGGAACGGTGTTTCTAATTGCTGGTAAACCTCCCCAAATAGCACATTCGCCAACCGAAACTAAAATATCGCAGTTTTTACGGAACTCTCTTAATACTTCAATATTATCGGTATTACAACATCCGCCTTCAATTAAACCAATATCGCAACGCTCGGTAAACTTTTTAATATCGGTTAATGGAGATTTATTAAATTCAACCAGCTCTATTAAATCTAATAAACCTAAATCTACATCTAATAAAGACATATGACAGCCAAAACAACCAGCTAAAGAGGTTGTGGCTACTCTCATTTTTCTTTTATTAGATTTTACTTGCTTTTTAATATCTGTAAGTGGAATGTTTTGTCCTTCGTGTGCATAATCGAACTGGCGATCTCCAAAAGGTTTACCAAATGTTTTTCCTTTTACTAAAATTGAACCTGTAGGGCAAATATGCATTGCATGTTCTGCTTGAGCTTCAGAAAGTTTTGCTTCTTGTTCGTAATCTACAGAAACTAAAGTTTGGTTACCTCTGTTGGTAAAATTGAAAACTTTAAAACCATCGTTAGTAATAACTTCTTCAATACAGCGTTTACATTTTATACATCTATTTTGATTTACCACAATACGCTCAGGACGTGCATCTACAATTCTATCTACAAATAAATGAGGAAAACGTGTATAACGTATACCGGTTTCATAACCTAAATTTTGCATTTGGCAATCTCCACTTTTCTCACAAGAAGGGCAAAAGTGATTACCTTCAACAAACATCATTTCTAAAATTGCTTTACGGTTGTCTAGTAACTCAGGTGTATTTACCTCAATATCCATTCCTTCAGCAATAGAAACTGTACAACCTGCAATAGGTTTACCATTTTGTTTAACAGTACAAACTCTACAACTACCTAAAGGATTAAGGTGTTTGAAATAGCACAACGTAGGAATAAAAATACCGTTTTGTTTGGCAGCTTCAATTAAATTTTGACCTTTCTCGGCCTTGCAATCTCTTCCGTCTATTTTAAATGATACTTCTTTCATTTTAAATGGTTTTACAGTTGGGTATCTTTAATTATACTATCAAATTCGTGTATGGCAGCTTCCATATCAAACTCTACATTTTGAAATTCGTTTGAAGGAGCTATTTTTAAATTGTAATAATCTTTGAATTTATCTATTGAAAATATCAACGAGTTTGGTGAAGACTTTCCTAAACCACATCTACTAGAAAGTTTTATTATTTTTCCCCATTTTTTTATTTCATCTACATCATCTTGCGAGGCTAAACCACGTTGCATTTTCTTCACTTTTTCATTTAAAATGAAATTTCCAGCTCTACAAGGTGTACACACACCGCAAGATTCTTCTTTAAAAAATTCCATAAAGTTGCGAAGTATGTGTAAAATATCTCGAGTTCTATTAAATACCATAAAACTTCCACCACATAAAATATCTTCCATACAAATTTTACGATCAAATTCTGCAGGAGAAACACATTCACCAGATGGACCACTAACTTGTACATAATAAGGTGCAGTTGCTTGTGCCATTTCTATACCTAATAATTCACGAATTGAAGTTCCGTATTCAATTTCATAAATACCAGCTTTTGCAACATCACCAGAAATACTTATTAACTTAGTTCCAGGAGTTTCTTTGGTTCCCATACTTAAAAAATAATCTTCACCAAGTTCAATTATTCTAGAAGCATATGCTAAAGATTCTACATTATTTACTACTGTTGGCTTGTGTTTAAAACCGTGTTTGGTTGCGCTCCACATACGTACAGGTGGTTCGCCACGTCTACCTTGCATAGATTCTATTAAGGCTGAAGCTGCACCACAAACGTAAGAACCAGCGCCTAATTGAATTCGTATTTCAAAATCGAAACCATCTATGCTTTGTATGTTTTTACCTAGTAAATTTTGCGTGTAAAATTCTTGAATTAAATCTTCTAATTTTTGTTTGAAATATTGGTACTCTGCTCGTAAATAAATAATACCTTCTTTGGCTCCGGTTGCGTAGCCAGCTAAAATCATACCTTCAATAACTAAGCCTGGTAAATGTTGAAAAATTGCACGATCTTTAAATGTTCCAGGTTCACCTTCATCTGCATTACAAATAATATATTTTTCGGTGTCTTCATTTCGCTTACACGATTGCCATTTGTAGCCAACATCAAAAAAAGCACCACCACAGCCTTTTAATTTCGATTTGTAAATTTTATCAATTATTTCTTGAGGTGTAAATTTTAAGCCTTCTTTTACACTTTTACCTAATTCATAATTTCGAAAAATAACTGTTTTGTCATCATCTGGAGTGTAGTGTATTTTACTAATTGTTTTACTAGAAAAATCTTTAACATTTTCTCCATTTTTTATTTTTTGAATAATGTTTCTAACTTTAGAAGGAGTTAAATCTGTAAATGGCTGGAAGTTAATTAAAGCCGCAGGTTCTTGATCACTCATACCAATACAAGAAGTTTCAAATAAAGAAAACTCTTTGTTTCCATACTCTCCAAAACTACAACCAGTTTCTTTTTCAAAAGTAGCTTTAACATCTTCAAAGCCTTTTAAGTCGGATATGATACTGTTATTTAGGTAAATAGTATGTTTACCTGTTGGCTTTTTGTGGAAAAAATGGTAGAATGAAACTACACTTTCTATTTCAACAGTTGAAACATTTAATTTTTTAGATAATGTTGAGATACTTTCTTTTGAGATATAACCTAATCTATGTTGAAATTCCCAAAGTTTATTTAACAATTGCGTTCGGTCCATATGATTAATAATTGATATTACTAAAGTTACGAATTAATTAAAGTTAAAAGACCAATTTCAAACGTTTTCGAGCGATTTATTTAAAATTAAAATTTTTCTAGCAGGTATTTTTTATTTGTTAAGTATTTATCCATATTATCATTTAGAATTAATTAAAAAACAGTTTTTATTAAATTATATTTTTGTTGAAATAATAAATTTATTATGATTTAAATCATATTTATATAAAAAGCTGTTTTAAAACGATTGTATTTTTGTGTTTAGTATAAATTATTGTTGTTTAGATAGTTAGTTTTGAGTATTCTGTATTAACTCGTTATAATCAAAAACTGCAGCTTCCAAATCAAACTTAATTTCACCTTTATTTTTTATAATTATTTTATTAAAATAGTTTCTAAATTTATCAATTGCGCTACTAAAAGTACTTGCAGAATATTTACCAAGACCACATTTACTAGATAGTTTCATAATATTGTTCCATTTTTTAATATCATCTAAATCGTTAGCAGTAGCAATGCCGTTTTTTATTTTTTTAATTTTTTCAAGTAAAATTTGATTTCCAGCTCTACAAGGTGTACAATTTCCACAGGATTCACTTCTAAAAAACTTAGTGAAGTTTTCAATTATTTGAATAATGTTTCTGTTTTTGTTAAATACCATTATGGATCCATTACAAGCTAAATCTTCTTTTGCAATTTTTCTATTAAATTCATTTTGGTTAATACATACTCCAGATGGACCATTAATTTGAATATAATATGGCTCGCTAGCATTGCACATTTCTATACTTAAAAGCTGATTTATTGTAGTGCCCCATTCAATTTCAAAAATACCTGGTTTAGCAATATCTCCAGATATACTCACTAATTTGGTTCCTTTACTAATTTTGGTTCCAATATTTTTAAAAAAACAACTACCAAGTTCAATAACCCTTGCTGCTAACGCAAAGGTTTCGACATTATTAACAACAGTTGGTTTATTTAAGTAGCCGGCTTCTGTTGGAAAAAGGTTACGAATTCTTGGCTCTCCTCTTTTACCTTCTAACGATTCTATTAAAGCTGTTTCGGCACCACAAATGTATGCTCCGGCACCTAATTGAAGTTCAATTTCGAAATTGAAATTTTTAATACCGTTAATGTTTTTACCTAAAAAACCGCTTTTATACATCAAAGCAATAGCTTTTTCAATTTTTGGTTGAAGGTATTTGTATTCAGCTCTTAAATAAATAATTCCATTTTTAGCCCCAGTTACATAGGCTGCTAAAATCATTCCTTCTAACATTAATCCAGGTAAATTATTAAGTATTGCTTTATCTTTAAATGTTCCTGGTTCTCCTTCGTCTGCATTACAAATTATATATTTTGGTTTATTTTTATTGTTTTTACAATACGTCCATTTAGTAGCTGTTTGAAAAAATGCACCGCCTCTTCCAGAAACTCCAACATTTTTTAATTCAGATAAAACTTGATTTTGAGTAAGGTTTTTAAGTTTTTTTATTGAGTTTCCTAATACATAATCTCTAAAAAAAATTGTTTTGTTTTTTGCTGGTTTATATTGAATTTTACTTGTTGGATTACTTGAAATATCTTTTAAATTATTTCCATTTTTTAAATGAAAAATAATAGAACGAACCTTTTGTGGTGTTAAATTTGTAAAAGGATAAAAGTTTATTAAAGCGGCAGGTTCTTGATCGCTAAGTCCAATGCAAGGTGTTTCAAATAAAGAAAATAGAGAGTCTTTATTGTTAGTTTCAAAAGTACAATTTGTTTCTTTTTCAAAAGCTTTTTTTACATTATTATAACCTTTAAATTCCGATACTATGCTTTTGTTTAAATAAATGATGTATTTATTTGTTGGTTCTTTGTGAAAGAAGTGATAGAATGAAATAACTCCTTCAATTTCAATTTTTGAAACCCTCAGTTCTTGAGCAAGTTTATTAATGGAAACTTGGGGTATATAACCATTATCATTCTGAAACTGCCAAAGACGGGCTAATAGTCTTTTACGTTTCATAATAAAATAAGTTTATAGTATTAAATATACAAATTAACATATTGATTGTCAATTGTTTTTTGTTGAAATACTAGGTTTTATAATATATATAATTAATAGGAATTGAAGTATTACAATTCTTTAAATTCTTAAAAGAAATTAGTTTTTATTGTGTAATAAATCAATTTTCTTAGAAAGAAATAAGGTTTTTATAAATTACCGTGTTTAGAATCTTTATAAATTAACTGTTTTGTTAATTATATGTTAATAATAGCTAGTTGTTTATAAGATAAAACTGTCTTAAATGTGTTATTTTTGCCGCTTAATTTTTCACAAACACAACAAACAACAACACAATGAAAAAACTAATCACACTTTTAACAATTTTAGTAACAGTTTCTGTTACTGCACAAAACTTTCAATTGCATAGAGATTTAGAAAGAGGGCATTTTACAACAACTTTCGAAATGTTTAAACCAGATAAATATGGTAACACATTTACTTTTGTAGATTTCGATTATAACGCCACAGATGGGACAAGTTTAGCTTATTATGAAATAGCGCGTGTTTTAAAAACAGAAAAAATGCCTGTTGGTTTACACGTAGAGTATAATGGAGGTTTGTCTAATAATCCTTCATCTAAAAACGGTATCTTTACAATTAATGAAGCTTGGATTTTTGGAGCAAACTATGGTAAAGGAAATGCAAAATGGGGATTCTCTACCTATGCAGGTTATAAAGCTTTTACAGGAGCAAATGGAGAAGCTAACTTTCAGGTAACCGCTACTTGGTATTGGAATATTATAGCAGATAAATTAACATGTTCTGGATTTGCTGATTACTGGACACAAGAAGGATTATTTTATGATGGAAATGTATTTTTAGCTGAACCACAGTTATGGTACCATATTAATAAAACTTTTTCAGTAGGAGGCGAGTTAGAAATTTCTTCGAACTTTGGTGTAGCAAATGACGCTATTAAAGGAAGACCTACATTAGCTGTAAAGTGGAATCTTTAAAACCTGAATTATGTTAGACAAGTTTTTTAAAATTACAGAAAATAAATCGACCTTAAAAACGGAGATTATTGCAGGTATTACAACATTTATGACAATGGTGTATATTTTAGCCGTAAATCCAGGTATATTAAGTGCTGCAGGAATGGATAAAGATGCTGTATTTACAGCAACAGCTTTATCTGCAGTAATTGCTACATTAGTAATGGCTTTAGTTGCAAAATTACCTTTTGCATTGGCTCCAGGAATGGGATTAAACGCATTTTTTGCGTTTACAGTTGTATTAGGTATGGGATACTCTTGGGAGTTTGCTTTAACAGCAGTTTTTTTAGAGGGTATTATATTTCTTTTACTAACAGCTTTTAATATTAGAGAGCTAATTGTAAACTCTATACCATTAAATTTAAAACACGCAGTATCTGTTGGTATTGGACTATTTATTGCTTTTATTGGTTTAAAAGGAACTGGATTAATTTCAGATAATCCAGCTACTTTAGTTCAATTAGGAGACATGAAAAATCCAGCTGTTTATGTTGGTTTAGTAGGTGTTTTAATTATTGGTGTTTTATTAACTAGAAAAGTTAAAGGAGCAATTTTAATAGGTATTTTAGCTTCAACTATTTTAGGTTTATTTGTTGGTGTAACTGTAATTCCTGAAGACTTTACAGTAGTAAGTTTACCACCATCAATAGAGCCAATTTTCTTTAAATTCGATTTTTCTCAGGTATTTACAATAGATATGTTAATTGTTTTATTTACATTTTTATTTGTAGATATGTTTGATACAGTTGGAACGCTAGTTGGTGTTTCTTCTAAATCTGGAATGTTAGATAAAGAAGGAAGAGTGCCAAGAGTTAAACAAGCTTTATTTGCAGATTCTATTGGAACATTTTTTGGAGCAATTTTAGGAACTTCAACAGTAACAACCTATGTAGAAAGTGCTGCTGGTGTTGCTGAAGGTGGAAAAACAGGTATGACAGCTTTAACTGTTGCAGCAATGTTTGCTTTATCGCTTTTCTTTGCGCCAGTATTTATGATTATTCCTGCTGCTGCAACTGCTCCAGCTTTAATAATTGTAGGTTTGTTTATGATTTCACCAATAATGAAAATTGATTTAACGGACTATACAGAAGCTATTCCAGCGTTTTTTACTATTGTAATGATGCCATTAACATATAGTATTGCTGAAGGGATTGTTTTTGGTATGTTATCTTATGTTTTCTTGAAGTTATTAACAGGAAAATTCAAAGAGATTAAACCAATTATGATAATTATTGCAATTCTATTTATTATCAAGTTTTTTGTATAATTAGATAGAATTTTAAAAAATAATAAAGCCTTCATAAATTGTTTATGAAGGCTTTTTATTTGGACGCTATTTTGTTAAATTGAGCATTTAAATTTGTAATAAAATGAGAAACCTATTATTAATTATTTTAACAGTACTCTTATTTGCTAATTGTAATCAAATAAAAAAGGAAACTATGTTTAAAGATGATATTGAATTTTTAAAAAATATTGAAGGATTGGAAATATTAAGTTCTGGTAATTCTAAAATAGCCGTTTCAGGAATTTTACAAGGACGAGTTTTTACAAGTTCTTCAAAAGGAATGGAAGGTATAAGTTATGGATATTTTAATAAAAATTTAATTCTGAAGGAAGAATATAAAAACAATTTAACAGCAATGGGAGGTGAGGGTAGATTAATTTTTGCTCCTGAAGTTGGTAAATACGCTACGTTTTTTGCTCCAAATACACCACAAACTGCTGAAACAATTGGCCCTTCGAAAGATATGAAATCGAAGAGGTTTATTGTTGAAAGTAAAACAGATAAATCTATAGTTTGTTCTAGCACAATGAATATTTTAAATGCCAACAATTATACTTTTAACATAGATGTAAAGAGGAAAGTTTCAATTTTATCTTCAGAAGAAATTAAAAATGAATTAAATATTGCGTATAACAACGTTTCAGAAGTTGCTTTTAAAGTCGAATCTTGGGTTAAAAATATAGATTCAATTCAATGGTCAAAACAAAATGGATTACTTTCAATTTGGGATCTAGCCTGCGTTAAAACAACACCAAAAACAATTGTTATTATTCCTACAAAAAATAAGTTAGATTCGGTTACAAATTACTTTACTCCGTTAACTAAAGAGCGAATAAAAATAGAAAACGAAACTGTGTTTTATAAAGCCGATGCTAATTATATGAATAAGATTGGTATTCAGCCAGAAAATGTAAAAAACGTATTTGGTAGTTATTCACCAGAACTAAGTTTACTAACTATTTGTACTTTTAATTTTGTTGAAAATGAAGAATTGTATGCAAATTGTGTTTGGGGTCATACAAAGCCTTATAAAGGCGATGTAATTAATATTTTTAATGGTGAAGTAAATTCAGCTGAAGATAGAAATTGGCCTTTTTATGAGTTAGAAACTCTTTCAGCTCAATCGGAATTAAAACCAAATGAAGAACTTTATCATAGTCAAACAATTTTTCATTTTGAAGGCTCTAAATATGCATTAGATGTTATTTCTAAAAAACTTCTTGGTGTAGCATTAACTGAAATTAATATATAAAAAAATCCCCTTTTTGATAAACTCAGAAAGGGGATATATTATTTAATTTTTTTATGCCAAAGCCTTAAAAAAATGTATTTTATTCTTCAATATGGCTACCTTTTATAGGTGTTGATTTGCTTGGTAAAACAAGATTTAAAATAACACCAACAATTGAAGCTAAACCGATACCTGCTAAAGAAAAATTACCATAACTCATTTGAGCTCCACCAATACCAATTGTTAAAATAATAGAAACAATTACTTGATTTCGTGTTTTAGAAAAATCTGTTTTAGCATCAATTAAAGTTTTAATACCAATACTTGCAATCATTCCAAATAATAATAACATAATTCCGCCTAAAACAGCTCCAGGAATTGTTTTTAACAATGCACTAATTTTTCCTACTAAAGAGAATACAATTGCCGTAACCGCCGCAATACGTAAAACTCTTGGGTCTGTAATTTTTGTTAAAGCAACTGCTCCAGTAACCTCACTATAAGTTGTGTTAGGTGGACCACCTAAAAAACCAGCAAAAGCAGTTGCAACACCATCTCCAAGTAACGTTCTGTGTAAACCTGGTTCTTTTACAAATTCTTTATCTGCAACACCTCCAATAGCATACATATCTCCAATATGTTCTATAATAGGAGCAACAGCAACAGGAATCATATAAACAATTGCTGCCCAATTAAATTCTGGTGTTGTAAATTTAGGTAACGCAAACCAAGCAGCTTCACTAACAGGTGTAAAGTCTACCAAGCCAGCTATAATTGAAATAATATAACCAACAACAATACCAATAAAAATTGGAATTAATTTTAATATTCCTTTTGCATAAACTACAATTACAATTGCTGTAATTAAAACAGACATTGCAATTAACCAATTAGTTTTAGCCATATCTACACCTACTGAAGCTAGTGATAATCCAATAATCATAATTACTGGCCCTACTACAATTGAAGGGAATATTTTTTCGATAACTTTTAATCCCCATAGTTTTACAATTGCCGAAACAATACCGTAAACAATACCAACAGCAATTAAACCTCCCAATGTGCCAGGATAGCCGTAAAGCTTAGTAGCAGCAACAATAGGCGCTATAAAAGCAAAACTACTACCTAAAAATACAGGAACTTTACCTTTGGTAATAATATGAAAAATAAGAGTACCTACACCAGCAGTAAATAAAGCTACTGCAGGGTCAATATCAATTAATAATGGAACTAAAACGGTAGCACCAAAAGCAACAAATAAAAATTGGATTCCAATAATTATTCGCTTCGGCGTACTTTTAATTTCTGAAGTGTTGTTAGTTTGTGTTGGTTTCATTTTTGGTTTTAAATTTAAAATCCCACAAAATTAACCATAAAAACAGAACAATCTAAATATCAAGGTTTAGATTGTTCTGTGAATATCTTATTTATATTAATTCTTAATTTAAATACTGATTTTTAGACTAGCTACAACGTTTCTTCCAATATTTTGAATACCATTAGATTTTAAACGTGATAGATGTGAAATATAACCTTTATCTAATGCGTTATTTAAGTTTAAGTTAAAATCTAAATTTACTTTATTAAAAGAGTAAGAAGTACCAGCACCAAAATTTAATAGGTTGTAACTAGAGGTAGGTGTTTCAAATACCCCAACATTATCTTGTTTAAAGGTGTTTTCATAGGTAAGTGATAGAAAATTATTTTTGAATTTACCTATTGAATTGAATTCAGCTCTAAGTGTATTTGTAAGTTTATTTGCAGGGATTAATGGTAAATACTCGCCATTATCTTGCTTACCAATAACCATTTCGAAGTTACTGTAAATATGCAGCCAATCTAATGGGTGAGGGTGTAAGTGTAATCCAAACTCACCACCATATAATTTAGCATCATCTTGTATGTATTCATACACTTCAAAGCCATCTTCAACTTCTCTAGTTGGTGAAATAAATATATAGTCTGAAATATAGTTATAAAAACCGTTTACTGTAATTTCAAAATGATTGGTTTTATATTCTAAAGATAAATCACTTTGGTAATTACGTTCGCTATCTAAATCGCTGTTTCCTAATTCAAAACGATTACTTCCATGATGAACACCGTTAGAAGATAATTCAGATAAATTTGGAGCTTTAAAACCTGAAGCTAAATTTAATCTAGTTTCTATATTGTTAAACAACGTTGTTTTATAACCTAAAGAAGCAGAAATGTTTTCAAATGATTTATCTAAAGCATTAAATACGTGTAATTCGTCTTCATGTGCAATAATGTGTTCTTCTGTGTCTAAACTTCTATAGTCAAAACGAACACCACCTTGTAAATTATGAATTCCTTTTGAGTAAATAGCTGTTGCCATAACTCCAATATCATTTGTTTTTGCATTCGGAATTAAAATTTCTTCTCCACCATTTTCATTAGTTTGATGCATTCCTTGAACTCCAACAATAGCTTCAAAATTTTCTGATTTTGGTAAATGCCATTTTACATCGTAGTTATACGTTTTTAATTTTAAAAGAATTGAAGGATCAAAAACTTCTTCGTGTTCATCGTGCTCGTCTTCATCGAGATCTCCTTCTTCGTGTTCATCATGGTGATGCTCATCTTCAAATTCTTTACGAGTGTTAAAAGTATAACCACCAATTGCTGTAATTTTAGATTCACCTAAAAATATAGTATTGTCAAAACTTATCATTTTTGTAGTTAAATCTTGATAAGGTAATTCTAAATGCTTTTCAGTTGTTTGCTCTCCAATTTCTTCTGGAATTCCAATATTGCTTCTGTTGTAAGAAAAACGTAAAGCACTTGAAATAAATTTATTATTATATCCAATAGCAGAATTAAAGTTTGTTTCATTAAAACGAGTGTTTGATACTCTGTAAACATCACTAGTTTTATAATCGCTATGTTCGCTACGGGAACCATTTGCTAAAAATTTCCAAGAGTTGAATGATTTTTTAAAACCAAAATGAGTTTTAGATCCTTCAGTATTAGAAAAATAAGTATGACCAGCGTTTAGATCTAATTCGTTAGTTTTTGCAAATTTAGCAGGGTTAAAGTACAACACACCACCTAAAGCATCTGAACCATATAATAATGATGCAGGGCCTTTAATTACTTCTAAGCTTTCTATGCTAGAATCATCTACACCTAAGCCGTGCTCGTCTCCCCACTGTTGGTTTTCTAAACGAATACCAGAGCTATAAACAAGTACTCTATTACCACGTAACCCTCTAATTACAGGTTTACCTATACCAATACCTGTTGATACCGTTTCAACTCCAGGAATGGTGTTTATACCATCATTTAAAGTTACAGCTCCTTGATTTTGAATTTGTTTAAGAGTTGTTTTTTCAACCTTCATTACATTTTGGCTTTGTAATTTGTTGAAAGGAGTAGAAATAATTACTTCATCCATTTTAAAAACTGATTCTTTTAAAACAAAGTTTAAAGTTGTTATTTCTTGCGTTAATTTAATTGTTTTTATTTCTGTTTTATATCCAATATAAGCAACAGTAATTTTTAAGGTGTTACTTGGTAAATTAGTTAATTCGAAATATCCTTTTTCATTGGTTGAAGTACCTTTGTGTAGTTCATTAATGTAAACTTCAACACCTAATAGTTTCTCATTTTCAGTATTTGTAATGGTACCAGTAATGGTGTTTTGAGAATGCAAAACAGCAGATAATCCTACAAATAGGATTAAAATATATGATTTCATATATGATTTATTTTATTGTTTAATATTATTATGTAATACGGTTAAAACAATAAAATTGGTGGAGCTCTTGAAGATTTATGTGTAAGTTGAGTTGAAACTAATTTAGTTTCAGAAGTAATAATTTTTGAATCAAATAAAGAGTAGGTTGTTTTTATAACTTCAGAAGGAAAATCAATAGAATTTTGATTTATTTTGAAATGAAAAACAGAACAATCTTCTTTATGTTCATCAATATGTAAATCATTAGTAGTACAAACTTCATGACAATGATGTTCAAAAGAATGAACAAATTGCACAGCAAATGGTAGCAATATAGCCGCCAATAATACATTTGAAATTATATGTTTTAGTACTGTTTTAATGTTTTTTTAATTTTTAGCAAAAGTAGTTATTAAATATGTATATGCAACTTTATAGCAATAAAATTGATATTTATCATTATATTAGTATTAAAACGTTTTATGTTAAAAATTATATCATTTTTTGATTAATTATTTTGAAAAAATCATCTCTAAATGATTTTTCTTTAAAACAACCACCGTATTCAAGTGTGGTAGTAAAGCTACTTTTATCTTTTATACCTCTAGAAGATACACACAAATGTTTAGCGTTAATCATTACAATTACATCTTCAGTATTTAAGGTTACTTGTAAGTCTTTTAAAATTTGTAATGATAATCGTTCTTGTACTTGTGGTCTATGTGAATAATAATCTACCAAACGATTTATTTTAGACAAACCTACTACTTTGTCTTTTGGTATATAAGCAATATGAGCGTGCCCTGTAATTGGTAAAAAATGATGTTCACAAGCAGAATCTATAGTAATATTTTGCTCAACTAGCATTTTTTTGTAGTCATATTTATTTTCAAATACTGAAAGTTTTGGTTTATTCTCTGGGTTTAAGCCATAAAAAAGCTCCTTTACATACATTTTAGCAACACGGTACGGTGTTCCTGATAAACTATCATCAGTTAAATCTAGTCCAAGTTCTTCCATTATTTTACCAAAATAATGTTGAATATTTTTAATTTTTTCATCATTAGATTTTTCAAAAGCATTGGCACGCATTGGTGTATCTACGTTAGAAGAAATATGGTTGTCTCCTATAATATCTATTTGTTCTTTATTCATAATTTGTACAGCATTTATCGTTTTTACATTGGCAATACTTTAAATTGTAGATATGAACTACAATTAGTGAAAACCCTGCAATATATTTTAGTAGTTCAATTAAGTGTATAGAGTGTATACTTTCACTTAAAATTGCAAAAAAAAGAGTACTCCAGCTTATCCATAATATTGGTTTTATAATTTTACTTGTAGTAGTTTGTGTTGATTTATAAACAGCAAAAAACGAAACTAAAAGAAAAAGATAATCTATCAATCGCCACCAAGAGGGAGCTGTTTCACAACAAGTTGAAGAGCAAGTTTGTGCAATAAAAAGAAAAGGTGTAGCAATACAATGTATTAAACATAAAGTACTTGCAAAAGCACCTAGAGAATCTGGTTTATTTAATATTAATTTCATGACTGTTTTTTCTTAATGCAACTAAGTTGCAAATATAAAAACATTTCTTGTTATTACAACTAAGTTGTATTAAATTTGCTGTATGGGAATTATTCGGAAAACAAAATCTGTTGAAGCATTATTAAATCAATTTAAAAATTATGATGGCGCTATTTCTGTAATAGAATTAATAAACCGTTTAAATTCTGAAATGAATAAGACAACCATTTACCGTGTTTTAAATAAATTGGAAGAAGATGGTATTTTGCATTCTTTTTTAGCCACAGATGGAAATAAATGGTATGCAGAGTGTAAAGGCTGTTCGGTTTCTAGTCATCACGATGTACATCCTCATTTTCAATGTTTAGAGTGTGGAAAAGTAGATTGCTTAACAATGGATATTAATATTCCAAAAATCCCAAACAGAGAAATTATATCTTCACAATTATTAATTCAAGGAGTATGTGAAAAATGCTTGGTTAATTAAATTTTAAGTAAATAGTTTTTATATAAATAATAGCGCCAATGTTTTTAATATAGTTGTTAAAACATTGGCGTTACTTTTATCTTTAAAATAGATTTTTATTTTACACTAATTGGAATCTTAATTGTTGCAACAATATTTCTACCAATATTATTATAGTTCATTCCTTTAAGAGTAGATAAATGATCTATATAGGTCTCATTTAATATATTATTTGCTTGGATGGAAATATTTACCATTTCTTTTCCAATTTTAAGTTCAGTTCCTACACCTGCATTTATTAAAAAGTAGCCATCTGTTTCAGTTTCATAAATTGAAGGATTGTCTTGATCCTGAGCTAATAAACCTCCAATTTTAAAATATGGACTGTGTAATAATCCTATTTTTTCTTTTTGAAGTTTTACATCAAAACGAAACTTATTATGTGGAATGTATGGTAAGTAATTACCACTATCTTCTTTTCCTATTAAATACGAATACGTTGTGTTAATGTTCAACCACTCAATTGGTGTAATATTTACAATTAGTTCACCACCATACAATTTAGAATCTGTTTGAGAATATTGATAAATAATATCTCCATTATCTAAATTTTCGCCGGTAGGAGCAATATAAATATAATCGTTTATGCGGTTATAAAACCCAGAAACATCTAACATTATGTATTTCGAATGATAATGAAAACTCAAATCACCTTCATAACTACGTTGGGTGTCTAAATCTGGATTTCCTATTTCAAATCTTGCTCCGTGATAGCCATTTTGAGTTAATTCAGCAATATTTGGAGTTCTATATGCTGAAGCCAAATTTGCACGTACTAAAAAGTCATCCGTTAAAGGATAAGTTGCCCCTATAGAACCACTAATATTTCCATAATCGTTGTCAATAGCTGGCTTATTTGTTTCTTTTTCTGAAGAAATTATGCGATAATCGTATCTTAAACCAACTTGAGTCTTTAATTTTTCAGCAAAACTATGTTGTAATAATCCAAATACCGAAATATCATTTACATCTGTATCTGGAATTACGTGGTTTGGTGCTTCATTATTTCTATTTGTTTTATTTGAACCTTGTAAACCAATAATATATTCTGTTTTTTCTGTTGAAGGGAAATGAGTTTTTACTTCATAAGCAAACGTATTTAAATCCATATCTACCATTTCAAAAGCAGGCGTATTATTGTCTGTTTGTAGCTTTCTGTTATTTAATTGATAAGAGAGGTTTACATCAAATTTGTAATCGTTAAAAAAAAGTGTATTTCTAGATGAAATTAAATGACTTGTTAAATCTTGATACCAGAAATCTAAATTTCTACTTTTCTCTAAAGTTTTAACATTTCCAACACTCATACCTAGCTGTGGACGATTAAAATCGTAATACAAATTAAAAATTCCAAACGATTTTCTTAAACCAATATTGGCTTTTAAAGATTTTTCTTGAAAGCGTGTATTTGGAATGTAATTTCCATTACCGTCTTCATAATCTGCGTGGCTTTTATAACCAGTTCTAATTCCCCAGTTTATTTGGTTAGAATTTCCTTTAACACCAGCATTTAAAGTAATACCATCTGTATTTGAATGGTATTGTGTGTTAAAGTCACCTGTTATTTCGTTTTCTAATGCAGGTCTTTCTCTAATTACGTTAATAACACCACCAACAGCATCAGATCCATATAATAAAGAGGCTGGTCCTTTAATTACTTCAATATGATCAACTCCAAATTCATCTACAATAAATGGATGATTTTCTGAAAATTGAAAATTTTCCATTTTAATTCCGTTATTCAACATTAAAACATTGGTGCCAGATAAACCTCTAATAACAGGTTTTGCAACACCAGTTCCTTTGGCAATCATATCTATACCCGGAATACTTGAAATAGCTTCAGTTAGGTTAGTAGAGCCACCGTTCTCAATTTCATTTAATTTTAACGATACAACTTTTATAGCATTTTCTGATTGTAATTTATTAAACGGAGTTGAAATAACTACTTCATCCATTTGATACGCCATTTCTTTTAGCAGAAAGTTTAGTTCTATATCAGGTTTTGTAAAACTTACAGTTTTAACCTGTGTTTTATAACCAATATAGTGTGCAGTAACTTTTAATGTTGCGTTTGGAACGTTTTTTAATTCAAAATATCCAAGTTCATTGGTTGAAGTTCCTTTTTTTAGTTTTTCGATATAAACCTCAACACCAATTAAAGGTTCATTTTTTGTGTTTAAAATAGTTCCAGAGATTTTATTTTGTCCGTAACTATATAAATTGAATCCTATAAATAGGATTACGAATAATTTTTTCATTTAAGTTTTATTATTGTATAAATAGTAATAGCTTATTTTTTTAATAAAAAATAAGCTTGTTATAATTGCTTTTATTTATAACAATAACATAGGTGGTGATCTTGAAGATTTGTAATGAAGTTTTAATTTTATATTTAAAACCTCTATTGATGTTATTTTTTCTAAAAAAACATTCTCTTCCTGAATCCTAAAAATATTAGAAGTAAAAATTGAGTTTTGATCAATTTTAAAATGAAAAACAGAACAATCTTGTTCGTGATTATCAAAATGTAAGTCATAGACTGCACATTCATCATGTAAATGATGTTCTAGAGAATGCACAAACTGTACTGCAAAAGGAAGCAGTACAGCTGTTACTAAAACACATGAAATTATATGTTTGCTTAAATTCTTAATTTTAGATTATTTTTAGCGAGATTAATTAATCTTTAACACCAAGTTTTCCTAGTATTATTTCTAGTAAACACCATTTTGTAAAACCACGTTGAAATAAATTTGCTCCAACAAAAGCTGTAAACCACAACCAATTCATATTTACTTTTAACGCTAATAAAAGGCTAATTAATATAAAAGCTCCTGGAATAATGTTCATTAATCTTGATTTCATTTTTTTTCTTTTTTTAGTTATTAAATATATTTTTCAATATCAACTACTACTGCCTTAATTGGGTTTGTAGTTGTTTTTTTGGTGTTAAATTCTTCAATGTTTTTAAGCATAATTTCTACTTTTTCTTCAGAAGTAAAAGAAAAAAATAGTTTAGAATTATAAGTGTCTTTTTGAGCTGAAAACCAATTGTCTTTTATGTTTGTTGCAGAATAGAACTTATGTCCTTGAATATCGTTAGAACTATAAACTTCAACTTCAGACTTTTTAAATAGCTGACAAATATCTTTTTCAAACTCTAGAATGCTTGTTATTAAAATTAGTTTCATTGTATGTAGTTTTTAGGTTTAAAGTTGAAAATTTTTAAAGTTGACATTCAATAAACTTGATTTTCAACTTTTTTTGTCATTCTGAACGATAGTGAAGAATCTTTGGTATGAGATTCTTCATTTCGTTATCACTTCATTCAGAATGACAATAATTGATTACTCTCTATCTTTATATTTATGCTTTTCAGTCATATAGTATACTAACGGAACAACCAATAAAGTTAATACCGTAGCAGTTATTGTTCCACCCATTAAACTAATTGCTAAACCTTGGAAAATTGGATCGAATAAAATTACAAATGCACCAATTACAACAGTACCAGCAGTTAGTAGGATAGGAGTTGTACGCACAGCTCCAGCTTCAATAGCAGCTTGTTTAATAGGAATTCCTTCTTCTAATCGAAGTTCTATAAAGTCGATTAATAATACCGAGTTTCTAACCATAATTCCGGCAAGGGCAATCATACCAATCATAGAAGTTGCTGTAAAGAAAGCTCCCATAATCCAGTGTCCTAAAATAATACCAACTAAACTTAAAGGAATTGCCACTAACATTACCAATGGTGCTTTAAAGTTTTGGAACCAACCAACAATTAACAAGTAAATTACAAAAATAGCTACTGCAAATGCAGCTCCTAAATCTCTAAATACTTCAAAAGTAATTTGCCATTCACCATCCCATTTTACAGTATAATCATCTTCGTGTGTTGGTTGTTGGTTAAATTCTTCGTTTAATTTATAACCAGCAGGCACTTTTATTTCACTCAATCTATCGCTCATATTTAAAATTCCATATACAGGACTTTCCAATTCACCAGCCATATCAGCTAATACATAAACAACACGTTTTTGATTTTTACGGTAAATAGCTTTTCCTCGAGTTTTTTCTTCAACTTTAATTAAATCTCCCACAGGAATTGCAATTCCCATTTGTGAAATAACTTTTAGTTGTTTGATATCGCTTACTGAAGATTTTTCTTTTTCATCTAAAGCCAATACAACAGCAACTTGTTCATTCGCAGTTTCTTTGTATAAAGTTGAAATTGGATTTTCAGATAAAGCCATATTCAATGTTTGCACAATTTGTTGAGGTGCAACTCCATTCAACATTGCTTTTTCCTTGTCTATAACAAAATTATATTCCGTTTGATTTGCTTCCACCATATCGTCTACATCAACTACATCTGGTGTAGTTTCAATAATAGAACGAAGCTGTTTAGCAATATCCATTTGCGTTTCATAATCTGGCCCATACACTTCAGCAACAATAGTAGAAAGTACTGGAGGTCCTGGAGGAACTTCAACCAATTTTACATTGGCGTTGAATTTTTTTCCTATAGTTTGAATGTCGGCACGTAGTTTTTTAGCAACATCGTGACTTTGCTCTGAACGTAGTGATTTATCAACTAAATTGACCTGAATATCTGCCATATTAGAGCCTCCACGTAAATCGTAATGACGAACCAATCCGTTAAACGTAATAGGAGCAGAGGTACCAACAAACGTTTGGTAATTATCAACTTCAGTTCTTTGAGATAAATAGTTTGCAATTTCACCAGCTACTGCTGATGTGTTTTCTAACGTACTACCTTCTGGCATATCAATTACTACCTGAAATTCATTTTTGTTATCAAACGGTAACATTTTTACAGCTACACCTTTTGTATAAAATAAAGCCATTGAAGCTAATAATAAAATGGTAGTAAAGCCTAAAAATCCCCAACGTTTTGCTTTGTTTTCAATTAAAGGTTTTTCAAATTTATTATAAAGCTTGTAGATTTTTGAAGTCTCTAAACCTTGCTCTTCTTTATCTTCTTGAGATTCTTTTTCACGTAGAATATAATACCCTAAATACGGTGTAATTGTTAAAGCAACAAATAACGAAATTATCATAGCAATTGAAGCTCCAATTGGCATTGGACTCATATAAGGTCCCATTAAACCAGATACAAACGCCATTGGTAAAACAGAAGCAATTACTGTAAATGTTGCTAAAATGGTTGGGTTTCCAACTTCGTTAATCGCATATAGTGCAGCTTGCTTAAACGGCAAGCGTTTCATTTTAAAATGCCTATGCATATTTTCGGCAATAATAATGGAGTCATCCACCACAATTCCGGTAACAAATACTAGTGCAAATAATGTAATTCTGTTCAACGTATAATCTAGCATATAATAGCTAAACAACGTCATTGCAAATGTAATTGGTACCGATAAAAATACGACCAAACCACCACGCCAGCCCATTGCTAACATAACAACAACTGTTACTGCTAAAATTGAACCAATTAAGTGCATTAATAATTCCGAAACTTTGTGTGAAGCAGTTTCACCGTAATTTCTTGTGGTTGTAATATGAACATCATCAGGAACTAAATCTTGACGTAAATATTCAACTTTAGTCAATATTTTTTCTGAAATTTTCATAGCATCAGCACCTTTTCTTTTTCCTATTGAAATGGTTACTGCAGGATATTCTGAATTGTATGTTTCAGATTGTTTGTTTGCTTTTCCAAAACCGAAAGAAACATATTCTTTTGGAATTTCTGGTCCTTCAACAACTGAAGCTATTTGCTTTAAATAAACAGGTTGATTTTGTTGTACACCAACCACCAAATTTTCTACATCTTCAACAGTTTGAATAAAATTTCCTGTATTTACTAAATATTCAGTGTTATTGGAATCAAAACTTCCCGAAGTTAATTGTTGATTATTGGCTTGAATTTTTTGTGTAATACTCAATAAATCAACACCACTTTCAGCCATTTTATCTTTGTCTAAAACAACTCTAACTTGCGTGTTTCTACCACCAATTTGTTTGGTAATAGCAACATCATTAATCTTTTCAATTTCACTAGTTAATTCACTAGCAATTTGTTTTAATTGGTAATCGTCGTAATTTTCGCTCCACAATGTTAAAGCCAACATTGGTACATCATCAATGGCACGTGTTTTTACTAATGGAATAGAAACACCTTGTGGCATTTGATCCATATGTTTCATTATTTCGTTGTATAATTTTACAAACGAACGTTCAATATCTTCACCAACATAAAACTGAACAATTAACATTGCTTGTTCATTCATAGAAGTTGAATATACATATTCAATTCCTTTAATGTTTGAAACAATTTTTTCTAAAGGTTTAATTACACGAGATTCTACTTCCTGCGGACTTGCTCCAGGATATCTTACAAAAATATCGGCTATTGGAACATCTATTTGAGGTTCTTCTTCACGTGGAATCAAGTACGAACTACCTATACCAATTACCATAAACATTACCATTAATAAAATGGTTAGTTTAGAATTGATAAATACCTTGGCTATACTTCCTGCTAATCCTTCTTTCATCTTATTGAATGTTTAGTTTAGCACCGTTTATTAATTTACTCTCAGCGGATAGTATAAATTTTTCTGAAGCAGACAAGCCAGATAAAACTTCTGTTTTATTTCCAAATTCTTTACCCAAACGTAACCAACGCAATAAAGCTGTATTGCTTGAACTTACCACATAAACACCGTTTAATTCACCTCTTTTAACAATTGCAGAAGTTGGTATTAATATTGTTGAAGCTTCTTTACTTTTTTCTGTTGGAAACTGAACAGAAGCAAACATTCCAGATAATAATTTAACATTGCTTTTATCTAAAATTACCTTTACTAAATATTGTCCTCCAGTATTTTTTGCTGAAGTACTAATTTCAGTAACTTTTCCTTTTAAAATAGTGTTTGTAGATTTTATCAATACATTTACTGTAGCACCATTTTTTATTGAGGTAATTTCATTTTCAGGCACCATTGCCATTACTTGAAATTTGCCAGGAGTTTCAATACTAATTAAAGGCATTCCAGGATTAGCCATATCGCCTTTGTTTATAAATTTTCCTGTAACTACACCGCTAAAAGGAGCTGTAATGTTAGAATATGACAATTGTGCACTTACTTGATTTTTCATTTGTGTAGCAGCTTCAACACGAGCTTTAGCCATTTCGTAATTGGCAGTCATGTCGTCCATTTCTTTTTGAGATGCACTATTATCTTCAAACAACGCTTTAAAACGATTGTAATCTTTTTCTGCACTTTTTAAAGCTGCAGAAGCTTCAGTTATAGAAGCATTAACTTGTGCTTTTTGAGCGTTTATATCTGCACTATTAATGCTTACTAATAACTGCCCTTTTCTAACTTTTTGCCCAACTTTTACATGAACATTATTTACATACCCCATATTACGAGTGCTTAAATTGGCATTTTGTACAGCTTCAACCTTACCACTTGCAGAAATAAATGTTCCGTTTTCATTTCCAGGAGTGCTTACTTTTACATTAACAGTTGGTCTGCTATCTATAGTAGTAGCTTTTTCTTTTCCACAACTAGCAGCAACTAGTAGTATTGCTACAATTAATAATTTTGATATATTTTTCATTTTTTAGAAATTTTCGATGTTTAATTTATAGTTGAAGTGTATTGACTTATTTTGTTAAAAATTCTACGTACGTTTTAGTAAAATTATAATTGAAAACGGCTTGTAAATATTCTAATTGTTTCTGTAAATATTGTGTTTCAGAAATTAGTAAATCGGACGATTTTTCTAGGCCTTGTTTAAAACGGTTTGTTCTAATACGTAACGCTTCTTTAGATTGTTCAACTGCTAGGTTAGTTAAATTCATACTATTTTCGGCATCTTTTAATTGGCGCTTTGCTTTGTTAAACTCTAAGTTACTTTTGTTTTTATATTGATCTAAACTCAATTGAGCTTTGTCTAAATTAGCTTTGTTTTTTTGAGTTTTTCCAATACGTTTAAAACCATCAAACAAATTCCAAGATAATTGTGCCCCAACTATATAACCTTTTGCATCTGCATTAAAAATTTTATCATCGTATAGCTCATAGCTTCCAAAGGCATTTAATCTAGGTAAATAACTCATTTTTGAAGCCTTGTACATGTTTTTGTAAGCTTCTGTGCTTTTTTCTAAAGCTTCAATATCTGCTCTTGTTGTTGAAATTTGATTGTTATAAACATCTAAGTTTAATTCAGAGATTAATTCAGAATTTGGTTTTAATGTAGTGTTAGAAGTTTCACCCATTAAAAAATAAATATAATCTGATGCGTTTTGAATATTACTTTTTGCCGTTAACAATTGGTTTTCAACTTCAGAAACATATACTTCAACAGATAATACATCTGCTTTTTGCATATAACCTTGTTTAAAATTATTGTCAGCTATTTTTTTGTTTGCTAAAGCAGTTTCTTTTGCTTTTTCTAGTACTTCAACAGCTTTGTATGCTAGTTGTAATTGCATATATGCTTTTGCGACTTCAAGTTTAATACCATCGGCAGTTCTATTTGTTTGTAATTGCATAGCGTTCATTTTTGCTTTTGCAGCTTTACGCATATAAATACCATCTGCATTAAAAATTGGTTGCAATACTTCAATTTTTGTGGTAAAATTTTCTATGTTGTCTGGATCGTTTAACAAAGCAGGATTAAAATCGTTTGCAGTTAAAATTTCCTGATTTAATTTAGAACCAAATGCCATTAACGGATTGTTAGTTGTAATGCCCGAATGTGAAACTGTAACGTTTGGTAATAAAATTGAATTTGTTTGATTATAGTCGGCCTTTGCAGCCTTATAATCTTGTTCAGAAATTTTTATAGTGTGGTTATTTTCTGAAACCTTTAGCATAATATCGTTTAACGATATAGTTTGTTGAGCCACTACGTTTTGTAATGTAAGTAGTATACTGGCTAATAAAACATATTTTCCTCGCATTTTTTTGCCTTTTTAGTTTATTGCAAATGTAAAAGAGGCAACAGCAGTATGTTGTAATAAACATTACAGTGTTATGTAACATTTATAACGTTGTATTAAATTGTTAGCACATTAAAGTTAATAAAAAAGCCTGATAAATAATTATCAGGCTCTTTTTATTTTCTATTAAATAGAATTTATTTATCTAAAATTTTAGTATCTTTTAATTTATCATCAATAATTGTTGAGTTTTTAAGCACTACAGGGTTTTTACCTTTTTTCATTCTTAAGTTTATAAATTCAACAAATAAAGAAAAGAAAATAGCAAAGTATAAATAACCTTTAGGTATACTGTGTACAGCATTTCCAAAGAATTCGAAATGAGCTAAATGAGAACCTTCTGCTAACAACATAACTCCAATAAGAATTAAAAATGAAAGACCAAGTATTTGAATTGTTGGGTGTTCATTAACAAATTTACTAACAGGTCCAGCAAATACAAGCATTATTATAATTGAAATAATAATTGCCGTAATAATAATTGCCATTCCTCCAAAATAACCAAAACCAACAGGGGCAGCATCAAAACTAACCAATCCAATTGCTGTTAACACACTATCAAATGAGAATACTAAATCTAGCATTACAATTTGAATAATTGCGCTTGTTATTGTTTTACTAGCTTTTGAAGATGCGCTTTGTTCTTCTCCTTCTAATTTATGGTGAATTTCAGCAACACTTTTGTATAATAAAAATATTCCTCCGGCTAAGATTATTAAGCTTTGACCAGTAATACCTGCTTTTAACCAACTTGTGTCAATTTCAAATAGTACAGTTTGCAATCTTAAAACCCAAGAAATTCCAAAAAGTAATCCAATTCTAAAAAACATTGCTAAAAGCAGACCAATATTTCTAGCTTTAGGTCTATCTTTTTCTTCTAATTTATTAGAAACAATTGAAATAAAAACAATGTTGTCAATTCCTAGTACAATTTCTAAAAAGGTTAGCGTTAACAGCGCTATCCAAGCATCAGCTTGTAAAAATATTTCCATAGTTTATTTTGAAGTTTTTATTAATTTTCCTTTCTGAACAAAGTTAGAATGACCAATTACTGCTTCAAACTCATAAGAATCCTTTTCAATATTGGTAATTTTAACATAAATAGGATCTTCATCAATAGCTGTTTTTGGGTTTAACATTTTTAAAGTGTATTCAAAATTGTTTTTCCAAGCTATTGATAAAGTATCTATTCTATCTTCGTATTTTTCAATTTGAATTGAATCTTGCCTAATAATTACCGTTTTTTCATAACCTTTACCTTCAGGTATTTCAAATGTGCCAGATTTAAACCTATCTGGACTTAAAGGTTCGTTTTTACAACTTATAATTAGTGTAATAAAACAAAGTATTAGTGCAATCTTTTTCATATTGAATTGATTTTTAAATTCCTGTGTAATTACTTGGTGTAATTGCTTTTAATTCAGTTTTAATTTCGTTAGAAACTTCTAAACTATCAATAAAATCTGCCATAGATTTTTGCGTAATTTTTTCGTTAGTTCTAGTTAAACCTTTTAAAGCTTCGTATGGATTTGGATATGCCTCACGACGTAAAATAGTTTGAATTGCTTCAGCAACTACTGCCCAATGGTTTTCTAAATCTTCAGCAAATTTAGCTTCATTAATTAATAATTTATTCAAACCTTTTAACGTAGAAGTAAACCCAATAATTGTGTGGGCAAATGGAACACCAACATTTCTTAATACAGTAGAATCTGTTAAATCACGTTGTAAACGAGAAATAGGCAATTTTGCTGCTAAGTGTTCAAACAATGCATTTGCAATACCTAAGTTTCCTTCAGAGTTTTCAAAGTCTATAGGATTTACTTTATGTGGCATAGCTGAAGAACCAACTTCACCTTTTTTAATTTTTTGTTTGAAATAATCCATAGAGATATATGTCCAAATATCTCTGTTAAAGTCAATTAAGATAGTATTTATACGTTTTTGCGCATCAAATATACCAGCAATATGATCGTAATGTTCTATTTGTGTTGTTGGAAAAGAGTGGTGTAAACCTAATACTTTTTCAACAAAATTTGTTCCAAATTCTTTCCAGTCTATGTTTGGGTAAGCAACTTTATGAGCATTAAAATTACCAGTTGCACCACCAAATTTAGCTGCATAAGGTACATTTTGTAATTGGTTAATTTGTTGCTCTAAACGCTCTATAAAAACCAATATTTCTTTTCCTAAGCGAGTAGGAGAAGCTGGTTGACCGTGTGTACGTGCTAACATTGGCACATCTGCCCAAGCAGTTGCAAGTTGTCTTAATTTTTCAATTAAAGTTGCAATTTCTGGGTAATAAACAATGTCAAATGCATCGTTAATAGATAACGGTGTTGCTGTATTGTTAATGTCTTGTGAAGTTAAACCAAAGTGGATAAACTCTTTATAAGCCTGTAAACTTAAAGCGTCAAATTTATCTTTTATAAAATATTCAACAGCTTTAACATCGTGGTTAGTTACGCTTTCAATATCTTTTACTTTTTGAGCATCTTCCGCAGTAAAATCTATATAAATAGCTCTTAACTGAGGAAAAAGAGAGCTATCGAAATTTACTAATTGTGGCAATGGAATTTCGCACAATGCAATAAAATATTCAATTTCTACTTTTACTCTGTATTTTATTAATGCTTCTTCAGAAAAAAAAGGAGCTAAACTTTCTACTTTACTTCTATATCTTCCATCTATGGGAGAAATAGCGTTTAAACTTGTTAATGACATCTGTTAGTTTTGTGTTGAAAAATGCGAAATTAATGAAATTAAGCCAAAATTTATAGTTTTATTTTTTGTTTATAAGGTCTACCGTAATCTTACCGCGCGACTTATAGGCTGAAGTTTCTTTTGGAATGTTTTGAAGTAAGATTAGTTTTAACTCATTGTGAACCCAATCAGAGTTTTTTCCAAAGATGTAAAGTGCATTCATAGTATAGGCCTTTACAGCTACTTTATGATTGCTAATCATCCAATCAAAACCAGTTTCAATTATTTTATCAATATGTTTTTTTGAAAGATTTTTTTTAATTGGGTTGTCTGTTTTTTTATTGTATTCTTTAGCAATAAAATTGCAAATTTTAGATAACGGTCTTACAGCACTGTCTAAATAAGCTCTGTGAATATTTGAAGTAAATATATTGATGTATGGGAGTAGCCAAATTAAATGTTTTTCGCAAACAAGTTCTAAAACCCAAGCTGCTTTAATAGATAGTTTATTGTCAACTTCAAACACAATATCAATTAAATGTGGAAGTAAATCAGGATTGTCAAAAATAAAGTTTCTAACTCTTTCTCGGTTTGCTCTATGAGCTGTTCCTAAATTTTCTAATTCAGTTATAACTAGCTTTTTACTCATCTTGTTTATTGTTCTTTTTTTTAGGAATAGAAAGTTTGTACATTAAGTACCCGAAGGCAATAAGAACGTGTAAAATAACTACTGCAACTAAAGTGTAATACCAAAAGTTTGAAAGCCCCATATTTATATTAATTTAAAAGTGTTTTATAAATACTACCTTTAATAATTAAAGATAGTTATTTTAGCGTTGTAATTATAAGATGTGAATTTATGAAAAAAATTGTTTTAGGTGTGTTAGTTGTGTTACTATTAATTCAGTTTGTTAGGCCAACAAAAAATGAATCTAAAAACTACGAGAATGATATTTCTACAGTTGTCGAAACACCAAAAAATGTAAAGCAAATTCTTAAAACATCTTGTAACGATTGTCATTCGAATTTAACTGTATATCCTTGGTATAGCGAAATTGCTCCTGTTTCTTGGTATTTAGCATCACACGTAAATGAAGGAAAAGAGTATTTAAATTTTTCTGAATGGACTTCTTATAATAAATTTCAAAAAGAACATATTTTAAGTAATTTTGATGAAGTTTTAGATAAACATCAAATGCCTTTAAAAAGTTATTTAATTATGCATAAAGAAGCTACTTTAACTAAAGAGCAAATAGAAGTTTTAAAAAATTGGATTAAAACAATAAAAATTGACTAAAATGAAATTTAAAATTGCAATTATTTTATCGGTATTAATTAGTTTTTCAAGTGTTGCACAAAGTTCACTTAATAAATTAGATGCTAATGGAAAACGTACAGGAGTTTGGAAAAAATACTACCCGAATAAAAGAGTACGTTATACCGGTCAATTTTTGGCTGGTAAAGAAGTGGGTGTTTTTAAATATTATAGTATCAACAGTTCTAAGCATCCAATAGCAATAAAAACTTTTAAAGAAAACAGTTCAATAGCTACGGTTAAATTTTTTACTGAAAAAGGAATTTTGAAAAGTGAAGGACAAATGGATGGGAAAGTAAGAACTGGGAAATGGGTGTATTATCAAGCAGATGGAAAATCTTTACTTTCTTTTGAAAGTTACAAAAACGGATTGTTAAACGGTGAGTCTATTACGTACTACCCTAATGGTAAAACTGCTGAAATTGTTCATTATAAAAATAAAAAATTACACGGTAGCGTAAAACGTTTCACAAAAAAAGGAACAGTTTTAGACGATGTTAATTATGTTGAAGGTAAACTAAATGGATACGCTAAATTTTACAATGAAAAAGGAGATTTAATTTATGAAGGAACTTATGAAAATGATGAGAAATTAGATGATTGGTTTTTTTATATTGATGGTGAACCTTCAAAAAAAGGGAATCAAGGACAATAATAACATTATAAATATTTTAATAAATTATGAATCTAGTTTCTGTTAATTGGTTAAAAAATGAATTATCTAATCCAAATCTTATAATATTAGATGCGAGTCCTTTAAGTAATAAAGCAAATTTAACCGCAGAGTTTCTTGGAGAAAAAATAAAAGGAGCAAGAATATTTGATTCAGAAAAAGTATTTGTAGATACTGAAAGTAATATTCCAAATATGTTTCCTTCCGAAGAAAAATTTACGAAGGAATGTCAACAACTAGGTATAAATAAAAACAGTATTATAGTTGTGTATGATAACTTAGGCATTTATTTAAGTCCAAGAGTTTGGTGGATGTTTAAAACTATGGGACATACAAATGTAGCAGTTTTAGATGGTGGTTTATCTGCCTACAAAAATGCAGGTTTACCTTGTGCAAGTTATAAACAAGAGGAAAATTTGTTAAAAGGGAATTTTGAAGCAGATTTTAATATAGAAAATATAAAAGATTCAAATTTTGTATTAGAAAATATAGCTAGTAAAAAAGAAGTAGTTATTGACGCTCGTGGTAATGGCAGATTTACAGGTAAACTTCCGGAACCTAGAGTTAATATGCAAAGTGGTCATATTCCAAACGCCATTAATTTACCATTTTCGAATGTTCTTGATAACGGAAAAATGAAGCCTAAATCACAATTAAAAAGCATTTTTAATGAGTTAGATTTAGCAAACAATAATTTGGTGTTTAGCTGTGGATCTGGTGTTACGGCTTGTATAATTTTATTGGCAAGTGATTTAGTTTTGGATAATAAAAAATCGTTGTACGATGGCTCGTGGGTAGAGTGGGGAGCAGGTACTAAGTTTCCTGTAGAAAAAGAGAGTTGATAAAAATCATTTTACATCTTTAAATTTCGTTTTATATTTGATTAAAATATAATTCTATGAAAAAACTATTACCTGTTATTGCTCTTTTTGTGTGTGGAATAATGTATTCTCAAATCGATTCGTTAAAAATTGCTAACGAAATTTACCAACAAAAAATTGACAGTATTGAAAAGTCTTTCAATTATGAATATGATACTGTAGACTTATTAAATGGTATTGCTACCATAAATATTCCTTCAGGCTATAAATTTTTAAATGCAGAACAAAGTGCATATGTTTTAACCGATTTATGGGGAAATCCACCAAGTGAAGTATTAGGTTTATTGTTTCCAAAAGATATTAGCCCAATGAGCGATAATTTTACGTACGCTGTTGAGGTAACTTATTCTGCCGATGGTTATATTGAAGATGATGATGCCGAAGATATTGATTATGACGATTTGCTTGAAGAAATGCAGAATGATACAGAATTGTATAATAAAGAAAGAGTTAAAGAAGGCTATGAGAAAATAGAATTACTTGGTTGGGCTTCTCCACCATTTTACGATAAAGAAAACAAAAAACTACATTGGGCTAAAGAGTTAAAGTTTGAAAATTACGAAGTAAATACCTTAAATTATAATATTCGAGTTTTAGGTAGAGAAGGTTATTTAAATTTAAACGCCATTGGAGATATGGAAGTTTTACCATTATTAAATAGCGATATAGATACAATTTTAAATAGTGTAGAATTTAATGAAGGGTATGCATATGCCGATTTTGATGCAAGTGTAGATAATGTCGCCGCTTATGGAATTGGAGGTTTAATTGCAGGTAAAATGTTAGCAAAAGCTGGTGTTTTTGCAGGGTTATTAAAGTTTTGGAAAATTATAGCAATTGCAGTAGTTGGTGCTTTTGGAGCTTTGAGAAAAAAGATATTTAAGTCTGAGTAAACTTCAAAAAAGAAATAAACATAATAAAAAACCTAATTCTTGTATTTAAAAGAATTAGGTTTTTTTTTAACCAAACTTAAAATTAATATTATAGTGGAGGTAAAACCACTTTATCTATTACATGTATTATACCGTTTGATGCTTGCACATCGGTAACAATAATGTTACTTACTCTATTGTTAGCGTCAGTTAATGTTGCGCCACCAGTTACATTAGCAGTAATGTCTCCTCCTAAAGTTGTAACCATCATATTATCAGTTAAACTAGAGGCAACTACGTTAGCACCTGCAACTACATGGTGGTTTAGAGTTGCTGTTAATGTTGCTGTACCAACATCATCTAAACTCATTGCATCTAATTCTGTTAATAAATCGGCAAAGGCATCATTGGTTGGGGCAAATACAGTAAAAGGGGCAGGAGAGGTTCCGTCTGCAGTAGATAACGTACTTACAAAATCAGGTTGATCGTCTCTTGTTAAAGCACTTACTAAAATTGAGAATGTTGGATCGGCTACAGCAAAAGTAACAACTGTAGGTAAAGCTATAACTTCATTTACTAAATGAATTACTCCATTATCTACCATATTATCAGCATTTGTTACAGAAGATATTCCATTAAGCATTACACCTCCAGTAGTATTAACAAACATATTAATGTTTTCCATATTAGGTGTTGCAGTTGAAAGTGTAGAAACATAACCGGTAGATAAATCTGTAGATTTTACAACACCACTAATTACATGATTTAATAAAACTTGTTTTAAAATATCTGTTGGTACATCCTCTAAACTTGCAAATCCATTATCGCTTAAAAATTTACTGAAAGCTGCATTATCTGGAGCAAAAACAGTAAAGTTATCAGTTCCGCTTAAAGTAGTAACTAAGTCGGCCTGTTGTAAGGCTGCTAATAAGCTACTATAGTTTGAAGAGTTAGCTACAACAAAATCGGCAATTGTATTAGATACCGGTATAATAGGATCATTATTATCATCATCATTACAAGATGTAAAGGTCGTTATAGTTAAAACTATAAATAGAATTGAAGCGTAATTAAGTAATTTTTTCATGTTTTTAGTAGTTTTGTTTAAGCAAATATATAAAAAAATAAACAAAATTGTTTATGTTTTTTAAAAAAAAGATAAACAAAAAATATTTTTGATATAATTTTTAACCAGAAAATGTAATTTTTTAAATCTCATTTTCATAGTGATACCAAGGTTTAAGGACCTTATTGTTTGTGTTCAATTAAAATTATTTTATTTTTGATGTAAAAAGATGTCTAAGTGTTTAGAAAAGAGTATATTTGCATCAATATAAATTTATAAAGTAATAATAATGAACAAAGGAACAGTAAAATTCTTCAACGAAACAAAAGGTTTTGGATTTATTAAAGAAGAAGGTTCAGACAAAGAGTATTTCGTACACATTTCTGGATTAGTTGATGAAGTTAGAGAAGGTGATGAAGTAGAATTCGACTTACAAGAAGGAAGAAAAGGAATGAACGCAGTAAATGTAAAAGTTTTATAATATATAACTATTATCATTTTAAGATCTTAAAGCCTATCAATTTTGATAGGCTTTTTTCATGTCTTATTTTTATTTTTTCGCAATCTTTTTAATTATTGAAACAAGTGTAGTTGCAATAATAGCTCCAGTAAAAGCTAAAAATATATCTTTTTGCGCATCCCAAATATCTCCTTGAGTACCTAAATAAGCAGCACCTTGCTCTTTAAAAAATATGTCAGCCACAGCCCATTCTATTAATTCATAAAAAGCACTAACAGATAAAGTTATTTCTATGGGTAGTAACCAAGAAACCCATTTTTTGAATTTAAAACCTATTAAAAATAATTCTCGCATTGGGTATGCCAATAAAAACCCAAAACTAAAATGTACAATTCTATCATAATGGTTTCTCGAAGCATCAAAAAAATCTTGCAACCAAAAACCTAGCGGGTTTTCAGCATAGGTATATTTAGATCCGTACACATGCATTATTAAATAAATAAACATAAGCAAATAACTTAAATCGCTAAATTGTAATTTTTTATATGTTGAAATTAAAACAGCTAAAAATATAATAACCAGTGTGTTTTCTAAAAACCAATTGGCTAAATCTGTAGTTCCTAAAAGAGTCGATAGCCAAAATATAACGAAACTCGATAAGCAAAATAATAGCAGGTAATTTTTAAGTAATGGTATTCTGTGTTTAGAGGTTGCAATACTAAATGTCATAGATTAAATTTTTGTCAAAAATAGTGAACTTTCAATAATAAAATTAACTTTTTCTTCAGAATAGGAATGCTTATCTTTGCAAACTAAAATTTTATTAATGAAAAGAGTAATAGTTGGCTTGTCTGGAGGAGTAGATAGTAGTGTGGCAGCCTATTTGTTAAAAGAACAAGGTTACGAAGTAATTGGACTGTTTATGAAAAATTGGCACGATGATTCTGTAACTATTTCTAATGAATGTCCTTGGCTTGAAGATAGTAATGATGCTATGATTGTAGCTGAAAAACTAGGAATACCTTTTCAGGTTGTTGATTTAAGTGAGCAATATAAAGATCGTATTGTAGATTATATGTTCGATGAATACGAGAAAGGAAGAACTCCTAATCCAGATGTTTTATGTAACAGAGAAATTAAATTTGATGTTTTTATGAAAATTGCATTGGATTTAGGAGCAGATTACGTTGCTACAGGACACTATTGTAGAAAAGGAGAAGAACAAATAAATGGAGTAACAGTTAATAAATTGTTGGCAGGTGTAGATAATAATAAAGATCAATCTTATTTTTTATGTCAGTTATCTCAAAAGCAATTAGCTAAAGCATTGTTTCCAATAGGTGAATTAACAAAGCCAGAAGTTAGAAAAATAGCAGCGGAGCAAGACTTAATTACTGCAGATAAAAAAGACTCTCAAGGGTTATGCTTTATTGGTAAAGTTAGATTGCCAGAGTTTCTTCAACAAAAATTACAACCAAAAGAGGGTATTATAGTTAAAATACCAAACAATTCTCCTATTTATAACAGAGTTTTGCCAAGTTTTAATAATAAGGAACAAGAGTTAGCATTTTTAGCAACAAAGTATAAATATGCAGTAGCAGATGGAAATACTGTAGGAAAACATCAAGGAGCTCATTATTTTACCAAAGGGCAACGTAAAGGTTTGGCTGTTGGAGGAATGAAAGAACCATTGTTTGTAATTGAAACTGATGTAAATGAGAACGTAATATATACAGGTGAAGGTAAACAGCATAAAGGTTTGTATAGAAATGTGTTGTTTATTTCTAATGAAGAATTACATTGGATTCGAGAAGATCTAGCTTTAGAGAATGGAGCTAATCTAAATGTAGAAGCAAGAATTAGATATCGTCAAAAATTAGAAGAGGCAACAATATATAAAGTTGAAAAAGGATTGTATGTTGAGTTTAAAAACCCTCAATCTGCAATTACTGAAGGACAATTTGCTGCTTGGTATTTAAAAGATGAATTAATAGGTTCTGGAGTAATATCGTAAAAATATTGTAAATTAGAACTTTAACTTAAAATTAAAAAAGTGAAAACAAAATTACTACTACTAATTCTTATATGTTCATTTGTTAAAAGTTATGCGCAAGAAGATGCTTGGGTGTATTTTGCAGATAAACCCAGCTCAGCAGGTTTTATTGCTGCACCTATAACAATGTTAACACAACGTTCAATTGATAGACGTATTAAGCATAACATACCGTTTGACATAAAAGATACTCCTATCGAAGCGACTTATGTTGCTGCTATAGCAAGTGCTACCGGTATTTCTGTAAAAGCACGTTCTAAATGGTTAAATGCGCTTCATATACAAGGAAGTGAAACAGATATTAATGCGTTGTTAAGTTTTCCTTTTGTTAGTTCTATTGAGTTTGCTGGCTTATCAAGTGGAAGCAAAACAAATAAGCAACTAAAGCAAAATAAAAAATTAGATATCCAAACTACTTATACGTATGGTAACGCAGGAAATCAAATAAACATGTTTAAAGGAAATGTTTTGCACGAAAATGATTTTACTGGAACAGGAATGTTAATTGCAGTTGTAGACGCTGGTTTTCCAAATCTTAGTAATTTAAAGGCTTTTGATAAAGTAATAAATGAAGGTCGAATTTTAGGAGGTTATGATTTTGTGAATAGAAGTAATACATATGAAACTGGTCATTATCACGGGCAAGCAGTGTTATCCACAATTGCAGGTTATCTAAAAAATGGTGAAAATGGTGCTACAGTAGATTTTGTAGGTACTGCGCCAGATGCAGAATTCTATTTATTTATTTCTGAAAATTCTCCTGTTGAAGTTAAATTAGAAGAAAGTTTATGGGTTGAAGCTGTTGAACGTGCAGATAGTTTGGGTGTAGATGTTGTAAATTCAAGTTTAGGGTATTCTGTATTTTTCGATAATACAAATCATAACTATCAATATAGTCAAATGGATGGTAATACGGCATTTATTACACGTGGTGCGGAGGCCGCATTTTCTAGAGGAATGATTATTGTTAACTCTGCTGGAAATGAAGGACTTGATGCAGAAGGATATAATTGGCCCTATTTAAATGCTCCGGCTGATGGACCATCTGTATTAACAATTGGAGCTGTAAATTCTGCAGGAACAATTGCAGGTTTTAGTTCGTATGGACCAACTGCAGACAATAGAACAAAGCCAGATGTTTGTGCACAAGGACAAGGAGCATATATTATAAATACAGCCGGAAATGTAGCAACCTCAAACGGAACTTCGTTTTCATCTCCAATAATGGCTGGTGCCGTAGCTTGCTTATGGCAAGCATTTCCAGATAAAACAAATGCAGAGATTATTCAGTTAGTAAAAGAATCTGCACATTTATATGCTACTCCTAACAATCATGAAGGTTATGGAATTCCAAATTTTGAATCTGTATTTAATACACTTAATTTTAAAGATAATGTTATATTAGAAGAAGGATTAACATTGTATCCAAACCCAATTATAGATAATTTAAATATTAAATTTCCTAAAGGAATTTCAGAAGTAGAAATTTCTATTTATAGTTTATTAGGAAAAAGACAATTAACTAGTATCGTTTCTAAAAATAAGCAATCACTTTCTTTAGCGCACCTTCCAAAAGGTATGTATATGGCACAAGTGAAATATGGAGATGAGGTAAAAGCAATAAAAGTTTTAAAAAAATAAATGAGCAATAGAATAACTACCCTTTTGGGTATTAAATATCCAATTATTCAAGGTGGAATGGTTTGGAATAGTGGTTGGAGATTGGCTTCAGCTGTTAGTAATGCAGGCGGATTAGGGTTAATTGGAGCAGGATCTATGTATCCAAATGTGTTAAGAGAGCATATTCAAAAATGTAAAAAAGCAACTAATAAACCTTTTGGTGTAAATGTACCTATGTTGTACCCTAATATTGAAGAGGTTATGCAAATAATTATTGATGAAGGTGTAAAAATTGTTTTTACTTCAGCAGGTAACCCAAAAACTTGGACTTCATATTTGCAAAAAAAAGGAATTACTGTTGTGCATGTTGTTAGCAGTGTAAAATTTGCATTAAAATCTGAACAGGCTGGTGTGGATGCTGTTGTTGCTGAAGGTTTCGAAGCAGGTGGACATAATGGTAGAGAAGAGTCTACAACCTTAACTTTAATACCTATGGTAAAAGAAAAGTTAACTATACCAGTTATAGCCGCCGGAGGAATTGCAACAGGAAGAGGTGTGTTAGCTGCAACTGTTTTAGGAGCAGATGGCGTACAAATGGGAAGTAGATTTGTGGCAAGTGAAGAATCATCGGCACACATTAATTTTAAAGATGAAGTGGTTAAAACAAAGGATGGTGACACCTATCTTACTCTAAAAGAATTAGCGCCGGCTCGTTTAATTAAAAATAAATTTTTTAACGATTTACAAGAGCTTTACAAAAATAAAGCAACTGTTGAAGAAATTAGAGAAAAACTAGGAAGAGGTAGAGCAAAAAAAGGAATGTTTGAAGGAGAATTAGATGAAGGAGAATTAGAAATTGGTCAAGTGGCAGGGTTAATTCACAAAGTTAAACCAGTTGCTCAAATTTTTGAAGAAATTATTTCAGAATTTGAAAGTGTAAAAAAGTCTTTATGCTAAAAAAAAATACACTAAGATTAGCTTTTAGGTTTTTTATATTTTGTTGTGTAGCTGTTATATTATGCAGTTATTTAATTGCTGAAACTACGCAAGAACATTTATATTCTAAAGTTGAAAATGTACCAAAGCATAGAGTAGGAGTTGTTTTAGGAACTTCAAAAATACTAACAAATGGCAATGTTAATTTGTATTATAAATACAGGTTAAATGCTGCATATGAATTATATAAAGCTGATAAAATAGAATTTATTTTAATTAGTGGAGATAATAGTACTAAAACTTATGATGAACCTTCAACTTTTAAAAATGATTTAATAGCTTTAGGTGTTCCTGAAAATAAAATTTATTTAGATTATGCAGGTTTTAGAACGTTGGATTCTATGGTTAGAGCCAAAGAAATTTTTGGCTTAACAGATTTTATAGTAATATCTCAAAAATTTCATAACGAGCGAGCCGTATACATTGCAAGAGCTAAGGGAATAAATGCTATAGGTTATAATGCGAAAAATGTATCTAGCAGATATGGTTTTAAAACTAATTTACGAGAAAAATTTGCAAGAGTAAAAGTGTTTTTAGACTTTTTACTTTTTAAGAAACCTAAGTTTTTAGGTGAAAAAATAGAAATAAAATAAAAAAAGGCTAAACATTATGTTTAGCCTTTTTTTTATTTTTTATGATCGTTGTTTTTCTGTTTTTTTGGAGGCATTGGGCCTCTTAAGTGAATGACTAATCCGTTTAAAAAATTACGTAAAAACTGATCTCCACATTCCATATATTTTGGGTGGTCTTCAGCTCTAAATATAGCGCCAAGCTCACTTTTACTTACTTTAAAGTCTACCAATTTACAAATTGCAATAATATCTGTATCACGAAATTTGTGTGCTACTCTAAGTTTTTTAAAAACGTCGTTATTTGTTAATCCCATAGGGCAAAGATAAATTTTTATAAAATAAAAATCTAATAAATAGCATTAATCCTTTTGTTGTTTTAGTTCTAATTGCATTTGTTTTACAGTTTGCGTACTGTTATCATGACTCCAACCTGGTGCACCAAATGTGTACATAAATTTATGATACCAGTTTTTAGATTTTTTAGTGTCGTTCCAAATGTCTTTATATTCGTGCGTAAGAATAACCCAAGGGTTATAAGAGTTTGGTGCTTTAGTAACACCATATTCAATATTAATAGTTTCGTCTAGCTCTTTCCAAGTACCAAAAATTTTATCAAAAATATTTAAAAACCCACCATGATTTTTATCCATATATTCTACATTTCTTGCGTGGTGGACTTGGTGCATAGTGTGCGTGTTAAATATTTTTTCAATAAAACCAAGTTTTGGAATGTAAACAGAATGTAATTGAAATTGCCATAAAGCTTCAATACCTAAACAAACTACTACCATTTCTGGTCTAAAACCAATAGCAGGAATCCACATATAAAATAAAGGTTTGTATAAAATAGTAAACCAACCATTTCTAATAGCCGTTCCTAAATTGTAATTATCAGATGAATGGTGAACAATATGTGCTGCCCAAAGAAAACGTACTGTGTGGTTTTTTCTATGAAACCAGTAATACGTAAAATCGTCTAAAATTTGGCAAGCTATCCAAATGTACCAAGCATAACCAAATGATTCCCAGCCAAAAATGTTAGTTCTAATTCCATTTATTTCAGGATTAAAAAAATCAAATACAAGATTAAAAATAACAATAGCGGAAATTGTTTTAATTAACGGGGCAATTATTGCAGAACCAAGTCCCATAAAAAAGCTTGCACCTAAATCTTTCCACTGGTATAAGTTTTTTTTGTTATGAGTTTTGCTATAGGTTAATTCTAGTAAAATTAGAGCTAAGAAGCAAGGAACTCCATACACTAAAGGGTTTGTAAAATCCATTTATTGATTTAAAATTATTTAAACCCACAATGTAAGCTATTTTTATAGAAGAAATTAGGTTAAGTAGTTTTTTTGATTAAATAGTTTTGATAGTACTAATTATAGTGTAAGTTGCCAATAACCAACATCAATCCATTTATTAAATTTAAATCCTACTTCTTTAAAATGTGCAACCTTTTCGAAGCCAAATTTTTCGTGAATTGCTATACTTGCTTCGTTAGGTAAAGAAATTCCGCCAATTACAATGTGAAAATTATTAGCTTTTAGATAGTCTAATAAATGTTGATATAGTTTTTTACCAATTCCTTTACCAATACTATTTTCATTTAAATAAATAGAACTTTCTACTGTTGCATCATATGCGCTTCGGTCTTTCCAACAACTAGCATATGCATAGCCTACAATTTTATTATTTTCTTCAAAAACAAACCAAGGATATTTAGCGGTAACAGTTTCAATTTTATGTTTTATTATTTCTTCTGAAACTGGAGTTAGATCAAAAGTTACAATAGTGTTATAAACGTGAAAATTATATATATCAGCTATTGCTAAAGCATCAGAAAGTTTAACTTTTCGAATCATTTATTTTTTTAATTTTTTGAAGACCAACTAATACAATTAGTGCCGAAAGTCCACCTCTAATAGCTAAAAAGGTATTTCTATTTTCGGTAGTGTAAGAGAGTATAATTTTATAAAGCTCTCTGTCTTCCATATATTGGCTAATGGTTGTAAATATCATTAACAAACCAACTACAACATAAATAATTCCAATTGTATATTTCATATTATTTTGTAAAAATTAATTTAAGAGCTACAATTAGCATCATAATTCCAAATATTTTTTTTAATATCCGTTGATCTATTTGTAACGCTATTTTTGAACCAATAAAACCACCAATAAAAAAGAGTACCGATACAACTAAAGCCATTTTCCAATTTATTTCACCTGATTGATGGTAATTATAAACAGCAAAAAATGTAACAGGAGGTAACATTACCGCTAAACTCATTCCTTGTGCATTGTGTTGTGTTAATCCTAAGAAAAACACAAACATTGGTACCATAATAATTCCACCACCAACACCTACCAGACCACTAAGTACTCCTGCTAATAAACCAATACAGATTAAGCCAATTATTGTTGTTAATGTCATTTTTACAATAGTTTATTTAGGTAATTTTATTTGATATTTTTTTCTTGATTTATTGTTCAATTTGTTTTCACGCAACCAAGCATTGTGCTCTTTTAAAATTTTATAATTTATTCCAAAACCTTTTGCAAAAGCAGCAATATTAGTTATTGCAGTATCAACTTCAACAAAAGTGGTAGGCTGTAAATTGTATAAATCTTCTTCATCAAAAACAAATCCGTATTTAGTTGGGTGAGATAATATTTCTTTTAAGGCTACAATTCTTGGTAAATATCTTTTAGTTTCTTCACCTAATAATAAATCGTAATAATCATCAACTTTTTGATCTTTTAATCTTCTAGCCATTCCTGCATTACCTGCATTGTATGCAGCAGCAGCCATTGTCCAACTGCCAAATCTTTTTTTAGCAGCTTTTAAATAATTACAGGCAACTTCAGTAGCTTTTTCTAAATGGTAGCGTTCATCTACATTTGTATTTATTTCTAATCCGTTTTCACGCCCTGTAGTTTTCATAATTTGCCAAAAACCTCTAGCACCAGCAGGAGATGTAACGTTTTGTAATCCGCTTTCAATAACTGCTAAGTATTTAAAATCGTTTGGAACACCATTTTTAGCTAAAATAGGTTCGATTACAGGAAAATATTTATGAGCTCTCTTAAATAATAATAAGCCATTAGATTGCCAGTAGGTATTTACTAGTAATTCTCGGTCAATTCGTTCTTTAATATCTGCATTTTCAATAGGAACATGTTCTCCAGCAAAATTTAATCCAGTAGGAACTTTTAAAGCTTTTATTTGATAGGTAGAACTTGTGTTAGTTTCATTATTATTTGAAATTGAAGTTTGTTGTGTTGAAACTATAGTGCTATCTTTTTTTGTACCGTTTATTAGTATAGAGCTTACTAAAATAAGTGCAACTAAGCTTAAGGTTTTAATTAACTTGTTCATGATTTTTTCTTTTTAATAGATGCTTAAAGTACGAATTAATATAATTTGAAGTAAATTATTAATTGAATTTTAACATTATATATGTTCTAGTAATATTTTTGATATGGTTTTAGCTTTATCTAAAATCATAATATGTGTTCCGTTTTTAATGCTAATACAGTTTTCTATATGTTTAATTGGGAAAACGTGATCTTCGACTCCATGTATATGAAGTATCGAATCGTCTATAACTTCATTTTTCCAATGAAGTACGTTATAAATAGACCAGTGTAAATAGCTTTCATCTCTAACCGAAAGGTATTTTTTATAAAGATCTATTCGTTTTTTTGCAAAGTCTCCAAAGGCAAAAACAGAAAAATCTTCCAAATTACTAATGGCTCCTGCAGGAAATAATTTATAAGCCATTGTTGCTTGTATTAGTTTTAAGCGTTTTGGAAGTTCATCTCTACATTTAACACTAGATATAATAACAATTTTAGCATTGTTTAAGTGTTTACCCATTTCTTGGACCATAATACCACCAAAAGAAACTCCAATTAAAATTGGATTTTCTTCTATTACTTGGTTAGCCATTCTAAGGGCATAGTCTTCAATTTTTTCATTTTCAGAAAGAGGAACTAGCCACTCTATGTAGTGAAGTTCAAAATCTTCTTCGGGCAATTTTAAGTATTCAAATATTTTAGAACTGGCCGCTAAACCAGGTACAAAATAAATGTGTTTTTTTGTCTTTTTCATTAGCTATTTAAAATATCGATAACAATTGGTTTTAATCCGCTAAAAAAGAATTCAACTGCAATTACCATTACTATCAATCCCATTAAACGCATCATAACTTTGTTACCAGTTTCACCTAAGAAATCTATAATTTTACTTCCGCCTACATATATTAAATAAGTTAGTAAAATTACTAAAGTAATAATACCAAGTAATACTGCTTTGTGCATTACTGTGTGCGAATCTTCCATTAATACAATAGCGTTTGTAATTGCTCCTGGTCCGCAAATCATAGGTATTGCTAATGGAGTTATTGAAATATCTTCAACGTATGCATCAATTTTTTCTTCTTCTACTGTATGTTTCATAGAACCAAGCCTAGCTTGTAGCATATCCCAGCCCATTGCAAAGAAAATTACACCACCTACAATTCTAAAACTATTTACCGAAATACCGAAGAAATTAAATAATATTTGTCCAGAAAAAGCAAATAATATTAAAGTAATAAGTGCTACAATAGTTGCTTTTTTAGCAGTTTGCACTCTTCTTTTTTTACTTAAATTAGCCGTCATTGTCATAAAAACAGGCATTGAACTCACTGGGTTAATAAGTGTGAAAAAAGAGGTAAAAACCAATATAGCAAATGTGTAAATATCTTCGGTCATAGTTTAAACAAATTTAGGAACTTTTACCCAATCAAAACGAACAATTCCATCTTCATCAATTTTTGTTAATTTTATTGGGTGAAGAGTATTTACGAGTTCTGGATTCCAAGGAGTTTTAACTTTTACATAATTTTCGGTAAAACCATGTATAAATCCATCCTTATTTTCACTTTCAAATAGCACAGTTAACTCATTGTCTAATTGACTTTCGTAAAAAGCTCTACGTTTTTTAACAGATAAACCACGTAACATTTTACTACGTTTAGCACGTACTTTTTGAGGTACAACACCTTTCATTTCTATTGCTTCCGTATTTGGTCTTTCTGAATACGTAAAAACGTGTAAGTACGAAATATCTAATTGACTTAAGTAATTATATGTTTCTAAAAACAGTTCATCAGTTTCACCAGGAAAACCAATAATAACATCAACACCTATACAAGCATTTGGCATTACTTTTTTAATGGCACTAACTCTATCTGTATAAGTAGCTGTTAAATACCTACGTTTCATTAATTTTAATAACTCATCGCTACCACTTTGTAAAGGGATATGAAAATGAGGAACAAAGCTGTTAGAATTTGCAACAAACTCAATAGTTTCGTTTTTTAATAAATTTGGTTCAATAGAAGAAATTCTAAGACGATGAATACCATCAACTTTATCTAATGCTTCAACTAGCTCAAAAAACGTATGTTCGTGTTTTTTGTTACCAAATTCACCCTTACCGTAATCACCAATATTTACACCAGTAAGTACAATTTCTTTTATTTCTTTTTCTGAAATTTCTTTAGCGTTTTTTAAAACATTGCTTAGTTCATCACTTCGAGAAATTCCTCTAGCTAATGGAATTGTGCAGTAAGTACATTTATAATCGCAACCATCTTGTACTTTTAAAAAAGCACGAGTTCTATCTCCAATAGAGTAGGAGCCAACATAAAAATCGGCTTCTTCAATTTCGCAAGAGTGTACTTCGCCCATTTCATTTTTAGAAAGGTCGTTTATATAGTCGGTTACTTTAAATTTTTCGGTAGCACCTAAAACCATATCAACACCATCAACAGCAGCTAATTCTTCAGGTTTTAATTGTGCATAACAACCAATGGCAATTAAAAAAGCATTCTCATTCTTTTTTAACGCATTTTTTACAATCGATTTAAATCGTTTATCAGCATTATCTGTTACCGAACAGGTATTAATTACATATATATCAGCAACTTCATCAAATTCAACACGATCAAAACCTTCGTTTTGAAAGTTACGTGCAATGGTAGAAGTTTCAGAAAAATTTAGTTTACACCCTAAGGTGTAAAATGCCACTTTTTTTTGTGCGCTCATTCTTGTACATTTATCAACTGCAAAAGTACTCAATAAAACGATTATAAAAAACACTAATAAAACCTTTATCAAACACTTGTATTAATTTGAAGATTTAGTTATATTTTAGAAATTATGTTTTATGTAAATAGAGAAAGAATAAATACTTATTAGAAAGAGATTACAATGTACACTATTGATTATAGCTATTTAAATGGGGTTATTAGAGTTAAATTAACAGGAAATATTACTGTAGATGAAGCAGTGGAGTTAACTAAAGAGTTTAATCTTAAACAAAAAGCTAATAAAGCTTATGTACTTACCGATGTAAGAAAAGCTATTTATAATTGGACAGCTAAGGATATTGAGGGTTTATATTCTAAATTGGCTAAGTATTACGATAAGGATAGAGTTACTTATGAGGCAGTTTTAATTGAAGACCCTGAAAAATTTGCACTAACTACTCTATACCACGAAGAAAGAGAGAATGAAAATCATATTTCCAAAATATTTTATTCTGAAGCGGTAGCTATAGAATGGCTATTAACTTTTAAATAATAGTTAGTATAAATAGAAAAATAGATGATAACAAAAACACCAAAACCTCCGTATTATGCTGTAATTTTTTCAACCATTAGAACTTCAATAGACGAAGGTTATATTGAAATGGCTGAAAGAATGGAAGAGTTAGCAAAAGAGCAAGAAGGATATTTAGGAGTAGAGTCTGCTAGAAATGAAGTTGGAATTACCATTTCTTATTGGAGTAGTTTAGATGCTATTTTAAAATGGAAAAACAATGCAGAACATACTGTTGCTAGAAAATTAGGAAAAGAATTATGGTATAAAAAATACCAATTAAGAATTTGTAAAGTAGAACACGAGTATGGGTTTGAGAAATAGAGTTTGGTTGTTAGTTGTTTGTTGTTGGTTCATAATTTCATGTGCTTCCGAAGAGAAAAAACAAAAAGATAATCAGGTGTTTAGATATAATGAGCACGCTAATATTACCACCTTAGATCCTGCTTTTGCTAAAGATTTACGTACGGTTTGGGTTACAAATCAGCTATTTAATGGCTTGGTTCAATTAGATGATAAGTTAGAAGTTCAACCGGATATAGCTAATTCTTGGGCTATTTCTAATGAAGGCAAAACGTATGAGTTTAATTTAAAAAGCAATATTAAATTTCATAAACATAGTTTATTTGGAAAAGATTCTACTAGAACAGTTACAGCTAGTGATTTTGAGTATAGCTTTAATAGATTAATTGATCCAAAAGTTACTTCACCTGGAAAATGGGTATTAGAATTTGTAGATAATTTTAAAGCAAAAAATGATAGTACTTTTGTTATTAATTTGAAACAATCGTTTCCACCTTTTTTAAGCTTAATGAGTATGAAATATTGCTCGGTAGTGCCTAAAGAGGCTGTAGATTATTTTGGAGATACGTTTAGAGCAAATCCAATTGGTACTGGTCCGTTTAAGTTTAAATTGTGGGTAGAGAATACAAAGTTGGTTTTTAGAAAAAATGAGTTGTATTACGAGAAGGATAAAAAGGGAAATAAATTACCCCACTTAGAGGCCGTGGCAATTACTTTTTTGCCAGACAAACAAAGCGAGTTTTTACAGTTTGTACAAGGTAATTTGGACTTTATGAGTAGTATTGATGCTTCTTATAAAGATGATTTGTTAACTACAGAAGGTGAGTTGAAAGAGCATCATAGTTCAAAAATTAATATGATTTCTAGCCCTTATTTAAATACAGAATATTTAGGTGTTTATATGGATGCTGAAGAAAAGGAGGTGAGTTCCATTAAAATAAGAAAAGCTATAAATTATGGCTTTGACCGTGTAAAAATGTTGAAGTTTTTAAGAAATGGAATTGGAACACCTGCAGTAAATGGATTTATACCAAAAGGTTTGCCTAGTTTTAACGAAATGGAAGGTTATACGTACCAACCCGAAAAAGCTAAAAAATTAGTTGAAGAGTATATTGAAGAAACAGGGAATAAAAATCCTTCTATTACTATTAGTACAAATAGTCAATATTTAGATTTATGCGAATACATACAGCGTGAAGTTGGTAAAACAGGTTTACAAGTAAATGTTGATGTAATGCCACCTTCTACACTAAGACAAACTAAAGTAAATGGTAAGTTAAGTATTTTTAGAGGTAGTTGGGTTGCCGATTATCCTGATGCGGAGAATTACCTATTTATTTTTCATAGTAAAAACTTTTCGCCAAAAGGCCCGAACTATGTGCATTATAGTTCAAAAGAATTTGATGATTTATATGAAACTTCAATTCAAATAAATGATAAGTTTGAACGAAGAAAGTTGTATCAAAAAATGGATAGTTTAGTAATGGCTTCGGGAGCTATAATTCCTCTGTATTATGATGAAGTTGTACGTTTTACTCAAAAAAACATTTCAGGTTTAGGAATAAACCCTGTAAATATGTTGACTTTGAAAAATGTTAAAAAAGAATAAATATTTAGTTGCCTTTTAATTCATTCTATATTTTTCTCTATATTCTGAAGGGCTTATACCTTCCTTTTTTTTGAATAATCTTGAGAAATACTGAGGGTATTCAAAACCTAATTCATACGCTACTTCAGAAACAGTTTTGTTAGGTTTTAATAAAATGTTTTTTGCTTCATTAATTAAGTATAACTGTAAATGTTCGGTAGTGGTTTTACCAGTTTCTTGTTTTAAGGTATCGCTAAGGTAACGTTGAGAAATACCTATTTTATTAGCTAATTGCTCTATACTTGGAATACCAATTTCTTGCAGCTGTCCAGTTTCAAAATAAACTTCTAGCTCTTCGTTAAATTTCGTTAATAAATCATTGGAAAGTTCTTTTCTATTAAGAAACTGTCTTTCATAAAAACGGTTAGCATATTTTAATAGTGTACTTAATTGAGAAATAATAATATCTTTACTAAACTCATCTTGGTTATTGTGGTATTCAGTTTTAATGTTTTCTACAATAGATTCTACTAATCTCTCTTCTTTAGGAGAAAGGTGTAAAGCTTCGTTTACAGTGTATGAAAAGAATCCGTATTTCTTAATTTGCTTTGCTAATTCGGTTCCTTTAATAAAATCTTCATGAAAATTAATTGAAAAACCTTTTTGTTCAAAAACAACACTATTATCCCATTGTAATACTTGTCTCGGTGCCATAAAAATAAGTGCACCATTTGTAAAATCATACTTTGTTCTCCCATAGTTTAAGTTTCCTTTTACTATTTTTTTTAAACTAATGGAATAACAATCATGTGTTATTGGAGGAGAACTTTCTTTTGGACAAGGTAAAAAACCATCACCAATTGCAGACAAAACACTTAACATTGGGTGTTCAGGCTGGGGTAATAGCATATATTCGAAATAAGCAGAGAGAGTTTTAAAATGTTTCATTAAAAGTTTTATTTTTCTACTAATATAAGTTGTTCTTTGTAAGCTTTTATTCTGGAATGAGCAGTACCATCTACCAATAAAAGTATTACCATAAATCCAATTGTTGTAATGCTAATTGCTCTCCAAATAGGTTTGTCAACAAATATAATAAACATTGCAGCAATAATTATTATTAACGGAATAGCTTTGAATACAATAGTTTTATATTCTTTTAAAGTTTTATCTGCTCTAATAATTTCTGATTTTACAAATGCTTCTGCATTTGTATGGTGGGCAGTTTCGAATTGGGCAATTCTAGATTTATTAGTAAAAAATAACCCAAGTCCTATTGTTATAAGTAATAAACCAGCTAACAATGTTGGGAAAATATATGCTTTTGCAATATCTGTTTTACCTAATTGCCAAAAGCCAATGCTTGCTGCTACAAACCCAATTCCGAAAAGAATAAAAAAAGGTGTTGAAAATAATTCTGCTTTAGCCCAATTTGTTGCTGTTTTTAATATATCCATAATATTTTCAAATTTAAACATTCCACTTAATACCTGTTGCTTTTTCTGAAATAGCCCAGAGTTTTTCCATTACCGGTTTGTCTTTTGCATGTGGTTCTAATTTGCATTCACCAACTGGTCCTTTAAAATAACCACTTCCTGTTGGCCCATAAAAACCAGCTTCATTTAAATTTGGTTCTGTGGCACACATTAATTGCGGATATGCTCCTTTTTCAGCGGACTGAACCATAGGAGTCAACTTCATTATTTGCCAAATAAATCTAGTTAATAAACTACCGTTAGTTTTTATTAATGATGTTCTGGAAGCACCAGGATGACAGGCATAAGCTTTTACAGTGGTTTTACCAGCTTTTTTTAATCGGTCTTGTAATTCATAGATACACATAATTTGAGCTAACTTACTTTGGCTATATACGCCATTTGGGCTGTAATTCTTGTCCCAATTCATATCATTAAATTGAATGGTTTTGAGGCCTAAATTATATCCCATACTTCCAACAGTTACTATACGACCTTTTGATTCTTCAATACGTGGATAAAGTAAAGCTTGTAGTAAAAAATTACCGTAATGGTTTACACCTAGCTGACTCTCAAAACCATCAACGGTAAGTGTTTGTTTTGGTACTTGAGCAATGGCGGCGTTACAAATCAATGCATCAATTTTAGAAACAGTTTTAAGAATGTCTTGTGCTGATTTTTTTACAGAAGCTAGTGTGGCTAAGTCCAAATGTATATTAGATACTTTTATATTGTTACCAAGAATTTCTTTTAAAGTTTTAATAGTATTTTCTGCTTTTTTTGTATTACGATTGAGCATTACCACTTTTGCTTCTTTTGATAGTAATATTTTTGCAGCTTCAAAACCTGTACCGCTTGTAGTACCTGTAATAACAAAGATTTTATCACTTAAGTTTCCCATTCTTTCTGGAGTCCATCCTTTTTTACCAAATATATTTGTATTCATTATTGTTTATTTTTAGTGTTACAAAGAATAACGCAAAGGTAAGAGTGAGTTTAAGTTAACTTCTTATACTAAAATTCGAATGTTGTATATTTTTTGGTTTATTTAAACCATTTTTAACTTGATTTTAATAATAAATCTTTAGTCTCGTGCTTTTTGAAGTAGATACATTTTTTTATTTTTATAAAATAATTTGCCTAGTTGTGTGGAATTTCAAAAAAAAACGAATAAAAATTAATGAATTTTACTTTTATTTATTTGTTCTAAAACTATTCCAACCACAATAAAAACTAAACCTACAATAGTAGAAATTAATATTTTTTCACCTAAAATAAAGTATACAATTACTAAAGAAAGAAATGGAACTAAGTAAATAAATTTACTGACTTTGGCTGTTGATGTAGATAATTGAAGAGCTTTTGACCAAATAACAAAAGTAATACCCATTTCAAAAAGACCAATATAACTTGCTCCAAGTAATCCGTTTAAGTCTGGGGTTTCAATTTTTGAAAAAATTATTGTTGCAATAAATATGTATATAAAACCAAAAGCAAAATTTAGAAAAAGCTTTGTAATTTCATCCCTTTTATCCTTAGTATTATATATCCAAAAGAAAGCCCAAATTACTGCGGTACTTATAGCTAATAATGCACCATTTAAATTTGTAAAACTAATGTTTAATAGATTTCCTTGTGTAGAAATTATTAAAACGCCAATAAAACTAATAACAATAGAAATAATACTTTTTATGCTAACTTTTTGTTTTAAAATTGGTATAGAAAGTAAGGTTAGCATTATAGGCCAAGTATAATTTAACGGCTGAGCTTCTTGAGCAGGTAAAAGAGAGTAGGCTTTAAATAATAATATGTAATATAAAAAAGGGTTTAAGAAACCTAGTAGAGCAGAATGTATAAAATCTTTTAAAGTATATTTTTTTAAGTTTTTTAATTTATTTTGAGCAATTAATAAAACCAAAAGTATAGCGGTTGAAACAAATGTAGAAATTAACAACAGTTGTAAAAAATTCAAGTACTTTAAAGAAATTTTAAAAGCAGACGCAACAGTAGACCAAACTAGTACAGCACAAATAGCATAAAAGTATGCCATTTTTTGATTTTTCATTTTATCATGTGTTTTAGAAAAATTAAAAAGCTTTTATTTTAAAATTTAGATCATTTATTTTTAAAGTAAATAATTTCTCTATTTGTTTATAGGTGTAATTAAAACTTCAAAAAAATTAGTTTCTTTAGCGGTATTAAATAATTTTTTGTTTAACATTTTACCTTCCACATATGGGTATGCTGTAATAGGTTCAATACAAAGCATATTTGGTACTTCAGTCCATAACATAAAGTTATTATAGCCACTTGTTTTAATATTTACATTACAACCTTTTTCTTTAACTAAGGTTAATTCAGAAGTGTTTAAGATAGGATATGCACTTGCTCCACTATCAATTATATTTTGAAGTGAAATGTTGTTGTTCGAAGTTGAAATTACCTCAGAATTATCGCCAGATAATTTAAAAGCTGGATGGTAGCCTAACATAAAAGGCATATTTTTTTCACATTCAATATTAAAAGTAATTTTTAATGAATTGTTTGTTAGTTCAAAACTTTTTTCAAAATTGAAATTATATGGCCAGTGTAAATTTTCTGCAGAAGATTTTTCTGGAAACTTAGAATTTTTAACAATTGTATTTGCACTATATTTTTTTTGAAAAACAGCAGTATTCGAACTGCTGTTTTTCAAATTATAAGTTAATTCTCTTAAAATACCATGTTGATCTTGCACGGCATTTCCTTTAGGAGTATTTACTAAATAATCCTTATCACTTGTTGGTCCAATTACAGGAAACATTTCAGTGTCAGAATTACGCCAACCAGCACTTCCTTTTTGGTGAATTAATTCTTCGCCGTTTTTTAGGTAACTAATTAACTCTCCGTTTTCTATAGAAACTGAAACTAGTTTGTTAGGGCTTGTTAACTTCATTTTTTCTTTAATTTAAACGAACATCATGCTCAACTTGGTTCAGCATCTCATCATTATAATTGCTTATAGCTATGAGGCCCTGAATCAAGTTTAGGGTGACAAGAATAAAACTTATTTGTTGTTTTCAACAATATAATTCATCATTTTTTTAATTAAATGAACTCTATCATAACCACGTACATTGTGCTCGTGCATTGGGTATGTAAAAAAGTCTATTTGCACTTTTTGTTTAATAGCTTCTTGTAATAAAGACATACTGTGCTGAGGTACTACAACCGGATCAACACTACCGTGAATAATAAGCATTTTTCCGTCTAAATTTTTAATATAATTAGCTACTTTGGTCTTGTTGTAACCCTCTGGATTTTCCTGTGGAGTATCCATATAACGTTCACCATACATAACTTCGTAATATTTCCAGTCAATTACTGGTCCACCTGCAACAGCAGTTGTAAACACACCTGGATTACGTAACATTAAACTAGTAGTCATAAAACCACCATAACTCCAACCGTTAACAGCAATTCTAGAGCTATCTACATAATTTAAGCTTTTTAAATAGTCAATTCCTGTAAGTTGATCGCTAATTTCAGCATCACCTAAATTACGGTGAATAATGCTTTCAAAAGCAAAACCTCTATTAGCAGAACCTCTATTATCTAAAGTAAACACAATATAATCGTTTGCAGTAGCAAATGCTTGCATCCACAAATTAGAACCTCCTAACCAAGAATTTGTAATCATTTGTGCGTGAGGTCCTCCATACACATACACCATAACTGGATATTTTTTTGAAGCATCAAAATTTGCAGGTTTAATAATACGTGTATAAAGTTTAGTACCATCTTCACCTTTTAAGCTTCCAAATTCGGTAGTTCCAATTTTATAATCTTTTAATGGGTTTTTTGAAGTGTAAATAGTTGTTGAAGTTCCTTTTTTTGTATCAATTACATTAATATCATTTGGAGTAGAAAGGTTACTATATTGGTCGATTAAAAAACTACCATCTGAACTTAATTGTGTTCTGTGCGTTCCAGCATCTGTTGTTAATTTTGTGTATTTACCAGATTTTAAATTAACTTTATAAGTGTGGTTTTCTCTTGCATCTTCACTAGTTCCAGTTATAAATACATTTTTAGCTTTGGCATCAAAACCAAGAACGTCATTTACAACCCAATTAAATTTTGTTACTTGTTTTACTAATTTCCCTTCAGTTGTGTATTGGTATAAATTCATAAAACCATCTCGTTCGCTAAACCATAAAAAGTTTGTGTTGCTGTTAGGTATAAAAATAGCATCGTGCTCTGGTTCTGTCCATTTATCGCTAGTTTCTTCTAAAATAGTTTTTACTTTATTACCAGTTTCAACATTGTATAAGTTTAACCAATAATGATTTTGACCTCGGTTGATTTCAGCAATTAAAACAAATTTTTCATCAGGTGTCCAAGAAAGATTTGTTAAATAATGCTCATCTGAGGTGTCAATATTTAAGTAAGAAGTTTTTTGAGTAGCTAAGTTGAAAATACCAATTTTAGCTTGTTCACTTCCTTGTCCTGCCATTGGGTATTTAATATTTTTTAATGAAGCAGGGTATGAGTTAACATCAACTAAAGGATAATTAGTTACGTTACTTTCATCTTTTTGATAAAAAGCTAAATAATTTCCTTTTGGACTCCAAAATGTTCCTTTGTAAATACCAAATTCACTTCTATGTATAGTTTGTCCAGAAACAATATTTTTATCTTTAATATTGGTAACTTCAATTTTTGGATTTGAAGAGTTTGCAATAAATAAATTGTTGTCTAGTGTATAAGCAACAGCTTTAGCCTTTGAATTAAACTCGTTATTTTCAGCTTTTTCATCAAAAGACACAGTAGTTTCTTTTGTTTTAGAAACATAATTGTAAGTTTCAATAGCAGTTCCATTTTGAAATGAAAAAGTTGTTGAAGAAATATCTTTTATTTGCGGAAACCTTTTTAAATTACTGTATGTTTTTTGAAGTGATTCAAAAGAAATATTAGTTGTTATAGTATTACTTTTTGCATTTGTAAAAATTAAACTATTCTCTTTTTGATATACATAAGTATTTGTGTTTTCTACCCAGTGTCTGTTATAAATAGAAGTAGGGTATAAGCCTTTATAATAACCTAGAACTGCATCATCAATAGTTAATTCTTTTTCTTGTGAAAAGCCAAAAAATAAGACACTTAAAAATAGAAATGTAAATAGTTTTTTCATTATTGAGTTTTATTTGTTTTAAAAAATAAAATTAATGAAAATTGTGATTCTATAGTAGTATTATATTAGTTATTATTAAAACTAATCCTAGCCATTATTGGGTTATGGTCCGAGTATTTAACAGGATATGTTTTAAAGTTGTTTACAGGAAAACTTTCATCTGTTAAAATGAAATCAATTCTAAAAGGGAACGGGAAATCATACGTTTTTCCAAAACCTTTACCAGCCTCTTCAAAAGCATCGTTTTTATTTTCTTTTAATTGATGATAAGCCCAAGAAAATGCATTGTTATTAAAATCTCCACAAATTATAGTTTTTAAGTTGCTTTTTGCCATATGCAATTTTAATAATTCAATTTGATTGGCTTGAATTTTAAAAGCTTTCTCTACACGCTTTCTTAGTTTTTCTCCGTTTTCTTTAGTAAGTTCTTCCTTCTGAGGATTTATTTGAAGCGATTGTAAATGAACATTATAGATACGGATTGTATCTTTTCCTTTTAAAATGTCAACAAAAATGGCATTATTATTTGTTGGGCTAGAAAAGTTTAATGATCCTTTGTTTAAGATTTTGTATCTAGTATATATTGCTTGACCAAAAATGCTCTTTTTTTTAGAAAAAGTATATCTGTATGGAAATTTTAAAATTGATTTTTTGTCGTTAGAATATTCTTGTAAACAAAGAATGTCTGGTTGTTTATTCGTAATAAAATCTATTATCTTTTTATCAACACCTTCTTCCTTAATGTTTTTATATTTATTGAACATACGTACATTGTAGCTCATTATTTTGGTATCACTTTCTAGTAAAATTTTCTTTTCTGAAATATTATAAAACTTAGTTAAATATGGAAAGCCAATTAGTAATACGAATAAAGACAATAAAAATTGTTTTTTTAATTTAATAAGCCAGTAAATAGCAAATATTAAGTTTATTAGTATTAAAAAAGGTACAGATAAGCTAATTATAGAAATTAGAGATATTGAGTTTGGAGATATAAAATAGGTTAAATAAGAGAGTATAAGTAATGTTGCCAATAAAGAATTGACAAAGAATAATAATTTATCTAGTAGGGATAATTTTTTCATATTATTTTCTTCCAGCTCTAAATAAAAAGTCTTTTTCTTTTTGTGTTAAACTATCATATCCAGATTTACTAATTTTATCTAGAATGTCGTTAATTTTACCTTGTTTATTTTTAGATACCTCATTTTTAGTACTAGATCTTCTTTTAGATTTATGTACAGTTTTAAGGTTTGAATTCTTTTTATTTGTAAACAAATTAGTAAAAAAATCAATACTATTTTCAAACCATTTACCAATATCATTTCCTTGACTTAATTGTTTAGAATAAACAAAACCTAGTAGAGCGCCACTTAAATGAGCAATTGCACCACCATTATCATTATTAGTAAGTTGTAATATATTTAACGAAACATAAATTGCAGCTAATACCCAAAGTTCAACACTGCCAATAAAGCGTAAACGTAGTGCGTAACGTGGCACTTTAGTAGCAATAGCAACAAAAACAGTTGCAATAGCAGCAGATGCTCCTGCTAGGGGTAATCCGTTTTGTTGGGTAAAATAATAAGTAGTTAAAAAAGCAATACCACCAACAAATAAACCTAAAAAGTAAAAGTTTAGGAATTGTTTTTTAGTGTAAAAATCTAAAAACAAATTACCTATATAATACAGTACTAATAAATTTGAAATTAAATGTATAAAACGTTGATGTATAAAACCATATGATAATAATGTCCAAGGTTTTGTAATAAAACTATCTATGTTTGAAGGCAATGCAAACCATTCAATTATAAAATTGCTTAAAAGTGCAGTTACCAAAAATAGAAATGCATTTATATAAACAATCCGTTCAACTATGTTGGCTTTGTTGTAAGCAGCTTTTATGTCGTTTAGTATATTCAAATTAGTTCCAGCGTTTAAATTGATTTTGTTTCCAATACCAAGCTATTAAAAATCCTATTAAAGCCCCACCAACGTGTGCAAAGTGAGCAACGTTTCCTATTGAATATTTAGTCATTCCAAAGAATAAATCTCCAAAAATAATTAATGGTATAAAATATTTTGCAGCAATTGGAACAGGGAAAAATATAAGAGCCAGTTTAGCGTTAGGAAAACTTAATCCAAATGCAACTAAAATTCCATAAACAGCACCAGATGCTCCAACAGCAGGCGTATGGTATGTTGCATAAAATTCATTAAGTTGTTCGCTAGAAACGGTCTGTAATATGCTATCGTTATAACTTCCTGTAGTTAAAATGTTTTTAATATCTTCAGCAGACATTCCAATATTTATTAATTGATCGTAAACACCGTTAAATTGGAAGTAATTTACCAATGTATAAATGACACCGGCACCTAAACCCGCAGATAAATAAAAGAAAATAAATTTATTTTTTCCCCACATTTGTTCAAGTGGAGTACCAAAAGCCCACAAACCATACATATTAAAAAGTATGTGCGATATGCCTCCGTGCATAAACATATGAGTAGCAAACTGCCAAAATCCGAATTTTTCGTTTTCAGGAAAGTATAAAGCAAACATACTGTCTAAGCCTAAATTAGGCAATAGTTGTGGCGCCACAAAAAAGATGACGTTTATTATTATTAAATGTTTTACAGCTTCAGTAATTCTTCCCATAATTTAATTAGTTAACAAGGTTAATTGTTAAATCGTTTATCAATTTCATCAATATTAACTGTAACAAAGGTTTTTTTACCAAACGGAGATAAATCTGGTTGTTTGGTTAAAAATAAATTGTTTACAATTTCTTCTTGTTCTTTAGCATCTAATTTTGTGCCAGTTTTAATAGCAAGACTTTTTGCCAAACTTTTTGCCATTATGTCAAGTTGACTAAAACTTGTATCAGGAATATCGTTTTTAATATCGTCTAATAATTGTTCAATAATTATAGTAGTTTGGCTTTCGGTAATATTTACCGGAATACCTTTTATAACAATAGTTTCATTAGTTATAGTATCAAATAAAAAGCCTACACTTTCTAAATCTTCTTTAATTTCTTTAATTAAATCAATATCAGTAGCACTAAAATTTATTTCTAAAGGAAACAACAATTGTTGGCTCATAGCATCTTTAACAGTTATGTTTTCTAAAAATTCTTCATATAAAATACGTTGGTGTGCTAAATTTTGGTGTATATATACAATTCCCGATTTTATACTACTAACAATATATTTTGAGTGTATTTGATATGTTTTGTTAACAGTTTTTTCTTCAGTAAATAATTGATTTAAAACTGGTTCAGCTTCAACTTCAATTTTCTCTACATCAAGACCAGTATACAAACTATCCCAATTAGCTTCTTCTTTTTTAAAGGGCTTTGGGGTATATGGTTTTGAAGTGGTTTCAGCTTTAAAGGGATTAAAATCTGGGTTAACCGAAACTTTAGGTGTTGAAGGTGCTGTTTTATTTTTGAAATTATACGGCGTATCTAATTGCGCATCTCTATTAAAATCTAAAACAGGTGCTACATTATATTGCCCTAAACTATGCTTTATGGTTGAACGCAATATGGCATACAGCGTTTTTTCATCGTCAAACTTAATTTCAGTTTTTGTTGGATGAATATTTATATCAATACTTTTAGCAGGTACGTTTAAAAATAAAAAATACGTAGGAAAATGTCCGTTAGAAATTAACCCTTCAAAAGCACTTGTAACAGCATGATTTAAATAGGCATTTTTAATAAACCTGTCGTTTACAAAAAAGAATTGTTCACCTCTTTTTTTCTTAGCAAATTCTGGTTTAGCCACAAAACCTGTAATTTCAACTACATCGGTAGCTTCGCTTATAGGAACTAATTTTTCATTGGTTTTTTTACCTAAAATAGAAACAATACGTTGACGTAAATTTCCTTTGGGTAATACATATATTTCACTATCGTTATGGTGAAATGAAAATGCAATAGATGGATGTGCTAAAGATACTCTTTGAAATTCATTAACAATATGCCTGGTTTCAACGGTGTTTGATTTTAAAAAGTTTCTACGTGCTGGTATGTTATAAAACAAGTTTTTAACAGAAAGTGAAGTTCCTGTTGAAGCAGAAACACTTTCTTGAGAAGTTACGGCACTACCTTCTATTTTAATAAGTGTACCTAGTTCTTCTGTTTCTTGTTTGGTTTTTAATTCTACATGTGCAATTGCGGCAATAGATGCTAAAGCTTCACCTCTAAAACCTTTAGTTTGTAGATTAAATAAATCTTCTGCTTTTTGAATTTTTGAAGTTGCATGACGTTCAAAACATAAACGAGCATCGGTAACACTCATTCCTTTTCCATTATCAATAACTTGAACTAAGGTTCTGCCTGAATCTTTAACAATAAGTTTTATTGAAGTAGCACCTGCATCAATAGCGTTTTCTAGTAATTCTTTAACAACGGATGATGGGCGCTGAACAACTTCCCCAGCTGCAATTTGATTAGCAACGTGGTCTGGTAATAATTGAATGATGTCGGACATTAAAACGGTTTCTTGAAAATTGATAAATCAAAATCAATAATATAGAGAAATATAAAAACAAGAATAGCAGCAACTATAATAATTACTTTATTAAAACCATAGTTTTCTGATGCCTTCATTTCATCTAAAGCAGAGTTAACTTTGCCTTTTAGATTTTGTTTTTCTCCAACAGTAGATCTAAACTCATCAAACTTATGTCTAACTTCATATGGATTACCATCACCTTTAAAATACCTTGGTTTGTATTCGAATTTTTTATTTTTTCGCTTGCTTAAAATTCCCATAATAGTCAAATATACTTAAAAAATAAGATATTTTAATACGATTAAAAGTGTAAAAAAAAGTTAAAATGTAAAGATTATTGCCGTATGCTTATAAGTTTGCCATTTTAATTGCGGCAATAGCACATTCAATACCTTTGTTACCGTGTTTACCTCCAGAACGATCTAAAGATTGTTGTTTTGTATTGTCGGTTAAAACACAAAAAATAACAGGTACATCGTATTTAACATTCAAATCTACAATACCTTGCGTAACACCTTCACATACAAAATCGAAGTGTTTAGTTTCACCTTGAATAACATTTCCAATTGCAATAATAGCATCAACCTTTTGAGTTTCTATCATTTTTTTACAACCGTATACCAATTCAAAACTTCCAGGTACATCCCATTTTACAATGTTACCTTGTAATGCTCCATTTTCTAAAAGAGCTTCTTGAGCACCTAAATAAAGGTTGTTTGTAATTTCAGGATTCCATTCTGAAACAACAATCCCAAATCGAAAATTTTTCGCATTTGGGATTGTTGCTTTATCGTAATAAGATAAATCTGTTGTTGCCATACAACGTATTAGTTTTTAGCAAATGTTGCTTTATTAATATAAATATCAATATTTCTAGCTTCGTTAGAAGTAGGGTAATCTTTTTTAATTCTAGAAAAAGCGTCTAAAGCTTTAGAGTATTTTTCTAATTCCATTGCTGTGTTACCAGCTTTAAATAAAAATAAAGGAGTAGAAAAATTGTTGTCTCTTAAGTTAGCAGCTTCTAAATAGTAATCTAAAGCGTCTTCTGGTTGGTTAATATCAGCAAAAGCATCACCAATTGCACCTTTAGCAGTTGGAGCTAATAACTCATCTTCAGAAGTGAATTTTTGTAAATGCGAAATAGCTTCTTTATAGTTACTCATTTTTAAGTACGATAAACCAGCGTAGTAGTTTGCTAAATTTCCTGCAGAAGTTCCACTGAATTTATCAGCAATATCAACAAAACCGTATTTACCGTCAGTTCCGTCTAAACCTAAAGTTAACAAAGAATCTACAGCAACAGAGCTTGTCATTGCTTTTTCGAAATAAGTTTTAGGAAAAGCTAATTCGTTTGCAGCTTCTTTTTCTTTTGGAGCAGCTACAAATTTATTGTATGCTAAGTATCCCAAAATTCCTGCTACTACTAAACCTAATAATATAAAAATTATTTTTTGGTTTTTAATAACCCATTGTTCCGATTTTGAAGCGGTTTCATCTAAAGTATTAAATACTTCAGCTGTTGTAGATTGTTCCTCAACTACTTGTTGAGTTTTCTTTATTTTACCACCAGTCTTTTTATATGTTGCCATTTATTGTAAAATTTGTAGGCGCAAAAATAGAATATTTAAATGGAAAGTAAAAATGCAAATGGGTCTAAATTTCCATTTATTTTCAATAATTTTAAACTTTCAAAAAATATAAATGCATTTACAAAAAATTACATTAGTAAATTTTAAAAATTTTGACTCTCAAACGTTTGATTTTGAGAGTAAAATAAATTGTTTTGTTGGAGATAATGGAGTTGGTAAAACAAATGTTTTAGATGCAATTTATTATTTATCTTTCGCAAAAAGTTACTTTAATCCGGTTGCTAGCCAAAATATTAGGCATACCGAAGACTTTTTTATGATAGAAGGAGAGTACAAAATGCAAGAAAAAATAGAAAATGTAGTTTGTAGTTTAAAAAGAGGAAGCAAAAAAGTAGTAAAAAGAAATGGTAAAGCTTACGAAAAGTTTTCTGAACACATAGGGTATTTACCATTGGTTATAATTTCACCTGCAGATAGGGATTTAATTGTTGAAGGTAGTGATACGCGCCGTAAATTTATGGATAGTGTAATTTCGCAAAGCGATAAAAATTATCTAAAAGCAGTTATTAACTATAATAAGGTGTTGGTACAGCGAAATTCTTTATTAAAGTATTTTGCAGCTAATAGAACTTTTGATGCTGTAAACCTTAATGTTTATAATGAACAACTTACTAGTTATGGTTCTATAATTTTTGAAAAGAGAAATAACTTTTTAAATGAGTTTATTCCTATTTTTAAAGAGCGCTACAAAGCTATATCTGGAAATAACGAAACTGTTAATTTGGCTTATAAATCTCAATTGTTAGATATTGATATGTTAAGTTTATTTGAGCAAAATATAGAAAGAGATAGAGTGTTGCAATATACTAGTGTTGGTGTACATAAAGATGATTTATTGTTTGAAATTGATGGGTTTCCTATAAAGAAATTTGGATCTCAAGGACAGCAAAAATCATATTTAATAGCCTTAAAGTTAGCGCAGTTCGATTTTATTAAAGCGCAATCTAAAGTGAAACCTATATTATTGTTAGATGATATTTTTGATAAATTAGATGATTCTAGAGTTTCTCAAATAATTAATCTAGTTGATAATGATGAATTTGGACAGCTTTTTATAAGTGATACTCATAAAGTTAGAACAGAAGAAGTAGTAAAAAAAACAAATCAAACCTATAAAATATTTGAATTGTAATGGCAAAACGTACAAGAGAATTTCAATCTATTGAAGAGTTAATGGGTAGCGTTATTAAAGAAAATAAACTTACCAAAGGATTAACTCAACTTTCTTTAGAAGAACATTGGGCAAAGCTAATGGGTAATGGAGTCGTGTCATACACTCAAAGTATAGAAATTCAAGGAAAAACTTTAATAGTTAAATTAAATTCTTCGGTATTGAGAGAGGAGCTAAGCTATGGTAAAGAAAAAATTGTTAAATTATTGAACGAAGAGTTTGGAGAAAAACTTATTTCAAAAGTGTTATTAACATAAAAAAACCAAGCTGAATTAACAACTTGGCTTTTTAATTGATTGAATGTTTTTTTAAAATTTTTCTCTGTCAGAAAAATGAAAGTTACCTTCTTTAGTAGCGTTTTCATTACTATCTGAACCGTGTACTGCATTTTCACCTTTAGATGTCGCAAAAGTTTTTCTAATAGTTCCTTCAGCAGCTTCAGCTGGATCTGTAGCGCCAATTAAGGCTCTAAAATCTGCAACAGCATTTTCTTTTTGAAGAATAGCAACAACAATTGGCCCACGAGTCATAAATTCAACTAATTCACCAAAAAATGAACGTTCGCTGTGTTCACTATAGAAATCACGAGCATCAGCTCTAGAAATTCTTGTCATTTTTAAAGCTACAATTTTAAAACCTGCAGCAGTAATTTTTTCAATAATTGGACCAACGTAGCCATTTTCAACTGCGTCAGGTTTAATCATTGTAAATGTTCTGTTTGTAGTAATCATTATTTTGTAATTTTTAGGTGGACAAATATATATTTATTTTTTATATAACAATGTTACTCATTATATTTTTGAATATAGCTTTTATAAAGTATATTTTTTCTTCCTCTAATTTCCATAGTAACCTCATTAGTTTTTAGATTAAATTTAAGGATTCCAAAACTTTTTTTAAATACTACATCTACTATTCTATAAGGGTTTAACTCTCCAGAGTAGCTTGTGTAAGAATGTGTTAAACCGCTAGAAGTAAAGTCGATTAAAGGATAATTTAGACCTTTTATTTTTTTGCTAGAAATTTCAGAAATATGCCTATCTCCAGATAAAATAATAGCATTTTTTGTGTTGGTTTTAACTAATAAATCTTCTAATTTTTTAACTTCATTAGGCATATTACCCCAAGTCTCAAAACCATGTAAATTAGATAAAAATTGAATACTACTCATTATAACAGTATAACTAGCCTTAGAAGTAGTAAGCTCATTTTTTAACCATTTCCATTGAGACTCACCTAGCATATTGTTTGTTTGAACATTTGAAGGCGTGTATCTTTTTCTTTTTGAATTACTTCGAGTTAAAGGAGTTCTAAAATAACGAGTATCTAATATTATAACCTTTATAATTGTATTTTTAACCTTGTATTCTTTTGAATAATATACGCCTTGTTGACTTCTTCTTTTATCATTTTTGGGAACATCAAAAAAATCTAAAAATAGTTGCTGCGATTCATTTTTTTTAGAATATTCTACACCACCATCATTTACGCCATAATCGTGGTCGTCCCACGTTCCAAGTATTTCAGTGTTTTTAGCAAATAACTTATAGTCTTTATTATTTTTTTGCTTTTGGTAGTTTTTACTCAAATACTTCATGTCTTTTGTATCTGAATAAATAATATCACCACCCCAAAGCCATACATTTGGTTGGTTTTTAGAAACCTCTTTCCATAAGTTGTTAGGCAGGTGTTGGTTGTTGCAAGAGCCAAAAGAAAGAATAAAATCTGCCTGTTTAGAATTTTTTAATTGCCCATTACTATAAATGCTAAATAGCATAAAGATGCTGAGAATTAGTTTAGAAGAATTTTTCATTATATATTTATTATGTTTCCTTTAACAAATATACAAGTGTATCACTAAACATGTATGTTATTAAATTGTATATTTGCAGCATATGAATAAAAGTGATATTAATGAAGTAAAAGAGCTACTATCAACTAAACAAAACATAGTTGTAGTACCGCATAGAAACCCCGATGGAGATGCAATGGGTTCTTGTTTAGCAATGTACCATTACTTACAAGGTAAAGGTCATAATGTAACAGTTGTAGCTCCTAATGATTATCCAGATTTTTTAAAATGGTTGCCAGGATCTAAAAATGCCTTTAAGTTTGACATGCAAAATAGGCAATCTAAAGAAGCTTTAGATGAAGCGTCTATAACCTTTTTATTAGATTTTAATGCGTTGCATAGAGTAGGAGATGATATGGCAAATACCCTAGAGAAATTTATGGGTACTTTTATTATGATAGATCATCATCAACAACCAGACAATATTGCAAAGTATTTATATTCAGATACTTCAATATGTTCAACTTGTCAAATGGTGTATCAATTTTTTGAAATGCTAAATGATTTAGAAGCTATAACACCAGAAATAGCAACTTGTTTATATGCAGGTATTATGACAGATACTGGTTCGTTTAGATTTGCTTCAACTACAAGTAAAACACATAGAATTGTTGCAGACTTAATGGATAAAGGAGCCAAAAATGCTCAAATTCATAATAACGTATATGATACAAATTCATACAGTAGGTTACAATTGTTAGGTAGATCATTAAGTAATATGGTTGTAATTGACGAATTGAAAACAGCTTATATTAAATTAACTCAAGAAGATTTAGATGAGTTTAATTACCAAAAAGGAGATACAGAAGGTGTGGTAAATTATGCTTTATCTTTGAAAGGTGTTGTTTTTGCTGTAATTTTTATTGAAGATACGGATCAAAAAATAATTAAAATGTCTTTTAGATCTAAAGGTAAATTTTCAGTAAATAAATTTGCCCGAGCTCATTTTAATGGAGGCGGACACGATAATGCTGCAGGTGGAAGGTCTACAGTTTCAATAGATGCTACAATTTCTAACTTTTTAAGTATATTGCCAGACTATAAAAATGATTTGAAAAATTCGTATGAGAAATAGTTTCTTACTTTTTTTATTAACTACACTTATAATTTCTTGTATGAATCCGGTACCCAGAAAACCGGTAACAAGAAAAACTACGTCTTATTTAAAAGAGTCTGTAAACTTTAATAAAACACTTATTGCTAACGAAGAAGAAGAATTAAAAAGTTTTATAAAGCAAGATTCATTAACTGCTTACCAACGTTCGGCAAGTGGGTTTTGGTATGCGTATGAATTAGAAAACAAAGCTAATAACTACTTGCCTAAGTTTGGAGATGAATTAGAATATGTTTACGAAGTATATGCTATGGATAATTCTATTATTTATAGTGCAGAAGAAATAGGTAAACAAGGTTATAAAGTAGATCAACAAGAAATTGTTGAAGGTTTAAGAAACGGATTAAAATTAATGAAGGAAAATGAAATTGTAACATTTTTATTTCCTTCACATAAAATGTATGGTTATTTAGGCGATCGAAATAAGATTGGAATAAATGAGCCGTTAAAAGTAAAAGTTCAATTAATTAAAACAATAAAAAAAAATGAAAGTAATTAAGTTTTTATTAGTAAGTACTGTTGTATTATCAATGGCTTCTTGTAATAATGGTAGAGTAACAAAAAAATCTTTAGAAACTGAAGTAGATTCTGCAAGTTATGCTTTAGGTTTAGATATGGGAATTAAAGTAAAAGCTAACTTTGGTGAAATTGATGATGATTTATTTGTTCAAGGTTTTGAAAATGGATTAGATTCTTTAAACATGTTATTAGAAGGTAAAGATGTACCAGCTATTTTAAATAAATATTTTCAGAAAAAACAAAAAGAAAAGCAAGAAAAAGAAAGAGCGGATGCATTAAAAAAAGCAGAAGTTGAATTTGCTGACGTAAAAGTTGAAGGAATTAACTTTTTAGATGATAACAAAGCAAAACCAGGAGTAAAAGTTACTGAAAGTGGTTTACAATATATTGTTTTAAAAGAAGGAAAAGGAGAAAAGCCATTAGCAACTTCAAAAGTAAAAGTACATTACCACGGTACGTTAATTGATGGTACTGTTTTCGATAGTTCTGTAGATAAAGGTACGCCAGCTTCTTTTTTTGTAAATAGAGTTATTAAAGGGTGGACAGAAGGTTTACAGTTAATGAGCCCTGGTGCAAAATACAAATTCTTTATTCCTCAAGAATTAGCATATGGAGCAACTCCACGTCCTGGAAAAATTAAACCTTTTATGCCATTAATTTTTGAAGTAGAATTAATTGAGGTTTTTAATGCAAAAGCACCAAGTAAAAACTAAGAAATGAAAATTATTAAATTTTTACCAATTGTAATTGCTTTGGCAATTATATCTTGCAAGCCTACCAAATATGCAGATTTAGATGATGGTATGTATGCAAATATGGAAACAAACAAAGGAGCAATTTTATTAAAGCTAGAATTTGATAAAACTCCTGTAACAGTTGCTAATTTTGTTTCTCTAGCCGATGGAACAAATGAATTAGTAAATGAAGATTTAAAAGGGAAACCTTATTACGATGGGTTAATTTTTCATAGAGTTTTAAAAGATTTTATGATTCAAGGTGGAGATCCAGATGGAAAAGGAACTGGAGGACCAGGTTATAAATTTAAAGATGAGTTTCCAAAAGATACAGTTGGAAAATTATTGTTGAAACACGACAAAGCCGGTATATTATCAATGGCAAATTCTGGACCAACAACAAACGGAAGTCAATTTTTTATTACACATAAAGAAACTCCTTGGTTAGATGGTAAACATACTGTGTTTGGTAATGTAATTAAAGGGCAAGCTGTTGTTGATTCTATAGCTCAAAATGATACAATTAAACATATCGAAATTATTAAAATAGGTAAGCTAGCTAAAAAGTTTAAAGCTGCAGAAGAGTTTTCTAACCATTTTAAAGTAGCTAAAAAAGAAGCTTTAGAAAAAGAAGAAAAATTAAAGTCTGTTTTAGCTGAAACTAAAGCAATGTTCGATGCAAATGCTTCAAAAGCTATTGAACTTCCTTCAGGTTTAAAATATGTTATTACTAAAACTTTAAATGGTTCATCTCCAAAAATGGGTGAAGATGTTAAAGTTAATTATGCAGGTTATTTTACTGATGGAAGATTATTTGATACAAGTTATAGCGATATAGCAAAAAAGTATGAAGTATACGATAGTAATAGAGATAAGCAAGGTGGTTATGCACCGTTTAATACTCCTTACGGTCCAGATGCACGTTTAATTCCTGGTTTTAAAGAAGGTTTACAAAAAATGAAATTTGGTGATGTTGCTTTATTATACATTCCTTCTCATTTAGGATACGGAGCTCACGGTGCTGGTGGAGTTATACCTCCAGATACTGATTTAGTTTTTGTATTAGAAATAGTTGAGAAATCAGCTAAAAAACAATAAATTAATTTAATTCAATGTTCGAAACTTTAATAGATAAAGATGTTGAATTATTAATATACCTAAATAATTTAGGCACTTCACAATGGGATGGCTTTTGGCTTTTTATTACAAATAAGCTAAGTGCCATTCCATTATATATTTTATTACTTTACTTTTTCTACAAACAGTTTGGTTTAAAAAAAACAGTAGTAATGCTAATTTTTGTAGCATTGTTAATTGCAGTTTCTGATCAAACAAGTAATATGTTTAAATATGGCTTTAAGCGTTTAAGACCTTGCCATAACGATGCTATAGTGAATTTAATTCGTCTAGTTAAGCCATCTTGTGGTGGTAAATTTTCTTATTTTTCGGCACATGCAGCAAATTCAATTGCAATAGCCGTGTTTTTTAGTTTGTGGTTAAAGCAGTACTACAAATACTTAATGCCAATACTGTTATTTTGGGCTTTTGCGGTTGCTTATAGTAGAGTTTATATTGGTGTTCATTTTCCTTTAGATATTCTAACAGGAGCTTTATTTGGTGTTTTTTACGCTTTAATATTTTATTATTTGTTAAAATTGTTTTATACTCGTTTTTTTAAAGTATAAAACTCTTTAATACAATATGCACATAAAAAAAGTTGTACTAACAACCATTCTACTCGTTTTTATAATAACATTATCAATTGGTCAACAAACAGACTCTATTTCAAAAAAAAGTTTTTGGAAAAAAAGTATTGTTCCTGCTTCTTTGCTAGGAGTAGGAGTATTGCTAAACAATAGTAAGTTTGAAAAAAAACTACATAAGGATGTAATGAGTTTTGTTGGAAATGATTTTAAAACAAGTGTAGATGATTATATTTTATTTGCGCCAATTGTTCAAATGTACACTGCAGATTTATTAGGTGTAAAGAGTAAAAATCATTGGTTCGACCAATCTAAATATTTGTTTATTTCTAATGTAATTTCTTCAGGAATTACAAATAGGTTAAAAGTTGCAACGGCCAAAATAAGACCAGATGGAACTCCAAAAGCATTTCCATCAGGACATACAACAATTGCTTTTACAAATGCGGCTGTATTACATCAAGAATTTAAAGATAGTTCGCCAATATTAGCATATAGCGGATACGCCTTTGCAACAGCAACAGGTGGACTTAGAATGGCTAATAACAAGCATTGGGTTTCCGATGTTTTGGCTGCTGCTGGAATTAGTATTTTAGTTACAGAATTGGTGTATTTAATTAAACCACTTAAAAACTTTAATCCGTTTAAAAAAACAAAACATTTATCATTCTACCCAAATTATAATAAAGGTAGTTATGGGTTTTATGCTTCGTACAATTTTTAACTATTTGCTGTAGATTTTTGAGTTTAGCGGATTTAGAAAAATAAGTAAGAAAATTACTCCAAAAGCCAATTCATACAATTCCCATTTTCTGTTAGAGCCCATAAAAACTAATAAACCTGTACTTAATAAAAAAGCAATGGTATGGTGCCATTTAACAATAGGCACAGCAAAAGAATCTGCTAAGTTTTTAATAGCGTCATATTTTCTGTATAAAAAAGGAGTTATAATTAGGTAAATAACTAAAATTAAAGTTAACAGTTGACTGAAAATAAGCTTGTTGATTTTTTTGCCATCAACAACCATATTGTGTAAATTAGTTTCTCCTTGTGCATTGTTTTCAATAAAATATTCTGAAGATTCTACTTCAAAAATACGTTGACCCCAAGAAATTTCTTCACCTGCACCAAATAAAAATATTATTCCCATACCTAGTATTCCAATTTTCCATAGAATTTTTTTTGAGCTTTGAAGCTTAAAAAACCTAATAAAAAGCAGCATACTTGATAAAAATAATAAAACAGCAGTACCATATTCGGCAAAACCATCTTCTTTTGTGTAAACTTCATCAAAAAATTGAAGGTTGGTATTGGCAAAGTAAATTCCAAATCCAAATACTAAAATTAAAAATATATAGGCAATTTTATCTGTTCTTGTAAGTGTTTTCATAAATGTAAATTAAAGTGCAAAAGTACTATTTTTTAGAAACTATATATAAGTTTCGTACCAATCTGGTACGTTTTCTTTTACTAACGTTTAAATTGTAAGTTTCTTTTAAATTAATTGAATAAGTTGAATTTAATTTAGTCTTAATATTTTCAAAATCTTCATCTAAAATTAAAAGACCAAATTTTTCTTCTGAAGGAATTAAAAGTTCCTCATTTTTATAAATATTTTTAATAATTCCGTTGTAGTTCCAAATAAATTCAGGAGCCATTTCTCCGATAGAATACGCTGTAATATTGTTTTTTTCTTCAATAGTATGAAGAGATGTAATATTGTTGTACGCCTTGTTTTTGTTGAAGTGCTTTGATATTGGTAAGCCAAATAAGAATACCGAAACCATAAATGCAATGGTTAAATAAAAAGTATTCAGCATATTTTTTCGAAGTAAGTTTTTTAGAAGTAGTACTCCAATTAGAACTCCGGCTATTGAAGTAGCTAAATAGTTAAATAAATAATTTTGAAGGTCTTCTTTTAAAATGAAATAAAGCGCAATAGGTATTGCAAGTGCACACACTGAAATAATTCCAAAATTAAAATATACAGGTATTGTTTCTGCTTTCTTTTTTAATTGACTAAAGTTTTTTATTAAGTATTGAATATAAAAACCAGTGTTTAATGCTAAAGGAATAAGTACAGGCATTAAATATCTTGCCTTTTTCTCAGGAATAGCAGATAGTAAAACTACAGCTAAAATGGTCCACCAAAAAGTGAATTTATATGCCTTAGTGTTTTTAACACGTTTTACTAAATATGGATATAGTAAACCTATAAACGCAGGTATTGTCCATAAGCCAGATTGTGTAAAAAAGCTCCAGTAGTAATAAAATGGACGTACATTATAGCTGCTCCAATTACCAGTTTCTTTAGTTGCAATTTTTAAAAATGCTTCAGGATCTGCGTATCTAACATATGCAAACCACCAAGCACCAACAATTAAAAATAGAATTATTGAAGCTAAAAAAGGAACTATTTTAGTTTTTTTAAACTTAAAAACTATTCCGTAGGAAATAATAAAAGGTAAAAAAAGCGCAAATAAAGATACTGGTCCTTTACTTAAAATGGAACAACCAATTAAAATACCTGCAAATAAGGTGTTTTTCCATTTGTTGTTTTCTTTTTCAAAAATTAAGAATAAAAAGTATAAACCACTTAGCATAAATGCGTGTGCGTATATATCCCAAGGCGCTTCATTAATAATAGCAAAAACGTAAAACGAAGTAGTAAGAATTAGTCCATTGTTTAAAGCTTGAACTTTAGATAATTTCAATTTTAAAGATAAAAAATATGCAGCTATACCTAAAACAAAAACCATTAAAGCGGCAGGTAAACGTAATGCAAATAAACTTTTAACTCCAAAAATTAATGCAGAAATTGCAGTAAACCAAGTTGGTAGTGGCGGTTTTTGGTAACGAGGTTCACCATTCATAGTTGTTAAAATCCAGTTTCCATTGTCAATCATTTCTCGAGCAGTAATAAAATTTCGAGCTTCCATAATAGTAATATTAGGAACGTTTAAATGAATAAGTAACATTAAAACAATAACGCTAAATAATGTTGCTAAAGGGTATTTTTGAATAGTGTTAACCATTTTTTTAAGCTTAAAATGTATTAATCTTGTTTTTTTAGAATAATAATGTTTCTAACGTAAATAACAGAACCCATTAAATGACCAACTAGTAAAACAGGATCTTTTCGCAAAACGGCATAAATCAATATCATAATTGAGCCAATTAAACTAAGTAGCCAAAATCCAAAAGGCAAAGAAGATTCTTTATTTTTTTCAGAATAAATCCATTGGTATATAAAACGTAGTGTAAAAATTACCTGTGCAATGCTTCCCCAAACTAATAACCAAGTTGGTATGGCGTTATTTTGAAAAAGTTTAACCATATCGTACGTATTATTATTGTACGAGTAAATAACTAGTAAAACAGGGAAAATTAATAAGAAAAAGCGTAATAGTTTAGGAGCTTTTTTCCATTCCCCTTGTAATTGTAAATTTCTAATGTATATAAAATAGGTAAGTGCTTGACCAAGCATAATGGCAAAATCGTCACGTAAATAGCCATATACAAATAACATAAAAGAAGCAATTAAACTGAGTTTCCAGAATAATGAAGGAGTTAAAACTTTTTTACTTTTTTCAGATAAAATCCATTGTAAAATTAACCTTCCAGAGAAAAGTATTTGAGCTAAAAAACCAACACTATAAATTACCCAGTTACTCATTAACCTTTTTTAGCTATTTGGTAATTTACATATTTTTTTTTCATCCATAAATAAGCAAAACAATCCATTAACGGTCCTAAAAGTCGGTTCCAAACACCAAACTTAGCTTCTCCAGCAATACGCGGAAAATGTTGTACAGGTATTTGTTTTATTTTTCCGTTTTGTAACAAAATCATTGCAGGTAAAAAACGGTGTAAGCCCTTAAACATAGGTATGTTTTTAGCATATTCAGTTTTTATTACTTTTAATGGGCAACCAGTATCGTCCATACCATCGTGGGTAAAAGTTCTTCTTATACCGTTAGCAATTGTAGAAGACATGTTTTTTACAAAACTATCCTTTCTATTAGCTCTAACACCAGTAACTAAATCGTACTCATTAATTTCTTTAAGTAATAGGTTAAAATCTTCAGGAGCAGTTTGTAAATCACTATCAATATAACCTACCAACTCAGTATCTGTATTGTTAAAACCAGCTGTAATTGCAGCACTTAAACCACAATTTTTTTCAAAACTAATAAATGTAAAGTCAGGATTATTAGTGCAAATTTCTTCAATTAAATCTTGGCTTTTGTCCTTACTTCCGTCATTTACAAATAAAACCTTTGTTTTTTTTGAAGCAATATTAATATATTTTGTTAGTTCTTCTTCAACTCGTTTTAAATTATCTTCTTCATTATATACAGGAACAACAATTGTAAATTGATAACTCATTATTAATTAGGTGGTTTTTAAAAATTAAGACAAAAGCGACTTAATAAAAAATTTCGGTAAATTTAAAATATTTATTTTGATAATTGTGCAACACTTAAAATATTGTTTCGTCTTTAAAAATAGAAGTAACCAACTTAATGAATAAAACTGTTTGTATAAACGCTAAAATTGTTGAAGGTTGTAGGCATAACAACGCAAAAGCACAAATGAAATTGTACGATTTGTATTGCGAAGCTATGTTTATAGTTGCCAAACGCTATGTTAAAGATAAAGTAATTGCAGAAGATGTTATGCAAGATGCTTTTATAAAGGTGTTTAAAAATATTAACAGTTTTAAAAATGAAGTTACTATAGGTGCCTGGATAAAAAAAATTGTGATTAATCAATGCATTGATTATTTGAAAAAGAAAAGAATTGAGTTGGTATCAATTGAAGAGAAAGAATTGAAATTAGCCGATAATGATGATTGGATGGTAGAAGATGAAACAACAATTGAAAAAGTGTTGCAAACAATAAATCAACTGCCTGAAAAATACAAAACCATTTTAAACTTGTATTTAATTGAAGGGTATGATCATCAAGAAATATCGCAAATTTTAAACATTACTGAAGTAGCTTCGCGCTCGCAGTTAATGAGAGGTAAAAACAAGTTGAAAAATCAATTTAAAGATTTTAAATATGTCTAAAGATTTAAGAGAAATATTAAAAAACAAGGTTGAAGAAAACTTAAACCTATCTAATAATCATAGAATTAATTTTGAAGCAAGATTAAAAAATGAATTGCATCAGGAGCAAAAAAATGGTTTCGGTTTTTGGAAAATTGCCGCATCAATTACAATATTAATTGGTTTAGCTGTTTCCATATATTTCTTTAATACAAATCCCGTTGAACCAAAACTAGCAAAAACATTTGATAGTTTAGGAAGTGTTTCTCCAGAATTAAAAAAGGTAGAAAATTTTTATTTAGCAAGTATTCAATCAGAGATTTTAGAATTAGAACAAACGGCAGAAAACAAAGAGCTTTTAGATGGTTATTTAGAAAAAATAAGTGAGTTAGATAACGATTATAAAGATTTAACAAGCGATTTAAATACCGATGGTATTAATGAGAAAATAATCAACGCTTTAATTGATAATTTACAACTTCGTTTAAAATTATTGTATCAACTTAAAGAACAGTTAAACAATTTAAAAACAGTTAACAAACTAAAAAATGAAACGAATAACATATAAATTAACAATAAGCATTCTTTTAATTGCTTTTGGGCTTCAGGCTCAAACATTTAATAAAAAAATTGAAGAGAGTTTTAATGTAAACTCAGACGTAAATATTGTGGTAAATACATCGCATTCCGATGTTGTAATTGATACTTGGAATAGAAACGAAGTTTCTATTGAAGCTACTATAGAAATAGAGGGAGTTTCAGAAAAAGAAGCAAAAAAACTAATGGACAAATGGAGTTTTGAAGCTTTAGGTAATAAAAGTAAAGTAAAAGTAACATCGTTAGCAAATAGCTTTTTCTTTGGAAATGATTTCGATTTTGAGCATACTATTGTAATACCAGATATTCCTCATTTTGAAATGCCAGAATTACCAGAGTTGCCAGAAATGCCTGAACTTATAGAAATACCTGAGATGCCGGAATTTGAAATAGAAATTCCAGAAATAGAAATTCAAGAATTTCATTTTGATTATGATGCGTATAAAAAAGACTCTACCTATTTAAAAAAATACAAAGAGCGTATTCAAAACCAGGTTAAGCATTTTAAAAATAGTGATTGGCATAAGAGAATTGATTCTTTAAAAAGTACTGATGATTATAAAAGGAAAGTTGAGAGATTTAAAATTCAATCTAAAGAGTACGCAAAAAAAATGAAAGAATCTAGATGGTATAGAGATGTTGAAAATATGAGAAACAGCGAAGAATTTAGAAAAAGTATTGAAGAGGCAAGAAAACAAGCTGAGAAATTAAGAAAGCATTTTAAAGATAATAAAGAGTTAAAAGCTAGAAAAGAAGTAAAGAAACCAAAAAATAATAAATCTTATAATTATCATTTTTCGTACTCAACAGATGATATAATAGATAAATCTAAAATAAAGATTACTAAAAAAATAAAAATTAAAGTACCTAAAAAAGCTACATTCAATTTAAATGTTAGACACGGAAAACTAAAAGTACCAAAATCTAACAATAAAATGTCTGCAACTGTTAAGTATGGTAATTTTTTTGGAGGAATAATTGAAGGCGAAAAAAACAATATTATTTTTGAAAACACACCAGTTATAATTAATACATTAAATTCAGGAAATATTACATTAAAAAACGTGCCAAATGCTTCATTTGGTACGTTTTCAAATGCTAGTTTGTTTTCAAACTCATCTAATGTAATAATTAATGAAGTTGGTGAGAACGTGGCTTTAAGTCAAAAGTTTGGTAAAATAGAGGTGCTAAAGGTTGTTCCAGAGTTTAATAATTTAAATGTAGTTTTAGATTATACAAAAGGAAATTTAAATCTATCTAACGCAGCGTATGTTTTTCAAATTAATGGTAAAAAATCAACAATTGATTTAGATGCTATATTAGAAAATGTTAACGAAAAAAATATGGATGGCGTAAGAATAATTAATGGTTATAGTAAAGACAAAAATGCTTCGAATAAGCTAATTTTAACTACAATTTATAGTAACTCAAAAGTAAACTAAATTGTAAAAATAACTTCTTTTTAAAACTTCAAAATCCTATTGAAGTATAATTTTTCCATTACGTAATTGTTTTTATCTTTACAACTTCAAAAACAATAAAATATTAATGGAAATTTACAAATCAAATACGTTAAAAATCTACAATTCTTTAAGTAAAAATAAAGAAGAATTTAAGCCAGTTGTTGAAGGTAAAGTTGGTATGTATGTTTGTGGACCAACGGTTTATAGCAATGTACATTTAGGTAATGTTAGAACTTTTATGTCTTTTGATATGATTTTCCGTTATTTAAAGCATTTAGGTTATAAGGTACGTTATGTACGTAATATTACAGATGCAGGTCATTTAGAAAACGATGCAGATGCTGGTGAAGATAGAATTGCTAAAAAAGCACGTTTAGAGCAAATAGAGCCAATGGAGGTAGTACAACGTTATACGGTAGACTTTCACGAAACACTTCAAAAAATAAACAATTTACCACCAAGTATTGAGCCTACAGCTACAGGGCATATTGTGGAACAAATTGAGATTATAAAAGATATTTTAGAAAAAGGGTTGGCTTATGAAGTAAATGGTTCTGTTTATTTTGATGTTTTAAAATACAATGAAACTGAACATTACGGAATTCTTTCAGGAAGAAATATTGAAGATTCTATTCATAATACAAGAACGTTAGATGGGCAAAGTGAAAAGAAAAACCCACAAGATTTTGCACTTTGGAAAAAAGCAGACGAACGCCACATTATGCGTTGGCCTTCGCCTTGGAGCGATGGTTTTCCTGGTTGGCATTTAGAATGTTCAGCAATGAGCACAAAATACTTAGGTGAAACTTTTGATATTCACGGTGGTGGAATGGATTTAAAATTCCCACATCACGAGTGTGAAATTGCACAATCCAAAATTAAAAATGGTGTAAATCCCGTAAATTATTGGATGCACGCTAATATGTTAATTTTAAATGGTCAAAAAATGGCTAAATCTACAGGGAATTATATTTTACCAAACGAAATTTTTTCTGGAGATAATGAAATTTTAAGCAAAGCATTTAGTCCTAGTGCAACGCGTTTTTTTATGTTGCAGGCTAATTACCGCAGTATTTTAGATTTTACAAGTACAGGTTTAGAGGCTTCAGAAAAAGGGTATGTAAAGTTAATGGAAGCCGTTTCATCATTAGATAAAATTGAAACTAGTAAAGAATCATCGTTAGATATTAAAGCTTGGAAACAGAAATGTTACGATGCTATGAACGATGATTTTAATACACCTGTTTTAATTGCAAATTTATTTGAGGCTGTAAAATTTGTGAATGTTTTACTAGAAAAGAAAGCAACCATTTCTGCTGAAGATTTAGAAGAGTTTAAAGCTACAATTAATGCCTTTGTTTTTGATGTTTTAGGACTTCAGAATGAATTGCAACAAGATAGTTCAGATAAGCTTTCTGGTGTTGTTGAAATGTTAATTGGTATGCGTAAACAAGCACGTGAGAATAAAGATTGGGCACTTTCAGATAAAATTAGAGATGAATTAGCTGAATTAGGTATTCAATTAAAAGACGGAAAAGACGGAACAACTTTTTCTGTAAATTAGTTTTGAAATCTGTAGCCAAAATATTAGCAATTCCATTTATATGGTTGGTACGTTTTTACCAAGCAGCTATTTCGCCATACACGCCTTCGGCTTGTAGGTATTCACCTACATGTTCAAGCTATTCATTAGAAGCTTTGCAAAAACACGGTTTTTTTAAAGGTGGTTTATTAGCTATTAAAAGAATTGGTAGTTGCCATCCGTGGGGTGGTAGTGGTTACGATCCTGTTCCAGAAAAAGAAGAAATTAAAAAAGATAAATAATAATTAAACTGTTAAACAGTTATTAATAAAAAATTAGAATGACTTTACTTCAAATAAATTGGAATCCGGCTCCAGAATTATTTAAAATCGGACCGATTGCAATACGTTATTACAGTTTAATGTTTGTTATTGCATTTGTACTAGGATTGCAAATAATGAAACGCGTATTTATAAAGGATAAAATTGAATTAGAAAAATTAGATTCATTATTTATTTATATGGTATTGTCTATTTTAATTGGAGCTAGGTTAGGACATTTTTTGTTTTACGAGCCAGCAGCATTAATAGAAAGACCTTTAGAAGTAATTTTACCTTTTCAGTTTTCGCCAAGTTTTAAATTTACAGGGTTTGCAGGTTTAGCAAGTCACGGAGCAGCAATTGGAGTAATTATAGCATTGTATTATTTTAGTAAAAAAGTGTTAAAAAAACCAATTTTATTTATTTTAGATAGAATTGTTTTGCCTTCTGCCATTGGTGGAGCTTTTGTACGTTTAGGAAACTTAATGAATTCTGAAATTGTTGGAAAACCAACAGGTAGTGATTATGGTTTTGTTTTTGAGCGTTTAGGTGAAAGTTTTCCGCGTCATCCGGCACAGTTATACGAAGCAATTTGTTATGTAGTAATATTTGCAATTTTATGGTTTGTATATTGGAAAACAGATAAAAAGCAAAAACCTGGTTATTTGGTTGGGTTGTATTTTGCGCTAACATTTTCAGCCAGATTTCTAATTGAATTCTTTAAAGAAGCTCAAGTTGAAGGTAGAGAAGATTGGGTTTTAGGTTTAAATACCGGACAAGTATTAAGTATTCCGTTAGTATTAGGAGGTTTATATTTTATGTATAGAAAAACAAAGGCTTAATAATTTCTAAAACCATCTGCTATGAATTGGGCTTTAGGAGTTATTGCTGTAATTATTGTTTATTATTTAATATCTAATTACGCTAGTAAAAATAGGTATAAAAAACTGCGTAATAAATTAGCTGAAAATTGGGGTAAACCCAAGGCTGATGAATATTACAACTTTGATATAATTAGAAGATACTTTGATAATTCTACTCTAAAATATTATCATAAAATATCTGACAAAGTTAGTATTGATCTTGATATAGATGATGTTTTTAAATTTGTTGATAGAACAACTTCAAAAATAGGACAACAGTTTTTATACTTTAAATTACGAACCATTGAAGGTTTAGAAAACTTGAAAGAGTTTGATAAACGAGTTTCGTTTTTTCAAAATAATAGAGAAATAGCTTTAAAGTGTCAATTTATGTTATCTAATTTAGATTCATATGATGCTTATGCATTTGAGGAATTAATAAATGGTGAACAAGTTAAAAAACCTAAAGTATTAACACTTTTAAAAGTATTATCTGTTTTAGCGCTAGCTTCAATAATAGGCGCATTTTTTTATCCAATTTGTAGTTTAGCTTTAGTACCAATTTTAGTAGTTAATTCCTTTTTTCATTATAAAAATAAGGGGAATATTAATTATTATTTAAATGGAGTAAGTCAGCTTTCAATTGCGTTAAGAGTATCAAAATCTCTAATAACAATTACTGAATTAAAGGCTTATTTTAAAGATGTATCTTTTATACATAAAGCAAATTCTGTTCAATTAAAAACCGCATTTATTTCTTTTGAAAAGAATTTAAGTAATGAATTTGCTTTTATTTTTTGGTTTATTATTGAAATTGTTAAAATTCAATTCAATGTAGAGTATATTTTGTTTTATAGTTTTATTGACGGTATTACTAAAGAAAAGGAAAGTATTGAGAAAATGTATCTTTTTATTGGTGAAGTAGATGCGGCTATTTCTACAGCGTCTCTAAAAGATGGGAATTTAAAATTGTGCACGCCAGAATTTACAAAAGAAAACACAATTAATACTGTTGAAATTGAGCATCCATTAATTAAAAATTGTATTCCAAATAATTTTAAAATAGTTGATAGTAGTTTACTGCTTACAGGATCTAATATGTCTGGTAAAACTACATTTATTAGAACTATAGGAATTAATAGTGTTTTGGCTCAAACATTAAATATTTGTTTTGCTACTAAATACAAAGCACCTTATTTTAAAATTTATTCATCAATTAAAATTTCAGATGATTTGTTAGATAGTACAAGTTATTATTTAGAAGAAGTTTTGTCTATTAAAGAGTTAATTTCTTCAACAGAAAATACTTTGCCCTGCTTAATTATTTTAGATGAAATTTTTAAAGGAACCAATACTGTTGAGCGAATTTCTGGAGGAAAGGCAATTTTGTCTTTTTTAAATAAAGGCAACAATGTTGTATTAGTTTCTACACACGACATTGAATTAACCGATTTGTTAAAAATTGAAAAATATCAACTATTTCATTTTTCTGAAAGTATAGATAATAACAACCTGATATTCGACCATAAATTAAAAGAAGGAAAACTTAAAACTAGAAATGCAATTAAGATTTTAGAATTGTATAAGTATCCTTCCGAAATTATTGAAAACGCCCGAAAAACTGAAACTATTTTTAATTAAACTCACTTGTAAAGTGAAGTTTTACACTTGGGTATTTACTTTGTGTCATTTGAATAGTAAAAGCAGAATCTGCTAAAAATACTAATTGACCTTGTTTATCTTTTGCTAAAAAACGTTGTTTTACACGCTTAAACTCTTTGAATTCTTCGTTTTTAGGATCTTCTGGTTCAACCCAACAAGCTTTATGTACTGGTAAGTTTTCGTAACTACATTTAGCGCCATATTCGTGCTCTAAACGGTATTGAATTACTTCATACTGTAAGGCTCCAACAGTACCAATTACTCTTCGTCCGTTTAAGTCTAATGTAAATAACTGTGCAACACCTTCATCCATTAATTGGTCTAAACCTTTGTACAACTGCTTAGATTTTAAAGGATCTGCATTATTAACATAACGGAAATGTTCTGGAGAAAAACTAGGAATACCTTTAAAGTTTAAGTTTTCACCTTCGGTTAAAGTATCTCCAATTTTAAAGTTTCCAGTATCTTGAATACCAACAATATCACCAGGGAATGATTCATCTACAATTTCTTTCTTTTCAGCAAAAAAGGCATTTGGACTAGAGAATTTCATTTTTTTATTTAAACGTACGTGCAAATAAGGTGCATTACGTTTAAAAGTTCCGGATACAATTTTTATAAAAGCCAAACGGTTTCTATGGTTAGGATCCATATTGGCGTGAATTTTAAATACAAAACCAGATAATTTTTCTTCTTTAGAATCTACTAAACGTTCTTCAGATTTTTTTGGTTGTGGTGAAGGTGCAATTTCAATAAAACAATCTAATAGCTCCTTAACACCAAAGTTATTTAATGCTGACCCAAAAAATACAGGTTGTAAATCTCCAGCTAAATACTCATCATTATCAAAGGCTGGGTATACTTCTTCAACTAATTCTAACTCTTCTCTAAGTGTTTCAGCTGCTGTACCTCCAATAATTTCATCTAATTCAGGAACTGAAATATCATTAAATTCTACACCTTCAGAAACAGTTTGTTTGTTGTCTGCTGAAAAAACATTTAATTTTTTTCCATAAATATTGTATATACCTTTAAAGTCATACCCCATTCCAATAGGGAAGCTTAGGGGAGTTACGCGTAAACCTAATTTTTGTTCAACTTCATCTAATAAATCAAATGCATCTTTACCTTCACGGTCTAATTTATTAATAAAAACAATCATAGGTATTTTACGCATTCTACAAACTTCAACCAATTTTTCAGTTTGTTCCTCTACACCTTTTGCAACGTCAATTACAACAATAACACTATCTACAGCAGTTAAGGTTCTAAAAGTATCTTCAGCAAAATCCTTGTGACCAGGCGTATCTAAAATATTTATTTTTTTGTTTTTATAAATAAAAGCTAATACAGAAGTAGCAACAGAAATTCCTCTTTGGCGTTCAATTTCCATAAAATCGGAAGTTGCACCTTTTTTAATTTTGTTGTTTTTTACGGCTCCAGCTTCTTGTATTGCACCTCCAAAAAGTAATAATTTTTCGGTTAATGTTGTTTTACCAGCATCTGGATGCGAAATAATACCAAAAGTTCGTCTACGTTGTATTTCTTCTAAAAAACTCATTTGTCAAAATTTGAGGTGCAAATATATGGTATTCTTATTAAAAATATTAAAGTTTAAAGTACTCATAATAGAAGATTATTTTAATTAATAAAAGCTTTATTAGTTGAAATATGTGTATGAATTGAATTAGTACTTGAAAGTTGATTCTTTTATTTAAGAAATTGGACTGGGTTGCTGTTATAAAAAAGAATTTTCTTAAATTTATATAAAGTGTATATAATTAATGGAGTTAAATAATGAAACTCAATATCAGTTTTTAGAAGGATTACTTACAGGTAGTCGTGTAAAGTGTTCTAATATAGTTAATAAGCTTATAGAGAATGGTATTTCAATTATTGATATTTATGAAAACATTATAAAACAAACTATGTATACTGTAGGCGAACTATGGGAGTATAATAAGATAAGTGTAGCCACAGAACACCTTTCATCTGCAATTTGTTCAGCAATTTTAAATGAACATTACTTTTTTATAATTTCTAAACAAAAAAAGGATAAAAAAGTTTTGATGGCTTGTGTTGAAAATGAGCATCACGAAATTGGAGCGAAAATGATTAGCGATATATTTGAAATGAATGGATGGAAATCTTATTTTTTAGGGGCTAAAACACCTACTTTTGATTTAATTTCTTTTGCAAAAACAATTTCACCAGATATTATAGCCATTTCTTTAAGCATATATTTTCATTTACCGGAGTTAGAAAAATTGATTAAAGCATTACGCCAAGAATTTTCAGAAACACCAATTTTAGTAGGAGGACAGGCATTTAGACATGGAGGTAAGGAAATATTGATGAATTATAAAAATATAATTTACCAGCCAGATTTGAATAGCACTGATTTATTTATAAAAAACTTGTAATAGTATGGATAAAAATTATCTTTTAGAAACAGCAAATAACTTAAAACAAGTTAGTAATTCTTCATCAAAGGAGTATGAATTGAAAGCGGAATTACTAATAGCTGAAATGAATAAATTAATGTTAAACCGTAATGATTTAGAAAAATTAGTTGGAAAAGATAACTTTGAAATGATGCAAGAAAATCATTCAAATCACGTTAGGTTTATAGCTTCAATATTGGCTAATTATAATTCAGAAGTATTAGTAGAAACAATTTTATGGGTTTTTAGAGCTTATAGAAGCCATGGTTTTTCAACTAATTACTGGTCTGCTCAGTTGAACGCATGGATGAAAATTCTTTTAAATCATTTATCACAAGAAAGTTATAATGAAATATTTCCTCTGTATGAATGGATGCAAATAAACATTCCTGTTTTTGTTAAGGTTTCTGATGAAAAACTTGAATCAACCAATACTTTTCACTAATAAATGCAAAACAATAAAATAAAAGAAATAATACTAAATTGGAGTGATGAGTTAAATACATCTCTTTTAAATAGCGATTCATTTTGTATTGCATTATTTAATATAGAAGGAACATTATTGTTTGCTAATAAAGCTATTTCTGCATTTTTAACTGAAGAGCCTAATGCAAGTTTAATAAATCCAAGTTTTAATAAGTTATTAGCTTGTGAAAATAGTGAGCCGCTAATTTTTAGTGGTTTTTTAACATTGGGAGATTATAATTCAATTAATGTATGTATTGAAGCTAATATTTATAGAAAAAATGATCAAATATTAATTCTTGGAGGAGCAAATACAACTCAGTTATTTGAACAGAATGAGAGAATGCATCATTTAAATAGAGAGGTAAGTAATCTTCAACGTAAATTAATTAAAGAAAAAAACTTATTAGAAATTACATTAAAACAGTTGGAGGAAGTAAATAGTAAACTACATGAATTAAACGTTACAAAAGATAAGTTTTTTTCGATTATTGCTCATGATTTAAAAAGCCCTTTTAATTCCATATTAGGTTTTAGTAAATTACTAGCTGATGGAGCGCCATATTACTCTACAGATAAAACTCAAAAATTAGCACATAGTATTCATGATTCATCTAAAAATACTTTTGAGTTATTAGAGAATTTATTGGAATGGACAAGGCTGCAAAGAGGAAAAATAATTCCTAATTTTACAAAAATAAATGTTAATGAAACATCTTTAGATGTTCAATTACTTTGTGAACCTATAGCACTATCAAAAGATATTAATCTGGAGTTTGAACTAGATTCAACTTTTTATGTTAGAGCTGATAATCAAATGTTGAAAACTGTACTTAGAAATTTAATATCTAATGCTTTAAAGTTTACTTATCCTAATGGAAATGTTAAAGTAATAGCCAAAAATTTAGAAAATGATATTTTATTTATAATCTCAGATACAGGAATTGGGATTGAGTCTAAATATTTGAATAACTTATTTTCAATTGATTGTAATTTGTCAAATAAAGGAACTGCAGATGAAAAAGGGACTGGATTGGGTTTAATTCTATGTAAAGAATTTATTGAGAATCAAAATGGAAAAATTTGGGTTGAGAGTGAAATAGGTAAAGGAAGTGAATTTAAATTTACCTTACCAAAGTACTAAATATTAGTTACTATTTATTTTATAACTATTTTCATAACACCTTATTAAATTATTTAATTTTCGATATTGGATTCAATAAAACAATTTAGAAAATATCTTTAAAATTTCAGTTCTAAATTCATTCAATAAATAACTATATTTGTAGCAATTCAAAATAAAAAATGAAAGAAGAACAAGTAATTTTAGTAAACGAAAACGATGAACAAATTGGCTTAATGCCAAAAATGGAAGCACACGAAAAAGCAATGCTTCATAGAGCATTTTCGGTATTTGTATTTAATAATAAAAACGAATTAATGCTGCAACAACGCGCTGCTGAAAAGTACCATTCGCCATTATTGTGGGCAAATACATGTTGTAGTCACCAACGTGATGGTGAAGCAAATTTAGATGCTGGTAAAAGACGTTTGCAAGAAGAAATGGGGTTTGTTTGTGAATTGGAAGAAAAAACTTCGTTTATATACAAAGCTCCTTTTGATAATGGATTAACAGAACACGAACTAGATCATATTATGGTTGGGTATTATAATAATGATCCTGTAATTAATAAAGATGAAGTTGAAAGTTTTAAATGGATGAGTTTAGAAGCTGTTAAACAGGATATGGAAAAGCAACCTGAAATATATACAGCTTGGTTTAAAATTATTTTTGACAAGTATTATGAATTTATAAATAAGTAATTGCAATGAAAGTAACCGTAAATAGAAAGGCACATTTTAATGCCGCTCATAGATTGTATAATGCAGAATGGACAGATGCTAGAAATGCTACTGTATTTGGTAAATGTGCTAATCCAAACTATCACGGGCATAATTATGAGTTAATTGTTTCGGTTAAAGGAGAAATACATCCAGAAACAGGTTTTGTTATGGATATGAAAGTTTTAAAAAAACTAATTGAAAAAGAAATTGAAGAAAAATTTGATCATAAAAATTTAAACGAAGAAGTTGAAGAGTTTAAAGATTTAAACCCAACTGCCGAAAATATTTCGGTAGTTATTTGGAACAAGTTGCGTTCTAAAATTGCAGACAATTTAGAGTTGTCAATAACTTTGTACGAAACGCCAAGAAATTTTGTTACTTACACTGGTGAGTAAAAAAACCTGCTAATTATTAGCAGGTTTTTTTATGCTTTTATTTTTGAGGTACTTTACAAGTATTTATTCCAAAAATTGAATATAGCGGACAAATACTAACAACGCTTGTTAATACAAATATTACGGCAACAACTATGGCAATTATAGCAATAGTGCCAGAAATTATGTTTGTAAAATAAAGAGCTGCTAAACCAAGAGCTATTATTATTCTAATAATTTTATCGGTAGATCCCATATTTTTATTCATATCAGTAAATTTTTAAAAGTTAATATATTGCAAATATATGGGGTTCAAATAAGCTATGCAGTGACTATAGTCACCACTATTTTATTAATTCAATAGCATTGCTATGCTGTTTTACCTTATTTTCGGATTCTAATTTTTTAATTATTCGGCTAATTACTTCTCGCGCCGTACCTAATTCATTCGCAATTTGACGGTGTGAAATTTTTAGCGGATTTTTTTGAGTAAAAGTCTTTTTTTCAACAAGGTAATTGTAAACTCGAACATCTAATTTATCGAATAATAAGTGATTTATTGTTTTTAAAAGTTCGGTATACCTAACATTATATTGCTTGTAAAATAACTGATTTAATGTAGGGTAATTTTTTAACCAATTAGGAATTAAGTTAGCTGGTAACAAAAGTACTTTAGTATCTTCCTCAGTTACTGCAAAAATTTCACTAGGTGCATTTTTTTGAATTGCAGAAAAAGACATAATGCAACTTTCGGAAGGTTTTATATAATAGAGTAGAAGTTCTTTATCTTCATACCTAGAAAATACTTTAATTAAACCTTCAATAACAATAGGAATAACTTTTATAAATTGTCCTTCTCTAACTAATTCTTTATTTTTTTCTATTGAAACTATGTTAGAAGCTTTTTCAATTTCTATTAATAGATTTTCATTTAGAAAACCTAAATTTTGTTTAATTACTTCTAAACTCATATTTAAATTAGTCTTTTTTCTGCTTGTTTAATTCGTCTTGTAATTGGCGTCTAACTTTTTGTTCACGTTCTAAAGCAACTTTTCTATGGTTCTCAAATTCTTCTTCAGTTTCAGTAAGTCTAGCCTTAATTTCTTTAGTAACACTGTTACTTTGTTTAAATTTACCTATAAATACAATTAGTAGTGCAATTAAACCTCCAATTATACTAAACATAATAGTTTTAAATACGCCTTTTCCAATTTGAATACCAAATAACGAAATGCTTTGGTTTTCATTATTAAGCTTATCTATTATGTTTTTAGATTCTGTTAATGAGTTGTTTAGATTGCTAATATTGTTTTTTTGTTCTTTTATAGTTTTGTAGTTGTTGTTAATTTCAACTTTTGAAGCTTTTATAGAGTCTGAAACATTTTTTTTAAGTTTTAGAATCCAATTAGCTTCAACAACTTTATAAGTTTGGTATTTATTTGAATTTTTATATAAATAATCAAACTGTTCATTTACAGTTCCTTTATTGCTAAATTTTTTCGATTTTTGGCTAAATACTGTTGTTGTAACTAAACATAAAACTAGTATTGCTAAACAATTTTTATACATGAAAAATAATGGTTTTATAAAATATAACGATGTTAAAATTTACTTATTGTTGTTATAGTATTCATCTAACTGTAACAAATAGATTTCTTTTTTTTCTTCAGAAAGAAATGAATACTTAAAAGAATTTTTTGCTAACAGGTAAATTTGTGATTTTGAAAGGTTTAACGCTTTTTGAGTTTCAATATAATTTTGGTTTACTTGACCACCAAAATATGCTGGATCATCTGAATTTATAGTAATATTTAGTCCTAACTCTAACATTTTTTTAAGCGGATGATCTTTTAAATTATCTACAACTTTTAATGCCGTATTAGAAAGCGGACATACAGTTAAAGCTAAGTTACGTTTAATAATCTCTTTAATTAAATTAGCATCTTGTAAACTATTATTACCGTGATCTATTCTTTTAATTTTCAATAAATCTAAGGCTTCCCATACATAGTCTGCATCTCCTTCTTCACCTGCATGTGCAACTGGTATGTAACCTTGTTTTATAGAAGCTTCAAAAACATTTTTAAATTTTGAAGGTGGATTTCCTTTTTCTGAAGAATCTAAACCTACAGCTGTAATTAAATGCTTAAATGGTAACGATTGTTCTAAAGTTTTAAAAGCATCTTCTTCACTTAAATGGCGTAAATAACTCATTATTAATAATGAAGAAACATTTAAATTTTCTTCAGCATCTTTACAAGCTTTAGAAATACCTTTAATAACAGTTTCAAAAGTAATTCCTCTGTGCGTATGCGTTTGAGGATCGAACATTATTTCGGTATGTTTTACATTTTGTGCAGCACATTTTTGAAGGTAACTATATGTTAAATCATAAAAATCTTGTTCTGTAATTAACACTCCAGCACCTTGATAATATATATCTAAAAAGTCTTGTAAACAGCTAAATTTATAAGCTTCTTCAATTTCTTTTATGCTTTTATAAGGTATTTTAATATTGTTTCTCTGAGCTATTTTAAACATTAATTCAGGTTCAAACGATCCTTCAATGTGTAAATGTAATTCAGCTTTTGGTAGATTATTTATAAATTCAATCATTCGGCAAAAATAGTTATTTATTTAAATCGATCGTCAGATTTAACATTTTCAATGGCAACTTTAGTTTTTGAGGCTAACCATCCTTTTTTTGTATTGAAACGATTGTCAAAATCTTCAAAAAAGGGTTTTATATCTAATAAAGGTGAATTATTTACCATATCTACATCTAAAATATGAATAATATTATCTTTAATACTTTCAATTTTTACAGTAGATATTCCAAGCTTGTTAGGTCTTTTAGGAGATCTAGTAGCAAATATTCCTTTAGATTTTTTATCCATAAAAGGTATTACTTCTAATTCTGGTTTATTAATTAAGTGTAAGTGGTAAATTAAAATAATATGAGAAAACCCTTCAATATTTTTTAAACCTTTTGAATATTCTTTATTTAGTATAATTGTACCTTTAGTGTTTTGAGCACCAGTTGGTTGAATGGGCATGTTTTCTGGTGTTAACCAAGGTGTTTTAATTGTTCCTATACTGTTTAGAATAATTTTATGCTCTTTCATTCTATTATTTTTATACTAAAGTACATGTTTTTGATAAATTACATTGTTTATAAGTAGTTAATAAGATTAAACTTTCTTATTAAAAATTGAATGGTAATCTTTATAAATTTGTTAAGAATTTGGTTCATTAGTAATTATACAATTACTTGGATTAAAAGGGAATTTGGTGTAATTCCAAAACTGTTCCCGCAGCTGTAAGCTTTAAATTAGGTTTTACAATCTTTTGCCACTATCAAAATTTGACGATGGGAAGGCGTAAAACTAAAGTTAGTCAGAAGACCTGCCAATATTCATTAAGTATGTTAAACTTTCGGGAGAAAGGTTTACAGATATTTTTTAGAGATAGCAAATATTTTTTGAAATCTGAAAGGTTGATAATTGCATCAAGCTTACTAAATAATATAATAAATTTATTTAAGATGAATTACTCTGATATTAACATTGCGTTACAAGAAGTGCCTGGCGAAATTAGTATTTCGTTTACTATTACTGGGTGTAATATTAAATGTGACGGCTGCCATTCTTCCTATTTATGGAATAAAAACAATGGAAGTGAGTTAACAGAAGAGTTGTATATAAAAACATTGAGTCGGTATAAAAACTTAGCGAGTTGTATATTGTTTATGGGAGGAGAATGGCATGAAAAAGAATTAATCAAGTATTTGAAATTAGCACGAACTCTAAACTTTACAACTTGCTTATATACTGGCAAAGAACAAGTTTCACAACAAATTTTAGACCAATTAACCTGGATTAAAACAGGGCCTTGGATAAAGGAATTAGGAGGTTTAGATTCTCCTATAACAAACCAACAATTTAAAAAAGTTAATTCCTACAATACACTAAACCATTTATTTTTAAAAAACTAAACTATGATTAGATTAACTGAACAACAACTTTCAAAAAAAATAGATTTTATAGAAAACTATATAAATTCTAGTAATGCTGCAGATGGTTCTGCGGTAGATGCCAACGCTAATGTTACTTCAAAAAACATTGCAACAATGGAGGCTGAATTAAATAAAGATATTAATATTCAGGTAAATAGAAGTTTAGTTAAAAATAAAATAAGTGAGTTGTTTGGCGAAGAAATGTCTAATGAATACATACGCCAAATAGAAGATCACGAAATTTATGTGCACGATGAAACATCATTAAAACCTTATTGTGTTTCAATAAGTATGTATCCTTTTTTGTTTGACGGGTTAACAAAACTAGGAGGAGAAAGTAAAGCACCACAGCACTTGGAGAGCTTTTGCGGAGAATTTGTGAATTTAGTTTTCGCAATTAGCTCTCAATTTGCTGGCGCTTTAGCTACCGTAGAGTTTTTAATGTATTTCGATTATTTTGCTCGTAAAGATTATGGCGATAATTATTTAGAAACTAACGGTAAATTAGTAGCTAACCATTTGCAACATGCGGTTTATGCTATCAATCAACCGGCAGCTGCACGAGGTTATCAATCTGTTTTTTGGAATATTTCATTATACGATGAGGCTTATTTTAATAGTATGTTTGGTGAGTTTGTTTTTCCGGATATGACTAGACCAAGCTGGGAAAATTTAAAGAAAACACAACAATTTTTTATGAAATGGTTTAATGCAGAACGTAAAGAGGCTGTATTAACTTTTCCTGTAGTTACAGCCGCTATGTTGGTAAATGAAGGTAAACCGGTAGATAGTGAGTTTGCAACTATGTGTGCTGAAGAATTGAGTGAAGGAAACTCATTTTTTATATATCAATCTGAAAATGCAGATAGTTTAGCGTCTTGTTGTAGACTTAGAAATGAAATTAGCGATAATACTTTTAGCTATTCTTTAGGAGCTGGAGGTGTGGCTACGGGTTCAATTAATGTAATTACATTAAATATGAATCGTTTGGTTCAAAAAGGAAAAGATTTAAAATTAGAAATTGAGAAAATTCATAAATATCAAGTTGCTTACAGAAAATTAATTGAAGAATATAAACAAGCAGGTATGTTACCTGTTTACCAAGCAGGTTTTATATCGTTAGATAAACAATTTTTAACCATAGGTATTAATGGTATGGTTGAGGCTGCTGAAAGCCAAGGAATAAAAGCTCAGAACACTATTGAATATAAAGATTTTGTTCAAAATAAATTAAAGGTAATTTACGAAGCTAATAAAGATGCGAAAAGACATTATGGCTATATGTTTAATACCGAGTTTGTGCCTGCAGAAAATTTAGGTGTTAAAAATGCAAAATGGGATAGAGAAGATGGTTTAAAGGTCTCGAGAGATTGTTATAACTCATATTTTTATGCTGTTGAAGATGAAGAAATGAATACTTTAGATAAAATATTACTGCATGGTAAAGAAACTATTCAATATTTAGATGGCGGATCTGCATTGCATTTAAATTTAGAAGAAGCGCCTAATAAAGTAGGGTTTCTAAAGCTAATTAATGCTGCAGCTGTTGCTGGGTGTAATTATTTTTGTTTCAATATAAAAATTACTATTTGTAATAAATGTAGTTATATAGACAAACGTACGTTAACTAGTTGCAGCAAATGTGGTAGTACAGATGTTGATTACGGTACACGTGTTATTGGTTATTTAAAGCGAGTATCAAGCTTTAGTTCGCACAGACAAACGGAGCATCATTTACGTCATTATCATACAACTACAAACCCACAACATGTTGTAAATTCAAAAAAAAGAAATGCAGTGTTAAATGAATATTTATTAAAAGAACAAAGTTTAATTAAAAATTAATAACTTGTTAGTTAATTCTAGGGTTAAATATGATTTTTTCAGAATATAATGAATCAACAAATATTATTGAAACTAATTTCAAAGGAGAAATTAGTACGCATGATATTTTAAATTATATAATTACATTAAAAGAGGAGTTTACAACATTACAAAATAGAAAAATAATTTTAGATGCAACTAAAGCTATTTTTAATGTAAAAATTAATGAACTTCAAAAAATTGCAGAAGCAAATAGCATAGCTTCTTTGCTTTATAAAAATACTTTTATTGCCATAATAATTGATTCACCTAAAAATACTGTTTTATCTATGTTATATAAAGAACTAGTGTTGAGTGATTCTGTTGAATTCAATATATTTTCTACAATTAACCGCTCTAGAGAATGGCTAAATAACTTTTAATACTTGTTTACTAAATGGAATGTATAGTTCACTCATTCTAACTATATCTTTTTTACGATATGGTTTAATTTAGCTTGTATAAAACCAAACAAGCTATGAGATTTTATTATTTATCATTATTTTTTTTAACACAAATAATTTTTAGTCAATCTAAAGATGTTAGTGGAGTAGTTAAAGATACTAGTGGACCTTTACCAGGAGCTCAAGTTGTAGTTAAAGGAACTTCAATTGGAACGCAAACAAATTTCGATGGTTATTTTAAATTACACGTTCCAGACTCTATAAATACGTTAGTAATAAGTTTTGTTGGATATGAAACGAAAGAAGTAGAAATTATAAAAAACAATGAACAGAAAGAGTATGTTTTAGAGGATAATTTACTGCTAATGAAGGAGGTAATTGCATTTTGTTATTTTTACCCTCGATATATAGGTTTGCATTATTTTGGCGGAGTAAACCATTCTATGAATGGTATTTCAATTAAATACTTTGATCCATACTTATTGTCGTTACCGTTTATTTCAAAATTTGAATTAGGATATCAAATAAAAAACAAAAAGAATAATCAATTATATGCAGAACTAGGTTTAATAAACATTTTCTATTTTAATAAAATAAACGTTGGTGTAAAAGCTTTATATTCTAAAATTAATGTTGGTAGCCTTGTTGATTTTGAGAGTGTAGGAGTAGAAGTTAACCTCACTAAAAATTTAATTTTTAATAGAAATACTATTTTAATCACTGGGTTTGGAAAATCTAATTTCAAAAATAACTCTATAAATAACTCAAATTATGGGTATACAATTGGTGTTAATCAAAATTTTCCACACGGTATAAAAGCAACTCTTAAAACCACAAACTGGCAAAACTATTGGCAATTACAAACAGAAGTAAAATATTCTTTAAAAGAAATAAATATGTTTTATAAATTTAATAAGATAGAAAATTATATAGAGCATAATATTGGAATTGGCTATAATTTTAACTTTTAAACCAATTGCAGTTATAAATGTTAAACTGCAATTGGTTTAAGTTTATTATGATGCCATAGAGACACTACTTTTTAATTGAAATTTAAAGGTGGCTCTACAAATTGTTTCTTTATTAGATTTGTTTAGTTTGCTTACAACTATTGAAAAATGTAAATCTTTTGTGTCTAACTTAATAATTTGACCTGTAATTGATAAGTTTTCATCTAAATAAGCATTTTTCAAAATTTGAAGCTTGTATAAACGAGGAGTAGCATAAACAATATCTGAATGTTCTGATATAACTTTTTTAACAAAGTTTTCCATTTCGGTATACAATACGTTACTTAGCAATGCATTGTTATTGTTTACTGTACTTTTTGTAACTGTGAAGTTTGTATTAGGATTTGCAATTTTATTTTCGAAAGTTTTCATGTTTGTAGTTTTAAGTAGTTATTGTAATGGGTATTGGAACTGGTGCTTTGTATGTGGAATTTAAAATTGTACGTAGCATATAAAATGCGATTTTTACTTGTTGTTGAATGGTGACTTGTTTCATAATTTTCTATTTTAATTAATATGTAATGCAAAAAAAAAGATGCTTTTAACAAAAGCACCTTTTTTAATATTTTTATATGATTATTATTTGTATCATTTCCCAAATGGATTGAAAGTGCTATTTTTAATATATACAGGTTGCTGTTTTAAATTATGCATGGTAATAAACGAACAGGTCGAGACTATAATGGCCTTGACATTGTTTAGTAATAGATTGTATATATTGTTGAATTCTTTCATTTGTTATCCAAAAATAGAAATAATATTTAAAAAACAGCTAAAAACTACATTAATTTAATGTAAAGCATTGTTTTTGTTAAATGATTAACAGATTTGAAGTCAATTTTAAGTAAATTTTCACAATAAATTAAAATTTCACTAAATCTATTATGTGTACATTTGTATATATAATTAAAATAACCATTATGGCAAGTATAAAAAATTTAAAGAAAGATATAAATTACGTATTAGGTGATATTATTCAAGAGTGTTTAGTTTGGGAACTTTTAAATCCTAAAGGAGATGTAAAAGGACCACAAGCAATTGTAGATGAGGCAATTGTTATTTTTGATGATTTAATTGTGCGTTTAAATGAAAAAGGTGTTGAAAACAAAAAGAGTCACTTTAAAGCTATTGGTAAAGATTTAGAGACTTCAGCAAATAATTTGATAGAAAAAATTAACAAATTGTAATTTTTTTTGTAAATTTAAATACTAAAAGTAGTATTTGTTACGTTTTTAAAATACCAACTAAAATCTATTAATTTATGGCAAGAGCAATGTACGAGTATACCAAAACCGTGCTTCAAAAAGTTAGCTTTAATAAAGATTTATTTAAAAAAGAGTTAGAAAAAGCAGTAAACAGATTATTACCATACGAAATAAAAGAATTAGTAGTATGGTTAAAAGAGTTCACCTCAAATAAACCAGAACTCAATGTTTGTTTAAATTTGGTAGAAAATAATAAAAAAAGGAGCTTTTAAGCTCCTTTTTTTTGTATTGGACTTATAATTTTTACATCATTAAAAGCAATTACGCCTCGTATAACACTATCTATGGTGTTTTTTAATACTTCTATAAGGTGTATTTTTAATTGCGATTTATGATATATTATACTTACCTCGCGAGCAGGTACAGGTTCTGTAAAATCTCTTAAATGAATTTTTTCTTTATCATTTAAATCTAAGGTTTGTAAATAAGGTAATAAGGTCATTCCTAAACCTTCTTTAGAAAGTTTTATCAAGGTGTCAAAACTTCCACTATGTAGCTGAAAATGGCTATTTTTACTTCCAAAGGTGCTACAAAGGTTTAATATGCTTTCTTTAAAACAATGTCCGTCTTCGAGTAATAAAATATCATCTACATCTAAATCGTCTACTTTAAGTTTTAAATGTTCGTACAATCTATGTTCTTTTGGTACAAAACCAACAAAAGGTTCGTAATATAGTACACGTTCTTTTATTGCTTCGTTTTCTAAAGGTGTAGCTGCAATGGCAACATCAATATGGCCATCGGCTAATTTTTTTACAATTTCTTCTGTAGTAAGTTCTTCAACTTTTAAATTTACTTTAGGGTATCTTTTAATAAAAGTTTTTAAAAATAAAGGTAATAGCGTTGGCATTATAGTGGGTATAATACCTAATTTAAAATCTCCACCTACAAATCCCTTTTGTTGATCTACAATATCATTAATTCTGTTGCTTTCATCAACAATAATTTTTGCTTGTTCAACAATTTTATCTCCAACCTCTGTTAATTGAATAGGTTTTTTGTTTCTATTAAAAATTTTAGTGTCTAATTCTTCTTCTAGCTTTTGAATTTGCATGCTTAATGTTGGTTGTGTAACAAAACAATGTTCTGATGCAACAGTGAAATTTTGATATTCAGCAACCGCTAAAACGTACTTTAACTGGGTAATAGTCATAACTATAAATATTTATGATAAAGATATTAAAACTATCAATTGTAATTATAATATTTATCACTTTTTTTTGAACAATTTTGTATCAGAAAATAACACGAAATAATAATATTAAAATTTATAAAAATGAGTACAACAATAATAGGTTTAAACAAAGTAAAAGCAGAAAATTTAACAGTAAGTTTAAATGATTTATTATCTAATTTTCAAGTGTATTACCAGAATTTAAGAGGATTGCATTGGAATATTAAGGGAAAAAACTTTTTTGAATTACACGTAAAGTTCGAAGAGTTTTATACAGATTCTCAAGAGAAAATTGATATGATAGCTGAACGTATTTTAACATTAGGAGGAACACCACTACATACTTTTGTAGATTATACAGAAAAAGCAAGTGTGCCAGTTGGCAAAAATGTGTCTAATGATGTTGAATCTGTTCAATTAGTAGTTAATTCTTTAGCTGAATTATTAAAAATTGAAAGAGCAATTTTAGAAGAGTCTGATAATGCAGATGATGAAGGTACTAACTCGATGATGAGCGATTTTATTGCTGAACAAGAAAAAACAGTATGGATGTTAAATGCTTGGTTACAATAAACACCTTTCTTACACTACATAAAACTAAAAAAACAAAAAAGCCGCTATTGCGGCTTTTTTTGATGATGTTTCCAAAATCTTCGTTTTCGATTTAAATCATTTTCTCTTTCTAAATACTCTTCTGGAGTAATAACTTTTAAAAATGATGGATGTTGTTCTATTTCGAATTCTATTCTTTTAACAATATCTTCAATAGATTCGTTTTCGTAATCAATTTCCATTGGTTTTTTAATAACCATAGATTGTAATACGTTTCGTTTTTTTATAAGTAATCCTTTTTTATCAAAAGAACGTCTAAAACCATCTATAACAACCGGTACAACTACTGGTTTATAGGTTTTAATTATATGAGCAGTTCCTCGTCTAATTGGTTTAAAAGGAGTTGTTGTTCCTTGAGGAAATGTTATTACCCAACCATCTTCAAGTGCTTTTTTAATATTACTAATATCACTCATTTTAACTTGGCGGTTTACATCTTTACCTTGACTTCTCCAAGTTCTTTGAATAGAAATAGAACCAACATAAGCAAATATTTTAGGTAATAGTCCAGCTTTCATAGTTTCTGAAGCTGCTATATAGTAAATATTTAATTTTGGATCCCATATATAACCTATATTTTTAATAGAATCTATTCTTCCTTTTAAAGAAGCGTTAAAAACGTGTAGCATAGCAGCAACATCAGCAAAATATGTTTGATGATTAGCTATAAATAGTACATTTTCTTCAGGTAAATCTCTAATAATTTCAGAACCTTCAATTTCGAGTTTGTTAAATCTTCTGTATCTTCCGTGAGAAACAATTCCGAAAATTCTAATAATCCATCTTTTTATGAAAAGTATATGTCCAAATGGATTTCTTTTAAATAGTGGCATTTATGGGTTTGCTTGTTTGTTGAGACAAAGTTACACATTTTACAGCGAATTAAACAATTCTCTAATTTCACTAAGCATCATTGCGGTTGCTCCCCAAACTATTTGATTGTTAAATTTAAAGCAGGGAACATCTAAGTTTGTTGCATATGAGGTAGTTATGGTTGTTTTTGAAATTGAATTTTTATTTAATAAATCTTTTAATGGAACTTCAATTAATTGTTCTACCTCGTTATTTATTTTAAAATTGGGCTTATAATCTACAGTTGCTAGAAAAGGAGTTACCATAAAATTACTAGGCGGTATGTACACGTTTGTCATTTCTTTAAATACAAAAGTATCGTTTAAGTGAAGGCCAACTTCTTCGTTTGCCTCTCTAAGTGCAGTACTTTTTAAATCGCTATCAACTTTGTCAAACTTACCGCCAGGAAAACTAATTTGAGCAGAATGTGTGCCTTTGTAACTAGCTCTTAAGGTTAGTAAAAATTGAGTTTCGTTGTTTTTGTCTGGGTAAAATAAGGCTAATACTGCAGCAATTTTTGGGTTTGCTTTCTCAATTAATTCATGGTTAAATTTCAAACGGATTGCAGGTGCTAATTTAAATTGAGCATCTAAACCTCCCAATTTATTTTGTTGAAGCGTAGCAATTGTGTTTTTAAATGTATTGAAATTCATTGTTTAGTGGTATAAAATGAAGGTAATTCTAATTTAAACCTTACAGCAATTAATCGGATAGCAATAACAATTAGCGATGTTACAACGTAAGTAACATTTTGGTTTGTAGTGTAATTAGAAATTACTAAAAAAGCAATTCCACCAATAATACTTGCCGTAGCGTATACTTCCTTTTTAAATATTAACGGTATTTTATTACATAAAACATCTCTAATTACTCCACCAAAAGATGCAGACATTGTACCAAGTGCAATACAGATTATTGGATGAAAATTATACTCAATTCCAATTTCGGTACCCACAATGGTGTATAACCCTAAACCAATAGTATCAAATAAAAATAAAGATTTACTTAAATACCTTAACCTTTTTCTAAGTATAATAGTTAAAATGGTACCGGCCATAATAGCGTAAATATATTCCATATTAGCCATCCAAAAAACAGGATTTCTACCAATTAAAACATCTCTTAAAGTTCCACCTCCAACGGCAGTTACAAATGCAATAATAAAAACACCAAACGGGTCGAATCGTTTTCGCATAGCTACTAAAGCTCCTGAAATAGCAAATGCTATTGTACCTGATATGTCTAAAAAATCGAAAAGTGTCATTTACATTTGTTGTGTATAATAATTGTAGTCTTTAATAATAATATCTATAAATTCAACAGGTTTTAAGTCTGTTGTAATACCAGTTAATTCTGTAACTTTAATATGTAGTTTTAAAATAGTTTTATGGTTTTCAGCTCGCATAGCTTTTAGGTACAATTCTTTTATAGTTTGTACATCATTATCTGTTAAAACGGTTACTTGTGGAAATGTAGGAACATAACCTTCAGCAATATCTACATTTAAAGTATCACTAATTGATACTGCCTTTTTTTCTGAAATTACAGTGGTTGAAGCGGCTAAATCTCCTAAACGTTGTCCCTTTCCATTTAATAATAAAGTTAGTAAACCTATAGAACCAGAAGATAAACTCACATCAATTCCTTTTAAAATCCATCTAACTAAATAACTACTAAAAGTAGGTTTAGAACCATCTATTTTTGTTACTCTTATTTTGTTGAAATATTTGCCAGGAGTTTGTCCGTTCATAAAAGATTCAAAAAATAAACTATAAAAAAATACAGGTAAACTTACTAGTGTAAAAAGTACTTGATTGTTAGAAAAATCATCTGCATCTAATCCATTTAATATTAGCATCATTAAAAATCCATAAGCTGCTATAATTATTAAATCTATAAGGAAAGATCCAATTCTTAAACTTACAGAGGCAACATTTTGTTGAATTGTTATGTTTTGGGCAGTTTCTATGCTAAAATTATCCATTTTTATCTACAATCTTTTTGGCTGGTACAATTTGATTTTTTACATTCGTTAACTTGAATAACAAAATTTAGAATTTCTTCTAAATTTAGGTTACAAAAATATAAAAAATGCGTGAAGCATCCTTTGTAAAAAGAAATAAAAAAAAATGGCTATTGTTTGAAAATTCTCTTGATAAAAAAGAGCAAATTTCACCCGATAGGTTGTCTGACTTATATATTGAAGTTACCGACGATTTAAGTTATGCAAAAACCTTTTACCCTAATAGCAATACTGTTTCTTATCTAAATGGAGTAGCTTCAAAAGCACATCAAAAAATATATACAACAAAAAAAGAGAGTAAAAATAGACTAGTTACTTTTTTTAAAACTGAGTTTCCTTTAGAGTTTGCACAATACCATAAACAACTGTTAATAGCTTTTGTAACGTTTTTATTTTTTGCAATTGTTGGCGCTTATTCTGTTGCTACAAATGGAGATTTTGTGCGTGTAATTATGGGAGATCAATATGTAAATATGACGCTCGAAAACATAGCTAAAGGAGATCCAATGGCAGTTTACAAGCAAATGGGTGAAACTAATATGTTTTTAGCCATAACTATAAACAATATTAAAGTAGCAATGTATGCCTTTTTATTAGGTATATTTTTTTCTGTAGGCTCATTATTTATTATGATGCGTAATGGTGTAATGTTGGGGTCGTTTTTATACTTTTTTTATGATAAAGATTTAATGTGGGAATCTTCTAGAACAATATGGATTCACGGAACTATAGAAATTTCAGTAATAATAATTGCAGGTTGTGCTGGTTTGGTGTTAGGAAATGGGTTATTGTTTCCAAAAACATATTCTCGATTGGCATCGTTTAAAAAGAGTTTTAAAGCTGGTTTAAAAATTATGTTGAGTACCATTCCATTTTTTATTGTAGCTGGCTTTTTAGAAGGCTTTGTTACTAGGCATACAGAAATGCCAGATTGGCTAGCGATACTTATTATTTTAAGCTCTTTAGCATCAATTATTTACTATTATATTATTTACCCAATAAAATTAACTAACAAACTTAACAATGGACAATAACAGTTTTATTCAATTTAAAAGAGAGCGTGATTTAGGAACAATTATAAGCGATACATTTAAGTTTATTAGAGAAAATTGGAAAGAATATTTTTTAACAATTTTAAAAATTGTGGGACCAATATTAGCTGTTTCTTTAGCTTTTATTGTTTTTTATATGTTAGCGTTTTCTAATATTTTTTCAGATAAAGAAAGTATACAAAACAATCCAATGGGAGCAATAAGTACTATGTTTTCTTGGGTGGCAGGTATTATTTTTGTGTATACAGTGTTGTATACCTTATTATCAATGTCGTCATTATATTTTATAAAATCGTATATAAAAAATAACGGAAAACCTGTTTTTGCTGAAGTAAAAGAAAATGTTTTTAAAAACATTTGGAAATTTTTAGGCTTGGGTATATTGGTAACAATTTCTGTAATGTTTGGAATGATGCTATGTTATGCTCCAGGAATTTATTTAGCTGTGGCTTTATCCTTATCAACTTCAATAATGATTTTTGAAGATAAAAATGTTGGAGATTCGTTTTCACATAGTTTTACTTTAATTAAAGGGCAATGGTGGAATACCTTCGGGGTTTTAATTGTTGTTTGGTTATTAATAATGGTGTTAGGACAAGTTTTTTCTGTACCAGCATTTATTTATCAAATGGTTCAAATGGGAACAATTGAAAATGACAATGATCCTACAGCTGTGTTTAGCTTATTTAAAGACCCAATATATTTAACGTTAACAATTGCAGGGTATTTATTTCAGTTTATTCTTTATTCTATCCCGTTAATTTCTGCTGTTTTTATTTATTTCGATTTAAATGAACAAAAAAACTTAACTGGTACTTTTGAACGAATAGACAATTTAGGAAACTCAAACAACGAGTAAATTTATATGAAACAACTAATTGTCGTTTTTTTACTACTACTTTTTTCTTTGCCATTTTATGCGCAAAAAGATTCTATTCGTGCAAAAAATGATGACAGTTTTATTATTCAAAAAAAGTTTGATACAAAAAAAATAGAAGAATATAAAAACAATAAAAACTTTAATTATACCGAGGTTAAATTAAAAAAAGAACCTACTTGGATAGAAAAGTTTTTGCATTGGTTAGGTAGGCAATTAAAGCGTTTTTTAACCTGGACTTTTGGTAATGAATATGCTCCTGGAATTTTTAGCTTTATAATTAAGGCATTGCCTTATGTAGTATTGGCAATAGTATTGTTTTTAATGTTGAAGTTTTTCTTAAAAGTTAATACAAGCAATGTTTTGGGTAAAAGTGCTAACAAACCAATAGTAAATATAACCGAAGAAGAGGAGCTAATAAAAACAAAAGATTTACCCAAGCTTATACAACAAGCAATTGAACAAAAGAACTTTCGTTTGGCTGTACGTTATTATTATTTATTAGCAATTAAAAAGCTAGAAGAAAAGGAGTTAATTGTTTGGGAACAGCAAAAAACTAATGAAGATTATATAAAAGAAATAACAGGAACAAACATTCAAAAATCCTTTAAAGACCTAACCAAATTATACGATTTTGTTTGGTATGGTAATTTTGAAATAAACGAGGTGGAATTTGCTAAAATAGAGACCGATTTTAAAAAAACTAACAACCTAATTAAAAAGTAATTTGGATAAAAAAACTAAAATATATTTAGGTTTATTTGTACTACTTATTTTAAGTATGTTGTACGTAGAAAGCGTAAAAGATAAACCTGTAAATTGGTTTCCAACATATACGGCTAAGCATAAATTACCTTACGGAACTTTTGTTTTGAAAGAGCAATTACCAAGTTTGTTTTCAAACAGTGAAATTACTTCAATTACAGAGCCTCCATACTTGTTTTTAAAGCAAAAAGAAGAAAGCAATAAAACATATGTTTTTATAAACAATCAAATAAGTTTTGGAGATGCAGAAATTGCTGAACTAATGAAATTTGTTGAAAGTGGAAATGACGTTTTTATCTCAAGCCATTCTATTAATATTGACACTTTAAATATAGAAACGGCTTTATTGGATACCGATAATTTTGAACAGAAATCAATATTTAAGTTTAAAAACAAAGTATTTAAAAACAAAGAGTATACATTCGATCGTTTTTTTAGCAATACTGTTTTTGACGAATTCGATGCTGAAAATACTACTGTTTTGGGTATAACAGCTTTTCTTGATAAAAACGATAATAGAACTGACCAAGGAATAAATTTTATTAAATTTAAACACGGAGATGGTAATTTTTATTTACACACATTTCCAGAAGTATTTACAAATTATAATATTTTAAAAGGAAATAATCATCAGCACGCAGCAAATGTTTTATCGTATTTAGATACTGAAAAAGATATTTTGTGGGATGCTTATTATAAAACAGGAAAGTCTAAAATTACATCGCCATTACATTATTTACTAAGCTCAAAGCAATTAAAATGGGCTTATTATATGGCATTAATAGGTGTGTTGTTCTTTATTGTTTTTAACGGAAAACGTACACAACGTATAATTCCAATAATTACACCTTTAAAAAACCAAACATTGGCATTTACACGCACTATTTCTAATATGTATTTCGAAAAATCGGAACACAAGAATATTGCAGAGCATAAAATAAATTATTTGTTAGAATTTATTAGAACAAAACTTCATATACCAACTACACAAATAGACGATACATTTTATAATTACGTAGCGCAAAGAAGCGGTTATGATTATGATAAAGTTGTACAACTGTTTAAGTTTTGTGATGAAATACATATGAGAAATCAAATTTCAGAAAATGATTTGGTGAAGTTAAACAGAATGATAGAAAATTTTAAAAATACAATTCAATATGGAAAATAACGATTTGAATTTTAATAGCAGAGTTAACTTAGATAACTTAAAAGTTGCTGTAGAAAAAATAAAGGCCGAATTGGGTAAAGTAATAGTTGGTCAAGATAATTTTATAGATTTATTGTTGGTTGCTTTACTAGCAGACGGACACGTTTTAATTGAAGGTGTGCCAGGTGTTGCAAAAACAATTACTGCAAAATTATTATCTAAAACTGTAGAAACTGGTTTTAGTAGATTGCAATTTACTCCAGATTTAATGCCAAGTGATGTGTTAGGAACTTCGGTTTTAAATATGAAAACATCTGAATTTGAATTTAAAAAAGGGCCAATATTCTCTAACCTTGTTTTAATTGATGAAATAAATAGAGCACCTGCTAAAACACAAGCAGCTTTGTTCGAAGTTATGGAAGAGCGCCAAATATCTATGGATGGAACTACCTATAAAATGGATCCGCCATTTATGGTGCTGGCAACTCAAAACCCAATAGAGCAGGAGGGAACTTATGCGTTACCAGAAGCTCAATTAGACCGATTTTTATTTAAAATTGATGTTGGTTATCCTACATTAGATGAAGAAATTTTAATACTAAAATCTCATCAAGAAAGAAAAGGAGCATTGCCGCAAACAATAATTTCATCATTAATTTCTGAAGAAGAATTAAAAAATTACAAGCAGCAAATATTCGAAATTATTGTAGAAGAAAAAATAGTTAAATACATTGCTCAAATTGTTTTAAACACACGTAATCATCCACATTTATATTTAGGAGGTTCACCAAGAGCAAGTATTGCAGTGTTACAAGCTTCAAAAGCGTATGCAGCAATTAATGGTAGAGATTTTGTAATTCCAGAAGATATTAAAAAAGTTATTTACCCAGTTTTACGCCATAGAGTTATTTTAACACCAGAACGTGAAATGGAAGGTATGACGGCAGATAAGGTTGTAGAAATGATTGTGCAATCAGTTGAAGTGCCTAGATAGCTTTGTATACGTCAACCTGATTTTTTTTGGTTCTTATAATAATTAAAATGATATGTTCATATTTTTAAACAAGTATAGAATAACGAATAAAATAACAAATGAAGTAATCTATAATTAAAGAATGAAATTTATTAAAAGCTTATATATTCACCAGCAGTTTTACATTTTTATTAGTGTAATTTCGGCAACCTTTTTGGTGTCGTTTTGGTTTCCTGTGTTGTATATGTTGGCCTGGTTTTTAGTAATTATTTTGATTGCGTTATATGTAGCAGATATTTATTTGTTATATAGAAAAAAGAATGGCATAAACGGAAGACGAATATTAACACAAAAGTTTTCTAATTCAGATAATAATCCAATACCAATTACCATAAAAAATAACTACAGTTTTAACGTAGTAATAAAGTTAATTGATGAATTGCCAAAACAATTTCAAAAAAGAGATTTTGAATATAATGCTTCAATAAAAAGCAAAGATACTTTTGAGTTTGAATATGAAGTTAGACCGTTAGAACGAGGAGAATATCATTTTGGTAAATTAAATGTATATGTTTCTTCATTTTTAAAGTTAGTGTCTAAACGGTATTCATTTCAAGATAATGAAATGGTTGCAGTATACCCGTCATACATTCAAATGCGTAAATACGAGTTTTTGGCACTAAGTAATAGATTAACGGAGTTTGGGTTAAAAAAAATTAGAAGAATAGGGCATACCCTAGAGTTTGAACAAATTAAAAATTATGTGGTTGGAGATGATGCGCGTACAATAAATTGGAAAGCTACAGCTAAGCAATCTCAATTAATGGTAAATCAATTTCAAGACGAAAAATCTCAGCCAATATATTCCGTAATTGATTTAGGAAGGGTAATGAAAATGCCTTTTGAAGAATTAAAACTATTAGATTATGCTATAAATTCTGCGCTAGCCTTTTCTAATATTGCCTTGCGAAAAAATGATAAAGCGGGTTTAGTAACTTTTGCTAAAAAGGTTGATACAATTGTTGCTGCAAGTAATAAAAAAACGCATTTAAACGTAATTAACGAGGCTTTGTATAATATTGATACGAAGTTTACAGATTCGGATTTTGGTTATTTGTATGCCTTTACAAAACGAAAAATTACACAAAGAAGCTTATTTATTGTATACACTAATTTTGAACATGTTTCTTCATTAAAAAGACAAATGCAATATTTACAAGCTATTAGTAAAAATCATTTACTAGTAGTTGTATTTTTTGAAAATACAGAGCTAGATACGCTTATTTCAAATTCTGCAGAAGATTTGCAAGGTATATACCACAAAACAATAGCAGAAAAATTTGCTTTTGAAAAACGATTAATAGTTAAAGAACTCGAAAGTAAAGGTATCTATGCAATACTAACAAAACCTAAAAATTTAACGGTAAACGTTATTAATAAATATTTAGAATTTAAAGCTAAAGGGTATATTTAAAAATTATTTAGAGAATTCTAACATTCCGAATAAACCAGCTTCATGCACTCTTTTTTGATCAAAAACTGGTACAATTGTAGAAGTAATTCTTCGTTCTCCATCAACTTCATTTCTATCTTGTCTTAAAGCTAAAAAGCGCCATTTAGTACCTTCAGCAATTGGATGAAAAGTATCTACACCTCTAAAAGTATTTAAAGGTATTGCGTACTCCATAGTCCAACCTTTATCAATATCTGTATTATCATTTAAAGTACCGTTAATTTGTACGCCAATTTCATAATCCGGACTAAAGGCTTTTACCACTCCTTTTGTGTTATTGTAAAAATTATCTAGGTAAACAATGTCATTTGGAGTTTTTAATACATTAACTTCAAAACAAAAATGAGTGCTTATAGTTTCAGGAACTGGAGCTAAAAATATTTCAGCACAATCATCAAGAAAAGGAGCTCCATCTCTAACAGTTTCTCTAGCGTTTATAAATTGATCTTCACATTGAAAAAATAAGTACATATTTTTATCATCCCATAGCATTCTGTAAGAAGTTTTTTGAACATCAGTTTTTTTTTCATTTTCATAAAAATAATCAAAAGTATATACAGGGGCTTTCTTCCAATCTTTTTCATTCATTATACCGTCTACAGTTATCAAAGCCTTTGTGTTTGTAGCTTTAAATAGTGAAATGTCTTCTTTAACAGTTTCCTTTTTATTATTGCAAGAAACAAGTAAACTAAAGGCTATAATTAATAATGTAAGTTGGTTAATTGAGTTTTTCATATAATGTATTTGAGAGGTTTTAAAATTAAAGATTTTAATTAGGCTTTTATTCTAATTATAAAAACTTTTTTATCAGTTTTATTGTTTTTGCCATAAAAAAGTAAATCCTCTGTATTTGTCATAGAATTTTTATTGCTGAAACAATTTATGTTATCTTCTAAAAAAGTTTCAGACAAAAAGTTTATTTCGTACTCTTTAATAGTATGTGTTTTATGGTATTTAAAAGGAATAAGGTCTAAAGCCCATTGAGCATATTTAATGTTGTTTACATGGTTGTTCGGGTCTAAATCGCTAATTTTAACTTCAATTGTTTTTTGTAGCTCTAAATCTTCGGCAACGTTAATTTTTGAAGCAGTAAAACCAAGGTTGAAATCTTTTCTTGGAGCAAAATAAGATTTTATTTCATTTATTTCTTTTGGTTTTCTAGTTTTGGTGTCTAGTATCATCCAAGTAGTAGAACACTCTCCAATTTTAATGTTATTATTATAAATTTCAAATTCTCTAATAGCGTAAAACCCTTGTACAGGTAATGTCCATGTTTTAATGGTAATAGTATCGTGCCATAAGGGCCATTTATTCATTTTTAAAAATTGACGCGTTAGTACCCAAAAAGTACCCGTTTCAATCATTTTTTGGTAGCCAAAACCTAATTCGTAGGCGTGTTCTGCTGCTGTATCTTGTAAAAAACCAAGTAAACCAAATAAGCCTAATTTTTGATTAATATTTATTTGTATGCTATTAATTTTATATGTTTTGGTATAAATGGTGTTTAAAGAATTCATTTACATTTTTTTATAAGAAAGAATATCCAAAAATAATAGAAGTAGTTGTGTAAGGCGAATCCCAATAAACAAAATTGTTCAATATTTGTTTTTCTGTTTGAAATCTAGCTTCGATACTGTATTTGTCTTTTAGTTTATACCCAATACCAAAAGCTGCATTTGGATTGCTACTAATTTCTTTATTTCGGACAATAGATCTATCTATTTCATTAAAAATAACAGACGAATTAAAAGATAAATCAATTATGTAAGAGGCATTTATAAATAGTTTTGAATCATTATTTAAGAAAAAATAATGACGAATTCCTAAAGGTAGTTCTATAGAGTTATACTTTGCCGTTTTTATAATTTCTCTATCTGTTTCATTACTATTAACAGTACTTACTTTCGATTTGTATTGTTGAAAAGTAGGTTCGAATATTAACGCCCATTTGTTTTTATTAAACGAAAAAATAAATTCAGCTTCAATACCTAGTCCAAAACTAATTTTGTTGCCAAAATCTGTGTCATCATAATCAGAAATAGCGTTGTTTATAAAAAAGGAGGAGTTTCTAATTTGAGGCCTTATTGATAAATTAAATAAGTCTTTTTTTTGTTTTGATTCGTAATTAGTGTAGTTAGAGTTATTGCATTTATTATATAGGTTGAAAAATTTAATTAAACTCTTTTTTTTATACGTTACTTTATTAACAGTCGCCATGTTAATTGAAGAACATTTTAGCTTATTCCACAACTGTTGTTTGAACTGATTGTTTTCACCAATTTTAGAGTTTTCAGTTAAATATGTTTTGTAAATTAATTGCTCAATAGAAGAGTTATCTACAGAGTAGAAAAATCTACTTAAACTATCGTCATTGTAACCATATAAATTGGCATTACCTTTTATTAGTATTTTTAAAAAAAGCTGTTCTTCTTTAAAACTAACTTTTTTGGATTTATCTAAATTGTTAATATTAGAAGTCGATCTGTCAATTTTTACAGTTTTTTTTACATAACTAGAAGCGTTGTAAATTTCAAATTTTGTAACAGTTTCAATGCCTGCTTTTTTTGAATTACCATTTTCAGAAAGTTTATATTCAAAATGAGTTGGGTTACTTCTCCAATCAATATTTTTTATAAAACATTCAACTTTTTGGTTTGCATTATTTATAAAATAACCTTTTTCGAAAGTAATTTGAGAGTAGCAATTTAAAGTAAAAGCGGTTATGAGAAGTAAAATTGTATTCTTTTTCATAATTGATCTGTGTTTAAAACTATAAGAAAGAATATCCAAAAATAATAGATGTAGTTTTATACGGTGATTTCCAAAAAATATAACTATTCATAACTTGTCTTTTTGTTTGTACTCTAGCTTCAATACTATATTTGTTTTTTAGTTTGTATCCCATACCAAAAGCAAAATTGGTGTTGGTATTAACATTTTTTTCGCTATAAATATGGCCATCTTCTTCTTCGAAATGAATTGAAGAGTTTAGAGGTATATCATTTATGTATGACGCATTTATAAAAATTTTGGAATCATTGTTTAAGAAAAAATAATGACGAACACCAATAGGTAATTCTATGGAGTTGTATTTTGCTACGGCAGTGTTTGTTCTTCCAGAAAACTCGCTAACAACATATGTTTTTTCTGATTTAAATTGTTGAAAGGTTGGTTCAAATATTATAGCCCACTTGTTTTTGTTAAAAGGGAAAATTATTTCAGCTTCAATACCTAGTCCAAAGCTAGTGCTACTGCCAAAATTAGTGTTTTTTGTATCTGAAACCGCATTTTTTATGTTTAAAGAAGAGTTTCTAAATTGAGGCCTAACAGATAAATTGAATAAGTCTCTTTTTTCCTTTAACTCGTAATTAACAAATTCAGATTTAAAGCAATTGTTAAATTGGCTAAAAATGTTAATTAAATCCTTTTTTTTGTACCGTATTTTTTCAATTGTATTTAGTTTAATTGAAGCACATTTAAGGTTATTCCATAATTGTTGTTTGAATCTATTATTTTCACCAATTTTACTATCTTTAGTTAAATAGGTTTTATAAACTAATTGTTCTATAGTTTTATTTTCTGTTGAATAAAAAAACTTAGAAAAACCATCTCCTTCGTATGAGTATAGATTTGCTTTACCTTCAATTAAAACCTTAAGAAAAAGAGTTTTAGTTGTAAAATTAACTTTTTTAGTTTCACTTAAATTATTAATTTTAGTACTTGATTTATCAATTTCAACAGTTTTTTGTATGTATTTTGAAGCATTATAAATTCTAAATTCCTTAGCTGTTTTTAGACCAATAGTTTTAATTTTATCGTTTTCTGATATTTTATATTCAATTTCTGATGGATTTTTTCTCCAATCAACATTTTTTATAAAACATTCAACTTTTTGGTTTGCATTATTTATAAAATAACCTTTTTCGAAAGTAATTTGAGAATAAGTTTTTGAGACGAAAATAGCTAGAGCGATTAATAGAAAGTATTTTTTCATTTTTTTTAGTAAAAATAATGTTTTTTATAAGAATTTGCTAGTCTTTAGTAATAGGTTTTAGCATTTTTTTTAGTAATATAATTTGCCCAAAATGGTAATAACTATGTTCAATTATAACATTAATATTCCTGTAAAAATCTCCATATTTGGGGTTGACAAAAGAATTTTTTAATTCTTTATCTGTAAAGTTACTAACTAGTGTTATAAATTTTTCAGAATCTTTACAAAATTTACTAACTAAAGCATTCCAGTCTTTTTTAGATTTAATAGGAGGGTAGTTAAAACTAAATTTATCTTTAATCTCTAGATCTCCACCTTCAAGAACATTTAAAACCCCAGCAATATAATAATCAATATGAAAAACTAGATCAGCTATTGAATTTAGATTGTTAATTTTTTTTGTAGCAGTTTTCCAGTCTAGATTAATAATTTCACTTTTTATATTTGTACCAGTAACCCATTTTCCATTTATTAAAACTTCGTTTAACCTATTGGCAAGTTGTTGCGCTAATTTCATTTAACTAAATGTTTTTTGAACATAAAAATACTAGCAATTAAATTTAGGCCTAAAAATAGCACTCCAAAAACTAATAATCTAATAAAGCTATTGTTGCTTGTGGTAAATTCAGATAATTCGGATATTAACGCTAAAACCATATACAAATTCAATAAAATAAATACGCTAGAAATTAGAAGTCCTGCTATTTTGTTTTTAATAATTACTTGATACAGTAAAACTCCAATAAAAATAATTGCAAAAGGATTAAATAATGTTGAAGTATTTACCCAATAGAAAATTGAAGCGATAATTAAATATACTTCTGGTAGTAATAAAAGATTGTCTTTTCTAATTATCATAACTTTTTTTTAAAATTATAGACATGATAAATTTAATGAAATAAAAATTTAGAATTATTCTATTTTGTTTGCATTCAGTTTTTTTGAACTTATTGTTAACCAAACACCAAGAATAACAAGTAATAAACAGGTTAAAAATGGAATGTAATAAATGTTTGAAACATCTATAAATAAAGCTATAAATAATGCCCCAACTGAAATTAAAATTGCAATTATAGCGTAAGGTGTTTCATTATAATACCAAGCGTATGGAAACAAATGAGCTCCAGTTATAATTGCATATGCCATTATAAAATAATCTGGAAATTTTAATAGTATAAATATTAAAAAAGGGAAATAAATTAATTGGGCAAAATTTAACCAAAGACCTAAAGGTTGAAGCGGATTTTCTTTTATTTTCCAAGTTGTTTTAAATAATTTTGATAGCAATAAAGCTAACGGTAGCAATAACGATCCTATAATAAATGTAAAAATTGCTTTATCGTAAGAAGTATTTGTTGTGAATTTCCAAATAAGTGAAATTAATAACCAAATTATACTTGCAGCGAAAATAAAATCAATACCATTTTTTGCTTTTTGTTTTATTTCTAATTTTAATTTATCGAAAATTAGTTTGTTTTTAGACTTTTCCATTTTTTTATTATTTAAATTTTTTTATATATCAATTAGTTAAGTAATACTCAACATTAACAAGTTGTAACGAGTTAACTAGCCCTAAATCTAAAGAGCTTTCTTTATCATATGTTAAAATACAGTTTGAGTTAGCACTAATTTCGTAACAAGAAGATGTTGCATCTTTAGAAAAATTTCCAGAATATTCTAAACCATCAGAATTTAAAGTTAAAACAACAATACCTTTTATAGAGAACTCGTTAGGGTTGTTTAATTTAATTTGAAACTGTAACCTAGAAGTGTTATTTCCTGTATCTGGAGTAAAATTAAACTCTAAAACTTCATAAGTTAAGTTTTCTACAGCTGGTGGTTCAATTAGTTCAGGAGTTGTTGGTTCTGGATAATCACAAGGTACTTGTTGCGTGGTTTCTGTACTATAACTTTGACCAAAAACTACATAATACTGTGGAATTGTTATGGTTTTAATACAATCATCTTCATCAGAAGGGCAAGCAGATGTTGTAATTAAAGTAATAATTAGTAAAGTGTATTTATAAATGTTTTTCATAATAATTTTTTGTGTTTATTTTAAATCCATTCTTTTTTTAAAATGGCGTAAATAATATCATCTACCCATTTGTTATTTATTAATAAGCTTTGTTTAAAATGAGCTTCTTTTCTAAACCCAATTCTTTCTACAAGTTTAATAGAATTTGCGTTTTTTGGATCTATAGATGTAGTAATTCTATGTTTATCTAACTTATTAAAAAGATAGTTAATAACACCTTTTAAAGCCTCAGAAGCATATCCTTTTCCGTGGTGTTTTTTATCAAGTGTTATTCCTAATTCGCATTGGTAACTATCAATAAAATGAATACCAATATCTCCTATAATTTCGTTGTTTTTATTGTTAATTATTACAACTTGAAACCACGTTTCTGGTTTGTTAAATTCTTGTGGGTTTTTAGCAATAAATGCATCAACATCTATTATTGATTTTGGAATCCAATTTTGAAATTTATTTGTGTTAGAATCTGACCTATAAGAATAAACCTTTTTGCTATCGCTTGGTTTAATTGGCCTTATTAAAATTCTTTCAGTTTTTATCATTTAAAAGAACTTATTTTTATTTGGTGTTAGTTTTATTTACTCTTAGAATTTTTTCCATTTTGCGCCCTCGAGCTAACTCGTCAATAAGTTTATCTAAATATCTAACTTGTTTAGTTAGTTCATTATCAATATCTTCAATTCTATAGCCACAAATTACACCTTTTATAAGGTGTGCATTAGAATTTAGTTTGGCATTTTTAAAAAACATTTCAAAAGTTACTTTTTGGTCAATTAATTGTTGAATTTCAACTTTGTTATAGCCTGTTAACCATTCTATAACTTCATGTAATTCATTTATAGTTCTACCTTTTTTTTCAATTTTTGTTATATAATGTGGGTAAACCGATGCAAATGTCATTTTTGCAATAGTCTCGTTATGTTTGTCTGTAGTTTTCATAAATAATAACTATCAAAATGTTTTTTTAACCGAATGTTAAAATTAATATTTTTTCTTTTATTGAGGTTAACACTTAATAAGTTTTGATTGTTAAAAATTAAACTTTAAGTTGGTAGTATATTTTACTGGATTAACTTTTCTAAATGTTTTTCTACTTTTAATTCTAAACTAACTAATTCACCTTTGTAAAAAACACTATTTATAATCCAAGGAATTGGCATTTTTCTACCATCTTCTTGAGATTTAATGTGATTAATTTCTAAAGGTATATTTTTCTTTTTTGCGTATTCACTTAACAATTTATTTGTGTAAAATTCTGTAAAAGGACAAGTATTAGAGTAATACGCAGTAATTCCATTTTTGTTTGGACAGTTGCCATTTTTGGCACTTTCTAAAAATTTTGGAAACTTAACATTTGGAGTTGTTTTTAAACCCCAAAGCTTAAAATATGGTTTTGCTTCATCAATAATTTTAAACCCGTGATGTTTAAGAAATTTAGGGTCTGTCATAAAAGGTCTTTTTTTATCACTAGAAACAGCAATAATTCCGTCCATATTTTTAGAGTCTTCTAAACATTGATTTAACAACTTTTTTCCGTAGCCTTTTCCCTTAAATTTGCCAGAAACCCAAAAACAATTAATTACCATAAAGTTATTACCCGTTAAAGGAAGCCAAGAATTTTCTATTGAAATATATTCAATAAATACTTTTCCTCTAACATTAAGCTTTTGAAAATTATAACCATTTTTAAACTCTTTCTTTAACCAGTCCTTTTTCTTCTCATATCCAGTTCGGCATTTTTTATCACTTATTGCACAGCAAATATGTTCATCTTGAATATTTGTATTTGTAAGTTTTAAAATTTCCATTTGGTTATAATTTTTAGTTCATCAATTATTTTGTAATTGTTGCGTGGCGTTACTTAATTGAAGTTTAAATTCATTTTTGTTGTCAACGTACAATGCCAAATTTTTGTATTTATGTTTAATTCCATAAAGCCCAACCAAAATGTTTTCTTCTTTTAATTTAATAATAACATTATGACTTTCCAATTCTCCTAAAAATGATAATTTTCGAGTTACTTTATTCAATTCAATATCTTTAGATGAAATTTCAACGCTGCTTATAGTTGCTATATCAATTGTCGATTCATTCATAATTCCATATCTAAGAAATAGTTTATTATTTTCAATTGATATTGGTCTTTTAAACATAGATTTTATAAACCCAAAGATTTGTATACCAGAATAAATACTCAAAAAAGTTAAAACCCAAGCAACTGTAGCATTCCATTTAGCTAATAAAATATGCAGCGTAACAGTTTCTATAGCTATAATAAAAATAATTGCAATTAATAAAGTAACAGTTCCACTATTTTTATGGTACGTAAATTCATTTTTTTTTAATTCTCTTTTTTTCCAATGAATGAAACCAAAGTAGAAAACTGCAATTTCGGTTACAACAGGAATTACGGCACTCTTTGGAAGTATTTCATAGCAAGTATTTTTTAAAGTTGTAAAAAAATCGAATGATGCTGTTTGGTTTTGTTTGTATTTTTTTATTGCTAACCTAATATTGTAAATAACAAACGTTAAAACCGATAATTCTACAATAGGTAGAATCCAAGTTTTAAAAAGGTTGAGGTAATATTGGTTTTCTGAAGGCAGTATAAGTGTACAAGTAATTAAGCCTATAATTATAAAAGGAACAACAGTAGTTTTTGCAATTTTAGTTTTTCTTATTAATAAAAAGTAAACAATTGGAACTGTTAATAACAAGTCGAACGTAATTGCTAACGATAATTCACTTGGATTATTAACAAAAATAGGTGATTTAGCTATTGCTATCATTAATGCAATAATAAACAGTGGTATTCCGAATATTTTAAGATTTTTCTGAATGTTTATTGTTTTCTTCATATTCACTTTTTAATGATTTACAATAACTTATACAGGCTGTTTCTTCTCGTTTTTATAATTTGAACAACTAAAAAAAGTGAACCCAATAATTAGCACTAAAGTTAGTAAATAGGCTCTTGCCAAGCAATTAAAATTGTACGTTGTTAGCAACTGTTTTTTATTTTTTTGATAATGTTTTTAATACATTAATAGCTTTTTTAGAATCTTTTTTATCTACAAAAATATGGTCATGATAATACCCTGCAATTACATTACAACTAATATTATTCTTTGCTAATTCTGTTGAGAAAACAGCAGTTAAACCTACAGCATCAAGTGAAGAATGAATCATTAAGGTAATCCAAGAAGCAATATACTCATAACTCAAATTTAGCTTGTCAGCCTTTTCTTTTTCAATAACAATGGTTGTTCCTTCTTTTTCTTTGAATTCACAGATAGTATCTTCTCGATTAATTTTACTAATATCTTTTATAGTAGAAAAAATATATTCACCATCATTAAGTTTTGGTGTCATATTTTTTATTAATTCCGATAAATTAGTTTCTCCTACCATTTATTAATTTCTTTTTAATTTTTCCGTTTATATAGTATTCAATAAAAAAAAATGGAAGTGTTGCAAAGGAGAACAGCCATTTAATTACCAGCTATAGTCTACATTTTTACATTTTGTTATAAGCAATTTTTGTTATTACTCAATTAATTTTTTAAAGGTAACTTGAATTTAAAAGTACTTCCTTTACCTAATTTACTTTCGACCCAAATTTTTCCTCCATGTTTTTCTACAAAATCTTTACATAATATTAAGCCTATGCCAGTACCTTTTTCGTTTGCTGTTCCATGAGATGATATATTTGAGGCAAGGCAGAACAATTTCTTTTGTGTTTCGTCATCTATTCCTATTCCATTATCAGAAACAGAAATTTCGATAAACTTGTCTACCGTTAATGCATAAACATTTACTTTACCATGCGAATTTGTGAATTTGATAGCGTTTGAAATGAGATTTCTTAAAATTGTTAAAATCATGTTTAGATCTGCAAAAACAATAATTCTTTCTGATTCATGGTAATTAAGAACGATATCTTTTTTTTGAGCGAAGGAATCTGAAAGTGTTAATACCTCTTTAATGATTGTTGATAAAGTTAGTTTCTCAGGATTAAAATAAATCTGTCCGGTTTCTGATTGTGCCCAATTCAGCAAATTATCAAGTAAAACGTGTGTATGTTTTGCGGTTGAATTTATAATGTTTAAATATTTTTCAAATTTAGAATCTTTAAACTCTTTTGAATTTTCAATTAAAAGCTCTGTAAAACCTATAATATTATTAAATGGGCTTCTTAAATCGTGTGCTATTATTGAAAAGAATTTGTCTTTTGTAGCGTTTGATTCAATTAATAATTGTTCTGTTTTTTTACGTTCAGTAATATCTAAATGAGTTCCAGACATTCGTAAGGCATTACCTTTTTTATCTCTTTTTACTATTTTTGCACTGTCTAAAATCCATTTAACCTCTCCGGTTTTAGTTAGCATTCTGTATTCAAGTTGGTGAAAAGGGGTAATACCATCAAGGTGGTTTTTTATTGAAGCCCAGGCTTTCTCCCTGTCATCAGAATGAATAAAATCAACCCATTGATTTACAGACGATGATATTTCTTCAAATGTATAGCCTAACATTTCGGCCCAACGTTTATTGCGTTTTACCTCGTTGGTTTCAATATTCCAGTCCCAATACCCTAAATTACTACCAAGCAAAACAAAATCTAACCGTTCTTTAACCTCTTCAGCGTCTTCTTTGGCAAGAATTATCTTATTGGTTTGATCATTTTTTGTGTCAGATTTATCAGTTGAGTTTAATTGAAGATATTCAATTTGTTTTTTTAGTTCAGCAATCTGATTTTCTAATACATTATTATAAGTTGATTTGTGATTCATTTTGCGCTGCATTAAAGGTTCTAACTCAACAAAAGTTGCTTTTTTTAGTAAGTCTAAACTACAAATTTTAGTTTAGAATCCATTATTTATTGAGGTGTTTTATAACCAACTATTTTTGAGGTCTGTTATTCAATTTTTCTTGAATATTTAAAAGTTGTTTTTTATTAATTAAATTGAAGTCAGCTTTTTTAAGAAAATACCTTTGATGCGTTCATTTTGTTTTTGTAAGTAGGCTATAACCAAACAATAAAGCATACTGGTTGTTGTTTGTAGTTATTTTTTTAGTTCATTTTTTAAGCCTAACAATTTCAATTCTTTGTGATAGTTCTCAATTCTAGATTGTGCATTTCCGTCAATTAATAAAATGAGAATTAACATTGTAATGGTTGTAACACTAATTGCTCTCCAAGTAGGTGTATTAATAAATAAAATTAATAATGCTGCTACTATAATTAATATTGGTACTAATTTAAATACAACTATAAATTGCTTTATAGTGTTTTCAGAACGTTCAATTTCGGATTGATAAAAGGCAGTTTTATTGGTATTAAAATTCTTTTCAAAAAGTTTAACTCTTTTAATGTTGGTGTAGTTAGTACCACATCCAATTATTAATAGCAATATGCCTGCTACTAACGTTGGAATGATATAAGCCTTAGCTAAATCTGTTTTTCCTAATTGCCAAAATCCAATACTTGCTATTAAAAAACCAATAGCAAAGAAAATAAAGAAACGTGTTGAGAATACTTCGGCTTTTGCCCATTCGATTGCTAGTTTTAATACATCCATAGTTTCATTTTTTTATTATAAACAACAGTTTTGTACAGGGTTTAGTTGCGTATATATGGTATAAATTTAGTAAATAATTACCGACCAAGAAAATCCGATAGGATTTTCGTAAGTGTGCTAGAACCAAACAATAAAATATACCAGTTGTTAGCATACGTTTTTTAATCGGTTAATTTTTATAAGCTACAGTAAAGAGTAATGTTCTTTTTAAATCTTTTCCTTTAGAATGATAGTAATCAAAATTAGGTAATTGCTTTACAACTTTAATAATTTCATTTTTTTCACTCTCTTTAAGATTTCCTTTAATATTTACTGAAAAATCATTTTGAGAACTTCCTGTTTTAATTAAAATAGTAAATCTTACTATTTCTTTATCTGATTCTATAAGTTTTTTTATGTCCAATTGTTTTTCTATAAACTCGATTAAGTTTTGAGAGTCTTCAGTATAAATAGATTTAAAAAAGTTATTATTTGTGAACTCACTTTTTACTAAAACACCATCTTTGAATGTAAATTCCGATTCTGATTCGTGTACTTT
>NZ_FNNJ01000023.1 GCF_900106565.1 Lutibacter oricola
TTCTTGCTTTTGTTGGACTTTGAGTCTTTTGTAGAAGGCTTGTTTACTAATCCCAAAACATCCATAGAGCCATTTTCTTTTATACGGTTTTTCTTCTTTAAGGCTATCTCTTTTGCTAATGTTTTGGGCAAGGACTTTTTTGACATATCGACGCCTGTAATGAGTTCCATATCTGCGATAATATCTTGTTGGAAGTCTTTTTGAAACTCTAGTTCTTCAATACGTTCTTTTAATTTTTTAATCTCATCTTGTTTACTCATACCAGTATTTTGTTGGACTAAAGTACTGTATTTTCTTAACCAATAGGTAATAGTTGTTCTAGGAACATCATATTTTTTGCTAGCAGAATTTGTAGATATTTGACCGTTTAGAATTTGGTCAACGACAAATAATTTGGTCTCTAGGGTTACTTTTTGATAGCTTTTTTTTCGCCAGTGTTCTTTTTGTGTTTTCATAAGTGACTATAATTAATTGCTTAATTTTTAGTCAACCTATTTCAGGAAAGTTCACAGTTTTAATTATTGCCAACGGTTTTGTGTATGATTAGTTGCGGGAAAATCAGCAAGATTTTTCCGCCGTAGCACTAAGGTAATTAATTCGAGTGAATTTCCGAAAGGGAAATTCTGCCGCAATTAATTATACACGTTGTTGTGTGTTGTTGCTTTATTTTTTCAATTCGTAATTTTTAATAATTTCAAAACCTAACAAGCCTTTATTCGTGATAAATTTAATTGTTTTATATTCTGAATAATTTTTCTTTAAACTATAATGCTCTGATAAGTTTCGTTTAATTGTCTCACCATTTTTTTCAAAATATACTTTCGGATTATTTCTTCTAACTCTTTTTCTTCCTCCAGTTTTATGTTGAGTGATTTTTTCAATTTTGTATTCGATATTATTGGATTCATTCTGTTTTCCAATATAGTTCAGTCCAAGTAAGGTTCCATTTATAACATTTCCAAATATTAAAGAAGTTCCTGTTATAATTAAAAGACAAACAGAAAACATATATAGTTTCAATTTTGGTCCTTTAATTTTTCTATAGCTTTCAGGATTAAGTAATTTCATTTTCTTTATGAAATAAATTCCTAAAATTAAGCCACAAAGTATAAGACTCAGCCAAAATATAGTGTCGTTGTAAAAAGTTAAATCTAGTAATAAGTAAACTATGAAATGAAATATTCCACCGATTATTACAAACAATTTGTAATTCAATGATTTTCCTTTTTTCTTCTTTTTATGTTTCTTTTTCTTTTTCATTTCGTAATTACACACAACGGTTTTTGGTATGTTTTGTTGAGTGATTTAGCTATAAATTTAATAAATAATTACCGACCAAGAAAATCCGATAGGATTTTCGTAAGTAGGCTAGAACCAAACAATAAAATATACCAGTTGTTAGGCAATGTTATTTACATCGATAAGAATTCATCCATATCTTTTTTAGCATCTAAATATGCTTTTATCTCATCAGCTGAAATTCTAGTAATATCTGTTTTTGAAGGTTTAAAATCTTTGCTAAATGATAGTTCGGTGAATGCCTTAAAAAATGGGTTACTAAAGAAATATACATCTGCATCTTTATTATATCGTAAAATTTCAGCTCTTTCTGCAGAAATTAATTGATTTAGGTAAAGTCTAACAGTATTCAATGGATATGTTGGGTTTTCTTTTTGAACTTCAGTATGAATTTCAAACGGAGTTAATTCATCTTTTTTCTTTTCTTTTGTTAAACTTAAAATCGCTTTTAGTATCGGTTTTATTCCATAAACAGTTCCTTTCGTTATTTTTGTTGCTTTATCGTATGACGATTTAAGTGAAGAAGAATTCTTTTGTAAATAATTGTCAATTGCTTTATCTAAATCTGAATCTGTAAAGGTGTGTGTTTCCTCCACAGTTTCATATATTCCATTATTTATACACATAGATAAACATAATTGATGGCAAACAGCTCCCAAACCACTAGAATATACTATAACTCTATTTTTAACTTCTTTTAAGAACTTAACATTTAATAAAAATTCGCCTTTTTCAATTATCATTTCTAATTCGTCTAAAGACATTAAAGGGACAGGGATTTCTGATAATCTATTACTCATTTCTTTATCATAAGCAACTACTTCCTTTCCAGTTCCAACTGCTCCAATTGCAATTATTTTTGTAGTAGGGTAATTCATTGAAGAATCCATAAAAACTTTCATTAATTGAGCCAGTCTTTCTTTGTCATCACTCTCAACTTTATGAAAATCTTCGATTTTCCAACAACATTTTGCTTCACCTACAAATTCGGCAAGTCTTTGATCACTTAATTGAATAGGTACAATTCTTTTTATTGTTTTTCCTTCTTGTTTTTTGGATTCAGATTTTATTTCGGCATAACGAGATTTTAGAGAAGCTGATATTCCATTACTAACATTTTCATTTAACTCTGTAGTATAGTATCTATCTAAATAATCAAAGGCTTCAAGTTTCAATTGATCTATAGTGGTTCCTTTTGTACATTGAGAAGGAATATAACTTTCATATAATTGATTTATTTTATTTGTTAATAGAGTTGTTTTACCAGAGCCACTATATCCGTAAACAACAATTTGCATTCCAGGCGTTCTTAATGCATCAACAAGTTGTTCATTAACAATTTCTCGGTCGATAAATGTTAATTTTGCTGGTTGAGCAGGAGTAAAAACTCTATAAGTGTCATATTTTTTCATAGCTTTTTATTAATAAGAAAAGTATTTATTAGTGTTTCCTAATATTGCCTAACGGTCTTGTACAAGATTTAGTTGCGTGTTTTAGCTATAAATTTAGTAAATAATTCCCGAGCAAAGAAAGTCCGTGAGGACTTTCGTAAATGTGCTCTAACCTAGCAATTAATTTTGTACGTTGTTGCCCACAGTTTTTTTAATCAAACCCTATTTTCCTTATTCTTTCAAGATTGTTAATTTCTTTATTTAAGTAAATTTCTGAAATTTCAGGATTCTGTTTAGAAAGTAAAATTTCAAAGTATCTGTTGATATACTCTTTTTTTTCTTTCTTATCAAATGAGTAATTTCTTTCACTTCTAAAAGTTGAAGTATATCTTTTATTATCATAATAATACTCATATTTCCCGCAATTTGCGCCTCCGTTGCAATATCCGAATTCAATCATTTTTCCAACACTTATTACTCCGTATTTATCCAGCTCATCAATGTTCGTAAAATGAGTAAATATCATATAAAAAATAATACTAAAGGCAATTACTCCAATTACAATTTTTTCTTTACTCTTTTTCATTCGTGTACAGTGCTTTTTTCTTAATCAATATTGTTCAATTTATGATTTTTCAAACTAATCATCTTAATTGTGGGCAACGGTTTAGTGTAACCAAAGGTGGCTTTGGTTATCGCAATTTTTCGATTATAAAAATAATACAATTAGAATTAATAAACATTCTATTTAGCAGAAATTGCCAATTTTGGTTAAACAGTGTTGTATTTAGTGGTTTTGAGTTTCTCATTCATCATTTTAGTTTTATTTCTACGTTTCAATATTCAAATCAGTTAATTAATCATTGCTAAATCAACTTAGTTTAATAATTCATTTTGATTGGAATTAATCAAATTAGAATTTCACTCAAGAGTGATTTTCTTCGTTTTCATTGCTCAATATATTCGTTTCTGCTATTTATTCGGTAAAAGTGCTAAAATCGTTGCGTTTTAATAGGTTTTCACGTTTCAAACAATCAATTTTTATATTATGGTACAATTCTTTACGATTCATTTTATTCAGATAGAGTAGAAGTGAGTTATCAAATTATATCATCTCAGTAATTTTATAAGCTCGTGTCTCAGAAAGTCTAAATTATCAGACTTATAATACTCAAATTAGGATTATCTGAGGATAATCCGCCATTAAATACAACGTGTTTGTATATGGTTTGTTGCGTGTTTAAGAACGTAATTTAGCAAATAAAAACCTAATAGAAAATCCGCGAGGATTTTCGTAAGTAGGCTAGAACCAAGCAATAAATTATATACGGTGTTGGCAACAGTTTTTCTGTCTATTCTTTTTTCAATAATTCATTCAATACTTTCCTTGAACTTTCATTACCTAACTCTACTGCTTTTGTGTAACTTTTGATGGCTTCATCGTTCATATTATATTTTAAGTAAGCTTCTCCAAGTGAATCCCATAAATTACCATCTTTTGGGAATAGCTTTACATTAAGCTTAAATAATTCTAATGCCCAATCTGGTTTGTCCTCTTTTTTCAACCTGCTAAATCCTAGTCGATTTAGAATGGCGTGATCCTTGAATTCATTATTAAGTTTTTTCTTTAAAAACACAGGTAGTTTTGCTGCATTAGATGATGGGTTCGTTTTCATAAACTCAAAACTTAATTCATAAATATTTCTAGAAATTGGACTTGGCGTATAATTTGAATCAAAAATCATTTTACCAATTTCTCTTGCAACATATTCTGATTCAGGTCCTAAAAACACATTTGTTATGTATATGATAACTACGTCATCGTCTACAAACCTAACAAAATCTGCAAAATAAAGCCCATTACTACCATTGTGAGCAACAATTTTAGTGTCTCTTTTACTTTGAGATATTGCCCAACCATATGCATAAAATGATGTCTTTTTATCATTTTCGGCTACGTATGGTGTTTCTTGAACTAGTTTTGTGTTTGATGCTAAGACTACATTGTTTTTTAAAGCAATATTCCATTTATATAAATCCTCAACGGTAGAGTGAATATCTCCTTTACCTATACTGTACCAATGTTTGTCATTGTAAGGAAGATGCTCTTGGGTTGTTCCCCAATCTTCCCATTGTTCATCATTTCTGTTATAGTAGTAGCCGTGTGCTAGTCTTTCTGTGCTAAAATTGACACTCTTATATCCTGTACTATTCATTTGAGAAGGAACAAACAAAAAATCATTTAGAAAGGAATTATAGGTTTGTCCTGAAACTGTTTCTATTATCGCAGTGAGAATAATATAGTTGGCATTTGCATATTGATGTTTTGTTCCAGGTTTTGATTGTAATTCTGATTCAAAAAATTCTTTTAGGAACTGTTCTTTACTAGCCTCATCATACCTAAAACCACCAGTTCTATTTGAAATTCCTGATGTATGCGTTAATAATTGATGAATAGTTATATCGCTTTTGTCAATAGGTGTCTGGGCAAAATATGTGCTTATTTTATCTGATGTTTTAATTTTTCCTTGTTCTACGAGTTTTAAAATAGCCGATGCTGTAAATTGTTTTGTTACAGAACCAATATTAAAAACGGTTGATGGTGAATTAGGGATTTTATTTTTCCTATCAGCCCATCCATATCCTTTAGATAAAATAATTTTACCTTTTTTAGAGACTAAAACAACTCCAGAAAAACCATTTGTTTCGCTCGATTTCAAATAAGTGTCAATTCTATTGAATAGTTCTTTATTTGTGCTTTGAGAAAAGGAATTTAATGTTAAAAAGGTTATGAAAGCGAAAAATAGTGCTTTAATAGATGAATTCATTTAATGATTTTTTTGATTGATTGATGAATAAGTCTGTCAGTTTTCTATTATGTTACAGTTTTTATACAAATTGTTGCCAACGGTTTTTGGTATGTTTTGTGGCGTGATTAAGCAATAAATTTAGTAAATATTTACCGACCAAGAAAATCCCTTTAGGATTTTCGTAAGTGTGCAAAAACCAAGCTATAAAATATACCAGTTGTTGCCTACTTTGGCTATGCATTTAGGTGCTAAAAAATCATACTGTTGTCATTTTTATTCTGTGTTTTTTTATTAACTTAAATTTATCTTTTTAGTTTAATTAATCTTAAAATCATTATT
>NZ_FNNJ01000028.1 GCF_900106565.1 Lutibacter oricola
ACACTTACGAAAATCCTAAAGGGATTTTCTTTGTCAGTAATTATTTATTAAATTCAGTGCTTAAACACTCAACAAAACATACCACAAACCGTTGGCAAACATAAAATGATGAAAAAGATTTTAAAAATTATTGGAGTTCTTCTCCTATTAATGATAATTGCGATAGGTATATTTATTTATAATACTTCATCTCAATACAAAAAAATGAGTGAAGGAGAATTAACAATGCAAACTCTCAAAGACACAATACCATTTTCATATTCTGCATCTGGACATATTTTGATAAATGCAAAGATAAACGATAGCGAAAAAGATTATAAATTCATTCTCGATAGTGGAGCTGCAAGTTTTATTTTCACTAATCTTCGAGAAGAAATCCAGTTAGAAAACAACGGGTTTGGAATTGGAAAAAATTCATCCGGTAGTTATTTTACTTCAAAAATTAAAAAAATTAATTCCTTACAAATAGAAAATTTATACTTCACTAATTTAAATGCTAAAGAAATTGATTTCAGTATGGACTGTTTAGAAGATGTTTACGGACTAATTGGAATTGGAGTTATGCGTCATTTAATATGGAATATTGATTTTAAAAATGATATAATTATAGTGTCAAAAAAAATTGAAAATTTTAAGTTTCAAGATAATCGTATTGAAATTCCGCTTACAGAAAATAGATTCAGTCATCATATCAGCACTTCAATAAAATTAAGAGAAAATAATAAATCAACATCAGTTTTAGTTGATTTAGGAAATAGTGGAATTTTAAGTTTAAAAGAAAACAGAGTTCTTAAAGATTCAATTAATTTTAAATCTAAAAAGATTTTGGGAATAGGAAGTACTGGACTAGCTGATAATGAAAAAATAATATCAAAAGAAAAATTCTACTTACTCGATAGCATTTATTTTGGTAAAACCAATTATTTTGTGAATAATTTACCAGTAATGACGAGCCCAAATGGATTAAATTTATTAGGATTAGGTTTTTTTAAAAAATACAAAACAACGATTAGTTGGTTTGATAAAAAATTGATTTTAGAACCTTATGAAAACAACCTAGATTTTAATTTTAAAACTTATGGTTTCACTACAAAAAATGATAAAGAAGAAAATAAAATTATAATAAAAAGTATTACAGAAAATTCTTCAGCTTCAAGATTAAAGATTCCATTAAAATCAGAAGTAGTATCAATAAATAATATCAATATGATCGATTTGAAAACGTATTGTGAATACAAAGCAACAAGAAATATTGGCGATTCAATTACTATTAAAATTAAACATAATAATTCAATTAAACAATTTTCAATAAAAAAAGAATATTTATTCAATTAAACTTACGATTTGCCAACAACTGGTATATTTTATAGCTTGGTTTTAGCACACTTACGAAAATCCTTAAGGGATTTTCTTGGTCAGTAATTATTTACTAAATTTATTGCTTAAACACGCCACAAAACATACCAAAAACCGTTAGCACCTATTACGATAAAACCTTGAAAGCAAAAAATGATATATTTCATTACATCAAAAATGCCTAATTATGATAAAAGCATAATTGAAAAAACTATCAGAAAAATCTCATCAAAAAAGCATCTTTCTTTAGATGTTTTAAGTAAAATTGAAAATACTCATATTGAGAATAAATATTTTTACGGATTAGAAAATGATACTCAATTGAAAATAACAAGAATAAGATCATATTTCGAGAAAATATTTCCACGAATAATAATACGATTTGATAAAAAGGATTTTAATACTTTTTATTTACGATTTAATTTATTGACAACATTTTTTTTGTTATTTATGATTATTTCTGTAATTATGAATATTATCTATTCAATAGAATCCAAATCAATTGACAAAGATTTAATTACTTTAACAATTATTTCATTTGGATTTGTAATTTTGTCTGTCCGAGAATATAAATTGTTGATAAAAATATTAATCAGAGAAATTAATATGATTGAGAATAGAAATGATTAAAAAAACAGGTGCTAACACTGTTTATATTTTATAGCTAGGTTCTAGCACATTTACGAAAATCCTATCGGATTTTCTACGTTAGTGTTTTATTTAGTAAATTAGTAGTTTAAAAAACGCTACAAAACATACACAAACCCGTTGGCACTAATAAAACGAAAATAACTTCCCATATTGGTAACTTTTTAATATCTTTGTAAAATAAAAGATAAAATAGTGAGAATTATATCAAGAAAAACTTTACGAGAATTTTGGATAAAGCATAATGATTGTGAAGAACAATTAAAATCCTGGCACAGAGAAACTGAAAAATCAAATTGGAATAATCCAAATGAGTTAAAAAGAGAATATCCGAGTGCAAGTATTTTAGAAAACAATCGAGTAGTTTTTAATATCAAAGGAAATAACTACAGATTGATTGTGAAAATAAATTATGATTATAAGATTATTTGGATTCGATTTTTAGGAACACATTCCGAATATGATAAAATTGACGCTACTAACATTTAAAGATAAAAATTATGGAAATTAAACCTATAAAAACAAATAACGATTACGAAAAAGCACTAGAAAGATTAGAAGATATTTTTGATGCTAAAATAGGCACAAAACAAGGTGATGAATTAGAAATCTTAACAATCTTGATTGAAAAGTACGAGAAAGAGATTTATCCAATTGAAATGCCCGATCCAATAGAAGCAATTAAATTCAGGATGGAACAATTAGGAATGAAACAGAAAGATTTAGCTGAAGTTATGGGATTTAAAAGTCGAGTTAGTGAAATTCTAAATCGAAAAAGAAAACTTACAATTGATATGATTAGAAATTTAAATCAAAAATTGAACATTCCAAGTGAGGTTCTGATTCAAAATTACTAGTGCCAACAACTGGTATATTTTATTGTTTGGTTTTAACACACTTACGAAAATCCTATCGGATTTTCTTGGTCGGTAATTATTTACTAAATTTATAGCTTAATCACTCAACAAAACATACCAAAAACCGTTGTGTGCAATAAGAAAAAACCACCGTTAAGAAATGAACAATAGAGAAAAAAGGGAACTTATTTTTAAAATTTATTCTGATAATTTTCAATCTATTGTTGACAATACAGATTTAAAAAAAACATACGACAAAGACTATGGATATTATTGTCCACTTTGTTCAGAACATTTTAACAAACAAAATTTAGACGATAAAACGCTTACTCTTGAACATAATCCACCAAAATCTCTTGGAGGAAAAGGGTCAATTTTAACTTGTAAAAAATGTAATTCTAAATCTGGTCATAGTATTGACGTGGAATTACTAAACGCTTTAGAAACTTTAGATAATTATTCATTTAAACCAAATTCAGAGTTTAGAACAAAATTTCATAACGAATCTACAGGAGACAAAGGCGTTAATGCTAAAATTAAAATAGACAACGAGGGAAAGTTTATTATAAATGTTGATAGCAAAAATAACAATCCAAAAATATCAGAAAAATTTTTTAATAGTGCAAGTCAAACATATCACAATCCAATGTTTACAACGGATTTAAAAAATATAGGTTGGCAAAAAAAATTGTCTTTTAACTTTCCGAAACCAGAACCTTTAAATGAAAAAATATTAGCAATTTCTTTACTTAAAATTGCATATTTACTGGCTTTTGAAAAACTTGGCTATATTTTTTTATTTAGCAAGAATATGCAAATTATCCGACAACAATTGGATAATCCAGATAAGGAAATTATAAAACGACCATTTTGGATTAAATATGATTTTCCAGACGATAATCTTGGAGTTAATATAATAACGAAACCAAGAGAATTGAGAGCTTTTTTAATAATATTTGATTTAAAAACAAATTCAGACAAATATAGATTTGCAATTGTACTTCCGAGTTTAGGAGAAAATGATGACAAAATTTACGATATTCTACCTGAACAGTTAACAAATGGAAAAGGTTTTATAAACTGTGAATTAAATAATTATATCAATTCCAACTATGACATTAAAAAAGTTCAAGAAACATTTAAACTTGTACGTTATTGGGATGAAATAATAGAAAAAATGGAGTAAATTACTGCACACAACAATTGGTATATTTTATTGTTTGGTTTTAGCCTACTTACGAAAATCCTATCGGATTTTCTTGGTCAGTAATTATTTACTAAATTTATAGCTAAATCACTCAACAAAACATACCAAAAACCGTTGCTTGTAACAGCGGATTTCACTTCTGAAATCCACATTTTAGTCATTTAAGATTAAAATAGTTAGTCT
>NZ_FNNJ01000032.1 GCF_900106565.1 Lutibacter oricola
AATTCAGAAAAACATCTTAGAAGTCCGAGAATTATAAGATCTATGATTTATCTATTTACAATTGGGAAAATGGAAAAATCTAAAGTATTTGAGTTTGCGAAAATTGATTGGAGAGATGTTCTTTCTAGTGCCGAATATGATAAAAACCAAGTAAGATTGAGAAATTTTAATAACGAATTTGGAAAAGAAAAAATAAAAGCCAGCAGGTAACAATTGGTATATTTTATTGTTTGGTTCTAGCACACTTACGAAAATCCTAAAGGGATTTTCTTGGTCGGTAATTATTTACTAATTTTATTGCTTAATCACTCAACAAAACATACCAAAAACCGTTGGCAGTAAGCAAAAACGAATTGAACGAAAAAATAAAAATAAAATCAAAAATAAAAGCTTCATCACTTTCAATTTTATTAATTGGAGGAATTGGAGCTTTAGTACTTGGAATAGTTTTAGCACAGAAAGGAATTGAAAAAAATTCTTTGCTATTTATTGGAATTCCATTTATAGCGTTAGGAATATATTCTCTTTATTGGCTTGTTAATTTTGACATTATAGAAATCACCAGAACTGAATTTATAATAAAATCAGTATTTGGAAATATTAAGAAAATAATTCCTTTGAAAAGTATTAAATCATTCAATGAGATTAAAAAGCAAAATTCTCAAATTAAAGGAGAACCAGCTTATATGGAATGGAAGGATTTGATGTTATTTGGTAATGATTTTAAATATAAAATATCTTCGACAACTTATAGAAATTACCCCGAATTAAAGAGAATAGTTACGAAAGGATTAAAAAGAAACACTGGTTCCGAAAGAGAATGGAATAGAAAAAACGGAAAATATTTTGGTATTGGTTTTTTAATTTTCGGAATAACTATTTTCTTTTGGCTTGTAATTACGTCGAAAGAAATTAATGATAAAATAGTTGGAGGAATTTTCGGATTGCTATTTATGATATATGGAATATATTTAATTATTAAAAATAAATAAGCCAACTGCCAACAACTGGTATATTTTATAGCTAGGTTTTAGCACACTTACGAAAATCCTAAAGGGATTTTCTTGGTCGGTAAATATTTACTAAATTAGTTGCTTAAACACGCTACAAAACATACCAAAAACCGTTGGCAACAAGCTAAAAATGATACGAAAAAGAAAAAGTAATAATGCAATTATAATTATTGGAAATGGTTTTGATTTAGCCCACGAATTGAAAACAAGTTATAATGATTTCTCAAATTATTTTATTGAGAATAGAATTATTAAAGAACTACAAGAAATATTAACTACACGGAATAATAAACACACTTTATTCAAACAAGAATTTCTTAATAAATTTGTCCGTAACCAAGTTTATCGACTTGAATCTTATACTGATTTCATTCCGTATTATCTTTTAAGAAACGAACAATCCAAATTATTAGAATATTTTAAAGAAAACACAGATATAATAAGGTATGTAATTTCAAATAAGTTTTTAGGAAAACTTTATGCTAACAACTACTTGAATTGGTTTGATATTGAAAATGCATATTTCAAAGAATTAATTGAACTAAAAAATAAAATAGCCGATAAAAAATCACTTTTTGAAAAAGATAGCTTAATAGAATTAAACAATGATTTTCAATTAATTAAAAATGAATTATCAGATTATTTAAAAACGATAAAACCTATTGAAAACCCAGAAATAAAAAAATTTTTAAATAACTTGTTAAGTCAAAATCAGAACAAAAAATTTTACATTATTAACTTCAATTATACTAATACAATTGAAAAATATCTAGTAAAATTTGACAATTCTAGTAACTTAAGTTTAAATTATATTCACGGAAATTTATCAAATGATAATATCATATTTGGTTATGGAAATGATCAAAACTCGGATTATCAAGAAATTAAAAACATTGAAATTGATGAGTTTTTAAAGTTTTTTAAAACTTTCGAATATTTAAAGAATAATAATTATTCAGAAATTTATCAAAAATCCATTGATAATTTTACAGATTATGAAGTTTATATACTTGGACATTCTTTAGGTTTATCTGATAAAACCTTGCTTGAAGAAATTTTAGACACAGATAAATGCAAGAAAATTCATTTATATAAAAGAACTGATTTAAAGGACAAAAAAAATGAACTTGAAGAAATGTTTAATAAACTTCTTTTTGCAGCAAGTAGAGTAATAGGAAATGAGAAAGACTTAAGAAAAAAAATCAACAATTATGGAAATTCATCATTCTTTCCTTAAAATAATAAACCGCCAGTAGCCAACAACTGGTATATTTTATTGTTTGGCTCAAGCACACTTACGAAAATCCTATCGGATTTTCTTGGTCAGTAATTATTTATTAAATTTATAGCTTAAACACTCAACAAATCATACCAAAAACCGTTGGGCAAAATTCAAATACATACTAAAGAATGAAATTAGGCGAAGATTCAAGTTTAGAAATTTTAAGAACTTCTAAAGATAATTTAATTCACAAATTAAAAGAAAAATCACCTACTTGGGAAGATTCAGATGATATAGAAATCAATCAACTTTTAGATGTTTATGAAAAAAATAAATATGTCTTTTCAAATTCCGTAATTGATACTCTTTACACAATCAAAGTTAATGATGAGTTTGATTGTAATATTCTTAAAGAGAGGAAAACTTTAAACGGAATAATAATTCTTGATTCCACAGAACTTTACATTTTTCAAGAAATTGGAGAAAAACTTAAAGTAATGAATTTCAAAGTATCTATAAAAGATGATTATTCTGATATTAAAATATTCACATTCAATTTAAATGAAAATGAAAAAATTATTGCAGAAAATATCGAAACTGAAGTATGGAAAAAGTTTTTAAGATGCTTAATTTATTTAGATTTTTTACCAACTGAAACAAAATATATAAATCCAAACGAAAAATTTGGAACAAGAAAGCAAGGAAAAGTTATTAATAAAACCGACCACAAAATAATCCTAGTAACAAAAGCTTGGAACCAAGAATATAAAACGAAACCAAATACAAAATTTTATAGTAAAGCACATTGGGGAATTAGATGGACGGGAAGTGGAAGAACTACTCCCAAAATAACTTTCATTAAAGGATCATTGAAAGGATTAAATAAGCCAGCAGAAAAAGAAATTAAAAGATAAAACTTTGCCCAACACTGTGTATAATTCATTGCTAAATTTTGTCGTTTTACGACAAATAATCTTAACTTTAAACTTCGATTTCTTTTACGATAAGTCTTACGACATTATCGCAACGAAATCATAACACAAAACCGTTGCCTGTAACGGCGGATTTCACTTCTGAAATCCACATTTTAGTCATTTAAGATTAAAATAGTTAGACTGACAGAGGCACGAAAAAAATAATTCACTGAGGGAAAATTATGATAACTCTTCTACTCTATCAAACAGAAATAAAA
>NZ_FNNJ01000048.1 GCF_900106565.1 Lutibacter oricola
AATCAACGTTTCAATGAGATTTTTATCGTTTTAGTTTCTTCTCCGTATTTTTATCATTTATCCGACTAGTTTTTCATCGGCATAAAATTTAACGGTTTAGAGTTTGGTTTCGTTGCGTGATTAAGCTCAAATTTAATTAAAAAACTCTAAACATTAGAATAATCAGAGGCTTTTCGTACGTGGAATTAACCAAGCAATGAAATAAACGCATTGTTAAATTGTGTGCCTTTTTGAGTTGTAATTATTTTTATTAAACTTAAATTAATCTTTTATGTTTATCCGTTTTAGTTTCTCCTCCGAGATATTGCTAAAATCAGCGTTTCAATTGGTTTTCTCATTTTAGTTTCTCCTCTGAAGTGTTGCTCAAATCAGCGTTTCAACTGGTTTTCTCATTTTAGTTTCTCCTCCGAAGTGTTGCTCAAATCAGCGTTTCAACTGGTTTTCTCATTTTAGTTTCTCCTCCGAAGTGTTGCTCAAAATCAGCGTTTCAATTGATTTTCTCATTTTAGTTTCTCCTCCGAAGTGTTGCTCAAAATCAACGTTTCAATGAGATTTTTATCGTTTTAGTTTCTTCTCCGTATTTTTATCATTTATCCGATTAGTTTTTCATCGGCATAAAATTTAACGGTTTAGAATATGTTTTGTAGCGATTTTAAGTAACTAATTTAGTAAATAATTACTGACCAAGAAAATCCGTGAGGATTTTCGTAAGTGTGCTAAAACCCAGCTATAAAATATATGCATTGTTAGCCACTGTTTTTTTTTAAATCGGATTATATTTCACAAATTCCATATTCATAATTCCTGCAATTTTATTAGCTTCTAAATCTGCATTTACCAAATCATCAAAATCTGTAATTTTCAATTTTTCTCGGTGTGTTCTATTTAATAAATAAATTCTGTAAATTTTATTTTTTTCTGAAAATTGAACTCCTGTTCGGCTATATCCAAAACTTTTTTGATTTAAATGTAATACGGAAATGAAAGAATAGTTTTCGGTTGTTTTCCATTTTCCAATTTTAATAAAAAATAATCCTACGTAATGTTTTATTTTCTTTTTATCAAAGTCTAATAAAGTACCTTTTCTCAGAAAGACAATTATAACTCCAATTAATAGAATTAATATTCCAATCAATGATGTTGAATTTATTGAAATCAATAAACTCATCCCAGTTAGGAATATTCCACTTAGAATTAATGTAATTCCAATTATTAAAAACATTAAAGGAAAAATTTTCTCTAGTTTGTAATCAATTATCATATAATTTTTTTTGTAGAATCTATAATCTGTTAATTAATCGTATTATTTAAATTTTCTATTTCTAGAATCAGCTTTTTTTTTTCGTAATAGTGGCTAACGGTTTAGAGTTTGGTTTCGTTGCGTGATTAAGCTCAAATTTAATTAAAAAACTCTAAACATTAAGATAATCAGAGGCTTTTCGTACGTGGAATTAACCAAGCAATGAAATAAACGCATTGTTAACTTGTGTGCCTTTTTTATTTGTAATTATTTTTATTAAACTTAAATTAATCTTTAATGTTTATTATTTTTAGTTTTTCCTCCGAAGTGTTTCTCAAATCAGTGTTTCAACGAGTTTTCTCGTTTTAGTTTCTCCTCCGAAGTGTTTCTCAATTGAGCGTTTCAACGAGTTTTCTCATTTTAGTTTCTCCTCCGAAGTGTTGCTCAAATCAGCGTTTCAACAAGTTTTCTCATTTTAGTTTCTCCTCCGAAGTGTTGCTCAAATCAGCGTTTTAATGGGCTTTTTATCGTTTTATTTTCTTCTCCGTAATATTTGTC
>NZ_FNNJ01000026.1 GCF_900106565.1 Lutibacter oricola
ACGTTTCAATGAGATTTTTATCGTTTTAGTTTCTTCTCCGTATTTTTATCATTTATCCGACTAGTTTTTCATCGGCATAAAATTTAACGGGTTTGAATATGGTTTGTTGCGTGTTTAAAGCACTAATTTAGCAAATAAAAACCAAATAGGAAATCCGCTAGGATTTTCGTAAATCGGCTAGAACTAGCAATAAATTATATGCGGTGTTGGCAAATCGTTTTTTTTATAAAATCATTATCTTAAAATTTATCATTATGTCTTATAAAGATTTAAAAGAAATCAGAAAACTTAATTATTGGAATCTAATAATCCTAATGCTCGTATTATTTCTAAAACTGCTAAACCTATTCCTATTATGATACTAATTCTCGCAATCAGTTTGGTTTTCGGGTATTCTTTAAGCATTTTTCTTGCTAATTCTAAGTCAACTTTTGTCTTCTCAAACTCAATATTTTCCCGTTCATTTTTCTTCTGTAATTCTCTCGTTTGTTTCTCTTCAATTTCTGTGAAACCTCCTTGACTTAAAAAACTTTCAGCTAAACCAGAAATTTGAATTAAATCTCCAGCACTTGTTCTCTTGTATTTAAGTATATCTGGTCGGTTCTGTTGAATTTGATTTAACAAAGAAATAATTTGGTCAACATTATAATATGGAAATAGATCCTTTTGAATAGATTTTACACTCGGCATAAATACTCTTCTCTTAGAGTTTTTATGTTCAGTCAAAAAAAATAATATTTTATCTAGGTCGTTCATTTCTAATGTTTGCCAACGGTTTAGAGTTTGGTTTCGTTGCGTGATTAAGCTCAAATTTAATTAAAAAACTCCAAACATTAGAATAATCAGAGGCTTTTCGTACGTAGAATTAACCAAGCAATGAAATAAACGCATTGTTAAATTGTGTGCCTTTTTGAGTTGTAATTATTTTTATTAAACTTAAATTAATCTTTTATGTTAATTCGTTACAGTTTCTCCTCCGAAGTGTTGCTCAAATCAGCGTTTCAACTGGTTTTCTCATTTTAGTTTCTCCTCCGAAGTGTTGCTCAAATCAGAGTTTCAACTAGTTTTTCCGTTTCAGTTTCTCCTCCGAAGTGTTGCTCAAATCAGCGTTTCAACAAGTTTTTCCGTTTCAGTTTCTCCTCCGAAGTGTTGCTCAAATCAACGTTTTAACTGGTTTTTCCGTATTCGTTTCTCCTCCGAAGTGTTGCTCAAAATCAACGTTTCAATGAGATTTTTATCGTTTTAGTTTCTTCTCCGTATTTTTATCATTTATCCGACTAGTTTTTCATCGGCATAAAATTTAACGGTTTTTGGTATGTTTTGTAGCGTATTTAAGCAACTAATTTAGTAAATATTTACCGACCAAGAAAATCCGAGAGGATTTTCGTAAGTGTGCAAAAACCAAGCTATAAAATATACCAGTTGTTGGGCATTCGTTAAGTTAGTCAAAGCTAAATTTTCCTTTTTTTATCGTAAAACTAAAAAGCCTTGAACTATCTACATTTTTTCCATTCAATTTTCCAGCTTTCCAAACTCCAAGCGAATTAAAGACGGTTTCAATTTGTTTATCTAATTCTTTATTTTTTGTTTTATTATCCATTTTACATTTAACGACTTTTCCTTTGCAATTAATTATTAATCCAATCAACCCTTTATCTTTGTACTTTGAATTATCATTTAAAAATGTAACTTCTTCATTTAATCTTTTCAGAATCATTTCATCTGATGCAGGACAAATAGCCTCCTCTTGTCCATCAATCGGAAAGAGTGCAAAAACATTTTTGTCATCACAAATACCCTCAATATTCTCTTTTACTTGCATTCTCGCAACGAATTGAGCTGATATTGTCGAAGTAAGTAATAAAGTTGTTAAAATTAGGATTGTCTTTTTCATAGTATTATATTATTTGGAGTTTTTATTTAATGATGCCCAACGGTTTGTGGTATGTTTTGTTGAGTGATTTAGCTATAAATTTAGTAAATAATTACCGACCAAGAAAATCCGATAGGATTTTCGTAAGTGTGCTAGAAACAAACAATAAAATATACCAGTTGTTGTGCAACGTTTATTACTTTTCAAAATGTAAATTCTATTACTACAATTCTTTTATGGAAATAATCATTAAAATTAGGATTAGATTTTAAAATTCCTCTCACAATTAATTCTTGTCTAATCATTCCAGCAGCTTCTCTGTTTTCATAGTATTCTTTTACAAATTTGTCTGTTTCCCCAACATAATCCAAAGCTCTTAAATACTGCCCAGTCTTATTAATCATTAATAGACCATTTTCATCTTTTAAATAAAGTTCATTCCATAAACCACTTTTGTTCAGTTTGGTTTCTGTTTTTGGTGATTGAAACTTAAACTTTTCAAAGTCAGTTGTTGAATCAGATATTATTTCAGTTAGGTATTTTTCGTATGCCTTTTCTATTTTTAGTTCAGGATAATTTTTCTTTAAATTCTTTTCAAAATCCGTAACTAATGAATTAATCGCATTTGTTTTCTTTTCTCCAAGAATGTTCTGAAATACTTGTTTATTCTTATCCAAATCATTTTGACAACTAAAAAATATAATTGTTAAAATAAATATGATTGTTTGTCTCATTTTCATAATGTTGCACAACGGTTTAGTATAACCAAAGTGGTGTTTTGGTTTTTGCAATTTTTCGTTTGTTAAATATATTAATTTTAAGGTTTAGAATTATTCTATTTTACTAAATGCAACAATTTTGGTTATACATTGTTGGGCGTAGTACTTTTTAATATTCGTATGAATTAATGTTTTCCTTAAACTTTTTAAAAGATTTTGAATTAGAGCTAATTTTATTCAAACATAAATTGGCAGATAATAAATCATTATGTTGAGTATTCAAATACATTTTTGACTTGTCAGAGCAGTGATAAACAAAATCTTCCAGTCTTTCTTTAGGAGAAGCAACTGATTCAGGATTCCCTTTTATTTTAGGAACTCTTTTTAAATTAAATGTGTTTTTAATACCATCAGGATCAGCTAAAAACCAACCTTCAATTTCTTCTATTGGAATACAAACAAATTTGTTTTCAACTTTACTTTTATTAATTAAATCATTCAAGTTTTTTTCAAGAGTTTTCAGATTATTTCTATCAAGGTCATGAACTAAAATTACCAAATCACAGCCTTTTCGGTATAGTATATCTGCATAACTCACAGCTTTTCTTCTCATTTTTCCACAACCGTTTCCAATCTGTTTTTTAAAAGTTAAATTATTTCTATTAAGTATTCGGCTAATGATTATTTTAAAAGATTTAAAGTCACTGTTATCTTCAACAATTAGTCCAATTGCATTTATTTTTATTTTTTTCTTCTTACTCATAATCAAAACCGCTTTCTTTCCAATATTCACCTAAATTTCCTTCGTTCTCTAAATATTCCTTTAGTATTTTATAATCATTAGATGATAAAGAATTTGAGATTGAATTAACTTTGGTCCCAGTTTCGTATTCTTTATGTACTAATAGTATATTCTCTGGTCGTAACATATCAAGGACATAATCTGAATGAGTACTTATTATAATTTGTTTATGTCTTGATTGCTGAATTATTAATTGTAGAATACTATTTAACAAACCATGATGTATACAAACTTCTGGTTCTTCTATAAGCAATAATTCATTGCTATCATTTAATATATAAAAAACTAAAGCCAAAGTCTTAAATGTTCCTTCTGAAAGTTGATTTGGTGATAATATTAAGCCATCAACTTTAACAGAAGGTATTATAATACTTTTGGTATTCTCAATTTGTTGGATTTTACCACCAGTTTTTACTTTATATGAACTACTCGGAATAACATGATCACTAAATTTGACATCTTCAATAAGATTAAGACCGTTAAGACCTACAGTATTTAAAAATAACTCAAAATTCGGACTTGAACCTTTATATGCTTTATAGAGATCGTAAATAAATTGTTGATGGATTTTATTTCCTCTTAAATTTCGAGAACTAATTCTATAATCGTCTAACTCAATGGATATAGGACATTTACTTGGGTCTGAAAATTGAGTAGCACTGTAATAACTTAAATTTGATATACCTTTAATCAATCTAATTTGAAATTGTACTTCTTCAGTTCTTAATGGTTTAGGAAGTTGCTTAAATGTTATTCTATCTTCGTCTAAAAGTTCAATTATTTGATAAATTGAACTTGCAACTTTAGTGTATTTTCTGGAAGTTTTTCCATGAATTCTATACTTAACTTCAGTATGAGAAACTTTATCAATATTTCTTTCATCTGTCTCATAGTAAAATTTACATCTCAAAAAAATAGTTTTGTCCTCAAAATCTAAAACCAAATTGATTTGGGTATTAAGAAGTTCATCCAAAACCCCATCTTTAATTTCTTCTGAAAAGAAACTACGACTTCTATCCATTTTCGTAAAAAGTCTTAAGCCATAAAGTATATTACTTTTACCAACTCCATTAGCACCAATAAGTGCCATCAAGTTTAAAGGTAAACCTAATTTTGTTTGAATACAGGATCTATAATTATTTATATCTACTTGCAGTATTTTCATGTGTTCTGTTTTGTATTACGCCCAACGGTTTAGGATAACAAAAGTTGTGTTTAAGTTATCGCAATTTTTCGTTTATAAAATTAATAAAATAAAAGTTAAGAAACATTCTATTTAGC
>NZ_FNNJ01000027.1 GCF_900106565.1 Lutibacter oricola
TAAGTCAGAAAAGTGATATTCTTCTTGAGCATAACTTAAGCTTGCTATTAGGAATAGTATATATGTTAATTTTTTTCTCAAATGTATGCTAACGGGTTTGTACAAGATTTAGTTGCGTGTTTAAGCTATAAATTTAGCAAATAATTCCCGAGCAAAGAAAGTCCGTGAGGACTTTTGTAAATAAGCTCTAACCAAGCAATTAATTTTGTACGTTGTTGTAAACAGGTTTTAGATTTTTTATTCTATTTATCATATCAGTTTCTTGAATTAACAGTAATTCAATAGAACTACTATTAATTGATTTTATCTGGTAAATGTTTATTGGTTCTGAATCGTCAATTGCAAAAGTTAAAAAATAATTGTTCTGACATTCTCCTAAAAACCAAAAACCATAAATAGTCCTTCCATACATTTTTCCTCGTAAATTTCTTAATTCTCCTGTTTTGTCAAATTGATGGAACTCTAACTTGAAATCTATGTTTATGGAATCCTTTATATTTTCAAATTTTGTGTTTGTAAGTAAGTCAAGTATCTGCTGTTTCGATTTTTCAATTTTAAAAGACAAATTTAGAGGTCTAAATACTGCAGTTATATTTTCAAAATATTCTATTTCAATTGAATCGTTATTATATTTAGTATAATTTATTTTTAAAGAATCATTTTTCAATTTTAATAAACTCTTTGAGTTATCAATTTTAAATTTCTTAATCGAAGAATCCGAAAAGAGATGACTCCAATTATTGTTGTTAAAATCAATTACAAATCCATTCGTCAGACTTTCGTACCCTCTATCTAAATCGTGTATTCTATTATTTGATGACATCCATACTCCAGTAGGTTTATCATTTTTACAAGAATAAATTATGGTCAAGAATATAATTGTAAGTATTTTTTTCATCGAACTTGTTTACAACGGTTTTTGGTATGCTTTGTTGAGTGATTAAGCACTAAATTTAGTAAATAATTACTGACCAAGAAAATCCCTTTAGGATTTTCGTAAATGTGCTAGAACCAAATAATAAAATATACCAATTGTTGTACACTTTACGTTATTTCCAATTTTTAATCAATTCTGTTAATCCGATTTCTATTCCGTTATAGTATTCTCCTTTTTTTAACTCGGGAATTATCTTATCGGATAAAATTTTCATACAAATTTCATCTGTCAAAATATGTTCCGTTTGATTTCCAGTTGAAATTCTTATTTTCTTAAGAGTTTTACTTAATATAATTGTTAAGCCATTATCTTTATTATACTGTCCAATTTTCCAATAATCTGATAAATCAACCGCATATTTATCAAAATCTGTATATTTCCCAATAGATTTGATTGTAACTACTGCTATCTGATTTGAAGTTTTTTTCTCAAACTCTTTAATAATATTAGTCAATTTAACTTGCTCCTCAGGAGTGAAAATTAATTCATAATCATTGATAAATCCTTTTGGTTCTGGAAAGTCACTTTTTCCTAAATAATAGGAATCAAACTCAACTTTTGGAGGGTTTGGGTTTGGTTTTTTTTTCTCAACGGTTTTGCAATTCGTCACATTAAAAATTAGAAATCCGAAAATTATCAATCTAGCAATTTTTCTCATCATAGTATTGTGTACAACGGTTTTTGGTATGTTTTGTTGAGTAATTTAGCTATAAATTTAGTAAATAATTACCGACCAAGAAAATCCGATAGGATTTTCGTAAGTGTGCTAGAACCAAACAATAAAATATACCAGTTGTTATGCACTGGCTTTTTAAAGTATATTTTTTAAATCTTGTTTCCCAATAATTGCTATAATCTCAATTACTTTATCATCTTCATTAATCTTAAAATAAATTGAATCAGAACCACATATACATTTTCGATATCCTATTTTGATATAATCAACTGATTCAAATGAAAATGGGCTTTTTGAAATTCTATCAAAATACTCAAAAAAAATATCAAAATATTTATCAGGTTGTTTTTCTCCAAATGTTTTTATTCCGTAATGATGAATTCTAATTAAATTTTCTTTTGCTGTATTACTCAGCCTATAATTACTCATTCAATAAAGATTTTGATTGAGCTAAAATTTGTTCTTTGGTATCAGAAGTGAATCCATTTTTCTCGGCTCTTTCAAGTTTAGAACTAATCCAATCAATTTGAGCTTGCTGTTTTCTTGCTTGTCTAATTAAATCATTGACTAATTCACTTTTACTTGAATATTCTTTATTTTCAATTTGGGCCTTTAACCACTCATCATTCGGATCTGTAAATGAAATACTTTGTCTAGTTATAATATATTATTTTGATGTAAAAATACACCAAAAACGCATCTTTTCCAAATTTTATTTATCTCTAGGAATGTTAATCATTATAGTTGCCAACGGTTTTGTACAAGGTTTAGTTGCGTGTTTTAAGCTACTAATTTACTAAATAAAAGGCTAACGAAGAAAATCTGATAGGATTTTCGTAAATGTGCTAGAACCAAGCTATAAATTATAAACAGTGTTACAAGCCGTTTTAATGCTCGTTTATTATTTCAATTGCTTTTTCTAACAATTCATCTTGTCCATTTTTTATTCCCTCAATAGTCGGTTTTATTTCAAGGTCAACTTTAATACCAACTCTTTGAGTTTCTTCTCCATCAGGATAATAAACACCCATTCCGCTAATCATAGTCATTATTTCTCCGGGTAGATAAAAAATAGGAGAAACATTTCCGTCTGCAGCTGCTGTTTTAGAGCCTATAACCATTGAGTTTGGAGCTTTTTGATAAGCCATTACGTGGTATTCTGAAGCACTTTGCGTGTTTTCGTTTACTAAAATTATTACTTTTCCTTTATAAAAACCAGTATTTTCTTTACCAGCACTATCAATATATTCAAAAGTAAAAAGACCTGGAGTTTTTATACTTCCAATTGTGAATTGTGAAAATGGTATTTTTTTAGGATATAAATAATTACATAAACTATCCAAAGGTGAATATGTTGGAGAATGTCTAGCATCTATTATTAGGCCATTTGTATTTTTTATTTCTTTCCATATTTTAGAAATATGCGAACCTTTTAATGAGCCTTGATTTAAATAAGCTATTTTAGGACTAATTAGTGTAAAGCAAGTATCTGCGGTATTATCAAAATATTTTTTCCATATTAATGACTTATTTGAAGAGCTTACTTTAATCATTTTATTTTTTAATTGATTACCACTTATATATTCAATGTTTAGCACGGTATCATTTGTTCTTAATAAGGTTCTTAAAGCGATATTATTTAATTTGGTTGGATAGTTTGAAGCAGGTGTATATTTTAGATTCTTTTTTACTATGTCGTCAACTGATTCATCATTTATTTTTGAAATTACATCTCCGATTTGTAATCCAATTTCTTTACATAAATTATTATCATTAAAATAAGTAACAACAGCTTTATTTTCTGCAAAAGTTAAATTTAGTGGTGCATAATTTATCCCGTAATAATTGTTTAAGATTTGATTTCCTCCCCAAACATTAGCGTGAGAATCATTAATTCTACCAATAAGCTCTAAAATTGTTAATGTATATTCGGTTTCATTTTTAGCTGAAATAATTTTTGGGACAAACTCTTTTAGAACATTTTTCCAATCTTCTCCAATCAAGTATTTATAAGGAAAATAATATTGAATAATATTCCAATAACGGTATAATGCTAGGATTCGATATCCAGCATCTGGGTATTTCATTTTTGAATATGGATTTTCATTTAAGAATGAAGGAGGACCTACACCATCAAATAATATATTTACATAATAATTATTATTAGTTCTTTCCGCATTTTTAATACTTAATAGTAACTCTGTAAGTTCTTTTGAAAATTTTGAATTTGAAATCCAATCTAAATCAGGTTTCATTTTAATTTCTCCTAAATTTTCATTTGCTTTTTGGTTTTCTTGAAATGTTCCTAAATTTTGAATCCATTTAACTAATATTATATCAAAGTCTTCATTATTTTTTGAATTTATAATTTTAGGTAATATTCTAAAAAGTTCATAATCCCAATTAAAATTTCCTTTTGCAATGTTAGGATGATAATATTTTAAAAAACCCCAAACTAATCCTAATGTTTTAAGGTTTTCAACCTTAGTAGGATTTAATGAAATTTCTTTAATTTTAGAACTTGAATTAAATTCATTATCAATTGTAACAGGTTTAGTATTCAAATCGTTCGTTTGACAATAAAATGTTTTTGTCATTAATAGAAACGTAATAATAAAAATTAGTCTTTTCATAGAACTTTTTTTAGGGTAATGTCTCGTCCTGAAATATGGCTACAGGTTAAAATTGATTTTATGCTGTTAATTTATATACCATATTCGGTGTTTTAAAGTCTAAAGATAAGTGTAATCTTACTTGGTTGTATAAATTAATTGCATTTTTTGCAGCTCTTTTAGCATGAGCAGTATTCAT
>NZ_FNNJ01000038.1 GCF_900106565.1 Lutibacter oricola
TTTACGAAAATCCTATCGGATTTTCTACGTTAGTGTTTTATTTAGTAAATTAGTAGTTTAAAAAACGCTACAAAACATACACAAACCCGTTGGCAAACATTAAAAATTGGACTTTTAAAAATGAAAATTGAATGGAATTTTGAAGATTATATATATAGCCATAATTTTGGCAGAATAAATAAACGAGAATATATTCATCGTATTTATAAAAACGGAATAGAACTTGAAAAACCAAAAGAAATCTATAAGTTTTACGGGAATACAAATTATAATCTAAATTCTCTTCTTGAAAATTACATATACTTCTCAAATCCAAGAGATTTTAATGATCCTTTTGATTGCCTAGTTAATAGAGAAGAACAAATTTTAAAGAATTATAAAACTTTAGAAAACCATAGAAATGAATTAGGTGTTTGTTGTTTTAGTTTGATAAATAACAATCCATTAATGTGGGGACATTATACTAATAATTACAATGGATTTTGTTTGAAATTTAAAAATGATAACTTTTTTGATAATGATAATATAACTCTTCAAACTCACGTTTCATATTTAAAAAATTACATTCCAGGAAATGAGCCACTAAAAAAAGCTATTAAAGAATTATATCTCCAAAAATTAAATAATCAAGATAAAGTTACAATTAGCAAAGTTCTTGCTTTAACATTTGAATACAACTGGAAATATTATGATTGGAATTACGAACAAGAATATCGAACAATTTCTTGGTCTACCAATAGTTTTGAACGAAAAATGAGATTTAACAAAGAATGTTTAGAAGAAATATATATTGGATATAAAATGAAAAGTGCAAATTATGAATATTATAGTTTATTAATCAACATTATAAAAACTCAATATCCGAATACAAAAATATTTGAAGTAAAACCAAACTCATTAAAAGTTAAATTAGAATTTTCGGAAATTTGAATTTAATATAAAACGATTTGCCAACAACTGGTATATTTTATTGTTTGGTTCTAGCACACTTACGAAAATCCTATCGGATTTTCTTGGTCAGGAATTATTTACTAAATTTAAAGCTAAATCACTCAACAAAACATACCAAAAACCGTTGGCTTTAATTACGGAATGAAAAATTCAATGAAATCACATAAAGATAAAATAGACAAAAAAATCGATCTAAAAAGAGAAAACACTTTATGGAATCACATTCTGACGAGATTATTTCATAGAGGAGAAACTATAGCCGATAAAAAGAAAAATAGCTACATTATTTGGACTTCTAATTTATGGACAGGTGGTTTTTACCCTATATTCAAAATTAAATTTAATGAAAATAAAGAAATTGTAAAAATAGAAACTGAATTGAGTTTATATGGCAAACTTTGTCTAACGTTATTGATTCTAATAATAACAATATTTACAACTTTTTTTTTGATAATTCCTGCAATAGAACATTATCGAAAAATTAATTTCTTTTTTCTAATTCCAGTATTACTTTACAGTTTATTAATTTTCGGATTTTATATTATAATACTACGAATTTATTATCTAGAGAAAAGGTATTTAGTTGAAGATTTGAAAATAATTGTCGGAGTTGAAACCAAGGAAAACATAGAAAAGAAAGAATTTAATAAAAAGGAAGGGACATTTTCAAAGATTATTGGAAGGATTTTTTTATATCCATTTTCAGTTTTCATTATAATTATGTCGATTATAATGATTTTTAAAGGAGGTCCAAATGGACATAAAGGATTTATAGGAGCCCTGATTGCAGTAGGATATTTATTTGCAGATATAAAGATAATTTTAAATAAAAGAAAAAAAACTAAAGCCAACAATGTTTAACCAAAATTGGCAATTCCTACTAAATAGAATGTTTCTTAATTCTAATTTTATTATTTTTATAAACGAAAAATTGCGATAACCAAAGCCATCTTTGGTTACACTAAACCGTTGTGCAATATTATGAAAAAGATAAAATCGATAATATTTCTGATTATTTTATTGGCTTTTAGTTGCAAACAAACTGAAAAGAAAAACTTTGAGAAAAATCAACCTCAAATTGATTCTCTAAACTTAAATAAAAAAATTAGTGAATCAGAATTAAATAAGTTTCTTGAAAATCCAATTGATTTGATTGAGTATAAAAAAAATAAGAAAAATTGGATTTCTACAGTTACTGGCAATCAACCATTTTATGAGAAATTCAAATTGAGAGATTCTATATTTTACGAATATACTTATCCAAATGAGAAATTAGACTTAAACCGTCTTGATAAAATTGTTGTTATAAAATTTCGAGAAAATAAACATACATACAATGATGAAACTGAAAAATTAATTGAGTTGAATATTTTCAATAAAGATTCAATATTGAGAAAAGCTAATTTAGTTGGTTTGACAAACTCTCAAAGAGAAATAAAATTTGGAAAAGAAAATCTCAAAATTGAGAATGAATATATTTATTTCAACGAAAATAAGTTATTGATTTTGACAATTAAGAATGATAAAGTTGACTCTTACAAGTATTTAAGACTTAACACAGACAAAATAGATAAAGAATTGATTAAACAGATTAAAAATTAACATTGCACAACAACTGGTATATTTTATTGTTTGTTCTAGCACACTTACGAAAATCCTATCGGATTTTCTAGGTCAGTAATTATTTACTAAATTTATAGCTTAAACAACTCAACAAAACATACCAAAAACCGTTGCCTTTAATTGCGGATGATGAAAATAAACTGAAAAAGATGAATAAATATAGACTTATAGGAATTACAA
>NZ_FNNJ01000031.1 GCF_900106565.1 Lutibacter oricola
AATAATGATTTTAAGATTAATTAAACTAAAAAGATAAATTTAAGTTAATAAAAAAACACAGAATAAAAATGACAACAGTATGATTTTTTAGCACCAAAATGCATAGCCAAAGTAGGCAACAACTGGTATATTTTATAGCTTGGTTTTTGCACACTTACGAAAATCCTAAAGGGATTTTCTAGGTCGGTAAATATTTACTAAATTTATTGCTTAATCACGCCACAAAACATACCAAAAACCGTTAGCTGTAATTAGATTAAAAATTTAATACGAATGAAAATTTCTGATAAAATAAAAAAATCTAAGTCAAATATTAAAGAATTTGATAGGTTAAACATAACATCACAGCTTCACAATTTCTACGAAAAATTACTAGAAAGAAAAGAAGATAAAACTTTTTTAAGTATAGTAATTGTAAATATTGTTTCTGCTAATGAAAGTTTTTTTAAAGAAACTTTTGCCGCATTATTTGATTTTGATTCTGTATATATTGAAAAATCCAAAAATATTCTAAAACGATATGGTAGTAGAATAGATGTTGAGGACATATTTAGCATAACAAAATCTTATTTCAGTTTAGGAGATTTGATTGCATATTCATTGAAATATTCATCCATTGAGAGCATTCTTAAGAATTTTAAAGAGATAACTGATATTGACTTTTTAAATTCAGTAAAAAGTATTGAATCTTCATTGATTGATTATGAGCTTGATTATCTTTCTACTCCTGAAAGACCAATTGACAAAAATAGAATTATTACAAACCTTAAAGAGATATATGAGTTGAGAAATATTATTTGCCATGATTTTCTTTCTTCGACTCATAAGATAGAGCTTGATTACGACAAGATTATAGATTATATTTTAGATTCCTTGTTATTACAAGAAGCTATAACAATACTTCTTTCTGATAAAATTTATTCATTAAAAATTCCATTGGAAGAAAATGATATAATCGAGGATAATAAAAATAAAATTAAAAAATGTCAAAAGGAATTAAATGTGCTATATAAAGAAATTAAAGATACTTTTAATTCCAAAGATCAATTTTCAAATTTTGAACAAAACGAGAAAATGTTTAATCAATTCGTTGATAGTGACAGCCAACATTTTGGATATTGGTTTCGAGATTTTGATGAAACATTTCCGTTCGCATCAATGTTCTATGAACATAAATTAATGCTGATGGAGGAAAGAATTAATTTTTTAAAAAAACATTTTGATTAAAAACTACAGCTAACAACTGGTATATTTTATTGTTTGGTTCTAGCCTACTTACGAAAATCCTATCGGATTTTCTTGGTCGGTAATTATTTACTAAATTTATAGCTTAATCACTCAACAAAACATACCAAAAACCGTTGTACCCTATTTAAGAATGATAGATAATAAAAACATAAAACTAAACTACTTTACAACTTTCAGGATTGACACACAATGGTTTATACTTTATGAATTCAAAATCTCTGATAAAGAATTATTTCATAAGACTGATAGTGAAATAATTTCTAAATTATTAAAAACTCGAATTCTCAATGAAAAAATCTATCATAAAGAAATGGACAACTCAAAGATTGAGATAAACAGAGAATCAATAAAAATGATACTCGAAAGACCATTTATATTTGAAAAATTAGTCTTAAAAGACTTTAATTTTATAAGAGATATTAAAGAGTTTAAAAGTTGGTTGATAAAGTTTAGAACTGATGATTGGGAAGATGACAGAGAAGATGCACAAAGATTAATTGACCAAGCAGAAAGAGAAATATCTGAAAGGACAAAATTGCAAAATGGGATTTGGTGGCTTTCAAAACAGAAGATTGAAAATCAAAAGGAAAAAATGACTGAATTACATTGGATTTATCATCACTTTGAAACATTCATTGAGATTGACAGAAAGAATAAACTTGTCCGAACATTTGATTTTGGATATGATTAATAAAAAAACAGGGTACAACACTGTGTATAATTCATTGCTAAATTTTGTCGTTTTACGACAAATAATCTTAACTTTAAAATTCGATTTCTTTTACGATAAGTCTTACGACATTATCGCAACGAAATCATAACACAAAACCGTTGCCCACAATATGAAAAAAGATATTACAGAAAAATTCATTTCTGATATTCAAACCATAATTACATCAGATATATTTTCTAAAAGATTAAAAATAAATTTATCGAATTTCCCGAATCAAAAACTTGAAAGTCATATAAGAAACTTAATCGTAGAAATTTACAATGAAGAAAACTCTGAAAAAAGAGCTTTTGGAGAACATCCAAGATATAAAAATATAAAGACAAAAGCTCGAGCTACAATTGACTTTTCAATTTGCACTGAAAAAGTTGTGAATTTTACAATGGAATTAAAATATAATTATCCGAGAGATAGTTCATATTTCTCGAATTATTTGACAAATATTCTACAGAAAGATTTCATAGAAAGAGAATACGATGAGGGAAAAAAAGTTAATGCATTTCTTCAAATTATTTGTAAAACAGATAGAGAAAATTTTGAGGAATTTGAAAATAAATGGGGATTGAATACTCTTTCTAAATATCAATTAAATAATAGTAAAATAACTTGGGAAGAAAATTTACTAAATGGATTTAAAGATGTTAAAACACATTTGAAAGAAAAGCAGAATGTTGAATGTGATTATAAAGTTTTACATAAACAAGAAATACAAACTAATGATTTAAAAACAGATTTCACGTTTTACATAATATATAGGAAATAAATACTGTGGGCAACAACTGGTATATTTTATTGTTTCGTTCTAGCCTACTTACGAAAATCCTATCGGATTTTCTTGGTCGGTAATTATTTACTAAATTTATAGCTAAATCACTCAACAAAACATACCAAAAACCGTTGCCTGTAACAGCGGATTTCACTTCTGAAATCCACATTTTAGTCATTTAAGATTAAAATAGTTAGACTGACAGAGGCACGAAAAAAATAATTCACTGAGGGAAAATTATGATAACTCTTCTACTCTATCAAACAGAAACTAATGTGAATTATTTGAGAATTAAACAAAAGATAAATTAAAACGCAAAAAGCTCATTAAAACAGAACGATTTTAGCACAACTACGAATTCTAGTTGAAACGTGAAAATGAGCAAAACGGAGGATTTTGAGCAATGAAAACGGAATACTAACTCAGACGTGAGAGAAAACTCGATATAAAAATAAATAATTAAGATTAAGTAAACTAAAAAGATAAATTTGAGAAATAAAAACATCCATGAATGAAAATTGCTACGTATGATTTTTTAGCACCAAAATGCAAAGCCGCAACAGGCAACAATGCATAACCAAAATTGTTGCTTTCTGCTAAATAGAATGTTTCTTAACTTTTATTTTATTAATTTTATAAACGAAAAATTGCGATAACTTAAACACAACTTTTGTTATCCTAAACCGTTAGCATACATTTGAGAAAAAAATTAACATATATACTATTCCTAATAGCAAGCTTAAGTTATGCTCAAGAAGAATATCACTTTTCTGACTTA
>NZ_FNNJ01000035.1 GCF_900106565.1 Lutibacter oricola
AATAATGATTTTAAGATTAATTAAACTAAAAAGATAAATTTAAGTTAATAAAAAAACACAGAATAAAAATGACAACAGTATGATTTTTTAGCACCAAAATGCATAGCCAAAGTAGGCAACAACTGGTATATTTTATAGCTTGGTTTTTGCACACTTACGAAAATCCTAAAGGGATTTTCTAGGTCGGTAAATATTTACTAAATTTATTGCTTAATCACGCCACAAAACATACCAAAAACCGTTGGGCACAATATGAAAAAATCACTAACCATAATATTAATAATAGGAATTCTAACAATGGGATTATTTAGTTTTTTTAAAAAAGAGAAAAAGATTGAATCAAATACAAATTCAGCAATTTTAGGAATGGTACTTTTAGAAGAACCTAAATCATTTGATTTAAATGGAACAGTAAACGAATTAAGAACAAGATGGAAATTAAAAGTAAATGACAATGATACTGGTGATTTAGGTGCTGTCTTGGCTATTGGAGAATATAATGTTGCAATAGCAAATATTCCTGCTGCTATTCCAGAAGGAGAAGTTGAAAAAACTGCAGAATACAATTATTTATGGGAAAACGGAGTTGAAGAAACTTCAAAACATAAAGGACACATAGTTTTATCAATTATGAACGCTGGAAAAAATGCAGTTAAAGAAAATTTATTATACAGTAAGATTGCATCTGCTGTTATGAATAATAGCAAATCATTAGGAATATATATTGGAGGTAGAACTTTAGTTCTAAAAAAGGATTTTTATCAAGAAAATGTGGAAATGATGACTGAAGAAGACCTTCCCTTATACAATTGGATTTACTTTGGTTTGAAAAAAGAAAACGGAAAACAATCTGTTTACACCTATGGACTTGCTGATTTTGGTAAAAAGGAAATGGAAATTGTTGAATCGGAAAGTTCAATCGAAGAGTTGAATGAAATGATGTTCAATTTAGCTCATTATGTTATAGCTTATAACGTGACATTAAAAGATGGAGAAACGATTGGAATTTCCGCCGAACAAAAACTGAAAATTTCCGAATCAAAAGGTAAGTTCTTGGATGGAAGTACATTAAAGATTGAATATTAAAAAAATACTGTGCCCAACAATGCGTTTATTTCATTGCTTGGTTAATTCTACGTACGAAAAGCCTCTGATTATTCTAATGTTTGGAGTTTTTTAATTAAATTTGAGCTTAATCACGCAACGAAACCAAACTCTAAACCGTTGGCAACAAGCTAAAAAATGAAACGAAAAAGAAAAAGCAACAATGCAATTATAATTATTGGAAATGGTTTTGATTTAGCTCACAACCTTAAAACAAGTTATAATGATTTTTCGAATTATTTTATTGAGAATCGAATAATTAAAGAATTACAAGAGATTTTAACTACTCGAAACGATAAGCATAATTTATTTGATCACGATTTTTTAAAAAAGTTCACACGTAACCAAATTTATAAACTTGAGTCTTATACAGATTTTATTCCATATCATCTACTAAGAAATGAACCAGACAAATTATTAAAATATTTTAATGAAAATACTGATATCATACAATACGTAATTTCAAATAAATTTCTTGGTAAACTTTACGCCAATAACTATTTAAATTGGTTTGATATTGAAAATGCATATTTCAAAGAGTTAGTTATTCTAAAGAATAACTTTTTGGACAAGAAAAAGTCATTTGATATTAATCATTTAATAAAACTTAACGATGATTTTAAACTAATTAAATCCGAGCTTAAAGATTATCTAAAAACAATCAAAACATCAGAAAACCAACAAATTGAAAAATTTCTTTCATCAATTATAAGCACTAATCAAAATGAAAAATTTTATATAATTAATTTTAATTACACAAATACAATTGAAAAGTATCTGACTTATTATGAAAACCTAAAAAATGTGAATCTAAATTACATTCACGGAAGTCTTATTTCAGAGAATATTATTTTTGGATATGGAAATGATCAGAATTCAGATTATCAAGAAATCAAGAATTTTGAAATTGATGAATTTTTAGAATATTTTAAAACATTTGAATATCTAAAGAATAATAATTATTCTGAGGTTTATGAAAAATCAATTGATAATTTCACAAATTATGATGTTTATGTTTTAGGACATTCTCTGGGATTGTCTGATAAAACATTATTGGAAGAAATTTTTGATACAGATAAATGTAAAAGAATTCATTTATTTAAGAGGAGAGATTTAGAAGATAACAAAGATGAATTAGAGAAAATGTTTAATAAGCTTTTATTTGCTGCAAGTAGGATTATAGGAAATGAAAAAGATTTAAGAAAAAAAATAAATAATTACGAGAACTCTTCTTTCTTTCCTTAAAACAATAAATCGCCAGTTGCCAACAACTCATAAAATTTATGCTTAAATTTGATTTAGTACAAACGACAAACATTCAATTAACAATTTGCTACGTCCGAAAAATCTCCGATTTTCCAGTCGCACAAATCTTATAAAAGCCCGTTGTAAGCTATTAGCGGAAAGAAAAAAAAGAAACCTATGAAAAGAATTGCCTCATTATTGATACTAATATTTACGATAATATCTTGTAATCCGAAAACTGAAGTTGTTGAAGGAGATTTATATTTTCAAATAATAGATTTCACAAATTTTCACCAAGCGACTAATGATCAACTTGAAGAACTAGACAAACATATTGATAGTTTGAGATTATCTAAAATGATTACTGAAGAAGATTTAGAATATATAGGTTTTTATGATCAAGTAAAAAAGCATAATTTGTTAAGAAAACCTCTGATTAGAATAAAATCTGATACTCTGATTAGGAGAATTTATCTTACCGAATCTGAATTTAAGAAAGTAAAAAATTATAAATGGTCTGATTTAGGAAAACGGAAAAAGAAAGTGAAAATTAAAATAGAAATTAGAGAATTAGATGAGGATATATACTTTTCTGATAAAATTATTGATTATCAGGAAATTGAAAAATAACAGCTTACAACACTGTTTATATTTTATAGCTTGGTTCTAGCTCATTTACGAAAATCCTATCGGATTTTCTACGTTTGTGTTTTATTTAGTAAATTAGTAGCTTAAAAACGCTACAAAACATACACAAACCCGTTAGCCAAAATAACGTCATCGAAAAAACATTATGATAAATAAATTTAATTATTTTATCATTCAACAAAGTAATGATAAGAAAAAACGATTATCTTATCATAATGATTTATATTTGTAAAGAAAA
>NZ_FNNJ01000033.1 GCF_900106565.1 Lutibacter oricola
TTTAATATTCCGACTTTTTAACTCATTTAAAATAACCATTTGAGAGTTTTTCATAAACGTTTTGAATCTGAAATGATAGAAAGATACTAATTCTGGATCATTTAAATTCGTTATGAAATTTTTGAGTTTACTCATTATAGATTTTGTAATCGTAATTTTAACCAACGGTTTAGAGTTTGGTTTCGTTGCGTGATTAAGCTCAAATTTAATTAAAAAACTCTAAACATTAGAATAATCAGAGGCTTTTCGTACGTGGAATTAACCAAGCAATGAAATAAACGCATTGTTAAATTGTGTGCCTTTTTGAGTTGTAATTATTTTTATTAAACTTAAATTAATCTTTTATGTTAATTCGTTACAGTTTCACCTCCGAGATATTGCTCAAATCAGCGGTTCAACTAGTTTTCTCATTTTAGTTTCTCCTCCGAGATATTGCTCAAATCAACGTTTCAACTAGTTTTTCCGTTTTCGTTTCTCCTCCGAAGTGTTGCTCAAATCAACGTTTCAACTAGTTTTTCCGTTTTCGTTTCTCCTCCGAAGTGTTGCTCAAATCAACGTTTCAACTGGTTTTTTCGTTTTCGTTTCTCCTCCGAAGTGTTGCTCAAAATCAACGTTTCAATGAGATTTTTATCGTTTTCGTTTCTTCTCCGTATTTTTATCATTTATCCGACTAGTTTTTCATCGGCATAAAATTTAACGAGTTTTTATATGATTTGTGCGACTGGAAAATCGGAGATTTTTCTGCCGTGGCAAATCGTTAGTTGAATGTTTGTCGTTAATGTTAGTTCGAATGTAAGCATAAATTATATGAGGTGTTGTACCCTGTACTTTTTAATCAAATTCTTTAATTAGTTCTTCTATTCTCAATTTAGTAGTATTAAAATCTTTACTCTTTTTAGTGGTCAAATCAATTAGTATTTGTCCTATTTCAACGAGTTTTCCAATTCTACTATTTTTATTTGGAGACCAACACATTCCAGTTGATAAATTATCATTATTATTTAGAATCGTAAAATAGTAGAACTCTCCATCAAATCCAATTATTTCGTTTTCTGGTTTTTTCGAATTATATACTGACTTTTTAAATAATTCCTCAATAAGTTGAGCAAATTCGGAATCAATAGTAATCGAATCTTTAATTATTTTAACTTTACTTTTTCTCTCTGCGTACCAATAACTTTCAGAACATCTATGGAATATCATTTTGTACTCTTCTAATGAATCTTTTTCAACCGATAGTGTATTCTCATATGAAAAAGAAGGCATTGCAGTAAATCTAGCTAGAGGTTTATTACTCAAACTGTCAAATAGTAATGGGAAAATATTTTCAAAATAATCTTTTAATACTCCTTGATAATTTTCATCTAAATCATTCGTTGGTTCGAGATTACTCTGACTAAATAAATTAGAATTAAATAATAAAATCAATATTAATAATATACTTTTTTTCATTATCGGTATAGGGTACAACGGGTTAGAATAACCAAAGTTGTGTTTTGGTTTTTGCAATTTTTCGTTTTATAAAACTAATAAAATTAGTATTAAGAAACATTCTATTTTACTAAATGTAACAATTTTGGATATGCATTGTTAGCTAAAGTTATATCATATGAACTTTAATGAAAAAAGCCATTTATTAATATCAGCAGCTTTTTCCATTTGTATTAGAGGTTCTTTATCAAATATTTTGATTAAAACGATATAAATATTGTCATTTTTCTCTGCAAAGAATATTTCTCCAGTTTCAAATGCTTTGTCATTTTCAAGCAAATATTCCTTATTATATTTTGTGTAAAATACTTCTGATTTTTTTTGAATATTTTGAAGTTCTATAAGTTCTCCAGACAATAATGAATTATAAACGATTCCATTTATTATAACACTAAAGATTAAACCGCTTGAATTTTTTTCATACTGTTTTTTAGCTGTTCCAATTACTTGATTAACAATTACACTATCAATTTCATAGCTTTTTAACAAGGCTTTATCCTTTTTTACATTTTCGTTAATTACATTAAAAATCAATTTAGCAATATCTTTTTTTATAACAAATACGTTTATTGAAGAGTTGAGAATTTCTTTTTCATTTGAATTTGATATTTCAATAGAATCTTTATATTTCCATTGGTGAAATTTATAACTTTTTCGATAATCTTTGAATTTTTTATTACTTAAAATACTATCTAACGTTAAACTATTCTTTCTTCCAATTTGTAATTCAAGTGGGTTAATATTTAATTCATTTCTAACATATGAAAGAGGTGATATTTTTTTATAAATCCAATTCGTATCTGTTGTATCTGCATAAAAGTTTCCTTGAGAAATATATTCGGATGAATAAATAGGATCTTTAGTATTATCTGTTGTGAAGAACTGTCTTACATCAAAGTATTTATTATCACCTATATTTCGTTCAATTGACGAAATTTTTGTTTTTAATTCAGCTTTTTCAATTTCATATTTATCTTTTATGTTTTCAATCTTGTAGTTGTAGAAAAACATTAAAATTCCAATAACTGGAGTTGCAACAGTAATAAAAAAAATAATGTTCTTTTTTGTTCTCTTTTTCATTTTTTAGTAGTAATTTTAGCTAACGGTTTTTGGTATGTTTTGTTGAGTGATTTAGCTATAAATTTAGTAAATAATTACTGACCAAGAAAATCCGTGAGGATTTTCGTAAGTAGGCTAGAACCAAACAATAAAATATACCAGTTGTTGCCTTTAGTTGTTTGTCAATTGTGGTTTATCAATAATTTTGTTCTTAATCATATCGATAAAGTATACAAGAATCAATCCGATAATCATTCCAATTGTATAGTTATATGCAATAATGGATTTATCATTAAAATATCTAAACATAGATTCTATAATCATTATTACCAAAATAAAAATCGCAAATGTTTGTATTTTCATTCCTTTTCTTGAAAAGAAGTTGATTAATAGAAAAATTCCAATTGGTCTCAATCCATTTTCAATAATATCATATAAATTTATTTGATTCAGGTTTTCTGAATAATCGTGATTAGAATATTTTTTAATAAAATAATTTACAATCATAATTATAATAAATCCAATAAGGTAGAAATAGTTTTTTTTCATAAATCTTTTTCGTATTACTTTTTATTTGTGTTAATTTTCATTTTACCTAAAATAATCATAGAAACACCTATTGCAGTCATAGCTCCTAAAATCGTGTCAATATTGTCATTTTCAACGAATATTGCTGAAACTGAAAATATAATCGTTAATATTATTCCGATAATCTGAATTAAGTTTAATCTTTTCATTCGTAATCTTTTTCCGCAATTAAAGGCAACGGTTTTTGGTATGTTTTGTGGCGTGATTAAGCAACTAATTTAGTAAATATTTACCGATCAAGAAAATCCGATAGGATTTTCGTAAATGTGC
>NZ_FNNJ01000052.1 GCF_900106565.1 Lutibacter oricola
TTTTATTTCTGTTTGATAGAGTAGAAGAGTTATCATAATTTTCCCTCAGTGAATTATTTTTTTCGTGCCTCTGTCAGTCTAACTATTTTAATCTTGAATGACTAAAATGTGGATTTCAGTAGTGAAATCCGCCGTTACAGGCAACGGTTTGTGGTATGTTTTGTTGAGTGTTTAAGCTATAAATTTAGTAAATTATTACTGACCGAGAAAATCCGATAGGATTTTCGTAAGTGTGCTAGGACCAAACAATAAAATATACCAGTTGTTGCCAGTAGGTTTTTAATCATTTTAGTTGAATATGAATATGGTCATCGTGTCTTACAGCTTTACATCCGTGAAATCTAATCTTGCTATTCGATAAATTCATTCTTGTTTTCAAATGTGGTTCTATAAATATTTTACCGATTTCTGATTGCCTTAAAATTGAATTAATCAAATCTCTTGAAGCTTTCTCTGAAAACTCAATTTCTCGATTAATTTTACCAAATGTCAAATATTTAGGAAAATCGTATTGCCAATATCCTTTTTTCTTACAAATCTCAAATTGTTTTATCTCATTATTCTTTGGGTTTTCATAAATTCCGTAACCGCTTATCGAAGGTTTCTTATTTGTGATTTTTCCGTTTTCTTGATATACGAATGATAAATCAATTTTCTTTCCATCATTATGACTCAAATGTGGAAGAAGTGGAAATTTATCAATAAAAGGAAAGTTTGCATCTAAATAAACAAGCTGGATTTCTTTATGTTTTTTCTCAAAATCAATTGATATTTTCTGAAGAGTTTTATTTAACTCTGGTTTTACATAATTCCTGTTTAAAAGTTTCGTGAAAATTGTGTTAGCTTTTATCAATTCTGTTTCTTTAATCTTTTCTCGACCAAATAAATTCGCTAACTGTGGAACAATTAAAAATGTTGAAAATAGATAAATTGCAGAAAAAACAATTAATCGTTTTAATCTTTTGTTTTCTTGTTTTGACTTAATAATCAAAATTGTCAAAAAATAAATTATTCCTCCAATCTGTGTGAAAACAGTCAGAAAAACTATAATTATCAAATGAAGCAATTTTTTTATCATTTTGCGCGACTTACTGGCAACGGGTTTGTGTATGTTTTGTAGCGTTTTTTAAGCTACTAATTTACTAAATAAAACACTAACGTAGAAAATCTGTGAGGATTTTCGTAAATGTGCTAGAACCAAGCTATAAAATATAAACAGTGTTACCTGCTGGCTTTTATTTTTTCTTTTCCAAATTCGCTATTAAAATTTCTCAATCTTACTTGGTTTTTATCATATTCGGCACTAGAAAGAACATCTCTCCAATCAATTTTCGCCAACTCAAATACTTTAGATTTTTCCATTTTCCCAATTGTAAATAGATAAATCATAGATCTTATAATTCTCGGACTTCTAAGATGTTTTTCTGAATT
>NZ_FNNJ01000009.1 GCF_900106565.1 Lutibacter oricola
GGTTGTATTGCTCCGGTTACCTATTTATCTGGTATTGGAAAAGGAACTACTTCAAAACTATTATTTCAAAAAATTGTATCGCTATGCTACCAAGCTTTTGAGCGAAAAGAAAAAGTAATCTTAACCATTAAATCATAACTTATGAAACTTAAAGAACGTTATAAAAAACCTACTCCTCCATTTTTTAGAAAATTGAGAAATATTGGAATTGCATTAGCCACCGCAGGTGGTGTTATAATTGCTGCTCCAATTTCATTACCTGCAGCAGTAATTACTGTTGCAACTTATTTAACTGTTGCCGGAACAGTAGCTACGGCTGTAAGCCAAGCTGTTGTTTCTGATAAAAAGAAAGACAAGGATCTAGATTCTAAAATTGACTAACTCTTAAATTTAGCAATTGAATTGGAAAACAATATTCAAATAAAGTCTGGGGTTATTGGTGGGACTTTGCTATCCACTGCACTAAACATTAGCATAAACGATGTAATTTTTACCGTTGTTATGGCTGTTATTGGAGCAGTGGTTAGTTTTTTTGTTTCATTGTTCTTAAAACGATTGTTTGGTCAGTGAAATTAATGGGCTTATAAACGCTGTAGTCAATAATTATTTTATTTGTTCAATTATTGCTTTTGGATTGAAACCAATTATTTCATCTGCCGAATTTTCAATATATTTTGGAATCTGTTTACTTTGCCAAGGTTTTACAGCAATTATTTTTTTACCTAGAGACTTTGCTATTTCAACTTCTTTTTTTATCCAATAATTGTTCGAATATTCTCCTGCAAGAACAAGTAAGCATCTAGCATATAATAAATGATTCTTAATTCTTGTTTCTATTTCTTTTGAGTTTTTTGAATCATCATTTTTTTCAATAGATATGCTATTGTTATAATATTGAAATCCTTGTTTCTCAAAACCATTTATTAATTTATTATAGTCATTATTATGCTCCCATGAATGACTAACAAATATCCGAGGTTTTTTTTCTCTTTTCTTCTTATTAGATATTTTTTTATCAGAAGACTCTTCAATATCTGATGTTTCACTATTAATTAAATAACTAACTAATTTTGATATTAAATGAGCAATTAAAATTAAACCTCCAATAGATATTATTAGTGGAAGCCACGAATTATTATTTGTTTTGTTGTTTTCCATATATTTTATTTTCTTCTTTGTGCAACCCATAAAGTATGCTCTCGTGAGATTGCATTCTCTGAATCTAAAATAAATTTTGATAATTCATCTTCTGTTTTTACTTTTTCGGATAATGAAACGATAAAATTTAATTCTTGAGAAGCTGTTGTGTATGCTTGTTTTAATTCTTGATATTGTTTTAGTTGCAACCAACTTATAGAAGAGGATGCTACTGTTGTAAATAGGCCAACAAAATTCCAATTATTTTCAGGGTTTTTAATTAGAAAGACAACACTTATTAAAGCTAGAACTTGAGAAATAATAATTATATAAAACCATAAGTTATACTTCCCTTTATTGTGCTCTGCTTTTGTTGAATACCATTCCTTTTGGTCTTCAATTCTTTTGGAAATATAATAGGATTTTCTATCTGAAAAATCCATAGCTCTTAATTCAAGCATTTTTTTTGTTACAATGGGAAGATTTAATGTTTTTGAATTCAATTCTTTAGTTAGAGAACTGAATTCATTAGTAATTTCTTTTATTCTTTCAATAAACCTTTCTTTAACTTTAATTTCTAAAATATTTTTTTCGAAATATTCTGAACACATAATGAATCTCCAAGTTAATGTTTTGCAAGATTCAGCTAAAGCTCTTCCTTGATACCAAGTATCTTCAAAATTTTTGCTTTTTAAAATGATGGTTAAAACTAAACTTAATAATAAAAGAAGTCCTGATATTATATAAATGAATAATTTATATTCTGTTAATTGATAATTATAAATTGCTAAAGCCGAAGCTAAAATCATAGATACTAAATCTACTCTAATAAAATGTAAATAATTTGATTGAGATTGGACTGATATATTATCTGAAGCTTGAAAGTAATTTGGAAAATCCGAGTAATTCATTTATGGTTTTACTTTAGTTTTATTTGCAATATCATTACTTCTTTTATCAAATGCGTTATTGATGAATATTTCTGGGTTTGCAATGAAATCCTCCCATTTTACTAAAACACAATATCTATCTTCTTCTGCCCAAGAACACTTATCATTAGGAATGTAATAGTTATATGAAAACTCTTTTATTACTGTGCTATCATTTATTTTGACATTCGTATGAGAATTGTTACAAATTGAGCAGTTATATGACCCAGCAAAAATTGAGCTATACATATTAGGCAACACTATTCCTAGTATTCCACTTTTCGTATTATTTTGACCATCATATAATGAAGCTTGTAATTCTCTTTTTATAAAATTTTGATTTTGAAATATAGAGTTTTCAGCACTAACATTTCCAATTAAAAAAATAGTAACAGTCGATTCAGATAAATAATCTTCACGAATTTTTCGCATTATATAATCTTCATCTTCTGAATCGATAGGTTCATTCATTGATTTATCTATCATATCTACATCTAAATCATTCTGAATGTAATCCTTATAATCAGAATCTTCTGTTTTAAATGAGATGAAACATTTGTGTCCCATAGTTCTTTTTTAAATTATTGCCAACTTGTTATATCAAGATAAATTATCCTCTTTAACAATTCTTATATATATTAAAAAGTGAAATTTGTAAAAATAAATGATACTAAAGCTTTGCAATTTTTATTAGTATTTCAAATTTATAACAAGTAGTTGAGTTATTTAGTGATAATTGTCAGAATTGTTTTCAATTAGTATTATTATAAATAGTTCTAATTTTTAAACCTCTTATTTCTGCAAGTTGTATCATATTTTTAGTCCCTCTACTTTCCCCATCCCAAAAGGCAATTAAAGTATCTGCGTAATTTGCCATATGCTGGTTGCGTTTTGGTCCTGCAGCTCTTCCAAATTTATTCCAGTATGCAGGAAATCTAGTTATTTTATATCCTCTCTGTTTTGCGTATAGCTCTCCTAATTTATCGGCTCCTCTGTAATAAGCTCCAGATACAATTTCAATATTGCTTTGATCCTGGAGAATGTTGTCGCATTCAGTGCATAATTTTTTGTAGTCGGTGAAGGTTCTGGTTCCGGCAATTATTAGTTTCATAGTTTTTAGTTTTAAATGGTGAGATTCCCAGTCAAGCTGAGAATGACGATTTCCACCCCCTTTGTCCCCCTTGAAAAGGGGGAGATTTATTTCTTAGGACCTCAACAAAGCAACTTTCAATTTTGAAATTGCTTGTAATTGTAATTTTAGATTTTGCTCAAAGGCTGTTATTTTTTTAAGCTTTTCAACTTTTGATTCCCATTGCTGCAGTTCATAGTTTTGTAAGGCTGTGTTTATTACTTTTTTAGCATCTGAAATACAGATAAACGGAATAACACTACCTTTTAAATAGTAGCCAAAGAATTGACCTGTTTTAAGTGATAAACACAGGTAATACAAAGACTCTCGGGTTTCTTCTGAAACTGTTGTGATTACAAAACAGTTTGGGCAAGGTTGCTCCATTGGCCTACCACTATTTAAACCTTTGTTTAAAATAAAAAAGTGCGGTTTGTTGTAGGTTCTTCCTTCCTGGTGTGTCTTGATTTCATAAGTTGACATAGCTTCGCATTTAAAATTATGCGCTTCGCGCACATAATTTTCTTCGGAAGTGGAGAAAAAAGACAGCTACAATACTGGTTGTGGGGGAATGCTGTCAAGGTTTTTGGAGAAATATTTTGATGATTTGTGAGAAGTGAAAAGTTAGAAGTTAGAAGTGAGATGTTATGAGTTCTTATGCAAAATATTTTTTCAAAACCCGTAGGGCTTGACCTTGATTGCATTCGTGCGGCTGGTGATGGGAACAACCTATTTTTGCTAAGTTTTTTTAATATTAAATTCGACAAAAGATGATATAAATCACAATATGATTCTAACAAATAACATAAATTAGCTGAACTATAAAACTAAATCCCTGCAACGATTGCTATTAAAAATTACTTGTTTTCTCAAACTATAGAAATTCTATACGGATATTCAGTGAGCCTGTTCTTGCTAGTTTACCAGTTTATTATTACAACTATTTTAAATAATGCTGTCAGCAGAAATTAAAACCAAGTTTAATAATTAAAAATTCAAAATTTATGAAACAATTTTACAATGGAACAATTTTAGCTATTTGCTTAATTGTATTTAACTTTACTCAAGCACAAACATATAATATTAATTCTTCCGGAAATGGTGATTGCGGGACCGGAGGAATAGATGGGCCATATATATGTGCGACGTATGGACAACCTGCAGTAGATTTAGGAACTTTCACAGATACAAATGCACCTGGAGAAGAAATTACTTCTATGACCTTGGTTGTATATAATGCGTGTAATGGAGAATTTGAAATTTTCCTTAATGGAGTGTCTATAGCAACAGGAACGAATTCTGGAACTGGATGTTCTTGTGAAACAATTGCATCAAACTCGAATATAACTAATACTATAGACGTTACCCTTACACCTGCTATAATTGCAGCTTATGTAGCTGGAGGTAGTAATACTTTATCTGTATCGACATCAATTAGTACACAATGTTTTTATGGTGCAGATGTTACTGTAACTACAGGTACATTAGATGTTAATGAATTAGATTATAGTACCGTTAAAATATTTCCAAATCCTGTTTTGGACAGAATTACAGTAAAAGGATTGATAAAGTCTGAAAATTATAAAATTTATGATATAATTGGAAATGAAATACTTAAAGGAGAGATAGATAGCGATAAAGAGATTGAATTCAAGAATTTTGCAAAAGGTCTATACTATTTAAAATTTGAAAATGGAAATACTTTAAAATTCATAAAAAGATAACTGCATTAAAAATGTACAAATTTTATGTAAAAAAAGACCTTTCTTCTGAAAGGTCTTTTTTTATTTTTTTCTAATTCACAATAATAACATGTTTATTCTGTTCTAATCTTTTTTGATTTGCTTGACAGGTAATCGCAAGCAAAAATGCAATAGCATTTACGCGAGCCGCCGCGAGCTGAACGGAGGGTGTTGGAGCAAAAGTACGTTGCCATCGGCATAAGTACGTGCAACGACTACGTGGTACACGCAAAGGGTGGCGGTGTTTTTGATGCGGATGGCAAGACAAGGGCAATTTATGTAGTGGTATTTATTGTTAGTCATATTCATTTTGCCTTGATGCAAAACGAAGCAAAAAATCAAGACTTCTTAAAATAGCTTTGAATACTACGCTATCTCACTTTCGACTCCAGGCCGCTTCGCTCTTTGGATTACTCATGCGTTTCGATAACTTGTATTTCTACAGCTATTTTAATAGGTCGTTTTTGTGAGTGTATTTTAAATATTAAATAATTATTAATCCTATAAATATAACGGAATACTTTGCTCTTGTGTGCGTTTGCAATATGTTTTAAGAGTGACTGAAAGAAGCGATTAAATTATATGCAAAATGGATGCAATCAAAAACTGTGACACCCTTTTTTTAGCCCGAAGTGAGCAGCAGGCGAGCGAAAATAGTGTAATAGCGGTTTGCCCCTAATAATTATGAATTGATACCTAAGTGGGTTTTAGGGGCAAAAGATAGCTATGCGTGAGTAATACGTGGAATGTGTGTAGTAAAATAAGTAACTAGTGCTAAATGAGGACTGTGGACGAATTAGTGCTATTTATGGTATATGCAAGGGAATTCTTAACCCCTCCACCGTTGGCACCTCCCTTTTAAAAAGGAGAGGATTTATGTTTTATGTATTGAATGCCCTTGCAGATATATTTTATGAAACAAAATGGAGCATATTGCGAACACCTTATTACCTGCGGAATATTCTGTTTTGTAGTTCATATTTTTATGGAAACGGATTTAAAAAGCGCAAAGGCTAAAAGTAAGTGCTTTTTTTAAGCTCTTACTGTGCGGAATTGAAAGCTGTATGAAATGGAGTGCTAACGGAATGGAATAATGCTGGAAATGAAAGGCTTTGAGATTGTTCAAACATTATAATTTAGTTCAAAATTAATTAGAAGACTCAAGTATTTGAATAGTTCGAGGTAAACGTATGTTGGCTAAACAATGAAATAAACGCATTGTTCCGTACAGTTAATCTATTTTGAAACCTTTAAATCAACACTAAATACACCAGAATGAATGAAATAATTTATTTAGAAATATTATTTAACTATTTCTATGCACGCATTGTTAAAGTTCTAAAAAAGAGTATCGCTAATAGGTATAATTACTATATTTGAGTGTTAGGTTTTCATAGGCCTAATCTTTTTCATAGCAATTTTCCCCACCTGATAAGGTGGGGTTTTTTATTGCCTTTTATCTTTTGAATTTTCATCAAAGCTTATCAAATTAAACATTTGCCTTAACCTACTTCTTACTCTATTTCCATAACGCTTTTCTAATTCTTTTGCGTTTAGGTTTGTGGTGATATGCGTAAAAACTTTTCTTTGTGGTTCTGGATTGCAAAAGAGCTCATAACGTGATAATAGAATTTCACCCATTACATTACATTCTTTCGCATAATGACTACCGGTTGGTTCAACTCCTAAATCATCAAAGCAATAGTTTTGAGTTTGGTTGTATTTTTCTAAAACATCGTAACCTTTTGCATTGAAATTAAAAACAATACTCCTAGTTGGTATTAATTCAAAATAAGTTTTGTGCGGAGCTAAATGTACCAATAATTTCATCAGTGAAGTTTTACCACAGCCTACTGGTCCGGTTAATAACAATCCTTTGTTGGTGTCTATACCAAATTGAGCGCAGCTCAAATGGTCTTGAATGAAGTAGCAGCATAGTTTGAAAAGCAAAGGCTCGTCTTCTTTATAAATTTTAAAGTTCTTACCAAACAATAAATGGCCTTTTATGTTGAGGTATGTTTTTATTTTTTCGAATTCGTAATGTACGGTGTTGTTTTTTATTTCTCCTATTTGAAATTTTGAATTTCCTTCGATTTTTATGTGTGGTTGTGGTTTCATAATTTTTGTTTTATCCTTTTCATTTTGCCTTGATGCAAAACGAAACAAAAAATCAAGACTGATTTTAATTTCTTTGAATTCTACAAATGTTTCGCTTTCGCCACCAGACCGCTACGCTCTTTGGTTTACTCAAACGCTTCACAATTTTGAATTACTATAGAAATTAAAATAGGTCAAGTTTTCATAGTTAGTACTTTCTTTTTGATGAGATTCCTGCCTACGCAGGAATGACAACTTCTTATAAAGGTTCGTTGTAGTTTTTATTTTGGTTCGTGTGGAGGTTGTCTTGATTTTGGTCAAGTGGTAAATCGTTTTCATTGTTTGTTCTCGACTGCGCTCGAACTGACAAATTCATTTCTCCAGCTTTTAGCATCCAACTTCTGGCCGTAGCTTGCCAATCAACCATTTTTGCTTTACCTCCAACTTTCCATCCAATTCCCTGGTAATGATTGAAGAATTTTTCAGCTTCTAATTCGGGATAATTTTCTTTTTTAAAAAAATCTAAAATCAATTTTTCTTTTGCGATTGCCTCTAGTTTAATAAAGTTTATATTATGTTTATTAATGTTTATATTAGATACCACTGCTTGTCCATTTATGGTAGAGTCTAAATACAAGGCTTGCTTATCACTTGTACTGAAATTAAACAACTTCACTTTACTGCCTTTAAATGGATTGTGAGAAGGCTTGTAAAGAATATATTTCCAATGACTTAACTCTTTAATACAACGATGATATGTTGTGTTAGAACCAATTTTAGAGAACTTCATTACTTCCTCTCGATTTATATAAAATTCATCTGGAAATCGATTGTAATTCCAAAATTGAAACAGAGCAACATATAGGCTTATATGTGTTGGATTTAAACGCGTGTCTTTTGAGAATTGATGAAAGATACCGTTGAGGTGTTTTATGTAATTCACAATTTTTAAAATTTATTGTGAATACTATTTTCTTTCATCACTTTTGAAATTTCATCTGCATCGTAAAAAATAATTCCTCCAATTTTTGTGTATGGCAGGGTTCCATTAATTCTTAAAGTTTGAAGTGTTCCTGGACTTACTTTTAGCATTTCCATTAACTCATTGGATTTTAAATATTTTTTAGATGATGAAGTACTTGAATTTTGAAGTAAACTTTTGATGTCTTGTAGTAATTCAATTTTGAATTCTCTTAAATCATCTGTTGTAATAATTTCTGTAGGCATTGTTTCAACTTTTTTTAGATTAATAATTTTTATAGCGATTTGACTTTCGTGCTACAAAGCTGAATTGTTTTTTTGAGAATTCTTAGGTAGTCATTAGGTACTACCTAAAAAATTTAACATTTATAAAACTTCAACATATTAAATATCAATACTTTACAGATTTCATACTTTCAAAAAAACTTAAAATTCAGATTTATACAGGGTTATAGTTCAAAAAAGGGTGTGTTTTTCAATGAAAAGAGACGTCTTTTTAGTAAAAAACGTCTCTTTTTTCATTTTTAGGTAGTCATTAGGTAGTCCTATTTATTTTAATTTGCTAAAAAATCATAATCAACTACATTACAGATGTTTAACACGAAAATCTAATTAGATTCAATTCTATTAATAAGTCCTATTTTTAAAGAATCTATAAATTTTGTTTGATCTTTCTCTCTAGCTTTAATTTGCTCAAAAATTTTATAAATATTACCTAATTCAATTTCAAAAAGTAATTCAATTACATTTTTGATTTTTTTAAGTTCTGCTCTCCCATTTCTTAAAACTCCTGATTCTTTTAAAGCAAAAATTAATTCAACTAAATCTGTTTTAGTCCCTGTCCAATTTAAATCTTTTAAAATGGCAGGTTTAACCTCTTCTAAAGGGGCGGCATTTGATTTCTTGTTTTTAAGTATTTTCAACTCGTTAGAAAAATATGCAATTAATAAATCGTGTGCTATAATTTTTGATACTAGGTAATCGTGACTGGTGGTAAACTCTGGGTCTTTAAAGTGATGAGATCTATCAACAAATAAATCTAATTGTTCAATATCTCTTAAAAAATAAAGGTGATCTAGTTTACGGTGATTTAACCTATAATACTTAACAAATTCCATTTGTTTACACCTCCTATTATCTAACTTGTTCAGCTCATTGGATATGAACTTTTGTTGTTTTTGGGTTCCAGAAACAGGCTTTTCAAGTAGATAATTATGTAATTCTTTAAAATACTGAAGTCTTCCTTCTACATAAGGTTTTTGATATTTAAAGAATGTTATTTCATCTTTCTTTAAAGGAAACTTTTTAGACCTTACTAGAGTGCTAAATTCATTTAAACATTCTCTTGAGAGTGTAATCCCTTGTTTTAAATTTGTTAAATTGTTTAAGTTTGATTTTTCAATTACAGCAATAGATTTCTTATACCTATTAAAGGCTGGGTTAATTCTCTTCATAATGGGTTTTTCAATTTTTTTAGATGTCTAAAAATAATAAAAAAACCCAAATAATTGTTAACTGCTTGATTTACTCTGATTCTCTTCTAAATTTTGCTTTGATTTATTGCTTAATAGTGTTTTCAACGCATTCATATCATCGCTAACTTTTCTTTCAATAACACGCGCATAAATTTGTGTTGTTGCAATTTTTGTATGCCCCAACATTTTAGAAACTGTTTCTATTGGAACTCCGTTGGTCAAAGTTACTGTAGTTGCAAATGTATGTCGTGCCATATGAAAAGTAAGGTTCTTTTTAATGCCAGAAAAGTTTGCAACTTCCTTCAAATATGCATTCAACTTTTCATTTGTGATAACCGGAAGAAGCGTACCCGTGATTTGAGTAATAGGATGATTTTCATATTTACCTATTATAAATTGTGCCTTATCAAGTAATGGAACTTTAACCAATGTATTCGTTTTTTGCCGTTTTGTAATTATCCAATTACTACCATCAATTCCTGGTAAAAGATTGTCTTTTGTTAACTTCATTATGTCTACATAAGCTATTCCAGTATAACAACTAAAAACAAATAAATCACGAACACGTTCTAGACGTTCAGAAATAAAATCATATGTTTCTAGATTCGATAATTCACTATCTGAAAGAAATTGTCGATTCGTCTTTTCAAAAGTTGGTTTCCACCTTCTAAAAGGGTCCTTGTCAATCCATTCTAGATGATATGACAGCGTAATCATTTTTCTAAGTCTTTGTATGTGTTTCATCACAGTGTTATGACCCAGAGCCTTCGGATGGTTTTTTGGCCAAAAACAATGTAAGAAGTTTTCAAAATCACAAATAAATCTATAATCCAATTGATTAAGAAAAAAATCAGATGTCTTCATCTTTTGTTCTAAAAACTTTTTAATATACCCTTCAGTTACAGCATAATTTCTAATTGTTCCTTCAGCAAATGTTCCTTCAATTTTATTTGAATGATACTTTATTAAATCATTTAAAGATTTATTATCTTCTCCTTCACCTAAATAAATTGACTTAATCAACTGAGCAGTTATTAATTTATCGTTATTTCTTAAATCTTGATGAATTAAAATTAATTTCGATTTTACACTGTCTAAATATTGATTTAACAAACGTGCATTTTGACTATTACCTTTAGCTCCCGACTTTGATTTGTCCCAGGAATTAATATCAATTTTTCGCTTTAAACTAATATTAGCACGTTTTTGATTTACAGTAATTCTTGCAAAAATTTCTGCTACATTATTTTTTGCACGTGAAGCATTAATCCAAATTAGGATTGAAAAGGTTGTTGATGTTTTCATAGTTGTCGTCTTTTTTAAGTTAAACTTTGTTTAAGACGAAAGTCAAATCAACTATGTTTTTTTGGTCATCTGGTCAACAGTGTTGACCACATATTATTTTGTTGACCGATTTGTTGACCAAATATATGAAATTAAATCAATAAATTTGATAATCAAAAAAACAAAAACCCTTGTAAAATATAGGATTTACAAGGATTAAGGTTTATTTGAGTATAACTCTAGTGACCTCGATAGGATTCAAACCTACAACCCTCGGAGCCGAAATCCGATGCGCTATTCAGTTGCGCCACGAGGCCAATTATTCTCTTTAACTTAAGCTAAAAGTTCTTTAACAGCTTTAGAAATAGCTTTACCATCAGCCTTACCAGCTAATTGTTTAGATGCCATACCCATTACTTTACCCATGTCTTTCATAGTTGTAGCTCCTGTTTTTTCAATAATTTCAGCCACCACTTTTTTCAATTCATCTTCGCTAATTTGCTCTGGTAAAAATTGAGCAATAATTTCAACTTGTGCTAATTCAGGTTCAGCCAAATCGCTTCTACCTTGTTCTGTATATAATGCTGCACTATCTTTACGCTGTTTCACTAACTTTTGAAGCAACTTAATTTCTTCTTCTGCACTTAAATCTTCAGTAGCTCCACTTTTTGTTTTAGCTAATAATATTTCTGATTTAATTGCTCTTAATGACTCTAAAGCTATAGCATTTTTTGCTTTCATAGCTTCTTTCATTTTAACCATTATATTTTTTTGCAGACTCATAATACCGTGTTTTATATTTTATACGAAGATAAAAAAAAAGAACCCGAAATTCCTCATTTTGTTCTGAAGAATTCCGGGTTAAAACTTAGAAAATAATCTAAGGGTAATCGTCTTTGGGCAATATTATTAATCTACATTATCGTGTAAATAAGAATTATTAGATCTTAACTGTATATCATCATTATCATCTACATCTAAAGTTGTTCTAGATTGTGTAGTATCTGATGAGTGCGTTGTTTCATCTAATTCCACGCCCATTCTTTTATAAGCTGGCTCCTTTTCTATCTCGTCAATGTTTCTATTTACTTTATTATGAAATTTATAGTTGAAGTTTTTAAACTTCTCACGTCTTTCCATTGCTTTTGCTTGCAATTCAGAAATAGTTAGGTCTAAAGGCGAAACTTCTTTATGACCAACCACTTCAGTATCATTAATACTAACATCTTCTTTAGCTTCAGATCTAACTGTAATATTTAAATCATCAACTATTTCCTCTTCTATTGAAACAGGTTCTACTTTTTTTGCATTCACCAAATTTTCTTCAACAACATTATAATCTTCTAATGTAAAGTAAACTTGTTCTTCTACCTTTTTAATTTCTTCAACTGGCTCAACAACTTTATGATCTACAACTTCAATTTGGTTTATTGTTTTTAAAGTTGGCTCATCAATTACATCCTGTACTTTATTTACAATTTCTTTAGGAGTTTTTACCTCTTCAACAACATCTTTTTTTAATTCTTCTACCTCACTCAAAGGCATATCAAAAGTAAATGTAATTTGTTGCTCTTCTGGCTTTTCTTCTTTTACCTCTGCAATAACTTTCTCAATCACTTCTTCTTTTTCTGGAGTAACTGGTGTAATTACAAAGTCTTTTTCTTCTATTTTATCTAAAGAAATTTCTTCATAAACCACATCTAAATTTTTAATAAATTCAGTAGTAGGTATCATATTAATTTCTTCTTCCTCTATTTCTCCTAAATCAAATACTATTTTTTCTTCAGCAACAACTTCAACCTCTTGCTCAATAGCATCTTCTACAGAAGGAATTATTGTTTCTGTTTCGGTATTTTCTACAATTTTATTTTCGGTAAAATCGTATTTAGCCTCTTGCTCATCACCTAAAGTGTGAATTATTTTTTTAGCTTCTGTATTAGAAATCTCGTGCTGTTGATCTTTATTAAAACCTGTTGCAACAATAGTAACAGCAATAGAATCTCCTAGAGCTTCATCTTCACCAACACCCATAATAATGTTAACGTTAGATTTTGCTTCAGACTGAATAAAGTCGTTAATTTCTCCTATTTCATCAATTGTTATTTCCTCAACACCAGACACAATTAATAATAATACATTTTTGGCTCCTGTTATTTTATTGTCATTCAACAATGGAGAATCTAATGCTTTTGAAATAGCATCTTCAGAACGATTTACACCAGATGCTGTTGCAGATCCCATAATAGCAGTTCCACTATTTGAAAGAACTGTTTTAGCATCTTTTAAATCGATATTTTGAGTATAGTGATGTGTAATTACTTCAGCAATACCACGAGCTGCAGTTGATAACACTTCATCAGCTTTAGAGAAACCAGCTTTAAACCCTAGATTTCCGTAAACCTCTCTTAATTTATTATTATTTATAACCACCAAAGAATCTACATACTCTCGTAATTTTTCGATTCCTTTTTGAGCTTGATCGTTACGCATTTTTCCTTCAAAAGAAAATGGAATTGTTACTATACCAATAGTTAACAAATCTAATTCTCTTGCAATTCTAGCAATAACTGGCGCAGCACCAGTACCTGTACCACCACCCATACCAACAGTGATAAATACCATTTTAGAATTTGAAGCTAACATATCTTTAATATGCTCAATACTTTCTTCGGCCGCTTGTTCTCCAACTTCAGGATTTGCACCTGCTCCTAAACCTTCAGTTAAGGAAACACCTAATTGAATTTTTGTTGGAATTGGACTGCTTTGCAACGCTTGCGCATCGGTATTACAAACCACAAAATCTACACCGTTTATACCTTGGGTATACATATGGTTTACGGCATTACTACCTCCACCACCTACACCAATTACCTTGATTACGTTAGATTGATTTTTTGGTAAATCAAATGAAATGTTATTAAATTCGCTCATACTATGGTATTTTATATTCTTTTTCTAAATCTTTTATTCTGCGTTATCTAAAAAGTCTTTCAACTTATCTCCCCATTTCTCAAAAATGGATTTTTTTGGTTCTGTTGCTTCTTCTACAGGTTTAGTTTCAACTTGCTCTTCAACTGTTTCTTCTTCTACAACCGTTTCTTCAATCTTATTAGCATTCAATTGCTCTAATTCTTGTTCTCTAGCTTTTTGTTTTTCTAACTTATTTAAACCATTCATTAACAAACCAACTGCTGTTGCATAAAGAGGGCTCGAATAATTTTCGTCAGAATCTCCTGCTAAATTTTCATTCGGATACCCAATTCTAGTATCCATTCCTGTAATATATTCTACTAATTGCTTTAAATGCTTTAATTGTGCTCCTCCACCTGTTAAAACAATACCTGCAATTAATTTTTTCTTTGGCTCTTCGTGTCCGTAATTTTTTATTTCTGAAAAAACTTGTTCTATAATTTCAACAACTCTAGCATGTATTATTCTAGATAAGTTTTTTAATGTAATTTCCTTAGGATCTCTTCCTCTTAAACCTGGTATTGATACTATTTCATTGTCTTTATTTTCTCCTGGCCAAGCCGAACCAAATTTGGTTTTTAATAACTCTGCCTGTTTTTCAATAATTGAACAACCTTCTTTAATATCTTCTGTAATTACATTTCCTCCAAATGGAATAACTGCCGTATGACGAATTATACCGTTTTTAAAAATTGCTAAATCTGTTGTTCCTCCACCTATATCAATCAATGCTACTCCAGCTTCTTTTTCTTCGTTACTTAAAACAGCTTCGGCGCTTGCTAAAGGTTCTAATGTAATACCAGCCAAGTCTAAACCTGCACTTTTAATACAGCGCCCAATATTTCTAATTGAAGAAACTTGCCCTACAACTACATGAAAATTAGCTTCTAGTCTTCCACCATACATTCCAACTGGCTCTGTAATCTCTGCCTGTCCATCAATTTTAAACTCCTGCGGAAGTACATGAATAATTTCTTCTCCAGGAAGCATTACTAACTTGTAAACTTGCTTTTCTAAAATATCTAAATCATCATCGCTTATTACTTCTTCTGAATTGCTTCTTGTAATATAATCGCTGTGCTGTAAACTTCTAATATGCTGCCCAGCAATACCAACAACTGCTTCTTCAATTTTAATTCCAGAAACATTTATAGCCTCATCTACTGCAACTTGTATAGACTGTATTGTTTGTGTAATATTGTTTACAACACCTCTATGAACTCCTAAACTTTTAGCTTTTCCAGTTCCTAACAATTCAATCTTCCCATAATCATTTCTACGCCCAATCATAGCAACAATTTTGGTTGTTCCTATATCTAGTCCTACTGAAATATCATTGTGTTCCATATTCTACTTTTTTGTACACACAACTTGGTTGTTGTATTTTAAATTTAACGTTGAATAATTATTAATAGTTTTATCACCCATTGTTTTATTGTAAAACGATTTTAAGTTCTTAAACTTCACTAACAAATTATTTAATTTGCCTAAAACAATATTGTGCTCACCAACTCTTGGTTTTAATATATACTCGTTTTGCGGCGTTTTTTTAATTCCAACTATCTGTTTTCTTAAAAAATCGTCGCTCAAAATGGCTGATACTAAATAATGAATTTCGGAGTTATCTTCTTCAGAAACACTCCCCGAAACCAACAAAACTCTTGCAGAGTGATTTTTTGACAAAGGCATTATTTTAGCCTGACTATCAATATAATAACTCTTATTACCTGTAAGGATTCTTGCAATAGGTGTGCGTTGTTTTATCTTCGTTTTTAACGAGCCATCAACTGTTAAATATACAGAAGCATGCGCTACCATGGGGTGTGATAGTATATTTACCTCTAATTTGTGTAAATCTATAACAGATTTAGGCTTATTTTTCAGCTGCTCTTCATTTTGTATTAACAACTTATTAACCATTTGGTAATCCATAAAAAGATTGTTTCCTTCTTCAAATTCAATTTTAATAGCATCAATTTTTTTTGCACTATTTCTCTCATTCGAGAAACCGAACAAAAACATTACCAATGCAAGTAATAAAAAACCTTTTATGTAAGTCCAATTAATTTTCAACGGTTAAACTATCTTTTACTTTAAATATTAGTTCTCCAATATCCCCTGCTCCAATCATAACAATAACCTGAGCGTTTGATTCTATAATTTTAGCAACCACATTATTTTTAGTTACTAATTGCTTTTTTTCTAATTTTATTTTATCTAATAACCAAGCTGAAGTAACGCCTTCAACAGGCAATTCTCTAGCTGGATAAATATCCAACAACAACAACTCGTCAAACTTTGCCAAACTCGTTGCAAAATCTTCAACAAAATCATTTGTTCTACTGTATAAATGTGGCTGAAAAACACCTAAAACATTCTTAGCTGGGTACATTTCTTTTACAGCATCTACCACAGCATTAATCTCTGTAGGATGATGTGCGTAATCATCAATTAAAACCAAACTATCCGTTTTAATTCTATACGAAAAACGTCTTCTAATTCCTTTAAATGTTAGTAAAGCCTTAGCAATAACAAGTATTGGAACTCCAAAATTATTTGCCATTGCTAAAGCTGCTACTGTATTTAGCACATTATGTTTTCCTGGTAATGTAGTTTTTATGCCCTTTACAAATTCTGTAGGAGTTTTAATATCAAAAACATACTCACCATTTTCTATTCTTAAATTTTTAGCATCAAAATCTGCTTCTTCATTAATTCCATAGGTTAAACCTTTAACCGGTAATCCTTTTTTTACAATTAATATGTCACTTACTTTTGAAGCGAACTCGTTAAACGAAGCTTCCAATTCACTTGCATTTCCATAAATATCTAAATGGTCTGCATCCATAGAGGTAATACAAGCTATATTTGGTGAAAGTTTTAAAAAAGATCGATCAAATTCATCTGCTTCTACAACCGATATTTCATTACCGCCTAATATTAAATTAGAATTATAATTTTCTGAAATTCCACCTAAAAAAGAAGTTGCATTTGTATTTGCTTCTTTTAAAATATGACCTAATATTGTTGATGTTGTTGTTTTACCATGTGTTCCAGCAACTGCCAAACAAGTCGAATTTTTAGTTATTTCACCTAAAATTTCAGATCGTTTTAGCACTTTAAAACCTGCATTTAAAAAATAATTCAATTCTGAATGGTCTTTAGGTACTGCTGGTGTATAAATTACTAATGTTTTATTAGTGTTTTTATAAACTTCTTCAATATTGCTAACTGCATCTTCAAAGTGAATTTGAATACCAATTTCAACCAAAGATTTAGTTATTGGTGTTGAAACCCTATCATAACCAGCAACATTTTTACCTGTACTTTTAAAATAGCGAGCCAAGGCACTCATTCCAATGCCTCCAATTCCAACAAAATAAACGTTATGTATATTTTTTAAATTCAATTAACTTATTAGTTTTTCAATTTCTTTAACAATATCTTTTGTGGCATTTGGCAATGCCAATTGCTCTATATTTTTGCTTAATTTAATTTGCAAAGCCTCATCATTTAACAATTCTAAAAACATAGTTTGAAACATTGCTAACTCAGTTTCCTTCAACAGCAACGCTGCATCTTTATCTACAACTGCCAATGCGTTTTTTGTTTGATGATCTTCAGAAACATTAGGCGACGGAATAAATATTACCGGCTTACCAACAATACATAATTCTGAAATACTACCTGCTCCTGCTCTACTAATTATAAAATCTGCAGCAGCATAAGTTAAATCCATTCGGTTTAAAAAAGCATAGGTTTTAACACCTTCCAACTCATCATACTTTTTAAACTCGTTATAATACAATTTACCTGTTTGCCAAATAACTTGAACATTGTTTTCTACTAACCAGTTAATTTGACTTTCAATTAAATTATTAATAGTTCTAGCACCTAAACTACCTCCAATAATAACTAATGTTTTTTTAGCTGCATCTAACTCAAAATAGTTTTTAGCTTCTACTTTTTTGCTTTCGATTTCTAACAAATCTTGACGAACAGGATTTCCAGTTTTAATCATTTTTTCTGCAGAAAAAAATCGCTCTAAATTATCGTAAGCAACACAAATTTTATCTGCCTTTTTGCTTAAAAGCTTATTTGTAATTCCCGGAAATGAATTTTGCTCCTGGATTAAAGTTTTTACTCCCAGTATTTTTGCAGCATACAGAGTTGGTCCACTCGCAAAACCACCAGTACCAATTACAACAACTGGCTTAAACTTTTTTATAATTTTAAAAGCATTCCATAAACTACTTATTAATTTAAACGGAAACGCTAAATTTTTTAATGTTAATTTTCTTTGAATCCCTGTAATCCACAAACCTTCTATTTCGTAACCTGCTTGTGGTACTTTTTCCATTTCCATTCTATCCTTTGCTCCAACAAACAAAAATTTTGCATCAGGATATTTCTCCTTCAGCTCATTTGCTATTGAAACCGCAGGATAAATATGTCCGCCTGTTCCACCTCCACTTAATATGATATTAACCGATTGTTTCATGTAAAACGTCTAATGGATTTTCTTCATCATTTTCTTTATCTAACTTTTCTTTATTTGCTGTTACGCTTAATATTATTCCTATTGCAAAACAAGTCATCCAAACGGATGTTCCTCCACTACTAATAAGAGGTAATGTTTGCCCAGTTACAGGAAATAAATTAACTGCAACTGCCATATTTATTACTGCTTGAAATATTATTGGCATTCCTACACCAATTACTAATAACGAACCAAAAACACTACTTGCCTTTTTAGCCGCTACCATTATCCTGAAGAGCAATAAAAAATAAAACGTCATAACCGAAAGTGCTCCAAACACCAATCCGTATTCTTCAATTATAATTGCAAAAATAAAATCGGATGACGATTGCGGTAAAAAATTTTTTTGAACACTTTTTCCAGGGCCTCTACCAGTTAAAACACCTCCACTTGCAATTGCAATTTTTGCTTTTTCAACTTGATAACCTTCAGCACTATTATCTGAGAAATTTTGAATTCTACTTACCCATGTATCGATTCTATTTGGTAAAGCTTCAGGAAATGCTTTAGCTGTTAAAATAAACAGACTAAAAGCTAAAGCACCTAAACCTATTATTGATAAAATATATTTTTTAGGATACCCGCCAATAAAGCACAGTAACAAAACCATACAAAAAATAATGGCTGTTGTAGAAAAGTTTGCAGGCAAAATAAAACCTAATATCACTCCAACAGGAACCCATAAAGGCAGAATACTTTCTTTAAATGTAATTTGTTTCTCTTTATTCTTAGCCAAATATCTAGCCACATAAACCATTACAACAACACTTGCAAAAGTTGATGTTTGAAACCCTACTCCTAAAAACGGAATTTTAATCCATCTGCTCGCATTTGCACCGCCCATTGTTGTACCTTGAGATAAGGTAAATACTAACAACAAAAAAACAAGGGGCAACATAAATACCGAGCCACCACTAAAATACCTATACGGTATTTTATGAGTACCATAAATAATTAGAAAACCAAAAAACAACAATACTATATGCTTAATTAGGTGATAAGCTGGTGTGCCTAAATTAACCACATAAACCAAGTTTGTGCTAGCACTATATACTGGCCCAAAAGACATAAATGCTAAAACTAACACTATACCCCAAATGGCTTTGTCGCCTTCAATATTTTCAAATAGTTTTTTCACTATAAAGCTCTAACTGCGTTTTTAAATTTTCGCCCTCTATCTTCGTAATTTTCAAATAAATCGAAACTTGCACAAGCAGGTGATAATAAAACTGTATCGCCTTTTTCTGCAATTTTATAAGCAACTTTTACAGCTTCTTCTGCACCTGCAGTTTCCACTATCAAATCAACTACATTAGAAAAAGCATTAATTATTTTTTGATTTTCTACACCTAAACAAACAATAGCCTTTACTTTTTCTCTAACCAAAGACATTAGCTCTAAATAATCATTTCCTTTATCAACTCCTCCAACAATCCACACAGTAGGTGTTTTTACACTTTCTAGCGCATAAAACGTTGCATTTACATTGGTTGCTTTTGAATCGTTTATATATTGAACTCCATTTATTTTTAAAACATTTTCAAGCCTATGTTCCGCACCTTCAAAATCTTCTAAACTCTCTCGAATAGAATTACTTCTAACCTTCAATAATGAAGCCGTCATAGCAGCCGCCATTGCATTTTTTGTATTATGCTTACCTTTTAATGCTAATGTTTTTATACTCATTATCTTTTCTTCTGTTTTATATTTTACAACTATATTATTATCTTCTAAATAAACTCCTTGATCTAATTTTTCGACTAATGAAAATGGTAATAAAGTAGCTTTCACTTTATTTTCCGAAAGCCAATCCCTTATCACTTCATCATCGTAATCGTAGATCAAATAATCTTTCTCTGTTTGATTTTTTGTAATTCTAAATTTCGAATTAATGTAATTTTCAAACTTATACTCATACCTATCTAAATGATCTGGTGTAATGTTTGTAATAATTGCAATATGTGGTGCAAATTTTACAATACCGTCTAACTGAAAACTACTCAACTCCAGCACATACAAATCGGAATTAGCATCTGCAACTTGCTGTGCAAAACTATCTCCAATATTACCCGCCATACCAACATTTAAACCAACTTTTTTTAACAGGTGGTTTGTTAACATTGTTGTTGTTGTTTTTCCATTAGAACCTGTAATACCAACTATTTGATTATTGGTATATTCAGCAGCAAATTCAATTTCTGAAACTACAGACACACCTTGCTTTACTAATTTTTGAATTAAAGCAACCTTATCTGGAATTCCAGGGCTTTTCATTACAACATCTGCATCAATTATTTTTGATTCAGTATGAATTTTTTCCTCGAAAGGAATATTGTTATTTAAAAGAACTTCTCTATATTTTTCTGCAATTGCTCCCTTGTCAGAAACAAAAACTTCATAACCTTTTTGTTTACCTAAAATAGCTGTACCTACTCCACTTTCTCCTGCTCCTAATACAACTAATTTCATTTACATCAACTTTAATGTAACTATTGTTAACACTGCCAACATAATTCCAACAATCCAAAAACGTGTAACTATTTTACTTTCGTGATATCCAGATTTTTGGTAATGATGATGAAGTGGAGACATTTTAAATATTCTTCGCCCTACTCCGTATTTTTTCTTAGTTAGTTTAAAAAAAGAAACCTGTAAAATCACCGATAAATTTTCAACCAAAAATATCCCTGCTAAAATTGGAATCAATAATTCTTTTCTAACAGCAATAGCTAAAACAGCAATAATTCCACCAATTGTTAAACTACCTGTATCTCCCATAAAAACCTGAGCCGGATATGTATTATACCATAAAAATCCAACCAACGCCCCAACAAATGCCGCAATAAAAACAGTCATTTCTCCAGAATTTGGTATATACATAACATCCAAATAATCTGCAAAAATTATATTACCAGACACCCAAGAAAACACTCCCAGCGTTAACACAATTATTGCCGAAGAACCAGCAGCCAACCCATCAATACCATCGGTTAAATTTGCACCATTTGAAACAGCTGTAATTATAAAAATTACAATAGGAATAAATAACAACCACGCAAAATCCTTAGCGCCATCTCCTACCCAAGAAATAGCAGCAGCATAATCTAATTCATTATCTTTTAAAAATGGGATTGTTGTTTTGATCGATTTTTTTGCTTCAGCAAATAAAACAGGAGCACCTTGCTCTGAAACATATTGATACTTTGTTGGTAATTGCTCTTTCATCGTTACACTTGGATGAAAATACAACATTGCACCCACAAAAATTCCTAATGTAACCTGACCTAATATTTTAAATCTACCTTTTAAGCCGTCTTTATCTTTTTTGAATATTTTAATGTAATCATCAATAAATCCAATAGCTCCCATCCACAATGTTGTAACCAGTAAAATTACAATGTACACATTGTCTACAATTGAAAATAATAGCACAGGAATTAATGTAGCTAATATAATAATAACACCACCCATTGTTGGAGTTCCTGCTTTTTCAACCTGGCCATCCAAGCCTAAATCACGAACGGATTCACCAACTTGTTTACGTTGTAAATAGTTAATAATTCTTTTTCCGTAAACGGTAGAAAACAACAACGAAACAATAAATGCCATTGCAGAACGAAATGTAATAAACTGAAACAAACCTGCTCCAGCCAAATCGAAGTGTTTATCTAAATATTCAAATAAATAATATAACATTCTCTAGTTTTCTATTGCGTTTAAAATTTCTGATATTTCTTTATAATCATTAAAATAGCTTCGTTCACCATTTATCTCTTGATAAGTTTCATGACCTTTACCAGCAATTAAAATAATATCTCCTTTTTTCGATAATTTAGCTGCCGTTTTTATTGCCTGCCTTCTATCTAATACAGATAAAGTTTTTTTATAATCTTGAGGCTCAACCCCAACTTCAATCTCATCAATTATTGTTTGCGCGTTTTCACTTCTTGGATTATCAGAAGTAAAAATTACTTGAGAACTTAAAAGAGCAGCTATACGCCCCATAACAGGGCGCTTAGCTTTATCTCTATCTCCACCGCATCCCACAACGGTTATAACTTGTTCGTTTCCAGTTCTAATATCATTAATAGTTTCTAGCACATTTTTTAAAGCATCTGGTGTATGTGCATAATCTACAATTGCAGTAATATCACCTTCAGAAATAAAATATTCAAAACGTCCAGATACATTACCTAGCTTACTAATTTCAGTTAAGGCTTCGGTTTTTTCAACACCCAACAATGTTGCCACACCATAAACAGCTAACAAATTATAAGCATTAAAACTTCCTATTAGCTTAGCCCAAACTTCACTATTATCTATATTTAATAACAGTCCTGAAAACTGATTTTCTAATATTTTTGCTTTAAAATTCGCCATTGTTTTTAAAGCATAAGTTTGTTTATTTGCCACTGTATTTTGCAGCATAACCTCACCATTTTTATCATCTACATTTACCAATGCAAAAGCAGATTTTGGTAGCGAATCAAAAAATGCTTTTTTTACATCTCTATAATCTTTAAATGTTTCGTGATAATCTAAATGGTCATGTGTTAAATTTGTAAACACACCACCAACAAATTCTAGCCCTTCGGTTCTTTTTTGATGAATTCCATGTGAGCTAACCTCCATAAAACAATACTCAACACCATCGTTTAACATTTCACTTAAATATTTATTTATTTGAAGTGAATTTGGAGTTGTATGTGTTGCAGCATATTCTTTTTTATCAACTAAAACTTTTACTGTTGACAACAAACCAACTTTATATCCTAAATTCGAAAATAATTGATACAATAAGGTTGCAATAGTAGTTTTACCATTTGTACCTGTTACACCAATTAGCTTTAATTCCGAAGATGGGTTGTTATAATAATTCGAAGCTAATATTGCCAAAGCACTATCTGAATTTTTAACCTCTACATAAGTCACTTCGCTGTTACAATTTTCAGGAATTTCTTCGCAAACAATTGTTTTAGCACCTAATTCAATAGCTTTATCAATAAATTTATGGCCATCGAAAACCAATCCTTTTTGAGCTACAAACAAACTATTATTTACAACTTTTCTTGAATCAAATTCAATAGTAGACACACCCACTGTTGTATTACCAACAATAGCATTTACGTTAACCTTAAACAATATGTCTTTTAAAACTTTCAATTAGCCTAATGTTAATTTAATTACAGCTCCTTTTTTAATCTTTTCTCCAACAGAAATAGATTGTTTTTTTACTTTTCCATTTCCTGAATACTCAACTTTTAAATCTAGATTTTCTAAAAAAGGAATGGCGTCCATTAACGCCATTCCCTTAACGTTAGGGATAGAATTGAATTCCTTTTCAGAAATCACATTGAACGAGTTAAAATTTCTTTTAATCTCATCACTTATCGGGGTAACGTTATTAATACTATTAACTACATGATTAGATGTATATATTTTTTGTGCAATATCTTTAAAAACCGGACCTGAAACATCTGCTCCATAAAACCCTTTTTGAACATGTGGCTTATGAATTACCACCATACAAGAATATTTTGGATTTTCCGCAGGAAAATAACCCGTGAACGAAGACACGTAACGCTTATCCTTTAACCATTCTTCATAATTTCCATATTCAGTTCTAGCCGTTCCTGTTTTACCTGCCATTGAAAAATTTTCAGAATACAATTTCTTAGCTGTTCCTCTTTTCACAACATTTTTTAAAACTTCTCTCACTTTTTTAACTGTAGCTTCCGAACAAATTTTATCGTCTATAACTTCCGTTTCAAAAAACTCAATACTTTTGTCTCTAGATTTTATTTCCTTAACAAATTTTGGTTTTACCATTTTGCCATTATTTGCAATTGCATTGTAAAACGTTAATGTTTGCAAAGGCGTTAATTTCAAGTTATACCCGTACGAAATTGAAGGCAATGCATTTTTACTCCACAAACTATGTTTTGGACCTGGTATAACCGGCGCACCTTCACCTTTTATAGGCAACCCTAGTTTTGAATTCAAATGCATACGATTTAAAATTCCAATAAATTTTTCTGGTTTATTTTTGAAATTTTCATCAACCAAACGAGCAAAACCTATATTAGATGACACCTCCAACGCACGAGCTGCAGAAATTTCACCATAACCTCCTCGTTTAGAATCATTAATATACCTACCATACATTCTATATCTTCCCTTTCCTGTGTCAACCATTGTACTAGTATCAATAACTTTTGCTTCCAAAGCAGCCACCAATGCCATTAATTTAAATGCAGAACCAGGCTCTTGAGATTCGTAAACAGCATAATTTCTTTTTTCGAAATACTTTCCGTCAGATGTTCTTCCTAAATTTGAAATTGCCTTAACATCTCCCGTTTTCGCTTCCATAACAACCACACAACCGTGATCCGCACTGTAATATTCTAGCTGTCTCAATAAAGAATGATGCGCTATATCTTGAATATTAACATCTATAGTTGTAATAATATCTTTACCATCAACTGGTTCTTTTTCATTATTATCGTTAATAGGCTTCCATTGTCCTTTAGCAATTTTTTGCTTTTTTCTCCAACCATACTCACCTTTTAGGTAATCTTTATAAGCACCTTCAACACCAACAAGGCCTCTGTAATTATCGTATCCAATAGTACGCTCTGCTACTTTACCTAACGGATGCGCTCTTACTGTAGATTGCTCTGCAATAAAACCACCTTTATACATACCCAAATTAAAAATTGGAAAACTTTTAATTTTCATATAATCATTATAACCAAGTCTTCTAGCTATAAATAAATACCTGTTTTTTTTATTTCTAGCTTTTTTTATTCTAGTCTCCCAATGCGAAGTAGAATTACCCAACATTTTTGAAAGCTCAGAAGCTAAACCTCTAATATTCTTTTCGAAAACCTCACTTTTAACAGTGTAAGCATCCATTCTAATTTCATACTGAGACATTGAAGTAGCTAATAAACTACCATCCGATGAAAAAACACTTCCTCTATTCGCAAAAATAGTGTCATTTCTAACCGTTAATTGCTTGGACAATTCTCGATACCTTTCACCATCTCTAAACTGAATATTAACCACGCTCACTAACACCGCTATAAATAAAATAGCGATAAAACCGAACACAAAGTACAGTCTATTAGTTATATTTTTTTGAGCTACCGCCAATACTATCTCTTTTTTGAAATTACTTTTATTACTTGAGGCGGAGTCTCACTTGGCTTCAACCCTACCACTTCTACATTTTTTTTAACTGTTGATTCTAATTTCATTTTCATTGAAATTGAGCGAGTATCAACAAACTCAGCCCTTAATTCCTTAATCTCCTTATTTAAACGAGCAACCTCCATTACCTTTTTATCTGAGCTATGGGAACTCGCAATCATTAACAACATTAACAAAACTATAAACGATATAAATCGCCAATTTTTAAATGAATCTTCATTCACCAAAAAATTACCCTTCAGTAAGCCATATATTCTACTCTTAAAACTCATTCTCTTATGAAAGTGTTGCTAATCTAAGTTTTGCGCTTCTAGCTCTATTATTCACTTTTATCTCCTCGGAAGTTGGAACAATAAGTTTCCCTACTTTTTTTAACGGAACAGAAACGTTACCGTAAAAATCTTTCTCTGGTTCACCATCAAACATTCCATTTCTAATAAATCTTTTCACCAACCTATCTTCTAATGAATGGTATGAAATTACACTCAACCTACCTTTTTCATTCAACAACTCTGGCATTTGATTTAAAAACTCTTTCAACACTTCAATCTCTTGATTTACCTCAATTCTAATTCCTTGAAATATCTGAGCTAATATTTTATGCTCTTTCGCTTTCGGAATAAAAGAACTCAACACCTCTTTTAACTGAAAACTTGTTTTTATTCTTTTTTCTGAACGCGCTTCAACTATTTTTTTTGCAATAGACCTAGCACTTCTTAATTCTCCATACTGAAATAAAATATCCGCTATTCGATTTTCATCATATGTGTTCACCACTTCATAAGCAGACAACCCTACAGATTGATTCATTCGCATATCTAACTCCGCATCAAACCGTGTAGAAAAACCTCTTTCAGCCTCATCAAATTGATGAGATGAAACTCCTAAATCTGCTAAAACACCATCAACTTTTTTAACCCCATAAAACCTTAAATATCTTTTTATGAATCTAAAATTTTGAGGAATCAATGTAAATCTTGAATCTTCAATAAGGTTACGTTGCGCATCCTCATCCTGATCAAAAGCAAACAACTTTCCGTTTTCACCTAGCCTACTTAAAATTTCTCTAGAATGACCACCTCCTCCAAAAGTTACATCCACATACACTCCACCAGGCTTAATATTTAAACCATCAACACTTTCTTTTAACAATACTGGATTATGATACATTAGAGTCTGTATTTTTATTTCCCATTACATCTTCAGCCAATTCTGAAAATGGAACTTCTGAATTATTTACTGATGATTCATACATATCCTTATCCCAAATTTCTAAATAACCACCAACTGAACACAGAACAACTTCTTTTTTTATACCCGAAAAAGCCATCAAATCTTTTGGAATTAAAAATCTTCCCGAAGCATCAAGCTCAACTATTTTTACACCTGCATTAAACCTTCTAATAAAATCATTATTCGCCTTAACAAATCGATTTAACCCACTTACTTCTTTGTTTACCAACGCCCATTCAGACATTGGATAAAGCTCTAAACACGATTCAAAAACCGAACGTTTCAAAACAAAACCATCTTGTAAAACACTGGACAACTGCTTTTTAAACCCAGAAGAAAGAGCTACCCTTCCTTTTGCGTCTGCTTTGCATTCGTATGTTCCAATCAGATTAATCATTATATACAAGTATGAATTCAAAAATATAAAAAAATTCCCACAAATCACCACTCTCCCCCACTTTGTTGATAACTTTTACCACAAACCCCTATATAACAGCTAAAAAATTGAGTTTTAAATTGTTAAACTAAATTTACTTTCGTTTTTACATTAATGTTATACTTACAAAAAAAAGGCTACATTTGTACTTACTTTAAAATTGATGTTTAATGAGCAATACACTCATAAAAGAAGGTAAATTTAGCTACCTAGAAAAAGGAGAAGGACAACCAATTATTTTACTACATGGGTTAATGGGTACCCTTAGTAATTTTGATTCTGTTCTAGAACATTTTTCTCAGAAAGGGTACAAAGTAATTATACCTGAATTACCCATATACACTCAGCCTCTATTAAAAACTAATGTTAGAAATTTAGCTAAATTTTTAAAGAGTTTTATCGATTTCAAAAATATTGAAAAAGCAATATTATTAGGAAATTCTTTAGGCGGACATATTGCATTATACTTTACAAAATTAAACTTAGACAGAGTTGCAGGTTTAGTACTTGCTGGAAGTTCTGGTTTATATGAAAAATCGATGGGAGATACTTACCCAAAGCGAGGAAACTACGAGTATATTGAAACTAAAACTCAAGAAGTTTTTTACGACCCTAAAGTAGCTTCAAAAGAAATGGTTGATGAAGTTTTTGAAACCGTAAACAACAGAAATAAAGTTATTAAAACCTTAGCAATTGCAAAAAGTGCTATTAGACATAATATGGCTAAAGATTTAGGCGCTATGCACACACCTGCGTGTGTAATTTGGGGTAAAAATGATACAGTTACTCCACCTGAAGTTGCTGTGGATTTTGAAAAACTATTACCAGATGCTCAATTATTTTGGTTAGACAAATGTGGACACGTACCTATGATGGAACATCCTGAGAAGTTTAATACTATTCTTGAAAACTGGTTAAAAGACAGGGATTTATAACATGAAAATTAAATCTGCCAGTTTTGTAATTAGCAATTCTGACGTTTCTAAATGCCCAAAGGATAGAATTCCTGAATATGCATTTATTGGAAGGTCTAACGTTGGTAAATCATCACTTATAAATATGCTAACCAACCAAAACAAGTTAGCAAAAACATCTGGACGACCAGGAAAAACACAACTTATAAATCATTTTAAAATAAATGACAGTTGGTTTTTAGTAGATTTACCTGGCTACGGTTATGCTAGAGTTTCTAAAACTATTAAAAAAACATTTCAAGGTTTTATAAAAAAATATTTCCTTCAACGCGAACAACTTATTTGCACTTTTGTATTAGTTGATTGTCGACACGAACCACAAAAAGTTGACTTAGAGTTTATGGAGTTTTTAGGCGAAAATGGCATTCCTTTTTGCTTGGTATTTACAAAATCTGATAAGCTTAAACTTTCTGAATTGAACAGAAACATACAGCAGTATTCTAAAAAAATGACGAATACTCTCTGGGAAGAAATGCCACCTTATTTTGTTACTTCTGCAACTTCTTCAGATGGAAAAGAGGAACTACTTAAATATATTGAAGAAATAAACAACAGACTGGATAAAAACCTTTAAAATGGCTTCAACTAAAGATAATTTAGAAGTTTTATTTGAAGACAACCACTTAGTAATTGTCAATAAAAAATCTGGAGATATTGTTCAAGGTGATAAAACTGGAGACAAACCTTTAAGCGATGTTGTTAAAGAGTACATTAAAGATAAATACAACAAACCCGGCAATGTTTTTTTAGGTGTTGTACACCGATTAGATAGACCAACTACAGGCATTATTGTTTTTGCTCGTACTTCTAAAGCTTTGGAACGTTTTAATAAAATGTTACGCGATAAAACCGTAAACAAAACGTATTGGGCAGTTGTAAAAAACAAACCTAAAAAAGACAAAGATACATTAATTGGCTTTTTAAGAAAAAACCCGAAAAACAACAAATCCACTTCTTATTCTTCTGAAATTGAAGGAAGTAAAAAAGCAATTCTTCATTACAAAATTCTTAAATCTTTAGACAACTATCATTTACTTGAAGTAGATTTAGAAACGGGAAGGCATCACCAAATTCGTTGTCAACTTTCCTCAATTGGAAGCCCTATAAAAGGTGATTTAAAATATGGTTTTAACCGTAGTAATAAAGATGCAAGTATCCATTTACATGCTCGAAAGATAAATTTTATTCATCCTGTAACTAAAGAGGAAATTAATATAACTGCACCTACTCCAAATGAAGTAATTTGGAAGGCTTGTAATTAATAAAAATTAACTGCTCAATGTAGGATTCTTCACTACGTTCAGAATGACAAATAAAATAAAAAAGGCTGCTCAATTTGAACAGCCTTTTTTATTTTATGCTTTATTTTTCTTGGCTACAATTTCATCCAAACACAAATTACCAACACTACCTTTATGCGTGTGTTTTACTTTTTTATCCGGATTAAAATTACCTTCATTAATATCTTTACCTACAATTTTATAAGCATCTCTAAAAGGCGTTCCATTTTGAACTAATTCATTTACAACCTCAACACTAAATAAATACAAATACTTATCTTCTTCAACAATATCTTCTCTAACTTTAATGTTTTTTAATGAATACGTCAACATTTCTAAACAAGCTTTTAATGTTGAAAATGATGGAATTAATCCTTCTTTTAACAACTGTAAATCTCTGTGATAACCACTAGGTAAATTATTAGTTATCATAGTAAATTCCATTGGTAAAGCTTGTAATTTGTTACATTTTCCACGAATCAATTCAAAAACATCAGGGTTTTTTTTATGAGGCATAATACTTGAACCTGTTGTTAATTCATCTGGAAAAGAAATAAAATTAAAATTCTGGCTCATATACAAGCAAATATCCATACTCATTTTTGCCAACGTAGCAGCAACAGAACTCAATCCAAAAGAAACTGATTTCTCTAACTTACCACGCCCCATTTGAGCCGCAACAGAATTGTATTTTAAGGTTTCAAAATCTAACAATTTCGTTGTTTCATCTCTATCAATTGGGAATGAACTTCCATAACCAGCCGCTGATCCTAATGGGTTTTGATCTGCAACTTTGTAAGCCGCTTTTAAAAAGTAAATATCATCAATTAATGTTTCTGCATACGCTGAAAACCACATTCCAAACGATGATGGCATTGCCACTTGCAAATGCGTATAACCTGGCAATAATACATTTTTATACTGCTCCGCTAATTGGATTAACAAATCAAATAATTCATCTACACCATCGTTAATTTCAATTAAAGCATCTTTTAAATACAAATGTACATCTACCAAAACTTGATCGTTTCTAGACCTAGCTGTATGAATTTTCTTACCAGTATCGCCTAACTTTTCAGTAAGCATATGCTCAACTTTTGAATGTACATCTTCAAAAGAATCTTCAATAACAAACTCACCAGCTTCAATAGTTTTTAAAATTGCATTTAATTCAACTTCTAAATTTTTAATTTCCTCAGAAGTTAATAAGCCTATTTTATGCAACATTTTAGCGTGTGCAATGTTTCCAATAACATCGTATTTTGCTAGTATTAAATCTAGTTCTCTGTCGTTTCCAACAGTGAAAATATCTATTTTTTTATCGGTTGAAAATCCTTTATCCCAAAGTTTCATTTTGTTTATTTTAGTTGGTGGTTGAGCGGAGTCGAAACCACATTGTTTTACTTTATTATCACTTCGACTCCGCTCAGTGACCTTATATTTTTTTGAATGTCATATTGAGTTTTCTAAAAATATCTCACTCAAACCGAAGAGATTCTTCATTGCATTCAGAATGACATTAAATTATACTATTTCTTCTAATATTTTAATATACAATTGCACACCTTCTTCTATTTCACTTACATAAATAAACTCATCAGCAGTATGTGAACGCAAGCTTTGTCCTGGCCCTAATTTTAATGAAGGACAACTCAATACTGCTTGATCTGACAATGTTGGAGAACCATATGTTTCTCTTCCTAATTTAATTCCTGCTTGTACAATATCGTGATCTTTTGGTATTGAAGAAGAATTTAACCTTAACGATCGTGGACAAACTTCAGATTTAACATTCTCTTTTATAATATCAAATACTTCTTGATTTGAATAGGCATCTGTAACACGAACATCTACTACATATTTACAACTTGCCGGAATTACGTTATGCTGACTTCCAGCCTCAATTTGTGTAACCGTCATTTTTACCTTCCCTAGCGTTTCTGATACTTTAGGAAATTCATACGTTTGAAACCAATTAATATCTTCAATAGCATTATAAATAGCGTTATCACCTATTCCGTGAGCAGCGTGACCTGGAGTTCCTTTACCCTCACAATTCATAACCATCAACCCTTTTTCAGCAATAGCTAAATTCATTAACGTTGGCTCACCAACAATGGCAAAATCAATTTCAGGAATAATTTTCAACATTGAATTTAATCCATTTGAGCCTGAATTTTCTTCTTCAGCAGAAGCAACAATTACAAAATTGTATTTTAAATCTTCTCTGTTATAAAAATAAGTAAATGTTGCTAATAAAGAAACCAAACAACCGCCAGCATCATTACTTCCTAAACCATACAATTTACCATCAATAACTTCTGCTCTTAACGGATCACGCGTATAACCTTTATTTGGTTTTACCGTATCGTGATGTGAGTTTAATAGAATTGTTTTTTTTGAAGCATCAAAATGCTTGTTTTTTGCCCAAACATTATGCTTATCACTTTCAAACGAAATATCGTGATGAGATAAAAATTGCATTATTAACAATGCTGTTTCATTTTCTTCACCCGAAAAAGATTGTGTTGCAATTAATTTCTTAAGCAATTCTATTGCTTCTTTTGTAAGCTGCTGTATCATTTTACACTTTTTTATTCGTCAGCCTGAATCTATTTCAAAATGACGATTATTTATATTTATAAACCTTCTATATCACAAACTTAATGTTGTGTATAATTTAGTTGATTTTTTCACTAGAGAAGCGTCTCCTATTTTCACCTTTCCTACTCCTTTTTTTAGCGAATTGAAACAATTATGCATTTTAGGAAGCATTCCGTCTGCTATTATTCCTTGAGCTACTAACTGCTCATATTTTTCGGCATTAATTTCAGTAATAACAGAATCTTTATCGTCTATACTTTCTAAAACACCTTTTAGTTCAAATACAAAATTTAATTCTGTATTGTATAATTCACTCATTCCAATGGTTACTTCAGAAGCTATTGTATCTGCATTTGTATTTAATAACTGTCCTTTTTTATTGTGTGTAATAGCACAAAAAACTGGAGTTACACCATTTTTTAACAACACATCAATTATTTCAGAATTTATTTCATCTACATCGCCAGCAAAACCGTAATCAATATCTTTTACTACACGTTTATGTGCCAAAATACAATTTGCATCAGCACCAGACAATCCCATAGCGTTGCAGCCAAAACTTTGCAATTTTGCTGTTACTTTTTTATTTAACAAACCTGCATACACCATTGTTACAACTTCAACAGTTGCCTCGTCAGTTACTCTTCGCCCATTAATCATTTGAGGTTTTAAACCCATTGCAGAAGATACCTCGGTAGCTTTTCTACCTCCACCGTGTACTAATATTTTTGGGCCATCTAATTCAGAAAAATCTTTTAAAAATGAAAATAATGCTTCTTCATTATTAATTACATTCCCTCCTATTTTTACAACTTTTAGTGTTTGTTTAGTCATTGTTTTAATTTGATCTTTATGTCATATTGAGCTAAAGCGAAACATCTCCACTAATGGTATGAGATTCTTCATTTCGCTATCTCTTCATTCAGAATGACAATTACTGTAATTACATATCCTCCAATATTCTTTTCAACACAATTTGCGCTGAATACGTACGGTTATTTGCCTGTTCAATTACTACTGAATTTTCTGAATCTATAACCTCATCAGCAACCACCACATTTCTTCTAACTGGTAAACAGTGCATAAATTTAGCACTATTGGTTACAGCCATTTTATCTCCATTAATCATCCAATTTTCATCGGTATTATCTACTTTACCGTAATTTTTAAATGAACTCCAATTTTTTACATACACAAAATCTGCATTTTCAAAAGCTTTCTTTTGGTTGTATTCTATTTTAGAATTTTTTGTAATCTCTTCATCCAACTCATAACCTTCAGGATGTGTAATTACGAAATCTGCATTTTGCAACTGCATCATCTCCACAAACGAATTTGCAACAGCATGTGGCAAAGCTCTTGGATGTGGTGCCCAACTTAACACAACTTTTGGTTTTTCAGCAACCTTATACTCCTCCATTGTAATTGCATCTGCCAAAGCTTGCATTGGATGCCCAGTAGCACTTTCCATATTTACAACCGGAATTCCTGCTAATTTTTTAAAACTCTCTAAAACAATTTCTGCTCTATCTTTTTCCTTATCCGTTAAACTTGCAAACGCTCTTATGGCAACAATATCGCAATATTGAGCTATTACTTTTGCAGCTTCTTTTATATGTTCAGCTTTATCTTGGTTCATTACAACTCCATCTTCATACTCCAATTGCCAACCTTCACTTCCAAAATTCATTACAACTACATTTAACCCTAAATTTTGAGCTGCTTTTTGAGTACTTAAACGCGTACGCAAACTATTATTAAAAAATAATAAACAAATTGTTTTACCTTTTCCTAACTCACTAAATTCTAGTTCATTTTTCTTTAATTCAATTGCTTCTTCAACAGTTTTTTGAAGATTTTCAACGTTGTTTATATGTAAATAGTGTTTCATACTCTTATTGTTTTAAAAACTTTGCAAAAACCGTTATTCTGAAACAAATTCAGATTAACGAAAACAAAACTCTTCTCTACTCTTTATTCTATTTTGTAATTATTTTGGTGAAATCGGATTCATTATTTATTGCATTCACAATAAAATTATCTTTCAATCCATTTACAATCCAAGTTTCAATATTTGCTTCTTGAGCAATTTCGGCAGCTGCTATTTTTGTTGCCATACCACCAGTTCCGTGTTTTGAAATTGAGTTACTTTCTACCTGAGCTTTTAGCGGTTCAATTTCAGAAGTTTCCTTTATTGTTTCAACTTTATCAGCTTCAATAGAAGCCTTCGTATAAATACCATCTGTATTCGTCGCAATCATTAACAAATCAACATTTAATAATGCAGCAGTTAAGGCTGAAAGCTTATCATTATCTCCAAACTTAATTTCATCAGTTGCAACGGTATCATTTTCATTAATTACAGGAATGTAATTGTTATTTACCAACACGTTAATTGTGTTTTTAATGTTCTTTCTAGATTTTTCTTTTTTGAAATCGGAATACGATAATAAACACTGAGATGTAAACAAGCCTAATTCCCAAAAATTTTCATGAAAAATACGCATTAAATGAGGCTGACCAATTGAAGCCAACGCCTGTTTAACATTTATGAGCCTTCCATTACTTTCTAACTCTACAAATTGTTTTGCCACAGCAATTGCTCCTGAACTTACTATTACAAACTCGTAATCATCTTTTAATTGAGCTATTTGACGTGCAATATCCTCAAGTTTTCCTCTTGAAATTTGATTGGTTTCCTTTGTTAACACATTGGAACCTACTTTTAATAATATTCTTTTTTTATCTGATTTGCCCATTTCCTTTTACATACCATTTATTAGTAACCAAATGATGTAATCCCATTGGGCCTCTGTGATGCAATTTATCTGTACTTATTGCTAATTCCCCACCTAAACCAAACTGACCTCCATCGGTAAAACGAGAAGATGCATTTTGATACACTGCAGCACAATCTGTATTTTCCATAAATATTTCAGCTGTCTCGTCATTTTTAGTAATAATTACTGCGGAATGACCTCCACTATATTTATTAGATTTGGCGATTGCTTCTTCTGTAGAATCTACACTTCCTATAACAATTTTGTAATCTAAAAACTCTTGATACCAAATTGATTCATTTTCATATGAAGAAATATTATTATAATTCGACAGTTCTTCATCGCCTAATATTTCAACATTAGCTTCTAGTAATTTATTAACCAAGGTTTTTATAAATTGATCTTTATTCGCCAATTTCGAATTAATCAACACCTTATCTACCGCATTACATACAGAAATATTTGCTGTTTTCCCATTATTAATAATACTTAAAGCAACATCAACATCTGCTTCGGAATCTACATACACAAAGTTATTACCTCGTCCGCTAACAATTACCGGACATTTAGCATTTTTCTTTACAAACTCAATTAAACGTTCTCCTCCACGAGGCACAATTAAATCTAATTGCTGTGTTGGGTTTTCTAAAAACGCTTGTGTTTTTGTACGATCATAATTTAAATACTCAACCCAATCAGTACTAACATTATGCTGCTTTAAAGCTTTATGCCATAATTCAACAATTTTTAAGTTTGAATTTAATGACTCTTTGCCTCCTTTTAATAAAATTTTATTACCAGATTTAAAAGCAATTCCTGCAGCTTCAACCGTAACATCAGGTCTAGATTCATAAATAATTAAAACCGTTCCAAACGGAGCTGTTTTATTTACAATTTTAATTCCATTATCGTGTGTAAAGTTGTACAATTCTTTGCCAATAGGTTCAGAATCTGCCACTAATTGATTTAAAGACAACATCATCCCTTCAATTTTAGCGTCGTCAACTTTTAAACGTTTTTCCATTGCTAAATCGCCTCCATTGTAACCTTCAACATCAATTTTATTTGCTGAAATTATTGAAGCTTGCTCTTTATTGATTAATTGAGCCATTGTGCTCAATACATCATTTTTTTGTTGTGTAGTTAATAGCGTATTCATTATAAAACCTCTTTTAATGCATTAATAAAAACATCTACCTGCTCTTTATTCATTGTTAAAGGAGGCAAAATTCTTAATAGCTTTTTATTCATAGCTCCACCTGTAAAAATCTGTTTTTCAAAAATTAGTTTTTTACGTAATTCACCAACTTCAAAATCGAATTCGACACCTAACATTAAACCATTTCCTTTAACTTTTTGAACTTGAGAAACGCTTTTAATTTGCTCTTTAAAATAAGTCGAAACCTCATTTACGTTTTTCATTAACTGCTCCTCCTCAATAATATCTAACACTGAAATTGCAGCGGCACACGCTAAATGATTTCCACCAAAAGTAGTACCTAACATTCCAAATTTAGCTTCGTGTTTATCTAAAATTAATACGCCTCCAATTGGAAAACCATTTCCCATACCTTTAGCAGTTGTAATAATATCTGGTTGAATATTATGATACTGGAAAGCAAAAAACTTTCCACTTCTACCATAACCACTTTGAATTTCATCTAAAATAAGAAATACTTCATGTTGCTTACATAACTTCTCTACTTCTTGAAAAAAATCAGTTGTACCTTCATCTAAACCACCAACACCTTGAATTCCTTCAATAATTACAGCTGCAACATCTCCTTTACCAATTTCGCGTATAACCAATTCAATAGAATTTAACGGTAAAAATGTTACTTCTTGCTGAAGATTTATGGGTGCATTTATATTTTTATTATCGGTTGCTGCAACTGCTGCTGAAGTTCTTCCGTGGAAAGAATTATTAAAAGAAATAATTCTACTTTTCCCAGTTTTAAATGATGCCAATTTTAAGGCATTTTCATTTGCTTCAGCTCCTGAATTACATAAAAATAAATTATAGTTTTCACATCCAGATAATTCACCTAATTTTTTAGCCAATTGCTTTTGCAAAGGGTTTTGAATTGAATTAGAATAAAACCCTAAATTATTTAATTGGTTTGAAATAGCACTTACATATTTCGGATGCGTATGCCCAACAGAAATAACTCCGTGACCACCATATAGATCTAAATATTTTGTTCCTTTTTCATCCCAAACATATTCTGCTTCAGCCTTAACTGGTGTAACATTATACAACGGATAAACATCAAATAATTCCATAATTTAAATCTGATTAATTTTTTCGAAAGAAGCTTTTACTCCTTTTATTAATGACGAACTTAACCCTTGGTGTTCCATTTCGTTTAAACCTTCAATAGTACAACCGTTTGGCGTTGTAACCTTGTCTATTTCTTCCTCTGGATGATTACCCGATTTTAACAATAAACTCGCAGCACCTAAAGCTGTTTGCATTGAGAGTTCTTGTGCCTCTTCCGCATCAAAACCTAGTTGTACTGCTCCCTGTGTAGATGCACGTATTAAACGCATCCAAAAAGCAATTCCACTAGCGCAAATTACCGTAGCCGCTTGCATTAATCGCTCTTCAATACACATAGTTTTACCTAACGAATTAAAAATAGATTTTGCTATTTCAATATTTTCTTTTCCTTTTTCATTTGCACTTAAACAAGTCATTGACTGCCCAACTGAAATAGCCGTATTTGGCATACTTCTAATTATTGAAATTTCATTTCCAATAATACTTTCAATTTCATTGATTTTTCTACCGGTTACAACAGAAATTACTGTATGCCTTTTTAGATTTAATTGTGGTTTAATTTCTTCTAAAACACCTTGCAATTGCTTTGGCTGAACCGCTAATATTATAACATCAGAAAAACGTACAGCCTTTTTATTATCCGTTGAAATTTTTACATTGGGCAACTTATCCCACTTCTTTAAAGAATCTACATTTCGTTTAGTTAAGTATAAGTTTTTTAAGTTAAAATTATCTTGCGATAAAATTCCCATTGCTATGGAATACCCTAAATTTCCTGTTCCTAAAATTGCTATTTTCATAAGTTAGTTGTGTTGTTACTTTTAAAATGAATTAGCTTTTAATTTTAATCCTTCAGTTTCATTTAACCCAAACATTAAGTTCATATTTTGAATTGCCTGACCTGATGCTCCTTTTAATAAATTATCTATTGCTGAAGTAATTAATAACTGATTTCCGTGCTTCTGAAGATGTAAAAAACAATTATTTGTATTTACTACTTGCTTTAAATGAATTGGTGATTTTGAAACGTGCGTAAACTTTGCATCTTTATAAAAATCTTCAAATAATTCGAACGCTTTTTCAATACTATCTTCAAACTTTAAATAAATTGAAGCAAATATTCCTCTACTAAAATTACCTCTGTTTGGAATAAATAATAATTCTTCATTAAAACCATCTTGAAGTTCAGCTAAACTTTCACCTATTTCACCCAGATGTTGATGTGTAAATGCTTTATAAACCGAAAAGTTATTATCTCTCCAACTAAAATGCGTAGTTGCCATTGGCGAAACTCCAGCTCCTGTAGAACCGGTAGTTGCGTTTACATGCACTGTATCGTTTATTTTTGAAGCTTTTGCTAAAGGTAATAATGCCAATTGAATTGCTGTTGCAAAACAACCTGGATTTGCAATATTTGTAGCTGATTCTATCTCACTTTTTTGAGATTCTGGCATTCCGTATACAAATTTTCTTCCTTGAAAAACGTCATCAGCATTCAATCTAAAATCGTTACTTAAATCGATAACTTTAGTTGAGTTTGAAAATGAATTATTTTCTAAAAACGCTGTTGAATTTCCGTGACCTAAACACAAAAACAACACGTCTACGTTTTCATTAATTGTATCTGTAAATTTTAAATCTATTGAACCTAATAAATCTTGATGTACTTGATAAATGTAGTTTCCTGCATTTGACGTACTGTACACAAAATCTAATTCAGCTTGCGAATGATTAACTAACAATCTAATTAACTCACCTGCTGTATAACCAGCTCCACCTACTATTCCTACTTTAATCATAATTACGAGTTTACGCTGTGATATATTTTATTTGCTGTTCCTAGAATTTTAATAAATCCTTTTGCGTCATCTGCACTCCAAGCTTTGTTCGTTTCGCCGTACTCACCAAATTTAGATTTCATTAAATCGTGTTTAGATTCAATACCATTTAAACTAAAATGATAAGGTTTTAAAGTTACAAAAACTTCACCTGTTACTGCTTTTTGAGAATTAGTTAAAAAAGCTTCTAAATCTCTCATTGCAGGCTCAAAATATTGACCATCATGCAATAAAGTTCCGTAAGTACTTCCTATTCCTTCTTTTAAATTTTGTTGATATTTAGAAAGCGTATGCTTTTCTAATAAATGGTGCGCCTTAATAATTACGGTTGCCGCAGCAGCTTCAAAACCAACCCTACCTTTAATACCTACAATGGTATCTCCTACGTGAATATCTCTACCAATTGCATATTTCGAAGCTATTTCTTCAATTTTTAAAATGGTATTTACTGGTGTATCAAATTGGTCATTTAAACCAACAATCTGTCCTTTTTCAAAATGCAATTTAATATCTGTTGGCTCTGTTTTTTCTAACTGACTTGGATAAGCCTCTTCTGGCAATGCTTGGTGAGATGTTAAAGTTTCAACACCACCAACACTAGTTCCCCAAATTCCTTTATTTATTGAGTATTTTGCTTTAGACCAAGGATAATCTACACCATGTTCTTTTAAATAATCAATTTCTACTTGTCTAGAAAGTTTTAAATCTCTAACAGGTGTTATAATTTCAATATTTGGAGCAAGGGTTTGAAAAATCATATCAAATCTTACTTGATCGTTTCCTGCACCAGTACTTCCGTGAGCTATGTATTTTGCATCTATTTTTTTAGCATATTCAACAACTTCAATTGCTTGAAAAACTCTTTCTGCACTTACTGATAATGGATATGTATTATTTTTTAACACATTACCGTACACCATAAACTTAATAGCTTTATCGTAATAAATATCTAAAATATTTTGATTGGTATGCGATTTCACTCCCATATCATAAGCTTTCGCTTCAACCACTTTCAATTCTTCTTCAGAAAAACCTCCAGTGTTAACCAATACACTGTGAACTTCTAAATTTAATTCGTTTTGTAAATACTTAACACAATATGATGTGTCTAAACCTCCGCTATATGCAACTACAACTTTATCCATGATTTTATTTTTTATTCTTTTTAAGAAATAATGCTTGTTTTATTTTTTTTAATCTGCTTAATACTTTTGAATTGTATTTATGATCTTTTACATCTTTATCATGTTTAGGATCATATAACATTCCTGTACATAGGCACATTTTTTTGTCAGTTCTCATTAAAACATCGTAATTTTTACATGTTTTACATCCGTTCCAAAAAGCTTCGTCGTTTGTTAATTCTGAAAAAGTTACGGGTTGATATCCTAACTCGTAATTTATTTTTAACACCGCCAAACCAGTAGTAATACCAAATATTTTAGCATCTGGATATTTCTCTTTAGAATACTCGAATATTCTTTTTTTAATTTTTTTAGCCAGTCCCTGATTTCTAAAATCTGGATGTACTATTAAACCAGAGTTAACTACAAAAGATTTATTATCCCAGGTTTCTATATAACAGAACCCTGCAAATTTGTCTTTATCTAATGCTATAACAGCATCACCTTTAGTAATTTTATCTGCAACATAATCAGGAGTTCTTTCAGCAATACCAGTACCTCTAACCTTAGCAGATTCTTTAATAGTATCACAAATTATTTCTGAATATTTTATATGCGATTTATCAGCTATAACAATTTTCATTGTTTACTTTTTGAATTATAAAATTGTATTATTTATGTGTTTTTGAGAAGCGAAAACGAACTCATCGTTTTCAATAGAAAATTACGCCCGAAAGGGGCGACGTGTGAAGCGGCGTACAATAGTAGTATGTAACTTGTTAATTTTCATTAGTACAATATTACGCCTTTTTTCTAATATATTACCCTCTTTGTTTAATATTTAACAACATTTACTTAAAGACCCTATATAATTAACAATTATCTTTAATTATTAATTAAGAATTACGAATTCCCAATCGAAACTACCTTCAATAAAAACCAAACAACTAGATAACACGATTAATAAACCCTACACTCACTTGTTTATCCGCCTCTTAAAAAATTAAAGAACGTTAAAATTATTACTTTAAACCTAACAGGTTTTAGAAACCCGCTAGGTTAGTATGCTTTTTAAATTAAGAATTGAAAAAGTTCAGGGTTATCATTTAGATAATCACCTAAAAATCCTTTTTCCTTCATTCTAGAAACCAAAGGTTCAAAATCATCTTTAGATTCTAATTGAATTCCCACTACTGCAGGACCTTTATCTCTATTATTTTTCTTGGTGTATTCAAAGTATGTAATATCATCATTAACTCCCAGAACATCTACCACAAATTCTTTTAACGCACCTGCTCTTTGCGGAAATCGGATAATAAAATAATGCTTTAAACCTTTAAAAAGTAAGGCCCTTTCTTTCATTTCTTCCATTCTGGTAATATCATTATTACCTCCACTTACAATACAAACAACCGTTTTACCTTTAATTTGCTCTTTATACTGTTCTAAAACTGCAATAGACAATGCTCCTGCTGGTTCAACAACCAAAGCATTTTCGTTATAAACTTTTAAAATTGTTGTGCAAATTTGTCCTTCACAAACAGTATCCGTATCATTTAATAATTCTTTACAAAACTCATAGGTAATTTCGCCCATTCGTTTAACTGCTGCACCATCAACAAATTTTTCAATTTCGGTTAATGTAGTGTTTTTTCCATTTTTTAATGAAGTAGTTAATGATGGCGCACCTTTTGGTTCAACACCAATTAACTTAGTTTCTGGACTTAATGATTTAAACACATTTCCAACACCCGAAGCTAAACCTCCACCACCAACTGGCATAAACAAATAATCAACTTGCGTATCAATATCATTCAATATTTCAAGCCCTATTGTTCCTTGTCCTGCAATTACATCTATATCATCAAACGGATGCACAAAAGTACTTTGATTAGCGTCGCAAAATTCCTTTGCTGCTATTTGGCTATCATCATAACTATCTCCAATAAGCTGAACTTCCACATACTCGCCACCAAACATTTTTACCTGATCAATTTTTTGATGAGGCGTAGTAACCGGCATAAAAATAGTTCCATTTACCTGTAATTTCTTACATGCAAAAGCAACTCCTTGCCCGTGGTTTCCTGCACTAGCACACACTATTCCATTTTCTAATTCTTTAGCTGTTAAGCCTTGAATTTTATTATAAGCTCCTCTAATTTTATACGAACGTACAACTTGAACATCTTCTCTTTTAAAATAAATGCTGGCTCCATACTGTTCAGAAAAATTTTTCATAAACATTAAAGGAGTTGCTTGCACAACTCCTTTAATGCTCTGTTGAGCTTTATAAATTTTTTCTAATGAAATACTTTTTTTAGTAGATTCACTCAAAATTTTAACTGTTTAAACAATTTTTTTCATTGCTGTCATAGATTCTCTTAAAAACTCACCAATTTCTTCAACTGGATGATTTCTAATTGCATCATTTATTTCAATTAATTCTTTATTGTCAACACCATTATCACCGCTATTAAAAGGACGACCAACTAAGTTACTCGGCGCGTTTTTAACGTATTCTTCAATTAATGGTTTACAAGCGTGATCGAATAAATAACATCCATACTCTGCAGTATCAGAAATTACACTATTCATTTCGTATAATTTTTTACGTGCAATTGTATTTGCAATAAGTGGCGTTTCGTGTAAAGACTCGTAGTAAGCAGACTCTTCAATAATACCAGCATCTGTCATAGCTTCAAAAGCTAATTCTACACCAGCTTTTACCATTGCAACCATTAACACACCGTTATCAAAATATTCTTGTTCAGAAATTTCAACATCTCCTGCAGGAGTTTTTTCAAAGTTAGTTTCTCCAGTTGCAGCTCTCCAAGTTAATAAGTTAACATCATCATTTACCCAATCTTCCATCATAGTTTTAGAAAAATGACCTGAAATAATATCATCCATATGCTTTTGGAATAACGGACGCATAATATCTTTTAATTCTTCGGAAGCTTTAAAAGCAGCAACTTTAGCTGGATTTGATAAACGATCCATCATATTTGTAATACCACCATGTTTTAGAGCTTCTGTAATAGTTTCCCAACCATATTGAATTAATTTTGAAGCATAACCAGCATCTACACCTTCAGCAACCATTTTATCGAAACATAAAATAGAACCTGTTTGTAACAATCCACAAAGAATTGTTTGCTCACCCATTAAATCTGATTTTACCTCTGCAACAAATGACGAACGTAAAACACCAGCTGTATGACCACCTGTAGCAACAGCATAAGCTTTTGCTTGATCCCATCCTTTTCCTTCAGGATCATTTTCTGGATGCACAGCAATTAATGTTGGTACACCAAAACCTCTTTTATATTCTTCTCTAACTTCAGAACCTGGCGACTTAGGAGCTACCATAATTACTGTAAGATCTTTTCTTACCTGCATTCCTTCTTCAACAATATTAAAACCGTGAGAATAAGAAAGTGTTGCACCTTTTTTCATTAAAGGCATAACAGCATTTACAACATTTGTGTGTTGTTTATCTGGTGTTAAATTAATTAATAAATCTGCCGTAGGAATCATTTCTTCATAAGTTCCAACATTAAATTTGTTTTCTGAAGCATTTAAAAATGATTGTCTTTTTTCAGCAATTGCTGCTGGTCTTAATGTATAAGAAACATCTAAACCAGAATCTCTCATATTTAAACCTTGGTTTAACCCTTGAGCTCCACAACCAATAATTACAATTTTTTTCCCTTTTAGTGCTTCTACACCTTCACTAAATTCTGATCTATCCATGAATTCACATTGTCCCAATTGTTCTAATTGTAAACGTAACGGAAGTGTGTTAAAATAATTTGCCATTTCTTTGTTTTTATTCTTTTAATTAATTTCTTCTAATATTTCTGATATTGCCATTTTTGGACGCGTAATTGCTATACGACCTGAGCGTACAAATTGTAGTAAACCATAAGGTTTTAACCTTTCGTACATTTTATCAATATTTTCTTTTGAACCAGATGCTTCAATAACAAAATAACGTTCTGTTATTGTAAGTATATGCGCTCGTCTAAATTTAAATTTTTTCTGCAATTTCTCATCATACAAATGTTCAGTAGAAATTTTAAATAACGCTGTTTCGTTATAAATAGTTTCATCCTCAGTATGGTAATAAGCACCTATTACTTCAATTTGCTTTTCTAACTGCCCAATAATTTTTGCAATTCTAACTTCTGAAAGGTTAACTACAAACGTAAATCTATGTACATTTTCTATTTCAGATTTCGAAACCGTCATACTTTCAATATTCACATGACGTTTTAAAAATATTGCTGAAAGGCGATTTAAAATTCCTATATTATTTTCGGTATAAACCGACACTGTATATAATTGTTCTTCTTCCATAATTAACTTAATCTTATATCTGAAACTGTTGCTCCGGTTGGTATCATTGGAAATACGTTATCTTCTTGCTCTATAACAACTTCTAAAAAGAAGGCTTCTTTTGAAGCCATCATTGTTTTTATAGCATCTTCTAAATCTTCTCTTTTAGAAACTCTTGTTGCTTCAATATCATAAGCGCCTGCAAGTTTTACAAAATCTGGACTTATCATTTCTGTTGAAGCATAACGTTTATCAAAAAACAACTCTTGCCATTGACGTACCATACCTAAATAACTATTGTTTAAAACTACAATTTTTACTGCAGCTTTTGTTTGAAGAATAGTACCCAACTCATTACAAGTCATTTGGTAACCACCATCTCCAATAATTGCTACAACTTCTCTTTCTGGAACGCCTATTTTTGCTCCAATTGCAGCTGGCAAAGCAAAGCCCATTGTGCCAAGACCTCCTGAAGTAACACTACTTCTAGATTTAATAAAATCTGCATAACGACACGCAAACATTTGGTGTTGCCCTACATCAGACACCACAACAGCATCACCATTAGAAACCTTATTAATTCCGCCTAATACTTCACCCATAGTTAAACCTTCTTTTGTAGGATTTAACTGATCGTTTATTACTTTATCTACTTCAATTTGATATAATTTATCAAACTCACTCATCCAGCTTTTATGATCTGCCTTATCCACAAGCTTCATAACCTCAACTAATGTTTGTTTTACATTACCTAAAACAGCAACATCAGTCTTTACATTTTTATCAATTTCCGCAGGGTCAATATCAAAATGAATTACTTTAGCTTGTTTTGCATATGTGTTTAAATTACCTGTAACACGATCATCAAAACGCATTCCAATAGCAATTAAAACATCACACTCATTTGTTAATACATTTGGTGCATAATTTCCATGCATACCAACCATACCAACATTTAATGGGTGTTTAGTTTCTAAAGCCGATAAACCTAAAGCTGTTGAAGCCGAAGGAATATCTGTTTTTTCTATAAAGTTTTTAAACTCTTGTTCTGCCTCACCTATAATAACACCTTGCCCCCAAACAATAAATGGTTTTTTAGCATTATTAATAATAGTTGCAGCTTCTTGAATTTTTTCAGCATTCATTTTTGGAACAGCACGATAACTTCTTACTTTTTCGCATTTTTCATAAGAATAATCTAACTCTCCAAATTGAGCATCTTTTGTAATATCAATTAAAACTGGCCCTGGTCTACCTGATTTTGCAATGTAAAAAGCTTTAGCCATTACTGCTGGTATTTCAGAAGCTTTTGTAACTTGATAATTCCACTTTGTTACTGGTGTTGAAATACCAATAATATCTGTTTCTTGAAACGCATCTGAACCTAATAAATGAGACGCTACCTGACCTGTAATACAAACCAATGGTGTAGAATCTATTTGAGCATCTGCAATACCTGTTACCAAGTTTGTTGCACCTGGCCCTGAAGTTGCAAAAACAATACCCGGTTTACCGGTAACACGTGCAAAACCTTGAGCTGCGTGAGCAGCACCTTGTTCGTGACGAGTTAATACGTGGTGAAATTTATCGTGATATTTATAAATTTCATCATAAACTGGCATAATTGCACCTCCTGGATATCCAAAAGCTAAATCTGCATTTTCTTCTAGCAAACATCTAATAACCGCTTCGGCTCCTGAAATTTTAACAGTTTTTGCTGTCTCCTTTTGTTTCGCTTCCATGTTTAATGTTTTCATCTCTTAAAATTTATCTGTAACACATCCTTCTGAAGCAGAAGAAACTGTTTTAGCATATTTATATAATATTCCTTTTTTGTGTTTTGGTGCTGGCTCTACCCATTTTGCTTTTCTTTCAGCAAGTATTTCTTCAGAAACTAATACATCTATAGTGTTATTAGCTGCATCAATTTTTATCATATCACCATCTTCTATTAAACCTATATTTCCGCCAGATTGTGCTTCTGGCGTAATATGCCCCACAACAAAACCATGTGTACCTCCAGAAAAACGACCATCAGTAATTAATGCTACTGTTTTACCAAGTCCAGCTCCCATAATCATAGAAGTTGGCTTTAACATTTCTGGCATTCCTGGGCCTCCACGAGGGCCAACATACCTAATTACAACTACATCTCCTTTTGAAACTTTACCTGCTCCAATACCATCATTTGCATCTTGCTCGCTATTAAACACAACTGCTTTACCTTCAAACAAGTTTCCTTCCTTACCACTAATTTTGGCAACTGCACCTTCTAAAGCTAAGTTTCCGAATAAGATTTGTAAGTTCCCTGAAGATTTTAACGCTTTGTCTGTTGGATAAATAACATCTTGCTCATCTTCAAATTTTATAGCCTGAACATCTGCTAAATTTTCAGCAAGTGTTTTACCTGTTATTGTCATACAATCACCGTGTAAAAAACCTTCTTCTAATAAATATTTCATAATTGCTGGCGTACCACCAACCCCATGAACATCTTCCATTAAGTACTCTCCACTTGGTTTTAAATCTGCAATTAACGGAGTTCTATCACTTACTCGTTGAAAATCATCTAACGTAAATTCAATTCCAGCCGCATGTGCAATTGCTAAATAATGCAGCACTGCATTTGTTGAACCACCTAAAGCATTAACCACTGTAATCGCATTTTCTAACGATTTTTTTGTGATTATATCTAAAGGTTTTAAGTCTAACTCCAATAAATTTTTAATAGCTACTGCTATTCGCTCACTTTCAGTTTCTTTATGTGGATTTTCTGCTGGAATAGATGAATTGTACGGTAATGCAAATCCCATAGCTTCAATTGAAGATGCCATTGTGTTTGCCGTATACATTCCACCACAAGCTCCTGCTCCTGGAATAGATCTCTTAATAATTTCTTTGTATTCTTCTTCTGAAATTTCTCCAGCAATTTTTTGTCCAAGCGCTTCAAAAGCAGAAACAATATTTAATTTTCTTCCTTTATAATTTCCCGAAGCAATAGTACCACCGTAAACCATTAATGATGGACGATTTAAACGCAACATTGCCATTATTGCTCCTGGCATATTTTTATCACAACCAACAACGGTAACTAAACCATCGTAACTTTGCGCATTCATTACTATTTCAATAGAATCTGCAATAACATCTCGAGAAGGTAAAGAATAGTTCATTCCTGATGTTCCCATAGAAATACCATCACTAACTCCAATTGTGTTAAATTTTAATCCTACAAGTTCATTTTTATTAACTTCTTCTTGAATAAAACCAGCCAACCCATTTAGGTGCATATTACACGGATTACCATCGTAACCTGTACTAGCAATACCTACCTGAGGCTTATCCATATCGCTATCAGTCAAACCTACGCCATACATCATTGCTTTTGCCGCTGGTTGCGTTGGATCTTGTGTTACTCTTTTACTATATTTATTTAGTTGCATTTTTATTAACAATATTTTATTTTCTTTGAATTATATTCAAAGTTTTTAATTTTTCGCCGCATTTAATTTAACGAACTACAAATTTAATTTTAGCATTTATTATTTTTAGTGTTTTTTATTTTTTATTACAACACTCACTTACTTAATATTGACCATACACTACTGATTTTATGATAGTTAAACCTATTTATTTTACAATGATTATGAAATAAAAAAAACCTCCCTAATAAAATTAGGAAGGTTTTTTAAATATTATTTTGTGCAATATTTTTCCTAATCGGTTTGTGTTTGAATCACAACGACTACAATAGAAATAATATTTACAATAACTTGTTTCATTTTCTTCAACAAATATTAAAAATAATTCACGACTTACAAATTATTTTATCATTTTTTTTGCTTTTTCCTGAATTATACTTTCAACAGATACATTTTTTATATTACTCTCTAACCACGAAATAATATCTAAATACAAAAATGCTCTTCTTTCATAAGGATGATCTTCAAACTTAATAAGCTCTGCATGTAATTCAATAAAAGCATTTTTAATGTCGTGCGGATATATATTACTTAAATTCTTTAAGAACAAAATCATTTTTTCTTGAACCTGATTGTAGTCATTCATTTTTCTTAAAAACTTATATGTAGAAACTATCAGTTTTTCAATATTTAAATCTAAACCAGCTTCGTAATGAGCTACTAAATTTAAAACTCGTGAAAAACATAACAAGTCTTCACGCATTTTTAAATCTTTATTATTAATTATTTTTTGAAGGTAAACAATACATTCTTTGTTTTTACCTGCTCCAAAATACATACAGGCAATTTTATAATAAAACACCATAATATGATGTTCATCAATTCTTGAAGTATGAGACTCAATTTCTTCTAACAATTCATCTACATAACTTAATCCTTCGGTAAAGCGCCCTTCTAAAAAGTATAAATTAAGTTTGTTCTGATTTAAATATAAAAATTTTAGAATTTGTGTATTTGCGTTCAATGCAATATTACCACTATCAATATCTGTTTCTAGCATTGTAAGTACTGAATTGAATTTTGTTTTATGTTTTAAGAGATATAAAGACTCTAACAAATAATTAACTCCTTTCAAATAAAATACAGGATTCTGTTTTTTCATTTCAGGGTTATGTGTAAACAAATCAACCCATTTTTTAGAATACTTAAAACTCGATATAAAATCTTGCATAATTAAGCTTCTCCATAAATAAGCTTTATACAAAAAAAGCTTTTCTCTAAAACCTAAATCTGATAATTGATACTTAGGCAATCGCTTCTCAAAATACTTTGTAATTTCTTTTGAAGTTCCATCATTCTTAACATAACCTTCCTTCAACATTAAACTATACAATTGTAACGATAAATTTGACAGTTTACTAATTCTAACATTACGCAAGCTTAACTCCTTTGCTTGTATAGCCAGCTCATCTGCCCTATTGCTCATACTTCTAGTAATATATTGAGATTCTATCACTTTCTCGAACTGAACAATTTCGTACCCTAAATTATTTTCTCCGTTTTTAAGCGCTAAGTCTTTCGCTTTTTCTAAAATTTTTAAGCTCTGTTTATACAATCCTTTGCTATAAAGTATAGCCGCAAAATCGAATTGCTCTCTTATTTGAGAACGTATATTTTGATGTACTGGATTAAAACGCAAACTCACCAAAATTTGCTTATACAAATGCGCCTTCGTATTCGAAATTTGTTGCTTTTTAATTTTAGTTTTTTTCAAAATTAACTCATCATTATAATCGCTAACTTTATCTAACAAATTAAATAGCGTCATAAAATTCGCTTCGGAATTTCCACCTAACCTACCAACATATAGCTTAAATTGCCTCTTTTCTGATTTAGACAAAGATTTAATTAATGAAAAAAGTGCATCTTTTTGCTCAATAGCCATTGTAACTGAAATATTTTTATTTAATTGTTTTTCAACAACTTAAACCCTATACGGATAAATTGAATATAGTAAACTTACGTAATTATTACAAGAAAGGAATAACCTATAAGTATATTTTTGATTTTCAAATGTGATAAAAAAAAATCAATAATGAGTAATAATAGAGTCCAAATTTTTGACACCACCTTAAGAGACGGAGAGCAGGTCCCTGGCTGTAAATTAAATACACAACAAAAATTAGTTATAGCCGAACGACTAGATTTATTAGGTGTTGATGTAATTGAAGCTGGATTCCCAATCTCTAGCCCAGGAGATTTTACTTCTGTAGAAGAAATTTCTAAACTAGTAAAAAACGCAACAGTTTGTGGCTTAACTAGAGCAAATAAAAAAGATATCGAAGTTGCTGCTGACGCTTTAAAATATGCCAAAAGACCTAGAATCCATACAGGTATTGGAACTTCAGAATCTCATATTAAATTTAAATTCGCTTCAACACAAGAAAAAATTATAGAACGTGCTTATGATGCCGTTGCTTTTTCTAAATCTTTTGTTGAAGATGTTGAATTTTATGCTGAAGATGCAGGTAGAACAGATAATGAATATTTAGCAAGAGTTTTGGAAGCTGTAATTAAAGCCGGAGCAACTGTTGTAAACATTCCAGACACTACAGGTTATTGTTTGCCAGATGAATATGGAGCTAAAATTAAATACTTAAAAGAAAACGTAAAAGGTATAGACAATGTTATAATTTCTTGCCATTGCCATAACGATTTAGGTTTAGCAACTGCTAACGCAATAGCAGGAGTTCAAAATGGAGCTAGACAAATTGAATGTACAATTAATGGTATTGGAGAGCGAGCTGGAAACACTGCTTTAGAAGAAGTTGTAATGATTTTAAAACAACATCCTTACCTTAATTTAGATACTGGTATTAACACAAAACTTTTATACGATACAAGCTTACTTGTGCAGCGAAGTATGGGAATGATTGTACAACCTAACAAAGCAGTTGTTGGTGAAAATGCTTTTGCTCACAGTTCTGGAATTCACCAAGATGGTGTTATTAAAAACCGTGAAACTTATGAAATTATGGACCCAGCAGATGTTGGTGTTACAGAATCTTCAATTGTTCTAACTGCAAGAAGTGGTAGAGCTGCATTAGCTTATAGAGCAAAAAATGTAGGTTACGATTTAACTAAAATTGAGTTAGATGATGTTTATCCTCAATTTTTAAAATTTGCAGATAAGCATAAAGAAGTTAATGATGAAGATATTCACCATTTAATGGAATTAAATCATGTTGCAAAATCTAATACTGCAATATAATTTAGTTACTTTTGAAGTAAGAATTTGAAAATGATAGATTATGAAGTTGAAAATAGCCTTACTTCCTGGAGATGGAATTGGACCCGAAGTTATTCAACAAGCCGTTAAAGTATTAAACGCTATTGCTGAAAAGTATACGCATACTTTCGAATACAGCAAAGGTTTAGTTGGCGATGTTGCAATAAAAGAATTTAACAACCCATTACCCGAAGAAACTTTAAAAATTTGTGCCGATGCAGATGCCATACTATTTGGTGCTATTGGCGATCCAAAATACGACAACAATCCTAACGCTGAAGTAAGACCTGAACAAGGCCTACTTCAGCTTAGAAAAAAACTAGGCCTTTTTGCAAATATTAGACCTGTACACACTTACACATCTTTACTTCATAAATCTAATTTAAAAGAACACGTAATTGACGGAGCCGACTTAGTTATTTACCGTGAATTAACTGGTGGAATTTATTTTGGAGAAAGAAAACTAAGTGATGATAAATTATCAGCTGTAGATACTTGTAACTATTCTGTTGAAGAAATAGATAGAATTGCAATACTAGCTTTTGAAGCCGCTAAACTTAGACGAAAAAAACTTACCCTTGTAGATAAATCTAACGTTTTAGAAACTTCTAAACTTTGGAGAACAAGAGTTGCCGAAATTTCAAAACAATTTCCAAGTGTAAAACTCAACTTCTTATATGCAGATAACGCTGCAATGCAACTAATTTTAAAACCTACTCAGTTTGATATTATATTAACTGAAAATATGATAGGAGACATCCTTTCTGATGAAGCAAGTGTAATTTCAGGATCAATAGGTTTATTGGCATCTGCATCCATTGGTAAACATACAGCACTTTTTGAACCAATCCACGGGTCGTACCCTACTGCAAAAGGAAAAAACATAGCAAATCCTTTAGCTGCTATACTTTCTGCAGCTATGCTGCTAGATCATTTTGAATTGTATGATGAAGCAGAAAACATAAGATTAGCAGTTGAAAAATCTATAGACCTTAATATAACAACACCAGATTTAAATACAACAAATCATTTTTCAACAACAAATGTTGGAAACTTTATAAGCGATTTTATTCTAGACGACGACAACACGTTTTACAATAAAAGCAATATAGATCTTGGTCAATCTACCATAATTTAACAAAACCTTATTATCAACCAGAAATACTTCAAATTAAAAAAAAAGTTATTTTTGTGAATATTAGAAATACATTACATACAATTTTATAATGTATAGTAATTATTTAATTAAAGTAGCGACAAAAAAGGCAAAGCGTAAATTTATGACAGCTAAAGAGAACATAATTCATAAAATAATTGAGAGTAAAAACAAACCTCAATTAGATTTTAGTTTAAAGCGAAAAACAGAAGCTTTTACAAACAATTTGTTCAATACTCTATTCGATTCTAATGAATGCGTTGAAAATAATATTGAGCAATTAGAAGCAGATTTTAAAGAAATTTACAACTTAGCTATTAAAAGCGTTAATCATTGCTGCGAAGATATTTGGAATGATTTTTTAAGAGGATTACCAGAAATTTTTGAAAATCTAAATGCAGATGCTAAATCTTTAGTTGATAATGATCCTGCTTCTAACAATATTGAAGAGGTTTATTTAGCTTACCCAGGATTTTATGCCGTTGCTATTTATAGGTTAAGTCATTCACTTTTTAAATTAAAAGCACCTCTTATTCCTCGATTAATGAGTGAATATGCACATAGTAAAACAGGAACTGATATTCATCCTGGAGCAACTATTGGAAAATCATTTTTTATTGACCACGCAACAGGAACTGTAATTGGTGAAACGTGTATAATTAAAGATAATGTAAAAATTTATCAAGGTGTTACTTTAGGTGCTTTACAAGTTTCTAAAGAGTTGAAAAATGTAAAGCGTCATCCTACTGTAGAAAATAATGTAACTATTTACGCAAACGCCACAATTTTAGGAGGAGAAACAGTGATTGGAGAAAATTGTATTATTGGAGGTAACGTATGGATTACAGAATCTGTACCACCAAACTCTTTGGTTTATCACAAACCAGAAACACAACTTAAGCAAAAGAAAGTATGATCGAAAATATAACTAGTTTAGTAGGAAACACACCCCTAGTAAAACTAAATTCTGTAATACAAAAAAAAGAAATTGAACTATACGTAAAACTAGAAGGAAACAATCCTGCAGGAAGTGTAAAAGATCGTGCTGCAAGAAATATGATTGTTTCTGCTTTAGAACGTGGTGATATAAAAAAAGGTGATTATTTAATTGAAGCTACAAGTGGAAACACTGGTATTGCTTTAGCTATGGTTGCTCAACAATACGGCTTAAAAATGGAGTTGGTAATGCCTGAAAATTCCACTAAAGAACGTGTACAAACAATGCGTGCTTACGGTGCAAAAGTTACCTTAACTTCAAAAGATGTTGGTATTGAAGGTTCTAGAGCTTATGCTGAAAAAGTAGCCAAAGAAAAAGGTTATGTTATTTTAGATCAATTTGCAAATGACGATAATTGGAAAGCTCACTACAAAACCACAGGGCCAGAAATTTGGGAAGCTACAAATGGAGAAATCACTCACTTTGTATCTGCAATGGGAACTACTGGTACAATTATGGGAACTTCTACTTATTTAAAAGAACAAAATAGCGAAATTCAAATTATTGGAGCACAACCTATGGACGGTTCAAGTATTCCTGGAATTAGAAAATGGTCTCCTGAGTTTGTACCAAAAATCTTCAACCCTAAAAAAGTAGATCAAGTAATCGAAGTTAATGAAGATGAAGCTCGAGAAATGACCAAACGATTAGCTAAAGAAGAAGGTGTTTTCTGCGGAATGAGTGGTGGTGGTGCTGTTGTTGCTGCTATTAAACTTTCAGAAACCATTGAAAATGGCAAATTAGTTACTATAATTCCTGATAGAGGTGATCGTTATTTATCATCTGACTTATTTGAATAAAACGTTGTAGTTTTTATAACATTTATTAATTGTATTACATACGCTTTTATTGTATTTTTGTGACTCACAAATCCTTAGTTACTTACCAATGAATAAAATTCAAATGGTTGACCTAAAGGGTCAATACAATAAAATAGAAAAACAAATAGACGAAAAAGTCTTAGAAGTTTTAAAATCTACAGCATATATAAACGGACCAGAAGTCCACGCTTTTCAAAAAGAATTAGAAGAATATTTAGGTGTTAAAAACGTAATTCCTTGTGCCAACGGTACAGATGCTTTGCAAATTGCAATGATGGGATTAGGTCTTCAACCTGGTGATGAAGTTATTACAGCCGATTTTACTTTTGCAGCTACTGTTGAAGTTATTGGGTTGCTAAACTTAACACCTGTTTTGGTTGACGTTGAAAAAGACACCTTCAATATAGATATTAATGCTATTAAAAAAGCAATTACACCAAAAACAAAAGCTATTGTGCCAGTTCATTTATACGGACAGTGCGCAAATATGGATGCTGTTTTGGAAATTGCAAAAGAGCACAACTTATTTGTAATTGAAGATACTGCACAAGCAATTGGAGCAAATTATACGTTTAAAGATGGTTCTAAAAAGAAAGCTGGAACTATTGGTAATGTAGGTACAACTTCTTTTTTCCCTTCTAAAAATTTAGGATGTTACGGTGATGGTGGTGCAATTTTTACTGATGATGATGATTTAGCTCATATTATTAGAGGAATGGTAAACCACGGAATGTACAAACGTTATTACCACGATGTAGTTGGAGTAAATTCTAGATTAGACAGTATTCAAGCTGCTATTTTAAGAATTAAATTACCATTATTAAATGGTTATTGTGAAGCTAGAGGAAAAGCTGCAGCTTATTATTCTAATGCATTCGCTTCAAACCAAAACATTGTAACACCTGCAATAAGTGATTTTACTTCGCACGTATTTCACCAATACACATTACAAATATTAAATGGTAAACGTGATGAATTACATCAGCATTTATTAGATAATGGAATTCCAAATGCAATATATTACCCAGTTCCATTACATAGTCAAAAAGCATATGCAGATGAACGTTACAACGAAGCAGACTTTCCTGTAACCAATGAATTAAAAGATACAGTTATTTCTTTACCAATGCATACTGAGTTAGAGGAAGAACAATTAGAATTTATTACATCTACAATATTAAATTTTATTAAATAAATTATGAAAAAAGTATTAGTAACAGGAGGTTTAGGATTTATTGGATCTCACACCGTGGTTGAACTACAAAATGAAGGGTTTGAAGTTTTAATAATCGATAACTTATCGAATTCAAGTATTGAAGTTTTAGATAGAATAACATCAATTACTGGAACTAAACCAGCTTATTTTAATATAGACTTAAGAGAAAAAGCTGCTGTTAAAGATTTTTTTGCAAATAATAAAATAGATGGAATAATTCATTTTGCAGCATCAAAAGCTGTAGGTGAAAGTGTTCAAAAGCCATTAGAATATTACGAAAACAATATTGGAACTTTAGTATACATTCTTCAAGAATTAAAAGCTAACAACTTAAATAATTTCATTTTTAGTTCTTCTTGTACAGTTTACGGGCAAGCGGATGAATTACCAATTACTGAAAACGCACCAATAAAACCTGCTGAATCTCCTTATGGAAATACTAAACAAATTGGTGAAGAGATTATTAAAGATGCTACTAAAATTTCAGAATTAAAAGCAATTGCTTTACGTTACTTCAATCCTATTGGAGCACACGCAACTGCAAAAATTGGAGAATTACCAATTGGTGTACCTCAAAACTTAATTCCTTTTGTTGTGCAAACTGCAGCTGGTATTAGAGAAGAGCTTTCTGTTTTTGGTAGCGATTACGATACTCCTGATGGAACTGCTGTTCGTGATTACATTCACGTAGTAGATTTAGCAAAAGCACATATTGTTGCTTTAAAAAGATTAATTGAAGATAACAATAAAGCACAATACGAAGTATTTAATTTAGGTACCGGTAAAGGAAACTCTGTTTTAGAAGTAATTAAATCTTTTGAAAAAGTTACGGGTAAAAAAGTAAACTACAAACTAGTTGATAAAAGAGCTGGTGATATTACTGCAGCTTATGCAGATACAAATTATGCTAAAGATGAATTAGGTTGGAAAACGGAACTTACTTTAGACGATGCACTACTATCGGCCTGGAAATGGCAAGAAACTTTATAATAAAAAAAGCCTCTGATTTTCAGAGGCTTTTTTATTAAAATCCATTTATCGACAGTAATTTTCTGTTTATCGATAGTTAAACCTTACTTGTCTTAATTTTCAAATTACACCCAAAAACAACAATATTTTTGACGTATAATTAATCATTGAAAATTATGAATTCAAGAATATATATACTAATCTTACTTTTTGCAGCTACGTTTACAACGTACGCTCAAGACACGCATAAAGATGTTCATAACGTAACAATAGGAGTACCAGAAGTTGCATTACTAGATTTAGAATCTTCAAAAGATAAAAACATCGAATTCAACATACAAGCTCCAACTGAAGCCGGAAGTGCTGTAAAAATTACAAATATGAATTATGATATGTGGATTAACTACTCATCAATAGTTGGTTCAAAAAACGCATCTAGAAGTGTTAATGTGCAAATTACTGACGGGAAAGTTGCCGATGGATTACAGTTATATATTTATGCATGGGGAGATGCAAAAGGTGGAAGCGGGCAAATGGGTAGCTCTTCTAAATATCTTATGAAATTATCAGGCACTGAAGCAATCTCAATAATTACTGGAATTGGAAGTGCATACACAGGAAATGGGCCAAACAAAGGACACAGAGTACTTTATTACTTAACAAAAAGTAGCGATAAAGATTATTATTCTAAATTAAATTCAGATCAATCAGAAACATTAACAATTACATATACATTAACTGACGATTAATAAAAATATTATAACCATAAAAAAAGCCGCTTAAAGCGGCTTTTTTTAGTTCTATTCTTTTATTTTAGATACTTGCTCCACTTGCAGCAACACTTCTATCAATTTTACGCATTAAGCCTTGTAATACTTTACCAGGACCAACTTCAACAAATTCAGTACCGCCATCCGCAATCATAGCTTGTACACATTGTGTCCAACGTACTGGAGCCGTTAATTGTGCAATTAAATTCTCTTTAATTTCTTCTGGACTAGTCACAGCTTTAGCAACTACATTTTGGTAAACCGGACAAGTAGGTTCACTAAATGTTGTGTTTTTAATTGCTTCAGCTAACTCTTCTCTAGCTGGCGCCATTAAAGGTGAGTGAAATGCTCCTCCAACTGGCAATTTTAATGCACGTCTTGCTCCTTTTTCAGTTAACGCTGCACACGCTTTGTCAATAGCTTCAATTTCTCCAGAAATAACTAATTGACCTGGACAGTTATAATTTGCTGCAATTACAACTCCATCAATACTAGCACAAACTTCTTCAACAACCTCATCATCTAACCCTAACACTGCTGCCATTGTAGATTCTTGAGCTTCACACGCTTTTTGCATAGCTAAAGCTCTTTTTGAAACTAGTTTTAAACCATCTTCAAAAGTTAAAACACCATTTGCTACCAACGCAGAAAGTTCTCCTAAAGAATGACCAGCAACCATTTCTGGTTTAAAATCGTCTCCTAAAACTTTAGCTAAAATTACAGAGTGTAAAAATATAGCTGGTTGTGTTACTTTTGTTTGTTTTAATTGTTCTGGAGTTCCTTCAAACATAATATCTGTAATTGGGAATCCTAAAATTTCGTTTGCTTGTTCAAATAATTCTTGAGCAGCAGGATGGTTTTCGTATAAATCTAATCCCATACCTGTAAATTGTGCTCCTTGACCTGGAAAAATATATGCTTTCATATTGTATTGTTTCAATTTAATTTCAAGATGCAAAAATAGTAATTATTTGTTATATTCGTGTCAAGTAACTACAAATGAATAACAAACTTAAATCTGAAGCGCTTACAATTTATTTAATTTTAGCTTCTATGTTTATAGCAGCTTTAGTAGCTTCGAACTTAATATTTCAAAAATTCTTTTATTGGAACCCATTTGGATTGTTTAGGTTTGAACTTTCTGTAGGTATTTTACCGTATCCAATTACTTTTTTAGTTACCGATATAATTTCAGAAATATATGGAAGAAAAAAGGCTAATCAAGTTGTAATTGCCGGTATTTTTGCTTCCTTTTTCTCTATGCTAATTGTGTTTGTAGCTAATTATACACCTGCTATTGAGAGCTCTCCGGTAAATAATGCTATTTTCTCTCAAGTTTTTGGCCTGTCACCAATAGCCGTTTTAGCATCGATGTTGGCCTATTTATTTGCGCAATTTATTGATATAAAAGTTTTTCACTTTTGGAAACGCATAACTAATGGTAAACATTTATGGTTGCGTAATAATTTCTCTACCTTCTCTTCTCAATTAATAGATACACTAACGGTAGTAACTTTACTTTGTAGTTTTAAAGTTTTACCGTGGAGCTTATTCTATACACTTGTAATTAGTGGATTTTTGTTTAAAATATTAATTGCACTTTTAGACACACCAATATTATATTTTATTGTGTTTTTATTTAGAAGTAGATTTAAATTAAAAGTTGGTGAAGAAATTCAAATTCATTAATAAAATTTTAGCATAATATTTTTACTATTCTTCATTTTTTTTCGTTTTATTTGAACTCGCTAAAATTGTTTGATTTATGAAAAAAGTTGTAAAAATATTTATAGGTTTATTAATTGTTATTTTAGGAATATTAATAGCCATTCCTTATTTTTTTGAAGATAAAATTGTAGAACTTATAAAAGAAACTGCAAACAACAATGTAAATGCAAAAGTAGATTTTAACAATGTTGATATTAGTTTAATTTCTAGCTTTCCAAATGCAAAAGTTAGCTTAAACAACTTATTAATTATCAACAAAAAACCTTTTGAAGGAGATACGTTGGCAAGTGTAAAAAATATTGCTCTTAAAATGCCCATTTCGAGTTTATTCTCATCTTCATCTAACAAAATAAAAGTGAGTTATATTTCTGTTGAAGAAGGAAATATTAATGTTTTAGTTAATAAAAACGGAGAAGCAAATTATAATATTGCTAAAGAAAACACAACCTCAACTACAGAAAATAACGAAGAAAAAAGTGGGCTAAAGTTACAATTAGATGGCTACTCCATTGAAAATAGTAATATTTATTATACAGATACTTCTTCAAAAATGACTTTAAAACTAGAAAACTTTAACCATAAAGGAAGTGGTAATTTTTCTGAAGCTGTTTCTGAACTTAAAACAGAAACTAGCTCTAACGTTTCATTTAATTATGAAGATGCTAGCTATTTAAAAAATAATTCAATCCAGTTAAAAGCAGCTATAGCAATGGATTTGAACGAACAAAAATTTACTTTTTTAGAAAACGAAGCGCTTATAAACCAACTCCCTTTAATTTTTGATGGGTTTGTAAAAATGAATGAATCAAATCAAGAAATTGATATTCATTTTAAAACTCCTTCATCTGAATTTAAAAACTTTTTAGCACTAATTCCTGAACAATACTCAAAAGATATTAGTGATGTAAAAACAACTGGTAAATTCTCTGTTGAAGGAAACGCTAATGGAATTATTGACGATAAACACATTCCAAAATTAACTATTAAACTAGCCTCTAACAATGCAAGTTTTAAGTATCCAGATTTACCAAAAACTATTGAAAACATTCAAATAAAAACAACCATTTTAAATACTACTGGAATTACCAACGATACAAAGGTGAATATTCAAAATTTATCGTTTAAAATTGATGATGATGCTTTTACTTCAAGTGCATTTATTAGCAATATAATTAACAACCCTAAAGTAAAAGCCAAAGCTAAAGGAACTATAGATTTAGTAAAAATTAGCAAGGCATACCCAATGGAAAATGTTAAAAATTTACAAGGAATTGTAAATGCAGATTTTGAAACTGCTTTTGATATGAAATCTATTGAAAATAAGCAGTATGAAAACACCCAAAATTCTGGTCATATTAATTTGTCTAATTTTAATTATGAAGGAGATGAAATGGCAAGTCCGTTAGATATTTCTACCGCAAAAGTTACTTTTAATACTAGAACGGTACAGTTAAATAATTTTGAAGCCAAAACAGGAAAATCTGATTTAAAAATGAACGGAACCATAGAAAACCTAATTGGCTTTGTTCTAAATAATGAAGATATAAAAGGGAATTTTAACCTAAATTCTAACAACTTTAATGTAAACGATTTTATGGTTGCTGAAGCTGAAACTTCAGAAAAAGAATCTACCGAAAACACAACAACAGAGCAATTAAAAATTCCTTCATTTTTAGATTGTACCATTACTGCAAATGCTTCAAATGTTGTTTATGATAATTTAAACTTAAAAAACACAAAAGGAACATTAATTATAAAAGATGAAAAAGTAGATTTAAAAAATTTATCATCTAGCTTATTTAATGGTAATATTGTTTTAAATGGAAATGTTTCTACCAAAACCAAAACACCAACTTTTGCTTTTAATATGGGTATTAAAAATTTTGACATTGCGCAATCTTTCACCCAATTAGATATGTTTAGTGCTTTGGCACCAATTGCAAATACACTTCAGGGAAAAATAAATACTGATTTAAAAGTTTCGGGTAATTTAAATGATGATTTAACTCCAAATCTTGCTACAATTAGTGGTAATGGTCTTTCTGAATTATTAACTTCAAAAACTAGTTTAGAAAACTCTAAAGCACTTTCGTTATTAAGCTCTAACCTTAATTTTATTGATTTAAAAAAACTAGATTTAGATAAAATTAAAGCCTCAATAGCTTTTGAAAATGGAAAAGTTGCTATTAAACCTTTTAATGTAGATTATAAAGATATTCCTATTGAAATTAGTGGTAAACACGGTTTTGACCAAACAATGGATTACAATGTTACTTTTGATGTGCCTGCAAAATATTTAGGTGGTGATGCTGCAAACCTTATTGCAAAATTAAGCGAACAAGAAAAGGATAAAATTACCGTTCCTGTAACGGCAAATATTTTAGGGTCATTTACAAAACCAAGTGTAAAAACCGATTTAAAACAAGCTGTAACCAACCTAACAAAACAATTAGTTGCTAAGCAAAAAAATAAATTAATTGATAAAGGTACTAACGAGTTAACTAAATTATTAAACGATAACAAAAAAGAAACAGACTCTACAAAAACCAATTCGAACGACTTAATTAAAAATACGGCAAACGACTTAATTAAAGGATTGTTTAAAAAGAAAAAGAGAGACACTGCTAAAAAACAGTAAACTTAATGCCAATATTTTTGGCATACTTTTTGAAATATTTAAATCAAATAGGTAACAAAATAAGCTACTTATTGATTTATAAGTGTAAGTGAAACATAAAGTAAATGCACAGCATCACTAAAAAGAAACATTTACAAATATAAATCCCAACTAAAAAAAGTCAAAACCCTATTTTTGAAATTTTAAAATTTTGGTATTTTTTAGGTTAAAAATAGTTGAGTCTTCAAATAAAAGACATCAATATTTAACTCTAATTAATGTTACTTGTGCAGTATATTGTTAACTCGAACCTTATTTTAGAGGCCTCTTTTTAATCATACCACCTTTGGTATCTTTAATGCTATTCATAAACAAAAAAGCATCTGGATCTATTTTGTCAATTTCAGTTTTTAACTTTCTAATTTCTAGCCTAGTTACTATTGTGTAAATAATATCTTTTGGTTCTGATGATTTTCCTTCTTTTACATATCCGCCTTTACCAGAATAAATAGTTAATCCTCTTCCTAATGTCTCGGTTATCATTTCTCTAATACTTTCACTTTTGTCTGAAATAATTGTAATACCCGTGTACTCCTCTACTCCTTCAATAATAAAATCTACTGTTTTAGCAGCCGCTATATATGTTAACATTGCATATAATGCAACTTCAACAGATAAAATATAAGCTCCAAAACAAAATATTACAACGTTAAAAAGTAAAATTATATCTCCTATAGAAAGCCCCGTTTTTTTACTTAAATATATTGCTAAAACCTCAGTACCGTCTATAACTGCACCACCACGAATTGATAAACCAATTCCACCACCTAAAAAGAATCCGCCAAAAACAGCAATTAATAACTTATCGGAAGTAATCAACGGATAAGGAATTAGATAAATTGACAATGCCAACATAACAATTGCAAAAATACTTTTGAAAGCAAATTGCTTTCCAATTTGCCAAAAACCTAAAATAATAAAAGGTAAATTAACAACTACAACTAATACAGAAAGTGGAAATTTTGTGGTTTCAGAAATTAATAAAGCAATTCCCATTGCACCACCATCAATAAATAAATTAGGTAATAAAAATCCTTTTAAACCAAAACCTGCACAAAACACACCTACTAAAATGAACAATACATCTTTACCTATATGTGTTAAATTAAATTTGAATGTACTTTTTTGGTTTATTAAAAACGATTTATTACTCATATATTAGTTAATTAATTGAAATTAATACTTTAAAACCTTCATTATTTCTAACATTAAAAACAGTTGAATCTTCGAATAACAAATACTGCCCTTTTACTCCAATTAATTTACCTGTGTAACTTTGAGTTTTCTCAATATTTAAAGATTTTACCTTGCTAGAATATTGTTGAACTGGATACTTAATTTCAGTAACATTGTTATTATTTTCTAAAAAGTAAGGCTTTACTTCTTCTGGAATGTATTGTTTTAACTTCTCTCGAGTTTCAATTAAATCTTCTTCAGAAATATCGTTTTTAAGCATTTTTTGCCAACTTGTTTTATCGGCAACAAACTCTTTTAAAGCAACCTCGGTAATACCGGCTAAATATCTATTTGGCACTTCAACAATTTCAATTGCTTTAGTAGCTCCTTGATCTATCCAACGTGTTGGAACTTGTGTTTTACGCGTTACACCAACTTTTACATTGCTAGAAAGTGCTAAATACACAATATGTGGCTTCAATTGCACTTCTTTTTCGTATGCTAAATCACGATCTTCAATATCTAAATGCGCTTTACTCAATTCTGGTTTCATAATCCAATCTCCAACTGCTGCGCTTTTATAAAAACAATCGTAACAGAATCCTTGACGAAATATTTTTTTTGCTTTTCCACAACACATACATTGGTAACCTTCAAAACTAATTTCTAAGGTTCTACCCAATAATTGATTCAAGTTCAAAAAATTATTATCAGTATCAAGGTAATATTGAACTTCTTCGCCCAATTCTGTCATCATTTTTTTTAAAACTGCTGTGTATTGCATAAAAGTTTTTCTTAAATTTAACACGCTAAAGATAGTTAATAAAAAATGCCATTTACAATACTTAATTCAATAATTTCTTGGTTCCTTAAAAAAAGGAAACATCAAATGGAATTATTTTTAAAATACCCAATTGATGTTCAACACGAACTGTTATTTAAGCTTCTAAATAAAGCAAAAAATACTGAAGTTGGTAAAAACTATGAGTTTTCAACTATTAAAAACTACAAACAATTTACATTAAAAGTACCTATACAACAATACGAATCTATTGAACCTTTAATAGAAAGAACTCGTAAAGGAGAACAAAATGTTTTTTGGCCAACGCATATAAAATGGTTTGCAAAATCTAGCGGCACCACCAATTCTAAAAGTAAATACATACCTGTAAGTGATGAAGCGTTGGAAGATTGCCATATGAAAGCTGGTAAAGATATGTTGTGCCTTTATTGTAATAATAATGAAGAAGCTCAACTTTTTACTGGTAAAGGGTTACGTTTAGGAGGAAGCAGTGCTGTTTATGAAGATAACGATACTTATTTTGGAGATTTATCGGCTATAATTATTGAAAACATGCCTTTTTGGGCAGATTTTAGTAGCGCTCCAAAACAAGAAACAGCTTTAATGGGCGAATGGGAAACTAAAATGCAAGCCATTATTGAAGAAACTATTGATGAAGATATAACAAGCTTAGTAGGTGTACCAAGCTGGATGTTAGTTTTACTAAATAAAGTTTTAGAACGAACAGGAAAAAACAACATTTTAGAGGTTTGGCCAAACCTGGAAGTATACTTTCACGGAGGTGTAAATTTTAATCCTTATAGAGAACAGTTTAAAAAATTAATACCTAAAAAAGATTTTAAATATTACGAAACCTACAATGCTTCGGAAGGTTTTTTTGCCATACAAGACGTAAATAATTCAACAGAAATGCTGCTAATGTTGGACTATGGTATTTTTTATGAATTTATTCCAATGGATAAGTTTGCGGGTGAAGATTCTGAAGCTATACCGCTTGAAAAAGTAAAACTAAACACTAATTACGCGGTTGTAATTACTACCAACGGAGGTTTATGGCGCTATTTAATTGGTGACACCATTAAATTTACTTCTCTTGAACCACATCGAATTAAAATTACAGGTAGAACTAAACACTTTATCAATGTATTTGGCGAAGAATTAATTATTGAAAATGCTGAAGAAGCTTTAAAACAAGCTTGTTTAAAAACTAATGCTGAAGTTTTAGAATTTACAGCTGCTCCAATTTTTATGAATGGAGACAAAAGTGGTGGACACGAATGGGTAATTGAATTTAAAAAACATCCACAAAACATAGATTATTTTACTGAGCTGCTAGATAATTCTTTAAAATCTATCAATTCAGATTATGAAGCCAAACGCTATTTAAATATGACTTTAGCAATGCCCAAAGTTAATATAGCCAAAGAAGGTTTGTTTTATAATTGGCTAAAACTGAACAATAAATTAGGAGGACAACATAAAGTTCCTAGGCTTTCGAATTCAAGAAAACATTTAGATGAATTAATTAAACTTAATTAACTACTTCCAAAGAACTTCGGTTTTAGATTTCTTTTTCATGTAGTAATCTAAATTATGTAACCTTGCCTTTAAAATTAATTTTCGCCCTACGGTATTTCTACAATAAATAAGTTTAGATTTACCTACGTGTTTTTTCCAATTTTTAAAAAATAATTGAGCAGCAACTTTATTTGTTTCAAATATTTTTGGAACCGCGTGTACATTATAAATTCCTATTTTATCCTTTAACCAGTTTTTACGTTCAATTACATATTTTGGACTATCAATTGGAGCTAAAACCTCATCTAAACTAGCTACAAACGTAGAATTTTCGAAATATGAAGCACCAACTAAAGTACATTCCAACATTCCTTTTTTACTTCTATTTAATTCAATAGTAATAGCATCTATTTTAGTAGTAAGCAATTTACTTTCTTGCATTGATTGTAAAATAGTTTCTGCAATTTTACCTATTAATTTATGAGCACTTCCAAATATAAAATACGATCTAACTGCAATTACTGTTTTTGGTAAAAACACCATAAAAATTCCAATAAAAAAGTACTTTATTAAGTAAACTACATTTCCTAAAGCAATGTGGTACAAGTTTTTTAAAACAAACTCGTACAGAAAATATAGAAAACCTATACCCAACTCTACAAACATATTTCTAACCATATCCTTATAATTAGATTTGCTATTTTTAGTATGTTTTTTTAAGTTTAAATACTTTAAATTAATTACCTTTTTAAGCTCAAACCCATTTTCAATTGCAGTATTCCAATTCGTTTTTAATACATTTCTGTTACTTGCTTTTTCAAAAGTTAACGCATTAAACTTTTGTACCTCAACCTCATCAAAAGATTGTGGTAACTCTATTCTACCAATCCCATTTTTAATACTATTATCATGTTCGCTTAATCCAACAAAAGACTCAAACCGCTGCGTTAGTTTTTCTATATCATCTCCACCAGTTGGGTTCGAAGAATCTACACTTGCCAAATGCCAAATATGTCCGGTTTTATGCTCTCCATTAACCCTTATTGCTCTCCCTCTCATTTGGTTTGAAGACACAAACGAACCTATATTTGAAGCTAATATTAATGAATTAATCGATGGCGCATCCCAACCTTCACCTAATAAAGATTTAGTACCTACTAAAATTTTAATTATTCCGCGTTCAAACAAGTTGGTTATAGCAGCTACAATTAAGTTTTTAGATCCACCTTGCAATTCAACTTCAACAAAATTATTGCTATTTGGAACAGGTTTTATATGTAATTTTTTATTAGGAAATAATTCCTTCAACTCATTTACACAAACTTTATTTACAACAACTAAAGTTCCTGACAATACAGCTAAAGAAGAAGTATCGTCTACATATTTTTTTAAATAATGAAATATTGGAACTACACCTATTTTGTTAATTTGAGTTGTAAAATCTTCATTCAACCAAAAAAATTCCTTTCTAATAAAATCGGTTAGCACAACCAACCTTAAGTCATTTTGCAATTGCTTCTTTTCAAATTTTACAATTGAAACAACACTATTAAGTTTACTAGTACTATTGGTAATTTTTTTAAAAATAGTATCGTTAGATAAAAGGTTTACTTTTTTATTATGAATCCCTCCTATTTTTTTTAAATCCTTTTCTACCCTAGCAAGTATTTCTTCAAATTCTATAAGCGTTTCCCTATCATCAAACAATATTTTTTGAAGTAATAAACGTATCCAATCTCTGGTTAACTCTGGAAATTCAACAGTTTCTTTTTCTTCAAAACCTAAAACTTTTAATTTTTCTTCGGAAATTACCTCACCAACGTGATTTAGAAAAATTAATATTGCCGAAAAATAAGACGGATCTTTATAAATATCATCAAGAACGATTTCCGTTTTTAAATAATACGGATGATTTTTAAGAAACTCAACAAAAGCCCTATCATCTTTTAAAAATTGAATAAAAGTTCCTATTCGTAATCTATAGTTTACAATATAATCTATCTCCGTTTTTTCTGGTGTAGAAAAATAAATATAATCTTGATGTGGACATAAAGCCTTTTCTGCAACCAATTCTGGAATCGAAATTTCTTCATCAACCTGTCCACATAAAGCATAATACCTATTCATTTCTAGGTTAGAACTATCAAAAGGTGGTGTTGCTGTTAAGGCAATAATTATTAGTGAAGAATTATTTTTTAACTCCATTAAAACTTTCCACCACTCTCTTTTTAAATGATGCGCTTCATCGAGTACTAAAACTTCAATTTGATTTGTTTTAAAATAATTTACAAATGCAGCTTTATCTTCAAAATCTTTAAATAAAGAATAAACTCCTTGGTATGTGCTAAAGTTTAGTTTTTTTAAACTCTTAACATCTGTAGAAATATTATTAAAGCTATTTTTAGTATCAAAAAACTCTTTAAATCTTTTATTCCATTGGTTTTTTATGGTTAAAGTTGGAGCCAAAATTAATGTTCGCCTATTTACCCTTAATACCATTTCTAAACCTAAAATGGTTTTACCTGCTCCAGGTGGTGCAATTACATGTAAGTGATTGTCTTTAAAATGGTGTTGAAAGTTGGTTAAAAATTTTTCTTGATAAGCCCGCCAACTATATTTGAAACGGATAGAATTATTAAATATTGAACTATTACTTTTTTCGTTCAATAACATAATTTACCATAGTAAGTAGTGAATCTTTATAAGGCGAAGTTGGATAACTATTTAAAATAGCCAAAGCTTTTGTTTGGTAATCTTTCATTTTAGAAACGGTATACTCAATACCTCCCTTATCTTTTACAAACTGAATAACTTCTTTTACCCTTTTTTTATTTTTATTATGCTTTTTTACCGATTGAATTAACCATTTTCTTTCCTTATCGCTACAATTATTTAGCGTATAAATTAAAGGTAAAGTCATTTTTTGCTCCTTAATATCTATACCTGTTGGTTTACCTATTTGAGCATCGGTATAATCAAACAAATCGTCTTTTATTTGAAAAGCAATACCTATTAACTCTCCAAACTCTCGCATTTTTTCAATTTCTTCTGAAGTACTTCCAACAGATGCTGCACCAATACCACAACAAGCAGCAATTAAGGTAGCTGTTTTTTGCCTTATTATTTCGAAGTAAATATCTTCTGTAATGTCTAATTTTCTAGCCTTTTCAATTTGTAACAATTCACCTTCGCTCATTTCACGAACGGCAACAGAAATTAATTTTAGCAGATCAAAATCTTCATTATCTATAGATAATAACAAGCCTTTAGACAATAAAAAATCTCCAACTAGTACTGCAATTTTATTTTTCCAAAGTGCATTTACCGAGAAAAAACCACGTCTTCTATTACTTTCATCAACAACATCATCGTGTACTAAAGTAGCCGTATGAATTAATTCTATAATTGAAGCTCCTCTATAAGTTCTTTCTTCAAACTTACCATTAGAAACCATTTTAGCCACTAAAAAAACAAACATTGGTCGCATTTGTTTTCCCTTTCGCCTAACTATATAATGTGTAATTCTATTTAATAGAGGTACCTTGGTAAGCATGGCTTCTTTGAATTTATCTTCAAAGAGTTCCATTTCTGTAAGAATCGGTTTTTTAATTTGCTCTATTGGTTTCATTTAGTACTCAAAAATAACTAAAAAATTAGAATGTACAATTAACTTTTGTTAGCTAATTGTCCGCAAGCTGCATCTATATCTTTTCCTCTACTTCTTCGCACATTTACAGTTATATCGTGCATTTCTAAATTTGAAATATAATTATTAATCGCCGAGTTACTTGCTTGTTGAAATTCCCCATCATCAATTGGGTTGTATTCAATTAAATTTACCTTACACGGTATGTGCTTACAGAACTTTACTAAAGCATTAATCGCTTCTTTAGAATCGTTAATTCCTTTCCAAACAACATACTCATAAGTTACTGCATTGTTTGTTTTTGCATACCAATATTGCAAAGCTTCTTTTAATTCTTTTAAAGGAAAAGCTTTACTAAAAGGCATAATTTTAGAACGAACTTCATCAATGGCTGAATGCAACGAAACGGCTAAATTAAATTTAACATTATCATCTGCTAATTTTCTAATCATTTTTGGAATTCCAGAAGTAGAAACGGTTATTCTTCTAGGCGACATGCCTAAACCTTCTGGTGAAGTAATTTTTTCAATAGATTTTAAAACATTGTTGTAATTCATTAATGGTTCACCCATTCCCATAAAAACAATGTTAGATAATTTGTGATTGTAATACAATAAACTCTCTTGGTTTATTGCTGAAACTTGATCAAAAATCTCATCTGGATTTAAGTTTCTCATTTTCTTTAGCCTTGCTGTTGCACAAAAACTACAATCTAAACTACAACCTACTTGGCTCGATACGCAGGCAGTAGTACGCGTATCTGTTGGTATTAAAACCGATTCTACAATTAAACCATCGTGTAAACGTACTGCATTTTTTACAGTACCATCATTACTACGCTGCATTGTATCTACTTTTATGTGGTTAATAACAAAGTTATCTTCCAACATTTGGCGTGTTTCTTTAGAGATATTAGTCATATCTTCAAAAGAGTGAGCACTTTTAGCCCACAGCCATTCGTATACCTGATTTCCTCTAAAAGCTTTATCTCCTTGTTCAACAAAAAAATCTCTTAATTGATCTTTAGTTAAAGCTCTAATATCTTTTTTTGTACTCATTTTAAAATCAGGTTTATAAAAGAATTCCCGCAATAGCGGGAATTCAAAATATTTAAAATATTGTTTTCTTTTAGATAATTAACATTGCATCACCATAAGAGTAGAATTTATATCCTTCTTTTACAGCTTCTTCATATGCTTCCATTAAAAAATCGTAACCAGCAAAAGCGGCAACCATCATCATTAATGTAGATTTTGGTGTATGAAAGTTAGTAATCATAGAGTTTGCAATACTAAAATCGTAAGGAGGGAAAATAAATTTATTTGTCCAACCATTAAACTCATTCAAATGCTGATTTGAAGATACCGAACTTTCCATAGCACGCATTACTGTAGTACCTACAGCACAAATTCGTTTTTTATTATCTATAGCTGCGTTTACAATTTTAGTTGTATCTGCATCAATAATTGCTTGCTCAGAGTCCATTTTATGTTTAGATAAATCTTCAACTTCAACAGCGCTAAAAGTACCTAAACCAACGTGTAAAGTTACTTCTCCAAAATCGATTCCTTTAATTTCTAAACGCTTCATTAAGTGTTTAGAAAAGTGTAAACCAGCCGTTGGAGCAGCTACAGCACCTTCGTGTTTAGCATAAATTGTTTGGTAACGTTCTTCATCAGAAGGTTCTACCTCTCTTTGAATGTATTTTGGTAATGGTGTTTCTCCTAGTTCTTCTAATTTTTTTCTAAATTCTTCATATGAACCATCATATAAAAAACGTAAAGTTCTACCTCTAGAAGTAGTATTGTCAATAACCTCAGCTACTAAACTTTCGTCATCACCAAAAAATAATTTATTTCCAATTCTAATTTTACGAGCTGGATCTACTAAAACATCCCACAATCTACTTTCGGCATTTAATTCTCTTAATAAAAACACCTCAATTCTTGCTCCAGTTTTTTCCTTTTCACCGTACATACGAGCTGGAAAAACTTTTGTATTGTTTAAAACCATTAAATCACCTTCGTCAAAATAGTCGATTAAATCTTTAAACATTTTATGTTCAATAGTTTGCTCTTTTCTATTCAACACCATTAAACGTGCTTCATCTCTGTGCTCTGCAGGGTATTCAGCCAATAAGTCTACTGGTAAATCGAATTTAAAATGTGATAACTTCATGTATATTTCTTATTAAATGTGCGCAAATATACAACATCGGCATAGGCGTTGTCAAGCATTTTGCAATAAAAGTTTGTTTAATAGATTTTTAACGGGTTACTTTTTCAAAATCTAACCAAAAAGTTGGGTACGATTTCGATACAACTTCTGGCTCTTCAATTACTATTGGAACCTTAAGTGCTAAAGGAGCAAATGCCATTGCCATTCTATGATCATCGTAAGTAGCAATTGCAATATTTTTGTTTATTTTTTCTGAAGGAAATAATCGTAACGACTCATTGGTAATTTCAATTTTACCTCCTAATTTTTCAATCTCATTTTTTAAAGCAACTAATCTATCTGTCTCTTTAATTTTAAGTGTGTGTAAACCTGTTAAATAACACGCAACACCCATACCAAAACAAGTTGCTACAATTGTTTGGGCAATATCTGGTGCACTTGCCAAATTTAATTCTTCAAAATACGATGTATTAATTGCCGAATTATTTTTTAATACTAATGCATTTGTTTTGTAGGTAGTTTCAACTCCTAAATTTTTATAAATTTCTGCCAAAACAGAATCTCCTTGTAATGAGTTTTGTTTGTATGAAGAAATTGTAACTTCGGCATTTTTACTTAAAGCCACTAAACTATAATAGTATGATGCCGAACTCCAATCTGACTCAATTACAACTTTTTTAGTTTCTAAATTAGCTTTTGGCAAAATAGTAATGGTATCTCCTTCCCAAGAACTTTCTATAAATAATTCTTGCAACAAACCAAGTGTCATTTTAATATATGGTATTGAAGTTACTTTACCCTTAAACTTCAATTTAAGTCCGTTTTGTAATGTTGGTGCAATTAATAATAATGCCGAAATGTATTGGCTACTAACTCCTCCATCAATTTCAACAAAACTATCTACTAACTTTTGCCCTTTTATTTTTAATGGTGGATAGCCATCTTTTTCTAAATATTCAATATTTGCACCAAGACTTCTTAAAGCTTCAACTAAAATTTTAACGGGTCTGTTTTTCATTCTATGAGAACCTGTTAAAACAATTTCTGAATTTTCTTTTACCGAAAAATAAGCTGTTAAAAAACGCATTGCAGTACCTGCATGACCAATATTAACTTTAGAGGTTGTATTTGCCAATGCTTTTTGCATTAACTCAGAATCGTCTGAATTTGAGATGTTTTCTATTTCTAAATTTGAATAAAATTGCTGTAAAATTAATAATCGGTTAGATTCACTTTTAGAACCCGTAATTTTTACAGTACCGTTTACAGTTTTAGTTATTTTTTCCAGTTTCAACAAATCCATTCTTTCAATTGGCTTGTAGCCTTTAATTTAGTTAGTAGTTGGCAAAGTTAATGCGCAAAAAATAGTATGCAAATTTTAAAAAGGATAATTAATTCTTTAATGCGACTTAGAATTACTCAATTTTTTATAATTCTGAATGAAGAGATAACGAAATTCAGTATCTCATGTTGCAATATTAAATTCTTCACTTTGACTCAGAATAACAAAGTTTACTTTTTTATAAACTTATAATAGCCTGCCATAAACAAACCGTAACAAACCGAACCTATTAAAATTTGAAATAAAAATTTATATAAGGTATCGGGGCCAAAATAATCTGCCACCATTTGATCAAAACTTCCTGTTCTAACAATTTTCATTAAAACTTTTACTATAGAAAATAACACAACAAATGCAGCAGCAAACCTAATTGCTAATTTTATAAACGATTCGTTTTTATACTTATTCATTATTTTAATTTTTTGTTATTATGGTGGCGATCGTGGTCTCGTTTTGTTTTTACATCCATTTTTTTATCAAAAGCGTCTTGTAAATCAATTCCTGTTTGGTTTGCTAAGCAAAGTACAACAAAAACTACATCGGCTAATTCTTCTCCTAAATCTTTGTTTTTATCACTTTCTTTTTCACTTTGCTCTCCATATCTACGAGCAATAATACGCGCTACTTCTCCAACTTCTTCGGTTAATTGCGCCATATTTGTAAGTTCATTAAAGTATCGAACTCCGTGCTCTTTTATCCAATTATCAACTACTAATTGTCCGTTTTTTAAATCCATTTATTTTATTTTTTGAAGTTCAAATATACTGAACTTTTAATGTTACTTTTTAAGATATGTTAAGAAATCATTTCTAGGAATTTCTCTAGCACCTAAACTTTCTAAATGACTTGTATGCATTTGACAGTCTATTAATTTATACTGTTCTTTTTCTAACTTTTGAACCATACTTATAAATGCCATTTTTGATGCATTACTTACTTTACTAAACATACTTTCTCCACAAAAAACGGTTCCTAAATCTATACCATACAAACCACCAACTAGTTCGTTATTTTGCCAAACTTCAACAGATTTTGCTATTCCTTTTTTATGAAGCCTAATATAAGCCTGTTCCATTTCGTTAGTAATCCAAGTTTGTCCATAATCTGATGCTCTATAAATATTTTTACAGTTAGCTATAACCTCTTCAAAATTCTGATTAAAAGTTACCTTAAATTCTCCTTTACGTATAACTTGGCGCATACTTTTAGACACCTTTAATTCATTTGGAAACAACACCATTCTTTGTTCTGGACTATACCAAACAACTGGTTCACCTTCGTTAAACCAAGGAAAAATTCCTGATTTATATGCTAGTTCTAATCTTTCTACAGATAAATCACCACCAACGGCCAACAAACCATCTTTGTTCGCTAAATTCACAGCTGGAAAAACTAGTTCTTTCGAAATTAAATACATAATTGCAAATATACTTAAACAAAAAAAGAGAAAACCAGTTGGTTTTCTCTTTTCATAAAATATTTTAATTTACAATTTAGAATGGTAAATCGTCTGGTTCGTTATCGTTAGTTTTAGAAACTGACTCTAAATTATCTAATGGTGCAACTGGTGGTGCAGCAGCTCCTTCTGGTTGTGCAGCTTCAATTCTCCACCCTTGAATAGAGTTAAAATACTTAGCTTCTCCTTCTGGGTTAATCCACTCTCTACCTCTCAAGTTTATCGATATTTTTACATCTTGTCCTACTTGGTAACTATTTAATAAATCACACTTATCCTGTACAAATTCAACCATTAACATTTGAGGATATTGCTCATTAGTAGTAATAACTAATTCTCTTTTTCTAAATCCGCTAGCACCAAATGTTTGTGTTTCGTTTATTAATTTAATTTTCCCTGTAACTTCCATTTTTTCTTTATTAATTTGATTAGTAGCACTTTCCAAGCACTAAAAAAGTCTTTTATTCACATTAAATGTATTGGCAAATGTAATTTTTTTAACGCAGCAATCCCAAAATAATTATAAGCATATTTAGTAAACTTATTAACATAAATTATCTTCGCTCTAAATAATATTGACATTAATTTTAAGTTATATGAACATATATTTATATTTGACTAATGGCTACATATAAAAACATTCATATAGTACGTTGGGTACTTATTACTTTATCATTTATTATTGTTACTCTTATTTTATGGAATACGTTTACATTTTTTCAGAAGTTTAAAACTGAAGAACGTATAAAAATGGAGCTTGTAGCTGCTGCACTTGAAGAAATTAATGCAAATAAAGATTTAGATGCTAGAATTGAATTACCCTTAAACATTTTAAGTAGTAATAAAAGTATACCAATGGTGTTGGTTTTAAATAAAGATAGTATTACTGGCTTTAATAACCTTGACCCCGAAAAAGCTTTAAAGAAAGATTACTTAAAAAAACAGGTTGAAATAATGAAAAACGAGAACACTCCTATTTCAATAAAATCTGGAAATAACACTCAAACTATTTATTACCGAAATTCCGATTTATTAAACAAGCTTAAATACTACCCTTTAACCTTATTAATTATCCTTTTTTTATTTGCAGCAGTAATTTTTTTATTTTTTAAATCTAATAAAATTGCTGAACAAAATAAATTATGGACTGGTATGGCCAAAGAAACGGCTCATCAAATAGGTACACCTCTCTCTTCTTTATTAGGCTGGATTGAAATATTAAAGCTAGAAGATACCGACCCTAATACTGTAAGTGAAATTGAAAATGATGTACATAGGCTAAACACTATTGCTGAACGTTTTTCTAAAATTGGATCTATTCCTGTATTAAAAAATGAAAATGTAGTTGATATTACTAAAACTGCTTTTAACTATTTACAATCTAGAAGTTCTAAACAAGTACATTTTAATTTTAATTCAGATTCTACAAGCATAACCTCTGCAATTAACCAACAACTATTTAGTTGGGTTATAGAAAACTTAGTTAAAAATGCAATTGATGCTATGGAAGGTAAAGGATACATTTCTTTAAAAATTTCAGAAAACCCTAAAAACATTGCTATTACAATTACCGATACAGGAAAAGGAATTTCAAAAAATCTTCAACAAAAAATATTTACACCAGGTTACACCACAAAAAAACGAGGCTGGGGATTAGGTTTATCTTTAGCTAAAAGAATTATTGAAGATTACCATAACGGTAAAATTGGTGTTTTAAATTCTGAACTAGGTAAAGGAACCACCTTTAAAATAACACTAAAAAAAGCTATTTAAATTCCTTTTGAAATTGCTTCTGCAATAGCTTCAAATTCTTCTTTTTCTAAAGAAACTTTTTTAATAAACTGAATATCTTCCATTTTTTGAAGCGGAATTAAGTGCACATGTACATGTGGTACTTCTAAACCAATAACAGCCATTCCAACCCTATCACACGGAACTGCTTTTTCTAAAGATTTTGCAATCTTTCTTGAAAAACTCATTAAACCATTATATAAATCCTCTTCCAAATCAAATAAACGGTTTACTTCTTTTTTAGGCACTACCAAAGTATGCCCTTTGGCATTTGGGTTAATATCTAAAAATGCATAAAAATTTTCATCTTCAGCAATTTTATACGAAGGAATTTCTCCATTAATAATTTTAGTAAAAATAGAACTCATAATTTTTATTTTAATTAAAAAACCCTTTCTAATTTAACAACTAAAAAGGGTTTATAGTACTTGTGTTAATAATTTTTATGCTCTAGAAATCTCAACAATTTCAAATTTCATAACTCCAGCAGGAACTTTAATTTCGGCCACATCGCCTACTTCTTTACCTAATAATCCTTTACCAATTGGTGAATTTACCGAAAGTTTACCTTCTTTTATATTAGTTTCTGAATCAGCCACCAATGTGTATGAAAACTCCATTCCATTAGCTACATTTTTAATTTTAACTATTGAATGTATTAAAACTTTTGATGTATCTAATAAAGATTCATCAATAATTCTAGCATTGGATACAACTCCTTTTAATTTTGCTATTTTAAGTTCTAAAAGAGATTGCTCTTCTTTAGCTGCATGATATTCAGCATTTTCACTTAAATCTCCCTTATCTCTTGCTTCAGCAATTTCATTACTAACTCTTGGACGCTCAACATTTTCTAAATGATCCAATTCGTCCTTTAATTTCTTCATCCCTTCTTCGGAATAATACGAAACGTTACTCATAATTTTATGGTTTTATTAAAGACAAAAAATCTCAAAACTGGAATCCAGAATGAGATTTAATACAAATGTACAAAATATTTGTAAATTGCAAACGTTTTGAAAATAAACCGAATACTCCAATGCGTAAACTAATAGCACTACTTCTTTTATTTTCATTTATTTCGTGTGAAAAAAATGAAACTAACGACATTTTACCAGATGTAAAAGTAAATTTAACAATAGATTTAAAATTACCTCAATATAACGATTTACAAGTACCAAGTGGTTGGTCTTACGCTAGTGGTGGTATTAAAGGTATAATTATTCAAAATGTAGGTGTTGGAAATCCGCCTTACAAAGCTTTTGAAAGAGCCTGCCCAAATTACGACTGCTCTAACCCTATGACATTTGATGGAAGCTTAAAATTAACGTGCCCTTGCGATGGAAATGTTTATAGTATTATTGATGGCTCGCCGCAAACAAGTGGTGATACACAATACGCTAGAGAATATAGAGTTAATGTAATTAATAGCTTTTCGTTAAATATTACTAACTTTTAACTTCCTAATTAAAAACAGATTACTATTTTTGTGCGAAAGCATAAAATCGTGATAAATTATTTTTCTTCAAACTTTAAACTTGGTGTTTTAGGTGGTGGGCAATTAGGTAAAATGCTACTTACCGAAACTCAAAAATTTGACATTTACACCGTTATTTTAGATAGCGCTGCAGATGCTCCTTGTTCTCAAATTTGTAATGAATTTCATATTGGAAATTTAATGGACTTTGATACTGTTTACAATTTTGGTAAAAAAGTAGACCTTTTAACTATTGAAATTGAACATGTAAATATTGATGCTCTATTTAAATTAGAAGAAGAAGGTCTGGAAGTTTACCCACAGCCAAGTGTTTTACAAACAATACAACACAAAGGAAGACAAAAAGATTTTTTTGTTGAAAACAATATTCCAACATCTCCGCACAAACGTTTTACTTCAAAAGAAGAACTTTTAAAAGAAACGTTTAATTACCCGTTTGTATGGAAATCTGCACAATTCGGGTACGACGGAACTGGAGTTAAAATAGTAAAAAACGAAAACGACTTAAACTCTTTAAATGACACCGACTGTATCATTGAAGATTTAATTCCGTTTAAAAATGAGTTAGCTGTAATAGTTGCTCGTAATAAAAAAGGAGACATAAAAACATATCCGGTAGTTGAAATGGAATTTCATCCGGAAGCCAACCAAGTTGAATATGTTATTTGTCCTGCCAGAATTGAAGATAGCGTGGCGAAAAAAGCAAGAGAAATTGCTTTAAAAGTTGCCGAATCTTTTGAACATATTGGTTTATTAGCTGTTGAAATGTTTCAAACTGAAAATGATGAAATTATTATTAATGAAGTTGCTCCAAGAACACACAACAGCGGTCATTATAGTATAGAAGCATCATACACTAGCCAATTTGAACAACACGTACGTAGTATTTTAAACCTACCTTTAGGCGCTACAGAAAGTAAAGCTGCAGGAATTATGGTAAACCTAGTAGGTGAAGAAGGGTTTTCAGGAAAAGTAGTTTATGAAAATATGGAGGAAATCCTATCTATGGATGGTGTTACACCTCATATTTATGGTAAAAAAGAAACTCGTCCGTTTAGAAAAATGGGACACGTTACCATTGTAAACGATAATCTTGATGAAGCTAGAAAAATTGCCCAAAAAGTAAAAAACACCATTAGAGTAATCAGTAATTCGAAGCGAAATTAATTTTGATTTCATTCAATTTTTGAAGTATTAAATTTTAAATAAAAAAACATGAGCAAAGTAGGAATTATTATGGGAAGCAATTCAGACCTTCCAATTATGCAACAAGCAATTGATATTTTAAAAAATTTCGATATTGAAATTGAAGTAGACATCGTTTCAGCTCATAGAACACCTGAAAAATTATTTGATTATGCTGCTAACGCACATAAAAGAGGTGTTGCAGTAATAATTGCTGGTGCTGGTGGCGCTGCACACTTACCTGGTATGGTAGCTTCAATGAGCCCGTTACCTGTAATTGGTGTACCTGTAAAATCTAGAAATTCTATTGATGGTTGGGACTCAGTATTATCTATACTTCAAATGCCAGGAGGTGTTCCAGTTGCAACTGTAGCACTAGACGGAGCATTAAATGCAGGAATTTTAGCTTCCCAAATTATAGGTTCTTCAAATAAAGTTGTTCTAGATAAAATTATCGAATACAAAGAAAACCTTAAAACAAAAGTTTATAAGGCTGCAGAAGAAGTTAAAAACAACCTATAAGGCTGTTTTTACAAGTTTTACTAAAACACCTAAGTGATTTACATAACTAAAGTTAGGTATTATTGTATTTACACTAATTTCCTCAACTTTTTTTACTGGTTTATTTATTAAAGCTTCCATGTCTTTTTATTTTTTGTATACTAATAACGTATAAACTTTAGAGTTATTATATTTGGTTAAACACCGGTGTTTTTAATTAACCTTTATGAACTCTATTTATTATGACACCAATTATTTTTGCAAGTCACTTTTAGTAAAAAATCTGCTTAATTAACAAAACATTACAATGAAAAATCCATTATTAGAAAACTTCAACAAACCATATACCACTGCACCTTTTAACGCAATTAAAAATGAACATTTTAAACCTGCTATTATTGAAGGAATTAAAATTGCTAAAGATGAAATAAACACAATTGTTACAAATAATAACGCTCCAACCTTTCAAAACACTATTGAAGCATTGGAGTATACAGGAGAAAAATTAGATAGAATTACCAGTATATTTTTTAACTTAAACTCTGCCGAAACAAATGATGAACTTCAAAAAATAGCTCAAGAAGTTTCACCTTTATTAACTGAATTTTCTAACGACATTAGATTAAACGAAGAGTTGTTTAATAAAGTTAAAGCTGTTTACCTTCAAAAAAAAGAGCTTAAATTATCTAACGAGCAAGAAGTTTTATTAGATAAAAAATACAAGAGTTTTTCTAGAAATGGAGCTAATTTAAATGAAGAAGACAAAGCCACACTTAGAGAAATAGATACCCAACTTTCTCAATTAAGTTTAAAATTTGGAGAAAATGCACTTGCAGAAACAAACAATTTTGAATTACATATAACTAACATAGACTTATTAGATGGTTTACCAGAATCTGCTCTTGAAGCTGCAAAAATGATTGCTAAATCTAAAAATAAAGAAGGATGGGTGTTTACTTTAGATTATCCAAGCTATATTCCATTTGTAACATATGCTAACAATAGAGAGCTTAGAAAAAAAATGTCGTTAGCCTTTGGAGCAAAAAGTTTTAAAGGTAACAAGTTCGATAATCAACAAATTGTTTTAGACATTGTTAAACTTCGTTATAAAAGAGCCAATCTATTAGGCTATAAAACGCACGCAAATTTTGTTTTAGAAGAACGAATGGCCGAAAACCCAGAAAATGTTTTACAATTTTTAAATGATTTACTAGAAAAAGCAAAACCAGAAGCCCTAAAACAATTTAAAAATTTAGCCGAATTTGCTAAAACGCTAGATATAGATAAACTTCAGAAATGGGATGGTGCTTTTGTTTCAGAAAAACTTAAAAAAGAATTATTTAACTTAGATCAAGAGCAATTAAAGCCATATTTTAAATTAGAAAATGTAATTGATGGTGTTTTTGAAATATCAAATAGACTTTTTGATTTAAATTTTGAAGAAATAAATACAATAGATAAATACCACGAAGATGTAAAAACATACAAGGTTACAAATTCTAATGGCGATTACATATCTGTGCTTTACGCAGACTTTTTCCCTAGAAAAGGTAAAAGAAACGGAGCTTGGATGACTTCATTTAAAAACCAATGGATAAAAGATGATAAAAACTCAAGACCTCATATATCTATAGTATGTAATTTTACCAAGCCAACCGAAACTAAACCTTCATTATTAACTTTTAATGAAGTAACAACCTTGTTTCACGAATTTGGACACGCTTTACACGGTATGCTAGCAAATACAATATATCCAAGTTTATCTGGCACAAATGTACATTGGGATTTTGTTGAACTACCAAGTCAGTTATTAGAAAACTGGTGCTACGAAAAAGAAGCTCTGAGTCTTTTTGCCACACATTATAAAACAAATGAAGTAATACCAATGGATTTTGTTGAAAAAATTAAACAATCTGCGAACTTCCTTGAAGGGCTCCAAACTTTAAGGCAATTAAGTTTTGGTTTATTAGATATGCAATGGCACGGAACAAACCCAACTCTTATAAATAATGTTAAGGAATTTGAAGACGCAGCTTTTGAAAACACAAAACTATATCCTAATGTAAAAGAGAATTGCATGAGCACCTCTTTTTCTCATATATTTCAAGGAGGATATTCATCCGGATATTACTCTTATAAATGGGCCGAAGTTTTAGATGCTGATGCTTTTGCTTACTTTAAAGAAAATGGAATCTTCAATAAAGAAATCGCCAACAAACTAAAATCTAATATTCTTGAAAAAGGAGGTACGCAAAAACCAATGGAACTATATAAATTATTTAGAGGAAAAAAACCTACAAATAAGGCTCTTTTAAAAAGAGCAGGACTTCAAGAATAGCACTTATTAACTTTTTAAAAAAGAGGTTTTCTTTACGAAAACCTCTTTTTTTATGTCGTTTTTAACAAACAAACTGCACGTTTAAATAAATAAATGGTATTTATTCAAGAACAAATAACACACTAAAACACATTAAATGTACTGTTTTACCATACAAATGGTAAGTTTTTATATATAAATGGTGTTTTTTAGGTGTTTTTATTTTTTTATTAAAGAAAAGTTTTCTAAATTTGAGTAATTAAAAACACATAAACCCCCATAACAGTATGTTTTTTTATAGGATTAAATATCAACCCCCAAATGATTCTTTCGTAAGAAAGAGGACAATGAAACTCATTAAATAAGTTGACCCCAAAACTAATTTAATGAGTTCCAACCCTTAAATCCCCAATCAGTGAATAAATAAATCAACCCCCAAAACACCAACCAAAACCCCTCAAAAATGAAAACGAATATTCAACTAATTCTACCCCTACTAGTTTTAAGTTTTTTAAGCTTTTCATGTAGTACCGAAAACAATGATGATCTTTACAGTCAAGAATCTGAAATAACTATTGACGCATCGACTGTAACCTACACAAGTTTAGAATCTAATATATTAGATCTTGTTAACGCTCACAGAACTTCCATTGGGCTTAACGATTTAGAAATTTTAAATCTAGTTTCTAGTGTGGCTGAAGAGCACACTATGTATATGATTGAAAATGGTCAAATTAGCCACGACAATTTTGACGATAGAGCACAACAATTAATGTCTGCTGCTAAAGCAAAATCTGTTGCAGAAAATGTAGCTTTTGGTTATAGTACTGCAGAAGGTGTTTTAGAAGGCTGGTTAAATAGTGATTCTCATAGAGCTGCAATAGAAAATTCAAAATTCACCCATTTTGGAATATCTACAGAATGTAACAATAACGGAAGAAATTATTTTACAAATATTTTTATAAAAAAATAATACAGGTGTCCCCACAACTGTAGTATAACCTAAATAGTTTATTATGAATGCAACACAATTAAGTTCGCCCCCAAAAAAGCATCATTTAAAAGTTGTTAAAAACAACGTAAAAAATAGTATTCCAAAAAGAGTTTACATTAACACCTTAATGCCAAACTTTGCATATTATAATGAAAAAGAAGAATTAGTATTAAAAAACAATTGCATTTTATTATAGAAAAAGATTTTTTTTGTAAAAACTCATTTAAACCTCAATTAGTTAGTCGTCACTTCTTCATTCAACCCGGTTTAAATGAGTTTTTTTTGTGCTTTAAATATAAACTTTACACCCTATAAGTAATTGTAATTCAATAATTATTTTATTTTTGCATCTAAACCTATTAAGTAAAAATCTAAATGAGTAAATATGATGTTGCCGTAATTGGCTCAGGACCTGGCGGATATGTTGCCGCAATACGTTGCGCACAATTAGGATTAAAAACTGCCATTATTGAAAAATACAATACACTTGGTGGAACTTGTTTAAACGTTGGATGTATTCCTTCAAAAGCATTATTAGACTCATCGCACCATTATTACGATGCCAAAAAGCATTTTACAACTCACGGAATAGACGTACAAGGTTTAGAAATAAACTTTGAGCAAATGATTACTCGTAAAAACGAAGTTGTTGCTCAAACATCTGGAGGTATAAATTACTTAATGGATAAAAATAAAATTGATATGTTTCAAGGCATAGGTAGTTTTATTGATGCAACTCATATTAAAATAACGAAACAAGATGGTTCTTCAGAAGAAATTGAAGCTTCAAAAACCATTATTGCTACAGGATCAAAACCTTCTACATTACCTTTTATTGAATTAGATAAAAAACGGGTTATTACTTCAACAGAAGCCTTAAGTTTAACTGAAATACCAAAACATTTAATTGTTATTGGTGGTGGAGTAATTGGTTTAGAGTTGGGTTCGGTTTATAGCAGGTTAGGTTCGCAAGTTTCTGTTATAGAATACATGCCAACTATTACTCCTGGAATGGATGCGATGCTTTCTAAAGAATTGCAAAAATCATTAAAAAAACAAGGAGTAAAATTCTTTACGAGTCATAAAGTAACATCTGTTGTAAATAATGGAGATGAAGTTGTGGTTACTGCAGATAATAAAAAAGGTATTCCTACTGAATTTAAAGGAGATTACACCTTAATTTCTGTTGGTAGAAAACCTTATACCGAAGGATTAGGATTAGAAAACGTTGGAATAAAAGTTACCGACCGCGGACAAATAGAAACTAACGAACATTTACAAACTAATGTTTCTAATATTTATGCCATTGGAGATGTTGTTAAAGGTGCAATGTTAGCTCATAAAGCTGAAGAGGAAGGAACCATGGTTGCAGAATTAATTGCAGGTCAAAAACCACATATAGATTACAATTTAATTCCAGGTGTTGTGTATACTTGGCCAGAAGTTGCTTGTGTTGGTAAAACTGAAGAGCAGTTAAAAGAAGCTGGTGTCAACTACAAATCAGGACAATTTGCAATGCGTGCTTTAGGTAGAGCCAGAGCAAGTATGGATATTGATGGACAAATAAAAGTTTTAGCAGATGCTGAAACTGATGAAATTTTAGGTGTACATATGATTGGTGCAAGAGCTGCAGACATGATTGCTGAAGCTGTTATAGCTATGGAGTTTAGAGCTTCTAGTGAAGATATTGCACGTTCATCACACGCACACCCAACATTTACCGAAGCCTTTAAAGAAGCTTGTTTGGCTGTTAATGATAGAGCTATACATAGTTAAAAATACAATAGATATTAAATAAAAAAAGTCCTTTCATATTGAAAGGACTTTTCTATTTTTGCCATAATGCAACGCACCAATAAAATAATTCAGGTTTCAAACATTACTGAATTTAAAACGAACCTTTTAACTTGGGCTCAACAGTTTAAAACTACTGTTTGGTTAGATAGCAACAACTATCAACAAAAGCATTCAAATTTTGATGCCGTACTTGCTGTTGAATCTTTTTCTGAAATAAATTCGACACCCAACAATGCATTTCAAAAACTTAAAGAATACCAAACCAATACAAACGATTTTATTTTTGGCTACCTAGGTTACGATTTAAAAAATGATGTAGAAAAGCTAGAATCATCTAATTTTGATGGTTTAGATTTTTCAGATTTGTTTTTTTTTCAACCTAAAAAAATATTTTTTATAAAAAAAAATACTGTTGAAATTAAATATATAAATGAGTTCTCTTCGGAAATTGAAACTGATTTAAAAACAATTAAGCAACTAAACACCAAAAACCAGCAACCAAAAGCTAATTCAATAAAAATTAAACTGAGAATACATAAAGACGAATATTTTCAGAAAATAAATACAGTTTTAAAACACATTCACCGTGGTGATATTTATGAAGCTAGTTTTTGTCAGGAGTTTTATAGTGAAAATTCAGAAATTAATCCATTAGAAATTTACGAGAATTTAAACCAAATTTCTAAGCCTCCTTTTGCTACTTTTTTAAAATTGGATGATAAATTTTTATTATCAGCTTCGCCAGAGCGTTATTTAAAAAAAGATGGAAATACGGTAATTTCTCAACCTATAAAAGGAACTGAAAAAAGAGCAACTTCAAAAAAAGAAGATTTAAAATTAATAAAAGAGCTAGAAAATAATCCGAAAGAACGTGCCGAAAATATAATGATTGTAGATTTGGTGAGAAATGATTTGTCTCGTTCTGCAATTAAAGGCTCTGTAAAAGTTGATGAATTGTGTAAAGTTTATACTTTTGAACAAGTGCATCAATTAATTTCAACTATTTCTTGCAAAGTAAAACCAACCATTCACCCTGTTGATATTATTAAAGACACTTTTCCAATGGGAAGTATGACTGGCGCCCCTAAAATTTCAGCAATGAAAATTATTGAAGAGTTAGAAGAAACAAAACGCGGTTTATACTCTGGTGCTGTTGGTTATTTTACACCAAATGGAGATTTTGATTTTAACGTAATTATTAGAAGTATTTTATACAATGCCTCGAAAAAATATATTTCATATTCTGTTGGTGGGGCTATTACTGCAAAGTCTGTTCCTGAAAAAGAATATGAAGAATGCTTACTTAAAGCAAAAGCAATGAAACAAGTTTTATTAAACACTAATTAAGTATATTTATCCCTATGCGAACTGCTGTTGAAAACCACATTAATGATAACTTACCTTTTTTAAAAGGTAAAAAAATACTAATTGCAATTTCTGGAGGAATTGATAGTATTGTGCTAACTCATATATTTCACAAATTAAAATTCGATATTTCTTTAGCACATTGTAACTTTTCGTTAAGAGGAAAAGAAAGCAATAAAGATGAGCAGTTTGTTATTGAGTTAGGCGAAAAGCTAAAAAAAGAAACTTTTACAATTGTTTTTAATACAGAAGAATACTCTAAAGAAAACAATGTTTCTACACAAATGGCTGCTCGAGATTTACGCTACAATTGGTTTCAAAAATTAAGTGTAGAAAATGGTTTTGAATATATTTTAACTGCGCATCAAAAAGATGATGTTATTGAAACTTTTTTAATAAACTTAACTAGAGGCACCGGTTTAGATGGTTTAAATGGCATACCAGAAATTAATGGAAATATTGTACGCCCTTTATTAAACTTTAGTAGAAATGAAATTTTAGTGTACGCCACTAAAAACAAACTAAATTGGAGAGAAGACAGCAGTAACTCTTCAATAAAATATACTAGAAACAAAATTAGACATAAAGTTGTTCCTGTTTTAAAAGAATTAAATCCTAGTTTATTAGAATCATTCCACAATACTCTGGAAAACCTCAACGATAGTCGACAACTTATTAATGATCGTATTAAAGCAGTTTCAGCAAAAATTATTACTAAAATTGAAAATGAAACACATTATAATTGTGATGAAATTTTAAAATTAAACAACCCAAAAGCTTATTTATACGAGTTTTTAAAAGATTTTAATTTTACACAATGGAGTGATATTGTAGATTTACTAAGTGCTCAAACTGGTAAACAAATTTTAAGCAGCACACATAGATTATTAAAAAACAGAGACGTTTTAATTTTAACTGAAATTGCAAAAGAACCTGCTCCAAAAGAATACGAGATAACTAAAGGCACTTCCAAAATTACAACACCTATTAACCTAAAATTCAAGGTAGAACATGTAGTTAATGGAGGAAAAAGTAAAACCAACGCTTTTGACTTCTTTTTATCTAAAACCGAAAATACTATGACGGTAGATTTAGACAAGCTTACATTTCCGTTAAAACTTAGAAAATGGCAAAAGGGAGATTATTTTTACCCTATTGGCTTAAACGGAAAAAAGAAATTAAGTAAGTTTTTTAAAGACGAGAAACTATCGCTTCTAGAAAAAGAAAACACTTGGTTACTTACTTCAAATAACGAAATAGTATGGGTTATTGGAAATAGACTAGATGATAGATTTAAGGTTTCTAAAAAAACACAATCTGTTTTAACAATTTCTAGATAACATTTATTTTTTGTATTTTTATTGAATGAAAACGCTTAAAAATCTTTTAGTTACAAGTTTATTTTTAATTGCTACCACAATTGTTTTTGCTCAAAAAAACAGCAATAAATTACCTACTAGCATTTACACCACCACTTTTAACACAGAAAACACATCGAGTTCTTTTTTTATTAATAATAAATTAGATTTAAAAAGTTTAGAGTTTGGAATTGTAGATTTACAAGATTTAAAATTTAATTATTTTACCATACCTGCTATTTCAGTAAAAGGAAAACCTTCATCATATATTTACGATTCTTATAATAAAGCTCAATTATATAAAGATTTAGAAAAAAGCTTTTTTAAAATTGAAGAATTATACCGTGTAAGAACAAAAATGAATTTATAACACTTTTTTAGTTCACAGAAAAAACGATTTCGTTAAATTAGCAAAATAAAGCTATAATTTTTAATGAAGCTTTCGTATTTTTCGAGCCTATAACTAAAAAAGCATGCATAAACAACCAAAATTAACAAGGTTTAACGAGAACGTATTGTCTAAATATCAAATATACAATAGTATATTTATGACTCTTCCGTTCGATACAGTAACCCAAACTGGGGTATTACTACCTCTTTTTCATGATATTTGTAAAAAAGGTTTTTCTGAAAAACAAAACCCTACAGAAATTGTAGAATCGTTTTTTAAAACGTATCAAGAAAACCCAAGTGAAGAAGAAAAACTGAATTTATTATTTAAGTTTATTCAATATATAGAGCGTCAAGTTGTATTATTTGATGCTATTGAAGATGCTGCCTTTCCTATTGTAAACAATATGGATGGTGTTGGTACTTTACGTAATAGTAAAGAAACCGCAGCTTTAGAAAACAAAACAGAAGCTTTAAAAAAACATTTAGAAGATTTTAAAGTTCGTGTAGTTTTAACAGCTCACCCAACGCAATTTTACCCTGGAACGGTTTTAGGTATTATAAACGATCTTACTGAAGCTATTGAAAATAACGACCTTTTAGTTATTAATCAACTATTAGCTCAACTAGGTAAAACACCATTTTTTAAACACGAAAAACCTTCACCTTATGATGAAGCTGTGAATTTAATATGGTATTTAGAAAATGTATTTTACCATTCAATTTCTAAAGTTTACGATTATATACAAAGTAATATTTTTGATGGTGAAACATTAGCAAACGAAGTTATAAACTTAGGTTTTTGGCCTGGAGGAGATAGAGATGGTAATCCGTTTGTAACTACAGAAATTACATTAAATGTTGCTAGAAGGTTAAAACAATCTATTTTAAAAAACTATTATAGAGATATCCGTTTATTAAAAAGACGTTTAACTTTTGATGGTGTAGAACAAACTATTACGGAGTTAGAAACTATTTTGTTTGAAAATAGTATTGACCCTGAAAAAAATACGATGATACCTTTAAATGAGTTTAAAGAAAAATTAAACCAAATTAAAGAAACATTGATTTCTAAACATCAATCTATTTATTTAACAGAAATTAACGACTTTATAAATAAAGTAAGCATTTTTGGTTACCACTTTGCAACTTTAGATATTAGACAAGATAGTAGAGTGCACCATAGTGTGTTTTCAGAAATTGTAAATGCACTTCAACAAAATGGAAGCAACCTTTTCCCTTCTAATTATTCAGAGCTTTCTGAAGGTGAACAAATAGACATTCTTTCAAAAGTATCAGACAATGTAGAAGTTTCTATGTTTGAAGATGAAATGGCTGCTAAAACTATTGGTTCTATTTATGCTGTTAAAACCATACAAGAAAACAATGGCGAAAAAGGTGCAAACCGTTATATAATTAGTAATAACCAAACGGCTGTAAATGTAATGCAAACATTTGCAATGTTTAATTTATGTGGTTTTAACCACAATATTACTGCTGATATTATTCCGTTATTTGAAACTGTAGACGATTTAATTAACGCTGCAGATGTAATGCGTAAATTATATACAAACCCAGCTTATAAAAAACACTTAACTGCTAGAAATAACAAACAAACTATTATGCTTGGTTTCTCTGATGGAACTAAAGATGGTGGTTATTTAATGGCTAACTGGTCTATTTTTAAAGCAAAAGAAAACTTAACCAAAATTTCGAGAGAGTTTGGTATTAAAGTCATTTTCTTTGACGGTCGTGGTGGACCTCCGGCTCGTGGTGGTGGAAAAACACATCAATTCTACGCTTCATTAGGCCCAACTATTGAAGACGAAGAAATTCAATTAACAGTACAAGGGCAAACTATTAGTTCTAATTTTGGAACTTTAGATGCTTCGCAATACAATATCGAACAGTTATTAAGTTCAGGTATTTCAAACGAATTATTTAGTAATGCCAACAACATTATGACCAAAAAGGATTCGGAAATAATGACCGATTTAGCTGAGACAAGTTACCAAGCTTATGTAGATTTTAAAAATCATCCTAAGTTTATGCCTTATTTAGAGCATATGAGTACGCTTAAATATTATGCTAAAACTAATATTGGAAGTAGGCCTTCTAAACGTTCAAAATCTAGCGAATTAGAATTTTCAGATTTAAGAGCCATACCTTTTGTAGGTTCTTGGAGTCAATTAAAGCAAAACGTACCTGGTTTTTATGGTGTAGGTACTGCTTTAAAGAAATACGAAGATGCAGGAGAGTTTGATAAAGTTGTTGCTTTTTATAATGGATCGGACTTTTTTAAAGCCCTTATTGGAAACAGTATGATGGCGCTTTCTAAATCATTTTTTGAATTGACAGAATATATGGCGGATGATAAAGAATATGGAGCGTTTTGGAAAATAATTCACCAAGAGTATTTAACTACAAAACGTTTGATTTTAAAACTCTCTGGTTATGATGTATTAATGCAAAATAACCCAGTTGGAAAAGCTTCAATTGATATTAGAGAGAATATTGTATTACCATTATTAACAATTCAACAGTTTGCATTGCGTAAAATTCAAGAGTTACAAAAAAACGGTAATGTAAACCCTGAAGAGTTAAAAGTTTACGAAAAAATGGTAACTAGATCTTTATTTGGTAATATTAACGCTAGTAGAAATTCAGCATAAGAGAATATGAATTCAGTACATTTAAGCAACAGTGAATACGCTCCTTTTTATAGCGATTATATAAAAGCTTTAGGAGAGGTAGATTTACGTAAGGTTTTAAAATCTTCATTAAAAGATTTAAACAAAACCATTAAAAACTTACCTGAAGAAAAGCTTTTATTTAAATATGCTGAAGGAAAATGGACTATTAAAGAATTATTACAACATATTATTGACACTGAACGTATTTTAAGCTATAGAGCTTTGCGTTTTTCAAGAAATGACGCTTCTGATTTACCTGGTTTTGATGAAAATTGGTACGTAGCAAACTCTAATGGAAACGAACGCTCAATAACCGATTTATTAGATGAGTTTAAGTTTGTTAGAAAATCTACGTTAGCTCTTTTTAAAAGTTTTACTTCTGAAATGTTTACCAAAACTGGAACTGCAAACGGAAGTGACATGACGGTTAGAGCTTTAGGTTTTATTATTGCCGGGCACCAAACACATCATTTAAATATTATTAAAGAACGGTATCTTTAAATAATTCTAAAAAAGTATATAAAATAAAAAAGGCTCAACTTAAATTTAAGTTGAGCCTTTTTTTTATACAATTATTGAAATGCAAACTTTTATTATTCTTTTATAAATTTTAATGTATTTCCGTTCTCAAGTTTTAAAAAATACATTCCTTTGTTTAAATGCTGAATTCCTATTTTTTCTTTACTAGAGATAACGCCATTCTTTAATTCTTCACCTAAAACGCTATAAATAATATATTTTTCATCTTCGATTAACCCAGATATTTGAATAAAATCTGACGTAGGGTTTGGGAAAACATTTACAGTTTCTTTTAATGAAATATCAAATATTGATAAAGTAGAAGAACTCTTTAAAACTAAATTATCAAAACCAAATTGATTTTCTGTAGGTGTGGATACTGTAAATGACGTTACGTTGATCCAATTCAAACTTACAGCTGGAGCACACCCATCAACAATAGAAGCAATAACTGGCGAATTTTCACCTCCTATTGCAGTAAAAGTATATGTATTACTTTGTCCTCTCCCATTAAAAGCAATAATCGAAGCTATATCAACTGGCTCGCTAAAACTGAAAGAAACTAACATCGTATCGGTTATCTCCCAAGAAACATTATTAGATGAATTACAATATCCCGATGGTGTATTTATTATTACATCACTTGTTTCATCATTTGCTCCGTGAAAAGTAACTGTAATTCCATCGATAGTCTCCGTTATAGTACTTCCATTATCGGTCGCTGTTAACCATTCAAAAGTAATTTGAGCGCTTAGATAGTTTAAATTCAATAAACTAATTATTATTAAAATGTAAAATTGTTTCATTCGTTATATAATTATTTTAAGTTCTTTTTTTACATCTATCAATTTATGGATGTCTTTAATCGCTAGCCCCATAGCACTTTCAATAAAATTCTCAAATTTGTCTTTAGTCTTTTTGTAGAGTTTTTTTAGAAACTCCCTACTAAATGGATTTTTCCCTCCTTTGATTTTCAAGTCGTTAGAACTCTTGATATAATCAATCAAATTTAACTTATTAAACTCTTTTTCGAATTTCTCAAAGAGTTGATCTTCTTTTAAAATAGCTTCTGTTGCTTTCAACTTCATAGTTTTCATATTTAATATTTATTGTGTATTGCTTGTGGCTAACTCCTGTTAAGAGTATAAGTAACGTTCTTTTCAAACCTCAAAATTAAGATGAATTACTCTTCCTTTTTAAAATTGTAAGATTACTTAATAAAACCCTCTATTTTATGTATGAAGTATATCTTTTACTAAATAAAGCAAGTATTACATATTGCCAAAATAGCTTAAATAATGATGAAAAAACGGCAAAAAACGCGTGTTAAATAAACTTAATTAGGGATTACAATTTTAATCTCTGTTCCTGCAGAAATATTTGTATTAAACAAATCTATAATTTCTATTGTAATATTAGTTTTATATAATTGGTTGTAAATTTCAATTTGTTTTTTATTTAAACCAATACCTTTTCCGCTTTTGTTTGGGTCTTTTTCAGTATTCAACTTAGCTTTTTCAAGTCCAATACCATTGTCTTTTAGTGAAATTTGAACAGCGTTGTTAGTGTGCTTAACTTTCAATTCTAACAAGCCTTCATTTTCAATTCCATTAAATGCATGTTTTACAGCATTTTCAGCAAAATTTTGCACTAATAATCTAGGTATCAAAACTTTTTCTGTATTAACAACCTCTCCAACAACAATTGTAAAACTAAACCTGTTTTTAAACCGCCCTTTCATTAAGGTTAAATAACTCTCGGTAAAGTTTAATTCTTCTTTTAAACTCCAATTATCTTTATCAGAAAAAAACATTGCCGAACGCATTAAACTAGAAAAATTTGTCATTAAATCATAAGCTTCAAAACGTTCGCCTTTTAAAACTTTTGCAGAAACAGTGTTTAACGCATTAAATGTAAAATGAGGATCTAATTTAGAATTCACTAATTGCAATTGCAACGCTGTAATTTCTTTCTGAAGTTTTTCTCTTTTTAATACAATATGTTTTCTAATTTTTTGAGGTAAATAAACAAAACCAACACTTAATAAATAAATACCTATAAATAATAAAAATCTATATGGATAATACACAGCCCTGGTTAACCTATATGTATATAAAAAATACCTATCTGTTACTTTCACCAATTGTGCTTTTTCTGTTTTTTTGGTTTGAGCATAAAAATTCCAGCTTTTTAAGTATAAATTTACATCAAACTCTAATTCCTGATTAAAATTATCTAAATACAAACTTGCTAAACCCGTTTTATAATTTTCACCTATAAAACCAAATTTGTTATCATCAACATTAAAAGGAATTAAACTAGAATTTGGTAAGCTACTTGTTAAACTATTTTGAGAGACAGTCATTTCATCTGGTTTGTATTCAAAATAATTTAAGTTACTATTTACAGAACCTTCTACAACAAAATGGTTTTGTTTATTTTCTGAAAAAACTAAAATTTTGTTTTTTAGAATTACACCTTTCTTTTTATCTTTTTTTAATACTTCTCCTTTATTATTAATTGAGAAAACATAATTATTATCTTTTTCTCCTTCTTCATTTACCACATAAAAATGATTTTCATTTTTAAAAACCAATGGTCCGTTTACTCTGGTAGCTGTACCTTTGAAAGAAATTGGTTCAAAAGCAAATTCTAATTTATCGTTAAATCCAAAAATCCACGAAGAATTATCTTTATATGGATACGGAAAATTAGGAGGACAATTATCTGTAGCTTTTGTTGTACTAATTAATAATAATTTGTTGCTCTCGGTTTTAATTGGCACTACAAAATGCTGGCTTCCAGTATTTATAGAGCTTATAAACTCATCATTTTTAAAGTCGTAAGCCATTATTTTTCTAGGTACTAAAGCAAAGCCTCCATTTAATAAAAAGTACATTTCATTTATACCATCATTATTATAATCGTAATTTACAATGGGTCTTAACACAAAATCTTTTGCACCTTCATCTAAACCAATTTTAGAAACAAACTTTCCATACAACACTACTTTTGAAGTCTTAAAATCTACGGCGTTTAAAAACAATGAATCTGCCTTTTGTGTAAACACAAATAGCTCTTTAACGCCATCATTATTAACATCGTTAAAAATTGGAATATTTAAATTCTCCTGCTGAGGTAAATTTCCATAAAAATTGAATTGTTTTTTTAGTAAACTATTCTTTTCCTGAAAATAGCAACATGCATTTATATTTCTATAGTTTAAAACATCTATTTGATCTTTTACACCATCTTTATTAACATCTTCATAAAAAGTAAGTAATTTAGTTTTACCTCTCGCTTCTTTATGCTCTAATGTAAAATTATATTTATTAAATAAATTCGGTAATAATGAGCTAATAATAATTGTTGGAATTAATGCCAATAACCAAGGACTTGACAAGGCAATAAATAAATTATTTTTAAGAGTTTCTTTCCAAATCCTATACATTGTTAAATATGGAATTAAATTCTCTTGAAAATGTTGTTGAAACTGATAGTTCAATCTGCTTTTTATTTAATTTAAGTACGCATTTTTTATTCTTTTTATGAATTGAAATTATACTGTTTTTATGAACTACAGTAGAACGATTAATTTTAATAAACTCACATTTTGGAAACTTTTCTACTAGAACTCCCATATTAGCGGAAGCTATTAGTTTAGAACCATTTTTCAAATAAATATATGTATAATTTCCTTCAGCTTCAAAATATGCAACATCATTAGGCTCTACTATTATTGTATTTCCTTTTGAAGTAATTAATACTTTATTAGGTTTTGTTTTTACATCAATTTCTTCCAAGCTTTTTAGAAGCTTTTTTACTGTAGTTTTTAGTTCTGCCCTACTTACAGGTTTTAATAAATAGCTAAAAACATTGTGTTTAATTGCTTTAATAGCATAATTATTGTAAGCCGTAACCATAATAATTTTCACATTAGAATTACATTCTCTAATTTTCTCCAATAAATCTATACCATTAACCACAGGCATATTAATATCTAAAAAAATTAAATCGACAGTTGTAGTCATTAAAACTGGAAAAATATCTAACGGATTCGATATTTTTTTTAGCGTTTTAATTTGGGGGTATTCACTTAAAAGTATTTCTAAAGAATCTAAAGCGTCTTGTTCATCATCAACAAGAATAGTATTGATATTGGGCATAAAAACTGGGGGCAATTTTATTACATTCAAAAATACTAAATATTAACCTTTTAAAACAAAAAATACACTTAATTTACGTTTTTCCACACCTTTAAAACTCAATCGTTTGACTGCGTGATGATTATTAAATTACTTCAATAAAACAAGATAAATTTATAAATACTATATTTGAAGGTAACTAAACTAAATCTAATCAAAAAAACATGCGTGTATTAAAAAAAATAATACTTGCTTTTCTTGCCATTGTGGTTATTATGCTAATTGGTGGGTGGATTTATTATACATCTATGCAGCCTAATTATTCTGGTAATATTAAGCTTCATAAACTTCAAAAGGAAACCACTACATATTTTGATGATTATGGCATACCACATATTTATGCCGAAAACAAACTAGACGCTTATACAATGTTGGGGTATGTACACGCCCAAGACAGGCTTTGGCAAATGGAATTAATGCGAAGAATTGCTCCTGGAAAACTTTCTGAAATATTTGGTAAAGACATGTTAGAAAACGACAAGTTTTTTACAACTCTTGGTATTGATGAAGTGTCCGAAAAAGCTATAAATAATTTAGATAAAAACAGCGAAACTTATAAAATAGCAGAAGCTTATGCAAACGGAGTTAATCAATTTATAGATAATGGCGCTACACCTATAGAATTTACACTTATTGGCATAGAGAAACAAGCCTATACAATAAAAGACATGTACAACATTTTAGGATATATGTCTTTCAGTTTTGCAATGGCACAAAAAACAGACCCATTATTAAGTAGCATTAAAGAAAAACTTGGCAACGCTTATTTAAAAGATTTAAATATTGATGTAAATCCAAATACGTTGCTTATAAAAAATTCAAAACAACAAGTTGAAGAGTTTGAACAACTATCTGCACAAGTAACTAGAATTATAAACAAATCTCCAATACCTGCATTTATTGGCAGTAATAGTTGGGTAGTTTCAGCAAATAAAACAAGTACTGGCAATGTTCTTTTTGCTAATGACCCACATATAGGTTTCTCTCAACCAGGTGTTTGGTACGAAGCCCACCTTTCTGCAACAAATTACGAAATGTATGGATACCACATTGCTGGTGTACCTTTCCCTTTATTAGGACATAACAGAGAATACGCATATGGTTTAACTATGTTCGAGAATGATGATCTTGATTTTTACAAAGAAGAAAATCACCCAACAGATTCAACTAAGTATAAAACGGCTAATGGATATAAAAAATATAGCACAATTACAAAAACTATTAAAGTTAAGGATGCAAATGCTGTAACTTTAACTGTAAAAAACACAAGTCACGGACCTATAATTAATAATTTAATTGAAACTGTAAACCAACAAGAACCAATTTCTATGTTTTGGGTTTATACACATTTTAATTCAAAACTATTAACAGCTTTAAATTACATTTCTGGAGCTAAAAAAATGGCAGATGTTAAAAAAGGAGCTTCTTTAATACATGCTCCAGGATTAAATATAATGTATGGTGATGCTAAAGGAAATGTTGCTTGGTGGGCTGCCGGCAAATTATACAAACAAAAACCACATGTAAACAGAAAATTTATATTGAATGGTGTATCTGGAGAAGATGATGTTGTAAAATATTTAAATTTTAGTGAAAACCCAATGGCAGAAAATCCAACATGGAATTATGTATACTCTGCGAACAACCAACCAGATAGTATTGCAAACATGTTATACCCTGGATATTACTTACCAGAAGATAGAGCTAAAAGAATTGTTGAACTTATTGAGCAAAAAAACAATTGGTCTCGAAAAGATTTTTCGACTATGATTAACGATGTTACCTCATCTGTTTCTCCTTCAATAGTAAAAAAAATAGTACTAGCTCTTAAAAATGAACAATTAAATAATACAGAAAAAGAAGTCTTAGAAATTCTAAAAAAATGGGATGGTTCTAACACAACAGAACAAATTGCACCAACAATCTACCATAAATGGGTCTATTTATACTTAAAAAACACCTTTGAAGATGAATTAGGAGAACAACTATTTACACAAATTGTAAATACACATTTATTTAAACGCGTAATTGCAGACCATATTAACAAAGAAAACTCCATTTGGTGGGATAATGTTAAAACTTTTGACAAAAAAGAAACAAAAAATAACATTTTAGTAAAGTCATTTAAAGAAAGCGTTGTAGCTTTGCAAAATCAGTTAGGTAAAACGTTTGAAAACTGGAAATGGGGAAATGTTCATACAGTAGAACATTCACATCCTTTGGGAACCGTAGAAAGCTTAAAACCATACTTTAACGTTGGTCCGTTTGCTTCTAAAGGAACTCGAGAAGTTATTAACAATAGAGGTTTCGAATATAATAATAGTGGATTATACACTATTAAATCTGGACCATCAACAAGAAGAATCGTAGATTTTTCGGATATTGAAAATAGTATTAGTATATTACCAACTGGACAATCTGGAAATCCTTTCAGTAAACATTACAAAGATCAAGCAGAAATGTTTAATAAAGGTGAGTTTAGAAAAATGAGATTAAATAAAAACGAAATTATAAAAGTATCAACCAAGTTAACCGCACTACCTAAAAATGAATAAACGAATAACTATAAAGCAAATCGCCCAAGCGTTACACGTTTCTATTTCAACAGTTTCAAAAGCGCTTAATGATAGCTACGAAATTAGTGAAGAAACTAAAAAGAAGATACAAGAATACGCCAAGTTACATAAGTACAAACCTAATACACTTGCGCTAAGTCTTCAAAATAAAAAAACGAAAACTATTGGTATAATTATACCTAATATTTTAACTTACTTTTTTGCTCGTGTTTTAAGAGGTATAGAAAAAGTAGCTACAGAAAAAGGGTACAATATAATTACCTGTATTACTAACGAGTCTTATAAAAAAGAGGTAAATACTATGGAAATGCTTTCTAATGGTACTATCGATGGTTTTATTGCTTGCATGTCTGTTGAAACTTTAAAAAACAAAAAGTTCGAACATTTTCATGACATTTTAGAAGACGGAACCCCTATTGTATTGTATGATAGAGTTCATAAAGATATTAACTGCGATAAAGTTGTTACCGACAATGTAAAAAGTGCTTATAAAGCAACCCGTTTTTTAATGAGATCGCAATGTAAAAATATTGCTGTAATTTCTACTTCGGAAGGTTTAAGCATAAATAAATTTAGAATTAAAGGATATTTAAAAGCTTTAACAAAATATGAAGTTGAGCCTAATGAAAACTTAATAATTAGACAAGACGGAGAAGAAAACCTAAAAGAGCGTATTAACCATATGCTTGACAATAATGAAGTTGATGGTATTTTTACAGTAGATGAAATTTCTGGAGCTTTAACAACGCAAGTTTTAAATGAAAGAGGTATCAAAATACCTGAAGACATAGCCATAATTGGATTTACAAATGGTATACTTTCTCGTTATGGTTCGCCTCCTTTAACATCTGTAAATCGATTTGCTCATACAACAGGAGAAGTTGCTGCAAGCAGATTAATTGACAAGTTAGAAGATAAAATTCCTTTTGACGATATTAAAACTGAAATTATTAGAACTCAATTAGTAGAACGAGATTCTACTAAAAAAATGTTCATTAAATTTTAATAAAACAACACTAAAAAAGATCCAATTAAGGATCTTTTTTTTGCTTAAAACTCTTATTTATTGAATTATAGTTTTTTTACTACATTTATCAAAAAATAAATTGCTATGCTTGTAAAAATATATGGAAGCGCCGTTTTTGGCGTTGAAGCCACTACTATTACTGTTGAAGTAAATATAGACAAAGGTATTGGATATCATTTAGTTGGACTACCCGACAATGCAGTAAAAGAAAGTAGTTATCGTATTTCGGCTGCACTAAACAACAACAAATATAAATTACCTGGCAAAAAAATCACCATCAATATGGCTCCTGCCGACTTGCGTAAAGAAGGATCTGCGTACGACTTACCTCTTGCTATTGGTATTTTAGCCGCTTCTAATCAAATTAAGTCTGAAAAAGTTAGTGAATACTTAATTATGGGTGAACTCTCTTTAGACGGAAGTTTACAACCAATAAAAGGTGCACTACCAATTGCCATAAAAGCTAGGGAAGAAGGTTTCAAAGGTTTTATACTTCCAAAACAAAATGCTAAAGAAGCTGCTATTGTAAACGACTTAAATGTTTTTGGAATTGAAAATATTACAGAAGCCATTAATTTTTTTGATAACAAAAGCGATCTAAAACCAACCGTTATAGATACCCGTGCTGAGTTTTACAAATCGTTAGATAACCCTGAATTTGATTTTTGTGATGTAAAAGGACAAGAATCCGTAAAACGATCTATGGAAATTGCTGCTGCTGGCGGACATAATATTATTTTAATTGGCCCACCAGGAAGCGGAAAAACAATGTTAAGTAAACGATTACCATCTATATTACCGCCAATGACCCTCCAAGAAGCCTTAGAAACAACAAAAATACACTCTGTTGTTGGAAAGGTGAAGGACACTGGTTTAATGAATCATAGACCTTTTAGATCGCCACACCATACTATTTCTGATGTTGCACTTGTTGGTGGTGGTCAATACCCTCAACCAGGTGAAATTTCACTATCTCATAACGGTGTTTTATTTTTAGATGAATTGCCAGAATTTAAACGAACGGTTTTAGAAGTAATGCGTCAACCACTAGAAGACAGAGAAGTTACCATATCTAGAGCTAGATTTACTGTAACCTATCCAAGTAGTTTTATGCTAGTTGCAAGTATGAATCCAAGCCCTAGCGGCTATTTTAACGATCCTGATGCTCCTGTAACTTCATCGCCAGCAGAAATGCAACGTTACCTTAGTAAAATATCTGGTCCATTATTAGATCGAATAGATATTCATATTGAAGTAAATCCTGTTCCTTTTGAAAAACTATCTGAAAAAACAGAAGCCGAACCAAGTAAAAATATTAGAGAGCGTGTAACTAAAGCACGAGAAATTCAAACTAAGAGATTTTCCGAATTAAAAAACACACACTACAACGCACAAATGAGTGTAAAACAAATAAAGAAATTTTGCGAATTAAATGAGGATAGTAAAACATTACTTAAAAATGCAATGGAACGCTTAAACCTATCTGCAAGAGCTTATGATAGAATATTAAAAGTAAGTAGAACTATTGCAGATTTAGAAGGTGTTAACGAAATTTCTACAAACCATATTGCTGAAGCCATACAATACAGAAGTTTAGATAGAGAAGGTTGGCTAGGGTAACTACTAACTATTCTTTCTTTTTAAATAAACATTATAAATTAAGCCAAACATAATTAATAGAATACCAAAAAGGGTCCATAAATTATAAATTTCGCTAAACCAGAAAGCGCCAATAAGAATTGTGAAAACAACTTCTAAATATTTTAATGGAGCAATTACATTAGTTTCGTGAGATTGAAATGCTTTTGTTAAATATAATTGACCCACATAACCAAAAATACCCAAACTTAGCAACAGTAGTAACTCTAACAAATTTGGGGTCTTCCAATTACTAATAGACATTATTCCTCCAAAAATAAATGCCATAACCATAAAATAGTTAATAATTACTAATGGATGTTCTGAATCCCCAATTTTTCGAATTAACACAAAAATTAAACCCAAAAAAATTGCAGATAAAATTACTAGCAACAATCCCAAAGTATTTACATCTCCTCCAAAACCTTTGATAATTAAAACACCTATAAATGCAATTAAAAACAAGAACCATTGTATAGGTTTAATTTTTTCTTTCAAAAATATTAATGCAAAAATTGCTGCAAAAATTGGAGAAGTATATCTTAAAGAAACAGCAGTACCTAGTGCTAAATAATTTAAAGATTGAAAAAAACAAGTTAAAGAAACTACTCCTAAAAAACCTCTAAGCAATAGTCTTTTTCTATCATTACCTAAAATTGGAATTTTATTTTTTACTATTAAAGGAACTGTAAAAAACAATGTACCAATAGATCTAAAAAAAACAATTTGATAAGCGCTAAAATTATTTAAATATTTTACAACGGCATTCATTAGTGCAAATGCTATAACACTAAATATCATGTAAAAAATTGCTTTTGAACTATTCATAAAAAACCCTTAATCAATATGTTAAAATAATTAGCAAAATAACATTAATAAAACTTAAATTTCTAATACTATGTTACAATATTTAAAAAATTCAAGATTAGGAAAATTAAAAAGGGGTTATTTACCCTTATATTTTCAGTAAATACCCCCTACAATTTAAACTAAACTAGACGTAAGTTTGTATAAGAAAAAGAAAAGTACAGTATTGTTAATTATGGGAAATTGCAATCTAAAAAAACCACTCAGCGCTGAGTGGTTTTTTTTAATTAAAAAAGTATTACTTTTCCCTAATATCTCACTAGTTTTTTGTTTGAAAAAATTGTTTATTTGGCACCAAATTTGCTATAAAAAGAAACTATGAAAAAGACAACTCTATTAGGGGTGCTATTATTTGTATGTACATATACAAAAGCCCAAACATTTACACTTAAAAATCAAGACTTTATAAATTTCGATACTCACGAAATACAAGTCGATATTGATAATTTCTCCTATAAAGGTTATTATAAAGCTTTTAAATCTAAACAAGATAAAAAGGAATATTTAATTTACAGTTACTTCTCTCGAAGTGTTGTTTTAGAATTAAGCAAAACTGTAAAAGAAATTGACAGCAATACAAATGATCTTAAAATAAATTATGCTGTTGTAATTCATAATAATGATTTACAGCCTTTAATTAAAGCTATCTCAAAAAAAGGTATTAAAAATTTAGATGATTTTATAATTATTCATAAATCAACTAAGTTTAATACTCCATTTATAAATAAAAATATAATTAATTAATAAAAACATATTCAAATAAAAAAGCCTAGTAAAAATTTACTAGGCTTTTTTATAAAACTATTTTAGTTTAATATCTGTAATATTCTGGTTTAAAAGGTCCTTCAACCTTTACACCAATATAATCAGCTTGGTCTTCACGCAACGTTTCTAACTCAACTCCAATTTTAGCCAAATGTAAACGAGCTACTTTTTCATCTAAATGTTTTGGTAACATATAAACTTCATTTTTATAAGCATCTCTATTATTCCAAAGCTCTAATTGTGCCAATGTTTGGTTTGTAAATGAATTACTCATTACAAAACTTGGATGACCTGTTGCACAACCAAGGTTTACTAAACGACCTTCAGCTAAAACAAGAATTTCATTTTCACCAATAGTATATTTATCAACCTGAGGTTTAATTTCAACTTTGGTATTACCATAATTTTTGTTTAACCAAGCCATATCAATTTCATTATCAAAATGACCAATGTTACAAACTATAGTTTTGTCTTTCATTTTTTCAAAATGCTTAGACTGCACAATATCTTTATTTCCTGTAGTTGTAATTACAATATCGGCTTTTTCAACAACATTCTCTAAACGTTTTACTTCAAAACCATCCATTGCAGCTTGTAAAGCACAAATTGGATCAATTTCAGTAATTGTTACAATTGCTCCAGTTCCTTTAAATGAAGCAGCGGTTCCTTTACCAACATCTCCATAACCACAAACAATAACCCTTTTACCTGCTAACATAATGTCTGTTGCTCTTCTAATTGCATCTACAGCACTTTCTCTACATCCGTATTTATTATCGAATTTAGATTTAGTAACAGAATCGTTTACATTAATTGCTGGCATTGGTAAAGTTCCAGCTTTCATTCTGTCATATAAACGGTGAACTCCAGTTGTAGTTTCTTCACTTAAACCATTAATTCCAGCAGCCAATTCTGGGTATTTATCTAACACCATATTAGTTAAATCTCCACCATCGTCTAAAATTAAGTTCAAAGGTTTTTTATCTTCTCCAAAGAATAACGTTTGCTCAATACACCAGTCAAACTCTTCTTCAGTCATATCTTTCCAAGCATACACTGAAACTCCAGCAGCAGCAATAGCAGCAGCAGCTTGATCTTGTGTAGAAAAAATATTACAAGAACTCCAAGTTACCTCAGCACCTAAATCAACCAAAGTTTCAATTAAAACCGCTGTTTGAATAGTCATATGCAAACAACCAGCAATTCTTGCACCAGCTAAAGGCTTTTTACCTTTATACTCTTCTCTTAAACTCATTAAACCTGGCATTTCTGCTTCGGCTAACTCAATTTCTTTTCGCCCCCAATCTGCAAGATTGATGTCTTTTACCTTATATTTTACGTAAGTTGATGTTTCTGAACTCATATTTATTAAATTTGTAATGTTATTTAAAACAAGTCTAAATTTGTTTTAAAGTTTTGCAAAAGTACAAAATACCTTTGATATTATAAATGCCTTTATATAAAACAATTAAACCAAACAAACACACAACAATTTACGTGTGGAAAATTGAAGCCTCTTTTTGTGAGCTTTCAGAAGAAATTGAATTAACTGAAAGAAGTAAAAATAGGTTACTATCAATGAAAAGTGAACTACATCAACGTGGCTTTTTAAGCATTCGTCATTTACTTATTAAAGCAGGTTATACCGATTTTGATTTATATTATAATGAAAACGGTAAACCACATTTAAAAGATGGCAAGCATATTTCTATAACACATTCATTCAACTTTTCTTCATTAATAATTAGTGATAGTATTGTTGGTATAGACATTGAAAAAAATAGAGAAAAAATTAAAATCATTCAACATAAATTTGTCAATTTTGAAAAAGGTTTTATTCATAAAGACGATGATTATATTCAACAGTTAACCGTTATTTGGGGTGCTAAAGAGAGTTTATATAAAATTTATCCGCACGGTGGCCTAACTTTTAAAAATGATATTGATATTAACTCTTTTGAAATGAAAGACCAAAAAACAACGGGCTGCATACATACCCAAGGTTGGAATAAAAAATATGATATTTATTTTGAACAAATTGAAAATTTTACACTAGTGTATGCTATAGACCCATTATCTAATGACTAAAAATATTTTAGCCAACATACAAGAAGCTTCAAAAAAAGAAAAAAAATTATTAGCAATTTTATTAGACCCAGATAAAAGTACGTTAGATGAAGCTGGTCTAATTTCAGAAAGAATAAAAAAAATAAACGCTAATTTTATTTTTGTTGGCGGCAGTTTTGTAGAAAAAGGAATCACAAATCTTTTTGTTGAAGAATTAAAAAAACACACCAATATTCCTATTGTTTTATTTCCTGGAGATTATTCTCAAGTAACAAACAAGGCTGATGGCTTATTGTTTCTATCATTACTTTCCGGCAGAAATCCAGAATATTTAATTGAACAACAAATAAAGGCTGTACCCTATTTAAAAAACTCGACGCTAGAAATAATTCCTACAGGATATATATTAATTGACGGCGGTACAAATTCTTCCGTTTTAAAAGTAAGTAAAACAACACCTATTTCACAAAAAAATATTGACCTAGTAGTTTCTACAGCAGTTGCAGGAATGTATAAAGGCAAACAATTAATTTATTTAGAAGCTGGAAGTGGAGCAAAAAATGTAGTAAACCCAGCTATTATAGCTGCAGTAAAAAAACAACTTAAAATACCATTAATTGTTGGTGGAGGAATTAGAACAAAAACTCAATTAACAAATGCATATAAAAACGGAGCCGATTTAGTGGTTATTGGAACCGCTTTTGAAAACAATATTATTTAAAATATGAACGAACTTATACATACATTATTTGGGCAATATAGCGATTACGAATCCATCGATATTTTTCTAGAAATAACAGCTGTTATATTTGGATTTTTATCTGTTTGGTTTTCGAAAAACAACAAAATTTGGGTGTTTCCTTCGGGTATGGTAAGCACTGCAATATTTGTTTATTTATTGCTAAAATGGGAATTACTTGGTGACATGATGATAAACGTTTATTATTTTATAATGAGTGTTTACGGCTGGTATATTTGGACCAGAAAAGTTGATGAGTCTCACAACACACCTATTTCTAGAACAACAAAAAAAGAAAAAACAGCATCAGTTTTTATATTTAGTGCCACTCTAGTATTTGTATTTCTAGTTTATAAATATTTCGATAAATGGACTAGCTGGGTAGCTTATGTAGACACTATTACTACAGCAATTTTCTTTGTTGGAATGTGGCTAATGGCAAAAAGAAAAATAGAAAATTGGACCTTTTGGATTATTGGAGATATTATTTCTGCACCGTTATATTTTTATAAAGGTTTTACCTTTACTAGTTTTCAATATCTTATATTTACAGTAATTGCAATTTCAGGTTATATCTCATGGAAAAAGATCTTAGACAAAAACAAACCAACATTATAAAAGTAGTTTTATTTGGGCCAGAAAGTACTGGTAAAACTACTATCTCTAGAAAATTAGCACGCCATTACAATACTGTTTGGGTTCAAGAATATGCACGTGAATACTTACAAAAAAAATGGAATAATAAGCGTGAATTATGTGATGGTAGCGATCAACTTCCAATTGCTTATGGCCAAATAAAATTAGAAAATAAGCTAGTAAAAAAGGCAGATAAACTTCAAATTTGTGATACAGATTTATTAGAAACTGTTGTTTATTTCGAAAATTATTATGACAAAATTATTGATCCTAACTTAAAAAAAGCTGCATTAGAAAATCATTACGATTTATATTTGCTAACCTATATTGATACTCCTTGGGAAGCTGATGATATTCGTGAAAACCCACATCAGCGTAAAGAAATGTTTAAAACCTTTGAACAAGCCTTAAAAACCTATAACAAACCTTATATTTTATTAAAAGGAAGTTTAGATGAACGACTAAAAATTGCGACTAAAGAAATTGATAAATTATTAAAACAAACAGCATCTGATTAAAGTTATTGAAATTAGCATAAAGTGAATTCAGAAATAATAATACAAGAATTAAAATTTAAGGCTGTTAGAAGTAGCGGAGCTGGAGGACAACACGTTAATAAAGTTTCATCTAAGGTTGAATTAAGTTTTAATGTTGAAACTTCTTTTGGGTTAACTGCTGAAGAAAAAGAAATAGTTTTATCTAAAATAGCAAACAAAATATCTAAGGAAAATGTGTTAATTATTTCCTGTTCAGAAAGTAGAAGTCAGCATAAAAACAAAGAACTTGTAATTAAACGTTTGTTTAAATTACTTAAAAAAAGCTTAACTAAACAAAAAGTACGAAGAGCAACAAAACCTTCAAAATCTAGTGTAAAAAAACGTTTAGATAACAAGAAAAAACAAGGGTCGAAAAAGGCTTTTCGAAAAAAGCCTACAATAGAATAAAAATTCTTGTTGTTTTATTTTAAATTTTATTTGTAATATTGCAACGTCTCAAAAGGGGTGCCGATAACGGCTGAGATCAAACCCAATGAACCTGAACAGGTAATGCTGTTAAGGGAAAAACTAAACACAAAGTGTGTTTAGTGGCGAACAGTTAATTATTCAAATCATCGATTAATTACCTCTTTTTAAATCGTTTTATTTAAAAAAATGAAACAATTTTTAAAACCAAAAATTCAAAAAGCAAAGTTATTAGTAGCTTTTTTACTTATTGCAACCATTGCAAATGCACAAGAAAAATTTACCATTTCTGGAAAAGTGGTAGACAAACAGGAAACTATTCCTGGAGCAAGTATTGTTATTAAAGGAACCAAAAAAGGAACTTCAACAGACTTAAACGGAAACTTTAGTCTAAAACTTAAAAAAGGAACTTACACTTTAGTAGTTAGCGCCTTAAGTGAACCTAAAGAAGTTAAGGTTAACTTAACAAAAAACACTTCAATAACTATTGATTTATCTAACAGTTTTTTAAAACTAGATGAAGTGCTAGTATCTGCGGTTCGGGTAAAAGCTACTTCTCCAGTTACACACAGTAATGTTTCTAAAAAAGAATTAGCAAAACGTAACTTAGGTCAAGACATTCCTATTTTAGTAAACTATTTACCTTCTGTAGTTACCACTTCTGATGCTGGTGCTGGTGTTGGTTATACTGGAATTAGAGTAAGAGGTAGTGATGCTTCTAGAGTAAATGTTACTATTAACGGAATACCTTATAACGATGCTGAAAGCCAAGGTACATTTTGGGTAAATATGCCAGATTTTACATCTTCAGTAGAAAATTTACAATTGCAACGTGGTGTTGGTACTTCAACAAATGGTTCTGGTGCTTTTGGTGCTAGTTTAAACTTGTTAACCGATGCTGTTTCTGAAGAAGCTTACGGAGAAATTAGTAGTGCTGTTGGATCATACAACACCTTTAAAAACACTATTAAATTTAGTACTGGAAAAATTAAGGATCATATTGAAATTTCTGGTCGTGTTTCTAAAATTGACTCTGATGGTTATATTGATAGAGCTTGGAGTGATTTGAAATCGTACTTTTTACAAGCCGCTTATGTAGATGATAATACATTAATTAAAGCATTAGCTTTTGGTGGTCACGAAAAAACGTACCAAGCTTGGTATGGTGTTACTAAAGATGAAATGGAAACTTTAGGAAGAACTCACAACCCATACACTTATAAAAATGAAATTGACAACTATAAACAAAATCATTTTCAATTACACTGGAATCAAAAATTAAGTGATAACTGGTCTACCAATATTGGCTTAAATTATACAAAAGGAAAAGGTTACTTTGAACAATTTAAAGAAGGTGAAGATTTTTCTTTTTACAACATAGCACCTGTTACTATTGATGGTGAAACAATTGACGAAACTGATTTAATTAGAAGACGTTGGTTAGATAACGATTTTTATGTTGCAAACCTAAATGCAACCTACAAGAAGAATAAAGTAGAATTTATATTTGGAGGGTCAATTAGCGATTATTCTGGTGACCATTTTGGAGAAGTTATTTGGGCAGAATACCCTAGCAACTCATCAATAGATGGTAGATACTATGAAAGTGATTCTAAAAAAACAGATGCTAATATTTTTGGAAAACTTACTTATGAATTAAGTGATAAATGGACGTTATTTACAGATATTCAAGGAAGGTTTATAAACTACAATACTGGTGGATTAACTTCTGATAAAGATCTTATTGATGTTGATAAAGATTTTTCATTCTTCAACCCAAAAGCCGGTGTAACTTTTAAGGCTAGTGATTTAAGTAGTTTTTATGCTTCGTATGCTAAAGCGCATAGAGAACCTAACAGAAACGATTTTGAAAACGGTGTGGATAAAGCTGAAAAATTAGATGACTTTGAATTAGGTTGGAGATATAAAAATGATAACGTACAAATAAACACAAATGCATATTATATGCATTATAAAGATCAGTTAGTATTAACTGGAGCTTTAGATGATGTTGGAGCGCCTATTAGAGCAACTAGTGGTAAAAGTTACCGTTTAGGATTAGAGGTTGATGCTTTATTTAAAATAGGAAATGATCTAATAATTCAACCAAACATTGCAATAAGCAGCAATAAAAATGTAGATTTTTTTGCTCCTATTAATGGAGTTCTTACTAATTTAGGTACTACCGATTTATCGTTCTCTCCTGAACTAGTTTTTGGAAATGCTTTTACTATTATACCTACAGATAATTTGCAGTTTTCTTTACTTTCTAAATTTGTTGGACAACAACAAATGAGTAATTTAAGTGGAGCTGTTTCGAACACTGATTTATTGAGAGCATATTTTGTAAATGACTTAAATATTACTTATAAAATTATTCCCAACAAATTATTTAAATCTATCACTTTAAATGCATTAATTAACAATATATTTAACGAAAGATATATTTCAAACGGATATTATTATACTTATGATGATACTTGGTCTTCAGCTACTCAAGTAACAACTATTGATGGTGCTGGTTATTATCCACAAGCCACTAGAAACTTTTTAGTTGGAGCTACTTTTAGATTTTAATTGGGAGAATTTTTATGAAAACAAAAAAGGTCGAGATTTAATCTCGGCCTTTTTTGTTTAAAACTTTTTTTTGTTAAACTTCAATTCCTTTCATCATTTTATTCCAATATAAATACGGAAGGCCGTACTTTTTAAGCATCCATAAACGCCAATGTTCTTTTGAAGAATCACTCAACAACATCGGGAATTGCTTTAATTTTGGATCTGGCATAAAATTCTTTTCATAATCAAACTCTGCCAAAACCATTTTTCCATAACCAGTAACTAACGGACAAGATGTGTAACCGCTATACTCTTTTGTTGAAAGTGTTTTAGCTTCTACCATTTTTAAAATATTAGCAACAGCAACAGGTACTTGCTTTCTAATTGCAGCACCAGTTTTTGACGTTGGTAAGTTAGATACATCTCCAAAACTAAAAATATTGTCAAATTTAGTATGCTGCATAGTTTTAGAATTTACACTTACCCAACCAGTTTCTGCAGCCAAAGGAGAATTTCTTACAAAATCTGGAGCACATTGTGGTGGAGCCAAATGCATCATATCAAAATGAACTCCATACCTATCACCATCTTTAGTTACCTTTACATCTTTATAATTGTATTGAATATCTCTATCTAAAGAAGCTTCATCTCCATCTGCTAAAGTAACACAACCTCCAGCAGATAAGTCTTTATCAATTTCGTACCAAGCAATTTTCTTATCTGCATCAACTTTTACCAACTTATGGAAAAACCGCACATTAATATCTTTCCTATCTACCACATCCATTAAAGTATCTGCAATTATTTTAACTCCAAAAATTGAAGCACTAGGCAACGCAAAAACAACATCTGTTTTATCTCTCAATCCATTTTTCTTGAAATAATCTTCAGCTAAGTACATAATTTTTTGCGGTGCTCCTCCACATTTAATAGGCGTGTTAGGCTGTGTAAATAAGGCAGTACCTCCTTTAAAATTCTTTAAAGTTTCCCACGTATGTTTTGGATTGGTGTAATTACTACAAACAACACCTTTATCCATAGCTTCTTGAAGACCTTCTACCATTTCTGGAGCAATTTTTAAACCCGGTACAACTACTAAATAATCATAAGTAAATTCATTCCCATTTTTGGTAATTACTTTGTTTAATTCTGGTTCAAAAGTTTCTGCAAACTCCTTAATCCAGCTTACTCCCTTTGGAATTAATGAAGACATTGGTCTTCCTGTTTTTTCAAAATTGTAGGTATTTGCCCCTACTAAAGTCCAAGCTGGTTGATAATAATGTGTTTCTGCTGGTTCTATTAAACCAATTTCAATTTCAGAATTTTTCTTTTTAAGCATCGAAGAAACCATAATTCCTGCGGTTCCCCCTCCTATTACTAGAACTTGAAAATGTTTTGACATGTAGTTGATTTTTTGTTAGTTATACTTTTCTGCGAGAAAAATATATAAAAAAAAATCGTTTAACGTGACAAACATCACATTAAACGATTAAATCTATTTTTTAAAGAATTATTAATTGTACTTACACGTATCCATTTTAAAAATACTATACAATGGACAACTTGCAGCAAATGTTGTTAAAACCATAATTGCCGAAAACACATACAATACAATTGGCAACCAACTTGATTCAAATGTTGTGGAATAAGCAAAGTACCCAACACCAATAGCTAAAATGGTTCTAATAATTCTATCTGTAACGCCTACATTTTTTTTCATTTTTTTCTAATTGATAAATTCTACTTTAAATTACAAAAAAAACTTTCAAAATAAAAAATTATTTTTCTGTTGACATTCTTCCTGTTGCACAACTTACAAATGATTTTGCTTTATGTATTACCGTATTAGCATCACCAACTTCTGGATATCCCATACTTGATAATTTTTGTTTTACTACTTCTAAAACTGCTTCATTATCAATTTCAACCAATACTTTTGAAGTTTCTAAATCTACATCAACAACACTTACTCCATCAATACCCAATATTCCTTTTTTTATTGAATTGGCGCAACCACCACATTTTAAGTTTACTATTTCTATATTTTGTTTCATTATATCTAATTTTATATATTAATAGTCGTATTTAGGAGTGTCCCTTTACAACTATTTTCATCACCTTCAAATTTAGTTTAAAAAAATTGAAAATTTGAATTATAAAACACGACCTCATAAACTTTACCATTCTTGTTGGTTCAGTTCCAAAAGACATATTACTGTACGGTATATTTTTATCTGTAATTTTACTCATAATTTTAATTTTTTATTCAGGAATTAACCACCAAAAAGGTTTTGCTTTTGCTTTATAAATAAACATGTAATGCATAAATAATTTCATCCAATGTCCTGCGGTACCCACAACTCCAACGGTATCATTAATATTTCTTCCCCATTTTGGATATTTTTCCCAATCTTGTACAATTGGATTCACAGTCATAACAGCTGCTTGTCCTTTACGTATTCCATAACCTGCAGAAACAATACAAGCTGCACCCATTTTAGCCATAGAAGCTTCGTGTGGATGTTCAATTTTACCCGTTTTTATTTGATGAATAATATTTTGAGCTGTAATTTTTCCAATTACTCCAGATGGCATTCCTGTACGCGGTGGCGTTGGAAAAATTTTTGTTCCATTTGGACTTTGCATTGGTTTAGAAATACCGTGTGGTGGTGCAAAAGCGATACCTGCTGCATATACATTTTTATAAGCACTGCTTTGGTAATTTAGAGGCCAATCTTTAGCGCTCCATTCTTCAAAAGGTTTTACAGTATAATCTGCATCAACTTTCATCATTCCATTAGCAGCAAAAACAATTTCACTAATATCGTTACCTTCTTTTCCGAAGGCTTTCATTCCAGCACCAGAAAAACCAGGAATAAGCATCGCAAAATCGAATTCTTTCGTTTTTAGTTCGCCTTTTAAATTTTCGTAATGAACAACACCTTCTTCAACCTTAGAAACTCCAGCTTGCTTTATCCAACGAACACCATATTCTTTTAAAATAGATTCGGTAAATATTTTTGTGGGAGTAATGTATCCATTTCGTTTTATATAGGCTCCACCCATTCCAAAATCACCTAATTCATACTCATTGGTAATCCACCATAAATCTGCTAAATGATTTAATTTTCTTTTATTTATTTCGAAAGCAATATTTAATATATACTCGAAGGCTGCCCCTTGGCAAGTTGCTAATGGATGACCGGTACCTATTAAAAATGTTTGCCTTTCGCCATTTTCCATTTTTTTGAAAGACTCTTGTAAGTTATCCCAGGCGTGTGCAGCGTGGTCATAAGTACAAACTGATTGGGTAAACTTTTTTGGACCAAGTCCTTCAGTTCCTTCAAAATTTAGTTTTGGCCCAGTTGCGTTTATTAAATAATCGTAAGTAACTTTTTCAACAGTATCTTTCTTTTCTTCAGAAACATATTTAATAGTTACATAACCTTTATCATTCTCTTTGTCTCCTTCTGGATGAATAGAAACACCCAAAGCTTGCTTATAATTAACTCCCATTTTTTTATAAACAGGTGCCAACTTAAATTTAACCTGATCTGGGGTCATTAAACCTACTCCTACCCAAATATTTGAAGGTACCCATTGAAAATTACTATTAGGCGAAACCATAACAACTTCGTGTCCTTTTTTTAAGTATTTACTTAAATAAGAAACGGCAGTATGTCCTGAAATTCCTGCTCCTAAAACAACAACTTTAGCCATAATTTAATTATTAAATGTTATACTCCATACTCCTCTAATATCACCTTCACTGTAACCAGTAGCAATATCAAAAGGATATATAGTTTTTATAATAGAGTCTGTTTTGGCTGTCATAGTTTCGTTTACTTTACCATGACATGTTAAGCATTTTGCTTGAATTTTTATTGGAGCATAAAACTGCTTATTTCCTTCGGCATCGATTTCAACAAATGGTTTTGTTTCTTTTTTTTCAGAATTTAGTTGCTTGTACATATCAATAACTTCCAATTCTCTTACAGTTGGTTCTATTTTACAACTTCTTAATTGATCTGAGGATCTTTTAATTATTGCATTATGCTCTTTAGATAGTTCTCCTAAAATATTTCTAGCTTCTTCTTTACAAAAAGGAATTGCTTTCGCTGGCCCACCTGCTTTCATTTGAGTCATTAAATTAGAGCTCAACTCTTTAAATGATGCTTGTGCTATTTCTTTTCCTTTTAATGTATATTCTTGCTTCTCTTTTTCAGAAAAACCTTTAGTACAAGCTACAAGGCTTATAAGTGCTAATATTAATACTAAATTCTTTATCATAATTATTTAACAATTTTAAATTTATTTTTATGCCAATTAGATATTCCTCCATGTAGATCGTAAATTAATGTAAACCCGGCATTGGCTAGTTTTTTAGATGCTGAAGAAGTTCTACTACCAGAACGACAATAAATAAAAATTGCCTTTGATTTATCATATTTTGCCATTTGAGTTAAAAAAGCTTTATCGAAATAATTAACATTTACTGCTCCTTCTAAATGCCCTTGTTCAAATTCTCTTGGGGTTCTAATATCAATTAAAATATTATCATCTAATTTACTGTTAAAATCTTGAGGAGTTACTCTATTAATTTCTCCATTTTGAGTAACAGTTTTAGAGGGTTTTGAATTATTACAACTAAATGCAATAAATGTAACTAACACTATAAAAGGTAGTTTTAAATATTTTTTCATGTTTTTGATTTTTACAAATGTAATTTTACCTGTACTATGTTCTAGTAACTAAAGTTACTAAAAACAAAAAAGAGAGTTTAAAATAAACTCTCTTTTTTAATATTAAACTCTAAAAGTCTTATAATAATGTTGTTGGGCAAACATAATCTGTTAATGATGCGCCAATTTCTTTTAAAGCTTTAAAACCACCTCTAACATCTGTTACTTTTTTAACTCCGTTAGCTTTAAAAATTGAAGCTGCAATAAGTGAACGATATCCACTTGCGCAGTGTAAAAAATATTCTTTTTCTGAATCTATTTCCGCAAAATTATTGTGTATAAAATCTAAAGGAAAGTTATTAACTCCAACTACGTGTTCAGATAAATATTCCGATTCTTTTCTAACATCAGTTGGTGCTTCCATTTCTCCTTTTTCAAGTTTATTTTTGAAATCCTCAGCAGAAATAGAACCAATTTTATCTATAGCATAACCTGCAGCTTTCCACGCTTCTAATCCACCATTTAAATACCCTAAAGTATTGTCATACCCAACTCTTGAAAAACGAGTAACAACTTCTTCTTCTGTTCCTTTATCTGCAATAAAAATTATTTTCTGGTTAATATCTTTTATTAAAGCTCCTACCCAAGGTGCAAAACTTCCTCCAATACCAATAAACCAAGCTCCTGGTACAGTTCCTTTAGTTGTATATGCTTCTTTAGAGCGAGTATCAACAATTAAAACATCTTGTTTTTCGCTCATTTCTTTAAACATTTCAGCATTTATAGCTGTTGTTCCTCTTTTAATAATTTCATCAATACTAATGTTAATACCTTTATTCATTTTTACATTATTCGGAAAATACTGTGGAGGCTGAACTAAACCTGTGGTAACCTCTTTTATAAATTCCTCCTTAGTCATATCTGCACGTAAGGCATAGTTAGTTTTCTTTTGATTTCCTAGGGTGTCAAAAGTATCCGAACTCATATTTTTTCCACAAGCAGAACCCGCACCGTGATTTGGGTATACAATAATATCATCAGGTAAAGTCATTATTTTATTTCTTAATGAATCAAATAAATGTCCTGCCAAATCTTCTTGTGTAATTGAACCTGATTTAACTGCTAAATCTGGTCTTCCAACATCTCCAATAAATAAGCAATCTCCTGTACAAACACATGGCGTATTCCCTTCTTCATCTGTAATTAAATAAGATGAGGACTCCATTGTATGCCCTGGTGTATGCAGCAATGTTATTTTACCATTTCCTAACTTAAACTCTTCACCATCTTTACCCTGGTGAATATCGTAATTAGGATTTGCATTAGGACCAAAAACAATAGTTGCTCCAGTTTTTTTAGCTAAATCTACTTGTCCAGAAACAAAATCTGCGTGAAAATGAGTTAAGAATACATATTTAATTTTGGCTCCATTTGCTTTAGCCATTTCAATATATGGTTCTGTTTCTCTTAATGGGTCAATTATGGCTGCTTCTCCATTAGACTCTATGTAATAAGCCATTTCTGCCAAACATCCGGTAAATAACTGTTCTACTTTCATAATTAACTAGTTTTTAAATTATTAATTTTTTTAGGTTGTAGTGTTTTCAAAACTACATGTTCAAATATTATCTGTTTGTAACCGTGGTTACACATCTATAAACTTTAAGATTTTTTTAATTATTAGTTTGCTTTACATAATCGAAATATTTTCGCTCAATATCTAAGTTTACTTTATTTTTATTATGAAGGTCAACTGCTTGGTGTACATTCATAAAACATTTTTCAAAACCTATCATTTTATAAATACCGGCTTTGCTTAAAATATCTCTTACAGGTCCTTTCATACCAGCAAAAGCAATATCTATATTCTTGGTTTCATAGGTCGAAATTATTTCTTTTAGCATATAAACAGCAGTACTATCTATTCTATTTATACTTTCCCCATCTATTACAATAAGTTTTAAACTAGTTCCTTTTTTAGCTACATATTCCGCAAGTGAATCTTTAAAAAATTGAACATTAGCAAAAAACAATTGCGCATCAAATCTTATAACCAAAATATCATCTTGGGTTTCTAATAAACCTTCGAACCTCGAAACATTTCTATAAAAATGTGTGTTTGGTACTTTTCCTAAAATAGCAATATGCGGATTTGCACTTCGGTAAATTAATATACCTACAGATAAAATTACGCCTACCATTACACCTTCCTTAATACCAATTGTTATGGTTACCAATAATGTTATTATAAGTACCATAAACTCTCTTATAGAGTATTTTAATAGTTGTTTGGGCACTTCAAAATCTAACAACCCAGAAACTGCAACCATAATTATTGCCGCCAATATTGCTTTAGGTAAGTAATAAAATAATGGTGTTAAAAATAATAGAGTTATTGCAACTACTATAGCTGACACTATACTTGCCAATGGAGTTTTTGCTCCAACATCATTATTAACCGCTGTTCTGGAAAGCCCGCCTGTTGCTGGATATGTTTGAAAAAAAGCCCCAACTAAATTCCCTAATCCAATTGCAATTAATTCTTTATTTGGATTTACTTTATAATCAGTTTGTGTTAATTCAATTGCTTTTGCAACAGAAATAGCTTCTAAAAAAGCTATTAGAGCTAATGTAAATGCTACAGGAACAAGTTCTTTAATTATTTCTAAGCTAAAAACAGGCATTTTAAAACTAGGTAAACCTTCAGGTATTTCACCAATAATTTTTACACCTAATGTTTCCAAATTGAAAAATTTAACTACCAATATTCCTAAAACCACTACAACCAACGCTGCAGGAATTTTCTTAAAATATTTTTTAAATAAAACCAAAATTAAAATAGCACTAAGACCAATTAACGTAGTTATCCAATCTGTATTTTTTATTTTCTCAAAAGCATCTAATAATAAATATTGAATTTTATTATTTCTTTCTATATCAACACCTAATAAGTGTTTTAATTGGTTTAAACCTATAATTATGGCCGCTGCTGATGTAAAACCACTAATTACGGGTCGAGATAAAAAATTGACTAAAAACCCAAATTTTAATATACCTAAAAGCATTTGGATTGTTCCCATTAAAAAAGCGAGTAATATGGCAAACTCAATAAAGTTTTCGGTTCCAATTTCTGCTAAAGCAACAACACTAGAGGCTACAATAAGCGAATCCATAGCCACTGGTCCAACAGCTAATTGGCGAGACGTTCCAAATAAGGCGTACACAATTTGAGGTATCATAGCTGTATATAACCCATAAATTGGCGGTAAACCAGCAATCATTGCATATGCAATTCCTTGAGGAATTAACATAATACCAACTGTAATACCTGCGCTTAAATCGCCTTTTAGCCACTCTCTTTTGTAATTTGGAAGCCACTCTAATATTGGTAATATGTTTTTTAATTTTATCATTAAATTCTTATTTACATTCAGCAAATAATTTTACTTTACACGTTTTACAAAAATCCATATCTAACTTTTTATATATGGCTGATAAGGCTGAATTTTTATCTTTAAAAAAATGATGAGCGCCAATTTTTTTAACAAAACCACCATCTTTTAAAACATCTTGACTTATAATTTTAAGTCCAACAAAATAAATACCTCCTCCGCTTTTTTGCCATTTTAAAGTTTCTTGAGTTATCCATTCTGCTCCAGCCAAATCAATAAAATTAATTCCATTTGAAATTATAAGTAAATGCTCTCCACCATTCTTATCATACAATTCAGAAAAATAATTTGAAATTCCTTCAACTGCTCCAAAATATATAGAACCATCGATTCTTATCATTTTTAACTGCGGGCATTCTTGAGTTGAATCGTCTCGTATAATATTTATAAATTTATCTTTGTCATTTTTTCCAAATACAGCAATATTTGGCTTTGATGTTTTTTCTAAATAGAAAAATAACGAAATTAATATACCTGAAAACAGTGCTGTTTCTAATTCAAAAAATAACGTTCCTATTAAAGTAACTGCTAAAACTATAAATTCTCTTTTACTGCTTTTTATAATTTTCTTTATATAAGTAATATCAATTAATTTGTACCCAATCATTAAAATAATTCCTCCCATTGCTGGTATGGGTAAATAGGACGCATATTTTGCAAAAAACAAAACAACTATCATTAACCCAATTGCTGAAACTATTGCTGAAAATGGGGTTTTTGCTCCAGCATGATAATTTACACTAGATCTTGTAAACGAACCAGAACTAACATAAGACGAGAAAAAACTTGAGATTATATTTGTTAAACCTTGCCCTACAAACTCTTGATTATTATTTATTTTTTGATGTGTGTGCAACGATATTGATCGTCCAATTGAAACTGCTTCAACCAAACCAAGTAAAGCTAAAGTAACTGCTCCAGAACTCAACATTTTCATGTTATCAAAACTAAAATTTGGCACCTTAAATGGTGGTAAGTTAGATGGTACATAACCAACAGTATCTATTCCTAAATTTTCTCCTCCAATAAAAAACGTAATTACACTACCTAAAATCATAGCAATTAACATATGAAGCCTAGCTAATACTTTTATAAATTTTTTAATTAAAACAGCTATAATTAAAGTACCAAGCGCAATTGCTAATACATAAACATTGGTTTCTTCAATATGAGAAATTATATGTTTTAAAATATCGTAAAAAGAACTACCTAACGGAACCTTAATACCAAATACATGTTTTAATTGTTTAACTGCAATTAATATCCCTGCTCCAGCTGCAAAACCTACCACAACGGATGTAGATACGAAGTTTACTAATTTACCCATTTTAGCAACTCCCATTAACAACTTAATTACACCTGCCATTAACGATATTAATATTGCTAAAGAAATGAAGGCTTCTAGCTCAGTTTCTGGATTTGCATATTTACTTATTATTGCAAAAACAACAATAGAACTGGTTGTTGTTGGTCCTGAAATTAAATGATATGATGAACCGAATAAAGCGGCAATAATAGGAGTTATCATAGCCGTATAAAAACCATAAACTGGAGGTAAACCAGCTATCATTGCAAAAGCTACAGCCATTGGTATTACAACCACAGTACCTGTTATACCCGCAATAAAATCATCTTTCCAAGTATTTTTTACTAGTGGAATCCATGTTAAAAAAGGAAAGATTGTTTTTAAATTCATTATAAATGATATATCTCTTTATTTACAGCAAAAATAAAGGGATAAATATTTAGTTTAGTGATACACCTCACAAAACTTAAAATAACTCAGATTGTGTACTTCCCTTACTTCTACCCAAATGTTTGTATGCTAAATGTGTTACCTCTCTACCTCTAGGTGTGCGCATTATAAATCCTTCTTGAATTAAAAATGGCTCGTATACCTCTTCAATTGTTTCAGAGTTCTCACTAACAGCAGTAGCCAATGTAGAAATACCAACTGGACCACCTTTAAACTTATCGATTATGGTTAACAATATTTTATTATCCATTTCATCTAAACCGTGTGCATCTACATTTAATGCATTTAATGCATATTTTGCAATTTGAATATCTATAGATCCGTTTCCTTTTATTTGGGCAAAATCTCTAACTCTACGTAATAAAGCATTAGCTATACGAGGTGTTCCTCTACTTCTACCAGCTATTTCAATAGCAGCTTCCATAGAAATAGCAACATTTAATATTGCAGAACTTCGTTGAACTATAGTAGTTAATAACTCTGTGCTATAATATTGAAGTCTACTACTAATACCAAAACGTGCACGCATAGGCGCTGTTAATAATCCAGATCTAGTAGTTGCACCAATTAAGGTAAATGGTTCTAATTCTATTTGAACTGTACGCGCATTTGGTCCAGATTCAATCATTATATCAATTCTATAGTCTTCCATTGCAGAATACAAATATTCTTCAACTATAGGGCTTAAACGATGAATTTCATCAATAAATAGCACGTCACGCTCACTTAAATTGGTAAGCAACCCAGCTAAATCTCCTGGTTTATCTAAAACAGGACCAGAAGTTATTTTTAAACCTACTTCTAATTCATTTGCTAAAATATGTGCTAAAGTTGTTTTTCCTAATCCCGGAGGACCGTGAAATAATGTATGATCTAAAGCTTCTGAACGTAAATTGGCAGCTTCAACAAAAATCTTTAAGTTTTCTAAAACTTGATCCTGTCCTGTAAAATCATCAAAACTTAACGGTCTTAATTTTTTTTCTACATCAAATTCTTCTGGTGAAAAATTTTCTTTATCTGGATTCAAGTTTTCATTCATAAAAACAAAGATAACAGAAATAAAAAAACCTTTCTAAAAATTAGAAAGGTTTTAAATATTAAAATATCTTAATTAAGATTCTTCTTCTCCATCTTTTAATGGAACCGTCTGAAGCACAAAATCTTCATCGTGTCCTGGTTTGCTGTAATCATATGCCCAACGGTGAACAGCAGGAATTTCTCCTGGCCAGTTTCCGTGTACATGTTCAACAGGAGTTGTCCATTCTAATGTATTAGACTTCCAAGGGTTTTGCTCAGCTTTTTTACCTTTATAAATACTTATAAAAAAGTTCGCTAAAAATATAATCTGTGCTGAACCTCCTAAAATAGCAAACATTGTAATTACAATATTAACATCAGCAACATCATCAAACAATGGGAAAGCTGTATTAGAATAATATCTACGCGGTAAACCTGCCAATCCAATAAAGTGCATTGGGAAGAAAACTCCATAAGCAGCTACAGCGGTAATCCAAAAGTGCCAATAACCTAACGTTTTATTCATCATTCTACCATACATTTTTGGGAACCAGTGATAAACACCAGCAAACATTCCGTAAATAGCAGATACACCCATCACTAAATGGAAGTGAGCTACCACAAAATATGTATCGTGTACATTAATATCTAAGGCACTATCTCCAAGAACTAATCCTGTTAAACCACCAGAAATAAAAGTAGATACTAAACCAATGGAAAACAGCATAGCCGGATTCATTTGTAAATTCCCTTTCCAGAGTGTAGTTATATAATTAAAAGCTTTTACTGCTGAAGGTATTGCAATTAGTAAAGTTGTAAATGTAAATACTGACCCTAAAAATGGATTCATACCTGACACAAACATATGGTGACCCCATACAATTGTAGATAAAAATGCAATAGCTATAATAGATCCAATCATTGCTCTATATCCAAAAATTGGTTTTCTAGAATTTGTTGAAATAATTTCAGAAGTAATACCCAATGCAGGTAATAAAACAATATATACCTCAGGGTGACCTAAAAACCAAAACAAATGTTCAAACAACACTGGTGAACCTCCTTGGTAATGTAATACTTCTCCTTGTATAAATATATCTGACAAAAAGAATGATGTTCCAAAACTTCTATCAAAAATTAATAATAATGCAGCAGATAATAAAACTGGAAATGAAACTACACCAATAATTGCAGTAATAAAGAAAGCCCAAATTGTTAAAGGCAATCTTGTCATTTTCATCCCAACAGTTCTTAAATTTAATACTGTTACTATATAGTTTAATGAACCTAGCAAAGATGAAGCAACAAAAATAGCCATTGATACTAACCAAAGCGTCATACCCAACCCAGATCCTGGCATAGCTTGTGGTAACGCACTTAATGGCGGATATATGGTCCATCCAGCAGCAGCTGGTCCTGCTTCAACAAATAATGATATTACCATGATTATACTCGATAAAAAGAATAACCAATACGAAACCATATTTAAAAACCCAGAAGCCATATCTCTTGCTCCAATTTGTAATGGAATTAATAAGTTACTAAATGTACCACTTAAACCTGCTGTTAATACAAAGAATACCATAATGGTACCGTGAATTGTAACAAGAGCTAAATACATATCTGGAGTCATTACTCCTCCATCTTGATGACGACCTAAAAACGCTTCAATAATACTGAATGAATGATCTGGCCAAGCTATTTGCAAACGAAATAACATAGACATAAACACACCAATAATTCCCATAAAAATACCTGTTACCAAGTATTGTTTTGAAATCATTTTATGGTCTGTACTAAATACGTATTTAGTTATAAAAGTTTCTTTATGATGATGATTAGACATAATCTATTTTTTTAGTAGGTAGTAGTTAGTTTATTATTATTTTACAACTTGAGCAATTGTCTTCTGACTTTTGATCCAGCTATTGAAGTCGGCTTCTTCTTCTACAATAATTTTCATTTGCATGTTGTAGTGAGATGCTCCACAAATTTTATTACAAAGTAAAACATAGTCAAACTCATAAGGATCTTCTCCTTTTTCAGCTCTAATTTTATTAATTCCATCTACTTTGGCAATTGTTTTATCATTTGCTCTCATTTCTTCAGTAGTCATAGAAGGCGTAAATGCAAACTGAGTAACCATTCCAGGCACACAATTCATTTGTGCTCTAAAGTGAGGCATATAAGCAGAATGTAAAACATCTTGAGAACGAAACTTAAAAATAACTTTTCTTCCTTTAGGTAAATGTAGTTCACGAACTGGAACATCATCCAAGGCATTTTTATCAGTCATATCAACACCCATTGTGTTGATACCTTTAATATTTCGAACATTGGCTAAACCAAGCTCATTATCATCTCCAGCATATCTTGCTTCCCATTGAAACTGTTTAGCATATACTTCAACAATTAAAGGATTTTCTGCATCTGATGTATCCATAACATCATTCCAAACAAATAAACCGTATAAAACCAATCCAGATAAAACTACAGCTGGCACAACAGTCCAAATCATTTCTAATTTATGACTATCCGCATAAAATAATGCTTTACGACCTTTAATACCTCGGTATTTAAACGCAAAGTAAAATAATAAGAATTGAGTGATTGCTTGTACAACTAGAATTAATACCATTGTAATTACATACAAGGTATCATAGTTTTCACCTTCCATTGAAGCTGCATCTGGTAATAGTATTACCGAATACTTTACAAAAGAAAATATCATTAAACCATAGAAGAAAACACCGAAAACTGCGAATAAAATTCCTTGAACGTTATTATCTTTTTCAGTTGCAACTACACTTTTAAGATTTAAAATACTGGCGATTTGCCATATAGATATAGCTACGACTATTGCTAGCAGAACATAAAGTATTGCTGTCATATTTGTTAATTAGATTTTTTTAGTTGTGCCAAATATAAAAAAAATCCTGAATTAAATGTAATTCAGGATTTTTTTTATAAAATATTTTTTGTTTCCTAGTAGTGGAAATGCTCACTTTCTTTAATAAAAGGGTTTCCTTTTGCTAATAATGGAGCTTTAGATAATGCTGTAAATACAACATAAATAAAGATACCTAATACTAACAATACCGAACTTATTTCAGAAATACCAAAAAACCATTGATCTCCAACTGTTGCAGGCATAATCATCACAAATATATCTACATAATGTCCAATTAGAATTACAATACCAGTTGTTACAATAAACCAAGGTACACGCTTGTAATCACTATTCATTAATACCAACAATGGGAATAAGAAATTTAATACTAACATTCCTAAGAATGGTATCTTATATTCGTTAAATCTAGAAATAAAATAAGTTACTTCCTCTGGAATATCTGCATACCAAATTAACATAAACTGAGAGAACCATAAATAAGTCCAGAATACACTAAAACCAAACATAAATTTAGCTAAATCGTGTAAGTGACTATCATTTACAAACTCTAAGTATCCCTTACCTTTTAAATAGATTGAAATTAATGCAATTGTAGTAATAGCAGAAACTATCATACTTGCAAAAACATACCATCCAAATAATGTACTAAACCAGTGCGGATCTAAACTCATAATCCAATCCCAAGACATCATAGATTCTGACACTAAGAAAAACACTAAAAATGCAGCTGAACGCTTAAACAATTTAGTATAGTTACTTAAGTCTGAAGCATTATCTTGAGCTAACGTTAACTTACGTGCGTGGTTACGATATATTACCCAACCAATAATATAAATAGCTGCTCTAATTAAAAAGAAAGGTACGTTTAAGTATCCAGATTTATTTTGAATTAATTCGTCATGAGCTACAACTTCAGGGTCCATCCAAGTAAATAAATGGTTCATATGTAGTGAAGACAATACAAAGAAAACAAATAACAATACTCCACCAACAGGCAAGTAAGCTGTTATTCCTTCCATAACTCTAAATAATACAACCGACCATCCTGCTTGTGCAGCATGCTGAATTGCATAAAAAGCTAATGTTGCTAATGAAATCATAAAAAAGAAAAACAAAGCTACATATAATGCAGACCAAGGTTTATTTTTTATTAAATGTAAAACGTGCTCCGCATGTTCATCTCCGTGAGCATCAGCATTTGCAGCATAAGCATCTGTTCCGTGGCTATCGGCTACTTCACCATGAGCATCATGACTATCTTGTAACATTACTTTAACTTCTTCTACTGTACTTGGTCCAGAGAAAAACCCGTAACCTACGCCTAATAGACCTATAATCATTAAAGCGAATGAAAATGTTTTTAATTTACTTGAAAAGGTATACATATTCTTAATCTTAGTAAAAGTGTTATTTTAATAATTCAGTTCTTAACTGTTGAACATACATTGTAGTTTGCCAACGTTCTTTAGCTGTTAATTGAGATGCGTGAGATCCCATCATGTTTCTACCATACATTATTACATGGTAAATACTTCCGTCTGTTATATCTCTATCTTTATAATTTGGAACACCTAAAAATTTATCACGCTGTACTAAAGTACCATCTCCAGCACCTGTTTTACCGTGACAAGAAGTACAATAGATATTGTACATTTTTTTACCGTTTTCTAAATTAGCTTCATTAACTTCTAATGGACTTTTTAAGTCTAATTTTGCAGCTTCATACCCTTCATTTGTATCCTTATAATCGTAAGGAACTTTACCTCTAGCAATAGATCCTTCAGCAGGAGCTTGAGTAGTCATTCCATTATTAAAATTTGGATTTTCAGAATAAGTCTCGTAACCAACAGACTTATACATATCTGGCATATACTGGTAATTTGGTTTTGATTTATCTCCCCAACAAGAAGATAATACAGTTACAAAAGCCAATGCTATAGTTATTTTTAAAATGTTTTTCATTTTAATTAATGCTTTTCAGTTACTTTAATTTCTACTGTTCCTGTTTTTTCTAAAAATGAAATTAATTCATCTTCGTTTCCATCAACAGATACTTCCATAACAAACATATCGTCTGTAGTTCTTGGATCAGGATTTTCTGCTTCCTTAAACGGCCATAATCTACTTCTCATATAAAAAGTAATTACCATTAAATGCGCTGCAAAAAATACACTAAGTTCAAACATTATAGGTACAAATGCTGGCATATTTAAAAGAAAACTAAAACTTGGCTTACCACCAATATCTTGTGGCCATTGTTCAATCATCATATAGTTCATCATCCAAACTGCAAATGAAAAACCAACACAACCGTACATAAATGCAGTTATAGCAATTCTTGTATCTTTTAGTCCCATTGCTTTTTCTAAACCATGCACTGGAAATGGAGTATAAACTTCTTCAATATGATGACTAGCTGCACGAACTTCCTTAACGGCATCCATTAAAATGTCGTCATCATTATACATTGCTTGTATTACTTTTGAGCTCATAATTACCCGTTATTTTTTAAGTTGTTAGCTTGTCCTGCCCAATCATCTCTTTTAGCTCTTCCTTTGAAAGAATCTAATAATGAATCTAACAAATTATATTCATTATCTGTCATTTTACTAACTTGATCAAAGCTATAAATTCCAATGCTATTAAGTGTTTGCTCTAACTTTGGACCAACACCACTTATTTGTTTTAAATCATCTGCAGTTTGTTTTGCTGAATCAAAAACCCCTAAAGAGCTCATTAAATCTGCCGTTCTTTCTTCTGATGAACCTTTAATTTCTTCAACAACTTCTTTTGCTTTTGTTTCAACTACTTTAGAAACTACTGGTGCAGGATTCGCTCCACCTTCATCTCTAAATCTTTTATAATTGTCTCCTGAAGATTTCAAAATAGATTTTACTTCTGCTTGTGCAATTACTGGGAACGTTCTAGCGTACAATAAAAATAATACAAAGAAGAACCCAATTGTACCTACATAAATACCTATATCTACAAATGTTGGTGAGAACATTGTCCAAGATGATGGTAAGTAATCTCTATGTAATGATGTTACAATAATTACAAAACGCTCAAACCACATTCCAATGTTTACTACAATTGAAATAATAAAAGAGAACATTATACTTGTACGTAACTTTTTAGACCACATAAATTGTGGAGAAAAAACGTTACAACTCATCATTAATAAATATGCCCACCAGTAAGGTCCAGTTGCTCTATTTAAAAATGCATATTGTTCATATTCAACACCTGAATACCAAGCAATAAATAATTCTGTAATATATGCACAACCAACAATTGAACCAGTAATCATAATTACAATGTTCATTAATTCAATATGCTGTTTTGTAATGTATGCTTCTAAGTTTGAAACTTTTCTCATAATAATTAACAATGTATTTACCATTGCAAATCCTGAGAATACCGCTCCAGCAACAAAGTATGGAGGGAAAATTGTTGTATGCCAACCAGGAATAACCGATGTAGCAAAGTCAAACGATACAATTGTATGTACTGAAAGTACTAATGGAGTAGCTAAACCTGCTAATACCAAAGATACCTCTTCAAAACGTTGCCAATCTTTAGCTCTACCAGACCATCCGAAACTTAATAAACCATAAATTTTCTTTTGAAAAGGTTTTACAGCTCTATCACGTAACATTGCAAAATCAGGTAATAAACCAGTCCACCAGAAAACTAATGATACTGATAAATAAGTTGAAATTGCAAAAACATCCCATAATAATGGAGAGTTAAAGTTTGTCCAAAGTGTTCCAAATTGATTAGGAATAGGCAATACAAAGTGAGCATTCCAAACACGCCCCATGTGAATAACTGGGAATAAACCTGCTTGAACTACTGAGAAAATTGTCATTGCCTCTGCAGAACGGTTAATACCCATTCTCCATTTTTGACGGAATAACAATAATACTGCTGAAATTAACGTACCGGCGTGACCAATACCTACCCACCATACAAAGTTGGTAATATCCCAAGCCCATCCTACGGTTTTGTTTAATCCCCAAACTCCAATTCCTGTTCCAATGGTGTATATAATTGAACCTAATCCCCAAAGGAATGCTATAAGTGCAATTGAAAATACAATCCACCATAATTTGTTTGCTTTACCTTCTACCGGAGCAGCAACTTCCAACGTAATATCGTGGTAGCTTTTATCTCCAATAATTAAAGGCTTTCTAATAGGTGCTTCGTAATGAGACGACATAATCTATTTAATTATTATCTATTATTAATATTATTTTTATGCTTCTTGTGTGTTCTTAACTTTTACGTGATAAACAACATTTGGTTGTGTACCAATGTGCTCCAATAAGTGATAAGATCTTGAATCGTTTACTAATTCAGTAACTTTATCCTCTTTCTTGTTTACATCACCAAACACCATTGCTCCAGTACTACAAGCGTTAGAACAAGCTGTTTCAAATTCGTTAGCGTTAACTGGTCTACCTTCTTTCTTAGCTTTTAGAATTGTAGCCTGCGTCATTTGAATACACATAGAACATTTTTCCATAACTCCTCTTGAACGAACAGTTACATCTGGATTTAGAACCATTTTTCCTAAATCATCATTCATATTGTAATCAAACTCACTATTATTTGGATAGTTGAACCAGTTAAATCTACGTACTTTATAAGGACAGTTATTTGCACAGTAACGAGTTCCAACACAACGGTTATAAGCCATATGATTTTGACCTTGACGACCGTGAGATGTAGCTGCTACAGGACAAACTGTTTCACAAGGTGCGTGATTACAATGCTGACACATTACTGGTTGAAAAGCTACTGATGGATTTTCAGAAGCATCCTCTAATGCCGCCATAGTATCTTTATAACCTATAACTCCTTTACCTGCTTCTTTTAACTCAACATCACCAGCAAAAGTTTCTTCGTGAGAGTAATATCTATCAATACGCAACCAATGCATATCTCTAGATTTTCTCATTTCAGCTTTACCTACAACTGGAACATTGTTTTCTGCGTGACACGCAACAACACAAGCTCCACAACCTGTACAAGCATTTAAATCTATTGATAAATTAAAGTGGTGACCCACAGTTCTATCAAAAGACTCCCATAAATCTACAGATGTAGCCTCAACTTCATTATGATCTAAAGAAACCACAGGAACTTTATTCCAAGATTTTTTTGGATTCAATGAGTGGTCATTAAAAATATCTAATGTTGTTTCTTTAATAATATCTCCACGTCCCATTAATGTATTATGCAACTGAATACACGCAAACTCGTGTTCTCCAGCTAATAATTTTAATGATACATCTGATTGAGTATTATTAGCGTTTTTATAAAATTGGTAAGCATTTTTACCAGTTTGCATTTCTTGTTTTAAACCTTTAGTACGTCCATACCCTAGAGCCAATCCTAAAGAGCCTTTAGCTTGGCCTGGTTGAACATACACTGGAAGTTTTTCAGAAACTCCATTAACAGTTAGTTCTACAATACTACCATTTAAAGCTCCATTAGCAACATTGTAATTAACAACTCCTAAAGCATCAGCATCAGCTTTAGACATTGTTAAGTAGTTATCCCAAGTTGTTCTTGTAATTGGATCAGGTAATTCTTGTAACCAAGGGTTGTTAGCCATTTGACCATCACCCATTGCAGTTTTAGTGTATAATGCTAACTCTAAATCGCTTCCTTTAACTTTCGCTAATTCTGAAGCTGCTGCATCAACATCTATTTCTAAAGCTGTAACAGTTTCTTCTGAAGACTCGGATTTAAACATTCCATCATGGACAACTTGATTCCAAGATGTACCCCCTAAAATTTCAGCACTAGACTCTTTTAAAAACTCGTAGTAAGAAGTAGAACTTCCTGTCCAAGCTAATAAAGCATCTTGAAACTGACGTGTATTAAATAAAGGCTTAATAGTAGGTTGCATAACGCTATACTCTCCTTTTTTAATAACTACATCTCCCCAAGCTTCTAAATAATGCGGAGTAGCTAATGCATACTCAACAGCATCTACTGTTTCATTATCTTGTGATGAAAAAACAACTGAAAGCTTCACTTTTTTCAGGCCTTCAACAAATTCTGCTGAATTAGATAATGTGTAAACTGGATTTGAATTATTTATAATAACAGCTCCAATTTTACCAGCATTCATATCTGATATTAATTGAGCAACTGCTTTATCATTTCCTTTTCTTACATTCTTCGTATTAACAACATCAATAACTTCGCTATTAATAGCTTTATTAATTTCTAAAGCTATTAGTTGAGCATTTTCATCTTGAATACCTGTTAATACAACTGCTTTACTACCTGCTTTTTTAATTTGAGCAGCAGCTTTTTGCACAGCATCATTTAATGGGCTTGCTTCTCTAGTTGCAACACCTTTAACAACTGCTTGATACAATTTTATTAAAGCTAAATTTTGTTCAGATGGTTTAACCATTACACGCTTATCTGCATTTGCTCCAGATAAAGTCATATTAGATTCGAACTGAACGTGGCGAGACATTTTCCCTTTTGAAGGAACTCTACCTTTTGCATATCCAGCTTCAAAGTTTCCACCTTGCCAATCTCCTAAGAAATCTGCTCCAATAGAAACAATAACATCTGCTTTTTCTAAATTATAATCTGGTAACGCTCTTGAACCATACATTTTTTCAAATGCATCTAACGCAGCCGATTCTGAAACAGCATCATAAGCTACAGAAATTACATTACCATAAGTTTCATTTAATTTACCAATTAAATTCTTTGTTGAAGGACTAGCACAAGTACTTGTTAAAACAGCTATTGGTAAACCTGCAGCTTTTACTTCATTTAACTTTGCTATAATTCCTTTATCAGCATCAGCCCAAGAAACCTCAGCACCTTTTAATCTAGGAGCTTTTAAACGATTACTATCATATAATGATAATACTGATGCTTGAACACGTGCATTAGTGCTTCCGTTAACATCTTTGTTTGGTTCAATTTTAATTGGACGACCTTCTCTAACCTTCACTAAAATATTTGCAAAGTCAAAACCATCAGCAATTGTTGTTGCATAATAATCTGCAACACCAGGAATAATATCATCTGGTTTAATTACATAAGGAATTGATTTTACCACTGGACCTTCACAAGCAGCTAATGATGCAGCTGCAGTTGTAAATCCAACATACTTTAAAAAGTCTCTACGTGAGGTTGATGAAGATTCTAAGTTTTCTTTATCACCTAAAAACTCGTTAGTAGGAATTTCTTCAACAAACTCGTTATTTTTTAACGTATCAACAATAGAGCTATTTTCGTTAAGCTCCTCAACACTTTTCCAGTATTTTTTGTTTGATGCCATTGTATATTTGATTGTTTACTTCTAAATTAATATTAATAGTGACATTTACCACATTCTAATCCACCCATTTCAGCTTCAGTCACTTTTTCTACTCCGTATTTTTTAGCTAATTGATCGTGAATATTTTTGTAATATCCATTTTCGGTCATATCAACTTCTGTTTCACGGTGACAGTCAATACACCATCCCATTGTTAATGGAGAGAATTGACGCATTTCGTGCATCTCCTCTACAGGACCGTGACATTTTTGACAATCTAAACCTGCAACAGTTACGTGTTGTGAGTGATTGTAGTAAGCAAAATCTGCAAGGTTATGAATTCTAACCCATTCAATAGGTTTTTGTTCAGCACCTTCTATGTAAGTTAAGTTTTCTTTATCCCAACCTACTGCATCGTAAATTTTTTGAATTTCCTTATCTAAATCTTCTTTAGTATGACCATCAAATAATTCGCCATTATATTCAGTAATTGACTTATGACAGTTCATACAAACATTAGCTGTTGGTATACCTGAAGTTTTACTATGCTTAGCTGAAGAGTGACAATATTGACAATCAATTTTATTATCTCCTGCGTGAACTGCGTGAGAAAATGCAATTGGTTGCACTGGTTGATAACCTTCGTTAACATCTATTTGCATTAACCATCCAAATAATAACCAAGCTCCTAATAATAAGAAGAAAATAACAGCTAAAAAACGTAAGAATGGATTGAAAATCATTGTTTTCAACATATTCTCTGTAGTTTCTTCACCCTCTTCTACAACTCTTTTCTTGGTTGTAGCAGCTACTATTAATGACAATACAACAAATGCTAATATTGTTAAAGCTAAAGTAGGCAACACCCCAAAACCTGGTTTGTTGAATATTTCACTATCCGTTGCTGATGCTGTTACTGCTGGCTTATCTACCACATCACCAACAGCTAAATACTTTAAGATGTTATCAACATCTTCATCAGATAAATGTGCAAATGCAGTCATTGCTGCAGGGTTACTATCTTGAACCTCTTTTGCTAATTTATCTCCAGAAGCTACTAACGCATTATTATCCTTAATCCAAAGTTTTAGCCATTCAGCATCACGCTTATCGCCAATTTTATATAATTCAGGACCAATTAATTTACCTTCTAACTTATGACAAGCGGCACAATTAGTTTTAAAAACTTTTTTACCTTCTGCTACTCCAGGATCAACTTCTTGAGTTGCTGCTACAGCTTTCACTACAGGCACTCCTTTTGTATACTCCAAGATATCAATAATATCCTGATCAGATAATTGAGGGTTTGGTGTCATAGCAGCAGGATTACTATCCTGCACTTCTTTCGCTAATTTGTCTCCAGAAGCTACTAAAGCATTGTTGTCTCTAATCCAAGAAATTAACCATTCTTGATCTCTTTTTTCCGTAATCCCTTTTAAGGCCGGGCCTATTAGCTTTTTATCTAACTTATGGCAAGCTGCACAAACAGACTTATAGAGTTTCTCTCCCTTAGCCGCATCTGCATCTTGAGCTGATAAATTAATTGAAAAAAATAATAGGAAGGCAAGACTGCTTAAAGCTAATCTTGACAATGTACTGTGGTGTTTCACACTTTTCATACTTAAATAAAATATTTTCTTTCTAGTTTGGTACAATATTTTCATTTAAAAAAAAATGACTTATGTCATTCTAAAACGATTTCACAAAAGTAGTATTAATATGTAAAACTTAAAATTCAATCCTATTCTTAATTGTAATTTATAATTATTCTAAATAAGGATTTCGAATTGCTAGTTTCATTTTTAAAACTTTAAATTTGAAAAAAAATTAAATAACGATGAAAATTTTATCAAATAGACTAATTGTTGTACTGTTTTGCGTAACTTTTTTGAGTATATCAAACTTGTGTGCCCAAAGTGACAAAGCAAAAATTGACCAATTAATTAAGCAAAAAAAAGAATATAATAAGAAAAACAAGAACTCTGTTATATATAAAATTCAATTATATAACGGAAATGAGTCAAAAGCTTATAGTGTAAAAGCTAAATTTGAATCTTTATTTCCAACTTACAAAACAGATATAATTTATAAAGCTCCTGATTGGAAGACCCAAGTAGTTCACTTTAAAACTAAACTTGAAGCAGATAGAGCTTTATTAAAAATTAAGGAGAAATTCGCAAGCGCAATTGTGCTCAAGGATAAAATTTAAACATAAAAAAAGCGAGTTTTACAACTCGCTTTTTTTATGTCTATATAATTGAAATTATTATTTCAATTTCTTTTTAACTTCAACTTCGTGGTAAGCTTCAATAACATCGCCAATTACAATATCATTGTAATTTTTAATTTGAATACCACAATCGTAACCTTTAGTAACTTCTTTAGCATCATCTTTAAATCGTTTTAAAGCAATTAACTCACCAGAGTGAACAACAACGCTATCTCTAATAATTCTAATTTTAGAAGTTCTCATAATTTTACCGCTAACTACCATACAACCTGCAATGTTTCCAACTTTAGAAATTTTATAAATTTCTCTAATTTCAACATTACCAATTACCTCTTCTTTAATTTCAGCAGAAAGCATACCTTCCATTGCATCTCTTAAATCTTCAATAGCAGCATAAATAATAGAATAAGTTCTAATATCAATTTCTTCATTATCAGCTAATATTCGAGCACTTCCTGAAGGTCTAACATTAAACCCAACAATAATTGCATCAGATGCAGATGCTAATAATACATCAGACTCTGTAATTGCTCCTACTCCTTTATGTATAATATTAACTTGAATCTCATCCGTAGATAATTTTTGGAATGAATCAGTCAATGCTTCAACAGAACCATCCACATCACCTTTAAGAATAATATTTAATTCTTTAAAGTCTCCTAAAGCAATACGTCTACCAATTTCATCAAGTGTAATATGACGTTGCGTTCTAACTGATTGCTCTCGTTGTAATTGAGAACGTTTAGATGCAATTTGTTTTGCTTCTTTTTCGTCTTCAAATATGTTAAACTTATCACCTGCTTGTGGTGCACCATCTAAACCTAGTATAGAAACTGGAGTAGCAGGACCTGCATTATCCATATTATTTCCACGCTCATCAAACATAGCTTTTACTTTACCACTATGCTTACCAGCTAACATATAGTCTCCAATTTTTAATGTACCTTCTTGTACTAAAATTGTAGAAACATATCCTCTACCTTTATCTAATAAAGCTTCCACAACCGTACCAACAGCACGTTTATTTGGATTCGCTTTTAAATCAAGCATTTCTGCCTCTAAAAGAACTTTTTCTAATAATTCATCAACACCAGTTCCTACTTTTGCAGAAATATCGTGCGATTGAATTTTACCACCCCAATCTTCTACCAATAGGTTCATTTGAGATAATTGTTCTTTAATTTTATCTGGGTTAGCGTGTGGCTTATCAATTTTATTAATTGCAAATATAATTGGTACACCAGCTGCTTGTGCATGACTAATTGCTTCTTTTGTTTGAGGCATTACATCATCATCTGCTGCTACAACAATAATTACAATATCTGCAACTTGTCCACCACGTGCACGCATTGCCGTAAAGGCTTCGTGACCTGGTGTATCTAAAAATGCAATTTTTTGACCATTTTTAAGTTGCACACCGTATGCTCCAATGTGCTGTGTAATTCCTCCAGACTCACCAGCAATTACGTTCTCTTCACGTATATAATCTAATAAAGAAGTTTTACCGTGATCTACGTGCCCCATTACTGTAATAATTGGCGCTCTTGTTAATAAATCTTCTTCTGAATCAATTTGTTCTTCAATAGACTCTTCAACTTCAGCTCCAACAAAATCAACTGAATATCCAAATTCTTCTGCTACAATAGTTAATGTTTCAGCGTCTAAACGTTGATTCATTGTTACCATCATACCTAATGACATACAAGTTGAAATAATATTTGTTACTGGGATGCTCATCATAGTAGCAATTTCACTAACTGTTACAAATTCTGTAACCTTTAATACTTTGCTTTCTGCTGCTTGTAATTCTTGATCTATTTCCGTTTGTTGACGGTGTTGATCTCTTTTATCTCTTCTATATTTTGCTCCTTTACCTTTTTTAGATTTACCTTGAAGTTTTTCTAAAGTTTCACGCACTTGTTTTTGCACTTCAGCTTCAGTTGGCTCTTCTTTTACAATTGGCTTTCTAACTGGCCCTCTTCTACCTCCTGGCCCTTGTCTGTTACCTCCACCTGGCCTATTACCTCCTGGTCTATTTCCACCTCCTGGTCTAGGACCATTTTGGTTTGCCGGTTTTCTAATTCTTCTTCTTTTCTTTTTAGGATCAGAGTCTGATTTAGCAGCTGGATCTGGTTTTTTCTTTTTGGGCTTTTCAAATTGTTTTAAATCAATTGTTTTACCTGTAATTTTTGGTCCAGAAAGCTTTTTGTATTGTGTTTCTATTGTTTGAGGCTCCGTAGAAGTAGTTTCAGGCTTAGCCTCCACTTTTTCTTCTTTCTTTTGTTGAGCAACAACTTTAGGCTTTTCAATTATAACTTTTCTTTCAGCTTTTTCAACAACCACTTTCTTCTCTTGCTTAGGCTTAGGCTTTTCCTCTTTTTTAGGTTGTTCTACCTTTGGTTTTTCAACTTTCTCTGGAGCTGGTTTCTTTTCAACTACAGGTTGCTTTACCTCTGGTTCAGGCTTCTTTTCAGTTTTTGGCTCTTCAACTATCTTAGGCTCAATAGTTTTTTCAGCAATTGCTTCAACCTTTTTAGGTTCTTCCGCCTCTTTTTTCTCTTCAGCTACAGGCTCTTCTTTTGGCTCAATTTCAATTTTACCAACAGTTTTAAACTCCATTTTCTCTGCCTTAGCTTTGATAACGGCGTTCTTTGCCTCTTCTTCCAAGCGTTTTTTCTCAAGTTTTTCTTCTTGAGCAACTCGCATGGCTTCTTTTTCCTTACGCTTTTCTTCTCCTACTTCTTTAGAAGCTGCCTTTTTGTTTCTGTCAGTTTGAAAACCATCCAATAGTACTTCGTACTCCGCATTAGATATTTTAGTTGTAGGGCGCGCCTCTATTTCATGACCTTTGCTTGTCAAGTGCTCCACAGCTCTATCTAACGAAATGTTTAATTCTCGTAATACTTTGTTTAGTCTCAATTTTTTCTCTTCAGACATATAATAATTTTTTAGCCTAATTAGTGTAAGAATACTGAATTTTAATTAATCTTCAAATTCTTCTCTTAATATTTTTTGAACGTCTAAAATAGTTTCCTCTTCTAAATCAGTTCTTTTAACAAGTTCAGTTACATCTTTTTCAAGTACACTACGTGCTGTATCTAAACCTATTTTTTTAAATTCTTGAATTACCCATGCTTCTATTTCATCAGAAAATTCAGTTAACTCTACATCATCTTCAGTCTCAACACCTTCACGCTGAACATCTAATTCAAATCCTGTTAATTGAGATGCTAAACGAATGTTAACACCATTTTTTCCAATTGCTTTTGAAACCTCTTCTGGTAATAAAAACACATCAACTCTACCTTTTTTACCATCTTCTCTTCCTTCTTCTTCGTGGACTTTCATAGAAACCACTTTTGCAGGACTTAGAGATCTAGCAATAAATAATTGTTGATTTTTTGTAAAATTAATTACATCTATATTCTCGTTTCCTAACTCACGCACAATTCCGTGAATACGAGATCCTTTCATACCAACACAAGCTCCAACTGGATCAATTCTATCATCGTAAGAATCTACTGCAACTTTTGCTTTTTCTCCTGGTATACGTGCAACTCCTTCAATGGTAATTAAACCATCAAACACTTCAGGTATTTCTTGTTCAAATAATTTTTCTAAGAATTGAGGTGAAGTTCTAGATAAAATAATAACTGGTTTATTACCACGTAATTCAACAGTTTTTATTATTCCTCTAACAGATTCTCCTTTTCTAAAATAATCTGAACGTATTTGTTCACTTTTTGGTAATACAATTTCATTTCCATCATCGTCTAATAAAATAACTGCGTTATGACGAATATGGTGAACCTCAGCACTATAAATATCACCTTCTAGTTCTTTAAAGTGTTTAAATGTATTTGTACTATCGTGCTCGTGAATTTTTGAAATTAAATTTTGTCTTAATGCTAAAATAGCCCTTCTTCCTAAATCAATTAACTTTACTTCTTCAGACACGTCTTCACCAATTTCAAAATCTGGCTCTATTAGTCTAGCTTCAGCAAGTTCTATTTCTTCATTATCATCTTCAGACATTCCATCTGCAACAACAACTCTATTTCTCCATATTTCTAAATCTCCTTTATCAGGATTTATAATAATATCAAAGTTATCATCAGACCCAAATTTTCTTTTTAAAGCTGCTCTAAATACTTCTTCAAGAATAGCCATTAAGGTAACTCTATCAATGTTTTTATCTCCTTTAAATTCTGAAAATGACTCAATTAATGCTATATTTTCCATGCATTCTGTTTATTAAAATATTATTTTCACTTTTGCTTCTAATATATCTTCAAAAAGTATAGTTGCATTTTTTACAACTGTAACTTTACCTTTACCAATTGGCTTAGGTTCACGTGCCTTCCATTCTAGTTCAATACTAGTTTCGTTCACATTTTTAAGATCTGCTTCGAAAGCTGAATTATCTTTCAATTTAACCTCTAACTTTCGTCCAAGGTTTTTTATATATTGTCTTTTTACTTTTAGGGGTTTTGCAACGTCTGGTGAAGCTACTTCTAGAGAAAAATCTTCTTCTTCTCTATCTAAATTATTTTCTACAGCTCGGCTAATTCTTATACATTCATTTAAAGGAACACCTTTATCTCCATCTACTTCAATATAAATTTTATTTTCAGCTAAAAAACTTAATTCTATTAAAAATAAATCTTTATTCTCCTCTAACGCTTCCTCTACTAATTTTGCTACTTGTTGCTTATCCATCTTTTGTATAAAAAGAGGGGACTTTACGTCCCCTCCTATCCACTATCTGTACTAATTCGCTGCAAATATAGTAAGTTTTTTTTAAATAGTAAAACATTCTTTTTTAAATTAAAATTACTAACTTTACGTAAGCAACATCATTAATTCTTAATATTAACACCTATGAAAAGAATTTTAGTCCCAATTGATTTTTCTAAACAAGCCGAATACGCCGCAAAAGTGGCTGCAGATATAGCAAAACAAACAAATGCAAAGTTATTTTTATTGCATACACTTGAATTGCCTACTGGTATAATTGACCCTTCTAATTTTGGTAATGCAAATAACTCGCCAACTACCTTGCTTTTTTTAGAAAGAGCTCGTGAAAAATTTGAAGAATTTAAAGAAAAAGATTTCTTAAAAGGCATTGAAGTTGAGGATGATGTATTATTTCACAAAGCTTTTGAAGGAATTATTGACCAAAGTAAAAAGCATGATGTAAACCTAATTGTTATGGGGTCTAAAGGAACTACTGGCCTTGAAGAAATGCTGGTAGGTTCTAATACTGAAAAAGTTGTAAGAAACTCTGACATTCCTGTAATAGTAATTAAAGAAGAAATACTTAATTTTAAAATTGAAAACTTAGTTTTTGCTTCAAACTTTAAAGAAGAAAACAAAACTGCTTTTTCTAAAATATTGAATTTCACTTCTTTATTTAACGCTAAACTTCATTTATTAAAAATTAATACCATTCACAATTTTGAAACAACTAAAGAATCTAGTGAAGCTATTAAAAACTTTATAAACGGATTTGATCTTGGAGATTTTACTCTAAACATTTATAACGATATTTCTGTTGAAGCAGGAGTTTTAAACTTTTCTAAAGTAATTAATGCAGATGCAATTCTATTAAACACGCACGGTAGAAAAGGTCTAGCACACTTATTTAGCGGAAGTATTGGAGAAGATTTGGCAAACCATGCTAAACTACCAGTTATTACATTTAAAATTTAAAAAACATTAATATATTCTAAAAAAGCGGCTTAATTAAGCTGCTTTTTTATTGTTCAAAATTTATAAAACTAAATTAATTAATATTGTAAATTTGCATAATGAACACAATTGAACAATACATTAGAGACGTACAAGATTTTCCAAAAGAAGGAATTCAATTTAAAGATATAACTACATTATTACAAGACCCAAAAGGTATTAACGACTGCCTTACCAACTTACTCAATTTATTAGAAGACAAAAAAATAGACAAAGTTGTTGGAATGGAATCTAGAGGGTTCTTTTTTGGTACTTTATTAGCTCAAAAATTAAATGCTGGATTTGTTCCTGTAAGAAAACCTGGAAAATTACCTTATAAAAGTATTTCTGAATCTTACGAACTTGAGTATGGTACAGATAATTTAGAGATTCATATAGACTCTATTAAAAAAGGAGAAAAAGTTCTTGTTCATGATGACGTTTTAGCTACTGGAGGTACTGCAGAAGCCGTTAAAAAACTAGTAGAACGCTTAGGAGGTGAAATTGTACAATTCAATTTTATTATGCAATTAGATTTTTTAAACGGAAAAGAAAAATTAAAAGGATACAACGTACAATCTGTACTAAATTATTAAGTAAAAAATATACAAATAAAAAAAGCTTCAACATTTTGTTGAAGCTTTTTTTATAAGATAATAATGCTAATTAATCTTTAGTTTCTCCTTTAGCAGTATGGTTTTTAATATTCCAAGTTTCAAAACCTCTAATGTATTGATAATCCCAAGATTTATATTGGTGAGTTAATCCCCAACGCAAAATTTCTGTCGGATTTTTCTCATTATCAGCTGTTCTATTCAAACCAATAGCGTGTGGTGCTCCTTTTATAGAACTCATAATTTCAAAATTAATTCCATCTGGTGCCCATTGCACTGTGTTCTTCTCAGGACCATCTGTAGTAATTAATGCTGCAATTCCTCCGTTATAAGGCCATACACATATTTCGTGACCAGAATTACTAATTGGATTGTAAGGCGACTTTACGTAAGGTCCTTTTGGATTATCTGCAATTGCAACACCATGTCTAATTTGACGACCTCCAAATGTAATTTGCTCCCCCATTTGTTCTCCTTTATAATACAAATAAAATTTTCCTTTAAATGGAATAATACAAGGATCGTGAACTTTATGACTGTCAAAATCACCTTTTTTCTCAACTGCAAATCTGTTTTGTTCTTCACCTTTCCAAACCCCATTATCTGCAGGACTTAAAATTGGCTCTTCACTTTTTGTCCAAGGACCATTTATAGATTTAGACCAAGCTAAGCCAACTTGATTTTTTACACGTACGTTATAAACACCACCAACAGTTTGGTAACATAAGTAGTACATACCTTCGTGCTCCATAATTTCAACAGTAAAAACAGAACGATCATCGTAAGCTCCTTTTTTACCTCTTTCTACTGCAACACCCTCTTCTTTCCAAGTAATTCCATCTTCAGATGTCGCGTACCAAATATCACATCTATCCCAAGGAAAAACTTTATCCTTTTCGTTGTCACCTCCAAAACCTTGAGATAAACCAGTACTTCTACTATACCACACATAAAATTTACCATCATGCTTAATCATTGCACTAGGGTCTCTTCTAACAACTCCTTCTTCGTATGCAAAATCACCTTTTAAATCAAAAACTTTATATTCAAAAAACCATTCGTTTCCTAAATCAGTTCTCCATTTTAAAGCTCTTTTTGAAGCCGCACTTAAATACTCTTTATTAGTAATACCTAAGTAATCTTGTTGCTCGTCTGTTACTACAATCTTTTCTTCCATTGTTTTCTCTTTTTTCTCATCACAATTACACGAAATTAAGCTAATTCCTATAATTGCAATTAATAGATATGATAGTTTTTTCATTTTTATTTATTTAAAATCCTCTTGTTTTAATAGTATCTGTTTTACTTTCTAACGTTTTTTTATTTTCACCAGTCATTTTTTCGAAAAAACGATAGTAATTCCCGTAAGAATATTCGGTATTTCTATTTCTAATTTCCTCTCCCATTTTATCAAATTTAGCAGCATCTGCTTTTTGATCTCCAATTAAAAACATATAGTTGTTTGAAGATAAAACAGTTCCATTACTATCAGTAAGTTCTACTTCAACATAAAAATTCTTTTTAACTTTTTTAAGAACCTTAGCTTCAAACTCTATAAACTGTTTAGAACTATTCTCTTCAATTTTTTTAACTTCAAACGATGATTTTTTTAATACTTTTTTATCGTCATCTAATACTGAATAAGAAACTTTACAATTTTTATATGCTTTATACAAATCGTTTACTATCCAAAATTCACCTTTAAAAGTTTCAGAGTTTTTCCATCTACGTTTTTCGAAATTTAAATTAACTAAAACTGGCTGATACGCTGTTTTAACAAAATCAAATGAACGCTTAGGTTGTAAATAATTATCTATCATTGCCCATTTCATATCTGGCCAATATGTAATAAAGTGACATAAAGCAATACCACTTGTTCTTGGTTTATTTCTTCTGAAATGCTCAATAGATAATTGAAAAATAATTCCTTGCGCATCTTGCGTAGCATCTACAAACTCTTGTAAAGAACCTTTCTTTTCATCTCCAAAAGTGTCGAAATTTTGAATTCTTAAACGATCTAAATCCGCCCAATGATGTCCCCAACTTGGTCCTGGAGGCCATAATTCATTTTCTGGAATAAATTTTTTCAAACTTTCAACGTTAGGAACAGAGGTAATAGCCAATTCCGGAACTATTGGATAATCTAAAGATTTAAACCAATCTTCCATTGGTTTTCTACCCATTCCGTAAAAATATGCCAATGCGTGTACAGCTTCTTTTTTCTTATAACCAGCTTCAATAGAAACATGACAAGTTAATGGAGAATCTGGCACATAAGGTAAATCTACCATACCTTGGTATCTTTTACCTAAAGTTTTTAAGAAATTATTTGCGTATTGAGCGTCACTTGCTCTTAACAACATTTCTTCTCCACCTTCCATCATTATAATTGAAGGGTTATTTCTTCTGTTTTTAATTACGTTTTCACCTTCTTGATAAATACGCTCCAACAATTCTGGATCGTTAGGAATATTTCCAGTTCCTAAAGGAATAATATCTTGCCAAACAGAAATACCAGCTTCGTTACATAATTTATAAAATAATGGAATTTCGGGTGGATGCCATCCAAAAATACGGATGTTATTCATATTAGCTTCTTTAGCCAATGCAATTAACTTTCTATACTTTTCTTCTGAAGTTCTTCCAACAAAAATATCTGGCGGTCCTCCCCAACAAGCAGAACGAATAAATATAGGTTTACCATTAATTAAAGTAGTTCTTGGAAAACTTACTTCATCTCTAGTAAATCCAGGATTCCATTCCATATCTACTCTTCGTAAACCATATGTAATTTCTTTAAAATCTTGGTTTATTTTACCTTCATCTAATGAAACTTTAGCTTCATACAAATTAGGCTTACCTAAATCCCAAGGCCACCAAAGCTGAGGGTTGTTAACTTCAATTTCTTTTTTTATTACTTGTTTACCTGGCTGTAAAACTTGTTTAAAGCTAATAGACTGCCCTTTACTATCAAAGTTTTTACCTTTAAAGGAAACAGTAATATTCTTTTCTTTTGCTACCTTTTCTGTATTTTCAACTTCAATTTCAAAAATTACAGAAGCTTTCTTTTCATTTACAACATTTGGCTTTGCGTATACATCCAAAATTCTAGATTTACCAGTAAAAACCAAATCTATTGAACCTGTAATACCCATTGGAATTAAATCTCTCCAATAATCACCAAACCAAGGTGTTTTTAAACCTGCAACATTTGCATTTACCTGTGGTGGTGGAGCTAATCTAATCACCAACATATTAGTTGCTTTTAACCAATGTTTATTGGTTAAAATAGCTTCGGTTACATCAAAAGAAAAAGAAGAGAAAGAACCTTTATGACTTCCTATCTTATGTCCGTTTAACCAAATATCAGCTTCGTGATCAATAGATTCAAAATCTATACGAGCAACTTTATCGGTTAAATCTTGGTTTACTTTAAATTGAGTAGAATACCACCATTCGTATTGCATTACCCATTGAGCTTTTACACTATTTCTTCCAAAATATGGATCTTCAATAGCTCCAGCTTTCCATAAATCTGTATATACATCTCCCGGAACTTTTGCTGGATTCCAAACCAATGTTTCAATATCTCCTGGAGGTAATTTATGTAAACCATGCTTTACTCCTTCACCAGGAAGCATCATTTTCATTTTCCATCTCTGACTGTCTAAACTTGTAATAAGCTGACTGTTATTATTATGATTACTTATAGTACTTGGTTGAGCATACACACCCAAACCACATAATAAAAATACTAGCAGCAAACTTAATTTATTAAAATTCATATTTTAATTTATTAAATTTTATTTAAGATATACCATTACCTACTGCGATAATTACTATACCAATTATCATACAAGCTAAGCTTAAGTATAAATAGTTTTTTGCTTTGTTAGAAGCATCAATCCACTCTTTTGTAATAATTCCACTAACAATAGCTGTTGCAACACAAGCAGTATTAAATATAGCATACCCAACAGTGTTTCCTATTTCACCTAATTTAAACGCTGCAAAAGCAAATAAGGCAGATGCCGCATAATGGAAAATTGCCATAATTAATATAAGCATAAAGTTTTTTCCAAATGCTGGAGTTTTAAAATCTCCCCAAGCTTTTTTAGTTGATAATTGATATGCAAAATAAGCTGCCATAACAATACCACCACTAATAAAAATTGGAAACATTACACCAACAGCTGTAACCCATTCTGCATTACCAGCTGCTTGACAAGCTTCATGAATAAAAGGTCTTCCAACTGCGTTTGCATAACTAAATCCTGTAGCTAATAAACCTCCAACTACAGCAATAGAAATTCCTGTAACCATAGATCCTTTTTCCTTTTTTCCTTTTCCAGCAGCTATTTCATCTAATTCTCTTGTAAAACCTGCTTGCCCATTAAATAACACTCCTAATAGCACAACAAAAATACCTCCCAAAATTGTAAAGAACACGTTACCTTCTGGCAATCCTTCAACAACAAATGGCAATATTGAACCTACCAAAATTACAGTTCCAATAAATAATGAGAATCCTAAAGACAAACCAATATGATTTATTGCCTTACCCCACATCATAACTCCAACACCCCACAAAACACTGGCTGCCGCCATTTTAAACAAAATATCTGTAGGTACTGATGCAAATACACCGCTAAAATCTTTTATTAAAAATACCGATGCTACTATTGGCACTAAAAACATAGTTAACATAAAGAATAACCCCCATGTATTTTCGAATTTAAAATCTTTAGTAAATTTTTCTGGTAACGCATAAAGTCCTAACATAAGTCCGGCTCCAATAGCTAAAATAATTCCTTCAATCATAATTATTAAGTTTTAAGTTTTTGGTTAAATTTTAATTACCATCCAAATTTAAAGATGGTTGTACTTTTAAATTCTTCTCCTGCTTTTGTTATTGTTTTAGGAGAATTTGCAATATTTGGTCCGTTTTGGTAACGATGTGTTTCGCAACAAAAACCTCTAAACTTACCATATTGCTCACCGTTTTCTCTTTTAATTTCATCTGAAGTATACTTACCTGTGTACAATAACATACAAGGCTCTGTAGAAGACACAGTTAAAGATCTTCCTGAATTTTCTGATTTAATTTTAGCAACTTCTTGTAGATTGAAATCTGCATTATCAAACACGTAAAAATGTTCAAAACCATCTCCCATTGCAGTGTGCACATCTCCAATTCTTTTCCCTGCTGTTAAATCATCTGCTTTACCTTCAACATTTACAATTTCACCAGTACCCGCACCAGTATCATCCATTGCTTGTCTTTGTAAAGTATTTACTTGAGCAATATGGTTTTCTACAGTTCCAGAAAAAGCATCTAAATTAAAGTAGGTATGATTTGTTAATGCCAACGGAGTATCTTGATCTGGCGTTGCGCTATAATCTATTCTCAACTCGTTATCTTCGGTTAAAGTAAATAAGACTGAAACCTCAACATTCCCAGGATATCCCTCTTCCAAATCTTTACTTAGTAAAGACATTTTTATTGAAGAATCCAGAAGTTGAGCATTCCAAACTCTTTTATCAAAACCAACAACTCCACCGTGTAAATTATTATCTCCACAGTTAGGTGCTAATTGAAACTCTTTTCCGTTTAAGGTAAATTTTGCATCTTTTATTTGAGAGCAATATCTACCAACAGTACTTCCAAAATATGGTGAATTCTCAACGTATTCTTTCCCAAAATATCCATCTAGCGTATCGAAACCACAGGCTATATTTTCTAATTCTCCTTTTGAATTTGGAACTACTATAGAAGTTACAGTTGCACCATAATTGGTGACTTTAACTTCAACTCCATTACTGTTTTTTATTGTATATATCTCGATTTTCTCATCTTTAAAGACTCCAAAATCAGCTTTATTTGTATTCATAAGATTGTAAATATTTGGTTAACTTCTTATTTTATTTTTCTTCGTATTGAGCTAATTTTTCCCAATTGAATATTACACCTACACCAGGATAATCTGGAGCAACTGCTCTATAATTCTCTACTACTAATGGTCTTGTAGTATACTCATCAATAGGGAAGCTGTGAACTTCTAACCAACCTGAATTTGGTTGAGAAGAAACTAAACTTACGTGCAACTCTTGCATTCCGTGCGAGCAAGCCGGAATGTTATGTTTAGCAGCTAATTTAGCAGCAGCTAACCAACCTGTTACACCTCCACAATTTGATGCATCTGGCTGAACAAAAGATAATTTTGCTTGATCCATCGCATACTCAAATTCGTGAATTGTATGTAAGTTTTCACCCATAGCTAATGGAAATCCTGTTTTTTCAGCAATTTCTCCAAAGCCTTTATAGTTATCTGGTATAATTGGCTCTTCGAACCAAGTAATATCATATTGTTTAAAACCTTCAATAGCCTTAATAGCTTTTTCAACCGTCATAGAATAATTGGCATCTACCATAAAAGTAACATCTGGCCCAATATATTCTCTCACTGCCTTGATACGATCTAAATCTTCTTGTAAATTTTCTCTACCGATTTTAATTTTAACAGCTTTGAAACCTTTTTCAAGGTATCCTTTCATATTGTTTAATAATTTCTCAATTGGAAACATTAAATCAATACCACCACAATATGCTTTACAAGTATTATCTGCTCCACCAGCAACTTTCCATAAAGGTTGACCTAATTTTTTACAGCGAATGTCCCATAAAGCAATATCTACAGCCGAAATAGCGAATGAAGCAATACCACCACGACCAACATAATGCACATGCCATTCTAAAAAGTCGTAAATACCTTCAATATCAGTTCCATCTTTACCTATTAAAACTTCAGTAAAATCGTGCTCTACCATTGCTTTAATAGCAAAACCTCCTTTACCTCCAGTATATGTATAACCCGTACCTTCACTTCCATCCTCTAAAGTAACTGTAACCGTAACCAATTCAAAATGATAATGGTCTCCGTGCTTAGCATCAGACATTACTTCTGGTAATGGCACCGTAAACAAACGAGTTTGTATTTTTGAAATTTTTGTACTCATAATAATATTTTATTTATACTATAAATGTTGAGCCACACATTTTAATTGCGACCCAACATTTAAAAACATTTAAAATAATTAAGCTTTATGTTTTATATAGAAAGTTTTCTTTTCCATATATTGTTCAAAACCATATTTTCCATCTTCACCACCAGAACCTGATAATTTATAACCATTATGGAATCCTTGGTGTTGCTCTCCGTGACCTCTATTCACATAAATTTCTCCGTATTCCAACTCATCATTACATTTCATAATAGTATTCATATCATTAGTAAATACCATTGCAGCTAAACCATATTCACAGTCATTTGCATAACCAATAACTTCTTCAAAAGTTTTGAATTTTAATACTGGTAAGATTGGTCCGAATGACTCTTCATGAACAATTGTCATATCTTGAGTTACGCCTGTAAGTACAGTTGGCTCGAACCAGTAACCTTTTTCAAATTCTGCACCTTCCGGTCTTTTACCTCCAGTTGCAATAGTTGCACCTTCTTCAACACTTACTTTTACTAAGTGCTCCATATGCTCTAATTCGTTCTTATTTACTTTTGGTCCCATATCTGTTTCTTCTAACATTGGGTCACCAACTTTAATTTCTTTTGTTTTCGCGATGAATTTTTCCATAAATACATCGTAAATATCTTCATGAACATACATACGCTCGTTACAAGTACAAACCTGTCCACAGTTATCAAAACGAGAATGTAATGCGGATTCTACAGCTGCATCAATATCAGCATCATCAAATACAATAAATGGTGCTTTTCCACCCAATTCTAATTGAACATGTGTTAAGTTTTCTGCAGCATTACGAGCAATTTGTTGTCCAACCGGTGTAGAACCAGTCATTGTTACCATTTTAGTAATTGGGCTTTCAACCAATGCATTACCCATTGCTCTACCTGGACCTGTTAAAATGTTAATTACACCTGCAGGAATACCAACTTTATTTGCAAGGTTTCCTAATTCAAGTGTAGATATTGGCGTTTCAGAAGTTGGTTTAATTACAATGGTATTTCCTGCAACTAAAGCTGGCCCTAATTTACGACCTGCTAATGCTAAAGGGAAATTCCAAGCAGTAATAGCAACAACTACTCCACGAGGTACTTTTTGAATCCAAATTTGTTCGTTAGGATTATCTGAAGGAATAATATCTCCTTCAATTCTACGAGCACCTTCACAAGCATATCTAATAAACGAAGCCGTAACTGCAACCTCAAAACGAGCAACTTTTAAAAGTTTTCCTTGTTCTTTAGTTAATAACTCAGCTAAATATTCTGTATTTGCTTCAATTTCATCAGCTAATTTATATAATAAATCTGCTCTCGAACGAGCTGGTAATTTTTTCCATTCTTTTTGAGCTTTATCAGCTGCCTCTAAAGTTTCTAGAGCCTCCTCTGCAGTACCATTTTGTACTCTTGCTACTACTTCTTCTGTTGAAGGGCTTACAATATCAATAGTTTCTCCTGAAGTTGAAGTTCTCCATTCACCATTAATAAACAACTGGTAATCTTTAATTTCTGACATGTTATTAATTTTTATTTAGTGGTTTCTTTTTACAATTTTGGTAAGTTTATTCTGAAAAAAGCTAGAAGGATATTTCACCTTCTAACTTTAGTTTTTTTAGATTGAAGGATTATCTACCCATCCATCCACCATCAACAAGAACTACTGCTCCGTGCATATAAGCAGCCGCTTCTGATGCTAAAAATACTGTTGGTCCTGCAAAATCTACTGCGTCTCCCCAACGTCCTGCTGGAATACGTGACAAAATAGATTCTGAACGTACTGGATCATTTCTTAATGCTTCTGTGTTATCTGTTGAAATATATCCTGGTGCAATTGCATTTACATTTACTCCTTTTCCTGCCCATTCATTAGCAAAAGCCATCGTCATTTGACCAATTGCTCCTTTACTTGCTGCGTAACCTGGCACCGTAATTCCTCCTTGGAATGTTAATAATGATGCTGTGAAAATTACTTTTCCTGATCCTCGAGCAATCATATCTCTACCAAACTCTCTTGTTAAAATAAATTGAGCATTTTGGTTTACTTCAATTACTTTATCCCACATTTCATCTGGGTGTTCTGCTGCTGGTGTTCTTAAAATAGTACCTGCATTGTTTACCAAAATATCTATTTGTGTGTGATTTGCTTTTACTTCAGCAATAAATGCGTACAATGCTTTTCGGTCTGAAAAATCGCATTGGTAAGCTGTAAATTCTTTTCCTACTGCTTCAACTGCTTTTGAAACTGCACTTCCTTCTTTTTCTAATGAAGCTGATACTCCAATAATATTTGCTCCGGCTTCAGCTAAACCTACTGCCATTGCCATTCCTATTCCACGTTTGCAACCTGTTACAATTGCAACTTTACCTTCTAGACTAAATTTATTTAAAATACTCATTGTTTTGTTTTTTTATTGAATGTTTTGTTTATA
>NZ_FNNJ01000034.1 GCF_900106565.1 Lutibacter oricola
ACATTTACGAAAATCCTATCGGATTTTCTACGTTAGTGTTTTATTTAGTAAATTAGTAGTTTAAAAAACGCTACAAAACATACACAAACCCGTTGGCATAAATTAGATGAGAAAGATATTTCAAACATTTTTATACTTGATTCCAATAATTTCAATGGGACAAAATGTACTTAATTTGAATCCTATCGAAATTCGAGATTCAGGATTCGATTTTACACAAGAATATATTGAAAAATTCAATTCAGCAGAAAGCATTAAGAATTGTGAAAAAGTTTGGAGTAAAATAATTGCCGAGAACAGAGATATTGATAATCCCACAGATAAAGAAAAGGAGATTTTAAAATATTGTGATGAAACAAAAGAAAATCCTTGGAATGTTGATAATGGAGGTTGCAGTTGGTATTGCGGAGGAGGTTTAGATATTAATTCTGCCACATCAGAACTTCAAGAACAAAATGGAATTAATTACAAAGCAGAAAATATTCACGATTTAAATTATAAAACAGCTTGGATTGAGGGTGTAAATGGATATGGAATTGGAGAATCCATAACTTATGATTTCCCGCCAGAAAATCCTAGAATTACAAAAATAATTGTTGTCAATGGATATGTGAAAAGTGAGAATTCTTGGAGAAATAATTCACGAGTAAAACGATTAAAGGTTTATTTAAACAATAAAGAGTTTGCTATTTTAAACCTTAAAGACATTAAGTTCGGACAAGTATTCGAATTTAAACCAATTGGAATACAAAAAAGAGAGAATGAAAAAGAATTAAAAAAAATGAACAGATGGAATTTACGTTTTGAGATTATGGATATTTACAAAGGAGAAAAATATGATGATACAGCAATTACTGAAATTTACTTTGATGGAATTGATGTACATTAAGATATAACTTATGCCAACACTGCATATAATTTATTGCTAGTTCTAGCCGATTTACGAAAATCCTAGCGGATTTCCTATTCGGTTTTTATTTGCTAAATTAGTGCTTTAAACACGCAACAAACCATATTCAAACCCGTTAGCCACAAAAATAAAACAGATAATGAAAATTTTAAGAAAATATTTTCCTTTTTTGGTGTTTTTTCTCCTTCTGACTCTTTACAGTTCAGAATTAAAACAAAATTTTGAGCAAGTAATATTTAAAACTGAAAGTAAGAATAAAATCAAATTAACTATATCTACTAATTGGTTTGAATTTAAGGATGGAATGCATAACTCAATTGAAATTGAGAAATTAATCATATCAATTAATTCAGGAGTGATTTTCAAAAACTATTATTTCGGAAAAAAGAGAAATGAAAGAATAAATAAAGTAACTCAAATTGAATGGTTAAAAAATGATAGTCTGATAGTAATACATTCAAAATTGATAAATACTCAAGAAAAAATTGACAGTTTGTATTGGCTGAAAGACTAAACCAAATGAAAGAAAACTGTAATTAGATTGAATAGTAAATGTGTTTATGAATGATATTTGAATTACATATTTTAAGATATCATTTTCGATTTTACTATTTATGGATATTGAGAAAGAGTGATTTAGAAATAAAAATTTCAGTGGCTAACACTGTTTATAATTTATAGCTTGGTTCTAGCACATTTACGAAAATCCTATCGGATTTTCTATGTTAGTGTTTTATTTAGTAAATTAGTAGCTTAAAATACGCTACAAACCATACACAAACCCGTTGTGGTTCATTATAGGAAAAAAAATATGAAAAAGATTGAAAAAACGGAGGTCAAATGTTAACAGATAAAGATCTCGATAATATTGATAAAAATTTAAGAGAATTAGAAAAAGAAGGAGTGAAAAATATTCTTAAGTATTTTGATAGGATTCACGATAAATTATTCACATTTAATAATATTCTTCTTGCTGGTTATTTTGCTTTACCACAATTTTTTGATTCTATTTCTATTTATGGAATAATCATCCCAATTTTAAATTTAGGTTTTTTACTTCTCATTGAATATAGAATGATGGAAAAGAGTAGATTTGATTCTGATGTCCGAAATAAAACCCAAGTACAAATTGACAAAAATGGAAAAAGTATAGATAAAACCAATAGATATTCATTGTATGCAATTTTATCTACTTTAATTGTTGCAGGAATTTTTATGTACAAACTATTTACGATAAATCCAATTTCGAAAACTAATGAAAGTGCAATTGAATATATTGAGAGAAATGATTCATTAGCAATTAAGAAATCGACTATTATTGAGAAAAGTAAGATTTTGGGCGCTTGGACTGATAATGAAACTGAAAATGCAACAATTGCATTCGACAAGGATTCAGTTGTCTATGTAGACTTATTAAGGTACTATAAATATCAAATATTTAATGACCAACTTTTAAGATATTTTGAAAATTCAATAGATACATCTACAATAATAAAATTGACTAAAGATTCATTAGTTTTAAAGAATCATAAATACATAGAAAATTATGAGAAGTTCAATGATTAAAATAACGAAACCACAACAACTGGTATATTTTATTGTTTAGTTCTAGCACACTTACGAAAATCCTCACGGATTTTCTTGGTCAGTAATTATTTACTAAATTTAGTGCTTAAACACTCAACAAAACATACCAAAAACCGTTGCCTTTAATTGCGGAAAAGAAACATTTATGAAAAAATATTTACCTCATTTAATAATAATCGCATCGATTGGGATGATAATTTGGAATGCATACGAAGGAGAATCATTTAGACATTATATTTCAAGTATTTTATTGATTATAGCTATGATAATTACAATATTTGATAAAAAAAATAAGCTTAAAAAAATAAACAAAAACGAAAAAGATTTATGAAAAAAAACTATTTCTACCTCATTGGATTTATTATAATTATGATTGTAAATTATTTTATTAAAAAATATTCTAATCACGATTATTCAGAAAACCTGAATCAAATAAATTTATATGATATTATTGAAAATGGATTGAGACCAATTGGAATTTTTCTATTAATCAACTTCTTTTCAAGAAAAGGAATGAAAATACAAACATTTGCGATTTTTATTTTGGTAATAATGATTATAGAATCTATGTTTAGATATTTTAATGATAAATCCATTATTGAATATAACTATACAATTGGAATGATTATCGGATTGATTCTTGTATACTTTATTGATATGATTAAGAACAAAATTATTGATAAACCACAATTGACAAACAACTAAAGGCAACAACTGGTATATTTTATTGTTTGGTTCTAGCACACTTACGAAAATCCTATCGGATTTTCTTGGTCAGTAATTATTTACTAAATTTATAGCTTAAACACTCAACAAAACATACCAAAAACCGTTGGGTTTAATTACGATAATGAAAAAGATACTGATACTTCTGATATTGATTTTAATTTTTAGTTGTTCTGAAAAA
>NZ_FNNJ01000016.1 GCF_900106565.1 Lutibacter oricola
GCACACTTACGAAAATCCTATCGGATTTTCTAGGTCAATAATTATTTACTAAATTTATTGCTTAAACAACTCAACAAAACATACCAAAAACCGTTAGCACCAAGCAGATAATAGATTACCAATGACAGATAAAGAAATTAATGAGTTCATAAAGAATAGCACAATTGAAGATTTGAAAGACTATTTCAATAAATTAATTGAAAGACTTAATGAATCCAGCAAACGAAATGATAAATTAAGTTTGTTAATGGGAATTTTAATAGTTTCTTATTTTATAATAGATAAAAATAGTGTGTCAAATATAAATTTAGGAATAATATCTATTAATGATATGAGTATTGCAAAGATTCTTATTCCATTAATATTTGCTTTTGTGCTTCTAATTTTTGCAACTTTAAATGCTCATAGAGCTAAAATAACAAAGAATATAAAAATTATTGGTCAAAGCTTATATAACTTAAAAGAGGATCCTCTTGCTGATTCATATTATCCAAATTCATTTTTAAGATTAATAATGCCATTTTCATATTTAGAAGAATTGAATAGTAAATATATGAAAAATGGCAAATTTGGATGTTTGACTTTATTTATGACTATCCCACTATATCCGATTATAGCTTTACCTTTTATATTTGAGTTTATAGCCTTAAGAAAAATGATTTTGAACGATTGGAGCAATGGAGTTTTTGAGAAAATCATAACAATATTAACAATTTGGATAATTTTAATTTCAATAGTTTATTATATAAAATTATTATCAACATCAATTAATGAAAATAAATGATAAAAGCCAGGTGCTAACAACTGGTATATTTTATAGCTTGGTTTTTGCACACTTACGAAAATCCTAAAGGGATTTTCTAGGTCGGTAAATATTTACTAAATTTATTACTTAATCACGCCACAAAACATACCAAAAACCGTTGCCCACTATTACGAAGAAACTATGAAAAAACTAACAAACATTCTCGGATTTATTCTGCTTATTTCAGTTTTAGGTTGTAAAAACTATGAGCCAGATACTATGAATCTCGGAGCAATGAAAATGGAGAATGATGAACAGACAATTATAAATAATATTGAAACAGAATCAGAAACCCGAATAGATAAAAAACTGATTAAAAACGGAGATGTAGAATTTGAATCAGAAAATTTAACTGAAACTAGAGAAAATATTTTAAAGGCTATTGAAAAATTTAAAGGTTATTCTTCGTCAGATAATGAATATAAAAATTCATACGAAATAAGCAATACCATAAATATCAGAGTTCCTTCAGGAAATTTCGACAAGTTACTAACCGAAATCACATTTGGAGTTGACAGATTTGACCGAAAAGAAATTAATGTAAAAGATGTTACGGCTGAATTCCTAGACATTGAGGCGCGCTTAAAAACTAAAAAGGAGCTTGAAAATAGGTATTTGGAAATTTTAAAAAAAGCGAATAAAGTAAGTGAAATTCTTGAAGTTGAAAAGCAAATAGGAGAATTACGTTCTGAAATTGAATCTATTGAGGGAAGATTAAAATATCTTAATAATCAAGTTTCGTTTTCAACTTTGAATGTTAGAATTTATCAGACAATCTCTAAACAGACAGAATTTGGTAAAAAGTTTAAAAATGGATTTAAGAATGGTTGGAATAATTTGATTCTATTTTTTGTATTTTTAGTCAACATTTGGCCTTTTATATTAATAATATTTGGAGTTCTGATTTTAATTAGAGTTTGGAGAAAAAGGAAAAGAAAACAAAAATAACAGTGGGCAACAACTGGTATATTTTATTGTTTAGTTCTAGTCTACTTACGAAAATCCTATCGGATTTTCTTGGTCGGTAATTATTTACTAAATTTATAGCTAAATCACTCAACAAAACATACCAAAAACCGTTAGCTGTAATTGCGCTATGAAAATAACAAATAGAATTTACCAAGGATTGAATTTAGCTAATGAAAAAGACAGAATTGATAATTTTCTGATAGATTTCATGATTTCATCAACTTTAGCCTTATTTATTTCATCTTTGATTAATGAGACCATTTTAGGTACGATAATCTCATATTACCTTATAAGATTTATTTATTATTTCTGTTCTGAACTTATTTATTCTCAAACTCCAGCAAAATTTGAAACTCAAACTATAGTTTTAAATGAAAAAGGAGAAAAACCAACTATTTTAAGCCTTCTAATTAGAAATATTTCTAGATTTTGGAGTGGATTATCAGCGATAACTGATGATGAAAGAGCAATTCATGATAATTTATCGAAAACATTTGTGACAAAAGATTTGAATTTGGAAAAAGTTAATGTTAGAAAGTACACTATATGGTTTTACAATATTTCCTTTTTTATTGGCATAATTATATACATATTAGGATTTTTTATTGACTATTTTAAAAACATATATATAATTGGAATTCTTGAAATAATACTTATTAATATTTTGTTGAGAAGAAAATCAAATTAACTACAGCTAACAATGCGTTCATTTCATTGCTAGGTTAGTTAATCGTGCGATTAACCTCTAATTATTCAAATGTTTTAGATTTTTAATTAACTTTGAACTAAATCACGCAACGAAACTAAACTCTAAACCGTTGTACACAATTATGAAAAAAAATATAACTCTGAAAATTTTAGTTTTACTAATTTTAATTCTTAACAACAGTTGTAATAAAGACAATATTGACCCCAAAAGAGTAAATATCTTAAAGAAATTCAATAAAGTGAATAAACAAATTTTTGAGTTAGACACTATTGAATTCAAACAAATCATTGGAGAAAAAGGAACGAAAATATATTTTAACAGAGAATTATTTGATATAAAGGAAAACGACAGGATAACCTTTGAATTAAAAGAATTTTATGACTTTGAAGATTTAGTTTTTAATGACCTAAGGACCATTACTCATAAAAATGAAATATTAAAGTCAAAAGGAGTTATATACGCCGATTTTTTTGTCAATAATGAAAGAGTAAACCTAAAAAAAGGAAAAAAAATAAGAATTGATTTCCCTGACAATAAACTTGAAAACAATGATATTTATTTAGGGAAAATAGATTCTTTAAATCAAATTTCTTGGATAGAACAAAAAAGAGATTCTCTTTGTGAAGTGGTCTTATATATTGGAGGAGGAATTTCGAAAAGGATTACGACAACGACTGACAGTATTAAGTATTATGAAAAACAAAACAAATTAATTTTAAGAAAAGAAAAAATATTCAGAGAAAATAATAAACGTTTAAATTCTAGCATCCTTACGGCAAAAATTGGATGGATAAACATTGACAAAATTATAGATAAACTTGATAAAGTGTCTTTTAAAATAGAACTAGTTGAAAAGGAATTTGATAATTTACAAATCGTTTGTCTTTTCGATAATTCCTTTTCATTTAAAACTTTTTACAGAACCAAAGACAACCTAAATTTTAAGGATTTACCATATATAAAAGACATAACCTCAATTGTTGTATTCGGATTTGAAAATGAAAATATCTTTTGTGATAAGATTTATATTAAAAACAATGTAAATTCTGAATTTAAAGTAGATTTAAAAAAAGCTAATGAAAAAGAAATTATAGAACTCTTAAAAAAATAACTGTGTACAACACTGTTTATATTTTATAGCTTGGTTCTAGCACATTTACGAAAATCCTATCGGATTTTCTACGTTAGTGTTTTATTTAGTAAATTAGTAGCTTAAAAACGCTACAAAACATACACAAACCCGTTGTGCAATATTACGAATGAAAATGAGTAAAAAATTATATACGACAATTCAATTTGTCGTAGAAATGACATATTACAACCGTTATCAGATTAGAAAATCATTCATAAATTTGAGAGAATAAAATTATATAACTTATGAATACAATCGGAAAAACGATAAATAAAACAAGAAAAATTAAAGGATTTTCTCAAGAAAAGTTAGCTGAGCTTTCGAGCGTTAATTTGAGAACTATTCAACGAATAGAATCAAACGAAAATGTACCACGAGGAAAAACATTAAGCTTAATATGTAATGTTTTAGAAATAGATATTGAAACATTGATGAAAATTAAAATTCCAGAAAAACCAATGACAGAGAAAATAGTTAATTGGTTTTTTCTTGTTATTCTTAATTTTCTTTTAATGACAATATTTGGGTTTTTATTACTTGATTCAAATGCAAATTGGAATAGTAGATTAGGAGGTTTTCTATTGAGTTTTTTCATACCAATGACAATAGTTTATTTCACTAGAAAAATGAGTGGGTTTGAACGAATGTTTAAATTCGGTTTTGGATTTATGATTTATATTATTCTTTCAATATTTATGATTGGAATTCAAAATGCGATTATATTACTGATTCCATTTTTATTGATTGCTTTGGCGATTTTATATTACGGAAATAGAATTTTAAATATAAATGATTAAAAAATAACATTGCACAACAACTGGTATATTTTATTGTTTGGTTCAAGCACACTTACGAAAATCCTATCGGATTTTCTCGGTCAGTAATTATTTACTAAATTTATAGCTTAAATAACTCAACAAAACATACCAAAAACCGTTAGGCAACATAAAAAACCACCATCGTATTGTTCAACAAACTACTGAAATTATATAAATCAAATTCTCTAAAGACACCTTTAGAAGATTTTACGACTGAATTATTTGTTGGAGTTTTAAATTATGATAAAATTTTAAAGCAAAGATTTTTTGAGAAATTTTTAAAGTCTAAATCAAATAATCTGAAAATTCAGACACAAAAAAAATACAAATTAAAAGACCATTCAGATTGTATTGTTGATATCGTAATCGAAAATGAAAATGAACTATATTTTATTGAGAATAAAGTAAATTCAAAAGAAGGATATAAACAATTAGAAAGATATTCTTTGGTTTTAGACAAATTCAGGAAAGAAGGTTATAAAACAAAATTAATGTATTGTTCAAAAATTTCTGAAAAGAAAGAAATTAAATCACATAAATTTGAACAATTTACTTGGCATTATTTATCTCAATTTATAAAATCAAATTCTACGGAAGAACTATCAAATGATTTCAGAAAATACTTAAAGCAAAATAATATGAGTACAGATATGACTATAAAAAGTAATGATTTAGTTGCTTTAGAAAACGTAACGAAAGTTTTTAATTTAATGAATAGGAATTTGGAGAACGTATTTTCAAATTTCAAAAAAAGATTTCCAAATGCAAAAGATTTAAGAAAAGGAAGTCATTTAAGAAAGCAAATGTTTGAACAAAATAGGTTTTGTATAATGTCAAGTCCAATCGTTAAAGGAAATGGTTGGTCAGAAATTTTATATGGTTTTGAATTTAACGGAACTTTATTTGTTCAAATTTATATGGATTCAAAAAACGAAAATTTTCGAGAATTTAAAACGTTTTTTTCTAATAATTTAGATTTTAAATATGAGGAATTTGAAAATTATGGTGGTAGAATTTATTTAGAACAAAATATTGGAGAATATCTCAATAATGACAATTCTGAATCAGAAATAAAAGAATGGTTCTTAACTAACTTTGAAAAAATGACAAATATAATTTTAGAAACAAAGGAAAAAATTGAATGGATAAATTACGTTGCCTAACACCATATATAATTTATTGCTGGCTTTTTGTTTACTTACGAAAATCCTCGCGGATTTTCTTTGTCAGTAATTATTTATTAATTTAGTGCAAAACCCACGCAACAAACCATATATAAACACGTTAGCTGTAAGCGGATAAATGACGCTATGAAATAAAGGAAACTCTATGGAAATTGAAAGAGTTACATTACGAAAAGAACCGAAACTTGAGATAATTCTAAAAAAGAATAATTTCGAAATAATAAGCAATAATAAAAATGATTGTGGAATATATTTTTTCAAGTTTACAGATTCGATGAGAATTGAAAAACGAAAAATTAATTGGGGAGTAACATTGTTGAGTTATGTTTTTGAATTTTTATATTTAGATTTAATCGGAGATGAATATTGGAAGAAAAGAAAACTTAAATTTAAATATAATGATATTGAAAAAGAGATTAATTTAGAAAAATGTGATAAGACTAAAATAAAATTAGTCATTGAAAAAATCAAATTACTATCGAGTTAGGAAAATAATGAAACTGAATGAAATAAGAACGATAAGCCAACAGCTAACAATTGGTATATTTTATTGTTTGGTTCTAGCATACTTACGAAAATCCTATCGGATTTTCTTGGTCAGTAATTATTTACTAAATTTATAGCTTAATCACTCAACAAAACATACCAAAAACCGTTACCCACAATTGGATGAAAATCGTCCGTAATTAAAAAAGGAAAATAGAATCTCTGATAAATGATAATTAAGAAAAACACTATTTATAAGATTGATTTTGATAGAAAAAGAAAATATTTCTACAACTTTCTTATTTATATGTTCTTAATTGGAATTTCTCTTCCGATTATATTTTATCTAATCTTTGATTTATCTATTTCCGTAACGATAAAAATGTGTTTATCTTTCTTTCTATTTACATCCGTTTTCTATTTGATTCCACTAATTGTATTATTTAAAAATTATACGAAACATAATAAGCATTTTGAATTGATTATTGAGGAAAATGAAAAATACTTAATAAATCGAAAAAACACGAATCTCAAATCGAAAATAAATTTACCCGATTCTGAAATAAAGATTATTAATTCAAATTTATCCTATAGCTTATTTGACAACAGAATAAGATTATTATTTTGGGATGAGCTTTTTTACAATGAACTGATTTTAAAAAACAATGAGAGAATTTATATTTCTTGTCTGCTATGTGATGAATTAATTGAACATTTTCCGAATGTCAAAAACAATAGAATTAAAAGAATATTTCCGAATATTAAGATAATAAATAACTGTGGGTAACAACTGGTATATTTTATTGTTTGGTTCTAGCACACTTACGAAAATCCTATCGGATTTTCTTGGTCAGTAATTATTTATTAAATTTATAGCTTAAACACTCAACAAAACATACCAAAAACCGTTAGCTATCATTTAAGGAAAAGATGAAAGAATACCTATTTGATGAACAAGAAAAAGAGTTTATTCAGCACTTACTGAATAATAAACCAAAGAAAATATGGTATGATTACATTTGTTACACTTTTGATTATGGAGATTATTATTTGACATTAAGTTGTATTGATAAAAAAGCAAATTCTCAAAACGATTCTGATGAAGCGCTTATTGCAAAATTAACTAGAGAGAATATAGAATTTGTTCCTTATGAAAATTCTAAACTTGTTTGCAAGAAAAAACGGATTGATAGAATTTCTATAGTAAGAACATTCCTTTATTTTTCAAATTTTAGAGTTTTCTCTAGAACCCATAGATTGATTAACAAATTGATTTTCTATTTGAAAACAATTATTAAAAGGAGAAAAGACCCGATTGATGAAATAATTTCTGATACAATTGGTGTTGGAACTGAATATATATGCAATCCAAATTCTGATGATGTTAAATTGATTGATTCAAACTATTGCAACTTACTGGATGTCGGATTATTAATTGAAATTGATGGGAAATACTTAAGAGCATTCTTACAAGATAACGGATATGGATTCCATATTTTTGATGATAAATTCTTTTACGAAAAAGATGATTTAGTTGAAGATAAAAAACTATATGATTTTATAAAAGTAGATAAAAACGCTAGCTAACACCGCATATAATTTATTGCTAGTTCAAGCCGATTTACGAAAATCCTAGCGGATTTCCTATTTGGTTTTTATTTGCTAAATTAGTGCTTTAAAAACGCAACAAATCATATTCAAACCCGTTGGGCAAAATGCTGAAAAAGAAAATTATATTGATATTATTTATTTTTACAACTCTAATTAGTTGTTCTGTATTTTTTGATTCATATAAATCAGAAATTGATGATATTTATATTCCTGAAAATCTAAAAGAATCAATCAAAGAGGTCGATAAATTCTATACAGATTCACTCAAAACTGAAATCAAAACATTAACTGAAAATGAATATTTAGCCAATTCACATTTTGGAACAGGATTTTGGATAAGAAATAATTGGGGTTTATGGAAAGGTTCTAGATTAAGTAGATATTTTAAGAGAAAAGGTATTAATCATCCAGATGATATTTCTAGTATTATTCTTAAAAGTTATCATCGACAACTAACAGGAAAAAACATAGATTTAAAAGAGCAAATTAAGTATTATAAAGATTATTGGAAAGAATCTAAAAAAATTGGTAAACTCGTAGAATTACCTTCAATATCAGATTTTCCAGAGAAAGAATTAGAATTTGGAGAAGCTATGTGGTATGAAAATGAAAATAATCAATCATTGATTCATATTCAGACAAATTCAAAAACGGATTCATTATGGATTTATGATTATTTATATGGTTGGAAAAAAATCAGTAATGACTTGAAAATAAAGTTAGATAATTCAACTAAGTATAAAACTGACTCACTAATGAATATAATATATTATAGATTTGATAAAACTGATTTCTAAAATAACACTTTGCCCAACAACTGGTATATTTTATAGCTTGGTTTTAGCACATTTACGAAAATCCTAGCGGATTTTCTAGTTCGTGTTTTATTTGCTAAATTTATAGTTTAAAAATCGCTACAAAGCATACCAAAAACCGTTGCTAACTATGGCGGATTTCACTTCTGAAATCCACCTTTTTGTCATTTAAGATTAAAATAGTTAGTTTGACAGAGGCACGAAAAAAATAATTCACTGAGGGAAAATTATGATAACTCTTCTACTCTATCAAACACAAATAAAATCTGATTAATTTGAGAATTATATTAATGATAAATTGAAACGCAAAAAGCTCATTAAAACGGAACG
>NZ_FNNJ01000013.1 GCF_900106565.1 Lutibacter oricola
TCCTGATTTCAATGGAGAAGATACATTTGAATACAGTGTTTGTGATGATGATGGTTTATGTGATACAGCAGAAGTTACTGTAACAGTAACAGATGAGAACGATCCGCCAGTTGCAGATGATGATAGTGCAGAAACACCAGAAGATACACCAGTAGTAATAGATGTATTAGATGGAGATACAGATTTAGATGGAACTATTGACCCAACAAGTGTAACAATTACTGAAGAGCCAACAAATGGAACGGTAACTGTTGATTCGGTAACAGGAGAAGTAACATACACACCAGATCCTGATTTTAATGGAGAAGACACATTTGAATACAGTGTTTGTGATGATGATGGTTTATGTGATACAGCAGAAGTTACTGTAACAGTAACAGATGAGAACGATCCACCAGTTGCAGATGATGATAGTGTTGAAACACCAGAAGATACACCAGTAGTAATAGATGTATTAGATGGAGATACAGATTTAGATGGAACTATTGACCCAACAAGTGTAACAATTACTGAAGAGCCAACAAATGGAACGGTAACTGTTGATCCGGTAACAGGAGACGTAACATACACACCAGACCCTGATTTTAATGGAGAAGATACATTTGAATACAGTGTTTGTGATGATGATGGTTTATGTGATACAGCAGAAGTTACTGTAACAGTTGACCCTATTGTAGATGCAGAAGATGACAGTTATGTTTTAAATGATATAGAACCTTTGGAAATTGATATATTTGATAATGATGATGATATACCAAATTCTGGAACTTTAGTAATAACTGAAGAACCATTGCAAGGTGAAATTTCAATAAATGATAATGGAACGCCAAATGATCCAAGTGATGATATAGTGACTTATATTCCAAATGATGATTACGTAGGTGATGATATGTTTGAATATACAATTTGTGATGATGAAGGAAATTGTGATACAGCAATTGTTGAAATCTTAGGGCAAGGTGTATTAACAGATTGTGTTATTAGTTTCCCAGGTCAAGGAAATAACGAATATTCTGGATATGGTTTTACTCCAAATAATGATACTTATAATGATTTATTCGAGATTAAATTTATTGAGAATTGTTACCCTGAGTATGAAATTCAAATATTTAATAGATATGGAAATGTAGTGTTTGATTATAAGCATAACGGAAATCCAAGTTCTACACCAAAATGGTGGGACGGAAGATCTTCAGGAAGAATGACATTAGATAATAATGAAATTGTTCCAGCAGGTACATATTTTTACATTATTCATTTAAATAAAGGAGATAAAAAGCCAGTTTCAGGATATATCCACTTAACTAAGTAAAAAAAGAATTAAGCTAGTTATTATTAAATAACTAGCTTATAAAATAAAGTAAGATGAGCAAAATTAGAATATTGTTTTTAGCATTTTTTACACTTGTAGTGTTTAAAAGTTTCGGACAGCAAGATCCACAGTATACACATTATAATTACAATATGAATGTGTTGAATCCCGCTTATGCAGGGTCACAAGGAACATTAAGTATTGGATTATTAGGAAGAACTCAATGGGTTGGAATAGATGGTGCGCCAGAAACATTAACTGCATCCATTCATTCTCCAATCTCGAGAAATATGGGTGTTGGTTTTTCAGTAGTTTCAGATAAAATTGGAGCAATTAGCGAAAACAATGTGTATGCAGATTTTTCTTATACTATTCAAACTTCATATGAAGGTAGATTAGCGTTTGGATTAAAAGGAGGAATTACATTTCAAGATATTAACTTTTTAAGATTGTCAAAAGAACAAGAAAATGACCCTTTATTTAGTGAAAATTTAAATGAAAATTATCCAAATTTTGGAGCAGGTTTATTTTATTATACTAGCAGGTTTTATGCAGGTTTATCAATGCCAAATATTTTAGAATCTCGTCATTTTGAGAAAAAAGGTGGAATTGTAAGTAGCGCTTCAGAGCGTATGCATTACTTTTTTACAACAGGTTATGTGTTTGATGTTTCGCAAGATTTGAAATTAAAGCCATCGGCTATGGTAAAAGCTGTTACTGGAGCTCCAGTATCGATAGATTTATCTGCAACAGCTTTTTTATATAATAAAGTTGAATTAGGATTGTCATGGAGAGTAGATGACTCTGTAAGTGGTTTAATTAACTTTTTAATTCAACCAAATGTTCGATTAGGTTATGCCTACGATCATACTTATTCTAATTTAGGAGATTTCAATTCTGGTTCGCACGAGGTATTTTTATTGTATGATTTAGATCTATCTAGAAGAGATGTAAATTCACCAAGATTCTTTTAATAAATAGTAAAAAAATGATTAAAAAATTAACCATATTATTTGTTGTTTTTACAGCATTTATAGCACAAGGTCAGGAAGATAGATATACAGTTCAAAATTTAAAAATAAATGATTATTATTCAAATTTTGGAACTACATTCTATGGTGAAAATAAAGTTGTTTTTGCTTCGCCAAGAAAAAAATCATATATAGTTAGAAATGTTTGGAAACAAAATAACCAACCGTTTTTAGATTTGTATGTTGGTGAAATGAAGGAAGATGGTCAATTGAAAAATGTTAAAAAATTTGCTAATAATTTAAATACGCGTTATCACGAGGCTGATGTTGCATTTTCTAAAGATGGAAAAACAGTTTTCTTTTCAAGAAATAATTTTTATGAAAGAAAATTAAGGAAAGATTCTACTGGTATTGGATTAATTCAATTGTATAAGGCCGATATATCACCAGTTGGTACTTGGGAGAATGAAGAACCAATGCCTTTTAATAACGATCATTACCAAACAGGGCATCCAACTATAAGTGCAGATGGTAATACACTATACTTTATTTCTGATATGCCAGGAGGTTTTGGTAAAACAGATGTTTACAAAGCAGCAATAAATAGTGATGGCTCTATTGGAGAAGCTATTAATATGGGGCCAACAATAAATACTGCAGGTCGTGAAATGTTTACTTCAATTAGTGGTAATGACGAATTGTATTTTTCTTCTGATGGAAGAGAAGATGGATTAGGGCAACTAGATATTTATGTGTCTAAATTAACATCTGGAAGAATTACTGAACCTCAAAATTTAGGTAAACCTATTAATAGTGAAAAAGATGATTTTTCATTTATAATTAATTACGAGACTAGACGAGGATACTTTTCATCAAATAGACCAAAAGGCAAAGGAGATGATGATATTTATACGTTTATTCAAAATGAACCAATAGAGTTTAAATGTAATCAAATTGTTGAAGGTATTGTAACTGAGAAAAATTCAAATTTAATTTTACCAGGAGCAAAAGTTGTTTTATATGATGAGAAAGGTAAAATTATAGATCAAATAATTGTTGGAGAAGATGCTAAATTTAATTTTGAGGTTGCTTGTAATAAAAATTATAAAGTAATTGGAAGTAAAGAACGATATTCTATAGATGAAAAAGAGTTTTTTACTACAGAAGAAGAAAAACTTGAGTTAGTTTTAGCTATTGAATCTTTTGCATTTACATATGCAGGTGGCAAGTGTAAAGTTAGAATTAATCCAATTTACTTCGACTTTGATAAATCAAACATACGTCCTGATGCCGCACTTGAATTAGATAAAGTATATGATGTAATGATGAGATATCCTGAAATAATAATTGAAGGAGGTTCACATACAGATAGTAGAGGAAGCTATAAATATAATACTGGCTTATCTGCAAGAAGAGCAGAATCTACAGTTCAATATATTATTGGAAGAGGAATTAGTTCTAATAGAATTTATTCTAAAGGTTATGGAGAGTCAGAATTAGTAAACGGTTGTTCAAATGGTGTTGATTGTTCAGATAGCGAACACCAGTTTAATAGAAGAACTGAATTTATCATTGTTAATTATGATGAGATAAGTACAATGTATCCTGAAATTTGTCCACCTCAAGTTGTTTTAACTAAAGAACAAATTAGATTGATTGAACAAGAACAAGATATATTAGAAGCAAGGAGATTAGAGGGGGTAGGAAATGAGTTTTATAGTCAATCTAACAATACCTTTATAAAAATAAATCCTATATATTTTGATTTAAATTCATCAACTTTAACAGCAGATGCAATAATTGAATTGAATAAGGTTGTTGAAGTAATGAAAAAGTATCCTAAAATATTAGTTGAGAGTGGATCTCATACAGATAGTAGAGCAACAAATAGCTACAATGATAAGTTATCATTAAGAAGGGCTAATGCGACTATTAAGTACTTAAAATCTCAAGGAGTTAATACCGATAGATTGTATAGTAAAGGATATGGAGAAACAAAATTAATAAATCATTGTTCTGATGGAGTTAAGTGTTTAGAAAGCGAGCATTTAATCAATAGGAGGACTGAATTCAAAATTTTGAATCCAAACGATATTAATTAGAATACATCTTAGTCTTAATTTAGTGTATTACGTTAAGTTTTTAAAGCCGTTTGTTAGATTGTTTATAACGTGTTGAAAAAAAAACTAATTTTGTTAATCTAAAGGAAAGAAAAAAAGTATTTTGGCTTAAATATATTATGCAAGCATAAAATAATTGATTGTTTTATTCGTTATATATTTAGAGGATAAAAAATAGAAATAAAATATTAGAATACTGAGATTAAAATGTTTAAACCCCAATTTTGGATGTTTTAACTCGACATAGGGATTGCATTTGTAGTGTATTGTAGGGATTAATCTACTTATCAAGCTCTTGAAAAAAAGCCGCTTTATAGCGGCTTTTTGATTTTATAATATTTGATATGTAATTGAATTATTTATAATTCAAACCCTAAATCAACACCTAAATTTTTAGCTATCAATTTTGTTATTCTAGTTTTTAATTGAGGTATCTTAATTTTTTCAACTACATCATTTCCAAAAGCAAATAACAATAAAGCTTTAGCTTCTTTTTTTGGAATTCCACGAGATTGCATATAAAATAAAGCGCTTTCATCCAATTGACCAATAGTACAACCGTGCGAACACTTAACATCATCAGCAAATATTTCTAATTGTGGTTTAGCATTAATTTCTGCTCCATCACTAATTAAAATATTATTGTTTTGTTGAAATGCATTTGTTTTTTGTGCTTCTTGTTCAACAATTACTTTTCCGTTAAAAACCCCAGTGGATTTATCGTCGTAAATACCTTTGTAAAGCTCGTGGCTTTCGCAATTTGGATATTTGTGGTTAACTAAGGTATGATTATCAACGTGCTGCTTATCGTTTAAAATAGATATTCCATTTAAGTTCGAAGTAATGTGCTCACCTTCGTGATAAAATTCTAAATTATTACGAATTATTTTTCCACCAAAAGAATATGTATGCACAGAGGCAATACTTTGTTGCTTTTGAGTAACAAATGTACTGTCTACAATAGATGAATCTTTAGTGTCATCTTGAATTTTATAAAAATCAACTATGGCTCTTTTATGAACAAAAATTTCGGTAACCGAATTTGTAAGTGTTGTATTTTTAGAAAGATTTTGATGACGCTCTATAATTTGCACATGAGAGTTTTCACCAACAACAACTAAATTTCTTGGTTGAAGCATAACTTCTTTTTCTTTACCAGTTGAGAAATTTAATATTTGAATTGGTTTTTGAACAATTGTGTTTTTAGGAATGTTTATAAAAGCACCTTCTTTAGTAAAAGCTGTATTTAATTCAGCCATACTATTGTTATCCTTAGCAATGGTGTTGAAATAATTATCAACAATCATTTTATACTTTGGACGAGTTAATGCAGATGATAATACGCAAACATCGCAATCATCATGAGTTGTATCAGATAAAAATGAATTAAATACACCATCAATAAAAATTAACGTGTATGATTCAATATCGTTAATTAAATATTCCTTAATATCTTTAAACCCAATTGTTTTATCTGTTGATGGAAATAAGCCTAAATCTTTTTTTAATAGAGATTTTAAACTGGTATATTTCCATTCTTCATCTTTTTTAGTAGGAAAACCTTCCTTTTCAAAATTTTGAATTGCTTTTGAACGTATTGAGTGTACGTTTGAATCTAAATCTAAACCACCTTTGTTTTCAAAAGCTAAAAATGAAGAAACTAATTTTTCTTTTAATTCCATAGTGTTTTATTTCAACCAGTCGTAACCTTTTTCTTCTAATTCAAAAGCCAATTCTTTACCTCCAGATTTTACAATTTTACCATTGTGTAATACATGAACAAAATCTGGTACTATATAATCTAATAAACGTTGGTAATGTGTAATAACAATTACTGCATTATCCTTGCTTTTTAGTTTGTTTACTCCATTAGCAACAATTTTTAGAGCATCTATATCTAATCCAGAATCAGTTTCATCTAGAATAGCTAATTTAGGTTCTAACATTGCCATTTGAAAAATCTCGTTACGTTTCTTTTCTCCTCCAGAAAAACCTTCATTTAATGAGCGAGATAAAAATTTACGGTCTATTTCTAATAAATCAGCTTTTTCACGAATAAGTTTTAGCATGTCTTTAGCAGGAAGTTCCTCTAAACCTTTTGCTTTTCTACTTTCGTTTATAGCAGTTTTAATAAAGTTTGTAACAGTTACTCCAGGAATTTCAACTGGATATTGAAAAGATAAAAAGATTCCTTTATGAGCTCTTTCTTCTGGAGCTAAATCATCTAAATCTTCACCATTTAAAATAACTGAACCATCAGTTACTTCATACTCTTCTTTTCCTGCAACTACAGCCGAAAGTGTACTTTTTCCAGAACCATTAGGTCCCATTATTGCGTGAACTTCTCCTGGTTTGATATTAAGATTAATACCTTTTAAAATCTCTTTATCGTTTATGCTTGCATGTAAATTTTTTACTTCTAACATCTTTATAATATTTTTATCCTACGGATCCTTCTAAACTAATTTCTAATAATTTTTGTGCTTCAACAGCAAATTCCATTGGTAATTTATTTAATACCTCTTTACTAAATCCATTTACAATTAAAGCAATGGCTTTTTCGGTATCTATACCACGTTGATTACAATAGAATAATTGATCTTCACCAATTTTACTTGTTGTTGCTTCGTGCTCAATTTGTGCAGTTTTATTTTTTGCTTCAATATAAGGGAACGTATGTGCACCACATAAATTACCCATTAATAAAGAGTCACATTGAGAGAAGTTACGTGCATTTTTAGCTCTAGGACCAATATGTACTAAACCTCTATATGAATTTTGAGAATGTCCAGCAGAAACACCTTTAGAAATAATGGTGCTTTTGGTGTTTTTTCCTAAATGAATCATTTTTGTACCAGTATCGGCTTGCTGAAAATTGTTAGTTACAGCAATTGAATAAAATTCTCCAACCGAGTTATCTCCTTTTAATACACAACTTGGGTATTTCCAAGTAACAGCACTTCCAGTTTCAACTTGCGTCCAAGAAATTTTTGAATTCTTTTCACACAAACCTCGTTTAGTTACAAAATTATAAACTCCACCTTTTCCTTCAGCATCACCAGGAAACCAGTTTTGAACTGTAGAGTATTTAATTTCAGCATCATCTAAAGCAATAAGTTCTACAACAGCTGCGTGTAATTGATTTTCATCACGAGCGGGAGCTGTACAACCTTCTAAGTAACTTACATAACTATCTTCGTCAGCAATTACAAGTGTTCGTTCGAACTGCCCTGTTCCACCTTCATTAATTCTAAAATATGTTGAAAGTTCCATTGGGCAAGTAACACCTTTTGGGATGTAACAGAAAGAACCATCTGAAAATACTGCCGAATTTAACGCCGCATAAAAATTATCTGTTTTTGGAACAATGGTTCCCAAATATTTTTTTACCAATTCTGGATGTTCTTGTATAGCCTCAGAAATAGGCATAAAAATAATCCCTTTCTCATTCAATGTTTTTTTGAATGTTGTTGCTACTGAAACAGAATCTACCACAATATCAACAGCTACATTCGATAAACGTTTTTGTTCATCAATTGAAATTCCAAGTTTTTCGAAAGTTTTTAATAACTCTGGGTCTACTTGGTCTAAACTATCTAATTTAGGTTTTTGAACGGGTGCAGAATAATAGCTAATGTCTTGAAAATTTGGTTTTTCATAATTAACATTAGCCCAATCTGGTTCTTCCATTTCTTTCCAAATACGGAAAGCATCTAAACGCCATTCGGTCATCCATTCAGGTTCGTTTTTCTTTTTAGAAATTGCAATTACAACTTCTTCGTTTAAGCCTATCGGAAACTTGTCAGCCTCAATATCGGTATAAAAACCGTATTCATACTCTTTAGTTTCTAATTCTTTTTTTAAATCGTCTTCGGTAAATTTATTCATTACAAATTTTTAAAGTGAAAAACTTTCGCCACATCCGCAAGTGCGTTGTGCATTAGGATTGTTAAATACAAATCCGGTTCCGTTTAATCCACCAGAATACTCTAATGTTGTGCCCACCAAATATAAAAAGCTTTTTTTGTCTACAATAATTTTTATACCATTGTCTTCAAAAACTTTATCTTCATCTTGGTTTTCTTTGTCAAATTTTAAATCGTATGAAAGCCCAGAGCATCCGCCACTTTTAACCCCAACTCTCACAAAATCAATCTCTGGGTTAAATCCATCATCTTGCATAAGCTCTACCACTTTCTTTTTTGCTATGTCTGAAACTTTTATCATAATTGCTTATATAGATTAATTCTAAATTACTGCAAATATAGTAGAAAAAACGAGTACTACTACTATTTAAAATGGATAAAATTGATAGTGTCATTGATGTTTCTTATTCAAAATTTATAATTTACCTTTGCAAAATGATAGAAGATAAAAACCAATCGCTAACAAGCTTAACAGAATTTGGAGAGTTTAGATTAATAAATCACTTAACTCAAAACTTTAAAATTTCTCAGGAAACCACTGTAAAAGCAGTTGGTGACGATGCTGCAGTTTTAGATTTTAAAAATAAAAAAACACTGGTAACAACAGATTTTTTAGTTGAAGGTGTGCATTTTGATTTAAGTTACATGCCTTTGAAACACTTAGGTTATAAAGCGGTAATGGTTAACTTATCCGATGTGTATGCTATGAACGGTAAAGCATCTCAAATTACGGTTTCAATAGCGGTTTCAAATAGATTTCCTGTTGAAGCGCTAGAAGAATTGTATGATGGTATTTATTTAGCCTGTAAAACATATAATGTAGATTTAGTTGGTGGTGATACTACTTCTTCAACAAAAGGAATGTTGATTAGTGTAACTGCTATTGGTGAAGTTGAAGAAGATAAAGTTGTGTATAGAAGTACTGCTAAACCAAACGATTTATTAGTAGTTACGGGAGATTTAGGGGCTTCGTATTTAGGTTTGCAAGTTTTAGAACGTGAAAAGCAAGTGTTTCAGGTAAATCCAAATTCTCAACCAGATTTAACGGAATATTCATATTTAGTAGAAAGACAATTAAAGCCGGAGGCAAGAAAAGATATTGTTGAATTGTTAGAAGCTTTAGAAGTAAAGCCAACTTCTATGATTGATATTTCTGATGGACTTTCTTCTGAAATTTTACATATTTGTTCGCAGTCTAAAGTTGGTTGTGATTTATATGAAGAAAAATTGCCTTTAGATCCTCAAGTAATTTCTACTTGTGAAGAGTTTGAGTTAAATAGCACAACCGTTGCCTTAAGTGGTGGTGAAGATTACGAGTTGTTATTTACTGTAGCTCAAGATGATTACCCAAAAATTAAGGCAAATCCTAATTTTACAGTTATTGGACATATTACTGAAGAAGCTGTAGGAGCAAATTTAGTTACTAGAGCAAATCAAAAAGTAGAATTAACTGCTCAAGGTTGGACAGCGTTAAAAAGCGAAGATTAATTCAGCTCTTTTTCTGCAAAATAATCGTAGATTAAAGTAATATTCGGAGAAACAGACATTCCGTTAGGATTTAAACCAAGTTCACCTTCTGGTATTTTATGGTTTAATTTAGCATAGTAATTAGTCCAAAATTCGAGTGTTTTATTCGTTTTTGGATCTTTAAATGTCATTGGGTTTAATTGAAACGTTTTTGTGTTTGGATCTGCTTTGTGAAACATTTCATATAGTAATTCTGAACAATAATAGTTGTTGTCACCAATTATATAAACCTTGTCATAAGGTAATCCAATTAATGTTTTACCGTGCTCAATTGCAGGTTTAATTAATGTTCGAAATTCCTTTTTTAATTGACCAACAACAACTTTTGGTTTTCCGTTTATAAGATTTCTGTTTAAAAAATCTGAAATTGAAGATAGTTGTACGCCTTTAGAAACGGCTTCTAAAACTTTTAGTTCGTTATTATCACTTACTACTATACCAATATGAGTAAAATTAAATTTGAGATTGGTTTTTGTAACCTTTTTTATAGCATTATCAATATTTTCTTTATCCAAATCTTGAAAAAGTAAATCACCTTCTTTTAGCTCAAATTGTGTTGTTTGGCAAGACATAACCGTTAATAAGATTAAAGTTAATTTAACTATTTTTAAAAACATTGCTTTGCAAATTTTAAAAGCGTTTCAATTAAATCCTTCTCATTTTCTATATGGCTCATATGTCCATCAGGATATTCAATAACTTTTACTGAAGTATTTTTGGTTTGTTCAATTAACGAGTTGTAATCTAATGCTGGATCTTGTTTTCCAATAATCATTTGAATTGGAAATTTAGCAGTTTTGTAGATAGAAGTTTGATCTTTTCTAATTTTCATTCCTTCCAGTGCAGCAGTAATTCCTTGTGTTGAAATTTTTAGAGCCTCTTTTGTAATACTTTTAATTTCTTTGCTAAAAACACTTCTATTTTCTTCAGAGAATAACATTGGAATTGCTATTCGAATAAACGTTTTATAATTTTGTTTTACTGCAATAATACCTCTATCCCTATTTATTTTTTTTTCTTCAGTATCAGGTAAGGCAGTTGAGTTCATTAAACATAATCCTTTTACATTGTTTGAAAAAAGTTTTGAAAAAGCTAGTGCAATATATCCTCCCATACTATGGCCTACTAAAACATATTTTCGTAAACGTAAACTATTTAAAACAGCTTTAACCATTTTGGCTTGCTCTTCCATAGTATGCACATAACCTAGGTTTTCGCTTTCTCCGTGTCCTAAAAGGTCAATACAAATAACTCTAAAGTTTTTTGAAAGTTGGACTACAGTTGTATTCCACATTGTGTTGTTTTCCAAAAAGCCATGCAGTAAAATAATAGCACTTCCTTTACCTGTTGAAGTAAAATTAACGGTGCTATTTTTATATGAAATTTGCATTAGTTTTTAAGTCCTTTTACTGCAGAAAAAGCTTTGTCCACAACATCATCTTCAACTAAAATAGTAAACTCATTGGTTGTCGAAACAACTTCGTATAACGAAATACCTTCCCAAGCTAAACGCTTAAAAAACTGATAATATAAACCCGCTATTTTTGTATTTTCTTTAGGTAAACCAATAGTAATAGCAGATAAATGATCTTGTACAGCGGTACAAACTTCATTGTCATAAAATTTTTCAATCTGATCTTTAAGAGCAGTTGTAATTAGTACATTACTTTCGTGCACACCACGCGTAAACGTATAAAAAATATGCGGATCGTTTTTAATAATTTCAAGTGTACGTAAATGCGCTTGAATTAACGAGGGTGAGTTTTTAAAAGTGTAATCAGACAAATCTGAACGTACCGTAATATCTCCTAAATTTTGAAGCGCTTTGTTTAGTTTTATTTTGTTGGCCATTTCTTTTGGCGGACTATAACGGCGTAAAGCCATCATAATTGCACCTGTTTTAACAGGTTTACGTAACATTTTTGAAATTGGGTCACGTAATTCTTCAGCCAATGCGCTGTAATTTAAAATGTTTCGCGTTAAAGCGTCTTCTAAAAAAGGTTGAGAAACTAAAATTTCTTCAACACAGGTTGCGATTGTTTTCATAAGTGTTAAATAGTTAACAGTATGTGCAAAATTAGTGTATTATTTTTAAATAAGCACGTTACAACTAAAATCATTTTACTTTTGATGTATAAAATTGAAAAAAATGAAAGTTTTAAAATTTGGAGGAACATCAGTTGGTTCTGTTGATAATATTAGAAAAGTAAAAGAATTAATTGCTGATGGCGATAAAAAAATAGTAGTGCTATCTGCAATGTCAGGAACAACAAATATTTTAGTTGAAATTTCTGAAAACATTAAATCTGGAGATACTGCAGCAGCTTTAAAAACCGTTGAAACATTGTATGCTAAGTATAATGTTGTTATTGATGATCTTTTTGAAACTTCAGAATTAAAACAAGAAATTGGTAATTACGTAGATGCTATTTTTGATTATTTAAGAAGTTTAACTTCAGAAAGTCATACAGAATTGTTGTACAATAAAATTGTATCTCAAGGAGAGTTGCTTTCAACATATATGTTTACAAAGTATTTAATTCAAGAAGGTGTAAACGCTCGTTTATTACCAGCATTAGATTTTATGAGAATTGATAAGTCTATTGAACCAGATGAGTTTTATATTAAGCAAAATTTACAACGTATAATTGATGAAGCATTACCTGCGGATATTTATATTACACAAGGTTTTATTTGTTTAGATGCTTATGGAAATGTTGCGAACTTACAGCGTGGAGGAAGCGATTATACTGCAACTATTATTGGAGCAGTTGTTGAAGCAGATGAAGTTCAAATTTGGACAGATATTGATGGAATGCATAATAACGATCCTAGATTTGTTGACAATACACACGCCATTTCAAATTTAAGTTTTGATGAGGCTGCAGAGTTGGCTTATTTCGGAGCAAAAATATTACACCCTCAAACGGTTATGCCAGCACGTGAGGCAAATATACCTGTTCGTTTAAAAAATACGATGGATCCTGAATCTTATGGAACATTAATTTCTAAGCAAACAGATGGTGATGGAATAAAAGCTATTGCTGCAAAAGATAATATTACTGCCATCAAAATAAAATCGGCAAGAATGCTATTGGCACACGGTTTCTTAAAAAAAGTGTTTGAAATTTTTGAAAAATACGAAACACCAATTGATATGATTACAACATCAGAAATAGCGGTTTCATTAACTATTGATAATGATAAATTTTTAGCTGATATTGAAGGTGAATTAAAGAAATTTTCAAGTGTTGAAATCGATAATGAACAAAGTATTGTATGTTTAGTAGGTAATTCAGTAGTTAGCCATAGCGATACGCATAAATTATTTAAAGTGTTACAAGATATTCCGGTACGTATGATTTCTTACGGTGGAAGTAATAATAATATTTCGTTACTAGTAAATACTAGCGATAAAATTGAAGCACTTCAACATTTAAACGCTTATGTTTTTGAAGGAGTGAATTCATAAAAATTGTGAGAAAGTATTAAAATAATTGGTAAGAAAAGTCTCGAGAGTTCTCGAGGCTTTTTTTATTGTTTATTTAGCTCTTTTATAACAGCTGATGGGTATTTTTTAGTTTCAGTAAAAAATGCTTTTGAGAAAGATTCTGCGTTGTTAAAACCTATTTCAGTAGCTATTGCTTTTATTGAGTATTTTCTAAAAACGGCATCCTCTTTTAATTTTTTAATACAATAGTTGATTCTGAGCGAGGTAATGTATGAACTGAAATTTTTTCCTTTGGAATAATTAACAACTTTTGACAGGTAATTAGAATTGGTACCCAATTGTTTTGCTAATTTTGAAAGTGTTAAATTGTTTTGAGTGAATAAATTTTCATTTTCAAACTGAATTAACTTAGAGTTAATTTGCTCAATTACTTCCGTAGATATATCATTAATATTTAATGATTTTTTTGGTTTTTTAATAAGTTCGGTTTGTTTGCTGTTTTTTATAAGGGTTTCAAATTTTACTTTAAGACTTTTTTGTTTTTTATAGTAAAAATAGAAGAACACACAGCTACTAATTCCAATAGTACTCAATAAAACAATTAACCAATAGTTTTTCTTTGTTTTAGAAGAGAGTTTCTTAATAATTTTTTCTTTTTCAGCTAAAAGTTGAGGTTCGTCGTATTCTTTTTGAATTATTCTATTAAGTGTTTTTGTATTCTTGTAAATTAAACTATCTACTGTTAATAGTTGATTTATGTACAATAATTGCTTTTTAGTGCTGTCCTTTTTTTTGTAATAATTAATAAAGAATTCTTTTACTTTTCTTGTTTCAGGCATTAAATCGTTAGTAACATTGTAAATAGAATCTGCTTTTGAAAAGTAGTAAAAAGCTTCTTTTTTTTTGTTTAAGCCATTTAAGGTACTTCCAAATAAATAATTAAAGTTAAAATGATTTATAATGGAATTTAATGAGTCTGTTTTTTTTATATGTTGAAGTATTTGAAGTGTTTTAGTATAGTTTTTTTTATGAAGCTCAATTTCGGCTATTATCTCACTGTAATACAGGTTGTTACTGGTATTGTCTTCATTTTTTTTATATTTTTTTGCGTAAAAATATGCTGAATCATATTGTTTGTTTAGTATGTGACAATATGATAAGTATTTAAAAGCCTCAGATTTAATACCGTTGTAATTTTGTGAAAGATTATTTTCGTTAAATTTTTTAATCACATCATTAAAATGGATAATAGCTTCATCTTTATCTCCCCAAATAGCTTTTAAAATCCCAATATGTAGTTGAATGGCTATTAGGTTTTCAACCTTATTGTCCTTACTTATTGAATTTTGTGCTAATATTAAATTTTTAAGAGCTTCATCATATAGTCCATTATTTAGCTGTAAGAAACCTTTCCATAAATAGCCATGACTTCTATAACCATCATAGTTTTTCTTTTTTGTGATATAAATTATACTGTCTAAATATGTGATATTGAGAGGGTCGTCTTGATAAGAAGCAACTTGAGAATAACCATAAGTAATTCGTAAAGAGTCTTTTTCTTTTTTTGCTTTATTTAAGTACGAAAATGAATACAAATCTTGTAAGAATGGATTATCTGTGTTTTCATTTTTTTTTGAATAAAGTTCTTTATAAGTATACTGTTTTAAGCTATCAGGAATAACTGTTTTGTAATCTTGCGCAAAACCAAGTTGCGAAAAAGAGAAAATTATTAATAGAATTAAATATTGTAAAATAAAGGGATGTTTATTACTGTACATAGCTTATTTACTGCAATTTTTTTAAGTGACAAAAATAAAAAAACAAGTCTAAATTCATAAATGTAGACTTATAAAATTTTTAAAACTGTAGGGAATAAGATACTTTTGAAGTTCAACTCAAAAGAATGGTAAATATTATCATGACTGGGGAAGATTGTTATGAATTGAATTAAAAAACTCGAATCATTTGATTCGAGTTTTTTATGTTTTAAGCATTCATTAACTCTTCAATTTCCTCTGCTTCAATAGGAATGTTTTTCATTAAGTTTATTGGCGCTCCATTTTCTTGAATTACAACATCATCTTCAATTCGTAAGCCTAAATTTTCTTCAGGAATATAAATTCCAGGTTCAACAGTAAATACCATACCGGCTTTCATAGGAGTTTTTAATTCACCGTAATCGTGGGTGTCTAGCCCTAAATGATGGTAGGTTCCGTGCATAAAGTATTTTTTATATGCAGGCCAATTTGGGTTTTCATTTTGAACATCAGCTTTGTCAATTAATCCTAAACCTAATAATTCTGAAGTCATTAGTTTTCCAATTTCTTTATGATTTTCAGCCCATAATGCACCTGGAACTAATAATTTTGTAGCTTCATTTTTTACGCGTAAAACAGCATTGTAAATCGCTTTTTGTCTATCGGTAAATTTTCCACTTACAGGAATTGTACGTGTCATATCACTTGAATAGTTAGCATATTCAGCTCCAACATCCATTAGCAATAAATCACCAGCTTTACATTCTTTATTGTTTTCAATATAATGCAACACACAAGCGCTGTAGCCTGAACCTATAATTGGTGTGTAAGCAAAACCTTTTGATCTGTTTCTTAAAAACTCGTGCATAAATTCGGCTTCAATTTCGTATTCCATTACACCAGGTTTTACAAAAGGTAAAATTCTTCTAAACCCTTTGTTGGTAATATCACAAGCTGTTTGTATTTGCTTAATTTCTTCTTGTTCTTTAACTCCACGAAGCTTTGACATTATTGGAAAACTCCTTTCCCATTTATGAGCAGGAAACCTATCTTTCACTTTTTTAATAAAACGGTCTTCACGAGATTCCATTTCAATAGCAGAACGGTAATGTTCGTTGGTGTTGAAGTAGATAGTGTCAACTTCAGACATTAAATCAGCAAACACTTTATCAAATTCATCTAACCAATAAATAGTTTCAATACCAGAAACTTCTCGCGCTTCTTCTTTTGAATATTTTTTTCCGTACCAAATAGCAATATGTTCGTTAGTTTCGGTTAGGAATAATATTTCTCTATGCTTGGGATTTACAGCATTTGGACATAAAACTAAAATACTTTCCTCTTGGTCCGCACCACTTAAATAAAAGATATCACGTTGTTGGTGAAAAGGTAAAGTAGTATCTGCTCCAGGTGTATAAACATCATTTGAATTAAAAACGGCAATTGAGTTAGGTTTCATTTCTGAAATAAATTTTCTGCGGTTTTTAATAAAGAGTTGGTTGCTAATTGGTAAGTATTTCATTTTAATGTGTTTTAATTAAGAGTAATTCCGTTAACCTGAACTTGTTTCAGGTTCGCATCATTATTGATTATTAGTGAGATGAAATTCTGAAATAAATTCAGAATGACGGCCGAACTTTGTTATTTTAAGTAACTTCATATTTGTTATCTCAAACAAAGTTATAAATTTGTTAGATATCAAAGTTTAAAAACTTCCTATTATTTATGCAAAAACTAATCGTATTTCTGTTAATTTCGGTTATTTCAATACAAAGTTACAGTCAGAAAAAGCAAGCTTATCAAATTTTTAATTCAAAAGGGAAAAAGGTTTCTTATAAAAAAATGTTGAAGAAAATGAGTAAAACTGATGTTGTTTTGTTTGGAGAACACCATAATAATTCAATAATACATTGGTTACAGTTAGAAGCTACTAAAGATTTGAGTAACAAAAGAGAATTAACATTGGGAGCCGAAATGTTTGAAGCTGATAATCAAATTCAACTAAACGAATATTTGTCTGGAAAAATAGATCAAAAAGCATTTGATACGGTTGCAAGGTTATGGAGTAATTACAAAACCGATTACAAACCATTGGTTGATTTTGCTAAAGAAAATCAATTTAAATTTATTACAACAAATATTCCTAGAAGATATGCGAGTAAAGTGTTTAGAGGAGGTTTTGAAGCTTTAGAAACATTAACTTCTGAAGAAAAAAGTTGGATGGCTCCTTTACCAATAAAATATGATGCAAACTTACCAGGTTATGTAAAAATGAAAAGTATGATGGGCGGTCATGGGGGTGATAATTTACCAAAAGCACAAGCGGTAAAAGATGCAGCAATGGGATATTTTATTCTAAAAAACAGAGAACAAGAAAAGCTGTTTATCCATTACAATGGTTCGTATCATTCAGATAATTTTGAAGGAATCTATTGGTATTTAAAACAAGATGAACCTAATTTAAATATTGTAACAATAAGTATTTCAGAGCAAGAAACTATTAAAAAATTAAAAGAAGATAATAAACAAACAGCCGATTTTATTATTGCTGTTCCAAGTTCAATGACCAAAACATATTAAAATGAAAAAACTAACCATCCTTTTTAGTCTATTATTTATTTCCTTCGGAATAAATGCCCAAGAGTCTTTAGTTAAAAATGTAGCATTTACCAATATTGGGCCGACAGTTATGAGTGGTCGAGTGGTAGATATTGATGTAAATCCTGAAAAAACTACCGAGTTTTATGTTGGTTATGCTTCTGGAGGAGTTTGGTACACCAATAACAATGGAGCTTCATTTGCACCAATTATGGATTCAGCAGAAACAATTAATGTTGGTGATATTGCTGTAGATTGGAAAAATGGAACCATTTGGGTTGGAACAGGAGAAAGTAATTCATCTCGTTCATCGTATGCAGGGATTGGTGTTTTAAAAAGTACCGACAAAGGGAAGACTTGGACAAATACTGGGTTAAAAGATTCGCAACATATAGGTAGAATTATTATCAATAAAAACAATCCAAACGAAGTTGTAGTTGGTGTTGTTGGTCATTTGTACACACCAAACAAAGAGCGTGGAATTTATAAAACTAGCGATGGTGGGAAAACTTGGAATAATACTTTATTTATTAATGAAAATACTGGAGTAATTGATGTTTCGGTTTCGCCAACCGATTCAAATGTTTTATTTGCTGCAACTTGGGAGCGAGATAGAAAAGCGTGGAATTTTACTGGAGATGGAGAAGGTTCTGCAATTTATAAAAGTGAAAATGCAGGAAGTACTTGGGTGAAAATTTCAACTAAAAAAAGCGGATTTCCTGTTGGTGATGGAGTTGGAAGAATTGGTTTAGCCACTTTTGATAATAATGTGGTTTATGCTTTGTTAGACAATCAGAATATGCGACCAGCAAAGAAAAAGAAATCACAAGTTGGCTTGAAAAAAGATGATTTTAAACACTTTTCTAAAAATGAATTTTTAAAATTAGATAAAAAGGATTTGAATGAATATTTAAAAGAGAATCGTTTTCCAAAGAAATATTCAGCAAAAAATGTAAAAGAATTGGTTGAAAAAGGAAAAATTGAACCGATAGATTTGGCTAAATATTTAGAAGATGCAAATTATATTTTATTGAATTCTGAAGTAATAGGAGCAGAGGTTTATAAAAGTGAAGATGGCGGAAAAACGTGGAAGAAAACACATAAAGATTATTTAGATGATGTGTATAGCTCGTACGGTTATTATTTTGGAATTATGGCTGTAAATACTTCAAACCAAAACAAAATTTATATTGGTGGAGTTCCGTTGTTAAAATCTGATGATGGTGGAAAAACTTTTTCTTCAATGTGGAGAGAAAACGTGCACGCCGATCATCAAGCATTGTGGATAAATCCAAATTTAGAAGGCCACGTAATCAATGGGAACGATGGAGGAGTAAACATAACTTATGATGATGGTGAGAATTGGTATAAAAATAATTCACCAGCCGTTGGTCAATTTTACGCAATAAATGTAGATAATAAAAAAACATACAATGTGTATGGAGGATTGCAAGATAATGGTGTTTGGTATGGCCCAAGTACTTACAAAGCTTCAAAAAATTGGAATAGTACAGGTGAATATCCTTACAAAAGTTTAGGTGGAGGAGATGGAATGCAAGTTCAAATTGATAGCAGAGACAATAATGTGGTGTATTCTGGTTCACAGTTTGGTTATTATTTTAGAACAAATACTGAAACGGGTGATTATTTAAGTATTCATCCAACACACGAATTGGGCGATTCTCCGTACCGATACAATTGGCAAGCTCCAATTTTGTTGTCGCCACATAACCAAGACATTTTATATATTGGAGCAAATAAGTTATTGCGCTCAATGGACCAAGGTGAAAATTTTGATGTAATTTCAGAAGATTTAACAACTGGTGGAAAAAAAGGAAATGTACCTTATGGAACCTTAACTACCATTTCTGAAAGTCCATTTAAATTTGGATTTATTTATGTTGGAAGTGATGATGGATTTGTAAATGTTACTGAAAATGGAGGAAATAGTTGGACTAGAATTTCTGATAATTTACCGCAAGGTTTATGGGTTTCAAGAGTTATTGCTTCAAAATTTGAAGAAAACAGAGTTTATGTAACGTTGAATGGTTATAGAAACGATGATTTTAAAACCTATGTGTATGTAAGTGAAGATAAAGGAAAAACGTGGAAATCTATTGTCTCAAATATTTCTGATTCTCCTGTAAATGTAATTAAAGAAGATGCTGAAAACGAAAACGTATTGTATGTTGGAACAGATAATGCGTTGTATGTTTCTCTAAATAGAGGTGAAAGTTGGGAGCAATTTTCAAAAAATTTACCACCAGTTGCAGTGCACGATGTAGTAATTCAAAACGAAGCTAAAGATTTAGTGGTTGGAACACACGGACGCTCTATATACAAGGCGAATATTTCGGGAATTCAACAGTTTGAAAAAACAAAAGGTAAAGATGTGGTAATTTTTAATGTAAAATCAATGCGTCATTCTTCACGTTGGGGAAAATCTTGGAGTAAATGGATGCCATTAAATGAGCCAGAAATATCAATTCCTTATTTTGTAAATGCATCAGGAAATTATACTGTTGAAATTTTAGCAGAAGACGGAACCAAGTTAAACGGTTTTAAAGTAGAAGCTTCAAAAGGCTATAACTATTTTGTGTACGATGTTTCTACTTCAGAAAAAGTGGTAAAGAATTATTTTACAAAAAAGAAAATTAAAGTTGAAAAAGCGCAAACTGAAAAATACTATTTGCCTAAAGGAAAATATACAGTGAAAATAGGTGAAGCTACTTCTGCTTTTGAGTTGAAGTAATTTTATAAGGTGAATATTTGCTTTTGTAGGTAAGAAAGGAAAGTGAGAATGGGAATAAAATTATGCTTGTCATTCCTGCGAAAGCAGGGATCTATTAGGTTTAGTAGTAAAATTATACTGTTTTTTTTAATAGTTGTTAACTTTCAACTAAATGCGCAATCCAATTGGAAAGGTTTTTGGAAACAATCTACGCCAATTAAATGTTGGGTAGTAACGCATCCTTTTAAAGCAAAAAAAGCTCAAATAATTTCAGAAGAAACAAAACAAATTACCGACTCTATTGCAAAAACAAATTTGTTAGATGGTGATAAATTTGGTGGGCAAGTAGATGCTTTTCGTCACGCGTATTGGATGGCGCGTTTACGGCAAGAAATTGGAAAAGGCGCTTCATTATCTTTAGGAAGAGCTTATGAACGCAGTAATAAAAAATCCTTCAGAAAAAGTAAGCGTAAAGGTGAGATTTCTGGTTATGATAAAGTTTCAAAGCAAATGGACTTGTTTAATAACAAGGTTGGGGTTACTTTTACTAAAAAGAGAGAAATTATTCAGAAAAATGAATTAATTAATGAAATTATTAATTCAATTAAGGAAGGAAAGTTTAAAATTATTAAAAAAGATTCAGCCGGTAATTGTTTAGATTGTAACGGTAAAAAATTAAGCAAAACAAAACATAACGATTGGAAAAGTTTAAAATGTTTAGTTTTTTCTAAACTATAAATTATATATACAAAAGCTTATTTTTAAGTAAGTTTATTAATAAGTGTAATTATTACGTTTATATTTGTGTTTTGGTATAATAATTGTACCGAAATGCATATTAAAATTAAATTTTTATAATGAAGAAGTTATTCATTTTATTCTTGTTTTTAGGTAGTTTTTTGGCTTCTGCTCAGTCAAATTCAAATAATTCAGATTTAAACTTGTATTTAGATTGTGGTAAATGTGACCACGCTTATATAAAACAAAATTTAAGTCATGTGAATTTTGTAAGAGACCAAAAGTATGCAGATGTTTATATTTTAGTTAGAACTGAGCGAAATGGTAGCGGAGGAGTAAAATATAGTTTTGAATTTCAAGGGCAGCATAGGTTCAAAAAAATGAGAAATAGGTTAAGTTTTTCAACAAAATCGGATGACACTAGTGCTGAAAAAAGAGATTTAGTTTTTGAATACTTGAAACTTGGTTTAGTGAAATTTTGGCTTAGAAGTGGAAATGATGATGTTATTTCAGTTCAGTTAAAAGAAGAAGATAAAACTGCTGTGGTAGAAGAAGTAAAAGATTCTTGGAATAAATGGGTGTTTAACGTTGGGCTTAGAGGAACTTTTAGAGGTGAAGAGGTTAAGGAAACTAAGTATTTAAATTACAATGCCTCTGCAAAAAGAGTTACAGAGAAAAACAAATTTTTTATTAGGGTAAGTAGAAGTAATGATAAAAAAATATTTAGAAAGGATAGTGGAACTACCATAACTCGTCAAGAGTCCACTTCGTTTTCATTTTCGAATGTTTTTAGTTTAAATAATCATTGGTCAGCAGGTTTTTTTGGAGGAATGTATGAGTCAACATATAAAAATTTCGATTTATCGTATTGGTTGAGGCCTGCAATTGAGTATAATTTTTTCGATTATAAGCAATCTTTTAAAAAGCAATTGGTTCTTTCATATAGAGTTGGTGGATCACAAAACAATTATATTGAGACAACTATTTTTGATGAAGATGAAGAATTGTTATGGGAACATAGTTTTAATTTAGGTGGAGCAGTGCAGCAAAAATGGGGAAATGTTTCTGGAGAAATTTCTTATAGTAGTTATTTGCACGACACGTCTTTAAGTGCTGTTTCTTTCGATTTGGGTACAAACTTTAGATTGTTTAAAGGGTTTTCTTTAAGTTTAAATGGTAGCTACGATATTACAGATAATCAAGTAAACTTAGCTGCTGGAGATTTAAGTTTAGAAGATTTATTACTGGCTCAAAAACAAGCACAATCAGGTTATAAATATTCGCTTAGGTTTGGGTTAAACTATTCATTTGGATCTATGTATAATACAATTGTTAATCCAAGATTTAACTTCTAAAATAAAATTTAACAACTTTTTTAAATTGAATGAAGTTTAATAAATACTTCTAAATATGTCTTTTTTATGCCAAATAAAGACTGTTTTTGGTATATGCTTGTTAATTTATTAGGTATTTAGAGTTGTTATTTTATAACCATTCTAAATAAAGCTAAAAGGTTAATTTATCTTAAATACAAAAGGAGAAATGAGTATCTTTGTAGCTTCAAAAAAAATAATAAAAAATGAGCGTTTTATCATCATCAATTGCAAGGAAAGTAGCCATGGCATTGTCAGCACTATTCCTTATCATTTTCTTAATTATTCATTTAGCAGTTAATTTAACATCATTATTTAGTGCAGAAGTTTTTAACGAAGCATCTCACTTTATGGGTACAAATCCTTTAATACAGTTTGCTATGCAACCAGTATTAATTTTTGGAGTTGTATTTCACTTTGTAATGGGGTTTGTATTAGAGCTAAGGAATAAAGGAGCAAGAAATGTAAAGTATGCTAAGTTTAACGGAGCTGCAAGTTCTTCTTGGGCATCTAGAAATATGATTATTTCTGGAGCTGTTATTTTAGCTTTTTTAGTAATTCACTTTTTAGATTTTTGGATTCCAGAAATAAATACCAAATACGTTTTAGGCGATATGACTGGTATGCATAATGGAGAATTCAGATATTTTGAAGAGTTACAGCACAAATTTGTTCCAATGTGGAGAGTTGCTGCCTATGTAGTAGCATTTGTATTATTAGGAATGCATTTAATGCACGGTTTTCAATCGGCATTTCAATCAATGGGATTCAATAACAAATACTCTAGTTGTGTAAAAACATTTGGAAAGTGTTATTCAATTGTAATTCCATTAGGATTTATTATTGTTGCATTATTTCACCACTTTAACCATTAATCTTAGAAGAATATGACTACTTTAAATTCAAAAGTACCTCAAGGTCCAATTAAAGATAAATGGACAGTTTATAAAGAAAACGTAGATCTTGTAAATCCAGCAAACAAACGTAATATTGATATTATAGTTGTTGGAACTGGTTTAGCAGGAGGTTCTGCAGCAGCATCGTTAGCAGAATTAGGATATAACGTAAAAGCTTTTGCTTACCAAGATTCTCCACGTAGAGCGCATTCAATTGCAGCTCAAGGAGGTATCAATGCAGCAAAAAATTATCAAAACGATGGAGATTCTAACTATCGTTTATTTTACGATACAGTAAAAGGAGGAGATTACCGTTCACGTGAAGCAAACGTATTTCGTTTAGCTGAGGTGTCTGGAGCTATTATTGATCAATGTGTTGCTCAAGGTGTACCTTTTGCACGTGATTATGGTGGGTTATTAGACAACCGTTCATTTGGTGGTGTATTAGTATCTCGTACTTTTTACGCTAAAGGACAAACAGGACAACAATTATTATTAGGTTGTTATTCTGCAATGAACCGTCAAATTGCTCGTGGAAAGATTGAAATGTTCAATCGTCACGAAATGTTAGACGTAGTAAAAGTTGACGGAAAAGCAAGAGGAATTATTGCACGAGATTTAATTACTGGAGAAATTGAGCGTCATTCAGCTCACGCAGTAGTTATTGCAACAGGTGGTTACGGAAATGTATATTTCTTATCTACTAACGCAATGGGATCTAATGCAACTGCAGCTTGGAAAATTCATAAAAAAGGAGCATTCTTTGCAAATCCTTGTATGACACAAATTCACCCAACGTGTATTCCACGTTCAGGAGATTACCAATCTAAATTAACGTTAATGTCTGAATCATTACGTAATGATGGTAGAATTTGGGTTCCAGCAAAAATGGAAGATGCTAAAGCAATTCAAGAAGGTAAATTAAAGCCAACTGCAATTGCTGAAGAAGATAGAGATTACTATTTAGAAAGACGTTACCCTGCATATGGAAACTTAGTACCACGTGATGTTGCATCGAGAGCTGCAAAAGAGCGTTGTGATGCTGGTTTTGGTGTAAATGCAACTGGTGAAGCTGTTTATTTAGATTTTGCTTCTGCAATTAACCGTTACGGTTCTGAGCAAGCAAAAATTAAAGGAATAGAAAACGCATCTAAAGAAGTTGTTACAGAATTAGGTGAAGCTGTTATTGAAGCTAAATACGGAAACTTATTCCAAATGTATGAGAAAATTGTTGATGACAATCCATACAAAACACCTATGATGATTTACCCTGCAACACACTATACAATGGGTGGTGTTTGGGTTGATTATAACTTAATGACAACTGTTGATGGTTTATACTGTATTGGTGAAGCAAACTTCTCTGATCACGGTGCAAACAGACTTGGAGCTTCTGCATTAATGCAAGGTTTAGCTGATGGATATTTTGTATTACCTTATACTATTGGAGCTTATTTAGCTGACGATATTAGAACTGGTAAAATTCCAACAGACACTAAAGAGTTTGATGAAGCTGAAAAAGAAATTAAAGACAAATTAGAGTTCTTTATCAATAATAACGGATCACACTCTGTAGATTATTTCCACAAAAAGTTAGGTAACATAATGTGGGAAAAAGTTGGAATGGCTCGTAATGAGAAGCACTTAAAAGAAGCTATTAAAGAAATTCAAGAGGTTCGTGAAGATTTCTGGAAAAACGTAAAAGTTCCTGGAGATTTAAATGAAATGAATGTTGAATTAGAAAAAGCTGGTAGAGTTGCTGATTTCTTAGAGTTAGGTGAATTGTTTGCTAAAGATGCATTAAACAGAAACGAATCTTGTGGAGGTCATTTCCGTGAAGAATATGTTACTGAAGATGGTGAAGCATTACGTGATGATGAAAATTACGCATATGTAGCAGCTTGGGAATATACAGGAAAACCAAGTGAAGCAATTTTACATAAAGAACAATTAGAATTTAAAGATATCGAATTAAAAACTCGTTCATACAAATAAGAAAGATTATGAATTTAACGTTAAAAATTTGGAGACAAAAAGGGCCGCAAGAAAAAGGTCAAATGGTCGAATATAAAGTAACTGATATTTCAGAACACATGTCTTTCTTAGAAATGATGGACATTTTAAATGAAGGTCTAGTTGCTAAAGGTGAAGTGCCAATTGCTTTTGATCACGACTGTAGAGAAGGTATTTGCGGTATGTGTTCATTACATATTAATGGTGAACCACACGGACCAGATAGAGGTATAACAACATGTCAGTTACACATGCGTACTTTTAAAGATGGAGATACAATATATATCGAGCCATGGAGAGCAAAAGCATTCCCGGTAATTAAAGATTTAATTGTAGATCGTATGGCTTTTGAGCGTATTCAACAAGCAGGTGGTTACATTTCAGTAAACACTTCAGGAAATACGCAAGATGCAAATGCAATTCCTATTCCTAAATTAGATGCAGATTTATCTATGGATGCTGCAGCTTGTATTGGTTGTGGAGCTTGTGTTGCTAGTTGTAAAAACTCATCGGCAATGTTATTTGTTTCGGCAAAAGTATCTCAGTTTGCATTATTGCCACAAGGTAAAGTAGAAGCTGCAGACCGTGTTAGAAATATGGTAAAACAAATGGATGATGAAGGTTTTGGTAACTGTACCAATACTGGAGCTTGTGAAGTGGAATGTCCTAAAGGAATTTCATTAGAAAATATTGCACGTATGAACCGTGAGTATTTAAAAGCAAGTATTATCTAAAAAATACATTTTAGAATACATAAAAAAACCCTGTTTCAGAAATGAAGTAGGGTTTTTTGTGCTTTTTATTTAGTAATTTTAGCTCTGAAAATTTTAGAAATGCAAGATTTAAAAGTAGCAACAATACAATCAAATATTTTTTGGCATAAAGTTGAAGAAAATCGAAGCCATTTTACTTCCTTAATTAATCAAATTAAAGAAAAAGTAGATTTAGTAGTATTACCAGAAATGTTTACAACGGGTTTTACTATGAAACCAGAAGAAGTTGCAGAAGATATGGCTGGAGAAACCATTAAATGGATGCAAAATATTGCTGCTGATAACGGTTTTGCTATTTGCGGAAGTATTGTTGTTGAAGAAGATAATAAATATTACAATCGCTTTATTTTTGTATTTCCTTCCAGAGAAATAAAAACTTATAACAAAAGACATTTGTTTTCTTTAGCAGGAGAAGAAAAAGTGTATTCAGCAGGAAAAGAAAAAGTTATTATAGAATACAATGGATGGAGAATTTGTCCACAAGTTTGTTACGATTTGCGTTTTCCTGTTTTTGCTAGAAATGTAGAAGCGTATGATTTATTATTGTACGTTGCAAATTGGCCAAAGAAAAGAATTTTGGCTTGGGACACTCTTTTACAAGCAAGAGCCATTGAAAATTTAAGTTATGTAATTGGTGTAAATAGAGTTGGGGTTGACCCTAATAAGTTTGAATACAACGGGCATAGTATAGCTTATAATACTTTAGGGGCAGCAATTATACCGCTAAACCAAGAAAATGAGATTACTACTGTTGTTACGTTAAGTAAAAAGCACATTTCTGAAACAAGAAAAAGACTTAATTTTTTAAACGATTGCGATAGTTTTAAACTATTACACTAGCTTTAATTGTTGTTTCAACATGTTCAAACAACTCATTAAACTTCATTGAATCTGCTTTAATTGGTTCGTGAACATCAAAAGTTAAGTTAACACCTATATCATTTGGAAATTTACCGTATTTTAAAATTTTCCAAGAATTATTTACTGTAATTGGTAAAACATAAGCTGATGGAGCGTACTTTACCAACATTTTTAGTCCATTTGGAGAAAATCTTTTTGGTATTCCGTTTCTACTTCTAGTACCTTCAGGGAAAATAACAGCCGATCTATTATTTGCTTCAATATATTTACCCAGTTTGGCAATTTCTGTAATAGCTTGTTTTGCATCTTTTCGATCTATTAAAACAGATCCACCATGTTTTAAATTAAAAGAAATGCTTGGAATACCTTTTCCTAATTCTTTTTTTGAAACAAATTTTGGATGGTATTTTCTTAAAAACCAAATCATAGCTGGGATATCGTTAACACTTTGATGATTAGAAACAATTATTAAAGGTGCGTTTTCGGGTATGTTTTTATTGTTTCTAAAAGATATTTTCGAACCTAAAAGATAAATACTATAAACAAGAAAGAAATTTAATATGTCAACCGATTTTTTATGAGCCTCATATCCTCCTAATTTTAAACACAACCATTGTATTGGATGAAAAATTAGTAGTAATATAAAAAAAGTAAATTGGTAGATAGCAGAAGGTATGTAAGCTAAAATTTTTCTCATAATAGTATAAAAAAATCCTAAGCCAAAAGACTTAGGATGTGTAAATGTTTTATTTTTAGAACCATAAATTCCAAGGAATAACAGCAAGTATTAAAATTAATGCAATGGTATAAAATATTGCAATTGTTTTAAATTTAGAAATGCTGTTTTCTTTCTTTTTGTGTTTTGAAAACCCAATTGTAATTAGTGCAATAGCAATAATAATCATTAACGGATGCTCAACAAGAGGTTTTCTTAAAGCACTGTTTTTCATTACCTCTCCCATACCAACATCTTTCATAGCAGTATAAAAGCTAGAAAAATAGTAAGCAACAAACCCAATTAAAAGTTGAATGTGAGATGCAATTAATGCAAATAAAGAAATTCTTAAATCTTTAGCTGTAAACTCTTTTTTTGAAGTTACACCAATAATAGCATTAACAACCGCAGCAATTAATACAATTAATGTAATGTACGCCCAATAAGAGTGAATCATTTTAGTCATAATAGTAGTTTTTATGGTGGTAAAAGTAAGAAATTAAATTTTTAAAACTTAATAAATTAAATACTTGAAATAATTAATCTTTATTTTATTCACAAAATTATTTAATTCTATAAATAAATAATAAGTTTGTTATACGCTTTAATAAGAGTTTTTAAAGTGAATTTAATAATAATTAAAACAAATTTTAAAATGAAAAAAGCACTTATTTTTTCGTTTCTTTTTTTAACAATAACACCTTTTTTTGCACAAATACCAGCCTATTATAACGGTTTGGATTTAACAAAAACTGGTAATGAATTATTTTTAGAATTAGCAGGTAGAGTAGAATCTACACATTCAGGAATACCTTATACATCATCGTCTACAACTGATGTTTGGGATGCTTGCGATCAAGCTGATGAAGACCCAGATATTGATACTAATGTATTATTAATTTATGGATTTGATGATACTGATGGTGATGAAAGTACTGATAGAACAAGGGTTAAAACATTACATGATACTGGAAATGGAGATACAGGTGTGTGGAATAGAGAGCACATATTTGCAAAGTCTTTAGCTAATCCTTCTTTGGTAGCAGAATCTGGAGAGATTACTCCTGGTTCAGATGTTCATAATTTAAGAGCAGCAGATAGAACTAGAAATAGCTCTAGAAGTAATCGAAAATTTGCAGACGGAAGCGGTAATTCAGATATAGTTTCTTCAAATGGAGGTTGGTATCCAGGAGATGAATGGAAAGGTGATGTAGCACGTACCATAATGTATATGTATTTAAGATATCATGGAGACGGTTCACAGAGTTCACAAACAAGTTGTTTACCTATTAATATTGGTTTTGGGTCAGTAAATGCAATGGATCCTAATATGATAGATCTTTTTTTAACTTGGAATGCTGAAGACCCTGTGTCGGATTTTGAGGCAAACAGAAATGAAATTTTATCAGGAATTCAATTAAACAGAAATCCTTTTATTGACAATCCTTATTTAGCAACAATTATTTGGGGCGGCTTAAATGCTGAAGATAAATGGAATATGGGGAGTAGTAGTGATACTGAAGCACCTACTGCACCATCTAATTTAGTTTCAACTTCTGTAACTGATGAATCTATCAATATAAGCTGGACAGCCTCTACAGATAATATAGCTGTTTATGATTATTTAATTTATTTAGATGATGTTTACCTTCAAACATCTAATACCACTACTGCAATAATTGCTAATTTAAGTCCAAATACAGCATATAATATTACTGTAAAGGCTAGAGATGCTGCTTCAAACTTATCAGAGTTTAGCAACAAATTAACGGTAACTACTGAAACGGGTCCTTTTTTGTTGTTTTCAGAAGATTTTAACGATTGTGCTTCTGTACAGTTTTTTGCATATAGTGAAGCAAGTAATAAAGATTGGATATGTGAATCTCAATTTGGAGAAAACAGTTCTGGGTCGTATGGAATTAATGGTTATCAAGAGGTTGTATTAAGTAAAGATTGGTTAATTACAACAAATGCTATTGATTTTGATATAAATGAAGATGAGTTATTGAGTTTTTATACAGATGCGGCTTACGGATCCTCATCATTAGTGTTAGTATATTCTTCAGATTATGATGGTTCTGGAGATCCAACAAATTTTACTTGGGTAAATGTTCCTAACCTTTCTATTCCTACGCACTCTGATGGAAGTGGAACCGAAGAGGTGTATAAATTTAACGATGTGGATATAAGTTCAATTACAGGGGCAGTTTATTTTGCATTTAAGTACTATTCAAATGGTTCTCCAACTAGATGGACAGTTGATAATTTTGAAATTACAGCCACCGAACCTAGTGATGATACAGATAATGATGGAGTATTAAATACTGATGATTTATGTCCTAATACTCCAGTAGGTGAAACTGTAGACGTTAATGGATGTTCAAATGGACAATTGGATGACGATAACGATGGAGTTCAAAATAGTGATGATTTATGTGCAAGTACACCAACAGGTGAAACAGTCAATTCAGATGGATGTTCAGACAGTCAATTAGATGATGATAATGATGGAGTAATGAATAATGTTGATTTATGTGCAGATACTCCAACAGGAGAAACTGTTGACGTTAATGGATGTTCGAATGGACAATTAGATGATGATAACGATGGTGTTATAAATAGCCTAGATTTATGTGCAGATACACCAACAGGTGAAACAGTAAATTCAGATGGGTGCTCAGATAGTCAATTAGATGATGATAATGATGGCGTAATGAATAATGTTGATTTATGTGCAGATACACCAACAGGAGAAACTGTTGACGCAAATGGATGTTGGGATGGACAATTAGATGATGATAATGATGGAGTAATGAATAATGTTGATGATTGTCCTACTTCCACTTCAGGTACTCAAGTAAATTCAGCAGGTTGTTTTATTTTACCTTCTAGTAATTTTGTAGTTGAAACTATTGGTGAAACTTGTACTGGAGAAAATAATGGACAAGTTGTTATAACAGCAAATGAAAATTATAACTATTCATTTTCTATTAATAATGTTGATTATAGTTTTACAAATGCTATTACTGTTGAAGGGCTAGAGCCTGGTAATTACGAGTTCTGTATTGCTGTAGTTGGCCAGAATTATGAGCAATGTTTTAATATTGTAATTGAAGCAGCTCAAGAAATATCTGGAAAAGCATCTGTTTCGGCAAATAGTGTTTCTATTGAAATAATTGAAGGTACTGCTCCATATTTAGTTTCTAGAAATGGAATTGTAATAGATAAAACTAGCTTAAATGTAATAGAGATTGAAAATATAAATCAAGGTGATTTGATTGAAGTTAAATCTAAAATTGCTTGTGAGGGAACCTTTTCAAAAATTATAGATTTATTTTCTGAATATATTGCGTTTCCAAATCCAAGTAAGGGTAGCTTTGAAGTTGGTGTGCCAGCAGTAGTAGATAAGGAATTAATTCAAGTTGAGGTTTATAACTCACAATTGTTATTAATTAGTTCTAAACTTTATAATGTAAATTATGGTAGAATTAATATAAATCTTGAGAATCAACCTACAGGTGTTTACTTTATTAAGGTATATGGAACAAATACTGAATTGATAAGGGTAATTAAGGAGTAAATATAAATACGAAGTTTAATATTTAAAAGCCTATCAAAATAATTGATAGGCTTTTTTATGATAAAATCGCTGTATAATTGTTTGTTAATAGTAATATAATTACAGTTTTAATAGTTTATAAAGGTTTCTTAAACTAAAAATTAACAATTTGTTTTAAGTAGATTAAAGTAAAGGCATTTTAAATATAGTTATTGTAGTTTTTGTAAGCTATATTGTTTAAATAACAAGACTAAAACTTGAATATTTTAACTTTTATATTTCATATAAAGTAATTGAGGCTTTAGTTATATTATTAGTTAGCTTTTGAGTACAAAAAAACCTGATAGAATTTTCTATCAGGTTTTTAAAATTGTATAGTTAATTTATCTCTATTGAAGAACGTATTCTCCACTAGTTAAAACAACTTTCATTTCCCAAACTTCATTAGCTCCAGAATATACATTGTATGTTACAGCATATTTTTGACCTTCTTCCATTGCTGGGAAGTTGTTCAATAAGATAGTGTTAATTTTTTCTAATCTCACTTCTTCAGTTTCTTCAGCTTTTCCACTTCTAACATCAAAGTTTCCGTAATAACCATTACCAACTAATTCATAATCAGCAGAGGTTAAAGTGTACTTAATAGTGTTGTCAGGAACCCACATAGATCCGTCGTTACCAAACTTAATAGTTTTAGCAACAACACTTGGAGTACCAATCCATTTGTCACCATCAAATACAAAATTCACATATTCAGTTTCAACACTTCCTGAGTATAAGTCATAAGAAACAGCAGTCATATCTTCAGCTTCAGCATATGGAAATGCAGATTCTAAGTAGATAGCAATTCTGTACCAAGCTAATTCTTCATCAGAGAAGTTTGGATAGCTTTGCCCCATTGCAGTATAATCATCAGCAGTTAAAGTAAATGGAACATCCCATTTGTCAGTTAAAGCAAATACATTAGTTTCTTCAATTAATGTGTCTGGTAATTTACCATAAGAACCAGAATCTAATAATTCAACTAAAATAGTAAGCGTTTCATAAGTTCCACTTCCTAAATAAGCTTCTAATTGTACAGAGTATTTATCTCCTGTAGCTGCAGTAGGGAAGTTATTTTGAAGAGCAATATCTATTGCTTCTAACAACATATCATCAGACCAATAATTATCATGTCCAGATCTTCTTTCAAAAGAACCATATGATGCTAAATTTCCAGCAGGACCAGGGTAAGTTTCTAATAATTCAGCACCAATTAAATCAGTGTCATCACCATTTAGAGTGTATTCTGTTCCAGAAACCATATTGTAGTTTGTACCGTCAAATTGAACTAACATTTCTAAGGTTACAGTTTTGTAGCTATTATTAAAAGCTTGGTAAGAAACTAAATATTGTTGGTTTATAGGAGTATCAGGGAAATTAGCTAATAAAATAGTTTCTATTTTTTCTCTTCTAACTTCTATATCCTCTTCATTTTTACCTGTTCTAATATCAAAATTATCATAACTTCCATTTCCAACAGAAGCATAATCATCATCAGTTAAAGTATAAGAAATTTTTTCAGCTAGCTTGTTATAAGTTAACTCAATATAAGAACCTTGTTCAGCTTGAGAATCTTTGTAAGCCATAAAAGCATTTATAGCATTGTTATTGGATAAATGAGCTCCTTGAATATCTCCAGCATCTAATAATGCTTCATAATCTGCAGAAGTAACTGTATAGCTTTCTACATAAATAGGGTCATACAAGTTAAAAGTTACATTTACTAAAGAACCTTCTCCCCAAACAGGGTATTTGTCTGTTAATAATCCAGGAATCATAGTTTTAGCATCATCAATAGAGCTAAAGTTCCCATAAGACAATTCTAATTCTTCATAATCTTCATCAGATAATGTTATTGATACTTCTCCAGAAATTATTTCTTCTTGAGCATCAATTGCCTCATAAATATCATCCATTGGGTCACATGAAGTAAGCATTAAACCCAATGCCATAAATAAATAAACTAATTTTTTCATTGTTTAAGATTTTTTTAATTAAAATTTAATTTTGGCGCTTATGTTAAAAGTTCTTCCATAACCGAACCAAACTAATGCAGTTTCATCAACAGACCCAGCACCATCAAGCGCGTCAGAAATATATTCTGTATCGAATACATTGTTCATTCTAGCAGTAAGAGTAGTATCTAAATCACCAATTTTAAATCCGTGTCTAATACTTGCATCAAAAGTACTGTAAGCAGGTGCCTTCCACGCTTGTGGATCTCCTTTTGTACCTCTGTCGTTAGGATCGTAATCAGCATATAAATCATCAAAATAGTTAAAATCTACTGTAAAGTGAGTTTTTTCCATTACTTCATAGTCAAAACCTAAAGCAAGAGTTGTTTGAGCAGCGTCAGAAACTTTTAAACCAGCAATGTAAAGGTTTACAGTATCAACTAAGTTTTGGTCTTCATCAAAAATTTGAACATCTTCAACATCACTATCCCAAGTCCAATCTCCTAATGATAACATTCCAATTACACTAAGTTTATCAGATGGTTTGTATGTGAAATCTAATTCTATTCCTTGGTGAATAGCATTTACACCTAAAATATTAGCTGTGCTGTTTGTCCCGTCTTGATTTTGAACATTTTGTGTTAATGTTCTATCATTCCATTCAGTTCTATAAATATTAAAGTTACCAGCAAATTTTTCGCTTCTATAACCATAACCTAATTCAGTACTAAATATTTTTTGGTTTTCTGCATCTTCATTAATATGGTCATTATCGTAATTTAAGAATACTGCATTAAAGTTAGCCGCTTTTTCAAAATAACCAATATTGGCAAACACATTATGCTCGTCATTAATATTGTAGTTAGCACCACCTTTTATACTATAACCAATAAAGTCGTATTTATCAGTTTCTTGGTTACCAGGAGTGTATTGGAAATAATCAATTCTTTTATAAGAAGTATTAGATACTGCAGAAGCAATAAAAGTAGATAAATTATCTGTATTGTATTCTAATTGAGTAAATAAACCTTGCCATCCAACTTCACCATCATTCCAGTAGTCACGTTTGTCACCAACTTTTAATGCTCTGTTAGGGTTGTTTACATCACTATCATCTAGAGCGTAATCTCCACCTAATAAATCGGTAACTTCAGAAAAGTGTTTACCTGTGTAAGTTCTTAAGTCAAGACCAGCTATTAAATTTAAATTATCGTTAATTTCAGTTTTATAAGTAGATAATAAACCATACCATTCGTGATCGTTTCTAGAAGCTCTTAAATATGCTTCAGAACCTAATGCTCCATTAGCTCTGTTAATGTCAACAATGTTATCTAAGTCTACCGGTTGATCATCAGCACCTAATCTTACTTTAAATAAATCTCTGTTAGTTCCAGCGGTTCCACCACCACCTCCTGATCCCCAAGAAGCATAGATAGCTGTAGATAAATTAGATTTATCGTTAATTGTCCAATAGTGGTTTAAAGATGTTTGTGATTTGTGGTAGAAGTTGTCTTCAATATGAGTTACTTCTCCATTTTTAATACCCCAGTCTGGGTTAAATTTATTTTTGCTTTCAGCATTTCTGTATGTAGAAATTAAGCTTCTATTTTGTCTTTGACCGTGACGTTGAGGTGCTCCAAAAGATGTAATTGCTAATTTGTGATTCTCACCAAGTTGTTTAGAGATGTTAACAAAGTAGTTTGTTCCATCAAATTCAGTACCATCAATATATCCATCACCTTTGGTTTTTGATGCTGCAATAGTCGCTGCAAAACCATTATCTAATAATCCAGTTGAAACAGTAGCTCCATATTTTTGGTATCCATCATTTCCAACTGCTGTAAATATATTACCACCTTTTTCAACATCGGTAGTTTTAGATAAAATATTAACAGTACCACCAATAGAAGGTACAGCTAATTTAGAAGCTCCTAAACCTCTTTGAATTTGCATAGCAGAAGTAACGTCAGCTAAACCAGCCCAGTTAGACCAGTATACTTTACCGTTCTCCATATCATTAACAGGTACACCATTAATAGTAACCGCAACGTTTTCAGAGTCAAACCCTCTAACTGTTAATCTACCATCACCAAAACCACCACCAGATTTAGTAGCGTATACTCCAGGTGTAGATTTTAAAATTTCAGGAAATTCTTGCGACCCTAATTTATGCTCAATAACATCAGCTTTTACAGTAGATACTGCAACAGGCGTTTTTCTGTCAATTGCAAATGAAGTTGCAGTAATTACAATTTCATCTAAAGATTCTGCTGAAGGCTTTAAAGAAATAGCTCCAAATTTAGTACTTCCTGTAAAGTTTACAGTTTTAGTTTCGTACCCAACAAAGGAAACTAAAATTGATCCGTTTGCCGATTTAGAGTCAAATGCGAAGTTACCATCAAAATCAGTTGATGCTCCTGTTTTTGTACCTTTTACAACAATAGATGCTCCAGGAAGTGGTTGATTTGATTCATCAACAACAGTACCCGAAAGTTTTGTTTGTGCGAAAATGGATGTAGACGCTAAAAACACTACCACCATTAACAAGTTTTTAAGATTTCTCATTCTTTTAATTTTAATTTGAATTAAATGTCTTGCAAAAATGCAAAATTAAATTGATTGAACTTTTAATTAATTGTTAAAATTTAACATAATTTTATGATAATAAAATTAACAATAAAAATTCATTAAATTGATTTACAGTTAATTAATTATTAACAACTTCTTTAAAGATGTTAAAATCAATAAATAGTTGCTTATACAATGTTAAATAATTATTGTTTTTTTAAGAATTTATTTGCTAATTCTTTTCCTAGTTCAACTCCAAATTGGTCGTAGCTATAGATATTCCAAATAATTCCTTGTACAAAAATTTTGTGTTCGTAAAATGAAATTAAGCTCCCTAAAGATTTTGGTGTTAGTTTATCTATTAAAATACTTGTACTAGGCTTATTTCCTTCAAAAACCTTGTATGGTAAAAGAGATTCAATAGCATCAATTTTTCCTTGTGTTTTTAAGTCTAAGTGAGCTTCTTCCTTTGTTTTACCTTCAGCTAATGCTTGTGTTTGTGCGTAAAAATTAGCCATTAATTTATTATGGTGGTCTTGATCTCCGTATAAAGATTCTTTAAAACCAATAAAATCAGCAGGAATTAATTTAGTTCCTTGGTGTAACAATTGCATAAATGCGTGTTGAGAGTTAGAACCTGGAGCTCCCCAAATAATGTTTCCTGTTTGGTAATCCACTCTATCTCCATTTCTGTCAACACTTTTACCGTTACTTTCCATAATTGCTTGTTGCAAGTACGGTGCAAGTTTACTTAAGTATTGTGAGTAAGGTAAAATTGCTTCACTTTCTGCTTCAAAAAAGTTAGTGTACCAAATACCAATTAAACTTAAAATAACTGGAGCATTTTTTTCAAAAGGAGTGTTTTTGAAGTGTTCATCCATATCAAAAGCACCAACAAGTAAATCTTTAAAGTTATTGTAACCAACAGCTAAACTAATTGAAAGTCCAACGGCGCTCCATAAAGAAAAACGTCCACCAACCCAATCCCACATTGGGAAAATATTATCTGCAGCAATACCAAAGTTTCTTACTGAATCTAAATTTGTTGAAACAGCAACAAAGTGCTTAGCAACATCTTCATTAGAAGCGTTTTGTAAGAACCATTTTTTTATAGTAGTTGCATTTGTTAGTGTTTCTTGAGTTGTAAATGTTTTTGAAACAATAACAAATAATGTAGTTTCTGGGTTTAAAGTTTTTATAACTTCTTGTACATGGTCTCCATCAATATTAGAAACAAAATGTACGTTTAAGTGGTTATTGTAGTATTTTAAAGATTCTACAACCATGTCAGGACCTAAATCCGATCCTCCAATACCAATATTTACAACATCGGTAATTGATTTATTTGTGTAACCTTTCCAATCTCCTGAAACTACTTTATTTGTAAATGATTCAATTTTAGCTAAAGCACCTTTTATTTCTGGAGTAATATTTTCACCATCAACAAAAAGGTCTTCATTAGATTGACTTCTAAGTGCTGTATGAAAAACCGCTCTATTTTCTGTAACGTTTATTTTTTCTCCTGTAAAATAAGCATCCATAGCACCTTTTAGGTCTACTTCATTTGCCAATTCAACTAAAGTATCAATAGTTTCTTTAGTAATTCTGTTTTTTGAATAGTCAAATTCAAAATCATTAAAGTTAATAGTAAACTCTTCTTTTCTATTTTCATTATTGTTGAATAATGTTTTTAAATGAAGATCTTTTACTTTAGGATAATGATTTGTAAGTTTTTGCCAAGCGGCAGTTTTAGTTGGGTTGTTGTTTTGTAAAGCCATAACTTTATGTGTTTAATTCTTCTACTTTGGTAGTTATTTTATTTTCTAATTCAGGAAATTTTATTGAGTCTAATTTCGATTTTATAGGTTCGATAAAATTAAAATATTTTGGTTTAATTTCTTCTTTCATAGGTTCTGCTGCTGGTAATTTTTGGCGTAATGGATCTACTTGTTTTCCATTTTTCCAAAAGCGGTAACAAACGTGTGGGCCAGATGTATTACCTGTCATTCCAATAAAGCCTATAACATCTCCTTGTTTTACCACATCTCCAACTTTTACAGCTCGTTTACTCATGTGTAAATATTGTGTGCTATAGGTTCCGTTATGTCTAACTTTTACATAATTTCCATTTCCTCCTCTTCGTTCGGATGCTATTACGGTTCCATTTGCGGTGCTCATAATTGGAGTTCCAACTGGAGCAGCAAAATCTGTTCCTTTATGAGGGCGAATTTTATTTCCGTAGAATGCAATTCTTCTTCTTAAATTATATCTTGAAGAAATACGGCTAAATTTTACGGGCGATTTTAAAAATTGACGACGTAAATTTTTGGTTTCTTCATCGAAATATTCTGGAATTTGTAATGTTGAATCGGGTACGTATCTAAAAGCATAAAAAGGTTTGCCTCCATGTTCAAAATAAGCTGCTTTAATTTTTCCAATTCCTACAGGAATAGAATCGTTAATATAAAGTTGCTCGTATACTAGTTTGAATTTGTCGTTTTTTTGAAGTCTAAAAAAGTCAATAGTCCAAGCGTAAATGTCAGACATTTCAAAAGCTAAGTAATAACTTAAACCTTGATCGTCTATGGCTTGAGATAAACTACTTGTAATAACTCCAGATGCAGTTTTAATTACTTTGGTTACAGGTTTTTTTCCATTATAAGCTGTAATTATAGAATCTTTAAAGTCTACAACAGTATATCTAACTTTAGAGTTTTTATAAATAAATACTTGCGCCTTTTCTGTAGAGTCTTTTTTAGCTAAAATTGTGTAAGGAACACCACTTTTTATTTTACGAACATTAAAGGTGTCTTTAATTTTATTTACAATTTCTAAAACCTTAGGATATTCAATATGATTTCTATCTAAAATTTCACTGAAATTTTCACCAGATTTTATGGTGTCATTAATAACCTTGTAATCACTTAATTTATAACCGTATTCGAAAACTTCTTTAGGCTTTTCGGGTGTTATAGGTTCTGGTTTTTTATCGTCTTTACATGCGATAATTAATAAGAGAAATAGAAAAGTGACTAATTTTTTCAAAGGTTACGTTTTAGAGAATTAATTAGGTTAAAAAAATAAAACGCAAAAGTACAATTTAATTGTCAAAGATAATGTTAAAAGGGTGAGCTAATCCTTTAAATTTATCAAGGTCAGCTCTTAGCGATCCAACTGCTAGCGAAGCTTTTATTTTTAGAGGTACCTTATTTTTATCATTACTTATCCAAACAGTTACACTTTCTTTTTCTTTAAAAACTCGACCAGCTTGTACAAGAGGTTTAAATTTTAGTGTACTTACTTTCCCAAATTTTGTTTTTATTACTTCTTTGCCAATAAATTGTAGTTTAAAATTGTTAATTTCTTGGTCAAAAAACATTTTAAGTTCAATTTCTTGACCTACTTTTAAGTTGGTTAAATCTTGATTTCTTAAAAAATACATTGAAGAAAGTATATCTTGTATGTTACTTGATATTGGATATTTTTTTTCAGTATTATGTTTGTGGTTTTTTACTGTTGCTTCTTTTTTTTGGTGATCAAAAAATATTTCTTTGTCTTTTGTGTAGCCTCCTTCATTTATTTTTCTAATAAATCGGTAAGGTTTTAAAGTTTCTTTAGAAATAAATGTTTGGTAATTGTCTTTTACTTTAAAAAACACGCTTACTAAACCTGTAGATTTTCCTTTTCCGTTAATATGAAATGCTGGTTTTCCGTTTTTCTTAATTTCTTTAACGTCTATTGTAGAATAGCCTGCATTTAAAAAATTACTATAACTCATTCTGTATTTTAGCCATTCGCCACCTTTAAATGCAAGGTCGTTTTCGTTCGAAATTTTTTTCGCCGATTGGGCACTTGTAAATAGCGTAGCTAAAAAGAAACAGATAGTAATTAATTTGTTCATATTATATAAGTATCATTTTTTATTAGAAAATTACAAATATTATTCCAAAAATAAAAAAGAGTGCTAAAAGCACTCTTTAATTAATTGTTATTTTTTTAAAATTAAAAGGTAATACCATTAACTTCTATAACTCTTTTTATTTGTGGAGCATGCCTTTTAATGGTTGCCTCAACTCCATTTTTTAAAGTCATTTGATTTACAGAACAACCCAAACAGGCACCTTCTAATTGAACGCTAACAGTTTCTTCGGTAATTTCAACTAAAGAAATGTTACCACCATCGGCTTCTAAAAAAGGTCTAATTTCATTTAAAGCTTTTTCTACGCTTAATTTAAGTTCTTCTCTATTCATAATTATTATTTTGGGCTACATCCACTCATAGTTGTAATACGTACTACATCAGTTGGTGGTAAATCTTTGTTTCTTTTAACTAATTGCGTTAATGTGTTTTTGGTAATTTCAGTAAATGCATTTTCTAGAGGTGTGTTGTCTTGTAATGCAACAGGATGTCCAACATCTCCAGCTTCACGAATACTTTGTACTAAAGGAACTTCACCTAAAAATGCAGTTTCTATATCTTCTGCTAAGTTTTTTGCTCCATCTTTTCCAAATATATAATATTTATTTTCAGGAAGTTCAGCAGGAGTAAAATAGCTCATATTTTCTACAATACCTAACACAGGTACATTAATGTTTTCTGTTTGAAACATTGCTACTCCTTTTTTAGCATCAGCTAAAGCTATGTTTTGTGGTGTACTAACTATTACAGCTCCTGTTACTGGTACAGACTGTACAATTGATAAGTGAATATCTCCTGTTCCTGGAGGTAAATCAATAAGTAAGAAATCTAATTCTCCCCAGTGAGCATCAAAAATCATTTGGTTTAATGCTTTTGAAGCCATTGCGCCACGCCAAATTACAGCTTGGTTAGCATCAGTAAAGAAACCTAATGATAATATTTTAACTCCGTAACTTTCTATTGGTTTCATTTTAGAACGACCATCAATTTCAACAGATAATGGTTTTGCGTTTGCAACATCAAACATTAGGTGTGTTGATGGTCCGTAAACATCGGCATCTAAAATACCAACACTAAATCCCATTTTTTGTAAAGAAATTGCCATGTTTGATGTAATTGTAGATTTTCCTACACCACCTTTACCTGAGGCAATTGCTATAATGTTTTTAATTCCTGGAACTTTAGGTTTTTCTGGTTTATATTCTTCGTTTTTTGTGTTTGAAGTAACATTCACTTTTACATCGATTTTTTGATCAACGTTTTCGTGAATTGCTTTCATAATTTCAACTTCAACTTTCTTTTTTGCTTGTAAAGTTGGGTTTGCTATAGTAACTTCAACAATAACTTCTTTGTCAAAAATTACAATATTTTTAACTGCTTCGCTTTCCACTAAACTTTTTCCTTCACCAGGTGCAGTAATAGTTTCTAGTGCTTTTAGTATATCTTGTTTTTTAAATGCCATTGTGTTTTATGTAAAATCATTCTAAACAACAAATATACATATTCCAAATGATATAGAAATATTAAAAATGTTACATATAACAATGCAAAATTTAATGGGTAGCGCTAGTTTTTTACATGTGGAATTATGGTAAAATTAAAGTAGTTCTATTGTAGGATCCCAGTATACTTTTTGAAAGTCTTGTATTTGGTAATCTACCACTTTTATGCCTTCACTTTCTAATAATTGTTGCATTAAGTTTGTGCCATCGAAATGGTGTTTGCCGGTTAGTAATCCTTTTCGGTTTACAACTCTATGTGCCGGTACTTCTTCCATATTATGCGAAGCATTCATTGCCCAGCCAACCATCCGGGCAGATTTTGCTGCGCCTAAATATTTAGCAATAGCGCCATAACTTGTAACTCTTCCATAAGGGATAAGTTTAGCTACTTTGTATACTTTTTCAAAAAAATTATCATTTTCCATTTGTTAAAAATAGAAATTAATAACGAAGTTTAAATTTTATATAAGTAATTGCTTTATCTACCTCCAAGTATTGACTTTCGTAAAAAGTTTGGGTAGAAATTACATCTTCTGGAGAGTGTGCGTTATTGTATATGTTGTGATGCGCATATACAACTTCGTGCCCAGCGCCATGTAATAAACCTAATGTGTAACCGTGCATAAATTCGCTATCGGTTTTTAGATTTACAACTCCTTCTGAGTTAAGAATTTTGTGATATTTTTTTAAGAATTCAGCATTGGTCATTCTATGCTTTGTTCTTGTGTATTTAATTTGTGGATCTGGAAAAGTTATCCAAATTTCAGAAACTTCATTTTCGGCAAAAATAAAATCGACTAATTCTATTTGAGTTCGAATAAAAGCAACATTAGGTAAATTTTCTTCCAAAGCTGTTTTTGCTCCTCGCCAAAAACGAGCACCTTTAATATCAATTCCAATATAATTAATATTTGGGTTTTTACGAGCTAAAGCTATCGTGTATTCACCTTTACCACAGCCTAATTCTAAAACAATAGGATTATCGTTTTTGAAAAAGCTATGCCATTTACCTTTTAAATGAAAATTCTCTAAAACCTCTTCGCGGGTTGGTTGAATTACATTGCTAAATGTTTCGTTTTCACGAAATCTGTTCAATTTATTTTTACTTCCCACGGAAAATGTTTTGTTAAGTAGTTAATGCTAGTTTATTCGTTACCAGCTTTCTTGTACTTTTGAATTTCACCAATCCAATAGAAAAAGAACCCAAAAGTAATAAGGATAAATATCCAACTTACGGTACTTTGTAGCCACCAGTTATCCATAAAACGGATAGCTTCAAATGGTTGAAATAAAACATTTGTGAAAAAATCACCAATAGCTTTAAAAATGTTGTTTGCAATCATAACTGTAGTATATTTACAGGCAAAAGTATAAAATATAGTAATGATAGCAAATTTTTTTAGTAAATCTACTCCAGCAAAAACCTTTTACTTGGTTATTTTGCTTTGTTTTTATTATGTAGTAGCTGTTATAAATGGAGCGTCTTTTGAAGTTTCTATAGTTGAAATATTTTCGAAAGTTGGTTATTTGTTATTTGTTATTTTGTTTTTATTTACTGTGTTGTTTGTTATTAAAAAGAACACGCTTACTCTAGATAATTTATATGCTTTATTTTTAATAGTTACTCTAGTTGGTACTTTTAGTGAAATATTGAGAGTGAATAAATTTATGTTGGTTAATTTTATTTTAATGCTGATGTTTCGAAAAGTATATAGCTTAAAATCGGGTTTAAATACCAAACCAAAATTGTTTGATGCTGGTTTGTGGGTAGGTGTTGCAACATTAATATATTTTTGGAGCGTATTGTTTATACCTTTAATATTAATTGCTTTAGTTGTTTATAGAAAATTGTCTATAAAAAATATAGTAATACCATTTGTTGGTTTTGTAACGCCAATATTTTTAATGTTTACTTATTATTTTTATACAGATAGCTTTTATTTATTTGTAGAAAAGTTTATTATTGAAACTAGCTTTAATTTTAATACATATAACGATTTAAAAATAGTAATACCTATAGCATTATTGCTTACAATTTTACTTTGGTCTGTAATTTCTGTTACTCCAAAAATTGTAATGATAAGTAATAAGTTAAAAAAAGCGTGGAATATAATATTACTACAATTATTAATATCGTTAATAATTGTAGTAATATCACCTATAAAAAACGGGTCGGAATTATTGTTTTTAATAATTCCATCTTCAATTGTAATTGCAAATTATTTGCCAAAAAGTAACTCTACAAATTTTAGAAATCTAATTTTAATATTGTTTCTAATAGTATCTGTAGTAGTTAATTTTTTATAGCTTTTTACCAAAAGCTAAATCTCCAGCATCTCCTAAACCAGGAACTATGTATCCTTTGTCATTTAATTCTTCATCAACAGTCGCAATCCATAAAACAGTACTTTCTGGAAATTGGTTTTTAATAAATTCTATACCTTCAGTAGAACCAAGTACACATGCTAAATGAATTTCTTTAGGTGAACCATGTGTTTTTAAAGCTTCAAAAACACTTACTAAAGATTGACCTGTAGCTAACATAGGGTCCGCTAATATTAAAGTTTTACCTTCTAAGCTTGGAGAAGCAAAATATTCAACTTTAATTTCAAACTCAGTATCGTTAATATGCTTTCTGTAGGCAGAAATATAAGCGCTTCCTGCATCGTCGAAATAATTTAATAAACCATTGTGTAATGGAAGTCCAGCTCTTAAAATAGAACATACAACAACATCATTTGTGTGTAAGCTCATTTCTTTTTTACCAAGTGGAGTTGTAATTTCTTTAGTCTCATAATTAAGTGTTTCACTAATTTTATAAGCTAAAACTTCACCAATGCGTTCAATGTTACGTCTAAAACGCATACTATCCTTTTGAGTTTCAACATTTCTTATGTCAGAAATAAATTTATTTAGAATAGATTTTTTGGAGTCTATTATATTGACTTTCATTTATTAAAATTTTATGCAAAAATAAAATATTAAAATGATTTTACAGAAAGAAACGTTTGGTTTAATTTTTGTATATTACCCATTGTAATAAAAACTAATATTAATTAAAAAAAGAGAAAAAAGTTATGGGATTATTTTCATTTATTAAAAATGCTGGAGCAAAAGTTTTCGGTATTGGAAAAACTACTGAAGAAGAAGCTGCTGAAGCTGCAATGGAAGCTGCAGAATTAGCAAAATTAAAAGCAGGTAAATTAGTAACTGCTGTTGAAACTTTAGGTTTCGAAGTTATTGACTTAAATATTGAAGTTGATGGAGACACAGCTTTAGTTTGGGGAGAAGCTAGTTCGCAAGAAACTAGAGAAAAAGTTATTTTAGTTGTTGGTAATACTGAAGGTATTGCTGCTGTTGATGACAGAATGTCTGTTGCTGTTGAAGAGCCACAAGCTCAATTTCATACAGTAGTTAGTGGAGATTATTTAAGTAAAATTGCGAAAAAGTATTACGGGAATGCTAGTAAATACAATGTAATTTTTGAAGCTAACAAGCCAATGTTAACTGATCCAGATAAAATTTATCCAGGTCAAGTTTTAAGAATACCAGCTTTAGACGCATAGTATTTTAAAATATATAAAAAAAGGCTCACTACATTGGTGAGCCTTTTTTATTTAAAAAGATAATAAAAGAATAATTACTCTTAATTTCTAACAGAATAATAAACTACTTTTTAGAAATTACGTATTTTTGCCCAAATATTGAATATTTTATGATACAATCAATGACAGGATACGGGAAAACCGTATTACAACTTACCACTAAAAAAGTAACGATTGAATTAAAATCGTTAAATAGTAAAAACTTAGATTTAAATGTTAGAATTCCTGCATATTATAGAGAGAAAGAATTAGGTCTTAGAAAAGCAATTACTAAGGAGCTGGTAAGAGGTAAAGTAGATTTTTCAATATATGTTGAAGATAATGGAGGAGAGGTTTCATCTAAAATAAATGAAACAGTTTTAAAAGAGTATATGAGTCAGTTAAGAAATATTGATAACTCTAACGAAATTGAATTACTTAAAATGGCAATTCGTTTACCAGATGCTTTAAAAACGGAAAGAGAAGAGCTGGATGAAAACGAGTGGAAAGAAATAGAAAACGGAGTTGCAGAAACTTTAAAGAAAATTGTTGAATATAGAGTAGACGAAGGCGAAGCTTTGTATAACGATTTTATTTTAAGAATAAAAAATATTGCAAGCTTATTAGAGCAAGTAATAGAAATGGATCCGCAACGTGTAGAGCAGGTTCAGGTTAGATTAAAAAAATCTATTGCAGATTTAGAAGTAAATGTAGATGAAAATAGATTTGAGCAAGAACTTATATATTATTTAGAAAAATTAGATATAACTGAAGAAAAAGTAAGACTTAAAAATCATTTAAGTTATTTTGAAAAAGAACTAGAATCTTCAACTTCAAACGGAAAAAAATTAGCATTTATAGCACAAGAAATAGGACGAGAAATTAATACTATTGGATCAAAATCTAACTTTGCAGAAATGCAAAAATTAGTGGTGCAAATGAAAGATGAATTGGAAAAGGTAAAAGAGCAAAATTTAAACGTTTTATAATATTTTATTGTGAGTAAACAAGGTAAACTTATTGTGTTTTCGGCACCTTCAGGGTCTGGTAAAACAACTATTGTACGTCATTTATTAGGAGAGTTAGATTTAAACTTGGATTTTTCAATTTCCGCTACATCTAGAGATGCAAGAGGGAAAGAAAAACATGGAGAAGATTACTATTTTATTTCAAACGAAGAGTTTAAAGCACATATTAAAAATGATGATTTTGTAGAGTTTGAAGAGGTTTATACTAATAATTATTACGGAACTCTTAAAAAAGAAGTTCATAGAATTTGGGAGTTAGGTAAACATGTAATTTTTGATATTGATGTAGTTGGAGGTTTAAATATTAAAAATAAATTTCCAGATAATACGCTTGCAATATTTGTACAACCACCTTCTATAGAAGAAATGGAACGCAGACTTAGAGGACGTAAAACAGATAGCGAAGAAAAAATTCAAGAGCGTGTTGCAAAAGCTGAACGTGAAATGGAATACGCTAAAGATTTTGATGTTGTTTTGGTAAATGATAATTTAGAACAAGCAAAACAAGAGGCTCATATATTAGTAGAAAACTTTATTAAGTAAATGAAAATTGGGTTGTTTTTTGGTACGTTTAACCCAATTCATATTGGGCATATGGTACTTGCAAATTATTTAGCTGAATTTTCTGATTTGGACGAGGTTTGGTTTGTAATAACGCCAATGAGTCCGTTTAAGCAAAAAAAATCTATGTTAAGTAATCATCATAGGTTAGCTATTGCAAATGTTGCCGTTGAAGATTTTTCAAAATTAAAAACTTCAGACATAGAGTTTAAATTACCACAACCAAATTACACGGTACATACTTTAATAAATTTAGAAGAAAAATATCCAGAGCATTCATTTAATTTAATAATGGGCGAAGATAATTTAAAGGGATTTCATAAGTGGAAAAACTACGAAACCATTTTAGAAAATTATCATTTATATGTATACCCAAGAATTTCCGAAGGTAAAACAGAAAGCGAATTACTAAAGCATCCAAAAATTACCATTGTAAACGCTCCAATAATTCAAATTTCTTCAACATTTATTAGAAAAGCTATTCAAGATCAAAAAGATATTAGAACTATGCTACCACCAAATGTTTGGAAGTATATTGACGATATGAACTTTTATAAATAAATTTTAGCGCAACTTTAACATTGTACACAAGTGTTTACGAAATTATTTAAACAAAATTTCGTTGTATATTTGTTTCAATTAGATTTATGGCAAAAACCGAAAAAAATAAAAGACAATTCAAGCAAAAACTAATCAATAAGTATAGGTTGGTTGTTTTAAATGAAGATACCTTTGAAGAAAAATTAACCTTTAGATTAACGCGTTTAAATGTATTTATTTTTGGAAGTCTTTTTTCAATATTTTTAATTGTTGGAACTTTATTTTTAATAGCCTTTACGCCACTTAAAGAATACATTCCAGGTTATTCTTCTTCAGCTTTAAGAACCAAAGCAACTAATTTAGTTTATAAAGCCGATTCCTTACAACAAATTATCGATGTAAACGATTTATATATAAAAGAAGTAAAAGGGTTATTAACCGGAAAAGTTTCTGAAGTACAATTTGATAAAGATTCAGTTTTAGCAGCAATTCAATACGATAAGGATAGCTTAGAATTAAATCCGTCTAGTGCAGATTTAGAGTTTAGGCTCGATGTTGAAACAGCAGATAGATATAGCATTTTTTCTGAAGCAACTAAAAGTGCAGATGTTGTATTTTTTGCGCCTGTAAATGGTACTATTACCGACGGTTACGACTCACAAAAAAAACATTATGCGGTAGATTTAGCTGTTGAAATGAATACACCAGTAAAATCGGTTGCAGATGGAACGGTAATTTTTGCTGAATGGACAGCGCAAACCGGCCACGTAATTATTGTAAAACATTCTGGTGGTTACACCTCAATTTATAAGCACAATACTTCATTACATAAACAACAAGGCGATTTAGTAAAATCGGGTGAGGTTATTGCATCTGCAGGTGACACAGGAGAATTAAGCACAGGGCCTCATTTACATTTTGAACTTTGGAATGAAGGTTACCCAGTAAACCCAACCAATTATATTGATTTTGAATAATGAAAATTAAATCAATTCTAGCAAAACCTTTTGCAAAAAGAGTAGCAAAACGTATTTATAAGCAAAGTAATAATGCTGTAAAAACGCAAAATAAAGTATTAAAAAAGTTAATAGCTCAGGCAAAAAACACCAATTTTGGAATAGACCATAATTTTAAAAATATTAAATCCTATGAAGATTTTAAAAATCAGGTGCCAATTAGAGATTATGAAGCTTTAAAAACATATGTAGAGAAAGTTGTTGAGGGTAAACCTAATATTTTATGGAAAGGTAAGCCACTTTATTTTGCAAAAACGTCTGGTACAACTTCTGGTACAAAATATATTCCGTTAACAAAAGAATCTATGCCAAATCATATAGAAGCGGCCAGAAATGCTTTATTGCTATATATTAATGAAACGCAAAAAGCAGATTTTTTACAAGGTAAAATGATTTTTTTACAAGGCAGTCCAGAGTTAGGTGACACTAATGGTATTAAAACAGGACGACTTTCGGGTATTTCGGCGCATTATGTACCTTCATACTTAACAAAAAACCGTTTGCCAAGTTGGGAAACTAACTGTATTGAAGATTGGGAAACTAAAGTTGAAGCTGTTATAGATGAAACTATAAATGAAGATATGACCTTAATTGGTGGAATACCAAGTTGGGTTCAAATGTATTTTGAACGTATTGTAGAACGTACCGGTAAAAAGGTAGGCGAAGTGTTTCCAAATTTTAATTTGTTTGTGTATGGCGGTGTAAATTACGAGCCTTACAGAAATAAATTTGAAGAGTTAATAGGTAGAAAGGTAGATGCAATAGAATTTTACCCTGCTTCAGAAGGTTTTATTGCTTGTCAAGATTCTCAAGAAGAAAAAGGAATGTTACTGTTGATAAACAATGGTATGTTTTATGAATTTATTCCAGCAGAAGAATTTTACAATGAAAAACCAACACGATTAAGTATTGAAGATGTTAAGTTGGGTGAGAATTATGTAATTATTTTGAATACAAATGCTGGTCTTTGGGGATACAATATTGGAGATACGGTAGAATTTGTTTCATTAAATCCACCTCGAATTATTGTTACTGGTAGAATTAAACATTTTATTTCAGCTTTTGGTGAACACGTTATTGGTAAAGAGGTTGAAGAAGCAATGAATGTAAATACAAAAGGAACTAATATAAGTGTTAGCGAATTTACAGTAGCACCTCAAATAACACCTGAAGAAGGTTTGCCTTACCACGAGTGGTTTGTAGAGTTTGTAAATAAACCAGATAATCTTGAAGAATTTATTTCGAAAGTAGATGCCGAACTTCAAAAACAAAATAGCTATTATTTAGATTTAATTAGTGGTAAAGTATTACAGCCATTAAAAATTACCATTATTAAAAAAGGTGGTTTTAATAGTTATATGAAATCGGTTGGTAAACTTGGTGGTCAAAATAAGGTTCCAAGGTTATCTAACGACCGTAAAATAGCAGATGAATTAACTAAATTTAGTGAATAGTAATGAAAGTAGTTTCGGTTAATTTAGGAGAAAAAAGAAGCGTTAATTATAAAGGAAAAGTTGTTGAAACTGGCATTTTTAAAAAACCTGTAGCTACTTCAATTTTTTTAGGTGAAGAAGATGTAGAAAACGATGCTGTAATTGATAGAAGATATCACGGAGGTATAGAAAAGGCTGTTTATGCTTATGCAGAAGAACATTACAATTATTGGCGAGAATTATATCCAAATATAGATTTAACCTTTGGTTTAATGGGAGAAAATCTAACCATTTCTAATTTAGAAGAAACTGAAATATACATTGGTTCGCAATATAAATTAGGAGAGACAATTATTGAAGTAACTAAGCCACGTGAACCTTGTATGAAATTAGGGTTGGTTTTTGAAACACAAGCTGTTTTAAAACAGTTTTGGAATTCTACCAAAAGTGGAGTTTATTTTAAAGTGCTTAAAACCGGAAACGTAAAAAAAGGTGATGAGCTAATTTTAATTAAAAAAGCAGAAAACACTTTTTCAATTGCTGAGGTATATCAAGCAAAAAGAATTAAAAAAAATAAGTAAAAATAAAAGAGGCTTTCAAAATTTTGAAAGCCTCTTTAGTTTAATCAAAGAAAGTTTGGTTTATTTCTTAGATAATAAATCTCTAATTTCAGATAATAATTCTTCTTGAGTTGGTCCTTTTGGTTCTTCTGGAGCAGGCTCTTCTTCTTTTTTCAATTTATTAACCCCTTTTACAACTAAGAACATTACAAAGGCTACAATAATAAAATCGATAATGTTAGTTAAAAAGTCTCCGTATAAAACAGCAACTTCTCCAACTACTTTTCCTGCATCATCTGCAACTCCTTCTTTCACAATATATTTTAAGTCTTTTAAATCTGAGTTGAAAATTAATCCAATTAAAGGAGAAACAATTCCGCCTGTAAATGAAGTAACTACAGCTTTAAATGCTGCACCCATAACAAAACCTACAGCAATGTCTACAAGGTTACCCTTCATTGCAAAGTCTTTAAATTCTTTTAACATTCCCATTTTTTTATTTTTAGTTTAATACTTTAGTTGTGCTAATGTAGTAAAAAAAAACAAAAAAGCATTAACATTTTTTTAACACACGCTGAACACGTTGAGAAATAGCAGTTAAAATTTCATAAGGAATGGTGTGTGATTTGCTTGCTAAATCTTCTATATGCTGCTGGTTTTTGTAAACAATAACTTCATCACCTTCATTACAATTAATGTTTGTAACATTAACCATAATCATATCCATACAAACATTACCAATAATTGGAGCAATTTGGTTATTTATGTATATATAGCCAATGCCATTACCAAGTTGTCTAGATATTCCATCGGCGTGGCCAATAGGTATTGTAGCAGTTTTTATGGTGGTATTTGCAGTAAACGCACGGTTGTAACCAACAGTATCGCCTTTGTTAATAGTATGAATTTGTGAAATAATAGACTTTACCTGAAGTACGTTTTTAAGATTTTCGGTTTGTTTTTTATCATTTCCAAATCCGTACAACCCAATTCCTAAGCGAACCATATCAAATTGAGCTTCGTTAGAATAATTTAATATTCCAGAAGTATTTAAAATATGTTTCATAGGTGTATAACCTAAAGTTTCAACTATTTTTTCTGAAATTTCATTAAACCTATTAATTTGTTTTAATGTAAACTTTTTTTCATTTAAATCTTCACTAGCTGCTATATGAGAGAATATTGAAGCAACTTTTATGGAGTTGCTGTTTAATAACGGAGCAATAGTATTTATGTTTTTAAATTCAAAACCTAGTCTGTTTAAACCTGTGTTAAATTTTAAATGAATTGGATAGTTTTTAAGGTTGTTATTTTTAGCAATACTAATAAACGAATTTAGAACCTTTTTAGAATATAAATTTGGTTCTAAATTATGTTCAATTATTTTTTGAAAATTGGTTTGTTGCGGGTGTAAAACTAAAATTGGTGTTGTAATTCCAGCATTTCTTAACGCAATACCTTCATTTGTGTAAGCTACAGCAAAATAATCTACTTTTTTTGCTAAATGTTTACTTAATAATGCTGCACTTATACCGTATCCAAAAGCTTTTACTACTACTAATAATTTAGTACTAGGTTTTAGTTTAGATTTAAAAAACTGAAGATTGCTATCTACCGCTTCTAAATCTATTTCAAGTTTTGTAACATGGTTATTCTCCATCATTTGTTGTGTCGTCAACCTTTTCTTCTCTTTGCTTGTGCATTGCTTTATAATAAGCAGCTCTACTTAAAGGCTCATATTCTTGAGTTTCTCCTAATAAAACAAGATCATCACCGTCAGCGGTTCTATGGCTATAATGTGCTAAGTTACCTGTTCTTGTACAAACTGCGTGTACTTTAGTAACATATTCTGCAGTTGCCATAAGAGCAGGCATTGGTCCAAACGGATTTCCTTTAAAATCCATATCTAAACCAGCAACTATTACTCTAATTCCTCGGTTTGCTAAATCGTTACAAACGCTCACAATTCCTTCATCAAAAAATTGAGCTTCATCAATTCCAACAACTTCTACATCTGTAGCTAAAATTCTAATATTTCCAGAAGAAGGTACTGGTGTACTTCTAATTTCATTAGCGTCATGCGAAACAACTTTTTCATCGTCGTATCTAACATCAATAGCTGGTTTAAAAATTTCAACTTTTTGTTTTGCAAATTGAGCTCGCTTAAGTCTACGTATAAGTTCTTCTGTTTTTCCAGAGAACATAGAGCCGCAAATTACTTCTATCCAGCCAAATTGTTCGGTATGATTTACTGTATTTTCAAGAAACATTTTGTAATTTCACGCTTGAAAGGTTATTTTTATCTTGGTTTTGAATTTCAAATCATCAATTAGAATTGAAATCGTACAAATTTATTAAAAATAACAAATCAAAAATTCAAATAACAACTCAACTTATGCACAAAAAAATAGAATCTGATTTAAAAAGCTTAGCACACAGTATTTTACAAATGAAAAATAGCGATGATGTAGTAGCTTTACAAAAAAAATCTTTAGAAGTGTTCGAAAAGCTTTCGGTGTTAAAATTTGTAAATGAGCATGTTAGTTCAACTATAGAAGATACTGTGGTTGAAGAAAAAACTATTTCTAATGTTGAAAAAAGTTCTGTTGAAGAAAAGAAAGAAGATTTAGTGGTAGATGAAATTGTTGAAGTTGTAGAAAAAGAAGAAATTATTGTTGAAACAAAACAAGAAAAACCAATTGAAGTTGAAGAAGAGGTTGTAGATGTTATTCCTGAAGAAAAACTAGAAGAAGTTGAGGAGGTTGTTGAAGAAAAACTAGAAGATGTTATTGAAGAAATAACTCCTGAGGTTAACCCACTAACAAAGGAGCAAATTAACGATATATTTAGCGTTGAAGATGTACTAGCTAAAGATGATGTAAATGAAGTGCCTTCTATTCAAATGACTTTGGAAGAGGAGTTAGAAAGTGCAATATCTAGTGATGTTGCTACTACAATGTTCGAAAAAGTTACAAAAGAAGAACCCGTTATAGAAGAGAATGTTGAAGAGAAAATTGAAGAAAAAAAACGTTCTTTAAATGATGTTATTTATAAAGACAATATTCAAGTTGGTTTAAATGATAGAATTGCTTTTGTAAAGTATTTATTTGGTGGCAGTCAAGGAGATTTTAATAGAGTGTTATCTCAGTTAAACTCTTTTGATACAGAAAAAGAAGCAAAATCATTTTTAAATAAATTTGTAAAACCCGATTATAATTGGGATGATAAAGAAGAGTATGAGCAACGTTTAATTGCTTTAATTGAGCGTAAGTTTTTATAAAATGAATTATGAGTTGCTCGAAAAAGAGTTAAAAAAAAGACTTGAATACCCATATGTTTGGGGGAAAAGACAAAACAACTCATTAGATAAAGAAACAAATTTTATTTACAAAACATTTTTGTTTGAAGACCTTTTAAACAAAATTGAACAAGACTTTAGTGGTAAACAAAACTATATCAACATTAAAAACTATGCCCTAAATAGGTGGTATAATTATTGGTCGGCAAAGGCAGTTGAAGAAATTTTTTGTGAACATAGTTTTGTAAAAGCACATTTAAATTCAAAAGATAAATATGTAGATTTTTACATTCAAAAAATACCTTTCGATCACAAAACTACGGTGTTTCCAAAGGGATTTAAAAAATCGGTTCCGTATGCACATACGCATAAATTAGAATTAATTAATTGGTTGTATGCAAATCAAAGTCAGCAACAACGCAAACATTTAAAAAATCGACTTTTTGTTGTTTTGGTTAATATGAATGATGAAAACCAACATTGGAAACTGAAAGCAGAAATACTTTGGTTAAAAGAAATCGTTTCAGCTTATTTACGTACTTTTGAACCTCAAAAATTAACAAGCTTTACCTTTGAAAATTCAGCAATAAAGGCTGATATTATTTGGGCAGTTAAATAGCAAACTTAGTGAATTACATAGGCTCTAAACATAAACTATCTTTATTTGTAAAAAATACAATTTCAAAAGTTGTAAATAATAAGTTAGATAATTTAATTTTTTGCGATTTATTTGCTGGTACAGGTATTGTTGGTAGAACTTTTAAGCCATTAGTTAAACAAGTAATAGCTAATGATGTAGAGTATTATAGCTTTATTTTAAATAGAAACTATATAGGCAATTATGAAAAAATTACTTGCGAAAGTTTAATAGCTGAATTAAATGACTTAGAAGGTGTTGAAGGTTTTATTTATCAAAATTATTGCGAAGGAGGAAGAGAAGGAAGACTTTATTTTTCTTCAGAAAATGGAAAAAAAATAGATGCAATAAGATTGAAAATTGAAGAGTGGAAACAACTTAACACAATAAATGAGGATGGTTATTATTTTTTGTTAGCATCGTTAATTGAAAGTGCAGATAAAGTAGCCAACACGGCATCTGTATACGGAGCATTTTTAAAAAAACTTAAAAAAACTGCTCAAAAAACAATGGTTATAGTTCCTGCAGCTTTTGTAGAAACTAAAAATAGTCATCAAGTTTTTAATAAAGATGCTAATACCTTAATTAAAGAAATTAGTGGAGATGTGTTGTATTTAGATCCACCTTACAATGCTCGTCAATATGGGTCTAATTATCATTTGCTTACTACAATTGCAAAGTACGATACCTTTATTCCGAAGGGAAAAACAGGATTAAGAGATTATTATAAATCGCCGTATTGTAAAAAAAATGAAGTTAAAAATTCTTTCGAAGAGTTGATTAAAAACGCTAACTTTAAACACATTTTTTTAAGCTATAATAATGAAGGTTTAATGACAGAAACTGAAGTTAAAAGTATTATGTCTAACTATGGAACTTATAGTTTAAAATCTAAAAAATATCAGCGTTTTAAGGCTGATAAAACAGAAAATAGAAATCATAAGGCAACTGAAACAGTTGAATATTTACATATTTTAGAAAAACATGGATAAAAATACAGCTCAACAAAATTATATTTTCTGTATGAAGTGGGGAACTTTATATGGCTCAGAGTACGTAAACAGATTATATTCTATGGTTAAAAATAATTTAACCTACGATTTTAAAATGGTTTGTTTTACTGATGATGAAAAAGGAATTATGGATGAGGTTGATTGCTACCCAATTCCGGAAATTAATTTAGACTCAAATCTTCCTGAACGAATGTGGAAAAAACTTACTACGTTGAAAGAAGATTTATATGGTTTAGAAGGTAGAGCATTGTTTTTAGATTTAGATATTGTAATTGTAGATAATATAGATTGCTTTTTTGATGTTGAAGGAGAATTTAGAATTATAAAAGATCATAGCTGGAGAAGTTGGAGAATTACAGGTAATTCATCAGTTTACAGGTTTGATATTGGTAAACACGGTTATGTTTTTGATGATTTTATTGCAAATTCGGATAAAGCTTTAAAGGAGCATAGAAATGAGCAAGAATATTTAACACATGCAATAAACAATAAAGGGAAGTTGCAGTATTGGCCAAAAGAGTGGTGCCCTAGTTTTAAATACGATTGTTCTTCTCGTTTTCCTTTAGCTTTTTGGAAAACACCTAAAATTACTGAAGGTTCAAAAATTATTATATTTCATGGCGAAATTAACCCACATAAAGCTGCAAAAGGTGGCTGGGGTAAATGGTATAGATATGTGCCTGCTGCTCCTTGGGTTGCAAAGTATTGGAAGTAAAGTATAAGCATAAAAAAAGCCGCTCATTTGAGTGGCTTTTTTGTGTTATTAACTTTTTATTGAACAATTAATTTTTTAGTTCCGATACCTTTTTTCGAGATAATATGTAGTAGGTAAAACCCGCTTTCTAAAAGAGATACATCTAATTTTTTTTCATAGAAATAATCATTAAATGTAAAACTCATAATTTCTCTACCATTAATATCTGAGATTGTAATTTTTTCTAGGCTAGTACCAGTCCCATTTTTTATATAAATAATATCTTTAATTGGATTTGGGTATATAGAAATTTCACTTAAAAAAGCTAGGTTAGTAGCTAGTACGCTGTCTTGAACATCACCAGTAAGTGTAGTTATTGAATTGTCTCCACCACAAGCAGCTCCTAAATTATCTACCCAAGTACCCATATTTAAACTTGGCGGATTTGGGTAACTGTTTGATGTATTATAATATAAAATGGCAGTGTTGTAATTTGGGTTAGGAGAAGGATTATTGTCTAATTGAATTTCCCATCTATTATTTTCTATACTCCAAATCATTCTTAGTTCACAAAATCCAGAAGTACAAGGTTGATCGAATGTTAAGGGAAGTGTTTCAAAGGTGTTTCTAATTATTCCTTGGTCGTAAGTTGTACTTGTTTGTACAAGTGTGTAATCTTGATCGCTTAAAGCGCTAGAGCATCCTTGAAGTGTAATTTGACTGTTTAAAATAAATGTAGAAAATAATATAATAAACAAGAGTATTGGGGCCTTTTTCATTAGGGTTTAATTTGAGGTTAGCTAATTTTATAATGTAAAGGTAAAAAAAAGCCGCACATTGTGCGGCTTTTTTTTATGTTTTATAAGTATGTAATTATTCGCCTTTTTTACCAAAAGTATAAGTAATACCAAAGTTAATTCCAAAAGAAGAATAAGGTACAGTTTCAGATAATGTTTTAGAAGGATCTGTATTTGATGTACTTAATTCATCTTCATAAGTTGTTTTTGTAGGAGCGTAAAGAGTTCCATATACAGGGTGGTTTAAAGGAGCATCTCCTAAATTCCATGTTGCTGCAGGAATTCCAGGATGTCCAGCACCTAAAGCATTAGCAGGTACTGCAGGAGCGTTAATAGTTAACTCAGTAAATTCAGAGTTGTCTCTAGTAACGTTTATTCCTAAATATTCTAATTCAGCAAATAAATGAAAATTATCGTTTAATTTAAATTTATGTCCTAAAGCAGCGATAAAACCTAATGGAGGTCTACCGTGAAAATCTAATTTTCCTTCAGTAACAATAGGTCCAAAAGGAGTTGCGTTTTCTCTAGTAAGTTCAGCGCCAGTTCTACCACCTAATTTAGTAATAGCACCAAATCTACCATATACTTTTTCGTTAAAATTATATACTAATGAAGCTGAAAGTCCAAAAGCTCTACCGTATGCTTTCGCATCAGTTACTTCTGTAATTACTCCTTCTTCCATAAGGTAACTATCCCTTACTTGGTCAGATCCGTGTAAGTATGCAAAAGCTAATTCTACACCAAATGTGTCGTTAAAAAAATATCCTCCTTTTAATTGAGTGTTAAGCCCTTCACCAAAACTTCCGTAATGGTTTTTTGCTTCAGTTCTGTCTGCATTTAATTCTTGCCCCATTAATACACCTGCGCTTGGTATAGCGTAACCACCACTGGCACTTACATAAAATTGAGCTGAAATACTTGTTGTAACAATAAGAGCGATTGCTAGTAATAATTGATTTTTCATATTTATTTAATGTTTATTTTTAGTTAACTGCTAATATAGTTTTCTCATTAAAATTTTCAAATGATAATTGTTATATTGTTAAAAATGCTAAAATATTGTCAAAAAAATAAAAAAGAACCGTAAAAAATGATAATTATATGTTAATGTCTACTCTTTTTTTGGTGTTTCCTACATATAATTCATTGTTAGAAATAATAACTGGGCGTTTTAAAAAAGTATATTCATCTAAAATTAGCTGTTTGTAGTCTTTTTCAATCAAATTTTGATTTTTTAAATCCATTTGCTTGTATTTTTTTGCTCTTCGACTAAAAAGCACTTCATAACTATTTGTTAACGCATATAATTCTTCTAATTGAGCTACAGTTATTGGTTCAGTTTTTATTTCTTGAAGAATAAATTCTGAAGTGTCCATTTCTTTTAGAATTCTTCTGCAAGTATCACAAGTTTTTAAATAATAGATTTTTTTCATTGTTATTGTTGGTTTTATCAAGATAAAAAGTAAAAATACAGTGTTTTTATTTTAAATTTGAACCGAATAACTAAAACTTATAAATAATGACTGAAGAATTTGATATTTTAAATAAATCTAGAGCTTTAACACTTAAGGTTATAAATGGTTTAACAATAGAGCAGTTAAATACTATACCTAAAGGATTTAATAATAGTATTGCTTGGAATATTGCTCACGTTGTGGTTACGCAGCAATTATTATGTTATAAGTTTTCTGGCTTAGATTGTTTAGTTTCAGATGAAATGATTGAGAATTTTAAAAAAGGAACGAAGCCTAGCTATTCAATTTCAACAGAAGAATTTGAAAAAATAAAAGAGCAGTTTGTTAGTTTGCCTGTAAAAATGGAGGAAGATTTTAATAACGGCATTTTTAAAAATTATAATGAATATACGACCAGCGTAAATGTAACTTTAGATGGAATTAGTAGAGCTGTAAAGTTTAATAATTTTCATGAAGGAATTCATTTAGGTATTATTTTACAGCTTAAAAAGTTGGTGTAAGTTACTTATTTGTTAAGTAGTTGTGCAACAATGCGTATAATTCATTGCTACGCTTTGTAGTTGTCTTACAATCTCTCTGTATTTTTAAACTTAATTTCCAGTACGATAATCCTTATTAGGTTTGTAGCAACGAAATAATAACTCTAAACCGTTAAATTGGCTTTGTTAGAGTGTAAATGAATGTTTATAATACTTCAGAAAAAGATTAAGATAATTAGAAAGGAATAATTACGGAATAAAAAATATTTCTGAATTTTATTCTATTAATCTACTAATTTAAATAGTAAACATAGCCAACATGTAGCCAAACTAACCAATCGTTATATTTGTTAGAAGGTTCGTTTTTAGAGTTTAAACCATCAATATTATTGGAGAAAAAGTATTGCCAACGAGATTCTATTAAAATATCTGAATAATCTCCTAGTTTTCTTCTGGTTCCAATACCTAAAGTTGCAGAACCTGTTATGCTTGGATCTATATTAATTTCTCCTGGACCTCTCCATTTTTCATAGATTAAATTAATGTCGCTTTCCCAGTCTCCCATATCTGATCGCAATGCAGGATTGTAAAAATCAACCATAAAACCAGCACTTAAATAAGGAGACCATTTTAAATCCATACGTCTAGATCCAAAATCTACAATATCTACAATATGAAATTCTAATTGTGCACCTAAATTTATTAAATAAGTAGAGCCATGCATTGCTCGAAGTTTATCTGCTTCTAAAGAAGTTTGACTTTCGTGTACATATTTACCAAAATGATCTAATTTGGCAGACATGTATGATAATTCTCCTCTTAATCTAAAATGTTCAGCAAAATAACTTGTTCTTTGATTCCAGCGGTATCTATAATCGGTAAAGTTTAAATAGTAAATTAATCCTATACCAGAACCAACATTACCACCAACATTACTTGTAAAATGATCTCTTTGTCCATAATCGGTTGTAAAGGATGCTGCACCAGAAATTATTCCAATTTCATGACTATTATAATCTTGGGCGTTTATTGCTAAATGAAGTAAACAAATTAAAATAGGGGTAAATATTTTAATATTTTTTTTCAAAATGGGGGTTTTAATGTCAAATGTATGAAATTCTAAATAAATTTATACATTCAAAGGTAAAATTAATGTAATAAAAATGTTTCGTCTAATTCCCAGTTGGCTCTAAGTTTCAATGGTTTATTTAAATAAATTACTTTTTCGGGTAGTATTTTATCTAAGAAAATTCCAGTATCCCAAACTCCGTTATTATTTTTATCTAAGGTTATTTTAACAAAATAAGTGTCTGGTTTTAAAAGTTTGAAACTGATTTTTTTTGGTTTGTCAGATTTTGTTATTCTTATGGTTTCTTCTTTAGAATTCAATAACTCAATAATTAAACCTTTAGAATAGTTGCCTGTAAATGTTAGATTTAAAGTGCTATAATCTTCAATGTTTTTAGTGCTAAAATCATATTCTAAAGAATCTGTTGAAACTCCATAAATGTCCCTGATTGCTTCTGGAAGTAACTCTAATTTGTATCTAGATTCATATTCTTTTTCAAAACCTAAATATAACTTCAACTTATCTTTAGATAAAAACGCATTGTATTTAACTACAGAAGAATCTTTTTGATTTTTTAGAGAAATGTATGCTTTGTTAAACTCAACAATTGGCGTATTACTATTTAAAGCAAAAGTATCAATTAAGTGAAGTGTGCTTTGTGAATTGTTGATTTTTAAAGAGTCAATTTTTTTGGTTCTTGTTCTTGCTGTTAAATAATCTAAATAAGTTCCTTTTGAAATTTCAAAATTTAAAGAGTCTGTTTTAAAAGGCGAATACCAAAAATGAACAGTATCTTTTTCTTTATCAAAAATTATTTGAGATTTAAAATTCTCAGGTGTTTCAGTTAGTAGCTTAATATTTAAGTTTTCGGCGTTTCCTTCGTAGCCAAATATTAAATGTCCTTTGTTTGCTTCTTTAGGTTTTATAACTCTTAATTCAGGAACTTCTTTAAATAATGTAAAATTATAAATACTATCTGTTGGTAATGTTATTGTGTCTTTTACAAATCCAATTTTATCTGTTCTTGGGTTATAAATTTTATTACCATTTACATCTTTTAAAGCAATTAATAAATATTTACCTTCTTTTATGTTTGTTAGGTTATAAAGTGTAGAATCTAAGGTGTTGGCGACATAGCTTGGTTTTTCTTTATAAATAATTGAATCTGTAAATTTCTCGTTGTACTCATATAATAAAACATCTATCTCTTTGGCAGATTCTTTAATTAACGGATCAGTAACCTCTCCAGAAACGTAAAGTGAATCTATAAATGTACCTGTAGAAAAAACATATTTAAAATTACCTAATTCATTACCTTCATTATTGTCTACAATACTGTTTCCAAAGTTGAAAGAATATGTGGTATTTGGAGCCAAAGTATCTTGTATGCTTATAGAAATAAATTTACTGGCAGTACCAACAGGTATAATTAATGGTTCGTTTTTTTGAGGAGGAGATATAACTAAATTCTTTTTTACATCTTCTAGTTTAACATATTCGTCGAATAGAATTTTAATTTTTTTCGCTTTAAAATTAGTAGTTTCTAGTGGAGGTGTTGCTTTTATAAGTGAAGGAGGAATAGAATCCTTTAATCCACCTGTAGGTGATCCTCTTCTAGCACAATTTACAAGTGTACTCGAAATAGCTATTAGTAGAAAAAATTTAAAATACTTCATACATTAAAATTGACTGCAAAAATAACATTTAATTTAATTAAATAACGAAGCAATTACCATTGTAGTCTATTTTTATTTGGTATAAGCAATACTAGCAATACTAATTTTTATGTTTTTAGATTTATTTAAAGCTAAATAACAGGCTTCCAGCGTTGCTCCGGTAGTAATTATATCATCAATTAATAGAATGTGTTTGTTTTCTAATGTTTCTGTGTTTTTTATTTTAAATATTTGTTCAACATTTTTCCATCTATCAAAACGGCTTTTTTTAGTTTGTGTTTTGGAATTTGTTACTCTAATTAAAAAATCTTCAAGATAGTTTATATCCAAATTTGCTGCAAGGCTTTTACCAAATGTGGTAACTTGATTATAACCACGTTTATTTTGTTTCTTTTTATGAAGCGGTACAGGAATAATAACATCAATATTTTTAAATCTATTACTTTCAATCATTTCATGAGCCAACCAATTACCAGTAAAGGTACCAACTTGTTGTTGTCCTTTGTATTTTAAATTATGAATTAATTGCTGAATTTTACCTTCCTTCAAAAAATAAAATAGTGCTGTAGCTTGTACCAAAGGAATTCTTCCATAGAAAATTTTTTCTACAATGTTTGATGCTTCAAAAGTGAAATTGGTTGTTGGTAAATCGTGTCTACAAGTTAGGCAAACAGTGTTTTCATTATCCGTTAACTGTTCGTTACAAGACAAACAGATATCCGGATAGAAAAGATTAAACACATCTTTTAAGAATTTCATAACAATTTTTTTTAAAAATAGAATAATATGTTAGAAATGAACTTAAAAATAACAGTTTTTAAAAATAATGTTGTAATTTTAAGTTGTTTTTATAGCAAACTCCACTTAAATAAAATTTACCTCAAAATTTATTAGAATATAAATATAATTTAAAGTAATTATGTGCGTTAAATTTATAGAACTCAAATATTTAAAAAATGGAAGAAAAAAAGTCATCAAGTAATAAGTCAATTATTATAATATTAGCGCTCTTGTTGCTAGGAGCTCTTGGTTATACTTATTATACAAGTGGAGAACACAAAAAACTAACAGATCAAATTGAAGAAGAAAAAGTTGAAATTGAAGGTAACTTAGATTCTATGATTTTAAAATATGAGGACGCTATTGCGCAAAAAACATCTATGTCTAACGAGCTTTCTATTGAAAGAGATAGAATAATAGCTTTAAGAGATTCTATAAAAGGGTTAAAATCTAGTAATTATAGTTTAATTAGAAGGTACAGACGTGAAATTGCTAAATTAGAGCAGGCCAATAAAAAATTATTTATGGCTAATGATTCTTTAACTTCAGCAAACGAATTGTTAACTATAGATTTGGATAGTGCCAATGTTAAAATTACTGAGCAAATTGCTAAGTACGATACTTTAACTATTCAAAATCAAGAATTAATTCAAAAAGTAGCTATAGGTTCTGTATTAAAAGTAAACAAAGCTAAAGTTATTTCTATGAGAGAAAGAAATAATGGAAAACTTGTTGAAACTTCAAGGGCTAGAAATACAGATGCGTTTAGAATTAACTTTACAATAGATAAAAACGAAATTACAACGCAAGGTACGCGTAATGTATATGTTCAAATTATAAATGCAAAAGGGCAAACAATAGCGCCAAAAGGAGAGTTAGTTTTAAGTGAAGAATTAGCTGTAAAGTATAGCGATAACACTACTGTAGATTATGTAAACGAAGCTATTGATGTAATTTCTTTAGTAGAAGTTGATAGAGATGAAATTCAAAAAGGGCCGTATACTGTAAACATTTATGTAGAAAATAAATTTGCAGGAACTACCCAAATAATACTCAAGTAATTAAGTAAACTCCAGTTTAAACTTAATTTAATGTTTGAAAATGGTGGAAATAGTTTAGGCTATTTCCACTTTTTTGTTTTATAGTAATAAAAGCTTTCTTATTTTTGCACAATGGCAAATCAAGAAGATAAATTTAAAAAGGTAGTTTCACACGCAAAAGAGTACGGTTATGTATTTCAATCTAGTGAAATTTACGATGGTTTGAGTGCAGTATATGACTATGCTCAAAATGGTGTTGAGTTAAAGAAAAACATTAGAGATTACTGGTGGAAAGCAATGGTGCAAATGCACGATAATATTGTTGGTTTAGATGCTGCAATATTTATGCATCCAACAACTTGGAAAGCTTCTGGCCATGTAGATGCTTTTAGTGACCCTTTAATTGATAACAAAGATTCTAAAAAAAGATATAGAGCCGATGTTTTAATTGAAGACTATGTTGGTAAATTAGATGCAAAAATTGAAAAAGAAGTTAAAAAAGCGGCAAAACGTTTTGGAGATTCTTTTGATAAAGCTCAATTTTTAGAAACAAATCCTAGAGTTTTAGGATATAAAGAAAAAGGTGATGCTATTTTACAACGTATGGGTCAATCTTTAGAAAAAGAAGATTTGGCAGATGTAAAAGCATTAATTGAAGAATTAGGAATTGGTTGTCCACTTTCAGGTTCAAAAAACTGGACAGATGTTAAGCAATTTAACTTAATGTTTGGTACTAAATTAGGTGCATCTGCAGATACTGCAATGGATTTATATTTACGTCCAGAAACTGCTCAAGGTATATTTGTAAACTTTTTAAATGTTCAAAAATCTGGTAGAATGAAAATTCCTTTTGGAATTGCACAAACAGGTAAAGCATTTAGAAACGAGATTGTAGCACGTCAGTTTATTTTCCGTATGCGTGAATTTGAACAAATGGAAATGCAATTTTTTGTGCGTCCTGGAACTCAAAAAGAATGGTACGAGCAATGGAAAGAAACTCGTTTAAAATGGCACTTATCATTAGGAATGGGTGAAGATAATTACCGTTTCCACGATCACGATAAATTAGCGCATTATGCAGATGCTGCTGCTGATATTGAATTTAAATTTCCTTTTGGATTTAAAGAATTAGAAGGAATTCACTCTAGAACAGACTTCGATTTAAAAGCCCACGAAGAGCATTCAGGTAAAAAATTACAATATTTCGACCCAGAAATTAACGAACGTTATATTCCTTATGTTGTTGAAACTTCTATTGGTTTAGATAGAATGTTTTTAGCAGTTTTCTCTAACTCTTTACAAGAAGAAGAATTAGAAAACGGAACAACAAGAACTGTTTTAAAATTACCAGCAGTTTTAGCACCAACTAAAGCAGCCATTTTACCTTTAGTTAAAAAAGATGGTTTACCAGAAGTTGCTAAAAAAATTGTTGAAGATTTAAAATGGGATTTCAATGTAGCTTATGATGAAAAAGATGCAGTTGGACGTCGTTATAGAAGGCAAGATGCTGCTGGAACACCATATTGTATTACAGTAGATCACGATACGTTAAATGATGATTCTGTTACAATTCGTCATAGAGATACTATGGAGCAACAGCGTGTTAAAATTTCTGAATTAAAAGCTTTAATTAAAGAAGAAGTAGACGTTAAAAACTGGTTAATGAAAATGTAATCATTTTTTGAAATAAAAAACAAAAAGCCTCGCAATTTGCGAGGCTTTTTTTATAAGTATATTATGTTCGATTAAAATCTATATCCAATAGAAAGTCCTCCTCTACCAACAACTTCAAGGTCGCTTTGGTCTAGCATATCTCTACCAATACCAGCATAAATTTCAGCAACAAAACCACGGTCACTAACCCATTTTGCTCCTACTGATACACCTACAGCTAAATCAGTGTATTTTTCGTCAACATAAGTGCCGCCTATTCCAGTATAAATTTCTTCTTCACCTGAATGTATCATTGTAAATGCTTCAACAAAAAACCCTTCAGCATATTTATTAGAAAAGAAATGACGGTAATACGGAGTTAGAGAGAATGTTCTGTATTCATCTAATCCTTCAGAACCATTATCTAAAGAAAAAAGAATATTTGCTCCAATAGTAGATTCTTCATTTAAAATGTGTTCATAACCTAAGTCTAGCCATTTAAAACCAATTAAATTAGACATGTTAATTTTAACTTCATTGTTTCCTGGGTTTTCTTGCGCAAACATAGTAAAACAAGTAACAAATAATAAAAGTGTAATTGTAATTTTTTTCATAATTTTAATTTATAATTTCGGCAAATATATTATCAATTATTAAACCAAAGTGAATAAAAGTTTAAAATAATGCTTTTAATTGTATGCTACCTGTGTGTATAACGCTCGAAGTTTCGCTTTTTCGCCCAATATAATTAACATTTAAATTTAAAAAAGAATTAATTTTTTTATGATATAACAAACTCCAAGTGTAGTTTTTTCCAGGTTGTAAACCTTCTAACATTTGGTAGGCTACAGGCGAATTTGCATTACCTGTAAAATTGTTTTTAAAATAATTAAAGTCAGCTTTTATCAAACTTTTTTCTTTGTGACTAAAATTTAATTCGGTTCCTAATTTATTTTGTTTTAAAGTTTCTAAATCACCAATAGTATTTTTTTTGTCTTTTAATTCGTAATAAACTGAAAAATACATGTCTTTATTATAATAGTAAGAAAGTTTTGGGTTTATAGATGAGTTTTCTAAAACGTAATTTCTGTTAGAAAAATTTTCAGATTCTGTTGAATTGTTACTGTTACTTCCCGAAAAATTAAATTGCCAAAATGAACCAATTTTATGTTCAAACAATAGTTGATGTTGTTTTATAGTATTGCTTAAAAAATCTATGGTAGAACTACTTTGGTTTTTAGATTTTATGTAATTATAAGTAGTAGAAAAATTCTTTTTTCCTCTATTAAAAAATAAACTATTATTTATGTTGAAGTTTAAACCTAAAATTTTATTGTTATTAATATCAAACGGATTTAAATTAAACTTTTTAGCTTGTTTTTGCTGCTTGCTATCTACTAAAACAAAAAACTGGTTCGAAAAATGAGAAATCATTTTTCTTATTCCTTTTTTATTATTCCACTGTTGCGCATTTATATTAATGGTTTGTGTAAATTTATTTTGGTGTGTAGGTAGATAATTTACGGTAGGTAAAATAATTCTTAAATATTCAGCTTCGTCAGGAAATTGAGCAATTTCAAACTCGTTTAGCTCTTTAATACCATTGTTGTTATAATCTATCCAAGTGTAAAAACCTTGTCCAACTTCAGTTTTTACATACCTATAATCTTGCTGAGGTAATGTACCCGAAACCGTTTGGTAAATACTACTTACATTTAAAAAGTTGTTAAATAATTGTTGTCGGTATGCAATTCTAGAATTTAAAGATTCTTCATTGTTAAAATTTGTATTGTTAACCGTTCTATAATTAACATATGCGCTTAATTTCGATGTTTTAGAGTTTATTAAGGTAGACTTTATATAAAATGTTTTTGCCTTGTTAACACCGCTAAATGCATTGTTTTGAATACTATCTGTATTTCTAAATTTAGCACCAATTTGCGTATACACGTTGGTTGAATCTCCTATACCAAAAAAGCCTTGAAACTCGTTATATTTATGGCTAATAGCTAATAATGAGTTGTCTAAAATTGTTTTTCTTTCATTTTTTTCTGAATTAAGCACAACTCCAACCCAACTCTTTTTTAAGTTGTATTTTGTTTGAATATAATTTTTAATAAACGAACCTTCTTCAACACTGTTTTTATTGTTTAAAAAACTCGAATTAATTGTTGTAGAAAAGTTTTTTGAAGATAATAAACTGTTTAAACTATGTTTGTTCCCTTTATAAGTTTCGTTTAATTTTAAATTTTGATAGCTATACTTTATAAAATTATTAGCCGATTTTGAATATTCTACATCGGTATAAATTAACGTTTGATCTCCTGTAATAGCTTCAACATTCCAATTTCTATTAAACTCTATAGGTTGTACACGTTCTATGCTTTTAAACTTTTTGTTTATGTAATCAACTTTTAAATTGGTTTTAAGTTGCCATTTTTTTTGTGATAAAACTTGACTCCATCCCAATTTAGTAGCTAAACCTTTATTTTGATTATCATCTAAATTAGAAAATAAATTCTGATCGTTATTACTAAAAGCAGATTCAGCATAAATGGTTGTTTTGGTTGAAGGGTTGTATTCAGCCTTTAAAACAACCAGTTGTAATTTGGTAGGAGCTTCTAAACTTGTTATTGGATTGTAGTTACCTAAATTTTCACCCACATATTCGTATATGTTTCCAATGGCAATTACATCTTTTAAAATATAATTTCCATTACTTTCTCCAGTAAAAGAGAACGAAACGCTGTAAAGTTCGTCATTTTCGTTTGTAGAATATTCGTAGGTTTCTTCAGTTCCATTTAAAACTTTTTTATATAAAATTTTGTCTTCAGAAAAAGGAGTTTCAAAAGCAGAAGGTGTAACCATTGCATCTAAATTATTTCCTGCGTTTGCTAAAATTTGTTTTTGTTCGTTGCTTAAATCCTGTTCTAATGGCTGATTTTTAAGGTCGTTTTCATTATAAAAATAACTGCTAACTTTTAAGTTTTTGTTTTCGTAAGCCGCTTTGTTGTAAGTAATAAATCGTGTATATTCTCTGTCGGCATATTGGTATTCTGCAGAAATTCGCATATCTGCAGTAATTGGGTAAGTAGAATTAAATGTAATTTCCGAAGTGTTATAATCTATAGTGTAATCTTTATCCTCACCTCGTTGTAGTTGAATTCCATTGTTAAAAATTTGCTCAGTGCCCGATAAAATTAAAATGTATTTATTGCTGAAATCAGATAATTGATAAGGACCTTGATTTCCTTCAATTCCATTAAAATTCACCTTTTTATATTTTCCTCTAACAATAGCTCCAGAGGCTTTTACGTGTACCTTAGATTTTTTGTTGTTTATTGTTGCGTTAACTTCTAAACCAGATACTTTTTTGTTGAAATTTAAAAAAGTTGTTTCATTATTATTTAAATAAATATCTCCAGCATTTACACTCCAATTTTTGCTAAATAATTCAATAAAAATTCTATCAAATTCGTTTATTTCGTATGTGTTACCACTTTCTTGAATTGGTAAATTTGTATCTACAATAGATGCTCGAAGTGTAACTTTATCGGATAATTTTCCAGAAATTTTTAAATCTAACGATGAGTTTGAAACTCCATTTTGATTATTTCCTATGGTAAAACCTCGGGTAATATTTCCGGCAGTATTAAGGCCATCAAAAGGTTTAAAAGGTGTTTTGTTTTTTGTTGAAGTTAAACTATATAACCGACTTTTATTTTTAGATGTTGGAACAATTAATTTTTTATCGAATGTAAAATACGTTTTAGTCAAAAAAACGGGATACGAAGTGTATTGAACTTGAACGGTTTTAGGATATTTTTTTGTTTTGAAAACCAATAAAGCTTTTGGGAAATCTATGTTGTAGGCAGAGGTATCTATTTCAACATTAGTAGTATCTAAAACTTTAAAATTGAAAGGTGTAATACTTACAGAATCTATAAAAATAGAATCGTTTTGAACTTTGAAGCGTTTTAAATGTTGCCTTTTCGATTGGCTTTGCACCGAAAAAGTAACACTTACTAAAAAAGTAATGAGTATAAAAAATTGCTTCATTTTAAACCTAACGTTATTAAAGCAAAAATAGTTTAAAATAATGATTGTTGTTTAGTTCCGCTTTCGTGTTCTAATAACCATTTTTTGCGCCAAATTCCGCTAGCGTAACCAGTTAAGGATCCATCACTTCCAATAATTCTATGGCAAGGAATAACAATCCAAATAGGGTTTTTACCGTTTGCAGAGGCTACAGCTCTAATAGCTTTAACATCGCCTAAAATTTTAGATTGCTCTAAATAAGTTCTGGTTTTTCCAAAGGAAACCTTTTGGAGAGCATTCCATACTTTTTGTTGAAATTCTGTTCCTTTTGGGTTTAATTTTAAGTTGAATTCTGTTCGGTTTTCTGTAAAGTATTCATTTAATTGAGTAACACAATCTTGCAAACAGGTAGGGATTTCTTCAGAGTTTTCAATATCATCATCAATAACTGTTATGGCAGAAATTCCAGCTTCACTTCCATCAATTTTTGCTGTTCCAATAGGTGTTTTGTAATATGCAGTTTGAATAGTTTTCAATTTATTGTGCTTGTTTTTGAAGTTTAAATATACGTTTATTTGAAGAAAGAAGCTATTGGTTTATTTTTCTACTTAAACAGTTGAATACTTTAAAAGGTAGATGATTAATAGTCTATATTAGCGTTATTAAATTGCTATTTAGAGTTATGAAGTTAATAAAAACATTGTTTATAGTGTTGGTTGTGCAAGTGGTTATTTCTTGCGATGGCAGTAAACATAATTCATCAAAAAAAATAATAGGAGAGTGGCAACGATCTGATTTTTCTAAAAATTACGATTACCGACTTATTTTTAAACCTAATAAAACAGGAATAAAAACAGTAAAAGTAGGAACTATGGATTCTGCAGCAACGTCTTCTTTAGTTCAGTTTACTTGGAATATTGAAGAAGAAAAGCTAATTATTGAAGAACTAGATGAAATAATTAAAACATCTTATTCTTTAAATTCTAAAGAGCAATTAGTTTTAAACAACTATTCTAAATTACCTTTTAATAAAATTAAATAAATTTAGATTCCAAAAACATCTATTGAGTTTTTAGTGGTGATTTCCGCAATTTCTTGAGGTGTTAAGTTGTAAATATCTACCAATTTATCAAGTACATTTATTATATAACTACTTTCATTTCGCTTTCCTCTATAAGGAGTAGGAGCTAAGTACGGAGCGTCAGTTTCCAAAACAATATTACCTAAAGGAATTTCATTTAAAAATTGGTCTATTTTACCATTTTTAAAGGTTACTACACCACCAATTCCTAATTTCATATTATAAGATATAGCTTGTTTTGCTTGCTCTAAATTTCCAGTAAAGCAATGAAAAATTCCGAAAAGTTTATCGTCTTTTACATCTTCCAGCACTTCAAAAATTTCATTAAAAGCATCTCTACAATGTATTACAATAGGTAAGTTTTTCTCTTTTGCCCATTCAATTTGTTGTTTAAAAGCATCTTGTTGTTGTTGTAAAAAAGTTTTATCCCAATACAAATCGATACCAATTTCACCAACAGCATAAAAGTTACGTTTGTCTAGCCATTCTTTAACAAAAGCTAATTCTTCAGCAACATTTTCTTTTACATGTGTTGGGTGTAAACCCATCATTAAAAAAGTATTTTTTGGAAACGCTTTTTCTAAATCTAACATTGCAGGTAAATATGTAGAATCTATAGCTGGTATAAATAACCTTGAAACTCCAACGTCAATAGCTTTTTGAATAGTTTCGTTTCTGTCTTCGTTAAATTGTTCGCTATATAAATGCGTGTGTGTATCGGTAATTATCATAGCGCAAAAGTAATTAAAAACTTGATGAATTATAAACCAATAATCTTTAATTAATAGTTACTTTAGTTGAGCTTAAAAAGTGAATTAAAAATGAAATCTAAATATACACTAATACTTGTTGTTTTATTAAGTGTAAATAGTTTAGTAGCACAAGAGTGGAAAACTTTAAAAGCTTATCAAAAAGAAACAGGAAATATTGTTTTACAAGAAGGTTGCTGGTTGAAGAAACATCGTAAAAGGCAATCTAAAACTTGGAAACAAGCTAACGTTTTTAATTTATCTAAAGAAAAAGGGAACTTGAAATATACAACCATAAGTCAAATAAGAGATTTTTACAAATGGTTTGATACTGAAAGAATACAACAAGGTCACGAAATAAATGGAGTAGGTGTTGCTTCAATAGCAGCCAAACAGTTATCGAATATGGATTGCGGTTTTATTCGGTTTTTTATTGTTAGAAATAAAGAAATTGTTCAGTTTGCGAATGAAGGTTCTCAATTAGTTTTTAAATTTGCATTTCCATTGTTAAATAAGGTTTATTTTTCTAAAGAAAAACTTGTTGGAGAAAAAGCCAAAAATTGGGATAGGCATAACGGGTATTTTGAACAATGTGAAGTTTTAGAACCTTTATATAAAAAACTATCTAAAAATGCACTTTACCGATTAGAAAAAATGGCAAGAGGTAAAGGAGTTTTTAATTTAGCTGTGCCAAAAGAATTAAAATACGTAGGTGAAATTAACCATTGTGAAACTCGTTTTTTACACGGAAAAAATAAAATATTGCCTTATTATTTAAAAAATAGAAAACAATAAAATTTAGCCTGTAAGGGAGAAGTATGCAAAAAACGAAACTTAGTACACAAAGTATATTACCACTTACTTGTTCAAGATCTGGAACTTGTTGTTTTGGAAAAGCTGTAATGCTTAATCCTTGGGAATTATTAAACTTCAGCAAAGAAAAGAATATTTCACCAAGAGAATTTCGTGATCTTTATTGTGAGTTTGGAGGTATTCGATTACGGTTTGATGGAAAGCCAGATAAAAAAGGACAAAAAGCATGTAGTCAGTATATAGACGGTGCTGGTTGTAGCGTACACTTAGGTCGTCCATTGGCTTGTCGTTTATACCCATTAGGTCGTCAAATTCAATTTAACAAGGCAGAGTATATTTATCATGGAGATAAGTTTCCTTGTTTAAATGATTGTGCTGAAGTTTTAGAATTACCTAAATTTAGTGTGGGTGAATATCTAAAAGGACAACAAGTAGAGCAATTCGAAAAGGCTCAAGACGAATATTTAAAAGTAATGCAAAATATTGCAGATATAGCATTTGAGTTACTTTTAGATTCTGGGTTATCTGCTACCGGAGATACAAAAACAATAGCCGCTTGGAGAGCATTAGGAAATGAGGCTCCTGAATTATTGGCAGAAAGATTAGGTAAAGAATGGATAGACTGTTTAATGATACCAGAAATACCAGAAACTATAGAAAACCCAATAACTTTTGCTCAAAAACATAATGACTTAATATTACTAAAAGCCCAAGAAAAATTTGGAAGCATAGAAACTTTTCAAGAGTTACAAGAGGCTTCTGTTTTAATTATGGGTGTTGCATTACATTTGTCTAGAGGCTTAGGTGCAGACACAAAAGGGATCTCTGAACATTGGATAGAAATTGCAAAAAGTCACGGTGCTAAAGAGTAGGTTTTAGCACGTGTTTATGTTTTTAGAATTTACTCGTTTTCTAACACCCAAGTTCTAACCCAATCGTATTTTGTAGTTAAATCATCAAAAGAACCAGTTTCAAAAATACTACCAGCTTCATCAACAGGATTCCAGCTGTAGGTTTCAATTGCCATAGTAATATGCCCTTCTAAATCAAATTCGGTAGTTGGTGTAATTGAATAAACATATTCTCCATCAAGATAGAATAGGATTTCTGTAGGAGATTTCCACCAACAACCATACACGAAGAATCTGTCGTGGTTTTTTTCTGTTAAGTTTTTTACTCCAGATTTTCGGGTTTCTTCATTAATATCGCAAGTACGTTTATGTCTAATAGCGTTAGAATGAAAAATATTATCCCATTTAGAAGCCCAAGAATCGGTTCCACTATGAACACGACCAACGCATTCTTGTATGTCTAATTCTAATTTTCTAATAGGTCCGGTATTACAGTTTTGTTGAAAAGCAATCCAAAATGTAGAAGACATAATTGTTTTGTTAGCTTTCATTCTACACTCGTAATAATGGCCTTGTTTAGCTTTTTCTTTAGAACGTATAATTGCACCACCGTGGGTCCATTCTTTACCGTTAACTGTTTTAGGTGAGTCAAATTTTTCAACAGTTACATTTAAATTACCATCGCTTACACTAACATTGTCAGATTCAAATAATGCTGGCTCTCTACCAATCCAATTAAAACCATCAGTAGCTGGGTTTCTATGCCATTTATTGTCATCAAAACTAGTTCCATCAAAATCATCAGATAAACTTTCAACTCTTGTCCATTTTTGTCCATCAGGAGTTGGAACTCCGTTTTCTAGAGAGTATGGGGTGTTTGCTTCTGGATGGCTAACCGTTATGTTAAAACTACACGAAGATTTGTTTCCAGCAGCATCAGTAACTTCAAAAGTGTTAATTGTTTTTCCTAAAGGAAAAGACGAACCAGATTTTAATCCAGCAGTTTGTACTGTTGAAGCTCCAGCTAAATTATCTGTACCAACAGGTGTTGTGTAAGTTACATCAGTACTGGTCTCATTTAACTCAATAATTATATCAATATCTTCTAAGCAAGTTATTGTTGGTTTTACAGTGTCTTTTTCAATTATTGGAGTATCATTATCTGAACTACTTCCACAAGTAACCAAAAAAAGACAAGCAGAAATAACTACAGCAAAAGTATTTTTGTTTCTAAACATAATTATAGATTTTCTTAAGGAACAAATTTAATAGTTAAATGGATTTTTGAATGTTAGAAATAGTTTAATATAGGTGACAATTGGTTTATTGTTACTAAAAAATAGTGTAAACGCTCATTGAAATTACCTGTGTTTATTGCATATGCAAAAGACGTTATATTTGTGTCTTTAATATTCTTTGTCTATGTTTGAGAACTACAAAACTAAAAAATGCTATACATTAAATTCAATATAGAAAATTCTTCAAAGTATACTGATTTTCAAAAACTATATAAACATATGGTAACCGTAAGAGAGCCAAATTATATGTTTGAACACGAAATAGAACCAGAAATTGATTGGGATAATTTGGCAGAAGATGAGGTTGAAGCAGCCGTACAGAAACTAAGTGATTACGGAGATCAAGATAAATTTACTTATAAACGGTATCAAGAGTTGATACCAAGTTTTGTAAATAGTTTTTTAGAGAGTCGAATTCAAAGCGTAAATAATACAAAAGATTCTATTAGTAAATCTGAGGCAATAGCTTTTATGAGTTTTTTAGAATTTGATTTTGAAGTAGATATGGATGGGCTAGAAAAAACAGCTACAAATACTGGAGTGGTTAAATTTTCTACAGGTAATTTTCCGTTTGGCGGTTTAGATCGTTTTATTATTGCTTTAAAAGCATATGATTTAGTGGCAACAGAATGTTTTAACGGTTTTTCTGTAATTGAAGTAAATTGGACCTCTAATTTCGAATTTAATGTTACTGAGCTTCCAGAAGAAACAAAGATATATTTAAAGAAATAAACATTAAAATTGTTTAATAAAAACGGGAAGAATAAAAGGTATGTCAACAGATTTTCCTTTAAGAGTTCCAGGTTTCATTATTGGTAATTTTTTTAAATTTTCTTTGAATTTTTTTCGTGTACCTCTATCAATATTTCCTTGTAATCGGACTTTTTTTGCTTTTCCTTGGTAGTCAATTGTGAAAAAACATTTTATTTTTTTAGTTTTTATCTCGTTAGAGATTTCTGTTACTTCAAAATTCTCTAGATAGTATTCCGTCTCTTCATCATTGGCTAATACATAATCAGAATTTTTAACCAAATGCTTTGCAATACTAGCTGAAAAGCACTCTTTAACGGTTTTACTTTCTTCGCAACCAGGAAAAATAGGCATTGTCACATTTTCTTGAGAAAAGATTTTAAGAGAAATAATAAATAAAACTAAAAAGCTTTTTTTCATATGTGCAAATACTAGGAATTTAACTACTTACAGCTTCTTTAAAAGTTTTTGAGCTAATTCATATTCATCAGCACTTTTTGGAATTGTTTGTAGTGTGTTACTACAATTTTCAAACTGCTCTTGTTTTAAATACGTTAAAGCTTTATACCAAGTTGCTTTGTTTTTAAAGGCAGAAGTTCCATTAGAAATATTTGTAAAAATAGTTTCAGCTTGAGAATATTTATCGAGTTCTAATAAACAAATCCCTTTGTGTAATTGTATTTCAATATCGTTAGGGAATTCACTTTCTAAAACTGTTAATTGAGCAAAAGCAGTTTTGTAATTTTTAGTATTAAAAGCTTCTTCAGCTTTAGAAATAGCCGAGTTATTTTCACTTCTAACAACTAGTTCTAGGTTGTTATGCTTCGCAAAATCCGAATACACAGGATTTCCATTGTTAAACAAGAAAAAACCGACTAATAAAGCAATACTAGCAGCAACCATTAATGGGCGAAGTCGTTTTATAGAAATTACTTTTCCTTTCTTTTCTTCTTTAATAAACTCTTTGCCTAAATTAGTTAATGTAGAACGTAATTCAGTTTCATTTTCTTCATTTTCAAATTTTGAAGAAAGAGATTCGTTTAAACTTTTATATATTTCAAATTCTTGTTTAAAATAAGTATTGGTACTTAATTCTAAATCGAAATAATCAAGTTCTTCAGTAGTAAGCTCGTTACTTAAGTACTTTTCAAATAATATGTAGTTATCTTCCTTCATTTTAGTAACTTTTTAGTTGTTGAAATTCGTTAGAGTTTTTCACAAGTTTGGTTATTTGCCCCATACATTGCGATTTCTTTTTACGAGCGTAACCGTAAGTTACTCCTAAAATTTCAGCTACTTTTTCCATCGATTTAATTTTGAAAGTAGTTTTTAAAAGTTCTTGACATTTTTGTCCTAATTCTTTAAACATTTTTTCAAAAAGCTGATGCTGTTGCTCAAAAATTTCAGTTTCTTCAACTTGCTGTTCTTGCTCTTCACTAATAGATGTAATTTCTTCAACAATTGTTACCCTATTATTTCCTCTTTTTTTCAATTCGTTTAACCATTTACGTTTACACAATAAATAAAAGTAGGCATCGAACGGACAAGTTAATATGAAGTTTTTTTCGTTTGCTTGATGATAAATAGTTACTAAAACCTCTTGAATAATATCTTGGGCATCATCGGCATTTCCGCTGTTTTTTTTCACCATAGCAACAATTTTTGGTGAATATTTCTCATAAATTTTAGAAAGAACTCTGCTGTCGTTTTTTAGCAAAGCCTCTATATATATATGATCTGCGTGTTTTTTTTTGTCCATTAGCTAGTTGATTGTAGCTAATTTAAAATATTTTTTTCAGAAAAGGGGTAACAATTTTAAAACAGTGTTGATATGTAAGTGTAAAACATTTAAAAACAATTTAAAATTATAATTATGAAAACTCAAAAACAAAACTTCGCAAACTTAAACAACAGTAAAGTAGTGAAAAACATTTTTAAAGGAATTTTAGCAATCGCAATTTCAACATCAGTTATTAGCTGTGATGATAAAGAGGAAACTTTTGAGCCAAAACCAGATGGTTTAGCTTTATTAGAAAGATTTGAAGAAAATAGGGCAGAAGCAGTTCAAGAATTTGTATTAGATGCTGCAACTGGAGGAATTATTACAGGAGAACAAGGATCACAAGTTAAATTTCAACCAAATGCTTTTGCAGATAAAGATGGAGGAATTGTAACAGGAAACATTACCATTCAATTTGTTGAAATTTACGACAAGGGCTCAATGGTATTAACAGATAAATCTACACTAGGTGAAAAACCAAACGGAGATAAAGAAGCATTAAAATCTGCAGGACAATTTTTTATTGATGCCAAACAAGGTAGTGAAGAGTTAGAATTAATAGTTGATGCAACTGTTACTGGTAGACCTACAGCTTTTGCAGACTTAGATGGTGGAATGAAAATATTTAGAGCTGGAGATGATTTAAATAGTGAGGAAGATTGGGTTGAGGCTGATGAAGATGATGATGGTAAAAACGATGATGCTGAAATTAGAGACGGACAAGGTGCCGATGGTGAATTTGCAACATATAACTATGATATTGGAACTTTTGGATGGACAAATTTAGACAGATGGTATAATTATGCAGGTGCAAAAACAGATATTTTTATTGATGTACCAGAAGGATATACTTCAGATAACTGTGCAGTTTATTTATCATACGATGGAGAACCAACTGCTTTAGCTAGAATGGATGTTTGGAATACAACGTTGGAAATGTTTACAGAACATTACGGATTAATTCCAGTAGGACAAGAAGTACATATTATAGTTGTAACAGAAATTGATGACGAATTACATTACGCAATTCAAGGTACAACAGTAGTTGATAACCATATAGAAATTATTTCAAGTTTAAGTCCCACAACACAACCAGCTTTAGAAGCAATGATTAACGCTTTACCTTAATTTATTGGCTGATTAGTAAAAAATCCCGCTTTTGCGGGATTTTTTTGTTAAAGGAATAATATTTTTCACCAGACCTACTAAAATTTTAATAAGTCTAGATTTTTGGTTCTTTTCATCAATGGAAAAGAATTAAGTAAAAAGATGGAAGGCAATTTTAAAAATTTAGGGTAACAAAACTTCAATCAAGTTGATATATAAGTGTAACTAATAAAATCAAGGATTATGAAAACTTTAAAATCAATTTTAGTATTAGCAGTTTTAATTTCAACAATTATAAGCTGTTCAAAAAATGATGAAGAAGACGAACTGATATTAACTGTAGATCCTCAATACCCACTAAAAGAATTAATTTTTAATGGAGAAGTAGAACAAGTTTATACATATATAAATAAACCATTTAAGTTGGAAGTAGGTTATAAGTTTAAAACATTTAAAAATGGTGAAATTACAGCGTTAGGTGTAAGATTACCAGATAATGAAAGTTATAGAGTTACTTTGTGGAATGCAGATACAGAAGAAATTTTAGCAACGCAACAAGTTTTATCAAGTGCAGGAATATTGTCTTTTGAAAATATTGAAGCTGTACAAATTACTTCAGGAACTAATTATTTTGTATCAGTAAATACCAGTGATTATTACAGTTTTAAAAATGCTGAAAGTGGAGAGATAGATATTTTTCCAATAGAAAGTGGTGATGTATTAATAACAGCTTATGGTAACTATGTTGGAGTAAATCAAATTTTACCTACAACTTATAGTGAAAGTAGTTATTTAGGAATGGTTGACATAAAATTTATCCCAAATAATTAAAATATAGTCCTCACGAATAGAGATCCACAATTTTAGAAATAAAGTTGTGGTTTCGCTATTTACACCAAATTAAATCCTTTTTTCTATATTTGATAAAAGCTACTACTAATGAAACTACTAACCAATTCAATTTTTTTGATGTTTTTCTGTGGAATAATTTCAGCACAAGAAATTCAAAAAGATACTATAACTAGAACAGCAACTATTGTTTATGCAATTAATGGAAATCAGGTTTCCTTAAATCCTGATGTTCCACAATTAAATCAAATTGCTGGAGCACCAAAAGCTTTTTATACGTATTACTGGGAGTTTGGTGATGGTGATTATAGTTTTCAAGAAAAACCAGTTCATACCTATAAAAACAAAGGAGATTACGAAGTTAAACTTTCAGTAACTAATAATTACGACGATGGAAAACCACCAACAACACGTCCAAAAAATGTTAGTGTGGCAGGAGATAATGTAGATATTTCTTCTAATGAAAAACACAATTTAAATAGTAGTTATGGCGGATTTCGTTTACAAACCAATCGTGAACCTGTGCCAAATGAAGAAATGCAGTTTTTAGTGAGTTATGGAAATGATAAAACCTATCCAACAAATGGAAAAATCTACTTATTTTTTAATGAAAAGAAATACAAAGCGAAGAATTTTGAATTAACCGATACGCGTTTACACAATAACGAGCGTGAAGTTTTAGAAGATGTTATAGCTTCAAATTATATTTCAAAAAACGAATTAATTCAAACTACAGGTATTTCTACTTTTTTAGATGAAAACCTAATTGTTGCAGATACTTTAAAACAGAACTTGCCATTAACATTGGAAGATGCTAAAAACTATTATCACGATTTTAAAGTGTACGATTTTGATAATATGGAGCCAAATGAAGAACGCAATCTATTTTTTACGTTGAAAACAACTCCAGAAATGTTGAAAGATACAAGTGCTGTAATTTCTATACGAAGTATTTATGTGCCAGAACGAGGAAACGATTCGCATAAGGTACAAACTAAAGAAATGGAGATTGTAACATCGCACGATCCTAATAAAATGGCAGTTTACGATACACGTTTAAATTATAGGTTGGTTCGTTTTAAACGATTAAAATACAAAGTTCGTTTTCAAAATGATGGAGAAGGTCCAGCACGATTGATAAAACTGAATGTTGATATTCCAGAAATGTTAGACAAGCAATCGTTGAAAGTGTTAGATATGTATCCGAAGTGCCCAATTTGTCCAGATGGAAAAGAGGTTCGGTTTAGTTGTTTGGATACCATAATTTCAAAAGATCAGATCTCGTTTCAGTTTAAAAATATTTACTTACCAGGAACAGCTCAAAAAGGAGTTCACGACAAAGATTCTACCAAAGGATTTGTTAAGTATTCAATGAAATTTGGTAAGGATTTTCATAAGAAACCTTCAAAAAGCCAAACGGCAATTATTTTTGATAAAAATGAACCAATAATAACAAATAAATCAACTTCTAGATTTTCTCCGGGAATTTCTATTGGAGCAAAAGCTGGTTATAATAGTTTTCCAGATTTAGAAAATTCTAAAAGTTACTTTGTTGGAGCAACAATTTCACCTTATAAATCTTATAAAAAGTATTGGCAATCTGAAATTATGATTGCAACTCACGAGTATTCAGAGCTTAAAAATTTGGTTAAAGAAACTGGTATGATTGATGCTGCAGGAGCTATTATAGATAATGCACTGTTAGAAAAAGAAACTAATTTGGAATATAATAAAATAAACATTGATGTGGTTCCAATATCGTTTCGTTACAATTTAAACGGAGTTGTTGGTTTGGGTGTAGGTCCACAAGTTTCGTTAGATATTTCTAACAAGTCTGAAGGTAGCAGTACATCTAACTATTTTTATTATTTTAATGAAGTAAAAGGAGATCCAATAGACTTTTTAAATACTAAAGAAGATATTAATGAATCTAAATCTTTTACAGATATAAAGTATGGTGTTTTTGCAGATATAACTATTGGAGCTTCACGTATTGGTCCAAGTTTGGGTGCGCGTTATATTTATAATTTTAATGAGCCACATTCACAATTGCATTTTTATGCAATTTGGAAAATCTAAATGATTTTATGTTGAAAAAAAGTTTATTTTTCTTTTTAGTCGGTTTTGTTGGGTTTTCTCAATTTAACCAACAGCTAGATTCTTTAAAAAAAGCAGATAATTATGCTGAATACATTTATCTAACATTAGATGAATTTGCAAAGAAACCTACTGCAGAAAATTTATCTCTTTTTGAAATTTTAGAAAAGAACATTTGGAGAAAACCTTCTATAAAGAATGAGTATTTAGCTAGCATTTATTTCAATGTAAACTATGGTTATTATTTAAAGAGATTTGGAGATTTAAGTCAGTCTGTTTTAAAGTATGAAAAAGCTAAAAACACTTTTCAAAACAACCAATATTTTAATTATGATATTATTGAATATTGTTTAAAACCATTAGCGAATAATTATACACGTTTAGGCGACTTTAATAGAGCAGAAGATATTTTAAAAACTACCATTCAAATTGCACAAAAAAGTAAAAACAAAGCACATTTAATTAGTGGGTATCAAAATTTAGCAATTGTAAAAAGAGCTACAGGAAACTTTAAAACAGCTATTAATTATCTAGAAGAAGCTAAAAAGTTGAGTGTTTCAAAGCAAGTAAGTTCAACTTTGTATTCAGATATTGCAATTAATTATTTAATGTTGAATAATTTAATTGAAGCAAAACGATTTGTTGAGGTGTCGAATAAAAATAATATAGATTCAAATTCTCGAATTTCGTTTAGAAATTATAAAACGTTAGGAGCGGTTTATTTTAAAAATAACGATTTAAAAAAAGGACTTTTAAGCTATAAAAAAGCATTGGTTTTAGGGTTTGAATCTTTTGGTAATTATGATAGGGAAATAGCCAAAACATACAACGAAATTGCAAAGTGTTATGTTGAATTACAAGATTTTGAAAAAGCAGAGTTTAACTATAGAAAAGCACTAGAAACCTTAATAATTTTAAAAGAAAATTTTATTGAAAATCTGTACGCAGAAAACACATTAAAAGAATCTTTTGATGGTTTGGCTCAATTGTATTCGTTTACAAATAAGCCCGAAAAAGCATTAGAGTTCTATAAATATTCATTTTTGGTAGAAAAGGAAATTCAGCAAACTATTTCTAGTCAAGAATCGAAGGTTTTAATGCAGCAAGAAATTAAAAAAAGGAGTGAAGCTTGTATCGAAATTTGTTATGAATTGTTTCAGCAATCAAATAATACCAAATGGATTGAAAAAGCTTTTCGTTTTTCAGAGAGCTCAAAATCCTCTGTGTTGAATGAATCTCAATATTTATTAAATTCTAAATCTAGTTTTTCAAAAGATGTTTTGATTCAGCAAGAACAAAAGTTGATTTTTAGAAAAGCCCAATTAACCAAAAGTATTGCGTTAGAAGAGTTGAAAACTAATAAGGCGAATGTAAATTTATTAGCCAATTACGTTAAAGATCGAGATGCTGTTTCTAATAAATTGCAACTTGTAAAAGAAGAGTTAATGAAGAAGTTTCCGTCTATTTACGGTTCTTTAAAAACTATTTCTGTTGAAGAAATTTGCAAGAATATTTTATTAGAAAATCAAAGTTTAATTGACTTTTTTGATGGAGAAAAAGCTGTATATCGATTTGAAATTTTAAAGAATAAATCGATTTCAATTTTAAAAATTCAAAAGGATAAGGAATTCAAAAATAATTTGTTGAGTTTTATTAAAATATTTGCGAGCGATAGAGGTTCAGAAATTCAGAATAACATTTCGAATTACACCAATTTAGGCTTTTATTTATATGAAAAATTGTTTGTTGGAGCTGAATGTGATAAGCTAATTATTATACCTGATGGACTATTGAATTTTGTTCCATTTGATGCTTTAATTACTGAAGAAACTAATATGCTTAACTTTGAAAAACTTCCATATTTTACAAAAAAATCTCAAATTCAATTATCATATTCAGTTCAGTTATTAACTAGATCTAAATATAAAAATGAACAAAGTTTTATTGGTTTTTTTCCTGTATTTAAAAAGCAAAGAGACAAGTTGTCTACATTAAAATATACAGTTTTAGAAGCTGAAAATATTAAAGATAATTTTAGCGGAACATTTTTTATGAATAAAAATGCTACCAAAGACCAATTTACACAAGAAGCTCATAAAGCTTCGATTTTACATTTATCTACACACGCTTCAGTAGGGAGTTTTTACCAGCCACCTGCTATAGAGTTTTATAATGAAACATTGTATTTACCAGAAGTATACGGCTACAATTTAACTGCCGATTTATTGGTGTTAAGTGCTTGTGAAACTGGTTTAGGAGTTGTTAGAAAAGGAGAAGGAGTAATGAGTTTGGCTCGTGGGTTTTCGTATGCAGGTGTAAAAAATGTATTGGTTTCATTATGGAAAGTAAACGATAAAGCTACAGCACAATTAATGAGCTCTTTTTATAAAGGTTATTCAAGAACTAATAATAAATCCGCATCTTTACATCAATCTAAACTTGAATATTTGAGGAGTAAAGAGATTTCTTCACATAAAAAATCACCTTATTATTGGGCAAGTTTTGTTTTTATAGGTGAGGTTGATTCAATTTCAAATTCTTCAAAAGGATTTTTGTGGTTATTAATAATTCCGTTCTTGCTAGTTGTAAGTTATTTTCTCTACAAAAAGCGTTAGTTTTGCCAAATGCAATTAAAGAACATTCTAAAAAGAAAAGGCTATATAAAAATTGAATTAGCGAAGCTGAGTACAAATCATTTTGAAGTTATAGCCAAAATTAATTCAGTAAAAGGACGATTTATTTTAGATACAGGAGCTTCGAATTCTTGTGTTTCTATTGATTTAGCTGAGAAATTTGAACTAGAATTAGAAGATTCTGATACCAAAGCTGCAGGAGCTGGAGCAATTGGAATGGAAACAAAAATTTCATCTAATAACAAGATTAGTCTTGGTAAATGGAGTTATAATAAGTTTAACCTTGTTTTACTAGATTTATCTCACGTAAATATGGCTTTAACCGAGCACAATGCAGAACCTGTTGATGGAATTATTGGAGCAGATATTTTAGAAAAAGGAGAGGCAATTATAGATTATAAAAATCAGTGCGTTTACTTAAAGAAATTAGTTTATAAATTCTAAAAAAAAGCCGAACACAAGGTTCGGCTTCAAATAAAAATTAGATTGGCTATTATCTAAATTTATAAAATTTCTAGTTTAAAATATTTCCAAATTTCAATCCTACATATACTGTTCTTGGATTCATTGGTCCATAAATATATGCTGGGTCTCTATCAATTCCGGAATCAAAATCTTCTTGGTAAGAATTAAATATATTCTTCATTCCTCCTGAAATTTCCAAAGAATTATGCTTTAACTTAATTGTTTTGGTAATTTTTAAACCTAAATCTAAAAAGCTATCAGATTTTCTTAGTTCCCCTTCTTCAGGGTTTGGCAGGTCAGCTCCAAAATAAGGTACTAACATTTTTCCTGTAAAAGTTCCCGTTCCAATTACACACCAAGTATCAGTTGCTTCCCAGTCTGCAGTAAAAAATCCATAACTGTCTGGAGTTCTAAAGAAACTTTTTTCGTCAAATTCTTGTGCTTCTTCGTATTCACTTGTTTGAATAGTATAACCTGCTTTTAGTTTTAAATCTGGGTTTGGAACATAGTTTAATTCTAAATTAACCCCTTTTACTGTTGCTCCTTCATTAGCATTAACTCTTAAATAAGTTACTACTCCATCAGCGTCTGGATCCGAAAATTCATTAACAAAAGGGTTGTTTAGTTTTGTGTAAAAACCTTCAACTAATAAACCAAAGTTACTGTTGTTGTTAAACGTTTTGTTGTAATCAAGAGATGCCATAAAACTATCGCTAGTTTCTTGTTCTAGATTAGGGGCATTTACGTGAATTACTTTTCTAGAACCTGAAGTTTCAATATGTAAATCTTCATCAAAAATTTGAGGAGCTCTATAACCTGCAGAATAGCTTACTCGAGCTTGAAAATTTGGTTGAATATCGTATAATAAATTAACTCTTGGGCTAAATACATTTCCTGTTTTATCATCAGCTTCCTTTTCTTTGTCTTCTACCTTATAAGTGTCAAATCTCGCTCCTAACGATAATTTGAATTTGTTCATTCTAATATCATATTGAGAAAAAACACCAAAAGTGTTCATTTTTTGGTCAGAAACAATAGTATTGTCGTAATGAGTTTCAACTAATTCACCTAAGTTAGAAACGCTAAATTCTGCATACCCTAATTTTTTGTCTGTTAACTTTGAGTAGGTGTTTTCAATTCCAGAAACTAATTCTGAATTTTCGAATTTAGCATTGTATTGTACACCTGTGTTGAAAGTGAAATCTTTTGTATTCCCATAGTCTGAAAGTGATTGTTCAGCTCCATAATATGAGTCACGATTAATTTTTTGACCAGACGCGAAAATAGAAAACAAATCATTATCTCTATAATACTGTTCAAACGTTACAGCAGCAGTTGTTAAATGATGTTCTACAGCTTCAGAAATATCAGCTTCGTGATTTGGTACATTAAATTTATTTCCTCCTCTTCTTTCTTCATTAATATGAAAGAAATCTAAAGAAACTTTTGCTCTTGAACCTAATTTATGAAACATTCTAGAACCTAAAGTAGTATTGTTTAAAGAAGCAATTTCAGAAAATGTATCATTGTTAGCGTCAAAAGGTTTTCTATTTCTGTGAAAACCATAGATTGAAATACCATTTCTATCATTTTCTCCAACAACTGAGGCATTAAAATTTAATGAATAATCAGTAGCAGTATTATCGCCTTCACCAACTCCAATAAAAGAGTTGTTTACTCCAACTTCATAAGAGTCTTGAGTAGGATCTTTTAGTAATAAGTTAATTGTTCCAGCAATGGCGTTACTTCCGTATAGAGCAGAACCACCACCTCGAATAACCTCTACTTTTTCAATCATATTTGTTGGTATAAGTTCTAAACCATATACACCTGCTAAACCACTAAAAATAGGTCGGCTATTAATTAAAATTTGAGAATATGGACCTTCTAAACCATTCATTCTAATTTGGCTGAATCCACAATTTTGGCAATCATTTTCCATTCTTAAACCAGAACAAAAGTTTAAACCTTCACTTAAAGTTACAGATTGCGTAGATTGAAAAATATCTGTGTTAATAATATTTACAATAGAAGAAGCTTTTTTACGCATAATTCGGCTTCTGTTTCCTGTAACCACTACTTCTTCTAAACCTAAAACATCAGATTCAAGTTCAATTGAAATGTTTAAGTTTTCGTTGGTTTCTAGGTCTACAATTTCTTCATATGGCTTAAATCCAACAGATTGAATTTGTACCGTGTAAAAACCTGGTTTTATATTCGAAATTCTAAAAGAACCCTTTTCATCTGTTGAAGTTCCTATGGTTGTTCCTTTAATTGATACTGAAACGTAAGGTATTTGACTGCCTTTATTTGTTACTTTTCCTGCTAATGTTGCACTTACAAATGAGTCTTGTGCAAATAGGGTTTGGCCAATAAACACAATGGTTACTAGTGCCAATAATAATTTATTCATTATTTATTATTTGAAATAGTTTGTTTAATTAAAATTTGGGGGTATTAAAAAGCTATTTCTAAAGGTGGAGATTTGTTTTTGGAGTAAAAAAGATGAGTTTGTTTTACAACTGTTTTAAAAAAGTAATTTTTAGATAAAATTACCTGTGCTACTACTAAAGCAGAAAACATAAAAACAGTTAACGTAAAAATATCAAAAGCACTTAAAGTTAAAAACTCCAACGCTGTATGATGGTGTGATTTTATAGGCGAGTTATCGTCTTGTTGATTAAAAGGATGCGCATGTATTACAAGTTCGCCAGTTTTTGTTAAGTGAATATGAGTGTAAACACTTTTATTGGCTAGGTTAAGCAGTATAATGCTTAGGCCAATAAAACTAAAAAGTTTTATAATGTATGTATTTCTAAATAGTGACACTCGTTTGGTTTTGAATTGCAAACTTAGAATGATTCTAAATAAGAAACAAGTATTATTTAGATTAATTCTAAATAATATGATATTTGTCATAAAAAAAGCCAAACGGTTAAGTTTGGCTCTTTAAATTATGTGTTTAGAATTTTATAATTCCAATGCTTTTTTAGGGTTGTTTTCCATTAAAATTTCAATTGGGTTTTCTAAAGCTTCTTTAACAGCGACTAAAAAACCAACAGACTCACGTCCATCAATAATTCTATGATCGTAAGATAATGCAACGTACATAATTGGTCTAATAACCACTTCGCCGTTAATAGCAATTGGTCTTTCAACAATATTATGCATTCCTAAAATTCCACTTTGAGGAGGATTAATAATTGGTGTAGATAGCATAGATCCAAATACACCACCATTTGTAATGGTAAATGTTCCGCCAGTCATTTCATCTACAGTAATTTGTCCATCTCTTGCTCTAATAGCTAAACGTTTTACTTCGCTTTCAACACCTCTAAATGATAAGTTTTCGGCATTTCTAACAACAGGAACCATTAATCCTTTTGGCCCAGAAACAGCAATTGAAATATCTTGAAAATCGTGAGAAATTTTATAATCACCATCCATCATAGAATTTACATCTGGATACATTTTTAAGGCTCTTACAACAGCCAACGTAAAGAAACTCATAAAACCTAAACCAACACCGTGTTTGGCTTTAAAATCTTCTTTAAACTCTTTACGTAAATCAAAAATAGGTTTCATATCAACCTCGTTAAAAGTTGTAAGCATTGCCGTTTCATTTTTTACTGAAACTAAACGCTCAGCCACTTTTCTACGTAACATAGAAAGTTTTTTACGTTCTGAACCTCTTGAGCCACCAGCAGGTGTTCCCATACTTGGTACAGCTTTTACTGCATCATCTTTTGTTATTCTTCCGTCGCGTCCACTTCCTTTTACTTCAGAAGAAGATATTCCTTTTTCATCTAAAATTTTCTTAGCGGCTGGTGAAGTAGATCCACTTGCATAAGTTGTTTTAGTTTCTACAGGTTTAGCTTCAACTTTAGGAGCTTCTTCAACAGTTTTTTCTTTTTCTATTGAAGCGCCTTCAGGTTTTTTTGCACTCATATCAATAAGGCAAACTACAGATCCAACTTCAACAGCATCTCCTTCTTCTGCTTTTAATGAAATAATACCGCTTTCTTCCGCAGGTAATTCTAGCGTAGCTTTATCGGAGTCTACTTCAGCAATTGGTTGATCTTTTTCAACATAATCACCATCTTCAACAAGCCAAGATGCAATTTCTACTTCTGTAATTGATTCTCCCGGAGAGGGAACTTTCATTTCTAAAATCATGTTGTATATTTTTAAGTCTTTTTAGACGATTTTTTTTGTTAGTTATTTTTCAAATACTTTATCTATTACTCTTTGGTGTCTACGTTTAAAACGAGCTGTTGATCCGGCTGCAGGTACAGCATAAAATGGTTGAGAAGCAACTTCTAAGTTAACCAATCTAAAACGTTGAAGCATATAACTCCACGCACCCATATTTTCTGGTTCTTCTTGTGCCCAAACATACTTTTCTACATTTGGATAGCGGTTAATTAACGCTTGCAAGGCATCTAAATGCAGTGGGAACAATTGTTCAATTCTCACCAAAGCAATATCATCTCTATCTAATTCGGTTCTTTGTGCTAATAAATCGTAATAGAATTTACCAGTACAGAAAACCAGTTTTTTTACGTTCTTTGGATCAATTGTATCATCAATTACTTCTTGAAAACTTCCAGTTGCAATTTCTTCTATTGAAGAAACTACTAATGGATGACGAAGTAAACTTTTAGGTGTAAATACAATTAAAGGTTTACGGAAGTCGCGTTTCATTTGTCTACGCAATAAGTGATAAAAGTTTGCAGGAGTTGTACAATCTGCAACAATCATATTATCAACAGCACACAATTGTAAATAACGTTCCATACGAGCAGATGAATGCTCAGATCCTTGACCTTCGTAACCGTGAGGTAATAAAACTACAATACCATTTTGAAGTTTCCATTTGTCTTCGGCAGCAGATAAGTATTGGTCGAAAATAATTTGAGCACCATTGCTAAAATCTCCAAATTGAGCTTCCCAAATAGTTAGTGTATTTGGGTTTGCCATAGCATAACCGTAGTCGAAACCTAAAACACCATATTCAGATAATAAAGAATTGTATATGTACATATTACCTTGGTTGTCATCCAAAGTATTTAATAGGTTTATTCTTTCTTCAGAAATTTCATCGCGTAAAATAGCGTGTCTATGACTAAATGTTCCACGTTCAACATCTTGACCAGATATACGAACATCAAAACCTTCTTTAAGCAAACTTCCGTAAGCTAAAGATTCTGCCATTCCCCAATCAATTTTATTGGTTTCAAAAACCATTTTATGTCTGTCTCGTAAAATACGTTCTGCTTTTCGTAAAAACTTAACGCCATCTGGCACTGTAGAAATTACGTTTGCAATATTTTTTAAAGACTCTTCAGAATAAGAAGTGTCTGCTGGCAATAGCATATCTTCTAAATGTCTTCTTGTAAAATCTTTCCAAGTATCTTTCATAAAAGGTTGAACTTTAGATTTTTCAACTTTTTTAGATTCTTGATATTCAGTTTCTAAAAGATTTTTAAATTCAGAAATTGTATTGTTTAAATAGCTGTTATCAATTACACCTTCTTTAATTAGTTTTTCTGCATAAATATCTCTTGGATTTGGATGCTTGGAAATTGCTTTGTATAGTTTAGGTTGTGTAAAACGAGGTTCATCACCTTCATTATGACCATATTTTCTATATCCGCATAAATCAATAAAAATATCACGCTTAAATTTCATTCTAAAATCTAAGGCCATTTCTACTGCGTGTACTACAGCTTCAACATCATCGGCATTTACGTGTAATACTGGAGAAAGTGTAACTTTTGCAACATCTGTACAGTACGTACTAGATCTACCATCTAAGTAATTAGTTGTAAAACCAATTTGATTATTTACTACAATATGAACAGTTCCTCCGGTGGTATACCCAGGAAGTTTACTCATTTGTGTAACTTCATATACAAGCCCTTGACCAGCTATTGCAGCATCTCCGTGAACAATAATTGGTAGTAACTTTGAATTGTCTCCGCTATAAATTTTATCAATTTTAGCGCGAGCAATACCTTCAACAATTGGTCCAACGGTTTCTAAATGCGATGGATTTGGAACTAAATTCATTTTAAGTTCCTTGTTGTTTTTTAAGGTTTTGCTAATAGTTAATCCTAAGTGATATTTTACATCACCATCAATAGTTTCGTCTTCAAAATCTTTCCCTTCAAATTCGCTAAATACATCTCTAATTGGTTTTCTAAAAATGTTTGTAAGTGTATTTAAACGTCCACGGTGAGCCATACCTAATACAAACTCGTCTACATCGTATATTTCTGCAGCATTTCTTAAAGCGGTACTTATGGCAGGTATTAAAGTTTCACCACCTTCTAAAGAAAAACGTTTTTGACCAACGTACTTTGTTTGTAAAAAGTTTTCAAACGTAACTGCTTGGTTTAACTTTTGAAGAATGTATTTTTTTGAATCAACCGAGTAATTAGGATGATTTGAATTTCTATTTAGTTGCTTTTGAATCCATTTAATTTCTTCTGGATTTCTTATGTACATATATTCAACACCAATTGAATCGCAATAAATAGTTTGAAGGTGCTTAATTATGTTTCTAAGCGTTGTTTTACCAGAACCTATTATTCCTCCGGCGTCAAATACAGTTTCTAAATCGTTTTCGGAAAGTCCGAAATTTTCGATTTCTAATGTAGGTGTGTACTGACGGCGTGTACGAACCGGATTTGTTTTTGTAAACAAGTGTCCACGAGTTCTATAACCGTTAATTAAATCAATTACTTTAAATTCCTTTTTTAGACTTTCAGGAACTGTAAGTGTAGGTTCTTCTTTAGTTGAAACTCCGTAGTTTTCTGTAGCAAAATCAAAGCCTTGAAAGAAACTTCTCCAACTTGGCTCAATCCCATCTGGGTTCATTAAATACTGGTCGTACATAGTGGCAATTGCCTCGGTATGCATAGCATTTAAAAACGAAAATTTATCCATTATTTGTTTTAGTAGTATATGTTACTGTATAAGCAAAAGTACAATTTTTAGTATAACAAACATTTATTTGTGTAATAATTGTACTATTGATAAAATTACGCTGTTTAGATAAAGAAAGATGAAGTTTTATGAAGTATAAAGGCACTTTTTTTAAAACTTTCAAAATTTTTTTAAAGCCACTAAAATTTTAGTTTACAATAACTTGCTGTTTGTTTGAAATAATAGTTTAAAAAAAAGATCATTTTTTTTAAAAAAAGTCTTGCAAAAATAATAAAAGCTTGTATATTTGCAACCGCTAAGGCAAAAACATTCCTCCTTAGCTCAGTTGGTTAGAGCATCTGACTGTTAATCAGAGGGTCCTTGGTTCGAGCCCAAGAGGAGGAGCAAAAAAAGAGTTACATTATATGTAGCTCTTTTTTGTTTTTAGGAAATTGTTAATGTGGTAGAAGTTTTTATGTGTTGATAATTAATTGATTATCTTTGATTGTTAATTCTGTTTTTGAATATAGTACCTAGAAAAATTTACCTAAAAAAGATATATTTAAAAGAGAGTTACAAGAAATTGTAGCTCTTTTTGTATTTTGGTGTTTTATTTATATAATGACTCACGAGTTAAAAGAAATAATTTCAAGTTTTATAAAGGCTAAAAAACAAGGCGCAAAGTGTGCTTTGGTTAGTTTGGTTTATCTAAACGGTTCTTCGTATAGAAAACCTGGTGTAAGAATGTTGTTGACAGAAACAGGAGAAATGACTGGTGCAGTTAGTGGAGGTTGTGTAGAAAAAGAAATCCAACGCCAAACTATTGCTGTTTTTAAAAGCAATATTCCAAAATTAATGGTGTATGATGGAAGGTATCGATTAGGTTGTGAAGGTCAGCTTTACTTATTAATTGAGCCATTTAATCCTTCCGAAGAAATTATTGATGCTTTTAATAATTCGCTTAAAAAAAGAAACTCATTTTATATTCATTCTTATTTTAAATTAGAAGAAGGTGAACAACCTAATAGCGGCTCTAAATTTTCTTTTGAAACCGAAACTTGGTTACCCGTTTTTAACACAAAAATTGATACTTCATATAAAGTATTTAAGCAATTATTTAAGCCTAGTTTTAGGTTGGTTATTATTGGCGCCGAACACGATGCCGTGGCTTTAACAGCCTTGGCTTCCTTTTTAGGTTGGGAAGTTGTTGTAGTTGCAAATGCGTTAAATAAACAAACAATTGCAAATTTTCCAGGAGCTATAGATTTAATTCAAACGGAACCTAATTTTTTAAATTTAAATTGGGTAAATAAGCAAGCGGCTATAGTTTTTATGACGCATAGTTATGCAAAAGATTTACAATATTTAGTAGCTTTAAAAGAAACAAATCCTGCATATATTGGATTATTGGGACCTAAAGATAGACGAGAAAAAATATTGAATGCTTTTATTGAAAACTATCCTATGGTGAAGGATGAATTTTTAGACGCCATTTATGGTCCGGCAGGTTTAAATATTGGTAGCGAAACAGCTCAAGAAATTGCGTTGTCTATTTGTGCTGAAATTTTATCAGTAACTCGTCAAAAAACTCCGGATTTTTTAAAAAATAAAAAGCTTTCAATTCATTCTAATGAACGGTAATACGGCAATATTAATTTTGGCTGCAGGTGCTTCTTCAAGAATGAATAGGCCAAAGCAATTATTACCTTGGAAAAACACAACATTACTAGGTGCAATATTAGAACAAAGTTTGACTTCAAATTTAGAGAATATAGTTGTTGTTTTGGGAGCAAATTCAGCAGAAATTAAATCAAAAATAGATTTTTCGAGTATTAACGTAGTCGAAAATAAAAGCTGGGAAAAAGGCCTCGGAAATTCTATTTCTTTTGGTGTTAATTTTATTCAAAAAAAATTAAAAAATATAGATTCAATATTAATTACGTTAGCAGATCAGCCTTTTTTAACAGGTTCCTACTTTAACTTGTTGCAAAGCACATTTAAAACTTCAAAAAAAAGAATAATTGCAACTAAAATTAAAAACCGAGTTGGTGTACCTGCTATTTTCGATTTATTTTATTTTGAAGAATTAAAAAAGCTGAATGAAGATAAAGGGGCAAAACAATTAATTTCTAAGCATAAAAACGATGTAAAAGCTGTAGTTTCAGAAATTGATTTTACAGATATTGACACTTTGGAAGTTTATAATCAGCTTCTTAAAAATAATTCTAAATAATACATTTTACTTAAACGTTTAAGTAGTAGTTTTTTGTTTTGAATAAAAGTGAATAAAGACCTTTATTTTAGTATGTTAAGTGCGTTTTTGATAGCGGTTTGTAAATATCCTATAAAAATGAGTTTTCGTAATTCGTTTAAGTGAAAAAGTACCAATATATATCTTCCGTTTGTATTTTTATACTGCTCAATTGTTCTAAAGTTAACCATAAACATTTATTTACAACATTTGTGATAGGTTTTAACTAGTTTGTGCTAGTTAACGCCGCAATATTAGAATATTTTTATAAAAAATTTAAAAAAGTATACTTTGTATTATATAGGATTTGATTTAGGAAGTTCATCAGTTAAAGCAGCATTGATAGATTCTTTAACAGGAAAGTCGGTAGGTATTACACAATATCCAGAAACAGAAATGGCCATTGAAGCCGAGCAACCAGGTTGGGCAGAGCAAGACCCAAATTTATGGTGGCAGAATATAGGTAAAGTAACCCAAAAATTATTGGCGCAAACAGGAGTTTCATCAAACAGCATAAAAGGTATAGGCATTGCTTATCAAATGCACGGAATGGTTGTGGTAGATAAAAACCAAGAAGTTTTACGACCATCCATTATTTGGTGCGATAGTAGAGCAGTAGCAATTGGAAACGAAGCTTTTATTGGAGCAGGAGAAGACAAATGTGTATCTAACCTTTTAAATTCACCAGGAAACTTTACACTTTCAAAATTAAAATGGGTAAAGGAAAATGAACCTGAAATATTTGAAAAAGTAGATAAATTATTATTACCAGGCGATTTTATAGCATTAAAATTAACAGGAGAAGCAACTACTACAAT
>NZ_FNNJ01000040.1 GCF_900106565.1 Lutibacter oricola
AATTAATTTTCTCGTGTCTCTGTCAGCCTAACTATTTTTATCTTAAATGACTAAAATGTGGATTTCAGATGTGAAATCCGCCATTGTAGGCAACGGTTTTTGGTATGTTTTGTTGAGTGATTTAGCTATAAATTTAGTAAATAATTACTGACCAAGAAAATCCCTTTAGGATTTTCGTAAGTGTGCTAAAACCAAACAATGAAATATACCAATTGTTAGCTACAGTTTTTTTTTAAAAATCACTCATAATAAAAATAAATCAATTAAACAAATATAAAGTGTTAAAATATATGAATTGTCGATTTTTTTTCGTATATTTGCAAAATATGAACCACTTATAAGAAATTATAAGTTAAAATAAATGAATTATGAATAAAAAAGGCTAGAACTCCTAGGTCTTAAGTTAGGAGAATTTATTAATCAAATATTAAATCCTATTGGATAAACATATTGAAAGGACTCCAAAGTGGTGGATTGTCTATAAACAAGAGATAAAACTTTTCGTTCGTACCGTTATAAGTTTTATCAGACTATTTTTCCTATAGTTCCACGTTACTCTAACCAAAGTGGTTAGTTTTATTTATTAATCATAAGGCTTGTTGTTGACGCAACAAGTCTTTTAATTATGTTGCAAATATAATACATCATTTACAGAAATCCAAATAAGTTTGATTGTTTTCGTTAATTTTAACACTTATTATGATTTTGAAATGTCTTACTAATCAATGTTTTAGTGTTTTTTTCTGCAATTTTTTCTCAGTAAAGTTTAATGAAGTGATTAAAAGCTTTATCTGTTCTATTTTTTTTAAATCATTATCGATTAATTAATCTTTCAAAAATTAGTTCAACTTTTGAGGCATATGAGAATTTATTTCCAAAACTTGTTACTCATCTTAATCAAATTTAATCCATCTTTTACTTTTTCAGTTAAGTTCTTGAGTACGGATTTTTATTTCGTAATTGTAGCTAACGGTTTTTGGTATGTTTTGTTGAGTAATTTAGCTATAAATTTAGTAAATAATTACCGACCAAGAAAATCCGATAGGATTTTCGTAAGTAGGCTAGAACCAAACAATAAAATATACCAGTTGTTGTAACACGTATTTTTTACAAATAATCAATTCCTATTAATTTTGAGTTATTTCTATTGAAAATTAAAATCATTATCAGATTTTTATTTTCTCTTATTTGAACTATCTCAACTTTCAAATAATGGTCAAATTCTTTTTCATCATAAAATTCAAATCCTCTTATTTGGGATTTCTTTAATTTTCCAAAGTCATTCTCAATTTTTGTATATATATTTTTTATATCATCAATTTTCAATTCAATCGATTTATCAAATAAATTGTAGATAGAATCATAATCCTTATTCAAAATATAGTTCGAAATATTCTCAATATTAGGAATCAACCTTTCAATTTGCTCAAGTTTAGTTTCTGAATAATGGTATTCTGATTTTGTTCCATTTTTCGAATTAATCGTAACTCTAACTTGGTTGTAATTCTCTTTTTCATTGTCTAAATTAGAATAAAATAAATATGCAATATTTCCTGAAAGTGATTTTAAAATCTCATAATTTTTATCAAGAAAATCGCTATCAAGCATCTCTAATTCATAAAATTTTATTGAATTTTCCTTTTCAGTTTTGAATCCTTTATGTTTAATACATTTTCCTCCATAAAAATCTAACACTTTCTGTACAGATTGAATTTCTTTTTCTGTCTCTATCGAATTATTTTTACAGGATGAAAAAATAATCAGAAAAATCAAAATGGTTAGTGGTTTACTCATAATTTCTTCAATATGTGTTACAACGGTTTTTGGTATGTTTTGTTGAGTGATTAAGCTATAAATTTAGTAAATAATTACTGACCAAGAAAATCCGATAGGATTTTCGTAAGTGTGCTAGAACCAAACAATAAAATATACCAGTTGTTGTACACTGTTTTTTAATCAAATTCAGTTTCAATTTTATTTATGTTCGCAATATCTTTATTCAGATATTTTATACTTACTTTCGGAGGAATTGAAATTTCTATACAAGTCTCGCTAAATACTAAACTATCAGACGATAATTTGCTTTGAAAATCATTTGACATTATCAAAGATTTTAAAATCAACTTAAACATTTTTCTGTCTTTATATTCCTCATACAGCTCATCTAATTTTGATTTATCAACATCCTTAAATCTACTCACGTGGATTTCTATTGATGGTGGAACTGTAATTCCTACAATTAGTCGATTCGTTCTGAAACCTGCTTTTTCAATCAGTGGTAAAACATCAAATACTTCTTTAACATAATTCAGAAACTTATTTTTCGTATTTGTTCCAAATTCTCCAATTTTTGATAATCCAGATTTTAATTGATTAATAATTTGGTCTGTATTTTCTGAAACTGATTTAGATGTCTTTTTTATTATTGAATTCTCTTTCATAAATATTTTCAATTATCATCCGAAATAGTGTACAACGGTTTTTGGTATGTTTTGTTGAGTGTTTCAGCATTAAATTTAGTAAATAATTACTGACCAAGAAAATCCGATAGGATTTTCGTAAG
>NZ_FNNJ01000043.1 GCF_900106565.1 Lutibacter oricola
ATTGTTATTAGATTTTGTTTCTTTCTTGTTATTGAAATTACAAGAAATGAGTATTAGACAAAGAATGATAATTATTTTTTTCATAGTTTTTTTTTTAGGTAATTGCTTACAACGGTTTTTGGTATGTTTTGTGGCGTGTTTAAGCAACTAATTTAGTAAATATTTACTAACCAAGAAAATCCGATAGGATTTTCGTAAGTGTGCTAAAACCAAGCAGTAAAATATACCAGTTGTTGCAATTAGTAGTTTTTATTCGTTAATAATCATTTTTCTCGATATTCTCTTAATTATATAGTTTTAAAATCAATAATCGTTATAAAATCAAATATTTCACTCCAACTATTAAAATCAATATTGCAATAATCATTATTATAATCGTTTTGATTAAATCAATTTTGTTTTCTCGTTTAATCTCTTTCCTAATATTTTCTAATTGTTCTGGAGTGGCTTTCCGTTTTAATAATTCATTAAAATCTCCTTTCAATCCTTTTAACGGCATATCTTTTCTATCAAAATGAGATAACACTTTTTTCCTTGAGTTATTCTTCATTGAGATAATCATTGATTGAACTATTCCAAAACTCATTTCTTTTTGTTTTTCATATCAGAGAATCATCAGCCTATTAATTGCAACGGTTTTGTATGATGATTTGTGCGGAAGATAAATCGGAGATTTATCAGCCTAGCAAATTAGTTGTTTGTTATAATGTTTGTCGTTTTAGTTCAAATTTAAGCATAAATTATATACAGTGTTGTGCAATCGTACTTTCTTTATATTTATTAATCCGTTTGAGTATATCATTGACTTCTTCGTCTTTTAAGTGCTGAATATGAAAGGTCTGATTCTCAGAACTTGATTGAATTATTATTTTATCATTAGTCACTTGAATCGATTTAAATTCTGAATATTCTATCTGTGTTTTCATAAAATCATTCAGTATTATTCCTTTTTTATTAATCTTTAAAGTATTCTTAAACAATATAAGAACAGCTGAAGCTATATATAAGATTCCCAAAAAGATATCTGATGAAAGACTATTTTTATCAAATATTGTGATAAATCCGAATATAAGGAAGATAACAAAACTAATCCAAGAATAATTTTTCAATCGTAATTGAATAATATTTTTTCTAATTGGATTTCTCAGAAAAAGATTTAAATAATGATATATAATAAATCCAAAAAGAAGTATGTTAAAAATTAGCCCTAAATAAGAACCAAAATAATAAATAATAAAAACTAATGAAATAGTTCCTAAACTAATGACAGATAGAATTTTCATTAAATCTTTTGTTTCTTCTTTATTCATAACTTAATTTCCGTATGTTGCACAACGGTTTTTGGTATGTTTTGTTGAGTGATTTAGCTATAAATTTAATAAATAATTACCGACCAAGAAAATCCGATAGGATTTTCGTAAGTGGGCTAGAACCAAACAATAAAATATACCAGTTGTTGGGCGTAGTTAATCATTTCGTTTCTTTTTACTGTGTTCGGGGCTAACATAATCATTCCATAAAAAATCTATTTTCGTTTCAACTATTTTATAATCAAACTCATTACTCATTTTGAAAATATTGTCTGGATTCAGAACAATTAATCCGTTTAATAAAATCATTAATCCTGAAATTATTATCAAAACGTTATTTATCAGTTTACTTATTTTTATTTTAAAAATGAATTTATCAATCAGATATAATAACATAATCCAAAATATAAGATAAATCATAAAATCGAAAATGAATTCAAGTATGAAAAATTGTCGAGCCATTGATGTATGCCAAGCAGCACAAGAATAGGGAATCGGAAATCCATAAAGTATTGAATTTGGAGCATCAATAATCTTAACATACCATAATTTTGAAATCATAATAAATGAAATAATCGTTAATGGTAATGCTATTTTTAATCTTTTCATTGCGATTTTCATCATATGTCTCGTCCTGAAATATGGCTACAGGTTAAAATTGATTTTATGCTGTTAATTTATATACCATATTCGGTGTTTTAAAGTCTAAAGATAAGTGTAATCTTACTTGGTTGTATAAATTAATTGCATTTTTTGCAGCTCTTTTAGCATGAGCAGTATTCAT
>NZ_FNNJ01000001.1 GCF_900106565.1 Lutibacter oricola
TCACAATCATCTGTTGCTGGTGCTACTAATAAATATCCTGTTGGTTGCTCACAAGCTGTTGTAGTTGTAATTGAACCAAAGAATCCGTCTCCGTCATTATCTACACCTGCATACCAAGTTTGTCCTGGGAATTCATTTGCATCGTTATCATCACAATCATCTGCTGCTGGTGCTACTAATGAATATCCTGTTGGTTGCTCACAAGCTGTTGTAGTTGTAATTGAACCAAAGAATCCGTCTCCGTCATTATCTACACCTGCATACCAAGTCTGTCCTGGGAATTCATTTGCATCGTTATCATCACAATCTGTTATTGGTAATACCGTTGTTGTATAACCTGCTCCTGGATTAGAACATTGAATTGTAGTTGAAACTGCATAATTATCTCCATCAGCATCTAAATACCAAGTGGTATTAGGGTTAATGTCTTCATCACTATCATTACAATCTCCTAAAGGTAAAACATCTCTTGTATAACCAATTCCTGGTGAACTACAACTAGTAGTTTGTAATTTCGCATATAAATCATTATCAAAATCTAAATACCATATCGTATCAGGATTTAATGTTGCATCTGAATCGTTACAATCTGTTACTGGTAACACTGTATTAGTATATCCAGCTCCTGGATTTGTACACTGTGTTACTGTTGAAACAGCATAATTATCTCCATCAGCATCTAAATACCAAATAGTATTTGGATGAATATCCTCATCAGTGTCATCGCAATCTGTATTATCTACAACATAACCAGTTGGTTGCGTTGTAGCATCTTGACTAACCAATGGATTTCCGTAACCATCACCATCTGTATCTGCATAATAAGTAGTTAAATTTGAAATAATATTTATAGTGTAATCTTCAACTTCACCTAAAAAATTACTATCACAACTTATCGGATCTGAATTATACTTAGCAATTACCCTCATTTTAGTAGCCCCGTACACAGCATTACTCGGTATTGTAATTGTTGGTGTTACACTGGTTATTTTTCCGCTTTGACTATTATATACAGAACCTAAGTCATATTCTTCATTACTATCGTCAAAATCACCATCACCATTAAAATCAATCCAAGCAAAAACATGTACCGTGTATACAGCTCCATAAAATGAATCCGCATAGGTACTAGCACTAACACTTAATTGGTGCTCTTCATTTCTTTTTACTTCAGTAGAGATTGCAGAAAAATCTTCATATCCGCTATCTTTCAAAGTATCAGAATGGTTGATTGTATTAAAGGTTACATTAGTTATATTAAATTCATAAGAATTATTAGAAGTGACATCACAATATTCAACAGCTAAAGTTGTAAAATTCATTAATGAACTGTAACTAGAATTATTCGTATCACATTTGGCTCTTACTTGTACTTCATATTCGGTTGAAACAGATAAACCCGTTAAATTAGATGTCAATGAAGTTATATCTAAAACATCAGTCCAAGTAGTTGTTCCTACTTCCCTATATCTTAAATCATACGTAGCTGAAGTAACTTTATCCCAACTTACTTTTGCGCTTGTAGATTGCACACTTGAAGCAGTTAAGTTAACTGGCACACTTAATACGCAAGGCTCTTGTACTTTTATTATTTTAAAGTCGTCGAAAGTAAAACCATCAAAAGTGGTCGGGTATCCATCAGCTCTATTTGAATTATCAGAATCAAATAAAAATCGAAATTGAACATTATTCTCACCTAATAAAAAACTATTATTTGCTCCATCAATAATAAACTCTTCTAAAACCCATTTATCCATTGTATCACCATCATAAATAGATTCTCCCGTAGGTTGATTATTCTGATCTGAGCTACTTTTCCCCGTGCTAGTATTACTACTATTACTACTACTGTATCTATTTGTAGAATAACTAGAGGCAGGTTTTGTATATGTTCCACATAATGAAACCCAATTACTTCCTCCATCTGTAGAGCCCTGAAACTGAACATAATCGAAATTTCGTTCTAAATCCCATTTTGCATAAAACTGAACTATAGCCTCATTTGAGTTTGACAGATCTACAAGAGTATTGTTTTTTAAACTTTTTCTAACATTATTAGAGTATGGTCCTGAAGGAGAATCTGTAATTGCTGTAGAACCTGAATAAGCATCCGAAGTAACGCCCCAACTACCTCCTGAAGAGGTCCAATTAGAGATGTCTGAACTATCTGAAAGCAAAGTAGTAGGCATGTAATATTTAATAATATTTGCCTGATACATTAAATACCCATCATTATTACTTAAACTAATTTGAAATTCTATTGGGTCGTTTGGTTGTATGTTTGAATCTAAAGTATATGGAACACTTAATGTTCTCTGTTCTAATTTATTCCAATTTGTTTGCATAGGTGGAGAATTCATTGAAACAATGTTAGATGAAACAGGTATAACATTTAATGTTATATTTCCCAATGTCTGACCTAAATACTCAATTCCAAATTCAAGGTTTCCTGATATAGCATTTATATCCGCTGAATTCAAATCATGAAACTGAGCAAATTTACCGCTATAGTAAACATTCATAAAGTTCATACGCATAGCTCTCTGAGCTATCTCATATATTTTTGTAGAACTAGGCCAAAATCCTCCTTCTCCATCAGAAGTAACCCATGAGCCATTCTCAGGGGCTAAAGCAAGAATTCCTTGACCAGATCCATTTGAATTATTTATGTCCTTTGCTCCACCAAGCATCCAATCACTCATATCTCCATTTGCAATAGTTAATACATCTGGCGCTTCACCATAAATATATCTATTATAGCGAGTCATATCATGACAAAATTTATGATATTCACTTTCACGTCCTGAAGACGGAGCTCCTGGGTATCCATTATAAGCATGAGGAATTAAGTTTGAACTTGCATGATGGTTCATAGCAGTTTTAAAACTCCTAACTGCAGAAAAATCTCTAACTATCTGAGTCTCTGGCTCAGAAAAAGCACTTGGACCTCTATATGTTTCACTACTTTGAGTTCCGGATGAACCTCCATATATTGAGCTGCCCCCCCAGAAATAATCATAATTCCTATTTAAATCTACACCTCTGCTAGAATTATTCCCTGTATTATAAGGTCCCAAATTTTTACGTTGCAGTCCTCCTCCTCCAGGGGCAATTTGCTCATTCCACATTAACCCATCAGGATTAGCTACTGGAATAAAATACATTTCATGATTATCAACCAAATTTTTTATACCTGCATCCGTATTATAATTTTCTAATAGGTACCACATATAATATATAAGATTCATCATACTACTTACTTCACGTGAATGTGTCATTCCTGAATATAAAGACTCCGGTTCATTTACTTCATCAGTATCAGGATTATCAGAAATTCTAACGTAATATATTGGCTGCCCTGCCCAAGAATCGTAATTCCCTCCATAAGTATAAGAATTACCATGTGTTTTTTGATTTGATGGTGATGCATCTGTTCTAACAGAAATTAAATCTGGGTATTTACTTCTCATCTCATCTAGCTCTGCCAACATTTCAGAATATGTTAGACAACCACCCATACTTCCTAAATTAAAATTAGTTGGAATTGCCCAATCAATTTCTGAACATCCTTCATACTGTATAAAATTATTTACACTCTCACTTTTAATTTTACTTGATTTAGCTACAATTCTATTCCTTTTTTTTAACTCTAACTGAGCTTTTGCAATTGGTAACTCTCTTTTATTTTTTTCAGAATAATAAGATAATATATCATTTATAAGGGTAATATACTTAATATTATTTTTATCTAATTCATTGATTTGAGAATAATTTAATTCAAGAATTAGTCCATTATTATCAAACACAGCCCCACAAGATAGGTCTACTCCTAATTCTTTTATTTTATGTAAATCAGCATGTGAAGGATTCTTAATTTGGATTCTTTTACCTGAAAAAGGATTAATTTGTTCTTGCGAATAAGTAAAAAATACACAAATAAGTAAAACAAACGAGAGTAGTTTTGTTTTCATTGGGGCATGGGGGTTAATTAAGTTTAATTATTACAAATATACAAAAAGGAAGTTATTAACAAAATTTACTGCATTGTTAATTAAATCCTTAAAGAAATGATAAACTTAATCCCTCTTTAGAATAATAGAATTCTATAATTACCTGTATGTTTTTCTCTTTTTATTTATATAAGCCTTAATTTTTTTAATTATTATTTGGGGTAATGACCTTACAGCTAGTTATTTAAACAAATCACCATAAGGTCTTGCCCAATGAAATTTTAAATATTATTTAATTAGTAATCTTTTTCTCAACACTGTTTCGTTTGTTTTTACATGAATAAAATACATTCCTTTTTTTACAACTATTGGTAAACTAATTCTTTTACGATTAAATTCTCTTTTCCAAACTTTTATTCTTCGACCACGTCTATTAAATAATGTTACTTTTTTTACATCTACTTCACACTTATTTTTTATTACAATTGAAGCTGATCTTTTATTATAAAAAACTTGAAGTTTTCTTTTTTTAATATTACTACAGTTATCTGCTACTACTTCTGGTACCGAAACACTATCAACAGGTACAATAATAGGCTCACCTATTATATCGTTGGTACCATCTTCACTTTCTGTTTCGTCTTCTACTATAGTATCATCTTCTATAGGTTCTTCTACTGTAGGAGTTTCATTTATATAGTCAACACTTTTAAACGTTATTACAAATTTTGAATGATGCTCTCCTTGTGGAAGTATTGTTCTAAAAACACTATCTTGGATATTATAAAATTTATTCAACTCTAAATCCTTTAAATAAACTACTAGATCGCTCATTGGATTTTCCAATTCATCAACTTTAATTTCAATATTTCCAGATGCAGACATAATTATTCCTAAGGGAATTTCTTTATCAATAATAACTTCATTAGTTGCCTGGATAACATATTTATTACTATCTAATAACCAATACATATCATCTTCAATCATCTGATACATTTCAGCATCATAACCATAGTCAACACCATCTGTTGTATTAGGGTCAATAGTTAACAATAATTGTCGATGGTCAATTTGTGGGGCATCAAACCCAATTCTAAATTTTGGTCTTTCATCGGAATATGTAGTTGCTTTTAAGTTTTTAGATTCTTTAATTAATGTAGTTGCGTAACTTGTAGATAGGGTACAACAAGCTATTAGCAATATTATTATTGCATTTCTCATAACATAGGGGTTTTAAATGTTATTTATTTTTTAAAAAGTTTTGTTTGTTTTGCCTTAAATAGCTTCTAATTGTAAGCTCTAAGGACTTGTAAATTTGTAGTGTATATTTGTTTTCATATTATAGGGATTTTTATAGTATAAATTTACATAAATTATATGTTATAACCTAGAAAATATTATCATATTTACAAAATATATTATATTTAAAAATTGCTAATAAAAATATATTTTATTTAAAAAAACGACACTTAAAGTAGTTGTTTTTAATATATATACAAGATATACTACTCTTTTTTTAAATTAAAAAAGATAAAAACAAAAAAGACCTTAAAATTAGTTTTATTTAAACTTAATTAAGACCTTTTTTAAACACTTAAAACCTAAAATTAATTACTAATTAACCAATATTTTTTTTGAACTTTTATTTTCTTCTGAATATACCTGTACAATGTAAACTCCACTACTTTTAGCAATTTTCAAATTAATTTCAGTTTCACTACTTTCTAAGCTCCATTGCTTTACAATCTGGCCTAATATGTTATACATTACAACTTTATCAATATTTAAATTACTTTCATTTTGAATAATTATTTCCTTATCCTCATTGTTATAATAAGTTGTTAACTTGGTATCTAATATCTGTTTATTGACCTGAAGAGATTCTTGATTTTTAAACATAACAACATACTTATCATTATATTCACCAATAGGTAATGTTGTTTCATAATTAGATAATGTAATATCATAATATAACTCAGTTTCAAGATCTTTTAAAAATATACTTAAATTTTCATCAACATTTTGAATTTCATCTATACCTATAGAAATTAACCCTCCAGAAGAAATAACTCCAATAGGGATTTCTTTATTTACTTCAATTTGATTAATTGATTGAATAACACATTTTTTTTCTCCAATTAGGAAATACATATCATCTTCGTAAATCTCGTAAATTTCTGAATCGTATCCATAATCATAATTGTCTGTTGCTTCTTCATAAACAGCTAGAGCTATTTGCCTATGATCTATTTTGTCTCCATCAAACCCTAATCTATATAATGGGAATATTTCTTCATTACTATTACTAATTGTTGAATTTCTCATAAATACAGAATTTCCAGAGCTTTCAGTTTCAAAAACACGTTGACTATTTTTAAATGTTATTACTCCTCCATCAGCATCACCCTGCACAAAAAAACCTTGTCCAACAGCTATGTTATGTGTTTGAAGTTTTGCTGGAGAACCTAAGTTACTAACATCTGGATGTGATGTAGCTGGCAGATTTACCAAATAATTTGAAGTTGCATATCCTGCTTGATATTGAGATAAAATATGTGAATCTCCACCATAATGCTCCCAAAAATAAACTGTCCCAGTTATGGACGCAGTTCCTGATGGTCCATTATCATCTATAAATTTCTTTACATCAAGTGCTGAAGGATATGGGTTTCCCACTAAATAATCATTAGTTCCCGAAACGGTTAAGGTAACATCTCCATTATTTGGCTTACCAATAAAAACATAATTTTGATCTAACGCACCTGGTTCTCCAGTACCTTTCATTAAAAAACCTTCACCAGGTAAAAGACTACCCGTACTACCAATATGTTGCCAAGAATTATAATCTCCTTCGGGTGAATTAGCGTATTTATACAACCAATATTCACTTACTTCAATAGGTACTCCAATTGAGCCATCATAACCCGAAACAAAAGAAATCTCCAATGGGTTTTCGGCATCCGTTCCATCTCGTAAAACATCAGCAATGGAGTATGGTGTTGTATTATTATATCCTGTTCCAATAAGTATTACAGGTGAAGCCCAATCGTTATATCTATATTTATTTCCAATTCCTTGCTGGTCTCTTTCTATATATCCTATACTATTTACAGCTAAAATACTTTCTCCTCCTTGAATTAATTGAGATTCTCCTTCTAAATCAATAATTCCGTTGAGTTCTAAATACCAACTAATATTTAATTCTGAGTTATTTTGGATACTATACTCTATTGAATTTGAACTTGCATCTATAGAATTAACAAATAATCCTAAATGCTTTTGATAATTGTTATAAGAAATATTATTATGTTCAATTTTAACAATAGACCAATCATAAGTTGTGACATCAGTACCCAATACTCCATCTGTTGGGATATCAACAGCATTTGGCAATGTAGTATTATCCAATTGAGTAACAAATGGTAATGGTGCTGATTGTACATCAATAATTTTTACATTGTATATTCTAGCTCCAGTTCCTACATCTATAGTGTTTGTGGATAAATCATCAATAATATCATCTTTGTAGGTATCCATTCTATAATACCTTTTTAAGTTTGCCCATGGCAATACTGTTACTGATGGAGAAGGAATCTCTACATAATCTGTAACATCTCTTGGAATAACTACTCCTCTAACGTTACCTCCATTAGATTCAATTTCTTGATAAACCATTTTTTGAAGCTCATTATTTGATAAAGCCTTATCAAAAACCCTAACTTCATCTATATATCCATGGTAATAATTACTATGCGTATTTGGACGTCTTCCAATTGTAAAATTTGCTGTATCTATACCTAAACCTCCTGAAATAGTTTCTTTATTTACTTCTGCTCCGTTTACAAATAATTTAAAAATTTCATTTGAACTGCTATAAGTTGCCGCAATGTGAATCCACTGATTCGTATTTAATACTACACTATTAAGTGTACTTCCATTAGCATAACTTGTAATACTTTTATTTGAGTTTAGCTGAATATAAAACTCGTTTTGTCCTAAAATTCTTTGAACCCCTGTAGCTGTAGGATTAATTTTAATCCATCCCATTATGGTTGCTTCTCCCAACCCACTTAAAATTGAAGCATCATCTTCTGCGTAATCATTACGACCATCAAAATACAAATGTAATTTTCTATCTAAATCTCTTGGAGAACCAAAGACATTAGTATCGGAATCAAATAAATCTAAAATTCCATCCCCATCAATATCTACAGAATAGTTTAACCCTCCAATTTCACCATTATTATTTGTATCTAAACTTGCATATAAAGTGTGAGAAATATCAAATGTAGAGCCATCTGAAGTACTATCTAAATAATCAGGTACACCATCATTATCACTGTCTATAACATAATAAGACCAACCCACTCCTGTTAATCCTTGGCCATCATTTCCATAGCTTAATTCGAAAGTAGTTCCATTAAAATAATCGTAAATATCTAAAATTCCATCTGTAAAATATTCTAAAACTCCATCTGAATCTACATCAGTTTCTCTAAACGAATCCGTATCTGGTCCATTACCTACACCATTTCCATTTATATCACCATCTCCATTCACATAATTTGCACCTGATAAATTAACAGCACCAGATTCATTAACATCAAAAACTGTATCATTATCACTGTCTAAATCCATATGATTTGGAATTCCATCACCATCAGAATCAAGTGGTGTATTAGCTTCTGCACTATCATGCATTCCATTTCCATTAGCATCAACCCAAGAACTATCGAAAGGAATTTTGGCCGTACCACCACTTAAACTCCCAAGCCCGCACTCAACAACATCTGGAATACCATCATTATCACTATCTAAATCAAAAACATCTGCAACACCATCCGAATCCATATCGCATAAGGTTTGTGAAATTACTATATCATCTAAAGCTAAGTCATTTCCTAAACCTCCAGTTTCATTATTATAAAAATACACATAAAATTCGTCTACATTCAGCAATAAATCTGCAGTAAACTGATGCCAACTTGCTTCCGGATCACCATTAATTGAAGGAGGAATATCTCCTGTAGAAATTGATGCTAAAACATTGTCGTTTACATCTTTAAATTCTACTAAAATATCTGGACGCAATCTACTTCCTATATTTGGAGCATCTTCAGTATCTAAATTTATTACCCAAAAACTATAAGTTACAGGTACATTTGGTAAGGCTCCTTTTATAGCTGCCGAGTAAAATAATCCTGGATCATATGAAGCATTAAACATTGCCATTCTACCATTAGCATCTCCAGAAGTATGATCTTCACCGGTATACCAATATAAATCTGCCCAACTACCTACTTCTCCATTAGGGGTATCATCATTTCCATCTCCATCTGCCACTTTATAATACACGGTATATTCTCCATCATTTAAATCATCTCCACCAAAACAACCGTTAAATCCGTCTTCGTAACAATATGTAGTTGTCGCATCAGGATAGGAAGCATTTATTTCTACTCTATTATATCCTGCTCCAAAAGTTTCATTCAAAAACTTATAATTAGTTTTAGTTGATACATTTGATATATTACAAGAAGTTTCTTCGTATTCATCTCTAATACCATCGTTATCATCATCAATATCAATATTATCTAAAATACCATCACCATCACTATCAAAAAAATTCTCTTCACCGGTATCATCACTTCCATTAAATTTATTAGATTTTTTCCAAATATCATCTTTTATTCTAGGAGTAGACATTTCTGCATTTATATAACTACTAATAGATGACACTCCAATTGGTTGTGTTTCAAATAAAGTTGTAACTCCACTTTGCCTTATCCAGTCAAAATCATCTCCAGAGTTTTGAGTCCAACTATCTAAACTTGATTCAAAACTTGCACTGTGTATAATAGTTTGGGAGTTAGTTGTAAAAACTAAACTAAAAATAAAGCTTAAGGTGAAAATTGCTTTTTTCATAACATAGGGGTTTATAATGTTATTTAAAAACTGTTAAAAATTTATATTAAAATATTTCCTGTTGAATTTAACAGAAATAAAGAGCTAAGAAATTAAATAATTTCAGTAAAAAAGAAACAAATACTATTTCTAATCGGGTTTCTGTAAATAATAGTGCAGTTGTAATTTCATATTGTAGGGTTTTAGAAGTACTAAAGTACAAAAAAAAACATTACTCAACTAATTATCAGCGAGTTTATTAAATTTTAGCAGAAATTGAGACAGAAATATTTCTACCTGGGGCACTTATTGAAGAAGCAAATTCTTTATAATGTACATCAAAAAGGTTATCTAAATTTGCAAAAACAGTAATGCTATTATTAAACTTATATTTTGCCGCAACATTTAATGTATTCCAAGCTGGTGTACCAACATAAGATGCTAAATTAGAATCGTAAGGGCTTTGTTCAATATTATCTATTCCTTCAATTAAATTGTACTTTGAATATTTTTTCTTTGAATTAAATCTCCAATTAACTGATGCCTGTAATCTTTCTTTTTCAAAACCTAATTCAACCATTCCAAAAAGAGGCGGAATTGAAGACATTGGAAGCTTTGTATCGTAAGTTTCTCCCTCTGTATAGGTTAATGAACCTTTAGAGTATAATACACTTGTTAAATCTCCTTTAAACGAAAAAGTTCCTCCAGCAATATATGCGTTATCTTTATTAACATTGGCAACAACATCTCCAATTTCCCCATCATAAAGAATTGTAGAAGAATTATTTACTTCAAAAAAATCTCTTGTTATATAATTATCTAACAAAGTGTAGTAAACATTTAAACCAACCTGAAACCTTTTTTCATTAAAATACTTTAAAACTCCTGTTTCGAAATTGTATGCAAATTCTGGTTTTAAGTATATATTTGGAACAGTTACTTTCCCTGATTTTTCACGAATTTTACCAATATCATCAATATTTGGAGATCTAAATCCTGAAGAAATAACGGTGTTCAACTGCCAATCTTTTGTTGGTTTATATGCATAACCTATTGTTGCAGTTACAGCCTTATTGTTCGAAGAAATATCAAAATCTGGTAATGTAATAAAAGTATCATCTAACCACTTAGCACTTAAATAAGTATTTATAAGTCTAACTCCAGTATTTAAAGTAGATTTAGAATTAATATCTTGTCTGTAATTAATATAACCTGCTAAACTCGAATAAGTACTACCTCCGTCTGGATAACGAGATTGCACTTTAAAATCGTCTAAAAACCCAACAATAGTATTATTATAAATATCTAAAGTTTTTCCATAAGAGTTAGATTCCACGTCATTATGTGTGGCTTCAATACCGTATGACAAAATTCTTGTTTTTGTTAAGGGAACATAAAAATCTCCATTTAAACTAAAAACATTCAAATCTTCTTTTCTATACGAACGGTCTATACTTGAAAACTTTCGTTGAACTCGTGATTCATTAATTTTTTGATATGCAGCCGTAACAACCCCATTTTTAAGCCATTTTTTATTTGGATCGAAACTAAGTTGCGAAGAAATTAGTAATCTTTTTTGAGGTCCATAATGCCATTCTGCCCATTTTAACGTTCCGTCAGAATATTCAGATAACTTATCGAACCTATCAATATTAGAAGATCTTGAATATTGAACATTAAACAAAATATTTGTTTTGTCTGTTAGTGGTATTGCTAATTTTTGCAAAACATCAAATTGAGAGTAACCTGTATTTTTTTGAATATTTGAATTACTATTCAAAACAGATGTTGCATTATAAAAATTATTAGAGTTATTTGAATATTCCAAAACCTTACCCCAATCATTATAACCGTGGTTACGATTTTTACCCATTTTTAAATCACCAAATTTACTGTGAGAAACACTTGTAAATGAAGCCCACTTTTTATTTCTAAATTCAATATTTCCTTCGGAAGTAAATTCATTATTTACACTACTATATCTTGTAAATACAGAAGAATTAATTTGTTTATTATCACTAACCTTGGGAGTTTTTGTATAATAATGAATTACACCACCTAACGCATCAGAACCGTAAATTACTGAAGATGGACCAAAAATAACTTCTGTTCTATCAATTATATTTGGCGAAACAGTAATAGAATTTTGCAAATGTCCCATTCTATAAATTGCATTATTCATTCTTACACCATCAACTACCAATAATACTCTATTAGCTTCCATTCCTCTTAAAACAGGACTTCCACCACCAAATTGCGATTTTTGAACTTTTACACCAGGCATAGCTGCCAGTAAATCTGCTGAAGTTTGTGGAGCTATTTTCTTTATATCATCGTTAAATACTATTGCCACTTGTTCAGCAATTCTACTTCTTTTTTCACTTCCTTTTGAAGCTGACAATACAATTTCATCTAGTAATTGTGCCTTTTTCGATAAATAAATAACAAATTCTACTACTGAAAGTTCTTTTTTTAAAATTTCGTACTCTATAAATGAAATATGTTGAAACGAAACAATATCATTATCCTTAAACGAAGACAAGTCTGCAATTCCATTTTTATCTGTATACACTATGCTTGTATTAGAATCGTTATAAATAGTAACATTTTCAACAGGAAAATCGGTTCCATATTCTAACACCCTTATATTTTGAGCCTGAAATGTAACTGTTATTAGCAGTATAAGTAATGTAAAATTAAGTTTCATTTTTTAATTAAAAATAGATTTTAATACCTCTAATGATTTTGGTTTTTTGAATCCGCTTAAATGCAATTCAAAATATTTAATTAATATTAATAGTATTTCTTGTCTTTCGGCGGCATTTAAATCGACTTTGTGAATTGCATCAAAATTTGTGCCTAACACCTTTTTAAACAAGGTTAATTTACCTCCATACACACAATTATAATTTCGTGTGCTTGTAAACCTACCTTCAGTCAAATCAAAATACATTTTCTCTCCACTTGAAACCTCAGGATAAAAACCTAAAAATTTTGTCAAATTTAATAAAAAAAGTAAATGAAAATTAGCAATATTATTATGAGTATCTAACCACATAAACGAAGTTTCTAAATACTTAAATAAACTTTTATTTTCCTCTTCTTCTTTTATTGAATAAAAAAGAATTTCTGCTAAAAACAAAGCTATACTTTGCTTTTTAATATCTGTATATATTGAAGTGTAAAAAGTAGAAACCTGTAGTTCTCTTATAGAGTTTAAAGCTCCCTTTGTATTATGGTTTGCTTCAAGGTTTAACTGAGTTAAAGGTTGAAAATAGGCTGCTTTAAACTTTCCTTTTCTAGACTTTAAAACACCTTTAATCATATAAGTTTTCACTCCATAATTTTCGGTATAACAAGTAGAAATTAAACTAGTTTCGCCATATTTTATCGAATTTAAAACAATTGCTTTTGTGGTTTGTAACATTTTAATTAATAATTGCAATTTTAGCTACTGCTGTTTCCGAAGCCTCATTAGCACTTAACAACACAATATAAACACCAGAAGCAACCTTACGACCAGCCAAATTAGTTTTGTTCCAAACCACCTTACCTCCAAATAATTCTTGACCTTCTTTTATGTTTGTTTCATACACTAAATTTCCTGCTGCATCTACAATTTTAACGTTTGTCCCTTTTGGTAAATGACTCCCATTTCTTCCATCTATAGTAATAAAATCATTCGTTTTTGTTGAAGGGTTAGGGTATGCATACACCTCCGGCATACTATCGCTATAAGTTGATACATTACTGTTATAAGCAACTATACCGTTATCTGTACCGAAATATACTTTACCAGTACTTTTATCAACTGAAACTTTTAAAATTTTATTGGACGGAAGTGGAGAGTTATTTTTATTAAATTGTTGTAAAATATTCGATCCATTAGGATTAGTTTGCATAACACCACTTGTTGAAGTTCCAAACCATTTATTATCTGCCCCATCAATACCTATTGAATTTATTCGTTGTTCACCCAATAATCTTTGCGGTAAATCATTATCTAAAATTATAACTGGTTCAGCGTTCAAAATAGTTTCATTAAAAACATTTGAAGCATTGTAATAAACAACTAAACCTTTAACTGTACCAATCCAAACTCTATTACTGGCATCAACTTTAATAGATCTAACATTTAAATCTGGTAAAGCCCCTTTAGTATCTTCAACAACAAGTGCAGCTGTTCTATTTCCTTCCTCATTATAGACTAAAACACCATCCTTATGTGTACCAATCCAAATTGAGTTTGTTTTATCTACATCAACCTCACTTAACCCAGAGTTTGAAACATATACAGTACTCATATCAATGCCAGACCAATTACCTTGGGTATCATACTTTTTTAAAGCATTAGAAACTCCTCCATTTGTTATCCATAAATTACCGTTATTATCGAAGGCAGAGCCATTAATTCTTGTTGTATGGTAATTTGGATATTGCGGTAAAAATATTTTTTCTAAACCACTATTAGTATAGTTCCAAAAATCGCTAATTTCATCATTTTCAACAACTAACACCCCTCCTGTATTTAAAATATCTGAAGGTGTACTTGCCCCCCAAGAACTAATATATACTTTATTTGAATTGGAATAATCAAAAGTTAAACTTACCAAATTTTTAACGCCAAAATCTTTATATGGAATGTGCTGCCAATTTGAATTGTTAAAATGATCAATTCCTTTTTTTACATTTTTTGGCCCATAAAAAGGGTCAAAAGCACCATACAACACCCACAAATTATTATCTTTAACTTCAATATTAAATAATTCATTTGATGAAGGTCCTTCAGGATGAATTTCATGAAAATTTGTACCATCTGCAAGTTCAGCTTTTAAAATACCAAACTCTTTAGTACCTAAAAAAATAACATCATTTTCTAACAGCGCCGTATTTAAATTAAAATAATACTCAGAAGTTGAGCTACTGGTATAATTATAAATCTCAACATGAGAAGAGTTAATAACCGTTATATTTCTAAGTTTTGAAATTGCTAAAAAATCAATTGAAGATTTTAAATCTACAATATCACTAGATTCTGATTTAATAACTGTTAAACTACCATTTTCAAATTTGTATAAATTTTTATTTTTTGAAGTGTAAACTATATTTTTAAACAATTCTACAGAAGTAAAATTACCACTAGAATAATGTTCCCAATTGTTAAAATCAATTAAATTAGGATTAGAAACATTCGCAGAATATATACCATTTTCTGTTGCGGCATAAATTACATCATTATAAACTGCAATATCATTTATAAAAACTTCTGTTGACTGATTTCCAATAAAATAGGTGTCTCCAAATTGTAAACTTTCACCATCGTAAACTACAATGGCAAATGGAGTTGCTAAATACAGTTTATTATTATACTCGGTAATTGAATTGATACTTTTATTGCCTGAATAATTAAAACTAACAATATCTTTAGCTATGTGAATATTATTTTCTTCATCTACAACTTCCAATAAACCTGTATTATACCCAATAAAAATACTTTTAAAATTACTACTATAATGTATACTCGAAGTTACCTCGCCAGATAGACCATTTACAGACGAAAGTTTGGTTACTTCATTATTAATTTGATTGTATTTAAATACGGCATTATCTGTTATAGCATAAACAACATCACCCACTTTAACAAAATCTTTTACATTGTTATATGAGTAAAAATCCTCCCAATTATTAGAATAATCTACTTGCGCCCAAGAATAACTTACAAAAAGAAATAAGAAAATTTTAATAGTATTTTTCATATATAATTCAAATATATCTATTAAAATTGGAACTAAATAGAATTTATTTGACAGAAAAGTTTATTCCAAAAAAAAACCTCGAACATTGCTATACGTTTTAACAATGTTCAAGGAATAAATAAATCAACCCCAAAGACTTATTTAATGTTTTAGTGTACTGTGCCAAAACCCCTCTTGACATTAATACATTACAAATATAGGGTAGATTCTTGTTAATTCTAAGTTCAATAAGCAAATAAAGGCTAAAACTAAACAAATGGTGCGTTTTACCTAATAAACGGTATTTTTATAGTGTAATAAATACTACTTTTTAAGTAGCGGAAAGCTAATAATTACACTTGTACCTGTATTTTCACCGTCGGAAATATCTACAGTTTTGATATTTACATTTTTATTTTGATACAGAATTCTAATCCTGTTTTCGGTTGCTTTTGCTCCAAAAAACTTCTTTCTTTGCGACAAATGAGAAAGTTCTGTAGCTTTATTAATACCAATCCCATTATCAGTAACAACACAAAAAACCTGATTATCTCTTTCCTTAATATTTAATTCAATTTTTTTGTATCCTGTTTTCTTCATTATCCCATGCCAAATAGAATTCTCTATAAAAGGTTGTATAAATAAAGGTGGAACTTTTATTTCATGTAAAGCTAAATTATCATCTACATTTACAATATAATCAAATCCACCACTTACTCTCATTTGCTCTAACTTAACATATAAAGCTAAAATAGTCAACTCTTCTGATAGTGTAGATGTTGGACTCGAAGAGCTATTAAGTATTACTCTAATTAACTTAGAAAACTTTGTAATATAGTCCGATGCCTTTTCTACTTCACTCTTTATTACAAAATTATTTATTGAATTTAATGAATTAAAAAGAAAATGAGGATTCATTTGACTTTGAAGAGCTGTCATTTTTAACTCTTCCATTTCTTTTAATTTTACAGCTAACCTAACTTCAGCATTCTTACTTTTTTCACTAATTCGTTTAATAATGAAACCAATTATAATAGAAAAAATAATTGCTTGTATAAATGCACCTAAATAAATAAAAAACATAGGCTGAATTTCATTTTCTAATAAAAACCCATTACCAAAATACAATTGAACAAAACCAATATTTGCAAATAGCACGTATATAACGGATCCTATTATAAAATAAAATGAAAAAACATCTTTAATTGTTTTAAAAATAACATAAAATGAAATAAACGAAAACAATGTTAAAAATGGCGCTATAACAATAAATATTTTTTGTTGAAAGCTATAACCAAAAATAAATTCAATTATAATAAATAGCGGAGCTAATAGTATCAGTATGTTAATAGCTAACTGAAAATATCTATCCCATTTTATTAAATGATGCCTAGAATCTATAAGTTCTCTAGCAAAAGCAATATAAGCAGCATAGGCTAAAAATTGAACAGAAAAGTTAAGATACAAATAAATTTCACTAAAACTTTCTGCAACTACATCTTGCGTTAAATAAATTGTTAAACACAGTAAGTATAAGCTATAAAACAAGTAAAGTTTACTTCTATTCTGAAAAAAGATGATGAAGTGATAAAGGAACATGACAAAAAGCCCTCCTCTAATCCATGAATAAAATTCAGAATGAAAATCTAAAAACATTTTTTATTCTAATCTAAGTATAGTTTCTTAAATAGTTCAGCTTTTCTATTTCTACTAATACTAGCTGTTAAACCGTTAGTCATAATTAATTCACCTCCTAAACCTTTCATATATTCTTTTACGTGGTTTAAGTTTACTAAATAAGAATTATGCACTCTGTAAAACTCAGAAAATTGAAACTTTTTCTCAACCTCTTTTAGCGTTTTAGAAACTAAAATTTGTTGTTCAGATTTTAAGAAAATTGTAGTGTAACTTTTATCTGATTTAAGCATAATTACATCTTCTTTTTCCAGCAAATACACTTTCCCGTCTGCCGAAATATTAATCTTATCGTTATTATCATTTAAATTATTCAATAATAACTGTAATTTATTCTCTAATAAATCACCTTTTTTAGATTCAGTAATTTTATCCATTGCAGCTAATAACTCATCTTTATCAACTGGTTTTAATAAATAATCTATAGCAGAAACTTTAATAGCTTTTAAGGCAAATTCATCATGAGCAGTTGTAAAAATCAGATTAAAATCTCTATTCTCTAATTTTTCTATCATTGTAAACCCATCCATCTCTGGCATTTGGATATCTAAAAACACAACATCAGGCTCATTTTTATTTATTATATCAATGGCCTTAATAGGAGAGTTACATTTTGTAATTTCAACATTATCAATGTAGTTATTTAATTTCCATTCTAGAGCTTCTAACGCATCATTTTCATCATCAACAAGTAAAATTTGCAGCATAATAACAAGGGGATGTAATAATTATTTTTAAATAGGCAAGATACAATAATTGCACATATCTTCAAAACTTATTTCCTTATTTCAAAATAAGTCTTTAATTCATTCCCAAATTCATCAACAACCGTAAGATTAAATTGTCCTTTTTTTGGTAATAATTCTATTTCGTGTATCTCTTGTGTAACGCTTAAAAATTCTTCATTTAAATACCAAAAAATCTTTGTTTCAGGATTTGAATGAACCAATTTTACAACAATTGGAACTACTTCTTCCGAAAAATCTTTAGCTAAATAAAATGTTGTGTTTTTAGGTAAATTAACAAACTCCATTTTAGCTTTAGTTTCATTTAAACAATTGTTTCTATAACTTGGTAATTTAGCATAAAATGGATTGTTTTTCTCGTAATAATATTCCATTAAAGGCGGCAATACAAACCAACTTTTATGCACCATATTACTTAAATTCTCACAAGATGTATTTACTTGAAATTCTTCATTTTTATCTAAATGAACCCATAAATGATACGGACAAGGTTTGGTTTTTAAACCTGCTTGTTGCACAAAAATCGAATCTTTTTGCTCACAAATTTCACTTGCTCTATAACCGCTTTTACTACAAATTGGAATTTTTACCAACTCATCAAAAGGTTTTTCAAACCAAGTACTTTGAGGTAAATAATTAAACACATCAAACAAAATTGGAGCAGCTGTTGAAACTCCAACCAATCCTGGGCGACCTTCACCATCGGCATTCCCAACCCAAACGCCAACTACATATTTTTTTGTTGCTCCAATTGCCCAAGCGTCTCTGAAGCCAAAACTTGTTCCTGTTTTCCAAGCAATTTTATTGGCATCATTAAAAAATTCCCAGTTTTGTTCGCCTTCTGGCCTGTTTACTTTATTTAAACTTTCAAAAGTTAAATAGGTTGATCCGGCATCGAAAATGGGTTTTTCCGTTGAAGTTTCTCCAAAATTTGGTTTAAAATCTTTTAAATACGAAGGTTCTAAAAATTCATTAGTATAATATTTTCCTTGTGTATCATCATAATGATTTACTGTTGAAGCCATTGAAGCATAGCTTTTACTTAAATCCCACAAATTACTTTCTGCACCACCTAAAATTAGTGACAATCCATAATGATTGGCATTAAACTTAATATCCTTTAACTTTAATTCTTTTAAATAATGATGAAATCTATCCAAGCCAAAACTTTGCAACATTCTAACTGCCGGCACATTTAACGAACGCGCCAATGCTTTACTGGCTGGCACAGCTCCACTAAATTGTTTGTCGAAATTTTCGGGTTTATAACTCGCAATTTGAGTTGGAACATCAGCCACTAACGTATTTGGTAATAAATCTCCAGCATCTAACATTGCGGCATATAAAAATGGTTTTAAAATACTTCCTGTACTTCGTGGTTTGTTAATAATATCCACATCTTTATGATGTTTTTTTGAAGTTGGTGAATTTCCAACATATGCCAAAACTTGCCGAGTTTCAACATCTAAAACCAATACAGCAACATTGTAAATTTCATTTTTACTTAATTCGTTATAATGCGTTTTTACAATGTCGTTTACTTGATGTTGCAATCCAATTTTAACCGATGTTTTTATACGTTCTCCTTTAAAATCTTTCACTCCTTTTTGCAATAAATGTGGCGCAATTTGAGGAATTCTATACGGTTTTTGAGGCAATTCTTCTTCTAAAGCTAATTCATATGTTAACTTATCTATAATTTCTTCGTCGAATAATTTCTTCAATAATCGGTTTCGTTTCGCTAATAATTCTTGCTGGTTTTTCCCTGGGTAAATTAAACTTGGTGCATTTGGTAAAACAGCCAATGTTGCACTTTCAGCCCAAGATAAATTGTTTGGAAATCGTCCAAAATAACGCCACGATGCTACATCTAACCCAACAACATTTCCTCCAAAAGGCGCATTTGATGCGTATAACGACAAGATTTTTTCTTTGGAATAACGAAATTCTAATCGTGTTGCTAAAATCAATTCTTTTAGCTTTTCAAAATAGGTTCTTTTTTGATTTTTTCGAGCCAATCTAATTACTTGCTGCGTAATAGTACTTCCTCCTCTTTTTACTTTTTTCGATTTTATATTTTCTGAAAGTGCTTTAAATATTGAAATAGGATTAAAACCAGGATGCTTGTAAAAATGAGCATCTTCAAACTGAACAATACATTGTTGAAATTTATAAGGAACACTATCGTTTTGAGGAAACCTCCACTGTCCATCATTTGCAATTTTAGCACCTAACAATTCGCCTTCAACACTTTCAATTACTGTTGAAGTTGGACTTTTAAACAACTGTTTTGGTAACGAAAAATAATAAGCCGTTAATAAAATAACGGCTATTATTAGTTTGATTTTATGTCTTTTAAAAAATTTCATTTTTTACCCTTCCGCCTTCGGCACCTTCCCTCCAAAGGGAAGGAGTTTTTATATTCTCCTCCTTTAAAAGAAGGAGTGAATTTCGATTTTAAATCGAAAGAAGAGGTGGTTTTAATCCCTCTTCTTAAAATTACTTTTTATTGAATTTAAAACAAATTCAGTTTCTTCAAAAACTTGCTTATTTTCAAATCTAATTACTTTAAAACCTAAACTTTCTAATTCAATTGTTCGTTTTGCATCTTTATCTTGTTGTACAACGTTAAAATGAACCTGACCATCTAATTCAATAATTAATTTTTCTTCAGTACAATAAAAATCTACAATATAATTTAAAATGCTATGTTGTCTTCTAAATTTTCTCCCTTCTAATTTTTTTTGTTGAAGACATTTCCATAAAAATGCTTCTGCAGGAGTTAAACTATTCCTTAATTTTTTTCTTCGCTCCTCAAGATGTTTATAGTTATGAATTCTCTTTTTCATAGTTTGGCGTGTTAACCCTTCCGATTTTAGCTTTGCTAAAATCACCTTCCCTTTCAAAGGGAAGAATCCTTTTTATTTTCCTTCTCTAACCTTCATTCAATTCTAACTATAATTCTCCTCCTTTTCAAGGAGGAGTGAATTCCGACTAAAAGTCGGAAGAAGAGGTGGTTTACTTCACTACCTCAATCCATTTACCAGTTGTACGCGTAAAATATTCATTATCATACATTGCTTCGGCTTGAACGCCATACAAGTAATATTTACCTAAATACGATGCATTTAACAACACTTTAAATGTTTTAGACTTATTCTTATTTAAATTGAAATAAAAGTTAACTCTATCGTCTCTAATATCGGTATAATTTGCATTTCCTGTAGTTGTATTTCCAAAATCTGTAAAACGTGTGTTTACAATTTCCCATCCCGAAGGGAAAATTTCAGTCAATGCAATATCATATACATTTTCAGGTTTTAAATTACTCACAGTAACTTCAGCAACAAACTCTGTTCCTTGCGAAAGTTTAGAAACATCAATTGTTTTCCCTTTGGAATCTTTGTACGAAACTGCAACTCCTAAACCACGTTTTTCAGCAATTTCTTTTCCTAAAGGAAGAATTCCCGAATTCAACACATTTACAAATACTAAATTACTTTCGTTATTAGAAATTGTTACGGAATTTGCTCCTTCAACAACTTGTAAATCGCGCTGTGCAATAGCATATTTTGTATTTACACTTTCTTGTTTTCCACTATTAATTGAATAATTCAACTTAACCGATTTTCCACCATTTACTTCAACCATTTTTGCCATTGATAATAAACTGTATGCTGTTGTTTGCGTACTCATCCAACTTTTTGAAGACAAACGTTTTGCAATTAATTTTGCTAAATCTCTGGATTGTTTATCGCCCGTTAACAGCATTGTTTCCATTGCCATTGCTCGGTTTCTATCAACCGAACCATAGGTGTAATAATCGTATCGTGATGATTCAAAATTAATATTAGCTGTGTTTGCAATTTTGGTTGCCGCCTCTTTTTGTCCTGCCAAAGCATACGCAGCAGCTAAACGCCATTTTGCGTTGTTTGAGATTTCTCTAAACTCGCGTAAACGGTTCATTGCACCTAAATCTGGATGACCAGCTAATGCCAATGTGTACAATCTGTATGCTTGTGCTAAATCTGAATTATAACGCTTGTAACTTGGCCTCCAATCGCGTGCTGCTTGTTTTTGATATTTCAACCAATTATTCATAAAAGTTAATGGTAAAACTAACCCTTTTTTCTCGGCTTCAATCATAAAATGACCAGCGTAACTAGTTCCCCAATCGTTGGCAGAATTTTGTCCCATCCAATAACTTAAACCTCCACTTGGAGTTTGGAAATCGCCTAAACGCTCAATTCCATTTTTAATATTATCAGTCATTTTTTGTTTTTGTTGAATAGGTAAATCAAAAATATCACCTAAATACAACTGCGGAAATACGCTTGAAGTTGTTTGCTCTACACAACCGTGCGGATAACGGATTAAATATTGCAATCTACCAGTAAAATCCATTGCTGGCAAGGTAGAAAATTCAATAGTTGCGGTATTACTTCCTTTTATTCCGAAGGTTTCAAAATTTATAGTTTGGGTAGCATTTGGTTCTAATTCCACTGCAATTGCTTTTGATGAAACTGGATTTGGATTCACCACATCTATTTCTACTTCGTAAGAAGATTTTTCACCATTTCCTTGTGCAATTACTTCAATTTTTCCAATTCCTTTTGCATCAGAAACATCTAAATTAAAGTATGCCATTTTCTCGTCAGGATTCGCAAATGTTAGTTTTTGAGTTTTCTCACCAACTACTTTAATTCCATCAGATAATTTTAATGAAACAGTTACATTTTTAACTTTATTTTCCATTGCAAAAACAGTAACAGGTAAAGTTACTTTTTCACCTGGACTTAATTTTCTTGGCAAAGAAGACAACACCATTAACGGTTTACGAACTGGCGTAGTTTCATCTACTTTTCCATACGCTGCATTGTTATTATCACCTGCAATAATCATTGTTCTAACCGAACCAATGTATTTTGGCAATTGAATGTTGTGCGAAGCTGTTTTTCCTTTGCCTAACACAAACGGACCAATAAAACGCACAACAGGTTTAAATCTGTTTGCTTTTTTGTTTTTTCCTCCGGCTGCATCGCCATCACCTCCAACTGCAAATACTTGTTCAATACTTCCACCGTAAGCGCCAATAACATCATCAAAAATATCCCAAGTTTTTACGCCTAATGCTTCTTTTGTGTAGAATGAATCCCAAATTTGAGGCGTTTTAAATCGTGTTAAATCTAACAAACCTTCTTCAACAATTGCCACTGTGTAGGTCATTCGTTTTCCTGATTTTTCACTCACTTTTAAGGTGAATTTCTCTTCAGGCTTCAACACTTTTGGCATTTCAATTTGTGGCTCTAATCGTGTTGCTGGATCTTCAACCAATATTGGAATTACACCATACAAACGCAACGGTAAATCGTTTGCTGTGCTTGCATGCGGTTGCAATAATGAAATATTTATAAACACATTTGGAGTCATTTCTGAAGTAATAGGAATTTCAACCGTAGTTTCTCCTTTTTGTGTTTTTTGCCAAACAGTTTGTAGTACTTCTGTTCCGTTTTCAATAGAAATTAAAGCTCTACCTTCAGTTCCAGAAGGGAATGTAATTTTAGCAGTTTCACCAACATTGTATTTTTCTTTATCTGCTGAAAAAACTAACATTTTTGAAGCTTCAGGATCGTTTGAAGGACGTTTCCACCAATTTTTGTAGAAATAAGCTGTTCTACCTGTTGCGTGTCCACTTTTACGGTCAATAACTCTAATTAAGAATCTACCTCCATCTTTATCCGGAACATTAACTGTAAACGTTCCTTTTCCTGCGGAATTAGTATTTACTTTTAGTTTTTTGAATGGTTTATGATAACTACTTCCGTTATATGATGAAAGATTATCGTAAGAAGAACTCCACCACCAACGCCATTTAATTTGGTAAATTTCAACCTCTACTCCGTTTCTAGCAATTGGTTTTCCGTCTTTAGTAATCGTAGCAACATCAAACGTAACATTATCATCTGTTTCAAAAGAACTATAACGTTTTGGTTTCGGTGATTTCAGCCCAACAAATGAACTATACGGAGCGTAATTTTTAGAAATCACGTCCATTGAAAAATCTCCACCATTTTCAAACGCTTTGGTTAAAAATGCCACTTTTAGCATTCCAGGAGCTTTTCCTTTTAAATTTATCTTTTTATTGATAGTTGCATTTCCTGAAACATCTAATTTACTATCGAAAACGGCAACTTCTTCACCATAAAAAGTACGAGTAGGATCGTTAAAAATATATCCTGGAAACTGTTTTGAAAAAGCACTTGAATTATTACTAAATTTTGCCTTAACCTCTGTTTTTATACTTTTTGCAGGTGCACCGTGCAACCAATTTACTTGCAAATTACCAACAATTGGTTTGGAGTTTGAAAGTACTTCATCATCAAAATCTATCTTAATTTTTAATCGGTTTGGTTTAACGGTTTCAACTTTTAACGACTTGTGAAACTTTGCACCACCAACACTAATATTTGCATTCCAATTTCCCGTTGGATCACTATCGGAAGTTGGTATTGAGAACTTATAAAAACCATTTACATTGTTTGCTGTAACTTGCTTGTTGGTTAGTTTTCCACGCGCATCGGTAACTTCTAATTTTACAGGATGAGATTTTGGTAACGGATTCGCATTGTCGTTCAACACAAAGGTTAAATGAATAGAATCTCCAGGTCGCCAAACGCCACGCTCACCATAAATAAAGCCTTTTAAACCTTTCTGTAATTTTTTACCTGAAACATTAAATTTACTTAACGATAACGAATGTCCATCATCTAATTTTATATACGTTTTGTGTTTTTTATCTGAAATTATGGCGAAGTAGGCATTTTTATCAACGTCCATTCCGGTAATTCCTTGATTGTCGGTTACAGAACTCGAAATTTCTTGCTGTTGGTAATTGTAAATAGTAACCTTTGCACCTGAAACCGGATTGGTAGTTAAAATATCTGTTACTGCAAAAAAGTACGATTTATTAGCGCCTTTTTTAGCAATTACACCTAAGTTTGAAGCTAAAATATTTACTGAAACTATACGATCATTATTATCGTAATAGGCTTTTTTACAAGGATTACTTCGGTCTTCCCAATTGTAATAATTATTGCTGTAATTGTAAATTAAATTATCCCAATATTGTTCTTCACGCTCATCTAAATCGGCTGCTTGTTGTGTTGTGTATTCGTGCTCATTGTAATAATATTCATCTTCGTAATAATCATCGTAACCATCTTCTTCATTAGTTACCACATCGCTATCGCTACATTTGTACAACGAATATTCTTGTTTTATACTTAACTCAATTCTATAAATTGCCCCAGGATCAGCTTTTATCATTTTAGATAAATCCAAGGCATAAGCTTTCCATTTTCCGTTGTTTTCTAATTCATTTTTAATTAACGTAACTGTTTTTTTAGCAACTCTACGTCCAACTCTTCTAATATTGTAACGGTTTGTATTTCCTAACTCATTTGATTGTAAAAACTGCAAAACGTTATCTTCAAAAATTTTGATAACTCTAACATCAACAGCTTTTAAATTAACTGCTTCAAAATTGAATTTTAAATCATTAGAACTTGGCAAAATAACACCGCTAGACAATAATCTAACTGCTGGTTTTACTTGTTGAAATGCTACATTTTCAGAAAAAGCATTCTTCAATTTATAACCATCTGTACTTTTAATTCCTTGGAAAACATCTACCAAAACATTACCAACAATTCGTGTATTTGGATATACTTTTAACACGTTTCCATCAACTACATATTTTAAGTTTCTTGCATTTTTAATGGCAATTAAACCTTTAAAATTTTGTTGTTTTTTTAACGGATCAGAAAAATTGATATTTAAATGTTGTTCTGGAGATTGAAATACTTCAATATTTACAATAGAGAAATTGTTTTTTCCTGGAATTTTCAACTCGTTTTTACCATCGTTATCAACATTTATGTTGCTTCCATCCCAAGAAACTAGAATTTTAGAATCGTCCTCAAAACGTTGAATACTATCAATTATAAAATTGAAATTTGTACTAATTGAATCAGCATTTTTCCAATTTATTTTAAGTTTTTTATTGTTTTGCTCTGCTGAAATTATTTTTTGAGCATCTTCTAAATCTAAAATATCAGCAGTTTTAATTACACCTTCAACATACTGCCATTCTTTATTGTACGATTGTAAGTTATTGGTAGTGATATTAAAATTTTGCTCCAAGGTTTTAAACTTAAATGTATAGGATTTATATTCTGAAGGAACATTTGCATACATTTTACCCAACTTTACGGTAACCGTATATTCCTTATTAGGTTGTAATTTTTCAGAAGGTTGAAACAATAAACTTCTTGTATTTAATGCTGAAAGTTTACCTTTAACACTTGGGGAAATATCAAAAATATTTTCTGAAATTTCTTCGTTGGAAACCCAACCTTCAACTTCTTTAGCTAAATCAATTCTAATTGGTTCGGCCACCGAAACCACACCCGAAGTTGTGTAGTTTATGTACTCTTTAAACTTAAATAAGTTGTTAGTTGATTCTTGTGGTTTTTCATTTTTACAAGAAATGATAGCCACACTTATTAGCAATGCAAAAATTACTTTTTGAAGTTTCATTTGTTTGAGTTTTGGGTATAGTTTTTTTGTTTAGCAAAATTTTGCTTGAAGATACTTAAAAAAATAAACGTAAAAAAAACTAAAAAGCTAAATCTGAATTATTTTTTTATTGGCAACACATAAAAGAAAACTGCTATAAAGTGAGCAAAACTGCCTAGTAGCACAAATATGTGAAAAATTGCATGGTTGTATCGTATGCTTTTTATACTATACAAAATAGCGCCAATGGTATAAGCCAAACCTCCACCTAAAAGCCACATTAAACCTTCAAAAGGTAAATTATTTACCAATGGTTTTATAGCAAAAATTATTAACCAACCCATTAACACATAAGCTATTGTAGAAATTTTATCGAACCTACCTGTATAAAAAAGTTTTAAAACTATTCCAACAATTGCTAATCCCCAAGAAACTCCAAAAATGGTCCAACCAACCCAACCTTTTAAAGCTACTAAAGTAAAAGGTGTATAGGTTCCGGCAATTAAAACATAAATAGCTGCGTGATCGAAAATGTTTAATTTTCGTCTTAATTCAGGATCTTGTGAGTAATGGTAAAATGTTGATGCTGAATACAACACAATTAAACTAGCACCATAAATACTAAAACTTACTATATGCCAAGCAGAACCTTCTAAACTTGCAAAAACAACTAATAAAACAAGCGCAGCAATACTTAAAATTAAGCCAATTAAATGTGATATCACATTCATTTTTTCTTCAACAGGCTCATAGTATGTTATGTTTTTTTCTTTCATTTTTTATGAAAACGAAATTTTGAAGATTTAAGTATTTTTTGAATCAGAAATTAATTCGTTATAAATTAAATTAAAAGCTTTATTCTTCAATTCTTCTCTGTTTTTTAAATTTAACTCTTTTGTCTCAAAGAAAGGGTGAATTTTAACTCTTAATTTCCCTGGTTTTCCACTAAAGAAAGTATATGAAAATCGCTTTTTACAATCAAAAAATGTCATTGGAACAATTGGAATTTGGTGTTCAATTGCTAAACGAAATGCTCCGTTCTTAAAATCAGAAAGCACTACACTTTCATCATCAGGAACTAATCCTTCAGGAAAAATACATATACTTAAGCCTTTATTCAATCTTTTTTGAGCTTCATCAAAAACAGCTTTTCTACTTTTTGTATTTCCTCTGTTTACTGTTATACTTGTTCTTTTAAAAACATAACCAAATAATGGAATTTTAGTCAATTCTTCTTTTCCAACAAACACACAAGGGTTTTTAACTACAGAAAGCATTAACATTATATCAATCATAGAAGTATGATTGGCAATAAACATATAACTTTTCTCTTTTTCTATTTTTTGAAGTGTTTTAACCTCGCTCCAAAAACCTGTTCCAAAGAGTATTAACTTTCCCCAATTATGAGCAATTTTATAAAAAGCCTTGTAATATTTATCTTTTGAAATAACGACTAACAAAATTGGTAACATTACCAAAATGGTTATAAAAACCAAACAATAATACCACACTCTCCAAATTAGAATTAAAGGATATTTAAGGATAGAAATCACGCGTATTTTTAAATTAGAACAAAGCCAAAAATAGTAATTTAAAATCTATTCTTAATTTCTTTTATAAATATGTATTTTTGCAGCTTAAATTTATAATAAATGTCAAGAATTTTAACTGGTGTTCAAAGTACTGGAACACCACACTTAGGAAACTTATTAGGTGCTATTATTCCAGCAATTAAAATGGCTAACAACCCAAAAAACGAGTCGTTTTTATTTATTGCAGATATGCACTCACTTACTCAAATTAAAAATGGCGAAGAATTACGTCAAAACACCTATAGTACTGCTGCAACTTGGCTTGCTTGTGGGTTAGATTTAGAAAAAACTGTTTTTTACAGACAAAGTGATATTCCTGAAACTACTGAACTTACTTGGTATTTAAGCTGCTTTTTTCCTTACCAAAGGTTAACATTAGCACATAGTTTTAAAGATAAATCAGATAGATTAGAAGATGTAAATGCTGGTTTATTTGGATATCCAATGTTAATGGCTGCAGATATTTTATTGTATGATGCTGAAGTTGTACCAGTTGGAAAAGATCAATTACAACATTTAGAAATTACACGCGATGTAGCAAATAGGTTTAATCATCAAATGGGGGAAACTTTGGTTCCGCCAGAAGCTAAAATTCAAGAAGGAACAATGTGGGTTCCTGGAACTGATGGTGGAAAAATGAGTAAATCTAGCGGGAATATTATCAATATATTTTTACCAGACAAAAAGTTACGTAAACAAATTATGAAGATTCAAACGGATTCTACTCCGTTAGAAGAACCAAAGAACCCAGATACATGTAACTTATTTGCTTTATACAAATTATTAGCTTCAGAAGAGCAAATTGCTGAAATGAGAGCTAATTACGAAGGTGGAAATTATGGTTATGGACACGCAAAACAAGCTTTTTATGAATTGTTAATTGATAAATTCTCTACTGAAAGAGAACGTTACAATTACTATATGGAAAACTTGGAAGAAGTAGATAAAGCATTAGCAATTGGAGCTGCAAAAGCAAAAGCTGTAGCTACTGATGTTTTGCAAAGAGTTAGAGAAAAAGTTGGTTATTAATAAAACATTTGTCATTCTGAATGAGGTGAAACGAAATGAAGAATCCTAGCACAGCAATGTGAGACTCTTCGTTATCACTTAGTAATGACAAATAAAACATAAATTATGGAAACGTTAAATACAAAACAAAGGCTCTTAAATGTAGATGCATTAAGAGGCTTTGCTTTGGTTTCTATAATGCTTTTACATAATTTAGAACACTTCGATTTCTTTTTTAAGCCCAAAAATTTACCAAATTGGATGATCCAATTAGATCAATCTATTTGGGATACTACTTTTTTTCTATTTGCAGGGAAATCATACGCAATGTTTGCCTTTTTATTTGGAGTAACTTTTTTTATTCAAATGAATAATCAAGCAAAAAGAGGAAATGATTTTAGACTTCGATTTGTATGGAGATTGTTTTTACTATTCATTTTTGGAACTATAAATTCTGCTTTTTATGAAGGTGATATTTTAACTTTATATGCATTTGTTGGGTTGTTTTTAATTCCGTTTGCAAAGTTGAATTCAAAAACGGTTCTAATAGTTGCATTTATCTTGTTTTTACAACCTTTTGAAATAGGAAAACTAATCTACTATTTCCAGCATCCTAATATTGAAATTGGAAACCCTCAATCTTGGACTTATTTTGGAAAGTTAAAAGAGTATATTCCTGGAGATTCACTCTTAGAAACTATAAAAGGAAATTTAACAAACGGTAAAAAAGCTGTTTGGATATGGAGTTGGGAAAACGGACGCTTTTTGCATTTACTATCCTTATTTATACTTGGAATGGTAGCTTCAAAAAAGAATTTATTTGTACAAACAGTAAAAAACAAAAAGTTTTGGTTACGGGTTTTTATTGTGTCAATTGTACTGTTTATACCTCTATTTTATATTCAAAAGTACTCTTTAGGAACTATTGAAAGTAAAGCAATAAGAGCCACGTTTAAAGCCATTGAAAAATCGTGGACTAATTTTGCGTTTACATTTGTAATGCTTTCAGGGTTTTTATTATTATTCTACTCTAAATTTTGGCAAAAAATACTAAACGTTTTCTCTCCAATGGGAAAAATGAGTTTATCTAATTACATTTTACAAACCATAATTGGCACAACACTTTATTACGGTTTTGGATTTGGATTATACAAATATACAGGTGCAACCTACAGTTTACTAATAGGTATTGTTAGTTCTATTGCATTGATATTGTTTAGTAAATGGTGGATGAAAAACCATAAACGTGGACCTCTAGAACAAATTTGGCATAATTTAACTTGGTTGAATTCAAAATAGCTAATTTAACAGCTATTTGTATTTCTTTTTATACTTACGTCCATACCAAAGTAAAACACCTGTTACTGGTAAACTTGCTGTTATTAAACTTATTAAAAAAGCAATAATTTTACCAACTAAACCTCCAATAGCACCAACATGAATATCGTAGTGCATACGTACTATTTTATCTGCAAACTTGGCATTTTTATATTTTCCAAAAATGGTTTCTGTTTCAATTTCTTTTAAGGTTTTTTGATCAAAAAACCTATAATCAGAATCGTAATATAATCCTTCACTATTTGAAACTTCAACATAAATACTTGAATTTTCTGTTTCAGGGTAATGTAATTCAAAACTTTTTGCGTTTGGTGATTCTTTCTGAAGCGTTACAATTAAATTATCTAATGGCAATGTTTTACTGTCTATTTCAGGATTTTCACTAATATTATCTGGAATAATAAAAGCTGGTATTTTTTCACCTCCAGTTGAGACATATACAACGTATTTTAACCAATTGTACGATATCATTGCTCCTGTGAAAGCCGCAACCAAAGCAAAAGTACAAGCATAAAACCCAATTACTGTATGTAAATCAAAATTCTTACGCTTCCATTTTGTTGTAGATTTCCAATCAAATTTTAATCGTTGTTTTAAGTTTTTTCTTTTTTTAGGAATCCATAAAACAAAGCCTGAAATAATTATTAGAATAAAGATTAAAATAGATGCTCCAACTACTTGCTCTCCAATTCCTTTTGGTAACCATAAACGTATATGACCTTTTAAAATAAAGGCGAAAAATCCGCTTAAATGATTGTCTATTTGAATTACTTCACCAGAATATGGGTTTAAAAATATACTTTGATAAAATTCTGGTTTAGCATCGTAAAAAATAACTTCAATAGCATCGTCTGCTTTTTTAAAAACCGTTCCATGAACTGTATTGTTTGGAAAAATTTCTTCAGCAATTAATTTAGCTTTTGTTGGTGTTAAAATTACCACGTTTTGTGGCTCAACTTTTTTATATTCGTTGTAAGTACTTTCAATTTCGTCTCTAAAAGCCCAACAACAACCAGTTATTGACACTATAAATACAACAACACCGGTAACTAAACCAAGTATTTTATGAATTGAGAGTATTGTTTTTCTATATTTCATTTGAAAAAAAATAAAGATAAAAGGCAACTATAATAGTTGCCTTTTATCAATTTATATATCTAAAACTTATAATTTAATGTAGCAATAAATGCTCTTTTTTGTTGTGGAGTTACTGTACTCCAACCTGAATAATACTCTTTGTCACTTAAATTATTACCCTTTAAACTAATTCTATACTTATTAGTTTCATAATAAATAGAAGCATTAAATACAGTATAAGCAGGCAACTCAAAACCACCTGAATTTGTATAATCACTCATAGTATTATAGCTGCTTGCTCCATTAAATCCAGCTCCAAAACCAACGTTTTTAGCAAAACCTTGAGTAATTTTATAATCTCCCCAGAAATTATAAATTACGTCCGAACCAGACTCTGCAGGTCGTAAACCAACTAAATCGGGTCTTGAAGCTGATTTTGTAACTTCAGCGTTGTTATAACTAAATCCACCTCTTAAATTAAGTCCTTTAGTTGGACTTGCATTTAATTCAAGTTCTATTCCGTTACTATTAACAGTTGCGTCTTGTTGTTTTGAAGCTCCATAACCCATTATTTTATCCTTAACTTCTATATTGTAATAATTTAAAGTAGCTTCTAATTTGTTATTAAAAAGGTTTGTTTTAACTCCAAATTCTAATTGATTTGCACGCTCTAAATCATACGATTGCAATACAGTTCCAGCAGAAGGATTGCTTAAATCAGCAGGAACTAATTCTGGGTTTACATATGAAAAACTGTTTTGGTAGTTACCAAAAATTGCGAATTTATTAAGTATTGGTTGATAAACTACACCAAATTTTGGAGACCAAGTAGATTCATCGTAGACTTGTAAATCGTCTGAAGGATCGTTTACATCACCTTCATATTCAAATCTATCAAAACGAATACTCGCCATTGCCGATAATTTAGAAGTAAGCTTAATTACATTAGATGCATAAGCTCCAAAAACATTTTGTTTTGTTTCAATGTTTGAATTTCCTATTCCATCTAAAACGGTATTTAAATTAGCTGCTGAAATTTCGGGTTCTCCATAAATAAGATCTCCTTGAATATTGATCGAATGTAAATAACCCCAATTAGAACTTTTATCAATAATTGTTGTTTTTAAATAATCAAAACCAACTAATAATTTATTTTGAAGGTCTCCTAATTTAAACTCTCCAATAAAGTTTTGTTGAAGATTCAATGTTTTTGTTTTAGCATCAGTTTCTTGAGCGTATAAAGCAAAGTTTGGTGTTCCTGCAGGGTTTGACACATCAGTCCAATCGGCAGAGTTCCATAAGTAAGTGTAAAAACCGTTTGATTTTGCAGTACCACCTGCAATTATTGTTTGGGAAGACCAATTGTCTGATAATTTATATGCTATTTCTCCTCTAAAATTTTGTGTAGGATTTTCAATAATTACACCGTCGTTTGTTAATGATTTATTAGAATCATAATTCAATTCATCAATTGTATTAAATACCAATGGAGCAGACCTGTTTAAAAACAAAAAGGTTTGGTTTGTTTGCTCGTTTTCCGAAGCTTCATAAGATAAGTTAAACGTTAAATTGTTATTTACCTTATACGTAAGTGATGGTGCTATAAAAACAGATTTTTTGTAACCGTTATCTTGAAAGCTATCTTCTTCTTGATAGCCCGTATTTAAACGAAAAGAAAGGTTTTCTTTATTACTTAAATTAATATCTGCGTTAACTTTTCTAAAACCAAAAGAACCTCCTGCAACAGTAACACTTCCTCCAAAACTATTGTATGGTTTTTTAGTAACTATGTTAATTAATCCACCATATGAAGTTAGTGTACTACCAAACAAGGTTGCTGAAGGCCCTTTGATAACCTCAACACGCTCTACATTTGATGGATTTATAAATCCATTTGTAATTCCTGAAACTCCGTTTACTAATTGTGGTTGCACAGAAAACCCACGAATGCTATAATAACCAGCTCCATCTCCACTTCTACCGGTTGAAGACCATAATTTGTCTACACCAACGGCATTTTTTAAAGCATCTTCAAAGTTATTAGCTGATTGTGATACTAATAATTGATTTGTAATTGTACTATAAACTTGAGAGTTTTCTATATTTTTTAAAGGCATTTTAGCTACATAAGCACTTTGTTTTCTTGAAAACTTATTTGTTCTTTCACTTTCAATTACAATTTCATTTAAAATTTCATTTCCTTCGTAAAGTTTAATAGTTTCTAAATCTATTGCACTATTATTTGAAATAGAAACTTTTATTTCTCTTGTTTTATACCCAAGATTAGAAATTGATAAAACATAAGTTCCGTCTTGCAGGTTTTGTATTTGAAAATACCCTTTTTTGTTTGAAAGGGTGCCTTTTGTTGTTGTTTTTAAAATAATATTCACATCATAAAGTGGATTATTATTGTTGTTAGTTATTATACCTTTTACACTTCCGTTTTGGGAAAACATAATGGTTGTAAGCATTAAAAATAGTAGTATTGATAGTTGTTTGTTCATCTTATTTTTATTTAGACTAATTATAAATAAGATGCAAATGTAACAAGCATGACTTAAACAACAAAGCTTATTTAGAATTATTTTAAATAAGAACGCTAAATATTTGTTATTAATTTAAAAATGAAAATGTTAGTTGAGAAAAATGAGCATATACCATTACTGAAATTAGTTAATAATCTATTGAATTGCTCTGTACACCTTCAATTACAATAGCACTTTTACATTGTATTATGCGTTAAGGATGGAACGGCTTGTTTGAGCTCTTTTTTTAATGTTTTTCACAATAAAAAAAAGCGAGTAGAGACAGCCTGACCCAAAGGGAAACGCACAAAAATATTTGTTTAAAACAGCGTAATGAAAAATCTATTGTATTGTGAGGTTCTTCACCATTATTGAGAAGTACAATTAAACTTTATAATACAAGCCAATATGCTGAAACACTTCGACCCCGCTCAGTGAACAAGTTAAGTACAGTTACAAAATTAATACTGCGTATAGGTATGCACACTTGTATTTGCTACTGGCAAGTAATTTACTCCAAACCAACACACCAATAAAACCACAAATGCTAACGCCAAAATGGTAAGAGATTGTTTTGTTTTTTGTGGGTGGAAATGACGGTAATGAATGTATATTAAATAACCCATCCAGGTTAAAAATGCCCAAACTTCTTTTGGATCCCAAGTCCAATAATGCCCCCAAGCTTCTTTTGCCCAAAGTGCTCCAAATAGTAAACCTAAAGTTAAAAAAGCAAAGCCTATATAAACCAAGTTATCTGCCAATTTTAGGGTTTCTAATTTAAAATCACCTTTATAAGAATCGTACCAACCTTTTATGGCTACAATACTTGATGCTGCTAAAACTGCATATGAAAATAAGTATACCAATACATGAGGAACAAACCAAACACTTTGTAAAGCTGGCATAAGCGTTTTTGAGTATGTTTCTGGGTTTAAATAGTTAATTGCAAGGAAAACAATTGCCATAATAAAACTATAGCCTAAAAACCACTTATATTTCCATCTAAAATAAGTTACAAAACCTATTAAGGGTAAAAATGTGGAATACCATAAGCGGGTTTCGCCTAAGGTTCTCATTGGTGGCCTGTCTAACTCGTTCCAAAGTTTTGCAACAAATACAATTAATACTACCCAACCTAGTGCAAATAAAATGTTTGCTACTTTAATTAATGGTTTCTTTTTATAGGAAATTAGCAATACTACTAAACCAACAACCCAAAGTACAAATACAATTCCGCTGTATAAAGGAAAATCTATCCAAGTCATAATTATTAGTTTTTAGTTATTTTATTTCCTACCCAAAACATATAGAAAGCTCCTGCTATCATCATAAAAATTCCTGTATAAATAACAGGTAACCACGGATCTCGAACCAATTCAATTACACTTAATTTAGACCATTTGCCCATTTTTTCGTTATAACTTAATTGATATAGTTTCCAACCGTTGTATTTATACGGTTTATTTACTTCTAAAACCGTTTTTGTTTTATCACCTTCTTTTGAAACAATATCTATATCTGAACTAAATTTTTTAGCTTCAGGAATTGTCATTACAAAAGAATATTTGCTATCTAATTTTAAAGATTGGTATGGATGTGCAAAACTTCCACAAGAAATCCAACCTTTTACAATAGAATCGTTTTCTATATTTTTTACTGAAAGATATGCTGACGGAGGCGAACCAATATCGCTCACTGGCATATACCTATCTCCTATTCTACCGGATGATGTATGAAATTTTTCTACATTAACTTGGTAGTTTTTGTAAATATAATCTTCGTCTTTATTTATTAAATATAGGTTTTTACCATCGTTTTCTACAACTTCTCCACTTACGTTATCTATTAATGCTAGTTTTGGGTTGTATTCTTCAATTAAAAATTCGTTTAAATAAACAGCAAAAGGTAATTCTACTTCTTTATTATTAATATCTGTAGCTACCCAACTATGCTTGTTTTCGAAAGTATTTAAAGATAAACGTTGTAAATCTCCAGTACCTAACATACCTGCAACCAACGCTAAAAACAAGCCTAAATGATTTAAAATAAAACCAATATTTTCTGTTTTAAATTGTACAATACGCTTAATAGTTATTAAACCTAAACAAGTTAAAAATTGAAACAAGACTAATAAAAATGCCCAATTACTGGTAATTTTATTTAGGCCTAAGTTGGTAATAATGTTATTTTCTGAAGGAATTTGAGGTACAATTCCCATAATCATTACCAAAAAGGTAATTAAAACTATACTAGATATTGACGCTGGTACTTTTGTAAGCCAACGCACAACTTGTGTGTTTCTAAAACCAAAATACAGTATTAATAAAAAGCCTACATAACCCAATAAAAAGTATAAGTTATATGGATATGAAACTGTAAAATCAAGGCTTCCGCTAGAAGAGATTTCTAAAAAGAAACCTGTAAGCATTAAGCCTATGCCTATAAAAAAAGATTCGACGTAACCCCAGGGAGCATCCCATAGATTACGTCGAATTTGTGTTGTATTATTACTCATTGTTAGTAGTTAGTAGTTTTAGCAAAAGTATTTAAAAATATTTTATACCTATCTAACTACTATTTTTATTTAGTAAGTTGCTTCACGTTTTTTAGCAGCTTCGTCCCATTTTGGAGCTAACTCTTTTAAGAAACGTTCTTTTTCTTCTTCTAATTTTTCCATAGGTAAACCAATGAATTTTTGAGCATTTTCTTTAGTATCAATGTTTGGATAAGGTACTTCACCATCAAATCCTAATTTCATTAATAATTTTGCCAATTTAATTCTAGTTTCTTGAGTAATATCAATACCTCTACCAAGAACTCTACCTAATTCAACTGGTGCATGGAAAGAACCACCGTGAGAAGCCGCAGCATAATCCCAACGCCATTGTCCTAAACGAATACCGTGTAAAATATCTTTCATTTGAGCTTCAGTAGCACCTAATTCCCAAGCTTTACCAGCTTCTACGTGAGCACGAACTAATAAACGTTCTAATTGATCACGGTTACCAATAATTCTGTCTTGGTTATCGAATACATTTTTAATTAACTCATCTTTTTCTTCTCTATGACAAACTTGGCAAGAATTTGCTACGTTGTTTAAAGGAGATTGGATATGGTGATCTGTAAATTTTTGTCCACCTTCAGTTTTATAAGGCATATGACAGTCTGAACAAGAAACACCTCTTTGTCCGTGAATACCCATTTTAAATACTTCGTATCCTGGGTGTTGAGCTTTTAACATTGGAGCTTTACTAATTTTGTGAGTCCAATCTACGTGACCAACTTTATCGTAGTATGCTTCCATATCTTCAACAGTTTGACCTTCATCCCAAGGGAATACTAAGTAAGGAATTCCTTTACTATCTGGTAAATTTTTGTTGAAATAATACTCAGAGTGACATTGCGCACATACTAAAGAACGCATTTCATTATGAGATGATTTTGTAATATCTTTTCCTTGACGAGCAAATGCTTCAATTAAAGCAGGTTGTGTAATAGTAAGACCCATAGATTTTTCATCGTGACAGTTTGCACAACCAATTGGGTTTACTATTTCTTCACCTTTTCCAGCCCATTTACCTTTATAGTAATCGTTAATTCCGTTTTCGTTAATATAACGTGGAACATCTGGAGATTTACAAGTCCAACAAGTTGCAGGCATTGGTCCATCATCTGGCCCAGTAGGTCCACCTGATCTTAATGAGTTTCTTAAATCGTCAATAGCGTAAACGTGCCCACGACCTTGATTGTAATCTTTAGCAAAACCGTAACCAGCCCAAAGAACCACTAAACGAGGATCTTCTTCTAACATATCAATCATTGCACCACCATTGTACTTAGATCTAAAAGTAGTATCTGCAGTTTTGTAGTAAGATTGATACTCACGTGGGAAATTTTCTCCCCAAACTTCATTACGAGGTTCTAATTTGTTAATTTCTGTCATTGGAGTATATGCAAATTTAGCCTCCATTTTACGTTCTGTTATTGAAGAAACTAAAAGTCCTAACAAAAACACAATTACTAATGATGCTAAAAATAACACCCAGTTTTTCCAAGGTTTTCTTGTATTACTCATCTTTTTTATCTTTTTTATTATCTGATTCTTTTAAATATTTACTTAACCAACTTGGTACAGTTTCTTGATGTTCTTTGTCTATTTTACCGTAATATTTTACTGAAGATAAACTGTGTATGCTTCCGTGAGGAACTTCTTGATGACAAGTCCAGCATTTTTTTTCTGTTCTGCTAGATATATGATCTTCTACTTGAGAAGCCAATTTAGCATCAGTAACTTGATCTCCGTGACAACGAATACAGTTGCTTTGAACAACTTCGTTACCAGCTTCTTTCATTCTAATTACCTCAGGTTCTCCACGAGTTAAAAACACAGATGCATGGTACATACCATCTTTTGCTTTAAATGCGTACTTTTTAAATACATTATCATGTGGTACGTGACAATCATTACAAGTAGCCCACTCTCGGTGAGAACTATTTTGCCATGTTGTGTACTGTGGTGTCATTACGTGGCAGTTTGCGCACGTTTTAGGATCGTCCGATAAATAAGATATCGCTTTTGACTCAACAAGTGCATACATAGTAAGACCTGTTATGGCTCCCAATAATATAATTACTGGAAGTCTCCATTCTTTGGGTGGAATTAATATTTTAAATAGTCTTTTCATTGTTAGACTCTTAGTTTTAAGAAAAGATATTAAGATTTCTTTATCTTTTATTTTACAAATACAAAATTGAAGCTTTTTTTAAACTCTACCTATGACAATTGTCATAAATGTTACATTTATTAACAATTGTTAATATCGTATTAAATTTAAGCAATCAACTCGTTAAATTTCAATAAATTAACCTTTTTATTTAAAATAATTTAAACCTACGGAGCCGGATTAGGCTGTAATTCTTGAATATTATCTATTTCTATAAGGGTATCTTCCGAAAGTTCCACGTGGATACTTGAAATATTCTCTTTTAACTGCTCTATAGTAGTGGCTCCTATTATATTACCAGTTAAAAATGGCTGTTGATTAACAAAAGCTAACGAAAGTTGAGTTAACGATAGATTTAATTCTTGTGCAAGCGCAGCATATTTTTGAACTAAAAAAGTACTTTGTTTACTACTATACCTACTATATTGTGGAAATAACTTAATTCGCGAATTTTCTGGTAATCTTCCGTTTAAATACTTACCTGATAACACACCAAAAGCCAAAGGAGAATAAGCCATTAAACCTACTTTTTCTCGCATAGAAACTTCAGCCAAATTAATTTCAAACAATCTATTTAATAATGAATACGGATTTTGAATAGTTTTACAGCGTGTTAAACTGTTTTGTGTACTTTCTGATATATGTTTCATAACACCCCAAGAACTCTCGTTAGAAACTCCGTAATGGCGTATTTTACCTTCTTTAACCAAACCATCTAACGTTTCAATAACTTCTTTAATATTATCTTCCCATTGTTCGTTTTGATTATGCTTATAATTACGATTTCCAAACATTGGTACATTTCTATCTGGCCAGTGCAATTGATACACATCAACATAATCGGTTTGTAAACGTTTTAAACTATTATTTAAAGCATCTAAAATTGCTGCTTTTGAAAACCCTAAATTATCTCTTAAATAATGAAAATTTGGACTGGGACCAGCTACCTTAGTTGCTACCACTAAATTTTCCCGCTTTTGATCCTTCAACCAAGTACCAATAAGTTTTTCTGAATTTCCTTGTGTTTCTTTTCTAGCAGGAACCGAATACATTTCAGCAGTATCTATAAAATTAACACCTTGCTCTACTGCGTAATTTAATTGCTCATGAGCTTCTTGTTCACTATTTTGCTGACCAAAGGTCATAGTTCCCAAACATATTTTACTAACTTTTATATTGGTATTCGGAATGTTAGAATATTTCATTATTAGATTTCTTTAGTTTCAATTTTTTATTAGGACAAAAAAACCATTTTCTAAATTTAATAGAAAATGGTTTTTAAATATGATGAGATGCTGAAATCGAAGATTCACGAATTCCTTATTATGAAATAAGAAAGAGGGTGAGTAAACAAGTTCAGCATAACGTTTAATTATTTTAAGATAGCTTCGATGCCTGGTAATGTTTTACCTTCTAAGCTTTCTAACATTGCTCCACCACCTGTAGAAACATAACTTACCTTATCTGCAAAGCCAAATTGTTTTACAGCAGCAACAGAATCTCCACCACCAACAAGTGAGAATGTTCCGTTTTTAGTTGCATTTGCAATTGAATTACCTAAAGCTATTGTACCGTTAGCAAAAGCTTCCATTTCAAACACACCTAATGGTCCGTTCCAAAGAATAGTTTTAGATTCGTTTACAACTTTGTCAAACATTTCTCTAGTTTTTGGTCCAGCATCTACACCTTCCCAACCATCAGGAATATCGTAAATATCACAAACCTGAGTATTTGCATCATTACTAAAATCATCTGCAGCAATAACATCTACAGGAATATGAACCTGAACTCCTTTTTCTTTTGCTTGTTTTAAAATATCTAAGGCTAACTCTTGCTTGTCATCTTCACAAATAGACATTCCAATTTTTCCACCTTGTGCTTTAATAAAAGTAAAGCTCATTCCACCACCAATAATTAAGTGGTCTACTTTATCTAAAATATTTTCAATTACTGTAATTTTTGAAGAAACTTTAGCTCCTCCTAAAATTGCTAATACAGGTTTTTCACCTTCTTCTAATATCTTTTTTAAGCTTACAATTTCTTGTGCTAATAAAGCTCCAAAACATTTATTTTCTGGAAAAAATTGTGCAACTATTGTTGTTGAAGCGTGTGCTCTGTGCGCAGTTCCAAATGCATCATTTACATAAACATCTCCTAACTTAGAAAGTTGTTCAGCAAAAGCTACATCTCCAGCTTTTTCTTCACCATGAAAACGTAAATTTTCTAATAATAAAACTTCACCAGCTTGTAAATTCGCAGCTGCTTCTTCAGCTTCTGCACCAACACAATTAGCAACAAACTTTACTGATACTCCAATAATTTCTGATACTTTTTCTGCAATATGTTTTAAAGAGAATTTATCTTCAGCTCCCTTTGGACGTCCTAAGTGTGACATTAAAACAGCAGCTCCACCATCTTCTAAAATTTTAATAATTGTAGGTTTCGCAGCTTGTATTCTAGTTGCGTCTGTTACATTAAAATTTTCATCTAATGGTACGTTAAAATCTACTCTAATTAAGGCTTTTTTACCTTCAAAATTAATGTCTTGTATTGTTTTCATTATTTATAAATTTGTATTACAAATATAAATTAAATTAATTTAGGTAATTAAGTTTTTTACGAAAGCGATTTCAATTCAGTTACAGGTTGTTAGTTTTAAGCAGTAAAAAAATTAAAAGCTACTAAATAGTAATTAGTTTAGCTTCTTTTTTAATAAGACCTGTTAATTTACTCATATATTTTACTGTAATTCCTAAATCTTTTAGTGTTGATGAAATTTTCATTTTATCTGCACAGGCTTTACAAGCTTCAACGGTAACTCCTACTTCCATTAATTTTTGAAGTTCCTTTTGAACTTCTTCATCTGCTCCAGATAATCTTGTTGAACCACCCCAAATAATAATATTAACAGCATCCCACCATCCACTTTTTATAGAATTTTTGGAATACATTGCTACCATATTCATAAAAGTATCTTTATCGTTACTTGTCCAAAGAATGTTTAATTGTTCCATTTTTTATTAACTGTTTTTAAGATTATATTTTAATTTCAACTTGTTTTTAGCATCATTATCTAAAGACTTTAAATATGCTTTCCATCCTGGACAAAAGTTAATATGCCATCGCCAAAATTTTCCAACAAATGAATTTGGTTTTTCATCGTACTTTGCTCGTAGTTTACACTCGTTACACATATGTTTTTTCATCTTCTTTATTTTTAATTATAAATTTCTCTTTTTTTGAATTTCAAAAGCTTCTTTTGACCAATCTTTAAACAAATCAGCATCTTCTAAAACTTCAGAAGGTAGGCTGTAAAAAGATACTACCACTGCATTATTTTTAAATAGTTTTAATTGAACTGAGCCAGCTTTTATAAACTTCTTTTCAGTAAAATCATCAACTTTTAGATAAACTTCATCATTCATAAGCATTGCAAAAGCCAACTCCTCTTGATACAATGCTACTCCACCAAACATTTTTTTGATGTTTACAGTTCCCCAACCGGACAATTGATCAAGAACAAATTGTAAAAAATCGTTTGAAACTGCCATATTAATTTTTTGAATACAATTTTGAAGCAATCCAAGCACCTATTACCAATTCTAACCAAGCAATTGGAAAAAGAATAAATGCAGTGCTCCACTCTCCAAGACCAGAGTTTACTGTTGCTATCCAAAAAATACCAATGGTTGCAAAAGCAGTTGTGGTTCCTGAAATAAAAACTGCTTTAAAATTGTTACCAAATGCTATCGAACACAGCCAAAATATAAACACCAAAACACCTGTTAACAAGAAATCCCATCCTCCCCAAATTAAAGCGTGACTCATTTCGGCTTGATCTAAACCAATAATCTGTAGTTTTCCTTCAAAAAAGGCTGACATTCTAGGAAAAGCAACAAAATACGCTCTTGCTACTTCTGCAATATGAATCCAAATACTTGTTATTAATGTAATAATTACAAATTGTTTAAGATTAAATTTTTGTACTTCCATACTATTATTTTTATTGTATGAAACAAAATTAAATCTTACTCAGGTTTTAACTCGTTGATATTTATCAAGAAAATTAAGAAGTTGAAATTTCTTTTCGAATTCGGCTTAAATGTTCAGGAGAAATTCCAATATATGACGCTATTTGATGTTGTGGAATTCGGGAAATTATATGCTTGTTATTCTTCACAAGATTTAAATAACGTTCTTTTGGCGATTTTATAATGAAATTCATCCGTTCATTTTCGGTTTTAATATAATTCATTTTAAACATATGAAAACTCATTCTGTGAAAACCAATAACTTCAGATTGTAAAAATTCTAAAGCTTCTATAGTCATTTCAATTGCTCGAATAGTATCTAATGCTTTAATATTTAACGTTCCTTTTTTGTTCAATAAAAAATTCACATAATCGTAAGTATGATCGTTTTCAAAATAAAAATTAGTAGAAATTTCCTTTCCATTAACCACCACAAAACCTCTTGCACAGCCTTCTAAAATAATCCTAATTACATTACATTTATCGCCTTCCTTCTGAAGAAAACTTCCCTTTTTATAAATAACTTCTTCAAAACCGGAAAGAAACAAATCTGCATCATCATTGTTCATTCCTAATTTAGAAATTAAATAATCTTTATAAACATTCATAGAATAAAAATACAAATAAGTCTATCAAATTAACGCTACCTGTTTAAAAGTTTCAGACTTAACAAAAATACCTTACTTTCGTTGTAGTAACCAGAAAATAGTTTCACGTGAAATTTAAAGACGTTTTAGGACACGAACATTTAAAAAACCACTTAATTAAAAGTACCGATAATGGTAGAATTTCTCACGCACAATTATTTGTTGGAAAAGAGGGTTCAGGTACTTTACCAATGGCAATTGCTTACGCACAATATATTTTATGCAGCAGTAGCGATAATAAAGAAAATTGTGAAATTAAATGCGAAAAATTAATGCATCCTGATTTACATTTTGCATTTCCAACAGCTATAAATGACACTGTAAAAAAACACCCAGTTAGTAATTTATTTTTAGAAGACTGGAGAACATTTATAACTGAAAACCCATACCGTAATTTATTTGAATGGTTGCAATTTCTTGGTATAGAAAACAAGCAAGGTCAAATGGGTGTAGATGAAGCAGAAGAAATTGTGAAATCGTTACGCTTAAAAAGCTATGAAGGTGGTTACAAAGTAATGATTATTTGGATGGCTGAAAAACTAAACACTTCTGCTTCAAACAAATTACTTAAACTTATTGAAGAACCACCAGAAAAAACGGTTTTTATATTAATTGCCGAGAGTGAAGAACAAATAATTTCTACCATAAAATCACGTTGTCAAATATTAAATTTTTCTTTACTTTCTGAAGCAGATATTACAAAAGGTTTAATTGAACGTGAAGGAACTGACACTCCTATTGCTGAGCAAATTGCCAGCCAAGCAAATGGTAGCTTTAATAAAGCATTACATTTATTACATAACGACAATGCTGATGAACAGTTTGAAGAATGGTTTACAACTTGGGTTAGAGCAGCCTTTAAAGCAAAAGGAAACGCAGCAGTAATTCAACAATTAATTGGTTGGAGCGAAACCATTGCTAAAAGCGGTAGAGAAACACAAAAACGTTTTTTAAACTATTGCTTACAGTTTTTTAGACAAGCTATGCTTCTAAATTATAATGCAGAAGAACTAGTTTATTTGCAACCAAAAACAAACTTTCAATTAGAAAAATTTGCGCCTTTTATACATAGTGGAAATATTTTAGACATTAATAAAGAATTAAACGATGCCATTTACCATATTGAACGTAACGGTAACGCTAAAATAATTCTACTAGATTTATCTATAAAATTAACAAGGTTGTTACACGCTAAAGAAGCTTAATATGTCTTTATTCAATCAAAATTCAGCACAAATACTTCTTACAGTTTTTTTTATTATTACTTACTTTGTTTCTGTAGTTGAAAAACTAGTAGATTGGAAAGGTACAGTTGCTTATTATAAAGATCATTTTAAAAACACATTTTTATTAAAATTAATTCCTGTATTATTAATTAAAGTTGTTGTTATTGAAATAGTTACACTGTTATTTCTATTTATAGGTATTTATTTTTTGCTAAGCAATGGCGATTTTGAACTAGCTAAAACCGGATTAATTTTTTCGGCTATTACACTACTTGTTTTTTTACTTGGACAACGAATTGCAAAAGACTATCCTGGCGCAATGAATATAACTGTTTACTTTATTTTAAACATAATTGGCATCTATTTATTAACTTAACAATTTGACTATGAAACTATTAGGTATTGGTTCACGAATTAAACACAACAAATTTGGATTAGGAGTTGTAACTAACGTAACCTCAAAACATTACTGGGTAACTTTTATTGAAAACGGATTAGAAACTATTGAAATTAACAGTGAATTTGAAGTAATTGAAGGCGTAGAAGACGAAGTAGATTCAGTTAGTTTTTATGAAGTTGAAACCATTTTAAAAAATATGCTAAAAAAATGGTCTGATGTTTCTGAAATTATCCCAATTGCAGACCGCTATAAAGGTGGAAAACTAATTTTAGAACCTAAAGACACCAATTTAGCAAGTAAAGAAATTCCTATCGATACATTTTTTCATAAAATTGTAATGGTTCGTGATCGTATTAGAGTAATGGAACAAAAAATAAACTCTAGTAAGCAATTAGACGATCAAGAAAAGATAGATTTACAACAATATATATCTAGAATTTACGGAAGTTTAACCACTTTTAACGTTCTTTTTAAAATTAAAGAGCATCACTTCTCTGGACAAAAACTTAAATAATAAAAAAGCCTTTAACGAAAGTTAAAGGCTTTTTTTATGTGTTATAAATAGTCAACTATTCCTTAGCGAAATCGTCGTTTAATACTTTTAATATTTCATCTGTAATATTAAGTTTATCATCGCCATACATAACAGTACCTTGACCTGATGTACCTAAAACTAAATGTAATCCTTTTTCTTTTGCGTAATTAGTAACAAAACTATCAACTCTTTTTGTAATTTCTTCACTACGCTCTTGGTTTTCTTTTTGAAGAATTTGAGCAGCTTCTTGTTGTTTAGCTTGTAACATTTGGTTTTCTTGTTGTAAAGCTTGTTCAGCTTGTGCTCTTTTAGAAGCAGACATTCTTTGCGCCTCTTTATAATAAGCTTGAACTTTAGCCTGAAAAGGAGCTCCTAAACTATCTAACTCTTTTGCCATTGTTTCTTGTTTAGCTTTTAAAGTTTCTTCTAAAACTTTTGTTGCTTCATAATCTTTCATTAAATCTTCAACATCTATATAAGCAATTTTTGTTTGATTACATGAAGCTAAAACTAAAGCAAAAGCTAATACTACTAATTTTTTCATTTTTTACCTTTTTTGATTTGCTAATTAAAATAGCTGCGAATATAAAACAATAAAGCCTATTTATTAACCTAAAAACTCAGTATTAAAAATATTTATAGTTAACTATTATTTTATAAGATATTTTTATTGAAATCAACCTTAAATAAAGCGTTTTAAGCCACTTTTAGAAATTACTAAGGTTATCTAGCGTTATAACTAAAAACAAAAGAATACGTCTTTTTAAAATTAGTTTTCACTCGATTTTAACACATAAATAAGAGAAGAATACTCTTTTGTGCTTGCTGCTTTTAAATTTGAGCGTAAACCTGTAAAAAAAGCTTTTACAATATTTCCAGAACCAGATTTATATTTTTCACTTAAAAGCGAAACATAAAATGAATCGAAATACATTGGTAATGTTTTTACAACTTTTAAATTTACTTTAGAAAAAAGTATAGAAATAGAATTTTGTGAAAAATGCCAAAGATGCCTTGGCACATCAAAAGCCGCCCAATATTGTTTATAATGCAAAGCATCAAAACTTTTATAATTAGGTACTGCTACAATCAAAACTCCATTAGGTTTTAATAATTGTTTCAGTTTTAAAATGTATTCATCTAAATTTGGAACATGTTCTAACACATGCCACATTGTAATAACATCAAACTTTTGAGAAATTAACTCATCAATATCAGCAAAAATATTTACCGAAGTATTTTTATCTAATTTACCAATTGCTAAATCTCGAGCATTTTTATTTGGCTCTACTCCTACTACATTCCATTGATTATTTTTACAAGTCAATAAAAACTCACCTGTACCACAACCAACATCTAACATATTTTTTTCTTCTAAATTAAAAGAGTTAATCAATTTTAATTTATTCTTTAAAGCAATTCCTTTTACAAATTGATACACTTTATCAACCAAAGATTCTTTAGCATCGGTATGCGAAATATAATCTTCACTTTCGTAATATGACGGTAATTTCTGTAACGTAGGTTTTGGTGAAGTTTCAAGTAATTCTAATTCTGAATTATAAATCAATTCAAAATTTTCTTTCGAAACTGAGTAATCTTTTAACTTTAAGTAAACTGAATTTTGGTATTTCATTTATATCTAAAACTGTATTATTAAAATTTATATTCAGAAAAAAATAAGCAATTTTATGCTATATTAATTTTTCTTCTACTAATTGAATTAATCTGTTTAACTCATTTTTTTGAATTCATTCTTATAAATTAATTTTAAACAAACCTCCTATTTTCAAACTTGTAAACTTTATCGAATTCAAATGCTGTATACTTTTTAATAAAAATCTATTGAATTTAGAAGATATATTTTTAAGATTACCTATAAATTTTTCAACTCACAAACTCTTATTTTAACCAAACTATAAGCTTACAATAAAAACAAAAAACACTATTATATTTCTTAAACCTTCAATATTTATCGATAGCGTTCCACGTGGAACATTTAAATTTATCTTCCCATATAAACTAAAAGTACAGAAACATCACTAGGTGAAACTCCACTAATTCTACTTGCTTGTGAAATTGATGTAGGCTGAATTTTAGCTAATTTTTGACGAGCTTCTATAGATAAAGATTTTACTTTAGAATAATCGAAAGTAGATGGAATAGCAACATTCTCTAACCTATTTAATTTATCTGCTTGATTCTTTTCCTTTTCTATATAACCCGCATATTTAACATGCACTTCGGTCTGTTCTATTATTTCAAAATCAATATTATTCTCTTCTATAAATCTTGCAACAGAAGGTATTTTTTGGATATCCGTAAAATCTAACTGAGGTCTAGCAGCTATCTTAAACATTTTCATTGATTGCGAAATTGGAGCTGTTTTATTCTCTTCTAATATTGGATTTATAACCTCTGGCTTAACACTTGTTTCAATTAAAAATTTTACAAAAAGATCAGTTTTTAATTGTTTTTCTATTACCCTATCCATCCTATTTTTTGAAGCAAAACCTATTTCATAAGACAAAGGAGTTAAACGTAAATCAGCATTATCTTGTCTTAACAATGTTCTATATTCAGCTCTTGATGTAAACATTCTATAAGGTTCTTCTGTTCCCTTTGTAATTAAATCATCAATTAAAACACCTATGTAAGCTTCATTCCTTTTTAATATAAAAGGTTCTTTTTCTTGAATTTTTAATGCAGCATTTACACCTGCCATTAATCCTTGAGCAGCCGCTTCTTCATATCCAGTAGTTCCATTTATTTGACCAGCAAAGTATAAATTATCTACCAACTTAGTTTCTAAAGTATGTGTTAATTGTGTAGGTGGAAAATAATCATACTCTATAGCATAACCATATCTTAAGAATTTTACATTTTCAAAACCAGCAACTTTACGCAGTGCTTTATCTTGCACATCTTCTGGTAATGATGTTGAAAAACCATTTACATAAATCTCTACTGTTTCCCATCCTTCGGGCTCAACAAAAATTTGATGTCTTTCTTTTGTAGCAAAACGATCAATTTTATCTTCAATAGAAGGACAATATCTTGGACCAATACTTTGTATTCTACCATTAAACATTGGCGAACGATCAAACCCAGTTCTCAACAAATCGTGTACTTCTTTTGAAGTATAACTCATATAACAAGAACGTTGTTTTACTAACGATTTTGTATCTGGAGAATATGAGAATTTCTCAGGATTATCATCTCCAGGTTGTTCAATCATTTTTGAAAAATCTAAAGAACGAGCATCAACTCTTGGAGGCGTACCCGTTTTCATTCTTCCCGATTCAAAACCAACTTTAACTAAATCTTCAGTTATCCCAACCGATGCACTTTCTCCTGCTCTACCTCCACCAAAAGTTTTATCACCTATATGAATTAAACCATTTAAAAAAGTACCTGCAGTTATAATTACAGCCTTTGCTTTTAACTCAATTCCCAATGCTGTTTTTACCCCAATAATTTTTCCGTCTTCAATTAAAAGACCATTAACCATATCCTGGTAAAAATCTAAATTATCAGTTTGTTCTAACATAGTTCTCCAACATTCTGCAAAACGCATTCTATCACTTTGAGCTCTTGGACTCCACATTGCAGGACCTTTAGACTTATTCAACATTTTAAATTGAATAGCAGTTTTATCGGTAACTATTGCACTATAACCACCAAGCGCATCAATTTCTCTTACTATTTGTCCTTTTGCAATTCCACCCATAGCAGGATTACAACTCATTTGCGCTATGTTTTGTAAATTCATTGTTACCAACAAAGTGTGCGCTCCCATATTTGCAGCTGCAGCTGCAGCCTCACCTCCAGCGTGACCACCACCAACTACTATAACATCATAAACAGTATTAAACATATTTTTCATTTGTTCCACGTGGAACACTTTTTTTTAATTAGTATATAATTCTAAACATTCATCTTCCGCCATTCTCATAGCAGCTTTTTCTTCTTCATTTTTATCTTTTAACCCACAATAGTGTAAAACACCATGAATCAAGACCCTATTTAATTCATTATCAAATGATTGACTAAATTTTTTTGCATTTTCAGCAACTCTTTCCACAGAAATGTAAATATCTCCAGAAATTAGTTTTCCTATTGTATAATCGAAGCTAATTATATCGGTTAAAGTGTCGTGATTTAAAAATTCTACATTCAATTTTAATAAATATTCATCGTCACAAAAAATATAATTCAACTCACCCTCTTCAAAATTTTGTTTTTCAATACAACAAGAAATCCAGTTTTTTAACTGTTTTTCCTTTTCTAATTTAAATTCTGTTTCGTAATTAAACGTTATCATTTTATTGTTTTGCTTTGAAATATTCTTGAACCTTTTTTTTATAAATCGAGCGCAAAGGTAATGATTGTCTATTTAATATCTCCGTTGAATTAAAATACTGCTTTTGTAACTTCAATTTTTCAATGTTTCTTTTTTCAAAATCGCTATTATTTTGATTTGCTTTTCGCTTACTATCCTTACCTTGTTTTAATTCTGCTTCTTCCAATTTAAGCAACTCATAACTTATGTTTTGCATTTTCTCAATTACCTCTTTAGAAAAACCTTTTTCTAGCATTTCCTTTTCTAACTCTTCCATTTGCTTAACAGCTTTACCACTACCAGCTTTTGCATTTTTACCATCCTGCTCACCTAATAATTCTTTTAGCATTTCTTTCAATTGAGCTTGTTGTTTGTATATTTCAAACAACTCGGCACTTTTCATCTCACCATCTTCACCATTAATATCTCCTTCACCTTTTTCAGATCCTTTACCATTTTTCGGTTTTCCTTTTTCTCCTTTCTTCCCCTTTTCGCCACTCTTCATTCCTTCTTTCATTTTCTCGCTTAATTCACCTTGTTTTTTTATAATGTCTGGCAAACTAAAACCTTGTCCTTTACCACTTTTTCCTTTACCAAAACTTGGTGAAGCATTCATTAAACTTTGCAATAAAACACTTAAATTATTAGCCAAATTATTAGCACTAGTTATTACAAATTGTTGTTTAGAACTTCCTTGATCGAATCTGTTTTCGGTAAAACTAGAAATAGCTCCATCCATATTGTAATGTACATCACTTACTTCTTTTTGAATTTTATCACCCATTTTTACTAAACGCAAAGACAAAGCATACAAACTATCATCTATATGTTCAAAATATTCTTTTAAAACATGTTGATTTTTTAAATTTTTCGCAAACTCTGGATGTTGATTATTTCCTCTTAAAAATTTTTCTAATAAATCTTCTTGCTGAAAAGAAAACTCAATTAAGTTTTCAACAATTTTACGTAAATCTTCAATGTTTTCATCAATTTCTTCACCTTCCATCCCTTCCATAGATTCTCCCATTTGAGACCCCATTTCTTTCATTTTTTTTGCAGCAGATTTTTGACTCTTTTTTGCGTCAGATTTCTTATCATCTCCACCATCACTAGAATTTGAATTTTCTTCTTTATTCAATTCGTTCATTGCATTTTCTAAATCCTTGTCAATAGATTTTAAATCATCATCTGGTTTAGGCAATTTCATAGGACGAATTAAATCTTTATTATTTTTATCTAACTCTTTAAAATCTTCTTTTATTTTTTCGAACTCATTATTAATTTCTTCTTGTTTTTTTGAAGTATTTTCCTCGTCTTTGCTTTTAGCCAATTCATTTTGTTTTTCGCTTAACTCGGTTAATTTTTCTTGAATTTGAGTTGCTTTTTGTTCAACATAAAAACGTTTGGTTAACTCTAAAATACGTTCTAAACTTTGTTCGTTTCGTTTATTCTTCTTGGTCATTTCTTTTAACTTCTCTACCAAGTCTTCTTTATTTAATTTTTCTGAAAGTTTTTGTAATTCTTTTAACAACTTATCTTGATCTGCTAACTTTTTAGTCTCTTCGATTCGTTTTTTTAAATCTTCTTTTTTCTCAGCTAACTTTTCAATATCTGGTTGTTCGTTTAAATTATTCTCTAATTTTTCTGTTTGCTTTTGAAGCATGTTTTTATACTGCGTTTGACGCTTCATAAATTGCTCTAACTTTTGAGTATCGTTCCAATTAAACTCTGCCTTTTTTTGCAATTGATTTTTAAACTTTTCTAGGTTAGAATTATCCTTTTTAGATTTTTCCAGGGCTTTAGAAATATTAGAAATAGATTCACTCTGCTCCTTCAACAATTCTTCTTTAACTTCTTCTTCGGTTTTTTTGTAATAACTAAACACTTTACTTTTTGTGCTTTTGCTTCCATTTACAAAATCGTTATCAAAAACTTCAAAATACATTTCATAATCTATACCATCTACAATTTCAATTTGATCTGGAAATGTATAATCGAAATTAGTAAAGGAGCTTCCTTCAATTTTTAAATTTAAATTCTTTTTAATAGATGGCGTATTTTTATTGTAATATACCAACTGTAATTTTCTTACTTTATAATCATCGCTTAACTGACCAACAAATTGAACAGGTCCTCGAGAAATAGAATCGATATTAGAATGCACCGTAATTTTTGGAAATTCGTCAGAAATTACATCAATATTAAAATTTAATTGCTCGTGATTACTTAATTCTTTATTAGATGAACTTATGGTGTAATTTAAGTTTTTATGAACTTGCTTTTTATAATTAAAATGATTTATTGAAGTTTTATTAAATGTATACACTTCATTATCAGTATTTAAGTCTACTTTTTCAGTTTTATCGGTTTCAATTTGCCAACTAACAAAAGTTCCTAAAGGAACAACTGCATTACCTGTATTTTGAATAATTTCTGAACGCTTACCTGTATAACTTGGGTAGTTCAAAACCATTTTTATATTTGTAATTATTGGTGTTGGTATTACTTCAACTTTATATTCTTTAGAAACAACATTGTTAGCTTCAAATTGAATAAAAACAGACTCATTTAATCCTGGAAATGTGTATTTAAAATTTCCTAAGCCATTATTCTCTAAAAAATAATTTTCATTCAAAAATTTAATTTTTGCATTTTCAGGAACAATACTTCCTTCAGTTTTAACTTGAATGGTAAACGCTTCGCCTTCAACAAATTTTAAAGATGGGTTTAAAACCACAAAAGAAAAAGGAGCAGGTGGTTCATACACTTGCGTATGATTTACAACACGAGAAAAACTATCGTTAAAAATATTTATGTTACCTGTAACATAAACCAACATCCAAATTATAAACGGTAATACTGCGTATTTTAAATATTTTTTATTTTTTGAAAAATCTACGGCCTTTATAAACGGTATTGGTTGCAGTTGTTTTGATTTTTGTTCAATACTAGCTTCTAACAACTCCGAATTTTGACTTGAAGTATGTAATTGTAACATATTCAACAATTTATCATTAACTTCAGGAAAATGATTACCAATTATTTTAGAAGCTTCAATACTAGATATTCCACTTTTTAAGCCAAAAATTTTAAACAAAGGAATTACAATATAAAATACTAGCAGCGCAATTTCAACCAAAATAAAAAACCAAAATAAAACGGTTCTTGCCATTGGTTTAAGCCATAAAAAGTATTCTATTAACAAGGTTAAAATAAAATATAACAACCCAATTGAAACAAATAAAATAACTCCTTTTATAAGTTCATTTACGTAATATTTTTTTATAAACTTTTGAAGTTTATGCTCTATGTTATTTATATAACTCACCTTTGTAATAACGTTTTTAACTTATAAAAATAACTAAAATTATAGTACTTTAAGTTTTAATTTTTTATTTGCCATTATTTTAACATAAACTATGTAAAATAATTACATAAAAATGCTGCCAGATTACGAGTAATTTTTACATTAGTTACGAAATTTTACACCTATGGATTTTCAAAAAATAATAAACGAAATATATACTACTTGCAACAGTGAAACTGATAAAGGTAAAGTAGCCAATTACATTCCTGAACTTAAAAAAATTGATCCAACTAAATTTGGTATTTGCTTAAATACACTGAATAATAATACCTATGGAGTTGGTAATTTTAATGAAAAATTTTCGATACAAAGTATTACAAAAGTCTTCGCATTAACCTTAGCTTTAAAACTAATTGGCGAAAAAGTTTGGAAACGTGTTGGTGTAGAACCTTCTGGAGATCCTTTTAACTCGTTGGTGCAATTAGAATTTGAAAAAGGAATACCTAGAAATCCGTTAATAAACTCTGGCGCTTTAGTTATTTGCGATATTTTGGTAAGTAATTTAAAAAATCCGAAAGAAGAATTTTTAGGTTTTGTTCAAAAATTAAGTAACAACAACGCTATTAATTTTAACAAAACTGTTGCTGCTTCAGAAAAAAAATGTGGTTTTAAAAATGCCGCGCATATTAACCTAATGAAATCATTTGGAAATATAAAAAACAGCGTAGAAACTGTTTTAGATTTTTATTACCATATGTGTTCTATAGAAATGACTTGTAACGAACTTTCTTCCTCATTTTTAGTATACGCAAATGAGGGTAAATTACCTTATAACAACGAAGAAATTATATCTAAAAGCATTGCAAAGCGAATTAATGCAACTACCTTACTTTGTGGACTTTACGACGAGGCTGGTAATTTTGCGTTTAAAGTAGGTTTACCTGGTAAAAGTGGCGTTGGTGGCGGTTTAGTTGCCATACACCCAAATAAATATGCTATTGCAGTTTGGAGCCCAAAATTAAACAAAAAAGGAAACTCTAATAAAGGCTTTAAAGCTTTAGAATTATTTACTACAAAAACAGAATTATCTATTTTTTAAAGAATAACAATTTTTTCTTTTATAGCGTATAAAACCAAACCAATACGGGTTTTACAGTTTATTTTTTGAAAAAGTATTTCCCTGTAATTATCTATAGTTCTAGGACTTAAGCACATTTCAGAAGCAATTTCTTTATATGTTCTTTCTGAACAAGCTAGTTTTAAAAATTCTATTTCGCGCTCTTTTAATTCAACTCCATCGTGGCTTTTTTTACCATCTATAGAATTTAAAAGTGTACTAGTAATATTCTCTGTATAATAAAAACCTTTTGTATGCACTTCGTTTATTGAGTGCTCTAAAATATTTGGATGAATATCTTTTAATAAATACCCCTTTGCTCCTGCTCTTAGCATTTTTAAAACAGTATCTTCATCTACTTCCATAGATAAAGCAAGCGCTTTAATTTCTGGATAATTTTCTTTAACCCAAGCACAGGTTGCAATACCATCCATACGTTTCATTTTTACGTCTAAAAGTACAATATCTGGCGCTTCATTTCCTTCTTTTAAATAAGTAACAAGTTCATCACCATCATTAAAAACTTCAATTACATTAAAATTACTAATGCTTGATACTAAACCTTTTAAAGAGTCTAAAAACAAACGATGATCGTCAACAATGCAAATTTTAATTGGGCTATTCTTCTCCATCTTAACACATTTTATTTCAGGCAACTAATATACAACTTAGTTCCTTTTTCAACAGCAGATTTTAATTCTAATTTTGCATTTATTAATTCGGCTCTACTTTTTATATTAATTAAACCTATACCCTTTTCTTTTGAAGTATCATACATATTAAAACCTACACCATTATCTTCGGCTAAAATTTCTAATTTATTTTCTAAAAAAGTAAGATTTAGCATTAGGTTATTAGCATTGGCATATTTCAATGTGTTGTTACAAAATTCTTGAAGAATTCTAAATAAAATTATCTCTTTTTCATTAGATAAATCAAATACTTCACCAGTAATTTTTAAGCTAGCATCAATAATATTTAAACGGTTAAATCGTTCAACTTCAAACTTTAACGAATCTACAAGTCCTTTATTTTTAATAGTTTCTGGATTTAATGATTTAGATAAACCTCTCAATTCTTCTAAACTTTTACCAACTATATCACCAACCTCACTAATTTTGCTTTTTTCAGTTTCTGGTAAGGTATATTGTACCATATTTAATTGCATTTTTGCTACAGATAATAACTGACCTATATTGTCATGTATTTCCCAACTAATGTTTTGCAAGGCTTGTTCTTGAATTTCTAATTTAGATTGATTTATTTCTGTTTCAAAACGTAATTGCGTTTCACGTTGTTTTAATATAAATGCTGTTTTTTTCTTCTGAAAATACAACAAGAAAACTACTAAAGTAGCTGCTAGTACTACAATTACAATAGTAACAATTAAAACTAATATTTGTAATTCTTTTTGCTCCATAAACTATTTATTAAACTCCTTTTTACTAACTATAAAACCAGCAATAAAACTTAAATGCATTAAAATATTTAAACCAAAAGTTATGTATTTAAACATACCAACAAATGACGTGTATTTTACCAAAGCAAAACCCGGTAAAAAACCAATATTGTATATAAAGATTCCTAAACTAACCCAAAAAAATAATGATTTTTGAATGGTTAAAATTTCATCACTTTTAATTATTTCAATAAAATAAATAATTACTGATATTGCAATTAAAAATTTAGCTAAAATCATATTATTAATCAACGGAATTTCAATAATTCCATTTAAAAAAATATTAATTATAGTAATTACAGAAAAAAGTAAAATTAATGCTTTAATACTATTTTTTCTATTTACATTTTTTATAATACTTAAAAAGAAAATAGCATAAAAAATAAAACTAACAATGTTCCATATACTATAAATAAAATTTGTTTTAATTTTTAAAACTAAATATAAATAAACTCCAAAAGATTCTGATATACAGGTGTAAATCAAAAAAAATAAAAACAGTTTTAGATATTTATTTTGAGAATACTTTTTATAATTGTAAATACCAACTAAAATAGTTAGTAAATAAAGTAACGGATATGTATAATAAGGCATTGTTAACTATATTAATTATTAAACTCCTTTTTACTAGCAGTAAAGCCAGTTATAAAACAACCAGCCATTACAATATTTAAAATTAAAATTATATAATTAAAAATACCTTGCCAATCTATTAATTCACCTATTACATAAACAGGTATTAAACCTATATTAAAAATTAAAACACCCAAGCTAATCCAAAAAAATAAGGATTTTTGAAGTGTTAAAATTGAATCGCTGTTTAATAACTCTATATAATAAATCAATATAATAAGCACAGTTAACAGCATCCCTATAATGGAATTAAAAACCAATATATCTGATTGTATTTTTTTATAAAATAATAATTCAATAATAGTATATACAACAAATACCATAATTAATAAGAAAGCAAATCTTTTTCTTATTTTTTTCTTTAAAATATAACTATAGAAAATAAGATAAAACAACGTACTTATTATACCCCATAAATTATACAATAAATATGCTCTTACTTTTAGTATATGGATAAAATAACTAGCTACTAACTCCGTTAAAAACGAATAAACCAAAAAATACAACCAAAATTTTAATAATAAACTATGGTTGTATTTTTTATAACTTACAATACCTGTAATAAGTATTATTGCATAAATTATAATATAAGCATATTTATCCGACATTATAGTTTATTAATGTAATGTTATTAATTATTGAGGGAATATGCCATATGGAGGATCACCTAATCCACCGTCATTTAACCCATCAATATCTGTAATATCTGCATTATGTACTACAGCATCAACAGGTTCATTTTCTGTTTCGCTATTTTTAATAACTTCTTGTGTTGGCACAATAAAAATTGTAGACATATTATCTTTTTCTTTGTCCTTTTCTTGCACTCCATAAGCTCCAAAATAAACTCTAAAGCCAGAAACTTCTTTCTTTTGCTGCTTAGCTTCTAGCTTAGCATCGGTTATAAATTTTTCTAATTCTTCAACAGAAAACCAGCTAGAAATAGCATCTTTCTTTTTTAAGGTTTTGTTTATAATATTACCTCGTGTGGTAACAAAATTTTGGTTTAAAGCAATTGCTTCATCTTTTGTAATTCGTGTCATTGTAAATAAAAATTAAAGATTAGTTAAAGATAGTATTTATAATTAAATAAAATAAAAAGGTGTTTTTACCCTAAATAAAACAGTAAAATACCCCAATTTTTAAACAATTACTTATTATACTTTTGTAATAGCATTAAAGAAAAAGGGAAATAAAATGAAATTAGAAAAATTTTTAATGTATAAAATAGGTAAAGTGAGTATGATAACATTATTTGTTGTTATTGTAGTTATTCTTAACTTTTTTATGTTAAATAAAGTAATTTCAAAACACGTTCAAAATACTAATGTTGAACATTCTATCATTAAATAGTTAAGAATTAATAGTAAGAATTAATCCACACTCTCCCCACGAAACTTTTTCTTTGATGCTAATCAAAGGGTTTAAAATCATTTATTGGGCTGATTTTAGAAGGTTACTTGTTTTCAAGTAACCTTTTTTTCTTTTTAAATTCTAATATTTATTCTTATAAATTATCTTTGCACTTTAAAACTCAAGAAATGAACAACGTTAGAGTACGATTTGCTCCTAGTCCAACAGGACCTTTACATATTGGAGGTGTTAGAACAGCGCTTTTTAATTACTTATTTGCTAAAAAAAATAACGGAACTTTTGTGTTACGTATTGAAGATACCGACCAAACTAGGTACGTAGCAAATGCCGAACAATATATTATAGATTCGCTTAATTGGTTAAATATTCCTTATGATGAAGGACCAGGAAAAAATGAAAAATTTGGACCTTACCGTCAATCTGAACGTAAAGATATTTATAAAAAATATGCTGAAGAGCTTATAGCAAACGGAAACGCATATTATTGTTTTGATACTGCTGAAGAATTAGATGCGCATAGAAAAAACCACGAAACTAAAGGTAAAACCTTTATTTATAACTGGCATAACCGTGCTAAACTAACCAATTCGGTTTCGCTTTCTAAAGAAGAAGTAGAGCAACGCATTGCTAACGGCGATAAATATGTGGTACGTTTTAAAATGTACGAACCAGAAAATAATACTGCTGAAACTATTGAAGCTGATGATATTGTACGAGGTCATGTTTCATTTAAAAAAGAAATTTTAGACGATAAAATTTTGTTTAAAAGTGATGGAATGCCAACCTACCATTTAGCAAATATTGTAGATGATCATTTAATGGAAATCTCGCACGTTATTCGTGGTGAAGAATGGTTGCCTTCACTTCCACTTCATATTGCTTTGTATGAAGCTTTTGATTGGCAAGCACCACAATTTGCACATTTACCACTTATTTTAAAACCAGTTGGTAAAGGAAAGTTAAGCAAACGTGATGGTGATAAATTAGGTTTCCCAGTATTTCCATTAGCGTATACAAATGCTGAAGGTGAAGTTTCTAGAGGTTATAAAGAAGATGGATATTTTTCGGAAACTGTTGTAAACTTTTTAGCATTATTAGGTTGGAATCCAGGTACTGAGCAAGAATTATTTGAGTTAGAAGAATTAGTAAAAACTTTTGATTTAGCGCGTGTAAATAAATCAGGAGCTCGTTTTGATCCAGACAAAACAAAGTGGTTTAATCAACAATATATGCAGCAAAAATCAAATGCAGATTTAGCTATTTTATTTGCTGAAATTCTAAAAGAAAAAGGGATTTCTTCCGAAGAAAAAACTATTGAAAAAGTAGTTTCATTAATAAAAGAAAGAGCCGTTTTTGTAAATGATTTTTGGGATTTAAGTAACTTCTTTTTTGAAGCTCCAACTGAATACGATGCAAAAGCATCACGTAAACAATGGAAAGAAGATACGCCAGTTTTAATGAACGAATTAATTGCTGTACTAGAAGGTATTGAAAATTTCAATTCAACAAATATTGAAACTATTGTAAAAGAATGGATTACTGGTAAAGAAATTGGTTTTGGAAAAATTATGCAACCTTTCCGTTTAAGTTTGGTAGGTGCTATGAAAGGTCCTCACCTATTTGATATTGCTGAAATGATTGGAAAACAAGCAACAATAGATAGAATTAAAAATGCTATTGATACGTTGTAGAACTAAAACTCGTCATGCTGAACTTGTTTCAAGTTCTCGATAATTTAGTTTTAAATATAAAAAATAGATACCTGCCTCCGCAGTTATAACAACTTAAAAAAATACTATTTGTTATTCTAAATGAAACAAAGTGGAATTAAGAATTTCTTATTCGATACTATGTGAGATTCTTCACTATCGTTCAGAATGACAAGTATAAATTAAAAGTATTATAAAACTAAACTTGTTTTAGGTTCAGCATAACGCTATGTTTTTTAGATTAAAAAAAAAAGTATGTATTACTGCAGTAGGTATAACAAAATAAAAAAGATACAACTATGAATAAAACGAGAGTTATAGGATTATTAATAATGATAGCTGGAATAACAATCCATTCTACTTTAGAAAATGACTTTACCGATTTTATTACTGGGCTACTTATAGCAGCTGGTATGATAATATTAATTTCTGGTAAGACAATTTTCAATAAAAAAAATAAAAAAAGTATTACTTAATAAAAATAAACATTTGTCATTCTGAATGAAGTGATAACGAAAAGAAGAATCTATCTAACAACCTAAAGATTCTTCACTATCGTTCAGAATAACAATTATATAAAACAAAAAAGGAGCTTTTCAGCTCCTTTTTTTATATCTCTATTTTAACATTGTAGTCTTTCAAAGCATCTTTATACTTTTCTGGTTGAAAGTTCTCTGCACTAAATTCTATTTTACGTTCATGTCTCATTTTTATATGCTTTATAGATCGTAAATACCTACGCATATCAGTTTCATTAGATATAATTAAACCAGGAACTTGCACACCTTTTCCGTTTTCATCTCTTGCAACCATAGAGAAATAAGATGAATTACAGTGTTTAACAACACCTGTTCTAATATTTTGAGATTCTACTCTAATACCAACAACCATAGACGATCTACCCACATAATTAACCTGAGCTCTTAATGTTAATAACTCACCAACTTCAATTGCATTTAAAAAATCTACCCTATTTACAGATGCTGTTACACAGTACTCACCCGAAAATTTTGAGGCCGAAGCAAAAGCTGCTTTATCCATAATAGATAAAATATAGCCACCATGTATTTTTCCACTAAAATTGGAATGCGATGGTAACATTAACTCTGTTAAAATAATTTCTGAATCTTCAGGTTTTTTAAATACGTTCTCCATAAAATCTATTCTGTTTTTTCCACTTTAATTACAAAATACTTAGTATCTCCTAACCAAGGAAACGTTGAAAAACGCTCTTTATAAGTTAGTTTTACATCTTTACCTTGTAAATCTTGCAATAATTTAATTACTTCTTTTTCATTATCTTCAACAGAAAAAGTAAAAATTTGAGCTTCAGATACTCCTTGACTTATTTCTCCTTCCCAAGTTTTAAATAAAATACCTTTATTACTAAATTTAACTAGTTCTCCTGCTCTATAACCTTCACTATAGGTAAAATAATAAATAGCTGTAAAATAAAGTGCTAAACCTAAAAATACAATAGTTATAAAACTTGCTAAAACTTTTTTCATAATATAATTTTAAAAAGCAAATATAACCAATCGAATATTCATGTATAATTTTAACCAAATTTTTTACAAACTGTAACATTTTGAATAATTTACATACAAATAGATACAATTCGCTTTTAATTAATACTTAAAACATTGTATATTTAATACTTAATTAACCTTTAAAAAAATTCAAATGATACCAACTTACATTATTATTTTTATTATTGTAGTTCTTATTGCTTCAGGACTATTTATTGTGAAGCAACAAACCAATGCAGTTATTGAACGCTTTGGTAAATTTACAAGTATTAGAAGACCAGGTTTAAACCTAAAAATACCTTTAATTGATAGAGTTGCCGGACGTGTTAGTTTACGTATTCAACAATTAGATGTTATTGTTGAAACAAAAACACAAGATGATGTTTTTGTTCACTTAAAAATTTCTGTACAGTTTTTAATTAGACCAGATCACGTTTACGATGCTTTTTACAAGCTTCAAAATCCGCATGAACAAATTACAGCCTTTATTTTTGATGTTGTACGTGCCGAAGTACCTAAAATGATATTAGATGACGTATTCGAAAAGAAAGAGGAAATAGCCATAGCTATTCAACGTGATTTAAAGCATGCAATGCTTGAATATGGTTATGATATTATTAAAGCTTTAGTAACAGATATTGATCCAGATGAAAAAGTAAAAATTGCCATGAACCGAATTAATGCAGCAGATAGAGAAAAAATTGCTGCACAACACGAAGGTGATGCTCAACGTATTTTAATTGTAGAACGTGCAAAAGCAGAAGCAGAAAGTAAACGCTTACAAGGTAAAGGTATTGCAGACCAACGTAGAGAAATTGCACGTGGTTTAGAAGAAAGTGTAGATGTTTTAAATGGTGCAGGAATTAACAGCCAAGAAGCCTCTGCATTAATTGTAATTACACAACATTATGATACATTACAAAGTATTGGACAAGACACCAACTCTAACTTAATATTGTTACCAAATAACCCTAACGCAGCTAGTTCTATGTTAAACGATATGGTTACTAGTTTGGTTGCAGCTAACAAAATAAACGAATCTTCAAATATTGATAAGAAAAAACTAGACAAAAAATAAAATGATTTTAACTACTACTACAACTATTGAAACAAAACCAGTAAAAGAATATTTAGGTATTGTAACTGGAGAAACCATTATTGGAGCTAACCTTTTTAAAGATCTTTTTGCAAGCATTAGAGATATTGTTGGTGGACGATCAGGTTCTTATGAAAAAGTGCTTAGAGAAGCCAAAGACACTGCTTTAAAAGAAATGCAAGAACAAGCTCAAAGACTTGGTGCAAATGCCGTAATTGGTATTGATTTAGATTATGAAACTGTTGGAAAAAACGGTGGAATGCTTATGGTTACTGCATCAGGAACTGCTGTTAAATACTAAAAGTATTTATTAATTTATAACGAAAAAAATCCTCGCAATTGCGAGGATTTTTTTGTTTTTAATGTCATTCTAAGCCTAAGCGAAGAATCTCATTTTCTTAATAAAAAGATTCTTCATTTCGTTATCACTTTATTTAAAAATGACAATTTATTCTATTTAAAGTGTTTATTAGCTTGGAATGATTTTGATTTCTTTTTCTTTCCTTTTGCATTGAATGAATATGTTACACCTAATTCAAAAACTGGTCCCATACGCTCATACAATGTTTCTTGATAAAAAATTTGATCATTAACAGCATTGAAAGCATTGGTATCTAAACCTTGATCATTTTGTGCAAAAATATCTAAACCTCTAAATGAGAAATTCCATTCTTTAGCATCTTTAGGTTGATAGTTTAACGCTACATTAGATACTGAAAAAGCATCGTTTTGACCTTGAGAAGTTACTGTATTAGATTTTCTACTAAAGTCGTAGTTGAATTTAAACTCGTCAGATAATGTAAATACTACATTCCCTTTTACAGACCAGTTTGTACTGTTTTGATCAACATCATAACCAAATACTTCACCATCTATTTGATAGTTGTATAACGAAGCTCCAACAAATAATTTAGCAAAAGAATTAACCATAATATTAGCATCAAACTCTGCTCCCAAACTTGTTGAATTACCTGCATTTGTATAAGATCTAATTAAAACATCTTCACCTAAAATATTGTATAACGGAGCATTTTCTACTTGTGTAGTTACAGTGTTTACTCTAAATACTGTATTATCAGTTCCACGATAAAAACCAGTTAAATTAAATGTGTGTTTGCCAACAGATTTATTAAAACTTAATTCAACATTGTTTAAATATTCTGCTTCTAATTCTGGATCTCCAACTACATAAACTTCAAAGTGTCTTCTATATAAAAACGGTGCTAATTTAGTAACAGAAGCTCTGTTAATTCTTCTACTTCCAGCTAAAGTTAACTTGTTATTGTCATTTAATTTATAACTTAAATGTGCCGATGGAAATAAATCAAAATCGTTTTGAGAATAGTTAGATTGTAAATTAGATCCAAAAATTGGAACATAATCTGTTCTTGCAATATCCATAGATTGATCTTGGTACTCAGCTCTTACACCAAAAATATAGCTTAAATCTCCTGCTTTTCCAGAATAATCTACATATGCTGCGTACACAGTTCTTGTTAAATCTATAGAGTTATCTAAATCTTTAGTAACCAAATCGTTGTTAAATTTAAAATCACCATCAATATTTGTGTATTGAACTTGTAAACCTGTTCCAAAAGAATTTCCGTTATCAAACTCTTTCTCGTAATCTGTGGCAAAACGAGCACCTTTTAAAGGTGTTTCGTCAGATAATGAATAATCGTTAGCTTGGTAAGCGTTTGCGTAGTTATTAACCACATCATTATCAACATCCTCTCTAGAAGTATAGAAATAGTTTTTATTATTTAACTCTCTACTTAATTTTGAAGTTTCATAAGCTGCAGCCATTTTAAAAGTTGCATTGTTCTCTAATTTAGAAGTATAATCTACGTTAAAGGTATTGTATTTTCCATCTCTGTTATCTACATTAGGATTATACATAAAACGCTCTGTATGCTTACCAGATTGATCGGCAGTAGCAAAAAATGTATTGTAAATATAATAAGCAGCTCTACCTTCGTTTCTATTTCCGTAGAAATAAGACAGCGATAGTTGTTTAGTATCACTTAAATTGAAATCAATTCCGGCATTTGCAGAATAGTTTTCGTACCACTCTGGACGTTCACCATTTTTTGCATTCATATGAAAAAATTCACCAATTCCTGGAGTTGTTAACACTCTTGCTTCACCAGAACGTCTACCATTTACATTTTTCATATTGTAGTTAAAACCACCATATAAAACTACATTTTCTGTTCCGTAACTTAAGTTAAAACCACCACCATAACGGTCGTCTTTTAAATCGTGCTTGCTATAAACATCAGTTAAATTATTCCAAGGTGCACCACCTAATAAACCGTTAACAGAAACTGATAAACCAGATGCTACATTTTTTTTTGTAGTAATATTTACAATACCACCTTTTCCTTGTGCATCATAACGAGCTGTTGGAACCGAAATAATATCCACTTTATCAATATTATTACTCGCAATTTGAGCTAGTAAAACTGAAGGTTCAATATTGGTTGGTTTTCCGTTTAAATACACCATAAAATCCTCAGTACCACGAACAGAAACTTTTCCGTCTGAAGCAACATTTACTGAAGGTAATTTATTTAAAACATCACTAGCTGTTCCACCTTTAGCAGTAGCAAAATCTGAAGCTTTGTATGATTTTCTATCAATTTTAGTTACTTGTGTTTTATTAACACCAGTAATTTCAACTTCTTTTAAAGCTTCTGTGCCAACAGCTAATAAAATTTTGCCCAAACTAATAGTTGGTTTATTTTTTGAAACGTTTATGTTTTCAATTACTTTATCTGTAAAACCGATATAAGATATTTTTAATTGATAGTTTCCTGCAGGGATTTTTTCAAAAATAAAGTTTCCATCAAAATCTGAACTTACACCTTTGGTTGTTTTACTAGATTTTAAAACTAATGTTGCAAAAGGAATGTTTTCTTTTGAAGTTGCATCTACAATAGATCCTGACACTGTACCATTTTGTGCTTCAATACCTAAAACGGTAAAAATTGATACACTTAATACAAGTAAGATTTTTTTTAACATAATTGTCTTTTATTTATTATTAATAGTATTAATTAAACTTGTTGAAGTTCAATAAAATAAATAATTATATATAACTTAAGTTACATTATAATTGAGCGCAAAAATATATATATATTTGAAATACAAACAATAGATTTAAAAAAGTGATAGAAAATAATACATTTAATATATAATTTGTATAGTGCATTAGGTTAACATCCTACTTAAAAATGAAGTTATTTAAAACTAAATCATAAAAAAACCGATGCTAAAAGCATCGGTTTTAAATAATAATTTTGAACATTAAATTATTTCTTTTCATCAATTTTTTCATCCTCTTCACCATCTTCCTTTGTAGCTTTCTTAAATTCTTTAATTCCGCCACCAAGACCTTTCATTAATTCAGGTAGTTTTTTACCACCAAATAATAATAAAATAGCTAACCCGATAATAATCCATTGCCACGGACCAACCATTCCTAAAAATATATGTAATGCGTTCATTTAATTTAATTTTAGAATTACAAAGATAACAATTAAAATAACTTAATCTACATGCTTTATTGTACCTCCAATAATCTTTTTAGATTTTATAGTTTCTGGTGTTCCTTTATAATAAATATTTCCTCCAAAACGTACTTTAGCATCTAATAATTCTTTAGCATCAACTTCGGCTTTAGCGCCCGATGCCGCTGTAACCATAACTGTAATACTTTGTAAATTATAACCATCATAAACACCACCAGTAGTAGCTTCTATAGTTTGGTTTGTTGCTTTACCTTCTAAATTTATAATACCACCTGTAACACATTTTACTTCTAAATGTTTTACTTTAATATCTAAATCTATTTTAGCACCTTCTTGTACTTTTACTTCTAAATGAGATTGTTTAATTTTCTCTTCTGAAAAAATTTCGGCTCCTTCATTAGCATCTAAAATATCTATATCTTTTGAATAGTAAACAACAATATTTACATCATCAGAAGTGAATCTTTCAGGAAATTTTAATCTAATTTTTAATGTTCCATTAGAATTTTTAATAGTAACATCTTCTGCTTGTGAACCTGTTATTTCAATTTTAGATTCACTACCTTTTTTAAGTTCAACATCTAAACCATTATAAACTTTAAGTTGATTAAAATCTCCTAAGTTTTTTGTAATTGATTCTTGTGCAAAACCTATTGTACTTATTAATACGAATACTAAGATTAGTTTTTTCATTTTTATACTTTTTATAAAATTATAACACAGTAATTAAACAATAATTGTGCCTAAAAATGTTAATTAATTACTAATCTTTTCTAGCAAAGTGAAATCTAAATGTTTACGTTCTAAATCTGTATTTTTTACTTTAATTTTAACCTGCTCACCTAATTGATACATATTTTGAGTAGATTGTCCAACTAATGCATATTGTTTTTCATCGTAAATATAATAATCGTCTTTTATATCACGAATTCTTACCATTCCTTCACATTTATTTTCAATAATTTCTACATAAATTCCCCATTCAGTAACACCAGAAATTACACCTTCAAATTCCTGATCTTTATGATCGGCCATATATTTTACTTGCATATATTTTATAGAATCACGTTCTGCTTTAGAAGCTAAATACTCTCTTTCTGAAGAATGTTTACATTTCTCTTCATAAGCTTCTGCTTTTGGAGATTTACCACCATCTAAATAATGTTGTAACAACCTGTGTGTCATAACATCTGGATATCTTCTAATTGGTGAAGTAAAATGACTATAATAATCAAAAGCCAAGCCATAATGCCCAATATTTTGAGTAGTATAAACTGCTTTACTCATAGATCTAACAGCTAAGGTTTCAATCATATTAGATTCACCTTTTCCGTGCACATCTTGTAATAATTGATTTAATGAAGCAGATGTAGTTTTCTTGTTTTTAGTATCTATTTTATTTGTATAACCAAACTTACTAACAATGGTTTGTAATGATGCTAATTTTTCTAAGTCAGGCTCATCGTGCACACGATACACAAAAGTATTATTACTTGCTCCTCCGCCTTTTTTAGCTCCAATAAATTTAGCTACATTACGGTTAGCCAACAACATAAACTCTTCAATAAGTTTATTAGCGTCTTTAGATTCTTTAAAGAACACACCAATTGGCTCCGCTTTTTCATTTAAATTAAATTTAACCTCTATTCTATCAAAAGTAATTGCACCTTGCTTTAAACGTCTTTTACGAAGTTTTTTAGCTAGTTCATCTAGTTTTAAAGTTGCTTCAACAATTTTATCATCAACGGTATAAGATTCTCCTGTTATTGAAATTTCTTTTGAAACAACATTGCCTTTTGTTTCTATAATTTCTTGGGCTTCTTCATAGGCAAAACGCTTGTCGGAATAAGTTACAGTTCTACCAAACCATTGATTTATTATATGCGCTTTTTCATCAATTTCAAAAACCGCTGAAAACGTTAATTTTTCTTCATTTGGACGCAGTGAACACACTCCGTTCGATAAAACTTCTGGTAACATTGGCACTACTCTATCTACTAAATAAACCGATGTTGCACGATCATAAGCTTCAGCATCTAAAACAGTATCTTCTTGTAAATAATGAGATACATCAGCAATATGAATTCCAATTTCATAATTACCATTTTCTAATACTTCAAAAGATAAAGCATCATCAAAATCTTTTGCATCTTTTGGATCTATGGTAAAGGTTAAATCTTTACGCATATCTCTACGTTTTGCAATTTCTTCTTCTGAAATTTCTAATGGAATTGTAGCTGCATCAGCTTCTACTTTTTCTGGAAATTTATAAGGCAATCCATATTCTAAAAGTATAGAATGAATTTCGGTGTTATGATCTCCTGGTTTTCCTAAAACTTCTTTAATTTTTCCGAAAGGATTTTTAGAGTTTGCAGGCCAATCTGTCATTTTAGCTAATACTTTCATACCATGTTCTGCATCTCTCAATTTATTTTGAGGTATAAAAATATCGGCGTACATTTTTTGATCATCAGGAACCACAAAACCAAAGTTTTTATTTAATTGTAAAACTCCAACAAACTCAGTTTTTGCTCTTTGAATTATTTCAACAACATCACCCTCTTCTTTTTTACTATTTTTTCTTTGATATAAGTAAATTTTAACGGTATCGTTATCTAATGCTTTGTTTAAATTTCGACTAGGTATGTAAACATCATTTTCTAATTCTTCGCAAATAAAATAAGCGTTTCCATTAGAAGTTGCATCTATAGTACCAATATAATATTTATCTCTAGGAACAACTTTATATTTTCCTCTATCTACTTCTTCTACCTTTTGTTGACCTTTTAAAGCTTCTAATTTTTGAATTATTTGATTACGGCCGTTCGCATCTGTTATTTCTAATTTAGCTGCTATTTGTTTGTAATTAAAGCTTTTTTCAGAATTTTGATTTAAAACTTTCAGAATTTTTCTAGTTAAATCTTTAATTATATTTCCTTTCTTTTTATAGATTTGTTTTCTTTTTGACATTCATTTTCATTTTTTAATTCAACCAAAAGTACAACTATTTAAACTTTAATATGTTATTAAACGATTATTTGTAATTTAGGCAGCCAATTAAATAGTTTTTATGAATTTAAAATGGTTTGTTATTGTTAATCCAACTTCGGGTAATGGAATTTCAAAAAAGTTATGGCCAAAAATTAAACAAGAATTAATAGCACAACAATTTAATTTTGAAGTTGCTTTTACCGAACACGAAGAACACTCTACAGAACTGGTTCAAAATGCAATAAATAATAATTTTTTAAAAATAATAAGCGTTGGTGGCGATGGTAGTTTACATAATATTATAAATGGTATTTTTAACTCTAATATAACTAATTATAAATCTATTAAGTTAGGTGTAATTCCTATTGGAACAGGTAACGATTGGGTAAAAAGTTATCAAATTCCTATCAACTATAAAAAAGCAATTGAAATTATAAAAGAAGAATATATTTACCAACAAGATATTGGAAAACTAAGTTTAACTACACTTAAAAAAGACTTCTATTTTAATAATTTAGCTGGTATTGGTTTTGATGGTCATGTTGTTAACAAGGTTCATAAATATAAATATTTAGGTTTTTTAGCTTACATAATTGGTGCTTTAGTAAGTTTAATAGGTTTTAAACGTAAAAATTTACATATAGAATTTAATGAAACTACTATTTCTGGTAAAAGTTTAATGTTATTAATTGGTATTGGTAAATACTCTGGTGGTGGAATGCAACTAACTGAAAACGTAAAAACTAACGATGGATTATTTGATATTTCTTATGTAAAAAAAGTTTCATTTTTTACAGTTATAAAACATATTTCAAAAATATTTAATGGTAAAGCCACACAATTACCAATTTTTAATACTTATAAAACTTCAGTTATAAAAGTTTCAATAAAAAATAACGAAAATATTTATATTCAAGCCGATGGAGAGTTAATTGAAACTGATAATTTTACGGCTTCAATTATACCAAGAGCACTTCAATTTATTGTACCAAAATTGTAAAAAGTTAAAATTTTCTTAAAAAAAGTGTAACAAAAGTTAAATTGTTTCGTCTATATAGAAAAGGAAACAATTAGCAATGAAACGTTTATACAAAATTATTATACTATTTTTAATCATATTTGGAGTAGGAATCTACTTCACAGTTAAAAGTATAAACAACTCGTTTACTACAACAAACGAGGTTGAAACTGTTTCGTCTCAACCTCGCTTATTAAACTTATCTACAAAACTTTAGTATCTATTTAATCACTAATTTTTTAACAGTATTTCCTTTATCTGTTTCAATTTTTACAAAGTAAACCCCACTATTTAAATTAGTTACATCAATATTATTTTTTGAAGTAACAAGTACTTGTTGGCCTATATTATTAATTAAACTAATTGATTTTAATTCTAATTGATTTGTAATTTTTATATGAAATTGAGAAGTAGCTGGATTAGGGTATACGCTTAAACTTTCTTCTAAAAAAGTATCTTTTGTGCTTAAAACTTCAGCAGATAAATCATAAACACGAACATGACCAGAATTAGAACCATTTCCATCATTTCCAGATGCTCCTATAGCTACAATACTACCATCACCAGATAAACTTACACTACCACCAGAATTATCATCTACTGCTTCACCTTCAATTGTTTCACCTACTTGATTCCATAAATTTCCGCTGGCTGTATATTTAAAAATTCGAACATGTCCAGAATCAGTTCCATTATCATCATTTAAAGTAGATCCTACTGCAACAATACTAGCATCACCAGATAAACTTACACTCCAACCAGCCTGATCTGAATTCGCTTCACCATTAATATTATTACCTAATTTTTCCCATAAATTAGTGCTTGTATTAATTTTAAATACTCTAGCTTGTCCAGAACTTAATCCATTTTCATCGTTTAAATAAGAACCTATTGCAACTTCATTTCCACTATCGGATAAACTAACACTCCAACCAGAGTTATCATCCATAACTTCACCTTCTATGGCATTTCCAACTTGATTCCAATTTGATTCATCAAATTTAAAAATACGTACATGACCAGAATTTGAGCCATTTCCATCATTTCCATTTGCACCAACAGCTATTGTTTTGCCATCATTTGATAAACTAAGACTTCTACCAAAATAATCAATATTAAAAGATCCATTAATATCATTACCTAGTTGTTCCCATAAATTATTAGCACTATTAAATTTAAAAATACGTACGTGACCACTATTAAAACCATTAGTACTGTTTAAATACGATCCAATTCCAACTATACCACCATCAGTAGATAAACTTACACTCCAACCAGATTTATTACCAGCACTTTGACCAATAATATCATTACCTACTTGATCCCATAAACTTGAAGTAGTATTATACTTATATACTCGAACTTCACCTCCATTAAATACTCCATCATTTTCAGGAGCTCCAACTGCAACACTATTTCCATCTCCAGCTAAACTTACACTCCATCCCGATTGATCACCAGCAACAGGACCATCAATATCATTTCCTAATAAACTCCAACTAGAGTTATTATATCTGTAAACACGTACATGACCAGAATTTGATCCATTTCCATCATTTAAATAAGCACCAATAGCAACAGTTTGACCGTTATTAGATAAACTAACACTATGACCTGAACGATCATTAGATAATTCACCATCAATATCATTTCCTAAGAGTACTTGACCATAAAAAAGATAAGGGATTAATAAACTTAAAATGAGTAATTTTCTTTTCATAATTTTTAATTTAAATATTATTTTTTTATAAAATTAGTTATTTATAAACTATTAATTGATTTTTAAATTTTACTTATAAGTAGATGTTATTAACATATATATATATAATAAAAGAAGTTTTAAAAATTTTAAAAAAATATTTTCTGTTATTATAGAGTGTTAATATGTACAATAACTAGTTGATTTTTAATTTTGATATATGAGTTATCGATACATATTAACATTTAATTAAAATTTAAAAGCTTAAACTTCAATAATGTTAGCTAGGTTATTAACAATCTATTTATAATGTCAATTAACTTATTTTTTTAATAAAAAATCAGTTGAAAAATGTTAATAACGTATTTCTAAATGTTGATAACCTACTCTAAAAAAATAAAAAATAAATTTGGTATTCTAATGTCAGTTTCTGTATTAGTTATTTCAATTATAAAAACAAAAAATACTTGTCTTTTTTAAGTGTAAACTTATCCACATTGTTAATTAAATGTAAATCTATTGTTAATCAGTAAATTAAAAATAACTATTAACAATCAATTTTTTTACTGTTAATAACCGTGAATTTGTACTTTTGCAATCTAACTTATTAACAAAACTAAAAAAATGGTAATTGCAATTGGTAATGATCACGCTGGTACTGAGTACAAATTCGAAATTATTAAACAATTAGAAAACAAAGGTATAAAAGTTTTAAACTTTGGAACCGATACTAATGAAAGTATGGATTATTCTGATGCTATTCATCCAGTAGCTGATGCTGTTGAAAAAGGTGAAGCTAAATATGGAATTATTTTGTGTGGTAGTGGAAATGGAGCTCAAATGACAGCTAATAAACACCAAGGTATTAGAGCTGGTTTAGTTTGGAATAATGAAATTGTAGAATTAATAAGATTACATAATGATGCTAATGTTTTAACAATTCCTGCTAGATTTGTTTCTTTACAACAAGCATTAGGTTTTGTAGATATATTTTTAAATACTGAATTTGAAGGTGGACGCCACCAAACAAGAATAGATAAAATACCTACAAGTTGTTGTTAAACTAAATTAGTAACGTATAAATTTTAATACCAATTAAATTGCAATCATTATATAATGTTATGTAAATTTGATTGGTATTTTTTATTTATAAATAATGGGTCATCATCATTCACACCATCATCCAACTTTATCAGGCAGAAACTTATTAATTTCTATAGTATTAAATGTAGTAATTACTGTAGCTCAATTAATAGGTGGATTTATTTCTGGTAGTTTAGCTTTAATTTCTGATGCTGTTCATAATTTTTCAGATGTTATTTCTTTAATAATTAGTTATATAGCAAATATTTTAACAAAAAAAAAGAAACAAACAAAGCAATATACTTTTGGTTATAAACGTGCAGAAATTATAGCTGCATTTATAAATTCTTCTACCTTAATAGTAGTTGCTATTTTTTTAGCTAAAGAAGCTTTTGAACGATTTAATAATCCTCAAGAAATAGAAAGTAATTTAGTTATTTGGTTAGCTATTTTAGGTATTGCAGCAAACGGATTTAGTGTATTATTACTTAAAAAAGATGCTGAACATAACTTAAATATGAAATCGGCATACCTTCATTTATTAACAGATATGTTAACTTCAGTTGCTGTTTTAATTGGTGGATTATTAATGAAATATTACCAAGTTTATTGGATAGATGCCGTATTAACCTTAATAATTTCTGTTTATTTAATATATATGAGTTGGAGTATTTTATTAGATTCAACAAAAATATTAATGTTATTTGCACCAAAACATATTAATATAGATGAAGTTGTAAATGAAGTTTTAAAGGTTGAAGAAATTAAAAATATTCATCACGTACATATTTGGCAATTAAACGATCACGATTGTCATTTTGAAGCGCATATGCAGTTTAAAAAAGATATTAAACTATCTCAATTTGATGAAGTTTGTGAAAAAGTTGAAAAAATACTATTAGAAAAATTTCATATAAATCACTCTAATTTACAACCAGAAATTAATAGAGACGATTTAAAAGAATTGATAAAACAAGATTAAATGCTCCAAATAAAAATTAAAAAGTATTCTGAATTAACTAAGGATGAACTCTATGAAATACTTCAATTACGAAGTGAAGTATTTGTAGTTGAGCAAGATTGTGTATATCAGGATATTGATTTTAAAGATCAAAAAGCAGTACATATTTTAGGTTATAAAAATGAAAAAATAGTAGCTTATACACGTATTTTTAAACCAGGAGATTATTTTAATAAAGCTAGTATTGGCAGAGTAGTAGTTGCTGAAAAGGAAAGAATTAATGGTTTTGGGCATATAATTTTTGAAGCTTCCATAAAAGCAGTAAAAGATTATTTTAATGAAAAAATTATCAAAATTTCGGCTCAAAAATATTTAAAAAAATTTTACGAATCTCACGGTTTTATTCAAAAAGGACAAGAATATTTAGAAGATGGAATTCCACATATAGAAATGTTAAATGAGTAAAATAAATAAAAATTATTTTGGTAACTGAGCAGAGTCGAATGTTACTTTTGAAAAAATTAAATGCATAAATGAAAAACCCAAAAGTAAAAATAAATAAAATAGAAAACCTTTCGAACGATTGGTATAAATTAGATAAAGTAGATTTTGATTACCAAACTAAAAATGGAGAATGGCAAAATCAAACACGCGAAAGTTACAATAGAGGAGATGGAGCTTGTATTTTATTGTACAATGCTTCAGAAAAGAAAGTAATTTTAACAAAACAATTTAGAATGCCATGTTATTTAAATGAAAATGAAGATGGAATGATGATAGAAGTATGTGCTGGTATGTTAGATAAAGATGATCCTGTTACTTGTATAAAAAAAGAAGCTGAAGAAGAGGTTGGTTATAAAATTTCAGAACCTAAAAAGCTATTCGAATTGTTTTCAACTCCTGGAGCAGTTACCGAAAAAATTCATTATTTTATTGCTGAATATTCAAGCGATATGAAAATTAGTGATGGAGGTGGTTTAGAAGAAGAAACCGAAGAAATTGAAGTGTTAGAAATGGACTTTAAAAAAGCAATTCAACTTGTTTCAACAGGAGAAATTTGCGATGCTAAAACGGTTATTTTATTGCAATACGCCCAAATTAATAAGTTATTATAAAAATAAAATGTCTGATTATTAATATTTTATATACTTAATCTAAGCAAATGCTTAGTAAAAATTTGTGTATATCTAAACAATTGCTTAGTTTTGCATTGTAATTATAAACAATGGCACGTAAAAAACAATATAACGAAGAAGAAGTAATTGAAAAAGCAATGCATTTGTTTTGGAGAAATGGGTATGAGAATACTTCAGTTCGTATGTTGGAAAAGGAAATGGGTATTAACCAATTTTCTATGTATGCTAGTTTTGGAAGTAAGCAAGGTGTTTTTCTTGAAAGTTTAAAAACTTATAAAAGAAAAACAAAATTGATGTTTGATAAATTGAGAAAGTCAAACAATGGAATAGAAGATATTAAAGAATTCTTTTATAATTCTATAAAAGTTTCTGAATTGAAAGGAAATAATAAAGGTTGTTTTGTTACCAATACATATAATGAGTTTGCTCAAAGTGAAGATGAAATGATTAAAGAGCAGATGAGCAATTTTATGGATAATTTGAAAGAAATATTTATTGAAAAAATAAAATCAGATTCTTCTAAAGATGAAGAAACCGTTTTAAAACAAGCTAACTATTTATTATTAGCAAAACACGGATTAGCGGCTGCAACAAGAGTAAATTCTAAAAAGGAAATGGAAGATTATATTGAAATGATCTTTAAAAGCATATAACCTTTTTTTTAATCAATAACTAAGCGGTCGCTTAGTAAATAAAATAATTATAAAATGAGAAAATTAGTAAAAATAGTAACAGGAATATTAGGATTTATAATGTTAGTTCCAGGATTGGCAAAATTTGGAGAACCTTTTAAAACATTTATTTATAAACACCTTACAATTATTGGATTTCCATTTCCAGATTTTATGCAATACGTTGTAAAATTTAGCGAAGTAGGAGTAGGATTACTATTAATTTATGTTGCATTTAGAGCCAATAAATTAAATCCTTCATTTAGAAATAAATTATTCTATTTAGGAAATATAACCGTTGTGGGTATTATGATTGTTGCGGTATATACGCATTTGCATCTAGATGTACCGGCCGAAATTTTACCTATGGAAACAAAACCTCCATATATGCCAATTGGGTATATATTTTTAGTAGCTGTAAACTTATTTTTAAACAGAAATAGTAATTAAAATTTAACTTAAAACTAAGCAAAAGCTTAGATAAAATAATCAAATAAAATTAAAACAAATAATTATGAACTTTTCAGAGAAAAATCACGAACACCAAAATGCAAATAGAAATTGGGTGAGTAACACATTTAAAATTCACACAGTAGAAACAGCACCAGAAGGAAGTAAACCAATGTTGGAAGCTTCAAAAAAAGCATACGGATTTATAGCTAATTTACACGGTACGTTAGCTGAATCTCCTCAAATTTATGAAGCATACCAAACATTACATAAATTATTTTCTGAATCATCATTCAATGCCGATGAATTAACGGTTGTATGGCAAACAATTAATGTAGAACACGAATGTACGTATTGTGTTCCTGCACATACAGGAATTGCAAATATGATGAAAGTAGATTCAGCAATTACTGAAGCATTAAGAAACGAAGAACCATTACCAACTGAAAAATTAGAAGTATTACGTGAAACTACATTAGAAATTGTTAGAGAGCGTGGTCATCTTTCAAAAGAGCAAAAAGAGAAGTTTTTTACTGTAGGATATACTAACAGACAGATATTAGACATTGTTTTGGGTCTTTCACAAAAAGTAATTAGTAATTACACAAACCATTTAGCAGAAACGCCAGTAGATAACGCGTTTGATAAATTTACTTGGAAGAAAAAAAATGGAAACGTATAACTAACTAAAAAATAAAATTATGAGTATTAAAATAGAAAACAAAGTAGCGTTAGTAACGGGTGCAAATAGAGGAATTGGCAAACAAATTGTTGAAACGTTTATAGAAAAAGGAGCTAAAAAGGTGTATTTAGCTGTTCGTAATATTGCTTCAACAAAAGAGTTAGAGGAAGAATATGGAGATAAAGTGGAAACAATTCAAGGAGATGTTTCAGATGATAAATCAATAATAAATCTAGCTGCAAAAACAACTGATGTTGATATAGTAGTAAACAATGCTGGAGTTGGAACACCTCAATCAACAATTGGTAAAAATTCAGTTGAAGATTTTAAAAATCAGTTAAATGTAAATGCATTTGGTTTGTTGAGAGTAGCGAACGCTTTTGCTAATACCTTAGAAAAAAATAAAGGAGCCATTGTGCAATTAAATTCAGTAGCTTCCATTAAAAATTTCACACCACTTTCAACATATTCTGCATCAAAAGCTGCAGCTTATTCTTTAACTCAGGGATTACGAGTTGAGTTAGGAGCAAAAGGAGTGCAAGTATTAAGTGTTCATCCAGGACCAATTGATACTGATATGTCAGCTAGAGCTGGTTTTACAGAAGCATTTCCAACAACTGTAGTTTCAGAAGGAATTGTTGATGCCTTAGATAAAGGAGATTTTCACTTATTTCCTGATGAAATGGCAAAACAGTTTGAAGCAGCTTATCAAAGTTTTTCAGATAATGTAGTTTTAGCTGAAGCTGAAGAATAATTATTTAGAAATATAAAAGAAGTGATTTCATTTTTGAAGTCATTTCTTAATGGTTATATTCAGATTGAATAATGTTACAAAATGAAAAAAAAATTAAAAATAGATATTGTTTCAGATGTTGTTTATCCTTGGTGCACAATTGGTTATAAACGATTAGAAAAAGCAATTGAAGAGTTGGGAGTAGAAGATAAAATAGAGATTGAATGGCAACCTTTTGAATTGAATCCACAAATGCCTGCTAAAGGTCAAAATGTAATTGAACATATTGCTGAAAAATATGGTTCAAGTATAGAAGAACAAAAGCAATCTCAGGAAAGATTGACTGAGTTTGGAGCAGAGTTAGGTTTCAAATTTGATTATTTTGATGAAATGAGAATTGTAAACACCAGAGAGGCTCATATTTTATTGGATTATGCGCAAGAAGAAGGTAAGCAAACTGAATTAAATGTACATTTTGTAACAGCATTTTTTAGTGAACGAAAAGATATTTCAAAAAGAGAAATTTTACTACAAGAAATTGAAAGCGTTGGATTAGATAAAACTGAAGCATTAAAAAGATTAGAAAACAAAGAAGCACTAGATAAAATAATAGCTAAAGAACAATTTTGGCAAAGTAGAGGTATTTCATCGGTGCCAACAATGGTTTTTAATTCAACAAGCGCTTTAAGAGGAGCACAACCAGTTGATGTTTATAAGCAAGTATTAACTCAATTATTAAGTGAAAAAGAAAATTAAATAGGTTTGAGCGAAAAAATTAAAAAATTTATACCAATAGTAATACTATTGGCAATTATTACGGCTTTGTTAACGTATCGAAAATTAGCACAAGAACAGTTATTTTTAGAAAATTGGTTAACACTTTATGCTCTGGCATTATTGGTTATTTTTCCAATTGCAGCTGTATTAATTCCTACTTTAAATAAGTTAATTGAAAAATTATTAGGCAATAAACATTTGGTAATTCAAGGTTTTGCTTATGTAATTCCAATGATTAGTATTATTGGAACTTTAATGACAGGTTTATCGGTTGTAGTCTTGCGTAACTATCAAAATTCCAATCAGTTTTTTCAATTGTATTCAAGTGAACTAATTAATAACCTACCAATATTTATGGTTATGGTTCTAGTGGTTGGTGGAATTGTAAAACCAATAGTTACAAAACGAAAACTAGCAGTAAAAAATTAAATAAGCCATTATGAAATACACTTTAGCATTTGATGTTTATGGAACATTAATAAACACATCAGGAATTTTCAATTCACTAGAAAAAATGATTGGAGACAAAGCAAAACCAGTAATGGAATCTTGGCGAAATAAACAATTAGAGTATTCCTTTAGAAGAGGTTTAATGAACAAATTTGTCGATTTTTCTGTATGTACAAAAGATGCTTTAGAGTATAGTTGTAAAACGTTTAAAGTGAATTTATCTGATGCTCAAAAAAGTGCTTTGATGGATGAGTATAAAGTGCTACCTAGTTTTCCTGATGTTAAAAAAGGACTTCAAAAATTAAAGGAAGACGGACATAAATTGTATGCTTTTTCAAACGGAAGTGCCAATGCAGTTTCAAACTTGTTAATTAATGCAGAAATAATAAATTATTTTGATGGAGTTGTAAGTGTAGAAGATGTAAAAATGTTTAAACCGAGTCCAAAAGTGTATGAGTATTTCAATAAACAAACAAAATCTAATAAATCAGATTCTTGGTTAATTTCAAGCAATCCGTTTGATGTTATTGGAGCAACTTCTTATGGTATGAAAACTGCTTGGGTACAACGTTCACCGGATGCAATATTTGATCCTTGGGGAATTGAACCAACAGCTGAAATAAAAAATATTTCAGAATTATCTTCAAAATTGAAATAGTTCAATAGTTAAGTTGAATAGAATGAATAATTTTGAAAAATTAATATTCAAACTAAAAATTGAAGTAATAAAATTGCAACTTTGGGTATTGAAATTAATTAGAAATAATATTGAAAAAAATTATATAAAAAATGGAGTTAAAAAATAAAAAGGCCATTATTACTGGTGGAAGTAGAGGTTTAGGTAGAGCAACAGCAATTGCGTTTGCAAAAGAAGGAATTGATGTAGCCATTACCGGAAGAAATGAAGAAAGTTTAATTAAAACTACTGAAGAAATAAAAGCTTTGGGTGTAAATGCGGTTTACGAAGTTTTTAATGTTGGAAATTATGAAGAAGTAAAAACAGGCATTAAAAACATTATTTCTAATTTAGGAGGTGTAGATATTTTAATAAACAATGCTGGGATTGCTGCTTTTGGACCTTTTAGCGAAATGGAAGTGAGCGTTTTTGAAAGTATGATTCAGGTAAATGTTTTAGGAATGTATTATGTTACTAAAGAAGTTTTACCGCATATATTAGAGAATAATCAAGGAGATATTATTAATGTTGCATCAACTGCTGGTTTAAACGGAAATGCTAACCTAACTGCTTATTCAGCTTCAAAATTTGCAGTTATTGGTTTTTCTGAATCTTTAATGAAAGAGGTACGTAAAAATAATGTTAGAGTTACTACATTAACACCTAGTACTATTGCTACAGATATGACTTTAGATATAGGAATTACTGACGGAAACCCTGAAAAAGTATTACAGCCAGAAGATTTTGCAGAATTAATTGTAGGTGGTTTAAAATTACCTAGAAGAGCTATGTTAGCAAATGCATCTTTATGGTCTACAAATCCTTAAAAAGTGATTTATAGTTCAATAAAAAAGCCTCTGATTAAATTATTAATTAGAGGCTTTTTAATTATGTTTTAAAGTTTAAACTACTGTAGCTTTAAATAAAGATTGAATTAGTTTTAACAACTCATTTTTATTTATAGGTTTAGAAATATAATCGTTACACCCAACATTAATAGCTTTTTCTCGGTCGCCAGATAAACCAAAGGCTGTTTGAGCTATTATTTTAATGTTTTTATTAAACTTTCTAATTTCTAATGTTGCTTCATATCCACTCATTCTAGGCATTTGAATATCCATTAGCACTAAATCAATGTCTGGTGTATTTTTAACTTTTTTAATAGCTTCAATTCCATTTTTAACTCTAATTATTTCGCTACTTATATCTTTTAAAGCAATAGATAATAAAGTTTCTGAAATTTCATCATCTTCAGCTATTAAAACTTTTAATCCATTTGTTTTAGTACCTACATTATTAGAAATAGGTGTAGTATTAACTAGCTTTTCTTTTGTTGTTTTATTGTTATAAGGCAGTGTAAAGTAGAATGTAGAACCAACATTTTCTTCGCTTTCAACCCAAATATCACCTCCTAAAATTTTTACAAAAGCTTTAGAAATAGAAAGCCCTAAACCAGCACCTTGACGAGCCATTTTATCTGCAATATCTGCTTGAATAAAACGTTCAAAAACTGCTTTTTTTCTATTTTCTGGAATTCCAATACCAGTATCTTGCACATAAAACTCTAGGTAATTATCTTTTTTAGTATATCCAAAAACTATAGTTCCTTTATTGGTATATTTAATTGCGTTTTTAACAAGGTTAGTTAATATTGCATATACTTTTTCAGAATCAGTATTAATAATCGATTTTGCAGCAGGAAGTTGGTTATTTATTGCCAGTTTTATTCCTTTAGCTTCTGCTTCTGGACTAAAAAATTTATAAATGTATTCTACTTGTTTATTAATGTTTGAATCTTCTAATTTAACTTTCATTAAACCAGATTCTATTCTAGAAATATCAATAATATTATTAATGATATTTAACATTCTATGTCCACTTTTTTCAATAATTTTAATGTACTCTTGTTGTAAATTACCTGATAGTTTTGGGTTTTTTAATAACTCAGAAAAACCTAGAATACCATTCATTGGTGTTCTAATTTCGTGACTCATATTTGCTAAAAATGCAGATTTTAATCTATCGCTTTCTTCCGCTTTTTCTTTAGCTTTTATTAGTTCTTTTTTTGTTTTTTTAAGTTCGGATAAATCATAAATAATCGAATAGAGTTGTTCTTCACCTTCAACAATAATTTTTTCTACATGTACTTCAACATCTTTAATTGTATTGTTGGCTAGTTTATGTTTAAAATAAAAATGTTTTGAACTATTTACAAGTACATCTTTTATTTTTGATTTTGTTTCTTCAACCGGAAGTGTATTAATTTCGCTAATTTTCATAGAAGTTAACTCTTTAAAAGTATAACCATAAAAATTTATAGCAGCTTGGTTGGCGTCAATAATTAAACCTGTTTCTGGATTTAATAATAACATTACCGATTGATTTTTTTTGAATAAAGCTGCGTAACGTAATTCACTTTCATTTAATTGATCTGTTCTCTCTTCTACAAGTTGTTCTAAATTTGAATTAAATTCTTTAAGTAACAGTTCTCTTTCTTCAACTTCTTTTGTATAATAAAAGATGGTATTTGAAATGCGTTTTTTAAAATAATTTGTTGTTATTAAAATTAAAATAAACGATATAAAAATAATTGAAATTGTAACTAAATACTGATTTTGAATAATACTTTTACTTTTACTTATTTCAGCAGCAGTAAGTTCTTCTATATCATCTAGGTAAACTCCCGTAGCTATAATCCAATTATATTTTTTGTACAATTTAGCATAGGTAAGTTTTTGTTCAATTTTGTTACTATTAGGTTTTTTAAACCAATATTTAAAAAATAATTGACCATCTTTTTTAACTCCATTTAATTCTGTTAAATAGGGTTTATTTCCTTTAATATCTTTTGTATTAGTAGATAAATATTCGCCTTCTGTATTTTTTAAATTAGGATGTACTAGCCTAATAGCATAATTATCGCCTCCATTATAGTTAAGCACTTCATTTACCCATACATAACCATTGTTAATTAGCTTTTTGTTGCTAATATGAAAGTACATTTCCTTTTTAATAATACTATCAAGTACAGATTCGTTTTTTAAAAGTGAAGGGTTTTCTTTTTCTAGTTTTGCTAAAAGTATTTTTTCCTTTATTTCAATATCTTGTACAACACCATTAACTGCAGTTTGTATATAATCTTTTTTTGATTGAATTAGTAAATTTTCAAACTCTTGAACTTGGTATTTTATAAATTTATTTGGACCAGTACTAAAAAGGTAAATTAGAGTAGCTATAAAAATTAGCATAATACATACTGTAAACACGTAAAATGGCTTAAGAATTTTAGCTGGTGTAAAGGGTTTATAGTTAGTATCTAATTCATTCATTTTATAGGGATTGAGTTAAGTAAATATACAAAAAACTGCGTTATTATTAAGATTAGTTTTTTTAATGGATTAATAGTTTTTTATGGATTACTTTAAGTTATTAAATTTACCAACCAGAGAATTTAGGAGGTTCAATATTGTTTAAGTTTAAATATACTATTAATTGTCCGCGATGATGAGTAACGTGATCTTGTAATAAGTTCAAAATTTGTAGTTTACTTTTAGGTCCTGCAAAAAAATCAACTTCAATAGTTAAATCTTTTTCTGAAATTGTGCTAATTATTTTTGAAACTTCGTTAAAAGATGTTGTTAAAGCATTTATAGTTTCTTGTTTGGTTTTTGGATTAATTTTAGAAGGTTTTTCTTTATTATTTTTAGTAAAATAAGTAGTGCTTAACCAAAGCATATTTTGTCTAATATGAAGTAATTGATCTTCAAAATTCATTTGCCTTTCTGTAGGTTTAAAGCTATAGTATTCTTCGGGCATAGATTCAGCAATTTTTAATAAATAATTTTTTGAATTTTCCCACTTCAATAAAAAAGCAGATTTAACGGTATTTTGAGATTGTAAATTATTGAATATCATAAATGTAATTATAAAAAATACTACTTTTAATTTCATATTAAAAACGGTTAATAAATTATATATAAACGCTAAATATACTCAATACTTTTTTATATTTTAGCGATAAATAAATAACGCATTTTTATAGATTATGGCAGAAGACAAAGAAAAAGCAGCAAAATTAAAAGCATTACAACTTACTTTAGATAAATTAGATAAAGCTTATGGAAAAGGTACCGTAATGAAAATGGGTGATGTTGCTATTGAAGATATAGATTCAATTTCATCAGGATCATTAGGTTTAGATTTAGCTTTAGGTGTGGGTGGATATCCTCGTGGTAGAGTTATTGAAATTTACGGACCAGAATCTTCGGGTAAAACAACGTTAACTTTACACGCAATTGCTGAAGCTCAAAAAGCTGGTGGAATTGCTGCATTTATTGATGCAGAACACGCATTTGACCGTTTTTATGCTGAAAAATTAGGCGTAGATGTAGATAATTTAATTATTTCTCAACCAGATCACGGTGAGCAAGCATTGGAAATTGCAGATAATTTAATTAGCTCTGGAGCTATTGATATTGTTGTTGTCGATTCTGTAGCAGCTTTAACTCCAAAAAGTGAAATTGAAGGAGAAATGGGAGATTCTAAAATGGGATTACACGCTCGTTTAATGTCTCAAGCCTTACGTAAATTAACAGGTACAATTCATAAAACAAACTGTACAGTTTTCTTTATTAACCAATTACGTGAAAAAATTGGAGTAATGTTCGGTAATCCAGAAACTACAACTGGTGGTAATGCACTTAAGTTTTATGCGTCTGTTCGTTTAGATATTAGAAGAAGAACTCAAATTAAAGACGGAGATAAAGTTATTGGTAACAGCACTAAAGTAAAAGTTGTTAAAAATAAAGTGGCTCCACCTTTTCAAATTGCAGAATTTGATATTATGTACGGAAAAGGAATTTCTAAAACAGGTGAAATTTTAGATTTAGGTGTTGAATTTGGAATTGTTAAAAAAAGTGGATCTTGGTTTAGTTATGGAGATACAAAATTAGGTCAAGGTAGAGATGCTGTAAAAGGTTTAATTTTAGACAATCCAGAATTAGCTGAAGAATTAGAAACTAAAATTACAGAAGCTATAAACGCAGAGGAATAAATGATAATTAACTACCAAACTTTTACCGAAAAAAACCTATTAATTATTAGGTATGAAGGTGATTTTTGTATAGATAAATACAAAGCTCAGGTGCTAGATATTGTAGCTAAACCAGAGTGGAATTCTATTCACAAAATTTTGGTAGATTTAAGAAGTGTTGAAGTAGAATTTGAATTAGAAGATATTCAGACATTAGTAGATATTAAAAAAAATATCATTAAAAAAGAGCATCTTTCAGTTCAGTTAGTAGATAAACCTATGATTACTGCTTTATCGCATCTTTTACAAACAGAGTTTAGTAATTACGATTTAACTACAGAGTATTGTAGTACCGTAAATAAGGCAATTGAATTGTTAGATATAAACTTCAATGTAAAAGATTTAACCAATACATTAGAAAATTTAGAACATACGTTTTAATTTAATTCTTAAAATATAACCTAGAACGCCTTAATTCATTTAAGGCGTTTTGTATTTTTACACCATGTTAAAAGTCAAAAACATATCTTTTAGTTATAGCAATGAGGTTTTAAATAATATTTCCTTTACTGCAAATAAAGGCGATTATATTGCTGTAGTTGGAGAAAGTGGATGCGGAAAAAGTACACTTTTAGAAATTATTTATGGCTTATTGCATATTGAAAAAGGAACTGTATTTTGGAACAATACAAAATTGCTAGGGCCAACATTTAACTTAATTCCTGGTGAAGGTTTTATGAAATACCTTCCGCAAGATTTCGATTTAATGCCATACATTACTGTTGAAGAAAATGTAGGTAAAAACTTATCTTATTTAGATAAAAACAGAAGTAAAAGAATAGCTGAACTATTGGAGGTTGTTGATATGTCCAACTTTTTAAAAACAAAGGTTGTAAATTTAAGTGGAGGTCAAAAACAACGAGTTGCCATAGCAAAAGTTTTGGCAAAAGAACCAGAAGTTTTGTTGTTAGATGAACCTTTTAGCCATATAGATAATTTTAGAAAAAATAAGTTACGCAGAAGCCTTTTTAAATACTTAAAATCTCAAAATATACTGTGTATTGTTGCCACGCACGATACTACTGATGCACTTTCATTTGCTAATGAAATAATAGTTTTAAAAGATGCTAAAATTGAAGCACAAGGAACACCAGAAACTATTTATAATAAACCTAAAAATGCATATGTAGCTTCATTTTTTAATGAAATTAATAAAGTTCCTTCTAAAATTTCAGGAGTTAAAAACAAACAACTTTTTTATCCGAATGAGATTAAAATAGTTGAAAATTCTGCGTTAAAAGTAACGGTAACTTCATCTTATTTTAAAGGAAGTTATTATTTAATTGAAGTTGAATTTAAAGGTAAAACATTATTTATAGAAAGTGAATGTTCTATAGAAAATGATGAGGTAGTTTTTATAGAATTTAATTAAAAACCATTAATATAGGTTACCAAATTATCTTCTCTACTTAATCCTAATTTCTTTCTTAATCTATAACGTGCTTTATTTATGCTTTCAGGCGAAATTCCTAAAAGTTTAGCCATTTCCTTACTTGAAAAATTCAACTTAATTAGCGCGCATATTTTTAGTTCACTAGCACTTAAATTAGAATGCTTTTCACCTAAAGCAGTATAAAAATTACTGTTAATTTGAACAAACCTAGTTTCAAAATCTTCCCAATTTTTTGCAGAGTTAACACGAATGGTACTTTTAATATCTTCAACGGCAGAACTTTTTGTTTCCGTTTTAACTTTATCCAATCCTTTTTTTACTTCATCTAATAAATTATCTTTTTCAATTAATTGCAAAGCAGTTACAGCTAGCTCTTTTTTCTTAATTTCAATAGCAGTTAACGATCGTTCTTTTTCTAGCTTTTTTTCAATGGCATGTTTTTTTCGTAAAAGAATAATTACTATTGCTGCAGCTATTAAACAAACAAGTATTAACAAGGTAGAAAATGTCAACTTTTGATTTAATTTTTCTTTATCGTTTTGCAATAATTTTACTTGTTGTTTTTGTTGAATTTTTTGATGGTTCTCTATAGCTTTTCTGTAAGAATCTTTTATTTCAAATAGTTTATGGTTACTAGCACTTCTACCACCAAATAAACTGTCTCCCAGTATTTTAGATTCATTTATTTGTTCAAGTGCCATTTTGTAATTTCCCAATTCTTGATTTATAGATGAAATTTTTTCAAGCAATTCAACCCTTAAACCTATTCTAGTTTTTTGCTTAGAAATGGTGGCCAAACTTTTGGTATAAAATTCAAGCGCTTTCTGTTTATTTCCTTTTTCAAAATACAAATCTCCCCACATAGAGTAGAGAATTGAATTGAACTTGTTTTTAGATGAAATTTCGTTTGAAATTGTGCGTAAAATAATTTCAGAATTTTTAAAATTACCTTCTAAAGTATGTATATGAGCCGTTTCAGACAATACAAATATTCTTTTTTTAAATGGATAGTTTAACGAATCGAATAACTGATTACAAATAGCCAAATGTTTTTTTGCTAACGGGTAGTTTTCATTCATTCGGTAGGTAACTGCAGTTGTATAATGTGCACCAGTTAACTCTAATTTTCGGTTATTAAATTTAGAAAGTTTAGCATATACAAACATAGAATCTAAACAATTTACCGCTTTTGTTTTATTATGAAAAATGGAATATAAAATAGAAAGTTGTTGGTACGATTTATATTTTAATTCAGAATTTTTAATAGAATCGGCTACACTTAAAACATTCCAAAGTAAATCGTATGCTTCTGGGTAATTTGCAGTACCTGTTAATAGTTTAGATTGTTTTAAATGTTGTTCAGCTACACCAATTAATGAATCTACTTCTTTATTTTGAGCTTGAAATTCAAACTGAAAACAAGTAATAATAAGTAGAAATAATAATGTGTTTTTTAATCTAAAAATCATTAATAAATAATTTGGAATAGCTAATGTATGCTTATGGTTAAAGATATCTTATATCTTCTAAATAAAAAAGTAGTTTGTCCATATATTGTCCACATAGATTTCAGTTAACTATGTGATAGTCTTAATATATTTGATGTATCTATTTTAATAACTAAGAATAGTTTAACCTTTAAAAATTAATTATGAAGCACTTATTATTAATATGTATCTCATTTATTTCACTTCAAATTACAGCTCAGAATACTAAAAATATTCAATTATATTATGTTTCTCTAGAAGAAGGTAAAGCAAATCCTCTGGAAGAAAAACAAGTAACTTCTCCAACAGAAAAAATTAGGTGGGGGCACGAAATTGCTGTTTATCCAGAAATAGAATTTCAAACTATAGAAGGTATTGGAGGAGCATTTAATGAAATTGGAGGTGAAGCATTATTAAGTTTAGGTAACGCAAAACAAAAAGAGGTTTTAGAAAATTTATTTGCTCTAGATAATGCCGGATTTACATTTTGTAGAACAGCAATTGGTGCAAGTGATTTTGGTATAGATGCTTATAGTTATTCAGAAGTTTTTGAAGATTATAAAATGAAACACTTCAGTATTAAAAGAGATAAAAAATATGTGCTTCCTTACATAAAAGGTGCTTTAAAAGTAAATCCAGATTTATTAGTTTTTGGTTCACCTTGGAGTCCTCCAGCGTGGATGAAAATAAACAACTCAATGACTGGCTTAACTGAAAAGCCAAATATGTTTAGAGATGAAGATAAAGTGTATAAAGCTTATGCAAAATACTTTGTAAATTATGTTGAAGAATATGCAAAAAATGGCGTTAAAATAGATAGAATTGCTATTCAAAATGAAAATGATGCCAATACAAAATATCCAAGTTGTACAATGCCTCCAGCTCAAATGTTAAAATTTGCAACTGAATATATGATTCCTGCTTTTGAAAAGAATAATCTTGATACTAAAATTTATGCAGGAACATTTAGAACTGCAGAACAATTAGATTTGATTGAGTTTTTAAAAATGGAAAAAGCAAATCAACTTGCAGGAGTTGGTTTACAATACACCAACCCATTAATTATTACCGATGCTATTAAAATAAATCCAAACCTAAAAATGTTTCATACAGAAGGGCATTGTTACAATGGTAAAAATAGTGTAGAACAAGCTAACCATAGATTAGAAGAAATTTCAGAATACATTAATAGCGGCTTAACAAACTATTGTTACTGGAATATGATTTTAAACGAAACTACAGAAAGTGGTTGGGAATGGACACAGAACTCGCTTATAAATATTGATAGAACTAACAAAACAGTACAGTATAATCCAGATTATAACGCAATGTACATTGTAAGTAAGTTTATAAAACCTGGAGATGTTCGTATTTCATCAATTTCTAAAAAACCTATGATTACGGTTAAAAGCCCTGATGGAAAAGTTAAGATTTTGATTCAAAATACAGATAAAAAAGATTCACCTTATAGACTTACAATTGGTGCTAAAGTTCAAGAATTTATGATACCAGCAAATGGAATTACCGCCATAGTAATTGATTAAAAATAATAAAAAGGGCTTCAAAATTTGAAGTCCTTTTTATTATATTTTTATACTCCTGTAGAACCAAATCCACCAGCGCCACGTTCAGTTTCGCTTAATACTTCAACTACATCCCATTCTGCACGTTCGTGTTTTGCAATTACTAATTGGGCTATGCGTTCTCCGTCGTTAATAATAAAGTCTTCGTTAGAAATATTTACTAAAATTACACCAATTTCACCTCTATAATCTGCATCTACAGTTCCAGGAGCGTTTAAAACAGTAATTCCTTTTTTAGCAGCCAAACCACTACGTGGACGTACTTGTGCTTCGGTACCAACAGGCAAAGCAATAAATAAACCGGTTTTAATAATGGCTCTTTCTAATGGTTTTAAGGTAATAGCAGCATCTATATTAGCTCTTAAATCCATTCCTGCAGAAGCAATGGTTTCGTAGTTTGGTAATTCGTGCTTAGATTTGTTTATAATTTGTATTTGCATTTGATTGTTTTTTTATTTCTTTTCTATAAATTCTTTTAGTCTGTCTTTAATAAAATAATTCCATCCATTTTTACAACTTTCAGATGTAAATTCTGGAATGTTTGAAGGGAAATCTTCAGTAATTTTACAGGTAACTATTAATTTTACTTTATGTTTTTTTTCGATTAGCTCGAAAAACACAAAAGAGTTTCCTGTGTATTCTTGATATTTCCAATTATATACAATTTTTTTATGTTTTTCAACATCAACTATTTCCCACAAATGTAAAAAATTTCGTTCTCCAGAGCTTACATTAAATTGAGTTTTAAACCCTTTTTCAGCTTTAAAATCTGGAATATTATTAAAAAACCATTGTCGCATTAAATCAATTTTAGTAATGGCATTCCTAACTTTTGTTAGTGAAGAATTAAAGTTTTGTTCAACAATAATAGAGTCATTTAATTTCATAGTGTGTTATTTCAAAATATATTTAGCCATTTTTTAGCTGCATTTTTTGTAGCAAATATTTTGAATTGATATTTGGGTGTTTTAGCAAGTTCTTTATATAATACGGTAAGTACAGTATTCTTAGGGTTATCAACAATAATGGCATCAATTATACAATTGTATTTTTCTAGAGATTTATTATTTTCTTCAACAATTCTCCCCAAATTTTCAATAGAAAAATTAAAAATAGCAGTTGATGTATCTGTAAGAATTTTTAGCGTTCTTGGATTTTTCTTGTTGTTTTTAGTGGATTGTATATAATTAATAATTTCATTTAAAGTTACTTTTTCTGAAAACTTAGTTTCAAGAGTATTTGTAGTTTTATTAAAGTTGTATTGAACCAAAACGTAATTATTTTCTTTTAAAAATGGCTTGTAATTCTTTCTTTTCATTCCAAAAAATTAGAAACGCGAATAGAAATACTAAACCTAAAGATACAAAATAATTTTCTCTATAATAATTAAATGAAATATAAGCTATTGTTATTGAGCTTATTAAATAGCTTCCTGACTTTTTTAAATTATAAGGTACAGGATAATATTTTTTACCTATAAAATAAGAGAGAATCATCATAGTTCCATAAGCTAATAAGGTTGCCCAAGCAGATGCTATAAAACCTATTTTTGGAATTAATAATACATTAACTACAATAGTAATAACGGCTCCTATTATGGAAAATATCATAGCATAACGTGTTTTATCCGTTAGTTTGTACCAAATAGCTAAATTGTGATAAACTCCTAAAAATAAGTTAGCTAACAATACAATTGGTACAATAATTATAGCTTCCCAATAGGCTTCGTTTATAAAAGGGCGTTTTAAAAGATCTATAAAAACAACAATACCTACAAACACTAAAGCACCAACTATAATAAAATAGTTTAAAATTTTAGCATAGGTTTCTTTGGCATTTTTTTTGTCGGAATGATTAAAAAAGAAAGGTTCAGCACCTAACCTAAAAGCCATAATGTATAAATTCATAAAAATGGCAAGTTTATAACAAGCTGAATAAATTCCCATTGCATCTTTATCAATTATTTTACCAATTAATATTTTATCTAAATTTTCGTTAATAACATAGGCAACACCTGCAACTGCGATAGGCCAGCTATACGAAACCATTTTTTTAAATAATTGCGTGTTAAAACTCCATTTAAACTTTAATAAATAGGGTATAAGTAATAGAAAACAAATAGCACTACCTATAATATTTGCAATAAAAATAAAGTTAACTTTAGTTGTATTGTTTGAAATTTCATTTAAAAAATTTGGAATACTTTTTTGGGCCGCTTTAAACTCTGGAATGTATTTTAAAAATAATAAGTTTATAGCTACAATAACACCAACATTAATCAATTTTATGGCTGTATATTTTATTGGCCTATTTGAGGCTCTTAAATAAGCAAAAGGTACTACCATTAAAGTGTCTAAAGCAATAATACCAATTAATAATTTAAGTTGTAATGGGTTGTTTTCAAAATCGAATATTGAAGTAAAAAAACCTGAAAAACTAAATGCAATAATTACAAATAGCAAAGCTGTTGTAAATACACTTATAAAAGCTGTTGAAATTAAAGCATCCTTTTTGTCTTCGGTTTTATAAAACCTAAAAAAAGCAGTTTCCATTCCAAAAGTTAGAAGAACAGAAAGTAGTGCAATCCAAATATAAAAATTGGTGTTTTCAGCATAGTTATTTGTTGGTAAAGCATCGGTATGTACTCGAACAAGCATAAAATTAATTACACGTGGTAATACTGCTGCAATTCCATAAATAATGGTGTCTTTAAAAAATCTTTTAAGTGCGCTCAAATTGAGTTTTATAAATTAATGTATAAAAGTAAAAAATTAAAGCTATTAGTATTAATTTTGCTTCATTAAATATGTAAAATGGATTTAAAGTTAAAAGAATATATAGAGAGTTGTTTAAATAAACAATTACAGACAGAGTCGAGTTATAATTGGAAACAAGTAGAAGGTGGCTCTATTAATAAAACTTACCAATTAATTTCAAATACACATTTGTTTTTTGTAAAAATAAATTCAACACAAGTATTTGAAAACGGCTTTAAAGAAGAAGTTTTAGGTTTACAATTTTTGAAGAATAACACTGCTTTGGTTCCTGAAATTATTATTGAAGGTATTTTTGAAAATACTGCATTTTTAGTATTAGAATGGATTGAGACAGGTAAAGAAACAACAAAGTTTTGGGAGAATTTTGCAGCTCAACTGGTTAGTTTGCACCAGCAAAAAAGTGATAAATTTGGATTAGCAGCTTCAAATTTTATGGGACAATTACCGCAAAACAATAGTTTTTTCGATAATTTTTCTGATTTTTATGTTGAAAACAGGTTAAAACCACAAGTTAAATTAGCTTTTGATTCAAAAAAAATTGAAACAAAACATGTAAATCAGTTTGAGGGTTTATATAAAAAGATTTCTGAAATTTTTCCTAAAGAAAAACCTTCTGCAGTTCATGGCGATTTATGGCACGGAAATTTTATGTGTTCAAAAAATGGAAATGCTGTATTTATAGATCCTGCAGCATATTTTGGGCATAGAGAAGCAGATATTGCTATGACACAACTTTTTGGTGGCTTTTCAGAAAAATTTTATAAAGCTTATCACGAAATGTATCCTTTAAAACCGTGCTTTAATCTTCGAAATAATTTTTATCATTTGTACCCACTGTTAGTACATTTAAATATTTTTGGAGACTCATATTTAGAAAGTATTGAAAACATAATAACAGAATTTTAAGGAATCAATTGTTTCAATTTATTTACATTTACCCTTTAAAACAACTTATAAATGAGTGATAAACCTAAAGTTGCCGTTTTAGGAAGCGGAAGTTGGGCAACAGCTATTGTAAAAATGTTGTGCGAAAACTTAAATGAAGTTGGCTGGTATATTAGAAAACAATCTACAGTAGATTATATAAAAGAAAACCATCATAACCCAAATTATTTAAGCTCTGCGGAGTTTAAAATGGAACAACTAAATATTTCAAGTAATATTAACGAAATAGTTAATTATGCAGATATTTTAATTTTTGCAGTTCCTTCGGCTTTTGTAAAAGCAGAATTTGATAAAATTACAGAGAGTTTAAGTTCAAAAATTGTTTTTTCAGCTATTAAAGGAATTATTCCTGAAAGTGGATTAATTGTTGGCGAGCATTTCAACCAAAAACTAAATATCCCATTCGAAAATATTGGTGTAATTACGGGTCCTTGTCATGCAGAAGAAGTTGCAATGGAGCGTTTATCATATTTAACAATTGCTTGTCGAGATATGGATAAAGCTACTGTTGTTAGTAATTGTATAAAAAGTCGCTATATAAAAACTAAAATTTCTGATGATATTATTGGTACTGAGTATGCAGCAATGCTAAAAAACATATATGCAATAGCGGCTGGAGTTGCACACGGTTTGGGGTATGGAGATAACTTTCAATCTGTTTTAATGTCTAACTCAATAAGAGAAATGAAACGTTTTATTAAAAAGGTTCATAAAATGAAACGTAATATTAATAACTCTGCTTATTTGGGCGATTTACTAGTAACAGGTTATTCTACTTTTAGTAGAAATAGAATGTTTGGTAATATGATAGGTAAAGGTTACACTGTAAAAAGTGCTCAAATGGAAATGAGTATGATAGCCGAAGGTTATTACGCAGCAAAAAGTGCTTATGTTTTAAATGAAAAAAACAAGGCAAATACGCCAATAATTGATGCAGTTTATCAAATTTTGTATCAAAATAAAAACCCAAAAAAAGTATTTGTTAAGCTAACAGAAAAGTTAGATTAATAACAATTATTTAATTTTAAAGAATACTAAAAGTAGTACTTTTGATAGCTATTAAAACTATATAATGAAAACAGGTACAGTAAAATTTTTTAATGAATCTAAAGGATTTGGATTTATTACAGAAGAAGGTTCAAGTAATGATCATTTTGTTCACATTTCAGGCTTAATTGACGAAGTTAGAGAAGGTGATACCGTAGAATTCGAACTTAAAGAAGGCAAAAAAGGGTTAAACGCAGTTAATGTTAAAGTAATTTAATATTTCTATAACTTTTTAAAAGAATTTGAAAGCTTACCTTGTTGGTAAGCTTTTTTATTTATCCGCAGTATTAGCTAAAATTTGGGTAACTTTAATATTTAATAAAAGAACTAAAAATGGCGAACAGAGTTGGAATTTTATACGGTTCAATAGATGGGCATACATTAAAAATTTGTACTAAAATTCAAGAGTATTTTTTGTCGAAGAATCAAGCTATTGAGATTTTTAATATTGAAAATTTTAATGAAGATGTTTTAAGTTTTGATAAACTAGTTATTGGTTCTAGTATTAGGTATGGCTTACATCATCTAAAAATTATAGAGTTTATAAATAATAATAAAACAGAGTTAGACGCTATAAAAACTTCCTTTTTTTCGGTGAATTTGGTTGCACGTAAACCCGAAAAAAATACACCAACTACAAACCCTTATGTAATTAAATTTTTTAAAAAAATAGACTGGAAACCTACTTATGTTGAGGTATTTGCAGGAATGTTAGATTATAAAAAATATAAATATTTCGATAGACTAATGATTCAATTTATTATGTGGATTACGAAAGGCCCAACCAATAAAAATGCTAAAATTGAATATACAAATTGGCAACGAGTTGAACAATATGCAGAAACAGTTTTAAAACTTTAAACAAACAGGTGAAGGGGTATTATAACTATTTTTATAAGTTAGTTTACCAGATGTTTTATCTACTTTAAAAACAGAAATATTATTACTCTTTTGGTTAGCAACAAGCATAAATTTACCATTTGGAGACAGCTTAAAATTTCTAGGCCAATTACCTTCAACACTTATATTTTGAATTTTTAAAAGCTTTCCAGTTTTTTTATCAACCTTAAATACAACAATACTATTTTCACCTCTATTAGAGCCGTACAAGTATTTTCCGTTTTTAGATAAATGAATATCAGCACAAGAGTTTTTGCCTATATAACCGTGTTTTAAAGTACCAATGCTTTGTACGTTTTTATAATTTCCTCCATCATTTTTTAAAACAGTAACAGTAGAATTTAACTCGTTAATAACATAAATAAATTTTCCTTTTTTTGAAATTTCAAAATGCCTAGGCCCTGCACCATTTTTCATTAAATGCTGTTTTTTAAGTACATAATTGTTATTTTTTTTTATGTAATGCGATAAAAAATCTCGACCTAAATCTGCAATAAATAGGTTGTTTTTTAAAAATTGAGCTGAGTGAGCTCTAGCTTTATCTTCTTTAATATTATGATCTATTACTTGAAACGCCTCGTTTAAACTTCCGTTTTTATTTACATTATATATTGAAACAGTTCCACCGCCATAATTAGACGTTACTACTTTGTTTGTAGATTTATTAATTTCAACATGGCAAGGTCCTGCGCCGTTACTATTTACTTCGTTTATAAAATTTAATTTTCCTTTTTTAGTAATATTATAAGCTTTTACAACTCCATCTTTTCCATTTTCACTAACAGTATATAATAATTTTTTGTTTTTTGAAATTGCTAAATATGAAGGATTTACAGTTTTAGCAATAAGTTTTTTATTATTTAGCACTCCTGTTTTTTGATTAAAACTATAGGTGTAAATTCCTTCACTTTCAGTATTTTTAGTGTAAGAACCAACATAAAGAGTGTTGTTTTGAGTAAATACTTGAATAGAAACAAGTAAGCTTATTGCTAATAGAGTTTTTTTAATCATGGTAAAATATTAGGTAAGCTAATATACTTTTTAAATTTTATTGACAAATATTATAGGCTAATTTAGTGTTTTTCACTATATTTGATTGAAACTGTATAAAATATAGTTTTTAGACTAACCCTTTTCCCTACATCATGAATAATGTCGAATGTTCAATAGAAAAAACATTAGATTTTGTCTATAAAAATGGATACAAATCTTCCCCTCAAGAATTTTTAGAAGGTGTATGTGAATTTTTAACGAATTTATTGAACGTAGAGTATGTTTTTATTAATAAATACTCTAAAGAATCTCCGCAAGAAGTAACTTCAATCATCAATTTTTTTAAAGGAAAACTTCAACCAAATATCACGTATAAATTACAAGATAGTCCTTGTGATGATATAATTAATAAAAAGTTTTGTTCCTATCCTAATAATGTTCAAGAGCGCTTTCCTTTAGATAAAGGACTTGTAGAAATGAATGTGGAAAGTTATGCTGGTATTCCGCTTTGGAGTTCTAAAAAAGAGCCTATAGGTTTAATTACTATAATGGGTAGTAAGCCGCTAATTAACATTGGTAAACTTGAATCAATTTTAAAAATAATAGCAATAAAAACCGAAAAAATTCTTGAAAAAAGAATCCATATGGATAATTTTGAAGAATCTGAAACAGTATTTAAAGAGCTTTCTAATTTAGTTTTTGAAGGAATTTTAATTCATAATGGTAAAGATGTTTTAAGTGTTAATAAAACATTTGAAAAAATGTTTGGCTATAAAAACGAGGAGCTTGTAGATTTAAATGTATTAGATACTTTTTTTCCAAAAGAAAAACATGAATTTATTACTAAGGGTATAGCAGAGAATCCGGAAAGCTTTTTGTTTGAAGTTGAAGCTTTGAAAAAAGATGGTTCAATAATTTCATTAGAAATTCAATTTAAAGGTATAGTAACAAGAAAGAATAAAAATTTAAAAGTATGTGTATTTAGAGATGTTACTAGTAGAAAAAAAGCAGAAATAGAAAAAGTTAAACTATCTAAAGCGGTAGAGCAAAGTGCAAATATTATTATTATAACAGATAATTTAGGGTATATTGAGTATACCAACCCAAAATTTACCGAGTTAACTGGGTATTCTGGAGAGGAAGTTTTAGGTAAAAATCCTAGATTTTTAAATTCAGGAAAGCAATCTAAAGAGTTTTATAAAGTTTTTTGGAATACTATTACTAGAGGCGAAACTTGGAAAGGAGAATTTCAAAATAAAGGTAAAAACGGAAATATTTTTTGGGAACAAGCTACTGTAACTCCAGTAAAAGATAGAGAAGGTAATATTACCAATTTTTTAGCCATAAAGGAAGATATAACGGCTCAAAAAATTTCAAAAAACAGGTTAAAAAACGCTTATAAAACTATAGAAAACAAAGAAAACTTTTTACGCAAAATATTAAGTACAGCAAATGAAGGTTTTTGGATTATTGATACCGCAGGGAATACATTAGATGTAAATGCAAAAATGTGTGCTATTTTAGGTCGTAATATGGATGAAATAGTAGGTTACTCTGTTTTCGATTTTGTTGATAGTAATAATTCGAAAATAATTACAAAGCAATTAGAAAAGCGCGAAAAGAATTTATCTACAAGTTATCAGGTTGAACTTTTAAAACCTTCAGGAGTATTAACACCTTGTATTTTTAATACATCACCAATATATAATGAAGAAAATGTTAGAGTAGGTTCTTTAGCATTTGTAACAGATATATCTGGAATTAAAAAGGCTTATGTTAAGTTAAAACTTAAAAATGCAGAACTAAAAAAACTTAGTTTAGAGTTATCCGAAAAGAATGTGCAACTTTTAGAAAGTGAACAAAAATTTAGAAGTTTATTCGAATACAGCCCTGTATCTACTTGGGAGGTTGATTATTTTGAGGTTAAAAAATATATCAATTCAAAAAATATTGAAACACATAATTTAGAGCAGTATTTAAATAAAAATGAAGAGTTTTTAAAAGTATGTATTTCTAAAGTAGATATAGTTAAAGTAAATAAACATACATTAAATCTATTCGGTGTTTCTAGTATTATAGAGTTAAGAAAGTTATTACGAGAAAAGAATAAAGTAACTTTATTAGAAAGTTTAAAACAGCAGTTTTTAGGTATAGTTTCAAATAGTAAAATTGGAAATAGCCAAACTAAGTTTGTAAAACATAATGGTGAAGTTATATATGCTATTATTAAATCGGAATTTGGTTCTAATGGTAAAGCAATAGTTTCAGTTATAGATATAACTGCACAAAAAGAAGCTGAAAAACAGTTGGTTAAACAAAAATTAAAGGCAGAAAAAAGTGATGACCGTTATAGGTTGGCAGTTGCGGCTTCTGGCTTAGGTATTTGGGATTGGGATGTTGAAGCTCAAAAAATTCATTACTCAGACTATTATAAAAAACAAATAGGTTATAAACCAGAAGAGTTTAAAAATGAATTTTTAACCTGGAAAAACCACTTACACCCAGAAGATGTAGCTTCTCAAGAACAAAAAATTGTAGATTATTTTAAAAACCCTAAAGGTCAATTTGTTTCAGAATATAGATTTAGACATAAAAACGGATCTTATATATGGATTTTATCCACTGCTGAAGTTATTAAAAATGAAAAAGGCCAAGTAATTAGAATGTTTGGTTCGCATAGAGATATTACTATTCGTAAAAAAGCCTTATCAAAAATTATAGAACAAAATACAGAGCTTATAAAAGCGAAGAAAAAAGCAGAAGAAAGTAACAAACTTAAAACAGAGTTTTTACATAATATGTCTCACGAAATTAGAACACCTATGAATGGTATTTTAGGTTTTTCTAATTTTTTAAGTAACCCAGGTTTATCAAACGAAAAAAGAGATTACTTTATTAATATTATTCAAAATAGTGGAAACCAATTATTAAGAATTATTGATGATATTCTTGAAATTTCTAGGCTAGAGACCAAACAAGTAAAGGTAATTGAAAAACCTGTTTGTTTAAATGATATGTTATTAGAGCTTTTCTCAATTTTTGATTTAAAAGCAAAAGAAAATGGTATTCCTTTGTATTTAAAAAATGGATTATCGGACCAAGAAAGTACAATTTTTACCGATAGGTCTAAGCTAAATAAAGTACTTAGTAACCTACTAGAAAACGCGTTAAAGTTTACAAATAAAGGAGATATAAAATTTGGCTATACCTATAAGGATAATTCTCTAGAATTATTTGTAACAGATACAGGAATTGGAATATGTAAAACAAAACAAGAATCTATTTTTGAACGTTTTTCACAAGAAGAGAAAAAATTAACTCAAAGTAGTGGCGGTCTAGGTTTAGGCTTGTCTATAGCAAAAGAAAATACAGAATTATTAAGTGGTAAAATCTCCGTAACATCTCAAAAAGGAGTTGGATCTACTTTTAAAATATTAATCCCTTACAACCCCGTAAATATGGTAACTCCTATTAGTAGTTTAAGTAAAAGTGAACAAGTAAAATCTGACAAGTATACAGTTTTAATAGTTGAAGATGAAGAAGTTAATTTTATGTTTATTGAAATTTTATTAACTGAAAAAATAGCATTTAATTTCGAAATTCTTCATGCTAAAAATGGTAAAGAAGCAGTAGATATTTGTAAATCTAACGATAAAGTAGATTTTGTTTTAATGGATATTAATATGCCGTTATTAAATGGCTATGAAGCAACAAAACAAATTAGAGCGTTTAATTTAGATGTGCCTATAATTGCTCAAACAGCTTACTCAACAAACGAGGATAAAGAAAAAGCGTTAAATGCAGGTTGTAATAATTTTATTACAAAACCTATTAACGAAAAATCGTTAAAAAGAATGATTGAAAGTTATTTAATTGAAAAAATGAATATGAAGCAAATAAGCTAATTGCTTTTTACTTTACAAGAATTCCACGTTTATTTAGTTGAGCAATGGTTCTTAAATTTCCATTTTTAATAGTGTTTTTTTCAAAAACATACTTCTTGTCGTACATTTTAGAACCTTCAAAAAATGTTACGTTAAAAAAATTGGTAAGCTTTAAAACCTCTGGTTGCATTAACTCTACCTTAGCAAACGAGTTTGCAGGTAGTTTTTCAATTTTATGTCTTAAAACAGCTGTTTCGAGTAATTTATCTTCATCATAACCTTTAGAAACAATAAGCATCATTTCTAAATCTACATCTTTATTATTAATAATGTAGGCGTTCCAATCGTCGCATTTAAATTCTTCGTTATATTCTTTAACAACGGCCATAAATACATTTGAAACTTCAGGTAAATCTATGTCTTTTTTCATAATTAATTGAAATAAAAAATTCCGCTCTAGAGCGGAATTTAGTAAATTATATTACAGATTTAAATTGCTCTAAAAAACGAACATCGTTTTCGTAAAACATTCTAATATCTGGTATTTGATACAATAACATTGCAATACGTTCAATACCCATTCCAAATGCATAACCACTGTAAACATCAGGGTCTATATTTGCATTTTTAAGTACATTAGGGTCTACCATTCCACATCCCATGATTTCTAACCAACCAGTACCTTTTGTAATTTTATAATCGGTTTCAGTTTCTAATCCCCAATAAATATCTACTTCTGCACTAGGCTCAGTAAATGGAAAATAAGAAGGACGTAAACGTATTTTAGATTTCCCAAACATTTCTTTAGTGAAGTACAATAAAGCTTGTTTTAAATCTGCAAAAGAAACATCAGTATCTATATATAAACCTTCAACTTGGTGAAATATACAGTGTGCACGTGCCGAAATATCTTCGTTTCTAAAAACTCTACCCGGAGAAATTGTTCTAATAGGTGGTTTATGATTTTCCATATAACGTACTTGTACTGATGAAGTGTGTGTACGTAATAAAATATCTGGATCAGTTTCAATAAAAAATGTATCCTGCATATCTCTTGCTGGATGATATTCTGGCAAGTTTAATGCTGTAAAGTTATGCCAATCATCTTCAATTTCTGGACCTTCAGATACAGTAAATCCAATTCTAGAAAACACATCAATAATTTTATTTCTAACAACTGATATTGGGTGTCGAGAGCCTAATTCTATTGGTTCAGATGGTCTTGTTAAATCTCCATAAAATCCTTTTTCTTCAACAGAATTATCAATAATTTCGTTTAATGAAGATACTTTTTCTTCAGCAGATTTTTTTAAGTTATTTAATGCTTGTCCAAAATCTTTACGTAATTCAGCATCAACATTTTTAAATTCAGCAAATAAATCTTTTAATAAACCTTTGCTACCTAAATACTTAATTCTAAAAACTTCAATTTCTTCTTTTGTTGCAGCATTAAAAGCTTCAACTTCCCCAATTAATTCTTTTACCTTATCTAACATTTTCAATAAAATTAGGCTGCAAATTTACACATTTTTATTTTGTTTTTAATGTAAAACAGAAGGCTTAAAATATTTAATATTTAAACAAGAATTGAGTATTGATAATAGTTAATAATTAGCTTAGAATTTTAATTTTACGAAAACGTTTTAGTTTTCGTAAAAAATTTCGTTAAATTTATTTGTTTTTTTGAGGAAAGCTTAAAAAAAAAGTATATTTGTTTAGTAAATTAAAATATATATAAAATAATACATCATAAATTATGGAATCAAAAATAAAAGGTTTTATGGACTTGGTTAAGCAACGTAACCAAAATGAGCCAGAATTTTTACAAGCTGTTCAAGAAGTTGCAGAAACGGTTATTCCTTATATTGCTAGTAAAGAAATTTACAATGGCAAAAACATTTTATTGCGAATGGTTGAGCCTGAGAGGGTTTTAATGTTTCGTGTTCCTTGGATAGATGATACTGGTGAAATAGTTGTGAATAGAGGTTTTAGAATTGAAATGAACTCGGCTATTGGACCTTATAAAGGTGGTTTACGTTTTCATCCATCAGTTAACCTAAGTATTTTAAAATTTTTAGCTTTTGAACAAGTGTTTAAAAATGCTTTAACAACATTACCAATGGGTGGTGGAAAAGGTGGAGCAGATTTTGACCCTAAAGGAAAATCAGATCGTGAAATTATGCGTTTTTGTCAAAGTTTTATGAGTGAATTATTCCGTCATATTGGTCCAAATACCGATATTCCTGCAGGAGATATAGGTGTTGGTGGTAGAGAAATTGGGTATTTATTTGGTATGTATAAAAAATTACGTAACGAGTTTACTGGTGTATTAACTGGTAAAGGAATGTCTTGGGGTGGAAGTTTAATTCGTCCAGAAGCAACAGGTTATGGTACTGTATATTTTGCACAAAGTATGCTTGAAACAAAAGGAGATACTTTAAAAGGTAAAACAGTAGCAGTTTCAGGTTCTGGTAATGTTGCTCAATATGCTTGTGAAAAAGCGTTCCAAATGGGAGCTAAAGTTGTTACATTATCTGATTCTTCAGGATTTATATATGATGAAGATGGTATTGATGCTGAAAAATTAGCATATGTAATGGAACTTAAAAATGAAAAAAGAGCCAGAATTAGCGAGTACTTAACTAAATATCCTTCAGCAAAATTCTTTAAAAGCCAAAGACCTTGGAGTGTTAAATGTGATGTTGCTATGCCTTGTGCTACACAAAATGAAGTAAGTACTGAAGAAGCTAAAACATTATTAAAAAATGGATGTATTGCAATAAGTGAAGGAGCAAATATGCCTTCAGAACCTGGAGCAATTGAAGCTTTCCAAGAAGCTAAAATATTATATGCGCCGGGTAAAGCTTCTAATGCCGGTGGGGTTGCTACTTCTGGTTTAGAAATGTCTCAAAACTCATTACGTATTGTTTGGACACGTGAAGAGGTAGATGAAAGATTACAAAGAATCATGTCTAAAATCCACAATTCTTGTATTAAATATGGTAAACAAGATGATGGTTATATAGATTATGTACGTGGAGCAAATATAGCAGGCTTTGTAAAAGTAGCCGATGCAATGCTAGCTCAAGGAGTTGTTTAATTAATAGCTTAATTATTACTTTAAAAGGTTGTCAATTTTAGTTGACAACCTTTTTTATGCTACTTTTAAAAAAACTTTTAAAACAGTAACTTGCAGGTACAAGTACCAATTTAATATATGGATAAAAAAGAACTTCCTGATTTAAGAACATACGAATTTGAAGAATTTGAGTTTAACCAATTAATGCAAAATCGTATACACAAAGTTTTAATTGTGTGTTCTAATTACGATTTTTATATGTTGGAAGAAGACGGAAGAATAGATGAACGTTTATTTAACGAGTATACATCATTAAGTTTACGTCATCCACCAAGTTTTGTTCATGCACATTCTGCCAAACGTGCCATTAAATTAATGGAAACTGTAAAAATAGATCTAGTTATTACGTGGTTAGATGTTGGGAATTATCAAACTTTTGAAACTTCAAAACAAATAAAAAATGCATTTCCAAATGTGCCAATTGCTGCCCTAAGTTATTATTCTTCTGAACTAAAAAAACGTTTAAAAAAAGATAGAGAAAGCGTAATTGATGTTGTATTTCAATGGAACGGAAACGTAGAAATATTTTTGGCAATTATTAAATTAGCTGAAGATAGAATGAATGCAGAAAAAGATATAAATCAAATTGGAGTAAAGGCTATTTTGTTGGTTGAAGATTCTTTGAGATTCTATTCGCGTTACATTCCAATGATTTATAAAGTTATTTTAAAACAAACCCGAGCATTAATGTCTGAAGGTTTAAACGAACACAGACGAATGTTATTAATGCGTGGTAGACCTAAAATATTACTTACCACAAATTATGAAGACGGAATAGAAGCGTTTGAGTTTTATAGAAAAAATTTGTTAGGTGTAATTTCAGATGTAAAGTATTTTAAAAATGGCGTAGCAAACACGCAAGCAGGTTTTTATTTATTAAGTCATGTTAGAAGTATAGATAGGTATTTTCCATTTTTAATACAATCATCAGATAAAAAAAATGAAGTTAGAACATTAGAACTAAAAGGAAAATTTTTACACAAATATTCCGATACCTTAGGAGTAGATATTAAACATTATATAGCAAAATATTTTGCCTTTGGAAATTTCGAATTTTGGGATCCAGAACAAGAAAAAGTATTAGCAAAGGTTAAAGATTTAAAAGAGTTTCAAAAGGCACTTGCCACTGTTACAGACGATTGTTTGGTTTACCATGCTATACGTAGTGAGTATTCTAAATGGTTAAGATCAAGAGCTTTATTTCCATTAGCTGATTTGTTTAGTAATGTAGAGTTTGAAGATTTTGATGATCCAGATCAAATTAGAGATTTTTTAATTAGATCTATAAAAAAATATAGAGTATACCGTTCAAGAGGTGTAATTGCAAAGTTTGATCTTGATAATTACGATGAGTATTTAGGATTCTCAAGAATTGGAGAAGGTGCATTAGGTGGAAAAGGAAGAGGACTAGCATTTATAGATTCTTTTTTAAAGCGAAATAAGCTATTTAATAAATTTAAAGATGTTACAATATCAATTCCAAGAACCGTAGTTGTTAGTACAGAGGTTTTTGATGAGTTTATTGAACGACACGATTTAATACACTTTGCAGCAAATTGTAAAAATGATGAAGAAATTTTAGAAAAATTTGTATCGAAACCTTTACCTAGTTGGGTGCTTAAGGATATTGCAGTTTTTCTTCAAGTTTGTACGTCACCAATTGCTGTTCGTTCTTCTAGTGTGTTGGAAGACTCACATTATCAGCCGTTTGCTGGAGTTTTTGCAACATATATGATACCGAGTACAGAAAAAGATAAAATGGTAGAAATGATTTCAAATGCTATAAAATCTGTATTTGCATCCTCATTTTTTCAAAATAGTAAATCGTATTTAAAAGCAACTTCTAGAACTGTTGAAGAAGATAAAATGGCAGTTATTTTACAAGAAGTTGTAGGTAAAGTTTATGATGATGTTTATTACCCAAATATATCTGGAGTAGCACGTTCTATAAATTTTTATCCAATTGGAGAAGAAAAACCACATGAAGGTATTGCAAAAATAGCACTTGGTTTAGGTGAAATTATAGTTGGTGGAGGTAGAACGTTACGTTTTTCACCTTATCACCCTAAAAAAATATTGCAATTATCATCGCCCGGAACTGCGCAACGCGAAACTCAAAAATATTTTTATGGGCTGGATATGGATCCAAACAGTTACCAGGCATCCACAAATGAAGGTATTAATAAAAAGAAAATAAGTTTACGTAAAGCCAAAAATCATGGCTCATTAAAATATGTAGCTTCAACCTACGATCTACAAAACAACATTATTAGACCAGGTACAATGCACGATGGAATTCGTGTATTAACCTTCGATAATATTTTAAAGTTTAACACCTTTCCGTTAGCTGAAATTTTAAAAGATTTATTGCGAGTAGGACAGCGAGAAATGCGTAATCCAATTGAAATTGAGTTTGCAGTAAAACTAGATGTTGAAAAAGGAAGTCCTAAAGAGTTTAGTTTTTTACAAATTAGGCCAATTGTAGAAACTGTTGAGTCTGCAAGTATTTTACCTGAAGAAGTAAATGAAGAAGACACTATAATTTATTCAGAATCGGCTCTAGGAAATGGTAAATATGAAGAAATAACAGATTTTGTGTACGTAAAACCAGATACTTTTAACTCGGCAAATACTCGAGAAATAGCAAAAGCTGTTGAAGAAATTAATAAAAAGTTTGAAGAAAAAGAGGAGAAATATATTCTAGTAGGCCCAGGACGTTGGGGTTCTAGCGATCCTTGGTTGGGTATTCCTGTTATTTGGCCTCAAATTTCTTCAGCAAAAATAATTGTTGAAGCTGGTTTGCACGATTTTAGAATAGATCCAAGTCAAGGAACACATTTCTTTCAAAACTTAACATCATTTAGAGTAGGTTATTTAACTATTAATCCATTTATAAACGATGGTTTTTTCGACTTAGACTATTTAAACAATCTTAAAGCTGATTTTGAAAACGAATATTTAAGACATATAAAATTTAAAGAACCACTTACTATTTTAGTTGATGGTAAAACAAATAAAGCTGCTATTTATAAAGCAGGTATAGAAATTAACAATCATAAAGATACTTTAGAAGAGTCTGTTGATGAATTACCACCAGATGGATTTATGTAATATAAGCTGAATTTAATAATGTGATAATTATTACCATATTTTTATGATTAAAATATAATATAGCAAAAGAATAAAAGCATAAATTTGCATAAAAATTAAAATAAAACACCTCCATATACCAAAATATTATGAATGTAAATGATATAATGAATGGCTTGGAAGCTAAGCATCCAGGTGAAAAAGAGTACTTGCAAGCGGTACAAGAAGTATTAGAATCTATAGAAGATATATACAATCAAAATCCACAATACGAAGCTGCTAAAATTATTGAACGTTTAGTAGAGCCAGATAGAATTTTAACGTTTAGAGTTTCTTGGTTAGACGACTCAGGAAATGTAAATGTTAATATTGGACATAGAGTACAATTTAATAATGCAATTGGCCCATATAAAGGAGGTATACGTTTACACCCAAGTGTAAATGTGAGTATTTTAAAATTTTTAGGTTTTGAACAAATATTTAAAAATGCATTAACAACACTTCCAATGGGAGGTGGTAAAGGAGGCTCAGACTTTAACCCTAAAGGAAAATCTGATGCAGAAATTATGCGTTTTTGCCAAGCGTTTATGTTAGAGCTTTGGCGTATGATTGGTCCAAATACCGATGTGCCTGCTGGTGATATTGGTACTGGAGGACGTGAAATAGGCTTTATGTATGGTATGTATAAAAAACTTCAAATGGAAAATACTGGAGTTTTAACAGGTAAAGGTTTAAACTGGGGAGGAAGTTTAATTCGCCCAGAAGCAACTGGATTTGGAGCAACATATTTTGCTGATGAAATGTTGAAAACTAAAAATGATTCCTTCAAAGGAAAAGTAGTAACAGTTTCTGGTTTTGGAAACGTTGCTTGGGGTGTTGCTTTAAAAGTAACAGAGCTTGGAGGTAAAGTTGTTACAATTTCTGGACCTGATGGTTATATTTACGATGAAGATGGTTTAGATGAAGAAAAAATTGATTACTTATTAGAATTACGTGCTTCAAATAATGATATTGTTTCGCCGTATGTAGAAGAATTTCCAGAAGCTAAATTTATTGCAGGTAAAAAACCTTGGGAAGTTAAATGTGATATTGCAATGCCTTCAGCAATTCAAAATGAATTGAATGGAGAAGATGCGGAAATGCTAGTTAAAAATGGTGTTGAGTGTATTGTTGAGGTTTCAAATATGGGATGTACTCCTGAAGCTATTGAATGTTTTCATAAAAATCAATTACCATTTGCACCAGGTAAAGCTGCAAATGCTGGTGGTGTAGCAGTTTCTGGATTAGAAATGTCTCAAAATGCAACAAAACTTAATTGGACTAATGAAGAAGTAGATGCTAAATTATTACAAATTATGAGCTCTATTCACGTAGCTTGTGAAAAATATGGCACACAAGAAGATGGTTATATAGACTATGTTAAAGGAGCTAATATTGCAGGTTTTATTAAAGTAGCAGATACAATGTTAGATTTAGGAGTTATCTAAAAAAATGTCATTCTGAACAATAGTGAAGAATCTATTTAAACAAAAAAGCCTGCTGAAAAGCAGGCTTTTTTGTTTAAATGATATTGATTTGAGTTTTATTGTTCACAATTTTCACAATAGGTTTTTCTTAAATATTCATCTCTTAATAATTGAAATGTAACGCCTCCTTTTCCGACAGCGTTAAAAAGTTTACAAAACCTTTCTTTATTCATATTAACAGCATTTAACATGGTTGTTCTGTAGTTTGATGTTTGAGTTAATTCTTTGTCAATTAATGTTAGATTTAAATAATAGAAAAGTAAATCTTCGTCAACATTTAAACTTTTCACCTTATTTTCTAATATACCTATTGCTTTTTTGTAGTTAGAATAATAAGATAGATATTGTGTAAGACTCAAGTAATCAGAATCAGATAAAGGAAATTTTGAATAGTTTTTAAGTATATAACTAACAGATTTATCCTTATTAGCATAATCTCCAGATCTTAAGAAAAGTTCACTCTTTATAATGTGAAAATTAACTAGCATCCTATTAATTAGTGGAAGTGATATACCGTATTGCTGTAATGCAAGTATTTCTTTTTTGAAGGTATTTTCATTTACAGGTTGCGCCTTGTGTTTCCAAATTCTAAATTTTAAAGCTGCAATATTGTATTTTATTTTTCCATTTTTTGGATCTAATTTTTCAAGCTTTTTTAATTCACTAAAACTAATTAACAAATAAGCTTTATCGAGTAAATATTTAAAAGCAGCATTTTTATTTAAAATGGTAATATATTTAACCTGTTTAGGTACAATCATTTTATCAAGAAATGAAGCTGGGGCTAATTCATCTTTTAATTTTTCAAAAATGGAATTTTGAATTTCTAAAGCTTCATTTATTTTGTTGTTTGCTATAGAACTATTAAATAAATCTAAAAGTTCATTCGGTGATTTTTCTTTGTATTTATCCTTTTTCTCTAAGTCTAAAGTAATAATAGCTTTTCTATGATTTTTAAGATATGGTTCGAGATCGATGCTAGCTTTTCCTACAAGTTTATTTTTTATTTGTTTTTTTGTTAAGTCAGCTAAGTTAGAATAGTTTGTTTTAGTTACGTCGCTTAAAAATTCCACCCAGTTTTCCGAAGAAAAAACTTCAGTAATTATTGTTGGTTTTTGAAAAGATTGAAGAGCTGAAACAATACTATTAGCTCTTTGTTCTTGTAATTCTATATTTCGTTCTAAATTACCTTCTACAGATGAATAAGCTCTAATATTTATTTTTTTTATATTGAAATCTGTTAAGCGTAAAGAGTCATACAGAGGCTTAATATCATCTTGTGAGTAGTTAGATTTGTTTTTCTGAAAAGGAATATTAAATTTTAGAGTTTTATATTTAAGTGTATATCCTTCTTTTTCTTTAGTAGTATTTAATTTAGACTTATAATCAAGCGAGTCGAGGTAAACACCCATATTAAGTAGGTCCCAGCGGTATGCTTCTAAATCAAAAATAGTGTAATACATGCACAAGTTTCTATTGCTTAAAAACAGAATGTTATACTCCACATCTTTACCAATTAAAGCTTCAGGAAGTTTTCCTATTTTAACTTTAAAACGATTAGCCCCAGAAGGTTTTAAACCTCTTTTAAGTTGTGCGGCATATACAGGTTTTTGTAAGTCTCCTTTTATTTGAGATTTAGTAATTTCATCTATATTACAATTATATCTATCTTTTGAAACAATATCTATGGCTATTCCATCACCAGAAGTTTTAAACAGCTCATTAAACCATTTTTTATCGGTAATGTGAAAATACAAATCATTAGAAGAATCAGCCTTAACGGAAAAAAGTACTTCTTTGGGTTTGTTTTTAAAAATTTGTTTGAATTTTTGACATTTTGTGTCTCTATCATAACCTGGCATTACAATGTCGTACATATTTTGACTTGTAACTATAACTCCTTTAAAAATTAGAAATATTAAAAGGAGCGTGTGTATTTTGCTCATTTGAATTTTTCTTTAAAAATACTGATTAAGTATGATATTTATAAAGAGGTTTGGGTATTTTTTAGTAACAAATAGTTAATATAAATTTATTCTAATTTATTTCATAAAAACAGCTAAAAGCATCTGTTATAAAAGTGTGATCATCAACACCACTTGTTTCTCTAATAGAATGCATTGCCCACATTGGGTTTCCAACATCTACAGAGCGTATTGCAAGTTGACCTGCAGAAACATTTCCAAGTGTTCCGCCACCTCTCATATCGCTTCTATTCACAAATTTTTGATAAGGAATATTCGCTTTTTTGCAAATCATTTCAAATACAGCACCAGAATCGCTATCGGTTGTATATTTTTGGTTTCCTTCAATTTTAATTACTGGTCCGCTGTTAATAATTGGTCTAGTAACTGGATCGTGTTTTTCTGGTCTGTTTGGGTGTAAAGCGTGCGCCATATCTGCACTAATCATAAATGAGTTGTATATAGCACGTTGAATATCTTCTTCGTTTTTATTTTGAACAGAAACAATTCTGGTTAAAATATCTTTTAAAATAGGAGAACCTGCACCTTGTTTAGAACGGCTTCCAACTTCTTCATTATCAAACAAGGCTAAAACATTGGTTGCTTTACTTGGTTTAGTTTTAGAAAAAGCTGTTAAGCCAGCGTGAACCATAGCTAAATCATCTAATTTACCCGATGAAATAAACTCGTTATTCATACCAATAATACTTCCTTTGGTAAAATCGTATAGGTTTAAGTCTACTTCTAAAATGTCTTCTTTTGGTACCTTAATTTCTTCTGAAATTTTGCTTAATAATAAGTCATCTTTGTTTACTTCATCATTAATAATTGAAGTAACAGGCAACATATCAATTTGATTGTTTAGTTCAATACCTTCGTTTACTGTTCTATTAAAATGAATAGGTAAATTAGGAATGGTAATAATTGGCTGGTTGATGTTTACTAAATATGATTTCGGATTTAAAATATCATCGCTTTTTACGCTAACTCTACCGGCAATAGATAAAGGTCTGTCTAGCCAAGTATTTAAAATTGCTCCACCATACATTTCAGTATTAAACTTCACATATTTATTTTCAACAGAAATTTCTGGAGAAGGTTTTATTTTAAATGAAGGAGAATCGGTATGTGCTGCGATAATTTTAAAACCGTTTTCTTCAATTTCCTCAGTTCCAACAATAAAAGCGAAAAGCGATGTGTTATTTTGAGAAACAAAGTATTTTTCGCCTTTTGAAATTTGCCACTTATCTGTAAGTTTTAATTCAGAAAAGCCTTTTTCAACAAGAACTTTTTTAGCATTTTTAACTACGTGATATGGACTTGGACTATCGTATATAAAATCGATTAAATTTTGAGCGTATTTTAGGTTTTGATTCATAAAAAATCTTATATTTTAGATATTAACTATAAAAACAAATATAGTAATTAATTAAAGGTTATTTGTAGTTTTATAACGTGGAAGAAGAGTTAGTAAATAGAAAAATTATACACGTAGATATGGATGCGTTTTATGCATCTGTAGAACAGTTGGATAATCCGGAGTTAAGGGGTAAACCTATTGCTGTTGGTGGTGCTAGTGAGCGTGGTGTAGTTTCTGCTGCAAGTTACGAGGCTCGTAAATTTAATGTTCGCTCTGCAATGAGTGGAGTGTTGGCACGTAAAAACTGTCCACACTTAATATTTGTAAAACCAAGGTTTGAGCGTTATAAAGAAATTTCACAAAAAATTAGAGCTATTTTCTATGATTATACAGATTTGGTAGAACCACTTTCTTTAGATGAAGCATACTTAGATGTAACCGAAAATAAAAAAGGAAATCCATCGGCAAGTATGATTGCTAAAGAAATTAGACAACGTATTGCCGATGAGTTAAATTTAAATGCTTCCGCAGGAATATCTAATAGTAAATTTGTTGCTAAAATAGCTTCAGATATTAATAAACCAAATGGTCAAAAAACAATTCCACCAGAAGAGGTTATTCCGTTTTTAGAAGAATTACCAATTCAGAAATTCTTTGGAATAGGTAAAGTAACAGCTACCAGAATGTTTAATTTAGGCATATTTACAGGCTTAGATTTAAAATCAAAAACTGAAGAATTTTTAGTAACGCATTTTAAAAAATCTGGAAGTCATTATTACCATTTAGTTCGAGGTAATTATTATAGCAAAGTAAAACCACATAGAGAACGAAAATCTGTTGCTGCCGAGCATACTTTTTCTAAAAATTTAACTTCAGAAATATTTATGATGGAGAAGTTGGAGAAAATTTCGGAAGAACTTGAAAAACGATTATTGCGCAATAAGGTTTCAGGTAAAACTGTAACCTTAAAAATAAAATATAGCGATTTTAAAACACAAACCAGAAGTAAAACCTTGCCTTATTTTATTAAAGAAAAAGCAATATTGTTAGAAACCGTAAAAGAGTTGTTATACCAAGAAAAAGTATTAAATTCTGTACGTTTACTGGGTATTTCGGTAACTAATTTAAATATTCATTCAAAAAAAACTGTTGAAAAACCTATAGACATTCAATTAAAATTCGAGTTTTAAATTGCTCATTTTGTAATATTTATTGTTGAATAAACTTTAAACAATTATTAATTTTTGGTTTTTGTATATTTGAATTTATTCGTAAAGCTATGAAATTATGAAGAAAACTTTTCCTACTAAAAAAAATGTAAATACTACTTCAAGCTCTAATAAAAGTTGGTTACAACGTTTAAAAGACGAAAGTTGGGAAGCTGAATTATTAGTTTCTACAATTTCCATTTTTGGTACATTTCAACTATTTGGTTTAATTAAATGGGCAACAAATAGTTTTATTGATATTTTACCTCCCAACCAATATCTTGTGGGCTATTTTATAGTTTTTTTTGGGCTTTTAGCCATTAGTATTTTAATAGGAATGTTTGTTATACATTTTTTTCTTAGAGCTTATTGGGTAGGTTTAGTAGGGTTAAATTCTGTTTTTCCGGATTACAGTGTTAAAGACAGTGTGTATTCTAAAATTTATACAGAAAAAATTCTTTCTATGTTACCTAAACTAAAAAGTTCTATTCATAAAGTAGATGAATTGTGTAGTGTTATTTTTTCCGCTGCTTTTACTTTTTTACTTATCTACATGTATATGGCAATTTCGTCAAGCATATACTTACTTCTTTTTAATTTACTTTCTAATTATATAAATTCTACAATACTTTTAATTCCGTTGGTTCTGTTTATAGTAATGTTTACATTTCAAGCAATTGTTTCAATAATCGCTAATTTAAAAGTAAATAAAGAAAAAAAATGGTTGCAAATTTTAAGCTTTAAATTAGTTAAAACAGTTTCAAAAATAGCGTATGGACCTTTGTATAAGTCCATTTTACAGGTGTCTATGATTTTTGGTTCAAATTTCAAAAAAAAGAAATCTATTGTTTATTTACTTTTTGCATTTTTAATTTCAGGTTCATTTATTTCTATTTCTCAAATGCTAAAAACCAATATTCCATATATGATAAACTATAATGATTATTTTGATGGAAGTCGTGTATATTCAGAGTATTACAATAATGAAAACAAAACAAATACCTTTTTATTAGCTCCAGAAATTAATTCGGATAAGATTAAAGAAAAATCAATAAAACTGTTTATTCCTGTATTCAATCACGAAAGAAAAATGAGGAAAGAAATTTGTGATACTGAAAATTTAAAAAACTCAGACGAATCTAAAAAAGAGGCAAGAGTTAGATTGTTAAAATGTTATCGTAAATACCATAAAGTATTAGTAAACGGAAAAAAGGAAGAAGTTGTTTTTATGAAATATAACCATCCAAGAACAAAGCAATTTGGCTTAATAACTCATTTTAAAATAACTAACCTTAAAGAAGGTGTAAACACTTTAACGGTTAAAAAAGATTATAATAGTAGCGATTCAACTGAATGGGAAATTCCTTTTTATTATTTTGAAGAATAAGCAAATTCAACAATTCTTAAATTCGTATTTTTACATTAAAAGTTAAAAACTATGGCAAGAACCATTATAGAGAACATAGTAATTCTTCGTTATGAAAAAATGACTGCTTTTGAGTTCTGTCAATATACAAGTATTCGATTTTTTGAAATTCTTCATTTTGAAGAAGGAGAAGGAACAATTAAAGTAAACGGTAATGAAATAAATTATCGCCCAAATTGTTTGTTCATCTTTGTACCAGATGATATTTATATAGTTGAAGCCAAAACACCAACAACAACTACAGCCATTAAGTTTTTAAAAAGTTTTTTTAATGGATCATCAAAAAACAACAGTAATTTACCGGTAAATAATTGGTTTAGAAATATTGAAGGAATACTTTGTAATGAAAATCATCAATTAAGAGCTTTAGAATTTCAATCAGATGTAGATAAAATAAGTCTAGCTTCATTAATTGGCATTGTACAAAAAGAATACTCAAACAAACAATCTAACAATTTACTAATTATTGAAAACACACTTTCTATAATTTTACAAATTATTGCCAGAAATATGCGTGTAATAGTTTCAGAAAAAGAAACAGCATCTAAATCTTCTAAAATTCAAGAAATTATTAATTACATACACCAAAATATTTACCAACCAGAGCTACTAACAAATAAAGCCATTGCCGAAAAGTTTTTTATTTCAGAAAACTATCTCAATCAATATTTTAAAAAAAATATAGATATGAGTATTAAAAAGTATAAGCTTAATTATAAATTAAAGTTAGTAGAAAACCGCTTAAAATACACCGATTTACATTTTTCTGAAATAGCTTCAGAATTTGGATTTACCGATTCTAGTCATTTAAACAAAACCTTTTTAGCGTATAAAGGCCTTACTTTAGGCTCCTTTAAAGCCAATTTAGCTTAAAAAGTACCCAAAACTTCATTTTTTACTACTATAGCTTTGTTTTTTACTCAACCTAACCTTGGTTGAGGATATACCTTTGTACCATAATTAAAACGATAAATAAATTATTAAATCAAATATTATGGATTACAAAAATTTTCAAACATTTACAGCAAAACAAAACGGTGGAGTATTAACAGTTGATATCAACTTTGGACCAGTAAACGTTCAAGGACAAGAAATGTTAGCAGATTTAAGCAGTTTAGCATTAAGATTAGAACGAGACAGAAGCGTAAAAGTTGTTGTATTTGAATCATCAAATCCAGGTTATTGGGTATGTCATTACGATACAAATTTACTAAGAGACATGTCTCAAGAAGCAGTACCAAGAAACGAAGTTAAATTATTGGATTTACAGTCTGTTTTAGAAAGATTAAGTAACCTGCCACAAGCAACAATTGCAAAAATAGAAGGTTTTGCACGCGGAGGAGGACACGAAATGGCATTGGCTTTAGATATGCGTTTTGCAGCACGTGAAAAAGCCAAATTTATGCAAATGGAAGTAGGTATGGGAATTTTACCTTGTGGTGGTGGAGCATCGCGTATGGCTCGCCAAGCAGGTTTAGGTAAAGCACTAGAAATTATTTTAGGAGCAAGAGATTGGGATGCAGATGAGGCAGAAAAATTTGGAACCATAAACAAAGCTCTAGATGCCGATGAAATTGGACCATATGTAGATGCTTTAGCTGAGCGTATTTCAAAATTCCCAGCAGAATCTATCGAAGCTTGTAAACGCGCCGTTTATGCATCAATAGACTTGCCAATTGCCGATGCTTTAAAAGAAGAAGCATATCAATTATTCCAAGCAACAAGCAAAACTCCAGCAATTAAGCGTTTTACAATTGCCGATGAAAACGGAGCACAATTCGATCACAACAACCAAAAGAATTGGGAAAACATGTTAATCGATTTACAAGAAATTCAAAATTAAAACCTAAAAGAGAATACGGTTATAAATTGTAATTGTATTCTCTTAAAAAACAACTATTTGGGCGTTACCACAAGGGTCGGGCTTTTCGCTATATCTTTTTTAAAAAAAATAAAAAAGGATGCCGCTTCAATCCCTAACGCAAAACACAACAACAATAAAATAAAAAACAAATGAAAGCAATGATATTAAATGAATACGGAGAAAACTCAGTATTCGAATACACCCAAGTTGAAAAACCAACCCTAAAACCAGGGCACGTACTAATTAAAATAGCAGCATCAAGTATTAACACAGTAGATACTATGATTAGACAAATGGGTTCGGATTTACCATTATCACCAGCCGCTCCAGCAATTCTAGGAATGGATTTTGCCGGAACAATTGAGTCTGTAGATGAAACTGTTGAAGGTTTTTCAGTAGGCGATGATGTTTATGGTTGTGTTGGTGGATTGGCAGATTTACAAGGAACTTTAGCTGAGTATGTGGTTGCAGATGTTCAATTAATTGCACACAAACCAAAAAACCTTTCTATAAAAGAAGCTGCAGCATTACCATTAGTAGCAATTACTGCTTACGAAGGTTTAACACGTGCAGGAGTTTCTAAAGGTCAAAAAGTATTGGTTCATGGTGGTGCAGGAGGTGTAGGTCATATTGCTATTCAATTGGCTAACTATTTTGGAGCAGAAGTATATGCTACTGGCGGAACAGATGAACAATTAGAAGTAATTAAACAACTAAACGCAACACCAATTAATTATAAAACCGAAACAGTAGAACAGTATGTAGAAAAGTATACAAACAATGCTGGCTTTGATGTTGTTTTCGACTCTGTTGGAGGCCCTAATTTATTAAACTCTTTTAATGCAGCAGCATTAAATGGGCATATTGCAACTACAGTTTCATTATGTGAAATAGATTTAACTACAGCACATTTTAAAGGATTATCGTTACACGTAGTATTTATGTTAATTCCAATGTTACACAACTATAAAAGAGAAATCCACGGTAATATTTTAAGTAAACTAGCACAAATTAGTGAAGCAGGTAATTTAAACCCAATTGTAGATGAACGTAGTTTTTCTTTACAACAAGTAGGTGAAGCACACGCACATTTACAAAGCGGAAAAGCAATTGGTAAAGTAGTTGTAAAAAACTAAATAATAAAATGTGGAGTGAAAAAAACTATACACTCCTAAAAAAAAGAATTATGAAACAACCAGATAAAAATATAAGCAGATACCCAGTTCCAGAATTTGATTCGCTACCAGAAGATTTAAAAGAAACATTTTTGGCAGTTCAAGAACAATTTGGTTTTGTGCCAAATGTATTTTTTGCATTGGCTCACAGACCTGCTGAATTGCGTGCTTTTTTAGCATACAATGAAGCTTTAATGAACAAAGAAAGTGGACTAACACCTGCAGAAAAAGAAATGTTAATTATTGCACACTCAAATTATAACGGATGTACTTACTGTGTAATGTCTCACGGAGCTGCTTTAAGAGGAATTACTGAAAATCCTTACATAGCTGAACCTATTGCAGTTAATTATCACGAAGCGGATATTACTCCAAGAGAAAAAGCAATTATAGATTTTGCAATGAAATTAACTATAGAACCTGCAACTGTTAATGAAAATGACTTTGAAGTGTTAAAAGGTTTTGGTTTAAATGATGAAGACATTTGGGATGTAGCAGGAATTACTTCATTCTTTAATTTATCTAATCGTATGATGAATTTTGCGGCTGTTAGACCAGACGATCAATTCTTTTCAATGGGAAGATAATTAAAACTGAAGAAAATGAATACAGAACAAAATAAACAGTTGGTTCTTGATTTTTGGGCAAGTTTTCACAATGCAGATGTAGAAAAAGCATTTAGTTATTTAGATGATAATGTTCAATGGAGAGCAATGGGAGTTAAAGGAGAACTTCCTGTATCTGGAATAATGGATAAAAATGGAATTGGAGATTTGATAAAGACTGTAAAAGAAATGATGCCTAATGGTTTAGAATTAAAAACGTTAAGTTTAACAGCAGAAGACAATCGTGTTGCAAATGAAGTTGAATCGTATGGAGAGTTAACAAACGGAAAAGTATACAATAACTTATATCATTTTTTTATTGAAATTTCAAACGGAAAAATTGTAAAAATTAAAGAGTATATGGATACTATCCATGTTAAAGAAATTTTTATTGGTTAGTTAATATTCCTATAATTACAATAGAGTATTCTAAAAATTTGAACGCTATTAAATTATTGGTAGTTCAAGTTTTTAGATAACTCTTTAATTCAGCAAAATATATTAAATTAGAAAAGTAAAAATTAATAAAATGGCAAAGACAATATTAATTACAGGAAGCACAGATGGTATAGGAAAACTAACTGCAATAAAGTTAGCAAATGAAGGGCATACAGTATTGGTTCATGGGAGAAATTCAGAAAAATTAAAGTCAACAATTTCAGAAATAAAAGAAACAACCAACAATTCAAATATTGATGGTTTTGTAGCGGATTTATCCAATTTTGATGAGGTAAAACAATTAGCAATAGCTGTACAAGAAAAGATTTCAAAATTAGATGTTTTAATTAATAATGCCGGTGTTTATAAAAGTAATGCTGTTACCAACAAAAATGGTTTAGATATGCGTTATGCAGTTAACTACTTTGCACCATATTTATTAACTAATATGTTATTGCCTTTATTAAAAAACAGTGAAACACCAAGAGTTATTAGCTTAAGTTCTGCTGCACAAGCTCCAATAAAAGCGGATACTTTATTAGGTGAAACTAATGAAATAGATGGTGCAACGTATGCTCAAAGTAAATTAGCTTTATTAATGTGGAATTTTTATTTAGCAACTAAAGAGCCAAATATTGTTGTAATTCCTGTAAATCCAGGTTCGTTATTGGCTACAAAAATGGTAAAAGAAGCTTTCGGAAACTCGTGGTCATCAGCAGATAAAGGAGCAGATATTTTATATGATTTGGCTATTTCTGAAAACCATAAAAACAACTCAGGAAAGTATTTTGACAATGACAAAGGTTCCTATGCAAATGCACATCCTGATGCTTATAATGAAGCAAAAATTGAACAACTTATTGAGTTAACTGAAAAAGTTTTAGCTTAATAATTACAAATAGAAATTCGTCATCCTGAACTTGGTTCAGGATCTCATCAAAGCTTTCCATAATAAATATGGAACGTTAAATAAACACGTGTCATTCTGAGCGATAGCGAAGAATCTTATAATTCAACATTAGAGATTCTTCATTACGTTTCCCTTCATTCAGAATGACAATTAATAAAAACAGAAAAGAAAATGAATTACGAAGGAAAAGTATACAGACCTTGGATGGAAGCTAATAGCTTACTAATACAAGTATCTATAGGTTGTAGCAATAATAATTGCACATTTTGTGATATGTTCACAGATAAAAAATTTAGAAGAAGAAGTTTTGAAGATATATCTAAAGATATTGAAGAGGCAAGAAGAGTTTACCCTTCAGTAAAATCAATATTTTTAATAGATGGAAATGTAATGGTTTTAAAAACCGAATTTTTATTACAAGTTGTAACAAAAATTAAAGAAACATTTCCTGAATTAGAAAGATTGGCATTGTACAGCGAGTATAATGATTTTAGAAGAAAAACAGTGGATCAATTAAAACAACTAAAAGAAGCAGGTGTAGATATGGCTTATGTTGGGTTAGAATCTGGAAATTCAGTTGTTCTTGAAAACATAAAGAAAAAAATGACCTTTGAGCAAGCTGTTGAAGGAGCTGCAAAAGCAAAAGAAGCCGGAATTGAGGTTTTAGCTTCATTTATATTTGGTTTAGGTGGAAAATACCGTTCAAAAGAACATATTGAAGAAACCGTACGATTATTAAATATTATAAAACCTGAGCAAATTGCTCCAATGGCATTGGCAATTCAACCAGGAACAGAGTTGGAAAGAGAAGTAAATGCAGGAGAATTTGTACAAGCATCACCAATGCAAATATTAGAAGAAGAAAAATATTTACTTGAAAATATGGACTTTGAAACTTATTATTGGGGAGATCACGGAAACAATATTTCACCAATGCGAGGACCTTTTCCAAATGCAAAAGATGCTTTTATAAATGAAATTAATAAAGAAATAGAAACAAATCCTGTTACAAAGAATGAAATTTTAGAAACCAATCCTTGGTAGAAAATTTTAGAATAAAAAAGAGGTTCATTTCGAGCCTCTTTTTTGTCTTTGTCATCCTGAACCATAGTGAAGAATTTTACGTTTGAGAAGTCGAAAACCTTACTCAGAGTTATATTTCAAGTACTCGATAAGTGATACCTTCTTCTTTAATCGACAATGATTTACCATTGGTCGACACTTAAATTTCACTAATCTAATTTTAAGTTTTAGGCTATTATCTCGCCATATATTTGCAGTGTAAATAACAACAAAGTTAGACACTTATTTAACAAAATATATAAAACATTAAAAGCTTAAAATTATGAAAATTTCTAAATTACTAATCGCAGCAGTCTTATTTATCGCAACTTCAAATGCTTTTGCACAAGACACTGAAAAAGATGCACACTCATTAACAATTGGAATTCCACAAGTAGCATTATTAGATATCGAATCTACAGCAGCTAAAGCAATTTCATTAAAAGCAACTGCACCAACAGAAGCAGGTGAAAAAGTAGAATTCAACCAATCTAACAGTGATTTATGGTTAAACTACTCTTCAATAGTTGGTAACGAATCTTCAAGAGCAATTACGGTACAAATTACAGATGGTGATGTACCAAGCGGAATTGACTTAACAGTATCTGCAAACAAATACGAAGGTGACGGTGAAGGAACAATGGGAGAAATTGCTGAGAAAAGTATTGTTTTAAACAATAAAAAAGCAACAAACATTATTAAAGGAATAGGAAGTGCTTATACTGGAAATGGCGCTAAAAAAGGACATAACTTAACCTACAGAATAACTCAAAGCGATGATAAAGATGCGTATGCAAACTTAAACTTCGATGAGTCTACAACATTAACTATCACATATACATTATCTGATAACTAATAGAAAATAAATAAATTGAATTAATTGGTTTTAACAAAAGGGGAAAAAGCCGTTGCAACTGCAACGGCTTTTTGTATTTAATTACTGTTTTTAAAGAAGAAAAATAGACTTAAAGGATCTTGTTATAAACACTAGGTAGAATTCTTCGTTCTGGCTTAGAAATACAGCTTTAATTTCTTTATGCAAAGTCGAAAAATCTCAGACTCTAAAAGTGTCTAAACAATAGAAACAAGAATACTTTATTTATTCTAATTCTTTACATTCAAAACCTTTGGAGTTTAGCAATGCTTCAATTTCTGGGCTTATGTTATTTGAAGCTTCAACCCTTAAAATATTATCACAATCTTCAAAGTCAAAATCTACTGCATTTATAATGTGAAAGCTATCTAAAATTGCTCTTACATGAATTTCCATTTGATAGAAAATGTTTGTTTTAAAAACTAATACCATAATTTTATTTATTTGCTTGTCCACCATTTAGATGATGGATATTTTTCTTCAACAATTATAGCTTCTCCAATAATTGGTGTTGCCATTTTAACGTTTAATTCTTTTGCTTTATTGCTTGCTCTAACAATTGGATCTGTCCACTCGTGTAATGCTAATTTAAATGCTCCCCAATGAATAGGCATCATAGTTTTTGCTTGCACATCTACACTTGCTTGTACAGTTTCTTCCGGCATCATATGTATGTGCGCCCATTGTTCGTTGTACTGTCCACATTCCATCATTGCAAAATCAAACGGACCGTATTTTTCGCCAATTTTTTTAAAGTGTTTTCCGTAACCACTATCTCCACTAAAGAAAATTGAGTTGTTTTCAGATTTTAGCACCCAAGAACACCACAATGTATTATTTCTTGTAAAACCTCTTCCTGAAAAATGGCGTGCAGGTGTTGAAACAAATTCAATTCCGTTTATGCTAGATTTTTCCCACCAATCAAACTCTTTTATTTTTTCTGAAGGAACTCCCCATTCGGTTAAATGTGCTTTAATTCCTAATGGAACATAAAACTGTTTTACCTTGTTTTTTAATTGCTGAATAGAGCCATAATCCAAATGATCGTAATGATCGTGTGAGATTAAAACCAAATCAATTTCTGGCAAGTTTTCTATTGAAATAGGTAATTCTTTATTAAACCTAGGATTTCCTAAAAGAGGATGAGGAGCTGGAACATCACCTAACATTGGGTCTATAAAAATGTTTGTTCCTTCCATCTCAATAAACATTGCTGAATGTCCGAACCAAGTAATTCTTGGTTGATTTGGTTCATTTTCAAAATAGTCTTTTGTTAGTTTATTTTGAGGTAATTCTTCTGAAGGAACTTTGTTATCTCCATTGGTAAAAAACTTCGGAAAACTACTTAATTTCATTCCCGTAGTTGCCAAGGTTAATTCTGCATTTTTAAACGCACCTTCTCCATTATAGTTTGGTGAATTTTCAATTCTTACTAAACTTTCTTCGGAAGGTTTTCCTCCAAATTGCGGACTTGTATTCATAAATATTGCGCCTACAATTACTATTAATAGGATGATTCCTAAAATTCCGTACAACATTTTCTTTAATATTTTTAAAAGTGTTTTTATCATTTTTCTTGTTTATTCATCATTGCGAGGAAGTATGACGAAGCAATCTGTTTATCGATTGGCAGATTACTTCACTGCGTTCGTAATGACTAAATTTGTTTCTATTATGAGATTGCTTCACTATGTTCGCAATGACGTAGTTTATTCTCTTTTCTATAATTCTCTTTTTCCAGCTAACAAGTTAACTTCTGGATTTTCTAAAACTTTTAATTCTGAAGGAAACAAAACCGAATTTATCATTGCAACTCCAATTTGTTCACTTGTGGTTATAGATTTCATTTTCTTCATTAAAGGATATAAAGGTTTAAATAGTATTAATAGTATGTTTATCCAACCAGTTTTTGATTTGATACCTTTTGCTGGAATAATTCCTCCTAAACGAAACATATACGCATCTTTAAAACCTTTGTTTAACACCATATTTTCAGTTTTTCCTTTTACTCTTGCCCACATTACTTTTCCTTTTTCGGTAGAGTCGGTTCCTGTTCCTGAGACATAATTAAACACGCAATTTGGATTTACAGAAAAGATTGAATCTGCCAATTCTTTGGTTATGGAATAGGTGAATTTAGCATATTCCTCCTCATTTTTGCCAACCGAAGAAACTCCCATACAATGAAAACAAGCATCGTAATTTTTAAGATCGTTCTTTATAGACGAAATATTTAAAAAATCGTTACACAAAATTTCCTTTAACTTTGGATGTTCCATATTTAAAGAAGAACGGTTAATAACCAAAACTTGTTCAACTTTAGGGTGTTTTAAACATTCCATTAAAACGCCTTTTCCAACCATTCCTGTAGAACCTGTGATAATTACTTTCATATTTTTAAATTTTATTTAGCTGCTTTTTCCAACTGACTCATTACCAATTTATCAAACTGCTTATCACTCAACCATTTTTTTGCTGTTAAAGCAGCTTTAGCCATTTTTCCGACAGGATATCTTGTTTTTGGTTTTTTTGCATTTATTGAATGTGAAATTGCTTTGGCTGCTACTATAGGATTACTTCCTGGATCTTTTTCAAAAGTATTTTTAAGTCCTATTTCCATCACATCTTTTAATTCTTGATAAGCGCTGTTAGGAATATGTTCGATGACAGTATTTCCAGCCAATTCACTTTGCACATTACCAGGTTCAATAATAGCTACATTAATTCCAAATTGCTTCACTTCCATTCTTAATGCATCACTAAAAGCTTCTACAGCAAATTTTGTTACACCATACCAACCCATTAAAGGTGTAACAATTTTTCCTCCCATTGAACTTAAATTAACAATAGTTCCAGATTTTTGTTTTCTCATTATTGGAAGCACTGCTTTAGTCATTTCAGCTAAACCAAATAAGTTAACATCACATATATACTTTGCTTTTTCGTAGCTCACTTCTTCAATTGGAGCACAATGAGAAAAACCTGCATTATTTATTAAAGCATCAATTCTGCCTTCCTTTTTATAAATAGAAGCAACAACTTCTTTAATTTGTTTATGATTTGTTACATCTAACTTCATTGAATTTCCTCCTGCATTTTCAATATCCTGCATTTTTTCAAGTCTACGTGCTAAACCGTAAACCTTATGTCCTTCCTCTATTAAATAAAGAGCAGTTGCCTTTCCAATTCCTGAAGAAGCTCCTGTTACTATGATTATTTTTTTGTCCATTTTGTGTCTCTTTTCTCTTGTCTATATTCTATATTCACTTCAATAAACGCTACTTAACTTCCTGCATTTCTCTAACCTGTTTCAAAATCATTTTTTTTGGCATAAAAGGAATCATTTTCATCATTATACTTTGTGAAGTTGTTAATCCAGAAATCACATCAATTTTTCCTTTTAGCATTCCGTTGTAACCGTCTAAAGCCACCGAATGAGCAGTTACAGTTTTTTGAAACATTTCTGTTTTATCCATTCCCGAAGTTGAACCAAATTCGCTTTCGGTTGCTCCAGGCATAAGGTTGGTAACAGTAATATTTGTGTTGTGTAACTCTTCAGATAGTGCATTGCTAAAAAATGTTACATACGCTTTTGTTGCAAAGTAAACTGCTTGCAATGGACCAGGCATAAAGCTTGCCGTTGATGAGGTGTTTAGAATTTTACCGTTATTTCTTTTTACAAATTCAGGTAAAAATAAACGTGTTAAAATGGTAAGTGCTGTTATGTTTAAGTTTATCATTGAAACTTGACGTTCTAATGATAATTCATGAAACTTACCTAATGCACCAAAGCCAGCATTGTTAATTAAATATTCAATTTGAAATCCTTTTTGTTTAACTTCATTGTAAACTTCTTGTGGCGCTTTTAAATTACTTAAATCTTTGGCAATCACTTCAACATTTACGTTGAATTTTTGCTCTATTTCTTGTTTTAACTCGTTTAATTTATCTTCTCTACGAGCTACTAATATTAAATCGCCACCTTTTTTTGCGTGAATAATTGCTAATTCTTTTCCAATTCCGCTAGAGGCTCCTGTTATTAATGCTGCTTTATTCATTTTAACTAGTTTTTTTTGATTGAGTGTTCAATCAATATATTGTTTAAATTTTTTTAAGGTTTTAGATAGTTATAATACATTTCCCAAGCTTGTTCAATAAATACTTGATCTTGTCTTTTTTCTGGAAATTGAGTTAAATAGGTAACCATTGATGTTATTAAACCCATCATTGAAGCCATTAAAAATGTTAAATCAACATTCTTAATCAGCTCTTTATTAATATACTCTTGAATTAAAGTTCCAAACATTTCGTATTTGGCAATAATTTCTGGGTGATTTTTTACACGTTCCGATGCACTTGTATTATCAAACTGCATTAAAAACTTGTATTTTAATGAGTTATCTAACGCCCAATTCCAAGAATTTGACCAAAGTAAACGTAATTTTCCAAGATCTGAATTCACTTTTTCTAAATCGTGTAGAATATAACTTGTGTATTCTTTTTTTATAGAAACGTATAATTTATCAATTAAATCGTCCTTCGTTTTAAAGTAATGAAATAAAATACCAGCACTTACTCCTGCTTCTTTTGAAATTGCCGAAGTTGGTGTTGCGTGTAAACCTCTTTCTACAAAAAGTTTAGTGGCAGCTTCTAATAATAATTCTCTTTTATCCATTTCTTAATTGACTAATCACTCAACAAATGTAATGCAATATTTTTAATTGGCAAATAAATTTATAAAAACATTAAATATCTGTCATTCTGAACGAAAGCGAAAAATCTCACGTATTGATAAGTGCAAGATTCTTCATTTCACGTTGTTACTTTGAGAATGACATTTTATAAAAATCTAATAATTTTTCCCTTGCCAAAGATTCTTCTCAATTAGGTTTTTATCAATTTTTGCAACAATCTCAAAGTTTTTTAAACCTCCCCATTTTGGAGCAATTAGCAAATCTTTTGGAGCTTCACTAATAAAACGTTCTATAATAATATCAGGTCTAAGATGAGTTATAAATTCTGAAACAAAGTTTATATAATCTTCCGAAGTAAATAAATTAAATTTTTCTGGATTACGTTTGTATTGTACACTCATTACCGAATTTTTTACAATTTGTAAATGATGTAATTTTAGTGTGTTTATTGGTAGTTTTGATAAATTATAAGCGTGTTGTAGTAAGTCTTCTTTGTTTTCTCCAGGTAAGCCCAAAATTATATGCGCACCTAAATGAAATCCTTTGTTTCGGCATAATTCATAAGTTGCTTTGGTTTCTTTAAAAGTGTGGCAGCGGTTAACTTCTAAAAGTGTTTTTTCGTTGGTACTTTCTACTCCAAATTCTAATGAAATAAAGTAATCTTTAGAAAGTTCATCTAAATAATTAATAATATCTTCTGAAATGCAATCTGGACGAGTTCCAATTACTAAACCAACCACTTTTGAAACGCTTAACGCTTCCTCATACATTTTTTTTAAATCTTCAAAATCTCCATACGTGTTTGTATAGGCTTGAAAATAAGCTAAAAACTTATTGTTTTTTCCTTTTCTTGAAAAGAATTCTACACCTTCTTCTAACTGATGTTTTATGCTTTTTTGAGGCTCGCAATAATCTGGATTAAATGTATTGTTATTGCAATAAGTACAACCTCCAAAACCTTTACTTCCATCTCTATTTGGACACGTAAAACCAATATCTAAAGATATTTTTTGTACACGTTCACCAAAGTGTAATTTAATAAAAGAGCTATAATCTAGATATCGTTTTCCTGTAATTTTCATTAAAAATAGTTGTGTTGCAAAATTATGAATTGTTATTTTTACAGCAACCTATATGAAGAACTATTTAAAAATAAAGAGTCAATTATTAAAAGAGTGTTTACTTTTTGTTGAAAAAAAATGTGATACTATTTCTAAATCTATTGCTTCTAATAAATACGATTTGTTTTCTGAAACTAAAAGTTCTGCAGGAGATAAACACGAAACAGGTAGAGCTATGATTCAGTTAGAAATGGAAAAAGCGGGTCAGCAATTGAGTATTGTAAATGAAATGAACGAAATTTTACAAAAAATTGTTATTGAAGATTCTTCTGAAATTATAAAACTTGGAAGTCTTATTAAAACAACCAAAGGCACTTATTTTTTAGCGGTAAGCGTTGGGCAAGTTAAGGTTAAAAACAATACTTATTTTGTAGTTTCTTCAAAATCTCCAATAGGAAAACAATTACTTGGAAAACAAGTTGGAGCAATTATTCCTTTTAATAAAGCAGAGGTTTTGGAAGTATTTTAATAATAAATATTAATTTGTTATTCTGAACGATAGTGAGGAATCTCAAGCATTGTTGAGTTTTAAAGATTCTTAATTCCGTTAGCACTACATTCAGAATAACAAGTTTTAAGGTTGTTTTTACTGAAGAGTTAATTCGTTAGTATCAGTATGTTCAAATTCTTTTCCGTAGATATCTAAAAGGGTAGTTTCTTCATATTTTAACTTACCATTTTCAATTTCTATTTTTAGCTTGTAGTTTTTTGTTAAAGCTTTTTGTTTCATAAAAGGAGATTGAATAATACCCCAATCTTTATTGTCAATTCCTGCTTCAATTTCAAAAGATAGTTTTCCATTTTTAAAATTGTTTTCTGATAATTTTGTTCCAGCTAATAAACTTACAGCTCTTGGAATGTTTAAAGAATGCATAATAACATTGTTTTCAGCATCCCACATCCAATAACCTGTTTGATCGTGAAAAATATTATTATTAGATTTTCTTCTAACAAGTCTACGATAATGTAACGTTGATAGTTTTTGAGATTCAGCATTAGTTACGCTTGTATCTCCATCAGTTGTTATTGTTATTGTTTCATAGTATGGATTTTCTTCTATTCCATCAGATTCTGGTGAAACATCCATTCCTTTATCACCTTTCCAAACACCAATTAAATCTTTTAACGGTCCGTAATTTACTTCTACAATTGTATCTTCCATAAGAGAGTTTAAATTTGGTTCGAAATTAAGAAATGGAGGTTTCAATTAAAATGACTTTTATCAAGCCCTCTTTGTTTTAACTGTTTTTTACCAAATAGAAACAAAAAAACCACTCAATTTTGAGTGGTTTTTGTACTATTTAGGTGAGGTTAACCTTTAATTTTAGATTTGCTAGGTAATTCTTTATAACCCATATTGTACAATGTGAATCCGAAAATATCGGCATATTGCTCAATAGTTTTAGAAACTGGAGTTCCAGCTCCGTGACCAGCATTTGTTTCAATTCTAATTAATGTTGGATTGTTTCCAGCTTGTTTTGCTTGTAATTCAGCAGCATATTTAAATGAATGTGCAGGTACAACTCTATCATCGTGATCACCAGTAGTAACCATTGTTGCAGGGTATTGAACACCTTTTTTTACATTATGTACAGGCGAATAACCTTTTAAATATTCAAACATTTCTTTAGAATCTTCAGCAGTTCCATAATCGTAAGCCCAACCAGCACCAGCTGTAAATGTGTGGTAACGTAACATATCCATTACTCCAACAGCAGGTAAAGCTACTTTCATTAATTCTGGACGCTGTGTCATAGTTGCACCAACTAATAAACCTCCATTACTTCCTCCTCTAATTGCTAAATATTCAGAAGAAGTATATTTTTCAGCAATTAAGTATTCTGCAGCAGCAATAAAATCATCAAATACATTTTGTTTTTGCAATTTAGTTCCAGCATCGTGCCATTTTTTACCATATTCTCCACCACCACGTAAGTTAGGTACTGCGTAAATTCCTCCTTGCTCCATCCATACAGAATTTGCAATGCTAAAACTAGGAGTTAAACTAATATTAAAACCTCCATAAGCATATAAAATAGTTGGGTTTTTACCATTTAAAACAGTTCCTTTTTTATACGAAATAATCATAGGAACTTTTGTACCATCTTTTGAAGTATAAAATACTTGTTTAGATTCAAAATCTTCTGAGTTGAAATCAATTGCAGGTTTTTTATACAGTTCACTATCTCCAGTTTTTGGTTTAAATGAATAAATTGAACCTGGCGTTATGTAGTTTGTAAATGAATAGTAGATAGTTTCGGCATCCTTTTTACCACTAAATCCTCCAGCTGATCCAACACCTGGTAATTCAATATTTCTAACTAGTTTTCCATTAAAATCATATTGCATTACTTTAGAAACTGCATCTACCATATATTTTGCAAAAATATATCCACTTGCATCAGAAACGCTTAGTACATTTTCAGTTTCAGGAATTACATCTACCCAATTTTTTTTACTTGGATTTTTAACTGAAACTTTTACTACGCGTTTGTTTGGAGCATCAACATTTGTTGTCATGTAGAAATAACCATTTTTATGGTCAATTACATTAGTGTCATTATCAAACCCTAAAATAATAGGTTTAATTTGGCTATTTGGATTAGAAAGGTCTTTGTAATACAATTCGTTTCCTGAGGTTGATACCGATGCACTAATAATTAAATATTTTCCATCGTCAGTAACGCTACCACCAACATAACGCCTTTTATCTTTGTCTCCAAAAATAATAGGATCGTTGGCTTGTTTTGTTCCTAGTTTATGGTAAAATAAACGGTGTTGATCTGTTTTAGCAGAAAGCTCACTTCCTTCAGGTTTTTCGTAACTAGAATAGTAAATACCTTCGTTTTCTTTCCAAGATAAACCACTAAATTTTACATCAATTAAAGTATCTTCTTTAATTTCTTTTGAAATGGCATCCATAATAATAATTTTTCTCCAATCGCTTCCGCCTTCTGAAATTGAATATGCAACTGTATTTCCGTCTTTAGAAAAAGACATACCGCTTAAAGAAGTTGTTCCATCTTCAGAAAAAGTATTAGGGTCTAAAAATACTTCAGGTTTTTCATCACCTTTTGAACGATACAAAACATATTGGTTTTGAAGTCCGTTATTTTTATAGAAATAAGTATAGTCTCCTTCTTTAAAAGGCGAACCAATTTTTTCGTAATTCCATAATTTTTCTAAACGATTTTTTAATTCATCTCGGTAAGGAATATTAGATAAATAATCGAAAGTAACTTTGTTTTGTTCACCAACCCATAAGGCTGTTTCTTCGCTCATATCATCTTCTAGCCATCTGTATGGATCTTTTACATCTGTTCCAAAATAATTAGTAACAGTATCAACTTTTTTTGTTGTAGGATATTTCAAGTCAACAATTTTTTTTGAGTCAGAATTACATGCAACCATAAGAACTCCAACAAGTGTTAATAAAAATAAATTTTTCATTTTGATTGTTTTAAGTGTTTCAAAATTAACAAAAAAGAACAATTCTTCTAATGGAAGCAATATTTTTTTGTGAATCTTTAGTCAAAAACTAAAAGAATTGAGTTAAAATAAGATAAAATACGTAAAAAATTGTAACTTAATAGTTTGTAAGCACATGTAACTTGTGTTACTTAAAATGTGTAAGTTTTTATGTCACTTTGCCGTCTAACTTAGCGGTATAGAATTTGCTATACAAACTAAAATTAATATAAATAGAATGACAGAATTATTAACAAAAGAAACGTTTTTAGAAAAGGTTTTTAATTTCGAAAAAAATAAAGAGTGGAAGTTTGAAGGTGATTTACCTTGTGTAATTGATTTTTATGCAGACTGGTGTGGACCTTGTAAAGCTGTAGCACCTGTTTTAGAAGAGCTAGGAGAAGATTATAAAGGAAAAGTAAATATTTATAAAATTGATACTGAAGTTGAGCAAGAATTAGGCGCAGCTTTTGGAATTAGAAGTATTCCTTCAATTTTATTTGTGCCTAAAAATGGAGAACCACAAATGGCTCAAGGCGCCTTACCAAAGCACCAATTTGAAGAAATTATAAAAGATGTGTTAGGAGTGGATAAATAATATATAACCTCAGCCCAAAGATGAAAAAGCCGCACAATTTGTGCGGCTTTTTTGAGTATGGAATTAGCCCAATATATATTTTACTCAACTATTCCTAGATTTAAGAGTCTATCATAAACTAAATTACCAATTAATGATGATGATATTGAATTAAAGTGAATACCATCGCTACTTAATAGTTGGGGAGGACACTCACCATTTTGCATTGCAATAATATCTTCCTTTGTTGGTTTTAAGTTCGCGTCTTCTATTGCATTTGTAGATAAATACTCCCTTAAATTTATAAATCGAGCACCGAATTCTTTTATCATAAGGTTTTCAATCTGTTTCATATATTCTACAGAACTGTATTTATGCAGTCCAATAATAATATAATTTGAACAGCCACTAAATTCAACCATTTTTTTATATTGATTCACTAAATCTTTTGCATCCAAAAATCCACCATTTTGCCCAATAAAATATATATTAGCATATAGGTTTCTATATTTATTCATTGAAGAGGTAAATATTAAAGAATTTTCAGGAATTTTATGTTTTTTACCACAAGAACTTCTTTCCACGGTATATCTACCATTTAGATCGAAATGATTAGCCCCTGTCCATCTTAAAAGGCATTGAACACCATCAATAGTGCAATTATTAATAGTTGAAAACCCACCTTGAAGCAGTGGATAAACACGTTTGTCATTATAAATAGAATATAAGCCTGAGTCAGTTAAAGATCCAATATTAATAGGTTCTTTAGTTTCGGGTAGCTCTATTGAATTTTTTAAATACATTGGAATTCCTCCTTGTCTTGCGCCAATTGTTATTGAATTCTCTCCTCCAACACCACAGTTTATTACTTCGTAATTATTACCTAATAACTCTCTTAAATAAATAGGATAATTATTCCAAGCTGTTAAACTGTCTCCCCAACAAGCTATTCTTTTAAAATTTAAATCAACAGGAACTTCTATTATTGATCCATCATTAAAATAAAAAGAAAACATTAATTCGGAATAAGAAATACTTATGATTTCGGTTGAATCTTGCCCATCTTCTCCTAATGCTTTAACCCCGCTATCCTCTCCATTGATGATCCAATTACCACTTTCTCCAATTATAATATCCGGAGATTCACCAATTGATCCTTGGGCTTGGTTACCACTATCTTCTCCATTGATGATCCAATTACCATTTTCTCCAATAAAAATAACTGGAATTTCTCCATTTTTTATTGTTATTGATGAATCATCAGAGAAATAGATTTTGTATCCATTTTCAATATTCTCAATAAAATTAATGAAAAGGTTATCGCTTAATTTGTTTATTAGATTTCTATTCAGGTTAATTTCGTCTCTTAATTCATCTATTTCCTCTTCTAGTTTTTTGTTGCAAGAATTAAAAAATAATAAGCAAAAGCTTATAAATATGATTAGAATTTTTTTCATAATTTTTTAAGGCTAAAATACTCACAGTTTTTAATAATAAAACTGATAATTATCACACCTCTACGATTAAAACTTGTCTTTAAAAACTATACTTTACAAAAAAGCCGCACAATTTGTGCGGCTTTTTTGTAAAGTATAGTTAGTTGATTTTAATCAACAAATATAGAGGAAAATTATACTAGGTTTTGTTCTATTAAGTACTCTGCAATTTGAATTGTGTTTGTTGCTGCACCTTTACGTAGGTTATCTGCTACAATCCACATATTTAAAGTGTTTGGTTGAGATTCATCACGTCTTAAACGTCCAACAAAAACTTCATCTCTATTATGAGCGTGAATTGGCATTGGGTAAACGTTATTATCTAAATCGTCACTTACAATAACACCAGGCATATCGCTTAATAACTGACGTACTTCAGCTAAATCAAAATCATTTTCGAACTGAACATTCACAGCTTCAGAGTGTCCACCAGCAGTTGGAATACGAACAGCAGTTGCAGTTACAGAGAAAGAATCGTCACCTAAAATCTTTTTAGGTTCTTTTACTAATTTCATTTCTTCTTTCGTGTATCCGTTTTTTAAAAATACATCACAATGTGGAATTGCATTTCTGTAGATTGGGTAGTTATACGCCATATCTCCTTCAATTCCTTTTTCTTCGTTGTCTAATTGAGCAACAGCTTGTACACCTGTACCAGAAACAGATTGGTAAGTAGAAACAACTAAACGTTTCATATTGTATTTATTATGCAAAGGAGCTAATGCTAATACCATTTGAATAGTAGAACAGTTAGGGTTTGCAATAATTTTGTCTTCTTTTGTTAATTCGCTCCCGTTAATTTCAGGAACTACTAATTTTTTAGTTGGGTCCATTCTCCAAGCAGAAGAATTATCTACCACAGTACAACCAACTTCAGCAAATTTTGGAGCCCATTCTTCAGAAGTACTTCCACCAGCAGAAAATAAAGCAATGTCTGGTTTAGCATCTACAGCATCTTGTAAACCTATAACGGTATAAGTTTCGCCTTTATATTCCATTTGTTTACCCTTTGATCTTTCTGAGGCAACTAATAATAATTCAGTAATTGGAAAATTTCTTTCCGCTAAAACTTGTAACATTACGTTTCCTACCATACCGGTAGCGCCTACAACAGCTACTTTCATCTTTTATTTTATTTTAATTTTTAATAACACTACAAATTTTTAGAAAAAAACTGACTTGACCAATAGAAGTTATAGAAAATAACAAATAAAACTCATTTTGTTAAAATAAATTTAAATATTAAACATTTTGTTAAATAACAAAATTTAATAGTACTTATAATGGAATAGTTATTGATGCATAAAGGGGAAAACTTTATTATGAGAAAATTTCTACTATTATTAGGTTTATTATTTAATATTCAAACTTATTCGCAGTATGTTGAAGGTATTGTTTTAGATTCAAAAACTCATAAACCAATTGAAAATGTTTCAGTTTATATGGATGAAATTGATAGAGGAACAACCACAAATAGTAAAGGAGTTTTTTATTTAAAATTTCCTACTAAAATTATAAAATCTGGGGTATTAATATTTTCACATTTAAAATATAAAGAGCAAAAAGTAAATTTTACAAATAAAAAGAAAAATTATAAGGTGTATTTGGTTGAGGATGTAACTAATTTGCGAGAAGTTCAAATAACCAAAACATTAAAGAAAAATATAAGCTACAAAAAATTAGAGTCTATGAAAGACGGAAGGTATTTTTATGGGGCTGAGCTTGTGGATAATAAAATTTTTATTGTTGGAGGTGATGTTTCTTATGATTATAATGCGTTTAAGAAAGTATTGGAATATGAGCCGGAAGTTCTTTATGCAAAAATGATGGAGGGGAAAATTCGTAATTATACTAGCACTAATTATAAAGGTGATGTGAGAATATTTAATTTGAAAAACAATACTTGGGAAGCATCAAATTTAAAATTTAGAAAAAGAGCATATCATAATATTAATTATATAGATAATCAACTTTATATATTAGGCGGTAAGCGTTTATCAAAAAATAAAAGGAAGGAATATTTAGATGATAAAATTGAAGTTTTTAACTTAAAAAATAATTCTATTAAAGTTGATGGCACCAATCCACACCAAGCTGTTAATTTTGCTTCGTTTTCGGTTGACAATAAATTAGTGTTAATAGGCGGCTCTATAAAAAGAAACAGTCAAGGAATTAAAAAGTACATAAGTAAAGTTCATTCATTTGATACAAAAACAGGTTTGTGGTATAAAATTGGAGATATGCCAACTCCTAAAGAAACAAATGGTGTTGTTGTAGATGATAAAATTTATTTAATAGGAGGTTATAATAAAAAACCTTTAAGAGCTGTTGAAACTTTTGATTTAAAAACAGGAAAGTGGGAGCATGTTGGAGAACTAAATTTTAATTTTAATTCTGAAGGAATTACTTCAAACAATGAAACTATATTTTTATATAATAATGGGCAAATTTCTACTTTCAATACAAAAAGTAAAAAGTTAAAAACCTATAATATTGATCTTGCTGTTAAATCTGCAAAGCTTTTTTATGCAAATAATAAGTTATATATTTTAGGTGGCTATATCGAAAAAGAATACTCTATTTATCCGTCTAAAAGGTTTTACTGTGTTGATGTGGATGAGTTTCAAACAACTAGAGTTATAAAATCTAAAGTGTTGTAATTTTTAAATTAATTTTTTGGTTAAATATTTAATTTAATATTTGAAAACCCAAGTAATTCAGAATTAATCTAAATTACGTATTTTTGCAAAAAATTAAAGTATGACTACTACAGGAAAAATAGAATTAATGGCTCCTGCCGGAAATTTTGAATCAATGCAAGCTGCGTTAGATAACGGAGCAGATTCTATATATTTTGGTGTTGAGCAATTAAATATGAGAGCAAGAGCATCTATCAATTTTACGTTAGATGATTTACAAGAAATTTCCGACCGATGTAAAGCTAAAAACGTAAGAACATATCTTACTTTAAATACTATTGTATACGATCACGATTTAACCATTGTTAAAACCTTAATTCAAAAAGCAAAAGATGCAGATATTACTGCTGTAATAGCTATGGATCAAGCGGTAATTGCGACGGCTAAAGAAATAGGGATGGAAATTCATATTTCAACTCAAATAAATATTACCAATTTCGAAACGGCTAAGTTTTATGCCATGTTTGCAGATACTATGGTATTAAGTAGAGAGTTAAGTTTACGTCAGGTTAAAAAAATTACAGAGCAAATTGTAAAAGATGATGTTCGTGGACCTTCTGGAGAATTGGTTGAGATAGAAATATTTGGTCACGGAGCTTTATGTATGGCAGTTTCAGGGAAGTGCTATATGAGTTTGCATAACCACAATTCTTCAGCAAATAGAGGCGCTTGTAAGCAAAATTGTAGAAAAAAATATACAGTTATAGATCAAGAAACTGGTGTTGAAATGGAGTTGGATAATGAGTATATTATGTCTCCAAAAGATTTATGTACTATCGATTTTTTAAATGAAATTGTTGATGCTGGTGTAAAAGTATTAAAAATTGAAGGTAGAGGAAGGGCTCCAGAATATGTTGCTAGAGTAATTAAATGTTACCGAGATGCTATTGATAGTATTGATGAAGGAACATACACAAAAGAGAAAGTAATTGGTTGGATGCAAGAGCTTGAAAAAGTTTATAACAGAGGTTTTTGGAGTGGATATTATTTAGGTCAAAAATTAGGTGAATGGAGCAACGGTTCAGGAAGTCATGCAACGCAAAAGAAAGTGTATTTAGGTAAAGGAATGCATTATTTTCCGAAGGCAAATATTGGAGAATTTAAAATTGAAGCGTACGATATTTCAATTGGTGATACTATTTTAATTACTGGTCCTACTACTGGAGCACAAGAAATGGAAGTAAAGGAAATGTACGTGAATGATGAGAAAGGTGAAAAAGGTAGTAAAGGAGATTCAGTAACTATTCCATTAGAATTTAGAATAAGGCCTTCAGATAAATTATATAAAATTGTTGAAAATAAAGTAGAGGCATAAATGGTAATTATAACCTTACAAAGAGCCAAATGTATTGGCTGTAATTACTGTGTAGAGTTGGCTCCAAATCAGTTTCAAATGTCTAAAAAAGACGGAAAATCTGTATTGTTACACTCTAAAGAAAAAAAAGGCTTTTTCACAATAAAATCACCAGATGAAACTATTTTTAACGAAAGTATGAATGCTAAAGAAGCGTGCCCTGTTAAAATAATAGATGTAAAGCAGACTTAAATTTCATTTTTTAACGTTTTAATCTTCATAATTTAATTATATCTTTACAAATTAGTGAGGATTGTAAAATTGAAAAATTCAATTTTTCGTAATACAATAAAACAAAGAAACTTATGAGCTGTAATAGTTGCTCTTCAGATATAAATACCGTACCAAAAGGATGTAAAAGTAATGGAAACTGTTCTACAGGAAGCTGCGATAAGCTAACTGTTTTCGATTGGCTTTCTAATATGGCAATGCCTACAGGACACAAACCGTTAAATATTGTTGAAGTTAGTTTTAAAAACGGACGAAAGCACTTTTACCGTAATAATGATGGATTAAAAATTTCTATTGGTGATGTTTTGGCCGTAGAAGGTAATCCAGGACACGACATTGGTACTGTTTCTTTAACAGGTGAATTAATTAAAGTTCAGTTAAAGAAAAAAGGTGTTAGTATAGATAGTGAAGATATAAAAAAAATATACCGTAAAGCCACACAAAAAGATATTGATATTTGGAAATCGGTTAGAGATAAAGAATACGATACGCAATATAAAGGAAGAGAAATTATTAGCCGTTTAGGGTTGAAAATGAAACTGTCTGATGTTGAATATCAAGGAGATGGTAACAAAGCTACTTTTTATTACACGGCAGACGATCGTGTAGATTTTAGACAATTAATTAGAGATTTAGCAGGTGCGTTTAGCATTCGTGTTGAAATGAAACAGGTTGGTTTACGTCAAGAAGCTGCTCGTTTAGGAGGTGTTGGTTCTTGTGGTAGAGAGTTATGTTGTTCAACGTGGTTAACAGATTTACGTAAGGTAAATACTGCAGCAGCACGTTACCAACAATTGTCTCTAAATCCACAAAAATTAGCGGGTCAATGTGGTAAATTAAAGTGCTGTTTAAATTTTGAACTAGATACATATTTAGATGCTTTAACTGGTTTTCCAAAGCACGATGTTGTTTTAAATACCGAAAAAGGCCCTGCTGTTTTTATTAAAATGGACATTTTTAAAGAGTTACTATGGTATACTTATAAAAATGAACGTGCTAAATGGTTTAAATTAACATTAGATCAGGTTAAAGAAATTATTGAAGCTAACAAAAATGATGAGGTAATTTCGTCTTTAGAAGATTACGAAACCGAAGAGGCTGTTGTTCAAAAAGTTGAATTTGAAGATGTTGTAGGGCAAGATAGTTTAACAAGGTTTGATGCTCCTAAGCGTAAGAATAAAGGAAAGCGTAAAAACAGAAGGAAAAACCCGAATCAAAAAAAGGTAAATAACCAAAATAAACAAGGACAGCAAAATCAGCAAGCAGATTCTAAAAAGAGACCAATAAGAAAGAAGCCAAATAGGCCAAAAAAAGCTGGTAATTCAACAAATAAGCAAGGTAACCAGAATCCGCAAGGCAATAAAAAAGCGCAACCTAATAAGGGTAATAATCCAAATGCTTCTGCAAATAAACCTGCGCAAAATAAAAATAATAAACGTAGAAGACCACCTAAAAAAAATAATAACAATAATAGTAATGCGTAAACTAGTAGTTATTTTTAGTGCTTTATTGGTTATTTCATGCAATTCAAAAGAAGATTATAATACTTATAAATCTATTGAGAATGGTAAATGGAGTTCAAAAAATAAAATTGAATTTATTGTTAATAATGCAGATACTATTTCTTCAAAAAATGTGTTTATAAATATTAGAAACAATAAAAATTACGAATTCAGTTCAATATTTTTAATTGGTAAAATAGAATTTCCTAGCGGAATAAAAGTTGTAGATACACTTGAGTATGAAATGACTGACGCTGCGGGTAATTGGTTAGGTACAGGTTTTACTGATGTTAAAGAGAACAAACTTTTTTATAAAGAACAAGTAGTTTTTAATGAAACAGGAGACTATATTTTTAATATAGAAAACGCAACGCGAGGTATTAGCGATATTGAAGGTAATAAGCCTTTACAAGGAATTACAGACGTAGGAATTAGCATAGAAAAAGAATAAAATGGCAACAAAAAAAACAGAAGCACCTAATTTTTTAAAATATATAAAATGGTTTTGGGTAACTATTTTAGGTGGTACACTTGCAATTGTTTTAATATTTTTATTAGCTTCTTGGGGAGTTTTTGGACCTCTTCCAACATTTGAAGAGTTAGAAAATCCAGAAAATAATTTGGCTACCGAAGTTATTTCTATAGATGGAAAAACGTTGGGTAAATATGCTTTTGAAAATAGAACTCCAGTAAAATATAAAGATTTACCAAAAAACTTAGTAAAAGCTTTAGTTGCTACTGAAGATGAACGTTTTTACGAGCATTCTGGTATCGATTTTAAAGCAACTTTACGTGCCGTTGTTAAAATGGGAAGAGATGGTGGAGGAAGTACCATTACGCAACAATTAGCAAAACTATTATTTCATGGTGAAGGGTCTAAAAACATCATTCAACGTATTGGACAAAAAGTAAAAGAGTATGTTATTGCTACTCAATTAGAACGCCAATATACCAAGCAAGAAATTTTAACAATGTACTTAAATAAGTACGATTTTTTGAATTTAGCAGTTGGTATTCGTTCAGCATCTCGTATTTACTTTGGTAAAGAACCAAAAGAATTAACTGTGTCAGAATCGGCTATGTTAATTGGTATGCTTAAAAATGCATCGTTATACAATCCATTAAGAAGAGCCGAAAGAGTTAAAAATCGTAGAAATACGGTGTTGGGGCAAATGTTTAAAAATGGGTTTATTACCGAAGTTCAAAAAGATTCGCTTCAGAAAAAAGATTTAGGTTTAGATATTCATAAAGAAGGTCATAGTGATGGTTCTGCAACGTATTTTAGAGAGTATTTACGTGATTTTATGAAAACTTGGATTAAAAACAATCCAAAACCAGATGGTAAAGCATATAATTTACACCGTGATGGACTTAAAATATTTGTAACCTTAGATTCTCGTATGCAAAAATATGGAGAAGAGGCTATGAAAGAGCACATGTCTAATTTGCAACGTGCCTTTTTTAAAGAACACAAAAAGAATAAAACAGCACCTTTTTACGATATAGATAAAAAACAAATCGAAAGAACTATAGAGCAGGCAATGAAGCGTTCTAACCGTTGGAAAAGAATGAAGAAAAACGGAAAAAAAGAAAAAGATATTAGAGCTTCATTTACTAAAAAAACGAAGATGAAGGTGTTTTCTTGGAAAGGAGATATTGATACAATTATGTCGCCTAGAGATTCTATTTTCTATTACAAACATTTTTTAAGAGCTGGTGTTTTATCTATAGAACCACAAACGGGCCATGTAAAAACTTGGGTTGGTGGTATTAACTATAAACACTTTCAGTTTGATGCTGTAAAACAACAAAAACGTCAAGTTGGTTCTACATTTAAGCCATTTGTGTACGCAACGGCAATAAACCAATTAAACCTTTCGCCTTGCGAAAAATTTCCAAATACTTTATATACAATTCCTAAAGAAAAGTATGGAATGCCTAAAGATTGGACTCCAAAAAATTCTAGCGAAAAATACGGTGGTGAGTTAACGTTAAAAGAAGCTTTAGCAGGCTCTGTAAATGTTATTACTGCACAGTTAATAGATATGGTAAACCCACAAAATGTAGTGAGTTTAGCAAAAAGTGCAGGTATTAAATCAGATATTGAAGCCAACCCTTCAATTGCATTAGGTTCGGTAGATTTATCATTATTCGAAATGGTTGGTGCTTACAGTACCTTTGCAAATAAAGGTTTACAAATAGAACCAATGATGGTATTAAAAATTGAAGATAAAAACGGAACGGTTTTAGAACAATTTGTACCAAAATCTAAAGAGGTTTTAAGTGAAGAGTCTGCCTATGTTGTTTTAAATCTATTAGAAGGTGTAACTCAAGCTGGTTCTGGTATTAGATTAAGAACTTCTTGGGGAAGTTACCCTGATAATGTTGTTACTGGTTTCCCTTATAAATTTACAAACCCTATTGCAGGTAAAACAGGAACTACTCAAAATCAATCTGACGGTTGGTTTATGGGAATTGTACCTAATTTAGCAACAGGAGTTTGGGTTGGGGCTGAAGATAGAGCTGCACACTTTTACGGCATTGGAAAAGGTCAAGGAGCTTCTATGGCGTTACCAATTTGGGGATTATATTACAAAAAAATGTACGCAGATAGTAAATTGAAAATTAGCAAAGATGAATTTGAAAAACCTGAAGATTTATCTATTGAAGTTGATTGTTCTAAAAAGGCAGATAATGATGTAGATGATACGCTGGATGATGAAATTGAATTTTAATTTATGATAAAACCTTTTTGGAAACCAACTGATAGGAATATTGAGCAAAGCAACATTTTTAAAATGATGCAAAAGAATGGTTTCCAAAATTATAATGATTTTTGGCGTTGGTCTGTTGATAATAAAGAAGATTTTTGGACACAAACTGTAGAAAATATAGGAATTCCTTTTCAAAAAGATTTTAATAAAATTGTAGACACTTCTAAAGGAGTAGAAAATGCTGAATGGTTAAAAGGAGCTAAATTTAATATTGTAGATGCTTGTTTTAATAATGAAGATAATGCTGTTGCAGTAATTTTTCAGGAAGAAGGGAAACAACTTCAAAAAATAACTCAAAAAGAACTTCAAAAGTTAGTTAATAGAATAGCAAACTCTTTAGTTGAAATTGGTTTGAAAACTGGTGATGCTATAGCAATTGATATGCCAATGACTTTGGAAGCTGTTGCTGTTTATTTAGCAGGAATTAAAGCAGGAATGCCAATTGTTACCGTTGCTGATAGTTTTACGCCAAACGAAATTGAAGTCCGTTTAAATATTGCAAAACCTAAAGTAATTTTTACACAAGATTTTTTGCATAGAGGAGGAAAAACAATTCCATTATTTGAAAAGGTAGTGGAAGCAAATGCTCCAAAAGCAATTGTAATTCAAACTATAAATAAAGCTGTAGAGTTAAGAGAAAACGATGTTTTTTGGAATGATTTTCTTTCTAATAACACCTTTTTTAGTTCAGTAATTCAAAAACCTGAAGATGTAATTACTATTCTTTTTTCGTCGGGAACTACTGGTGAGCCAAAAGCTATTCCGTGGACACATATTACGCCCATAAAAAGTGCTAGTGATGGTTATTATCATCAAAATATTCAAAAAAATAATGTGGTGTGTTGGCCAACAAATTTAGGTTGGATGATGGGACCTTGGCTGGTTTTTGCTTCATTAATAAATAAAGCTGTAATTGGGTTATACTACGGAATTCCAACTACTGAGAGTTTTGGAAAATTTGTTCAAGATGCAGAGGTTACTATGTTGGGTGTAATTCCGAGCATTGTAAATTATTGGAAAACCTCTAAATGTATGGAGCAATTTAATTGGAGTACAATTAAATGTTTTAGTTCTACAGGCGAAGTTTCTAATCCAACAGAAATGGAATATTTAATGCAATTGGCAAATAACAAACCGGTTATTGAATATTGTGGAGGTACGGAAATTGGCGGAGGTTATATTACAAGCACAGTTGTTCAGGAAAATATGGCAAGTACTTTTTCTAGCCAAGCTTTGGGTGGAGAATTTGTGTTGTTAGATGAAGATAGTAATGAAAATTCTAAAGGTGAAGTGTTTTTAATACCTCCAATTTTAGGATTGTCGAATAAGTTAATAAATAGAGATCATTTTAAAGTGTATTACGAAGGTACTCCTAGTTATAAAGGAAAACTACTTCGAAAACACGGTGATCAAATGCAACAATTAGAGAATGGTTTTTACAAAGCGCAAGGTAGAGTTGATGATGCTATGAACTTGGGTGGAATAAAAGTAAGTTCTATTCAAATTGAAGCTGTAATAAATAAGTTAGATTTTGTTAAAGAGTCCGCAGCAATTGCAGTTTCACCAAAAAGTGGTGGACCAAGTGAATTGGTTGTTTATTTTGTTGAAATTTCTTCAGAAAAAACTTCAAAAGAAAAATATATTGAAGCAAAAAGCAGTATTAAAAAACAATTAAATCCATTATTTAAGTTAATTGATTTAGTTGGAATTGATAAATTGCCTAGAACGGCTTCAAACAAAATAATGAGAAGAAAATTAAGGAGTTTATATGAGGGTGAATAAGGTTTGTTATAACCTAGTATTTACCTGAATAAATTATATAAAAACAACAAAACTTAGTTATGAATATTTGGATATTGGCCATTATAATAATGCTTATTGCATTTGTAATGACAATGACAGGAAGAGGTGGCGGAAACTTCTATGTGCTAACACTAGTTATTGCTGGTGTAAGTATGAATATATCGGCTTCAACAGGGCAATTTGTATTGATGTGTTCATCGTTTATGGCGGCAATTCTTTTTAGTAAGCAAAAAATGAATCATTGGAAATTAACACTATTGTTAGGTGTTATGATTTTTGTGTCTGCTATGGCAGGTGGATTTTTAGGTCAGTATTTTAATGAAAAAATATTAAAAATAGTATTTGCTGTAGTTATGTTAATAGCGGCAATTTTTATGTTAAAAAAACCAAAACAAAAGCTAAAAAGTGATCGAAAATGGGTGGTTTCTCTTTCTTCTAACAATGAAAGTTATCAGGTTAATTTGTTAGTAACTGTGCCAATTGTTTTATTAACTGGATTTATTTCGGGTATGGTAGGTGTTTCTGGAGGATCGTTTTTAGTACCACTAATGATTTTGACTATGGGAGTTCCAATGCAAGTTGCAATTGGTACATCGACAACCTTAGTGTTTATATCTGCTGCAGCAGGTTTTTTTGGCCATTTTGGAGCAGGTTTATTTGATTTTAATATTGCAATTCCTTTAGCAATTGGTGGTGTAATTGGTGGTTTTGCAGGTGCAAAAATGGCGCTAAAATCAAAGCCTAAAAATTTAAAATATTTGTTTGCAGGCACACAAATAGTGGCTTCAGTAATAATGATAATTAATGTTTTAAAGTAATATGAGAAGATATAGAGCGTTTTTAATTAACAAAAATAGTTATTAAACAGCTTTTTACTTTTAATTTTTAATCGTTAAATCTTTCAGTTAACTTTACAAACTTTCAATTCAATAATAAAGTATGAAAATAATATCGTATAACGTAAATGGAATTAGAGCAGCCTTAAAAAAAGGTTTTATAGAGTGGTTAGAAGTTGCAAATCCAGATGTGGTTTGTATTCAAGAAACAAAGGCGCATAAAGAGCAATTAGACTTAAGTTTGTTTGAAGAAGCTGGTTATCCGTATCATTATTGGTTTTCGGCTCAAAAAAAAGGATATAGTAGTGTTGCAATTTTATCGAAAATAGAACCTAAACATGTAGAGTATGGCACGGGAATTGAGTCAATGGACTTCGAAGGTAGAAATTTGAGAGTTGACTTTGATGATGTTTCGGTAATGAGTTTGTATTTACCATCGGGAACTAATGATGCTCGTTTAGATTTTAAGCTAAATTATATGGCTGAATTTCAAGAGTATGTAAATGAGTTGAAAAAGGATTTACCGAATTTAGTTATTTGTGGAGATTACAATATTTGTCACGAAGAAATTGACATTCATAATCCAAAAATGAAAGGTGTTTCTGGGTTTTTACCAGTAGAAAGAGAATGGATTGGAAATTTTATAGATAGTGGTTTTATAGATTCGTTTCGTTTTTTAAATAAGGAACCCCACAATTACAGTTGGTGGAGTTATAGAGCAAATGCTCGTAACAACAATAAAGGATGGCGTATAGATTATAATATGGTAAGTGAACCATTAAAAGATAGAATTAAAAGAGCCTATATTTTACCTGAAGCAAAACATTCTGACCATTGTCCAATAGTAGTAGAAATAGAATAAAAATAAGATAGTATTATGTTAAAAAAAGTAACCCTTTTAGTTGTAGTGTTTTTTACACTAAGTTCTTGTGTTTCAAAAAAAGTATACCAGGAGTTAGAAACAAAATTTAATAAATTAAGAGCTTCAAATTCAGCTTTAATTAAAGAAAAGCAAAGTTTATTAAGTGCTAAAAAAGCCTTAGAATTAGATTTAGCCAAACTTCAAAAGGAGTATGATGCTTTATTAGCTAAAAAACAAAATTTAGATAATGAGTACACAGCTTTAAAGTCTAAATACAATAAATTAGATGCTTCTTACGCAGCTTTATCTACTCAAAGTTCTCAAAAATTAGCTGATCAAGCTAAAAAGAATCAAGAGTTACTAAAACAATTAGAAGAGAAAGAAAAAACATTACTTGCTGAAAGTACAAGGCTAGAAAAACTTCAAAAAGAATTAGAAGAACGCTCTAATCAAATAGCAGAATTACAAGCATTGATTAATGCTAAAGAAGCCCAAATGCAAAAATTAAAAGATGCTATTTCTAAAGCTTTGCATAATTTTGAAGGTAAAGGTTTAACTGTGGTTCAGAAAAATGGTAAAATTTATGTTTCTATGGAAAATAAATTATTATTTGGATCTGGAAGTTGGGCAGTTGGTGCTGAAGGTAAAAAAGCAGTTCAACAATTAGCTAAAGTGTTATCAGAAAATAAAGACATAAATGTTTTAATTGAAGGTCATACAGATAATGTGCCTTACAAAGGAGCTACGTTAATTGATAACTGGGATTTATCTGTTAAAAGAGCAACAGCAATTGTACGTATTTTACAAAACAAAGGTGTAGATCCAACACAAATAACAGCAGCAGGTAGAAGTGAATTTTTACCTATAGATTCTAATAAATCTGCTAAAGGAAAAGCTAAAAATAGAAGAATTGAGATTATATTAGCGCCAAATTTAGACGAAATCTCGAAACTACTAAACGATTAATACTTAAATGAAAAAACTAGCCTTTATATTTTTAATTCTAACAAGCTTAGGATATGCGCAGGTAGAAAATGATACGATTAAGTTAGAACCAATTGAAGATACAAAGGCATTGTTTTCAGATGGAGATTCTATTGTTTTAAAGCGATTAGACTCATTAATTACTTTAAAAATAAATAAAGAAGCAGCGTTAATTGATAGTTTATGGTTAAACGAATTAATTAAATCACCGTTGTATGATACTATTCAATATGTTCTAAGAGATGATGAACGTATGGTAACAGAATTGGAAGAGTTACCAACCGATTTATTAAAGGAACGTTTAAAAGTATTGAATAGTAAAACGCCATTTCATATTGAATATAATTCTTCGCTGGAGTCTATTATTAAAACATATTTAAAAAGAAGGAAATCTTCTTTTTCTGGGTTAATGGAAAAAGCCAGGTACTATTTTCCAATGTTTGAAGAGCAATTAGATAAGTATGACATTCCGTTAGAAATGAAATATTTAGCAATTGTAGAATCAGCTTTAAAACCAAGAGCAAAATCTAGAGTTGGCGCAACAGGCTTGTGGCAATTTATGTATCCAACTGGTAAAATGTTCGATTTAAAGGTTAGCTCTTATGTAGACGAGCGTCAAGATCCGTATAGAGCTACAGAAGCCGCTTGTAAATATTTAGCTAGTTTGTATAAGATTTTTGGCGATTGGGATTTAGCTTTAGCAGCTTACAATTCTGGCCCAGGTAATGTAAATAAGGCAATAAGAAGATCGAATGGGAGTAAAAATTATTGGAATATTCGCCATAATTTACCTAGAGAAACAGCTGGCTATGTACCTGCTTTTTATGCAACGTTATACATTTTTGAATATGCAAAAGAGCATAATATTGTAGCAAAAAAAAGCGCTTTACCTTTTTTTAAAACAGACACTGTTCAGGTAAAACGCCAAATGACATTTGAACAAATTCACGAAACATTGGGTGTAGATATTGAATTGCTTCAATTTTTAAATCCTCAATATAAATTAGACATTATTCCATATATAAAAGGAAGAAATTATACGCTTTCGTTACCGGTAGAATCTATCGGTAATTTTGTTACAAATGAAAAAGAGATATATGCTTTTGTAGAGAAAGAAGAAGCGAAACGAGAAAAACCTTTACCAAAGTATACTGAGCTAAATGATAGAATTAGATACAAAGTAAAAAGTGGAGATTTTCTTGGTAAAATTGCAAATAGATATGGAGTTTCTGTTAGTAGTTTAAAACGTTGGAATAATATGAGAAGCTCTAGACTTAAAATAGGTCAGCGTTTAACTGTTTATCCACGAAGGTTAGATAAGTTAACTTCAAACGTTAAAAAAACTTCAACAAAAAAAGAGGAAAATAGAATAAAACCACCTTTGCCAACTGGTCCACATCAATTGTATACAGTTAAAAATGGAGACTCATTATGGGTAATTGCTCAAAAGTTTCCAAATGTTTCTGTCCAGAATATTAAAGATTGGAATGATAATTGGGGGGTTAAAAATTTAAAACCTGGTACCAAATTAAAAATATTTAGTAAATGAAAAAGTTAGGAGTAATTATCGCGGTATTAACAATGTTTGTGGCCTGTGAATCAGGACCACAAAAAAGAGTGTTGAAAAATGCAAACGGACGTATTAATAACGTACTAGTTGTTATTAAAAATAGTGAGTGGCAAGGTGAAATAGGAGATGAGTTACGTAAAATTGTTGCAGAGCCAGTTTTAGGTTTACCACAACCTGAAGCTAAGTTCGAAATTTCTCAAATACCACCAGAAAATCTTGGTAGTATGTTTAGAGCAACTAGAAGTATTTTAAATATTGGTGTTGGTGAAGAAAATTCATTTAATATAGCAACCGATGTATATGCTTCTCCACAAAAAGTAATAACTGTTATTGGTAAAACTAAAGAAGATTTAGTAAAACTTATTCAAGATAATAGCACAAAAATTATTACTTCTTTTAGAAGCGCCGATTTAGTTTCTATTCAACGAAAAATATTAAAAAAATATTGGGATCCAGCTAAAAGCGCTACTTTTTCAAAACAAGGATATTCAATAAAAATACCAAAAACATATAGTGTTGTAGAAGATGATGGAGATATTGTTTGGTACAGGCATAAAATTAGCAAAGGAGAAAGTATGGAGATTTTTGCATATTCGGTACCAATTACTTCTGAAGATGATGAAAATGGAAATAATATTGTAGCTACAAGAAATGCTTTTGGTAAAAAATACATTCCTGGAGAAGTAGAAGGTTCTTATATGATTACAGAAGAAGCATATACGCCACACGTTTTTCCTATAAATTTTAAAGAGCGTAAAGCTTTTGAAACAAGAGGTAAATGGGAAGTTAAAGGAGTTTGGATGGCAGGTCCGTTTTTAAGCTACACAGTAGTAGATAAACCAAATAACAGACTTATTGTTGTTGAAGGGTTAACTTATGCACCAGGAGCTAATAAACGTGATTATATGTTCGAAATTGAAGCTATATTAAAAACGTTGGTTATTAATTAAACTCTAACAACTACATATCCTTTTCTAGTTTTTCGGTAATGTTTACCATTAAATTTGTAATACCTAACACCTTTAATACGAACAATTTTGTGAGTTCTGGGTAGTTTTTTAATTACTACAACTTTAGAAGGTGTATTTTTAACTGTAGTTGCGCAAGAACTAGCTGTTGTTGTAAATAATAAAATAAGTATAAAATAAAAAGCAGTCTTCATAATCTAAATGTTTGTTTAGATCTAAGACTGTTTTTTTTGTGAAAAGTTTAATTTTTTATAATAATTTTATTCTGTACCCTTTTCTTCAATAGGTTTGAATACTTCTTTATTAAATGAATAAATTATGTAGTAAATTAGTAAAGGAGAAACCATGTTAAAATAGCTTATGTCAGCAAATGAGTTAAAAATTGTTTTTTCAAACCCATAATTAAACCAACTACTTAAAAAATGACCAAGAATAGGTATAAGTATAATAGGAATACTATAAAGTACAGTATTAATAGCTTCATTTTTTACTTTAAATGAAATGAAAAACGGTAATAATAAGCTAATTAAACTAATCAATAAAGGTGTTTTATTGCCTTGTAATGTTAATGGGTTATAGTTTTTTAAAACTTCAATGTTTGGACAATCTTTCAATACAACAAAGCCTAGAAAAAGGGTTACAACCATTGATGAAATTATAAAATAAATTTTCTTTTTAATTGATGTATTTAGAAAATCTTTAAATAAAAATATTACTAAAGGAATTAATACAGGAATTCTTGTAAGTGCTATAAAACTTGTAATAACTCCAAGTAAGAATGATTTTTTAAAAAGTGATTTGGAGTACTTTTTACTCCATAAAACAATAAATCCTAAAACAAAAATAAAGTTACTCATTAATTCACTTTTTGTATAAACTTCCCACAAGTAAAAAATAGAAGAAATCAATAATAAAATTCCAAGAAGTTTTACCTTATAATTAGTAAAGGATTTATGGAGAATATAAGCAAAGAATAAAAAAGTAAATGATTGTAGAAAGCCAACATCACCAAATAAATAAAAAGGTAATCCAATTATTACTAATGAAGGCAAATTAGAGCTGTATTGACCTAGATGATTTGGAATTGAATAAGGATATTCTCCGTTCAATACAGCATGTACTGATACGTCTATTGCGGACCACCTATCAACAATTAGAGTATTTCCATCAACAAAGTTGTTTAATACAATGGTAAAAATAAAAAATGTAAACACAATAATAAAAAACAACATTTTATATACTTGTTCTTTAAAGTTAGTAATCTTTAAAAAGTAAAATGTTAAAAATTGAAATGCAGGGTATAGAAGTAAAATTAGAAATACACTAATATAGTTTTGTCTGCTTCCATATTTATACAGAAAAAGACTGTTAATAGTAAAATATGCCAGAAAAGATAAAACTAAAACAAGTTTTTTTTTATTAATCATATTAATTAGCAATTATTGGTTTTTGAAGTAATTTTTCCATTTAAAATAGGAACATATTTATTTATTATAAATATTATTGGAACTAACATTAAAATTTGAAAAATTGAAATTACAAGTTTTTGTAATTCTGAGAAATTAAATAAGGTAATTCCAAAAATAACAAGTAGTACTGCTTTAATTAGGGTTAATACTCTTAAGTGTAGAGCTAGTATTGGAATAGTAGACTTTCCAAGAAAACTAAAAAAACTAAAAATTGGAATATTTTTAAATAAAAACAAATAAAACAAAGTTCCTGAAATTCCATTTAATATAAATATAAACTCATTCCTATAAATTGAATTATACATATCTACCTTACCATTAAAACTATAGCAACTTATATGTAGTACTCCAAATATAATTAGTGCAAACCAAGATTTAACCTTATTCAAATTAATTAAAGTGTTTTTTGAATAAAACCCCAAAGAATAAAAAATTAGAGCTACAAGTGAAACATCTAAACTCCAAACAAACGATTTTTCACTTAAGTAAGGAAGTAGAAAGCCAATTAAAATAAAAGAAAATAAAAGTATTAATTGTAAATAAAGAAGCTTTAGAAATCTAATTATATAAAAGAAACAAAAAGTTAAAAAGATTGAAGGAATAAACCACATTTGAATTCCCCAATTCATATATTCTTTACCTCCCTGAGCATAAAAAACTCCAATAAAATTATTTATTGGAGATAAATCATACAGTTTACTATCTCCATAAAACCTACCAATAAAAAACCAAAATAAATATAACATTATTGCCCATAAAAAATAAGGTAATAATAAGTATTTTGCTCTTTTAATAATATGAGAGTAGTTCTGTTTTGAAGGATGAAATATACCTGCTAATAAAAAAAATAGGGGCATATGATAAGAGTAGATATATTTTTCAGTAATAGGAAAATTATGACCATATACAACTAAAAAAATACCAAACCCTTTAACTTGATCAATCCATTCAATTCTTTTATTCAAAACATTACTTCTCCATCTTAGCCCAACTATCACGTAAAGGCACGGTTCTATTAAAAACTAAATTACTTTCAGTAGTATCTTTATCAACGCAGAAATAACCTAAACGTTGAAACTGAAATCTATCTAATTCTTTAGCATCTTTTAAACTAGGTTCAACAAAAGCATTAATTACATTTAAAGAATCTGGATTAATAAATTCTTTAAAATCTTTGTCTTTATGTCCATCAGGAGCCTCGTCTGTAAATAAACGATCATAAACACGTACTTCAGCTTTTTCAGCGTGTTTTACAGAAACCCAATGTAAAGTTCCTTTCACTTTACGCTTACTAGCCTCAGAACCACTTCCACTTAAAGAATCCTCGTCATAAGTACAGTGTATTTCTGTAACCTCTCCATTTTCATCTTTAACACAGCTATTAGCTTTAATTATGTAGGCATTTTTTAAACGAACCTCTTTATCTAATTTTAAACGGAAAAATTTCTTATTAGCTTGCTCTCTAAAATCTTCTTTTTCAATATAAATTTCACGAGAAAAAGGAACAGGTCTACTACCAAAACCTTCAGCATAATCGTTATAATTAGCATCTAAAAACTCCTCTTTATCTTCAGGATAATTAGTAATTACAACTTTAACAGGATCTAAAACCGCCATTACTCTTGGGGCAGTTTTATTTAAATCATCCTTAATACAATGCTCTAATAAAGCCACATCGGTAACATTATCACGTTTAGAAATACCAGCAGTATCACTAAAAGTTCTAATAGCGCTTGGAGTATAACCTCTTCTACGCAAACCTGAAATTGTAGGCATACGCGGATCATCCCAACCGTTAACAACACCTTCTTCTACCAATTGTAATAATTTACGCTTGCTCATTACAGTATAGCTCAAATTCCTTCTAGCAAACTCGCGTTGTTTTGGTCTTAAAAGAGAAGTGTCATAAACTTGATCAACATACCAATCGTATAAATCTCTATGACTCTTAAATTCTAACGTACAAATAGAATGCGAAATTTGTTCTAAATAATCACTTTCACCGTGTGTCCAGTCGTACATTGGGTAAATACACCAATCGTTACCAGTTCTATGATGATGTTTTTTTAGAACCCTATACATAATAGGATCACGCATATGCATATTCACGTGTTCCATATCAATTTTGGCACGTAAAACGTGAGTTCCTTCATCAAACTCACCATTTTTCATACGCATAAATAGATCTAAATTTTCTTCAACAGATCTATCTCTAAACGGACTATTAGTTCCAACCTCAGTAGGCGTACCTTTTTGTTTCGCCATTTCTTCAGATGTTTGGTCATCAACATAAGCCTTACCTTCTTTAATTAATTCTACAGCCCAATCAAATAATTGCTGAAAATAATCAGAAGAATACAAAACTTTATCCCATTGAAAGCCTAACCATTGCACATCTTGCTGTATGGCATCAACATATTCTTGTTCTTCTTTTGCAGGGTTTGTATCATCAAAACGCAAGTTAACAGGCGCATTGTATTTTAAACCTAACCCAAAATTTAAGCAAATAGATGCAGCGTGCCCAATGTGTAAATACCCATTTGGCTCAGGCGGAAAACGAAAACGTAATTTGTCATTCGATAATCCGTTTGCTAAATCATCTTCAATAATTTGCTCAATAAAATTCAGCGATTTTTTTTCTTCACTCATAATTTCAAAAACTAATTAAGCCACAAAAATATCGATTTTTTCTGCAAAACCACTAGAAAACAAGCCAACAAATGGTAAATAAACTATTTTATACAATTTTTTAGGCGTTACCTTTCAGGTCGGGCTTTCACTACTCGCTTTTTTTAAGTGCAAAAAGGCACCAAAAAAAGAGCTCAAACAAACCGTTCAATCCCTAACGCAATGTTAGCAGTTGTTAGTTTTTGGTAGATAGTGTTTAGTTTCATTTTTAAATAATGATTAATTCATAATTAAAACTCTAACTTTGCAATACAAAACACAATAATGGGAACAATAAAAGTAAAAAACATACGTGTATATGCCTATCACGGTTGTTTAGTTGAAGAAGGAAAAATAGGTTCAGATTATAGAGTAGATGTAGCCGTAAAAGCCGATTTGTCAAAATCTGCAGTTTCAGATGAGCTAGAAGACACTGTAGATTATGTACACTTAAACAAAATAGTAAAAGAAGAAATGGCTATACGTTCCAAACTATTAGAAGAAGTAGCCAAACGTATTTTAGATAGAATTTTAAGCGAAATAGCAATTGTTAACGTAGCAAAAGTTGAAGTTTCAAAAATAAACCCGCCCATAGGTGGTAACGTAGCAATGGTTACTATAGAAATGATAAAACGACGAAAAGATTTGAAGTAAAATAAGTAGATGCAACAATAATTAAAAAAAAAGTTGCCAACTTATTAAAATTAATTAAATTTGCAATCCAATTAAGGCGTCGTGGCCGAGTGGCTAGGCTGGGCTCTGCAAAAGCTCCTACAGCGGTTCGAATCCGCTCGACGCCTCAACAAAACCAAAGCATTAGCTTTGGTTTTTTGTTTTCTTTAACATTTTGTTAAGTATAAAAACTTGTATATTTGTGAAAAAGTAAAAAATTTAACTAAAAACAGTATAAAAATTAACGTTTTAGTCATCTTTTTAACTTAAAATTGAATAAGCCCATGAAAATTTATCCTATTGAAACCGGAAACTTTAAGTTAGATGGTGGAGCAATGTTTGGAGTAGTGCCAAAAACACTTTGGCAACGCACTAACCCTGCAGATAGCAATAACTTAATAGATATGAGTATGAGAAGTATGCTTATTGAAGACGGTAATAGGTTAATTTTAATTGATACAGGAACAGGAAACAAACAATCAGACAAGTTTTTTGGATATTATTACTTTTTTGGAGATTTTTCTTTAGACACATCATTAGCAAAACACGGTTTTCATAGAGATGATATTACCGATGTTTTTTTAACACACCTACATTTCGATCATTGTGGTGGAGCCATTCAATGGAATAAAGACCGTACGGGTTACGAGCCTGCATTTAAAAATGCTAAATTTTGGTCTAATAAAAACCATTGGCAATGGGCTGTAGAACCTAATGTTAGAGAAAAAGCATCTTTTTTAAAAGAAAACATAAACCCTATTGAGGCTAGTGGGCAATTAAACTTTGTAAATATTCCTAATGGAGATTTTGCGCAAAATACAGAACTTGGTTTCGATATTTTATTTGCAGATGGACATACGGAAAAGCAAATGATTCCACACATTCAATATAAAAATAAAACCATTGTTTTTATGGCCGATCTGTTACCAACAGTTGGTCATATTCCATTACCATACGTAATGGGTTATGATACACGTCCGTTATTAACTATGGACGAGAAAGCAACGTTTTTAAACAAAGCAGCAGATAATAACTACTTGCTATTTTTAGAGCATGATGCACATAACGAGTTGTGTACACTTAAACATACCGAAAAAGGCGTTCGATTGAACGAAACATATAAATTTAACGAAGTATTTAACTAAATAATTTAATAGAAATGAGAATTTTAAAATCAGTTTCTGTTGCAGTTTTAGCAACAGCTACATTAGCAAGTTGTAGTTCACTTAAAAACATGGCAGTACCTGCTATGGACACTTCAGTTGCTTTAAAATCTGCAAAAACAGTAGAATTAAGCGATAAAGATTTTAATCACTGGGCGCACAGAGACTTAGTTTCAGACACTGTACCAGGAATGAGCTTGGCAAAAGCATATAAATTTATTGAAGGAAAAGAAAGTACACAAGTAATTGTTGGTGTAATTGATTCTGGAATTGATATTGAGCACGAAGATTTAAAAAATGTACTTTGGACAAACCCAAAAGAAATTGCTGGAAACAATATTGATGACGATAAAAATGGATATGTAGATGATGTTTATGGATGGAACTTTTTAGGAGGTGACAGTGTAGATGCTCCAGAACAATTAGAAATTACTCGTTTATATGCAAAAGCTAAAAAACGTTTTGAAGGTAAAACTTTAGAAACTGTTAGTGCAGATGAAAAAGCAGATTTCGAAATGTTTAAAAAGTACGAAAAAGGCTACGAAGCTTCTTCAAAAAGATTTTTTGGTACTATGACGCGTTTAAAGCAAATAGAAGAAAATTATACAGCTGTTAAAAAGTTTTTAGGTAAAGACAAAATCGAACTTAAAGATTTACAAGCAGTAAAAACAGGAGATAAAAAGTTACAAGCTCAAATTGGAGATGTTTTAAGTATGTTTAACCGAGGTTTAACTGAAGATGCGTTTAATGAGTACTATGATTCTCAAAAGAAAAACAAAAACTATAGTTTAGATTTTGATGGTAGAGCCATTGTAGGTGATAATCCAAACGATATTAATGATGTTGTTTACGGTAACGGAAATGTTATTGGTTCTAAAGATGTTGAATCTCACGGAACACACGTTTCTGGTATTATTTTAGCTGAAAGAGGAAATGGAATTGGATTAGATGGTGTTGCAAATAACGCTGTATTAATGTCTGTAAGAGCTGTGCCAGATGGTGATGAGCGTGATAAAGATGTTGCTTTAGCAATTAGATATGCTGTAGATAATGGAGCAAAAGTAATTAATATGAGTTTTGGTAAAAGCTGGTCTCCAAATCCAGAATGGGTTTTTGACGCTTTTAAATATGCTGAAAAACATGATGTATTATTAGTACATGCTGCAGGTAACGATCATAAAGATATTGATGTTAAAGAAAACTGGCCAAATGATACGAATGATAAAATTAATGAGTTATGCGATAACGTATTAACTATTGGAGCAATGAGTTCTAGTTATAACGAAAACATTCCTGCTACATTTAGTAACTACGGTGCAAGAAATGTAGATATTTTTGCTCCTGGTGTGCAAATCTATTCTACGGTTCCTAAAAACGAATACGCTCGTTACAATGGTACTTCAATGGCATCGCCAGAAGCTGCTGGTGTTGCAACTTTAATAAGAAGTTATTACCCAGAACTTTCTGCAAGTCAAGTAAAACACATTATTATGAATTCAGGTACTGAAATTGATATGGATGTATTACTTCCAGGCGGTGATGGTAAAAAAGTAAAATTCTCAAGTTTATCTGTTTCAGGTAAGGTAGTTAATGCATACAATGCGTTAGTTTTAGCTGATAAAATGGTAAACGGAAAATAATATTTATAATATTCTGTTAAAAAGCGCTCTTATTGTAAGAGCGCTTTTTTTGTTTTAGAACCATTTTTTATATTGCAACCACAATAAAAAATTTATGCAAAAGTTATTTTTACTACTATTTATTTCAACAACAATTTTAACAGCACAAACCAATCCAAATTATTGGCAACAGCATGTAGATTATACAATGAATGTTGATGTAGATGCTGAAAATTATCAATATACCGGAACTCAAAAATTAGTATATACAAATAATTCACCAGATGTTTTAGATAAGGTATTCTATCATTTATATTTTAATGCATTTCAACCCGGAAGTGAAATGGATTTAAGGCTTCAAAATATAGTTGATCCTGACTATAGAATGGTTACTAATATTGGTACTAAAGAAAATCCAATTTACGAAAGTAGAATAGCAAAATTAAAACAAAATGAAATTGGTTTTTTGAAAGTGAAATCGTTAAAACAAAACGGAAAAGAGGTTGATTATTTTGTTGAAGGTACCGTTTTAGAAGTAACTTTAAATAAAGCTATAGAGCCAGGCGAAATAGTAACATTTAATATGGAGTTTGAAGGTCAATTACCTAGCCATATTAGAAGAGCTGGTAGAAATAGCGAAGATGGTATTGCACTTTCTATGGCGCAATGGTATCCAAAAATGGCGGAGTATGATTTTGAAGGTTGGCAAGCGCACCCATATATTGGTAGAGAGTTTCAGGGTGTTTGGGGTAATTTTGATGTAAAAATTTCAATAGATAAAAAGTACACCATTGCTAGTACAGGCTACTTACAAAACCCACAAGAAATTGGACACGGATACGAAGACACTTCAAAAAAAATTATAAAACAACAGCAAGGCAATAAATTAACGTGGCATTTTGTTGCACCTAAAGTTCATGATTTTACGTGGGCTGCAGATGCTAATTATAAACACGATGTTAGAGAAACAAAGTGTGGTGTAACTCTTCATTTCTTTTATAAAAATGAAGGTAAATATAAAAAGGCTTGGAAAGAAGTGCAGCCTTATACAGAGAAAGCTTTAGATTATTTTAATGAACATATTGGCCCGTATCCTTGGAAGCAATATTCTGTAATTCAAGGTGGAGATGGAGGTATGGAGTATGCTATGTGCACTTTATTGGCTGGAGGTGAAAAATTAGGCCATATTGTTGGTACATTATATCACGAGTTGGCGCATTCTTGGTTTCAGCAATTATTAGCTTCAAATGAAAGTAAACACTCGTGGATGGATGAAGGTTTTACTACCTATATTTCAACTTTAGCTTCAAATAAAATAATAAAAAAAGGTTCTGATAAGCCAACAAATGATGATTATTTAGGGTATTTCTATGCCGTAAAAAATAATATTGAAGAGCCTTTAACTACACACGCAGATAGGTTTAATACAAATGTTGCTTTTAGCATTGGTAGTTATACAAAAGGAAGCATGTTTTTAACACAGCTAAATTATATTATTGGTGAAGAAAATACTGCAAATACACTAAAAAAATTCTATTCAGATTTTAAATTTACGCACCCAACACCAAACGATATAAAACGTACTGCTGAAAAGGTTTCTGGCTTGCATTTAGATTGGTATTTAAACGAATGGATTGAAACTGTGAACACAATAGATTATGCTGTTGCAAAAGTTGATAAAAACAGTGTTAAATTAGCTAGAGTTGGACAAATGCCAATGCCAATAGATGTTAGTGTTACTTATGTTGATGGTAGTAGCGAAGATTTTTACATTCCGTTAAATTTAATGCGTGGAGAAAAACCAACTTCAGCAACTATTTTAAAAGATTGGGCTTGGGGAAAACCTACCTATTCTTTTGTCACTAAAAAAGAAATTAAAACTGTAGAAATAGATGTATCAGGTTTAATGGCTGATGTTGATAGGAGCAATAATTTTTTGAATAAATAGAAGCGTTTAGTTATTTTGAAATTGTAAATATAAATTTAGCTCCTTTACCAATTTCAGATTGGACTTTGATTTCTCCTCCACTTTTTTCAACTAAATTTTTAACAGTTGCTAGGCCAATACCATTGCCAGACACTCCAAATTTATCTTTTAATGAAACAACTTCGAAAATTTTGAATATTTGTTTATGGTGCTTAAATTCTATACCTGGACCATTGTCTTGAATATAAAAATTATAAAATAAATCGTTTTCTTGAATACCAATTTCAAGTTCAACTACTTTTTTATTACTATATTTTATAGCATTTGAAATAAGGTTAACTAAAATTTGTTCAATAACAACTCTATTTATGTGAATTTTAGTAAGGTTAGATTTTATATTGATTTTTAAGTTTTTTTCATAAGAGAAAATAGTTTTAATACCATCTATTAATACTGTTAAACTTAAATCAGTTTTTTTCTTTTTTAGGAAATTTTCACTTTTACTATTTTCTAATAAACCATCAATTAATCGAGTTAGTTTGTTTGATGCATTCTCAATTACATTTAACATTGAAACTCCTTTTTTGTCAATTTTTGTTGCGTATTTTTCAGTAAACAATTTTGTTAAACTTGAAATTCCTATTAATGGAGATTTTAGGTCGTGCGCTGTTATTGATGCGAATTTTTCTAAGGTTTTATTTTTTTCTTCTAATATAAAAAGAGATTTTTCCAATTCACTTTTACTTTTTCTAAGGTAAAGTAAATTCATTACTTGATTAGATAAAGCTCTAAGTGTTTTTAGTTGTTTTTTAGTTAAAGATTTAGGTTTGTTATCTATAACACATAATGTACCTAAAGAAAAACCATCAGAAGTTGTTAAGGGAACACCTGCGTAAAAAACAACATTTGGATTTCCTAAAACTAAGGGGTTGTCATGAAACCTTTCATCTATTCTAGCATCTTTTACAATAAATATTTCTTCTGGCTCATTTATGGCGTGAGCGCAAAACGCATGTTCTCTTTTTGTTTCTGTAGCATTGAGTCCGTGGTTTGATTTAAACCATTGTCTATTTTTATCAATTAAACTAATTAAAGAAATTGGTGTATTGCAAATTTCTGAAGCAATAGCTGTTAAGTTATCGTAATCCGATTCTGAAATTGTATCTAATATTGAAAAAGAATTTAATTTATTAATTCTTTCTTTTTCATTTTTAGGAATTTTAGGAGATAACATTTTGTAAATGTATTTAAAAATAACATGTAAATGTAAGGTTTAATTTTAAGAATTAAGTAGTACCCATTTTACACGTCCAACTTCACCAGTATCTAATAAAACTTTTATGCCGTGCGGATGCGTTGGTGATTTAGTTAAAAGGCGTTTTACAAATCCTTCGGTTAATTCGCCAGAACGTTGATGGTGTTTTTGAACAATTTCAACTTCGCTACCTATTTGAATGTTTTTACGGTATTTTCCGCTTAATTTCTCCATATGGCAAATTTAACTTTTTTAGTTATAAACCAATAAATAGAGTTTTAAAAGATTACTATATTTCTATAACTGTTGTATTTGAAATTGTATCGTGCCAACCACCGTTTTCTCCAAATAGAAAAGAAAAAGCATCGAAAGGTATAAAACGACAAATTGAACGTATAAAAATTGTTTTAAAATCTGGTTTGTTTCCAAATTCATCTACAACCTTGGTTTTAGTAACAAATTTTCCAACTGAACGACCAAAAACACCTTCAAAAAACAGAAAATATACCATACCTGCCGTAAATGCAATAATGTAACCAAATGCATTGGTATCGAAGATGTGAGCAGAACTTGGAGAAAAAATAGATATAATAATTCCTAATGAGAAAGCAAATGCAAACGCAAATAAATACAGAAAAAATAAATCGATAATATGATTTACAAATCGTTTAGATTGACTTGCAGATTTATTAACAATAAAATTCTCTTTTGAAGAAGCTTCAATTTTGCTCTTTAATTCTGGGTTTTCAATATAGTTTTCGCAAGTTTTTTCAAAGTCTGCAATTTCATTGGTAAGTTCGCAAATAATTCCTTTATTCGAATCAAAATTTTGGTGGTTACACGCTTTACAAAACGTTAAGTGGTATTCTCTATTCATAAGTTTAGCAATTTTAACTCAAAAGTAGATTAGAGAATTAGAGATTCCTATGATATTTGTCAAATGTGAAATTTATAGTTAGTTTACAAAACCAAAATAGGCAAATATTAACCCAAAAATTAGCACTAATGGGGTTAATATTTTTGTTACGTTTCCATTATTAAATAAAGGCTTAAAAAAAGTGATTGTACTCGGAAATGCTAAAAGTAAAACCCCTTTAATTAATGCTACCCAACCAATTATTGTAATAATTACGGTCCAATTTTTTACCCAATAATTATGATTTTCAACAATAAAAAAGCCAATAATAATGGCAATTATACCACCTAAAATAATATAAGTAGCATCATTTAAAAGTTTAAGAATTACTTTTCGATAGTAATTGCTATTTACAATTAAACCAACACCAAAAGCTAAATAAATAACAGCTATTATTTTTGCTATAAAAATTGAAAGTTCCATAATGTGTACAGTTAACTTTTAAACTAATTTTTGTTTTTTAATAAGCTTGGTTGGTTAAAGTTACAAAATATTTTTTTCTAGAAATAGTTACTTTATTTAAAATAAGATGTTTATTGTTTTTATTTACAATAATTCTTAATGAAACAATTTGTATTTTTGTGCGCACTTAAAATTTAAACTCAACTTTATAATTGGCTAAGGATATTTTTAACTACGAATTTGATTGGAAGAAACTTCTGAAAAAAAAATCAAAGAAAAAGGTTAAGGATGTTTGTTGTGAAAAATATAAAAAGAAGGGTGAAAAAAAATGTAAAAGTTGTCCTAACCGTTAGTGATTTTCTTTAAATCAATAATTTGCAACTTCTTTTTTACAAAAAATAGATGATGTCTAAGAGATTTAAAATATTACTAAAAAAATTCCTTATTTGGAAATATCAACACATTTCCGATAAACAATTTATACGTATTGCAAGTGCAATAATTGGTTTATTAGCAGGTTTAGGTGCCGTATTGTTAAAAAACTTTACACACTGGATCCAGCATTTATTAGAATTAGAATTTATAAAGGATGTGCATATTGCCTTTTTCTTTATTTTTCCATTAATTGGGTTGTTTTTGGTACGTATGATTAAAAGGTATGTGATTAAAAAGAAAGTTGGCCATGGTATACCTTCAACCTTATTTGCAATTTCTAAGCTAAAAGGTATTCTTCCACGGCATCAAATGTGGTCTTCGATTATAACGGCTCCTTTAACAGTTGGTTTTGGAGGTTCGGTTGGGTTAGAGGGTCCAACAGTTGCAACTGGTGCAGCTTTGGGATCTAATTTTGCACGTTTAATGCACTTAAATCAAACTACTAGAACGTTATTAATTGGTGCAGCTGCTGCAGGAGCAATGTCTTCGATATTTAAAGCACCTATTGCAGCAATTGTTTTTGCTGTTGAAATATTTAGTTTAGAATTAACTTTAGCATCAATGATTCCGTTATTGTTGGCATCAATAACAGCAGTACTAACATCGTATTTCTTTTTTGGAGATGATGTATTGCTTCACTTTAATATTGAAGATAAATTTCAATTAAATGATGTGTTTTTTTATGTTTTACTTGGTGTTTTTTCTGCAGGAGTCTCAATTTACTTTAGTAAAATATATTTAGGTATTGGCGCATTTTTTAGAGATTTTAAAGGAGCGCATAAACGATTACTTTTTGGAGGTATTTTATTAGGAGTTATGGTGTTTTTGGTGCCACCATTATTTGGAGAAGGGTATTCAACCATAAATAATATTTTAAAAGGTAATGTTGAAGGTGTTATTTCTAACAATATATTTAATATTGAAGTAGATAACATACTTGTTATAATTGCATTTTTATTAGGCTTAGTTTTGTTAAAAGTAATAGCTACCGCATTAACTTTTGGAGCTGGAGGTGTTGGAGGTGTTTTTGCCCCTACACTTTTTACAGGAAGTATTTCGGGTTATGTTTTAGCTTTAATTATAAACAATAGTAATTTATTTAGTCATCAACTATCATCAACCAATTTTGCAATGGTTGGTATGGCAGGTTTAATGGCGGGTATTTTACAAGCGCCTTTAACAGCTATTTTTTTAATTGCAGAACTTACGGGTGGTTATGAGCTGTTTATACCGTTAATGATTGTTGCTTCAATCTCGTTTTTAATAACTAGATATTATATACCTCATAATTTATATGCAACCGAATTGGCCAAAAAAGGACAATTAATGACGCATAATAAAGATAAGAATGTACTTATGTTAATGGATGTTGATAAAGTTATTGAAACCAACTTTATTATACTTTACCCAGGTATGAATTTAGGTGATATTGTTCAAAAGGCCGTAGTAAAATCTAGCAGAAATCATTTTCCTGTAGTAAATAATGAAAATGAGTTTTTAGGTATACTAAGGTTAGACGATATTAGAAGTATTATGTTTGAAAAGAAACTTTATAAAAAAGTTGAGGCTAGAAGTTTAATGCAAACAGCACCTGAGGTAATTGATTATGATAAGGATACTATGGAAGTAATTATGAATAAATTTAAAAGCACTGCTGCTTGGAATTTACCTGTAATAAAAGATGGAAAGTATCACGGATTTATTTCAAAGTCTAGATTGTTAACAGCTTATAGAAGAAAATTGATAGACGTAACTGCATAAAATTTAATTTAAAAGAAAGAAGATGAAGTATATTATAACAGTAATTTTGATTGCAATTTTAGGTGGTTTAGGCTACGGTTTTTATGTTAAAAGTTCGGGTAACCCTAAGGCTGATGTTGTTATTGGTATTTGCGTATTGGCTATTGCTTTTATATTTATGCCTTTATTTATTTACCATAGGTATAAAAACAAAAATATTGAAGATTTTAAATTCGACAATTACCGAAAAGATTTAGAAGAACACTTAGAAAAAGAAAAAAAGAAAGACGGTTAATTTAAATTTCGTTTTTCAATAAAAAACTTTTTTAATAGCAAGCTACATTCATTTTCTAAAATTCCACTTACAACTTTAGTCTTTGGATGCAACGTTGTATTCATAGCTTTAAAACCTCTTTTTTCTTCGGAAGCACCATAAACTATTTTGCCAATTTGAGTCCAATAACTAGCGCCAGCACACATTTGGCAAGGCTCTAGTGTTACATATAACGTACATTTATTTAAATATTTACCACCTAAAAAATCTGCAGCAGCCGTAAAAGCTTGCATTTCTGCATGAGCAGTAACATCATTTAGCGTTTCAGTTAAATTGTGAGCACGAGCAATAATTTGATCATTCATAACAATTACAGCACCTACAGGAACTTCATTCTTTTCAAAAGCTAGTTCAGCTTCTTGTAAAGCTCGCTTCATAAAGTAATTATCGTCAAACGGATTCATCATAAACCAAAAGTAATTAATTTTAAACAACGAACAATTTAAATATTGTAGTTTTGTAGCAATGCAAAACTTGCTTTCTAAAATATACAATCCAAAGGATTTACGTAAACTTCCGTTAGAACAATTACCAATAGTTGCTAAAGAACTGCGCAATTTTATTATTGATGTTGTGGCAACTAAAGAAGGGCATTTAGGTGCTAGTTTAGGAGTTGTAGAATTAACAATTGCACTGCATTACGTGTTTAACACACCAAATGATTTATTAATTTGGGATGTTGGCCATCAAGCATATGGACATAAAATTTTGACTGAAAGAAGAGATAAGTTTGATACAAATAGGCAGTTTGGTGGAATTTCTGGGTTTCCAAAAATGAGCGAAAGTGAATATGATGCGTTTGGAACGGGACACTCTTCAACATCAATTTCGGCTGCTTTGGGTATGGCTATTGCTTCAAAAATAAAAGGAGATGTAGCTAAAAACCATATTGCTGTTATTGGAGATGCTTCAATTGCTAGCGGTATGGCTTTTGAAGGTTTAAATCATGCGGGTGTTACTGATGCTAATTTGTTAATAGTTTTAAATGATAACGCTATGGGAATTGACCCAAGTGTAGGAGCTTTAAAAAACTATTTTACAAATGTTAAAGCAGGTAAAGCTGTTAGCAAAACCAATATAATTAAAGCATTAAATTTTAATTATTCAGGGCCAGTAGATGGTCATGATTTAAATGCATTGGTTAAAGAGTTAGAACGATTAAAAAATGTAAAAGGCCCTAAGTTTTTACATATTATTACTACTAAAGGAAAAGGTCTAGAGCAAGCAGAACAAGATCAAGTAAAATATCATGCGCCTGGAAAATTTGATAAAATTACTGGCGAAATTCTTCCGAAGAAAAATGTAATACAACCTCCAAAATATCAAGATGTTTTTGGTGATACTATTGTAGAGCTAGCAAGAAAAAACAAAAAAATTGTAGGTATAACACCCGCAATGCCTACAGGCTCATCTTTAAAATATATGATTGAAGAGTTTCCTGATAGAGCTTTTGATGTTGGTATTGCTGAGCAACATGCGGTTACCTTAGCTGCTGGTATGGCTACTCAAGGATTAATTCCTTTTTGTAATATTTATTCAACATTTTTACAAAGAGCATACGATCAAATTATACACGATGTTGCTTTGCAAAATCTACCTGTTGTTTTTTGTATAGATAGAGCAGGTTTAGTTGGAGAAGATGGAGCTACACATCACGGTGTGTTCGATATTGCTTATTTACGAAGCATACCAAATATGGTAATTTATGCTCCAATGAATGAAATTGATTTAAGAAATATTCTTTACACAGCTCAATTAGGTATTAATTACCCGTTAGCAATCCGTTACCCTAGAGGAAGAGGTGTAACCTTAAACTGGAAAAAAGAATTTAAAAAAGTTGAAATTGGGAAGGCTAAAACACTATTTGAAGGAACAAAAATAGCAGTGTTAAGCATTGGTACAATAGGCAATGCAATTAATAGTGTTATTGCCGAATTACCTGAAAATGAGGTAGGTCATTTCAATATGAAATTTATTAAACCACTAGATGAAAAACAGTTACATAGCATATTTAAAAAGTATAAAAATATAGTTACAATTGAAGATGGCACAATTTTTGGAGGTTTTGGTTCATCAATTTTAGAGTTTTCAAGTAAACATAATTATAAAAACAAACCCATTAAGCAATTAGGTATTCCAGATAAATTTATTGAGCATGGAGAAATGAACGAGTTATTAAATGAAGTTTATTTATCTAAAAAACACATAAAAAGTGTATTGTTAGATATTCTTACTGAATAAATAAAGGAATTATTAGTTGGTTATAAAACTAGAAAAAATGAAAATTAAATTAGTTGCACTCCTTACGCTATTAATCAGTTTAAATTCTTTTGCAAATCCTACTTTTAGTAAAGATTCTCTGGCTGTTGTTAAGCCAGATTCTATAAGTCATTGGAAAGTGAAAAACAATGTTAGTTTATTATTTACACAAAACTCATTTGTAAATTGGAGTGCAGGGGGTAATAACTCTATTTCTGGAATAATTAAATTGTATTTACAACGTAACTACAAAAATGAACATACTGTTTGGTCTAATGAGTTAAAAGGAAACTACGGTTTAAACAAAGAAGAATCTAGAGAATTAAGAAAAACAGAGGATAGATTTGAAGTAAACTCTACTTTTGGTTACAGAAAAAATACAGAGTCTAATTGGTATACTTCTGCTAAATTTAACTTTAGAACACAGTTTACCAATGGATATAAATATCCGAATACAGATAAACCAATTTCTAGGTTATTTGCTCCTGCATATTTGTTTCTTGGAGTTGGATCTGAATATTCATCAAAGAAAAAATCATTAAAATTTTATTTATCACCAATAACAAATAAAACAACGTTTGTTTTTAGTGAAGTTTTAGCAGATGAAGGAGCTTTTGGTGTGGATGCAGCAGTTAAAGATGATGAAGGTAATATAATTGAAAAAGGAGAAAAAACTAAAATGGAGTTTGGGACATTGTTAACTGGTGAATGGAAAACTAATGTAATGGAGAATATAAAAATGGCTAATAAGCTTATCTTATATTCAGATTATTTACACGACTATGGAAATGTAGATATTAACTGGGAGATTAATTTTGATTTGACTATTAATAAGCACGTAACAGCAAATGTTGGTTCTCATTTAAGATTTGATGATGATATTTTACATAAAGAAGATGTTGATAATGATGGAACGTTAGATATTTTGGGGCCTAAAGTTCAAATAAAGCAATTATTAGGGGTCGGGTTTTCGTATAATTTTTAATAATATAAAATAAAAAAAAGAGGCTTTTTAAAAGCCTCTTTTTTTATGCATTAATTTATAAAACAGCTATTTATTTTATAATTATTTTCTGTGTTGATTGTTGTTGTTCACTATTAAATTTAGTAATATAAACTCCGCTAGATAAATTAAGATTTAATTGTTTAGTAGAACCATTATTAAAATTAACATTAGTATTGTAAACTTGTTTTCCATTTAAATCGTAGATAACTAGTGTACCTTCTAAAACATCACTTGCTTTAGAAATATTAATTTCTCCGTTAGAAACAGTTGGGTAAAGTTTAACTAAGTTGTTTTTAGTGAAATTATCAACGGCAAGAGTACTTGCGTCAGATGTAAATTGACCTGTAAACATTCCTCTACCGTAAGTAGAAGCTACAACAGTATTGTCTGAAGTTCTTAAATCAAAACTAGTTACTTTAACATCTTTCATTCCGTTTTGAGATCTGTGCCAGTTTGGATTAGCATCATTAAAGTTTTTAGTTCCCCAAACACCTAGTTCAGTACCAATAATTACTTCATTACTATTTAAAGGATTTTGTAAAATGGCTTTTACAGGTAAATCTGGTAAATCATTTTCTTTGTTTAACCAAGTCGTACCTCCATCTTCAGTGTAAAAAATGTTGGTTACACCATAGTTATGGAAAGTAACAAAAATTTCATTAGCATTTTCACCTAATTCTACACAAGAAATACTTCCATAAAACTCATTACCAGTTAATTCTTCCCAACTGCTAAAGGCTGTATTCGCATTAGTAATTTTAAAAAGTTTTCCATTGTCAGTTCCAACAAATAATATTGAACCACCAAATGGAGTATCACCAGGGAATGGAGAAACTTTAAAAGCCGAAGGAGCTCCAGTTAAAAGTGGGTCTGTAACAGTACCTGCAGATGCAGAACTATTACCAAGCGAGTATCTATTAATTTGGTATGTTGTACCAGAAGACCCATTTGTAAATAATACATCTTCAGTACTATCTAGTACCGCTGGGTTTATAAAATTTCCAGTATTTTGGTTGTTTACAATTGTATATTGTTGTGAGCCCGTAGTGTAATTTAAATAATAGAAAACATTGTATACATATGAAGAAATCATATATTCATTGTCTTTATCAATAAAAACATAAGCACCATCTCCACCAGTAACTCTATTTGAACTGTTAACGCCTGCAGAGGCATTATTTATTAAGTGGGATCCATTATCTTGAGCTCCTGCTAATAATTTCTCAGAAGCTTCTTCTTGCCCAATTGCAGCTTTATAAAATTGCGTAGTAATGTAGTTTTTATTTCTTTCAACAAAGGCATTGCTGTTTGTAGCAGCAGTAGAAAGTTTATTTTCACATAAAAACAAACCTCCATCAGTACCTGCAATAGCGGTATTAGAATTTGTTGGATGGAATACAAAAGCATGCTGATCTGCATGAACATAGCTAAATCCTGATCCTGTCCATTCAGAAATTTGAGACCAAATCATTCCAGAACCTACACCTCTAAATAAATCAATTCCACCAGCATATAAGATAGTATCATCACTAGGGTCAACTTCTAACATTAAGTCGTAAAATGCTTGTCCTCTTGTAAAATCATCTGCAGGAACACCTGTACCTTCAGGTAGAGCTAAAGCAGTTGTACTAGTAAATCCATTTTCAGTTCTAAACATTGTAATTGGTACAGGTTCTTCCAATACACCCGTATTAATTTGCGCTAGTACATAAATTTTATTTGGATTAGATGATGAAACTGCAATTTGTGTTCTATCCCCATCTGTAATAGTATGTTTAACGGTAAAATCTCTTCCGTTTGTTGAAGAAAGAATTGTTCCTCCTCCATCACCTTCTAATAGGTCTCCCGTAGTGGCTACCCAAATAGTATTATCAGCACTAATTTCAATATCATTTGGAACGTAAACAGCTCCATCTGCAGTAAGGGGAAGGGAAACTTTAGACCAACTTGTTCCGTTTAAAGAGCGATATAAACCATGTTCTTGAGAACCTAAAATACTTGCAGGACTAGAATCGAAATATCCAGTTTCTCCTACAGCTACATAAACTTCAGAAGTTCCTCCATTATCTCTTATTTTAATATCATTTATATGTTGAATACCTGGAGTAACAAAGTTTCCTTGAAAAGGAGAGTCTGTAGCTTCTAAAGTTACGTTTACACCACTAGAAATTTGAGCAATAATTGCTTCCCCTTCATCTTTAGCTATCATAACAGTTGGAATTGTAATACCAGCATCGTCACCACCTAAAGAAATTGGCGACCCACCAACATTGTTAACTACTAATACAGCAATTGCTCCAGCAGTTTGTGCAAAGTTTACTTTTTCAACAAACGTACAATCTCCACGTCTAACAACAGCAATTTTGCCTGTAAGGTTATTTGTAATAGCTGTACAAGCATCAGAATCTCCAGTATTATCAATTGCTAATATTAAATCGTCCGTTATTGTTGTTAAATCAGGTCCAAAAGCAGCTGTAGTAATTACATATTCACCAGCAATTGACCCAGGTGAGTTTACAGTAAGTTTAGCGTTAGATTCAAAAGTAGTTTCGCCAGTTACACCACCAAAAGCTTTTGTCCAAGTAACACCAGCATCTGTAGATTTCCATACACCATTACCATTAACATCTCCTTGAACATACGATTCTCCTGTACCAACATAAAAAGTAGTTGGCGTATTTGGGTCGTAAGTAATACAGCTAATAGCTAAATTATTTGGCATATCAACTAAACTCCAAGCAGATGATGCACTAGTAATATCATTATTAACCCATAAACCACCACTAACTCCACCTGCAAATACTCTTTTATGCGTAGAATCATTAGGGTCGTACATTACGGCTCTTGTTCTACCACCAACATTGTTAGGGCCTCTTTCTTCCCAAGCTAAGCCATTTTCTCCTGGTACTTTGTTTGCATTTAAAGTTTCTTGTAATTTAAATAAGCGCTCTGGGTGTGGTTTTCCTGTAGCAGGATCCATGTTTAATTCCCATTCACGCTCGTAATATTTGTTGGGAGATAACCCCATTGCTTTTCTTTCTTTTTTAGAAAGTAAAAGAGTTTTTTTAAAAGGACTGTTTTTTAAGAAATACTCGTGTTGTTTTCTTAACTCAGCCATTTTACCATTGCTAGATTCTTGTTTTTTGTTAAAAACAAATAAACCTATACCTAGTATTAAGCATAAACCTAATAGAAAAGTAATTTTGTTTTTCATGTTATTATAAATTGAATTGAATAACACAAATATACGTTTTCGTAATTAAATGACTGTTTTATTATAAATTATATGGTATTTAGCTGTTAATTTTTTTATATAATTGAAAAGCATAGCCATCTGTTAAACTTGCTACAAAACCACAAATTGTTATAAGTCTATCATACAAATTATCTTTTGGAAGTTGTAAACTTTCTGGAAGTAAGTTAATTATAAGCTTATCGTAATTAGACATTGTATTGTTATACTTATTGTTTGAAGCGTTTAGAAACACATCTAAAAGTTTTGAAATAATAGAATATCCAACAATTTCTTTTTCAACAACTTCTCTACATCTATATATTTTTTCGACACTAATTTTAATAATGTCGTTTATTTGAGCTTCATATTTGCACTTGTCTAGAAGGGAATAGGGGTATTCACCTTTTAAAATTGCATCTTCGTTTTCAAGAAAAATGGTTGCAGCTTCATTAATTAATGTTCCAATTGCTAAGGCTCTTAAATAACTAAGTCTATCTTTTTTATATTGAAGTTGATGATACTTTTTAATATCTATAGTATCTTTTACTAATTTTATAAGGTATTCTAAAGCAAACTCTTCATCAATTAAGCCAAGGTTTATTCCATCTTCAAAATCTATAATAGTGTAGCAAATATCATCTGCAGCTTCAACTAAATAAGCTAATGGGTGTCTTTTATATGCAATATCTCCATTTTTTCCTGTTGAAATTAATCCTAACTCATTGGCTATTTCATTAAAATATGGAACCTCGGATTGGAATATACCATATTTTTTATCTGCAATATTTGATGTTGGTTTTTTCGGTAAAGATTCTTTTGGGTATTTTATAAATGCACCTAAAGTAGCATACGATAATCGTAAACCACCTATAGAACCTTGTTTACTTTGTGTTAAAATTCTAAATCCGTTGGCATTTCCTTCAAAATCAATTAAATCTTGCCATTGTTTATCGGTTAAATGCTCTTTATATTTTTGCCCTTTGTTGTTTGCAAAATACTCACCAATTGCTTTTTCTCCACTATGACCAAAAGGAGGGTTTCCAATATCGTGTGCTAAAGCTGCTGTGGCAACTATAGCACCAAAATCATTCATTTTATAACCGTGTTCAATTAAATTACTGTGTTTTTCTAATACTTTTTCACCAACATTTCTACCTAAAGATCTGGCAACAACACTTACTTCTAGACTATGAGTTAAACGAGTATGAACAAAATCTGTTTTAGATAATGGTACAACTTGTGTTTTATCTTGAAGACTTCTAAAAGAGTCAGAAAAAATAATACGGTCGTAATCTACTTCAAAACCTAATCGAGTTTCGTTTTGATTTATTCTTGGTCTTGGTTGTGTATCTCCATGTCTTTTAAGAGATAATAATTGAATCCAGTTCATAATTTATTTCAGAAATATTAAGTATCGCAATATACTTAAATTATAATTTTAGTTAAGGGAATAAATTTAACAATTGAGTTACATAAGTGTAAAGCTATAATAACCTTTAATTAACATTGAGAATAGATATTTGTAGCATAAAAAATAATAGTAGTTATGAGGTTTTTAGTTGTTTTATTTTTAATGGTAAGTACGTTTTCATTTGGTCAAACATTTGAAATGGAATCTTTAATTAAAGAAAACACAAACGGTGTACTACAAGGTGTTGTTCTAGATAACGAGGTTAGTAACGAGCCTTTGGCTTTTGCCTCTGTAACCATTAAGGAAACAAACACTACAATTAAAACAGAGTTAGATGGTACTTTTTCATTTAACTTAAAGCCAGGTTTTTATACATTGGAGTTTAGTTTTATTGGTTACGACTCTGTTGTGGTTAGTAAGATTGAAGTAAGCTCTAATTTAACTACAGTAAAAAATCAAAAATTAAAAGCTTTAGAGGTAAGCTCAATGTCTTCGATTACGCTTTCAGAAAAATAACCGAAAAATGCTAGTAACGTTTAATTAACGTTATAATTAAGTTTTTATAAACACGGGTTAACTTTTCATTTACGTTGTAACAGTTTCTTTGCAGCAAGAAATTAAAACAAAAAATGAAAAGAATAATAACAGCAATTTTGATCCTTATAAGTGCGGTTGCATTTAGTCAATCAAAAGGACTTATTACCGGAACAGTTTATGATAAAGAAGCTGCAAACGCACCATTACCATTTGCCAATGTATTTATTAAAGATACTACCATTGGGGTAACTACAGAGTTTGAAGGAACTTATACTTTACAAGTAGACCCTGGAACATACACTTTGGTATTCAGTTTTATAGGTTATCAAACTATAGAAGTACCAAATGTTGTTGTAACAGCAGATGGGAATACGGTAATTGATAAAACATTAAATGCTAGTCAAGGAGTTTCTTTAGATGAGGTACTTATTACAGGTACTACTAAAAAAGAATCTGAAACTGCTTTGTTAACGGAGCAAAAGAAAGCTGTTGAAATTAAGCAAAGTATTGGTGCTGATGAGTTAAATAGAAAAGGTGTAAGTGATGCAGCTGCTGCAATTACAAAAATATCAGGTATTTCTAAAGAAGGTTCGAGTAATGTATACGTTCGTGGATTGGGAGATAGATATTTAAATACTACTTTAAACGGTTTATCAATGCCTTCTAATAACATTAATAAAAAGAATATAGATTTAAATTTATTTTCTTCAGATGTTATTCAAAATGTTTCTGTAAGTAAAGCATACGCTGCTAATTTTTACGGAGATTTTGCTGCAGGTAATGTAAATGTTACTTCAAAAGAGTTTACAGGCGATAGCTTTTTAGATGTATCGGTTTCTACAAGTGTTAACACAAATGCAGCTGATAAAGATTTTGTAAAAAGTGATGGAACTGGATTTTTTGGGTTCTACGGTAGATACGAACATAATCCTTATGCAGTGGTATTATCTCACGGTGTTGATCCAATTTCTGCACAAACGCCAATTAATACGGGTGTAAGTTTATCTGCAGGAAAATCATTTGATGTTGGTGATGCAGGAAGGTTAAGTTTATTTATAACTGGAAGCTTTGATAATAATTATACTTTTTTTGAAGGTAGAGAAACTGATTATACAAATGTTGAGAAAAAATCTTTTCCAAATGTAGATCGTTACAATTACTCAACTAATTCTACAGTAATGGGAAGTGCTATTTATAAAATTAACGATTTCAACAAAATATCTTATAACTCATTATTTATTAATAGTTCTAGTGATGAGGTTGGTTACTATGGTGTAAAAGGTTTAGGATCTAATCGTGATGCTCGAATTGATACAGATGCTGGTTTTTACCAAATGAATGTACAATTTAATCAAGATTTAGTATTTGTAAACCAATTATTAGGAGAACATACGTTAGTTGAAGATAAATTGGAACTAGATTGGGGATTAGGTTATAACAATGTGTACTCTCACGAACCAGATAGAAAAAGAATTTCTTTAGAGGAATATTACAACCATTTAGATAGTGATCCAAATACATATGCAACTTTATACACAAATAACTCTTTTGACAACCAACGTTATTTCGAAAAAATTATAGATGAAGAATTAAATGGTCGTTTTAATTTAAAGTATACGGTTTCGGATGATTTTAAATTAAACTTTGGAGCAAACCATAGAGCAAAGGAGCGTAATTTTAAGAATATTAGATACGGTTACAAAAACATTGATAGTTCTTTTAATGTAGACCCTAATAATTTCAACGCAATTTTTAATTACAATAACTGGGCAGATGGATTGTATGATACTGATGTGTTTAAAGCTTTATATCCTGAAGGTGAAGGCGTATTTCATATAGGGCCAACAAATTTTCCTGGTAAATACGAGAACACCTATAAAGGAGAGTTAGAAACCTATTCTATGTATACTTCAGCAGAAATTAATTTAGGCGAAAAATGGTTAATAGTTCCAGGTGTAAGATCTGAATGGTTTAGCCAAACAATTAACTACGATGTTGTAAACTTAATTAAAAACCCGGGAGTTGCTGAGGTAACCGAAGAGTTGTTATTACCAACATTAAATGTAAAATATGCGCTGAATGATGATATTAACTTACGTTTTTCAGTTAGTAATACAGTTTCATTTCCAGAATTTAAAGAAATGGCGCCTTATGTATACGAAAGTGTAACACAAAGAATTGGTGGTAATCCAGATTTATTAGGTCATCAAGAAGGTGTTAACTATGTAAATGTTAAAGATGTTTCTTACTCAGATATTTTAAATGTAGATTTTAAATTCGAATGGTTTGTTTCAAGAGGTGAAATTATTTCATTAGGTGCATTTGCAAAAGAAATTAAAGATCCTGTAAACTTAGTTGTTGCAAATGATGCAACAGGTACTCAACGTTTTTTTAGAACTGGAGATAAAGCAAAAGTATATGGTGTTGAGGTTGAAGTGAAAAAAGATATTTTAATGAATGAAGATGATGAAGCTAAATTATCTGGAGGTTTCAACATTTCTTATATGCATACAAAACAAGACTTATTTAATACAATTCAAGGTACATACAGTACAGCATTTAATAGAGATAGTGATGAGCTTCAAGGAGCATCTCCGTTATTAGTAAATGCAGATTTAAACTTTAGACCAAATTTTGGTGAAAAGGTTGAGCCAACAATAAACTTAGTAGCCAACTATTTTTCTGATAGAATTTTCGCATTAGGTTCTGGTCAATTAGGAAACAAAATAGAAAAAGGATTTGCAACATTAGATTTTGTTTGGAAAAATAAAATTGGAGAGAAAACTGAAATAAACTTCAGTGCAAAAAACATTTTAAATCCAGAAATAGAAATTTTCAGAGAATTATCTAATAACCAAGAAGTAGTATTAGAAAGCTACAAAAAAGGTTTAAACATAGGCCTTCAATTCAAATATAACTTTTAAAACAAAATATGAACATTAATAATTTAAAAACGATGAAGAATACATTTTTAACTTTGGCTATAGCTTCAGCATTATTTATCTCTTGTGGAGAAGATGACACAGCTGATATTATTATCAACAACACAGACAATTCAGTAACAAACACTACTACAGGAGGAACAACTGATCCTAATGCAAGTGAAAAAATAAGCATTTCAGGAGTTCAGTCAAGTGACTTATTATTAGAGGCTAAAAATGAATACACTTTAACAGGTGCATTAGTAATGGAAGCTGGTACTACTTTAACTATTGAAGAAGGTACTGTAATTAAAGCGCAAGCTTCAGGATCTGATGTGTATATTGCAATTGCACAAGGAGCAAAAATTGTTGCAGAAGGAACTAAAGATAAGCCAATTATTATGACATCTAACTCTACTGCACCTAAAGCTGGTGATTGGGGAGGATTAATTATTTTAGGAAAAGCACCTATTAACTCTGTTGCTACTGGAACTTCAACTTCAGAAATTGGAAGTTTACCTTACGGTGGAACTGACGCTACTGATAACTCAGGTACACTTCGTTACGTACGTGTTCAATATTCAGGTGGTAAAGCTGATGGACAGTCTGAAAACAACGGATTTTCTTTTTACGGTGTAGGAAGTGGAACTACTGTTGAGTACATTCAAATGTTTGAAGGTTTAGATGATGGTTTAGAATTTTTTGGAGGTACAGTTAACGTAAGTTATGTTTCTGTTGTAAACGCTCAAGATGATTCTATTGACTGGACTGAAGGTTACACAGGTACTATTATGAATGCTTATGTTATGCACGGAGCCGACCACGATAAAGCTTTTGAATGTGATGGTTATAATACTGATATAGGTAACAACTCAAGCCCTAAATATTTTTCTGCACCAAACGTAACAAACGTTACTGTAGACGGTTTCGAAGGTGAAGCAATTAGATTAAGAGCTGGTACACAAGGAATTTTTACAAACGTTGTAATAAACAACTTTGAAGAAGGATTCGATTTGGATGGAGATACTTCTGATAACCCAACAGGACAAGGAGTTATTGATGATGTATTACAAGTTAACAATGTTACTTTTAATACTGTAACTGTTAAATTAAAAAACGATACTGGTTTTTCTTTTACTGAAGCTGATTTTATTTCAGGTGATGGAAATGGAACAGGAACTGATTATGCTACTTGGGGAGCTGGTTGGACTGTTGAGTAAACTATAAAATATAATTGTTGTTATATAAATAAAAAAGGGATGCTTTAAGCATCCCTTTTTTTATAAGCACTATTTAAAAGAATGAGATTTGTGCTAATTAATAATAATGTCTTTAGTTTCTACATTAACCACTTTGTTATTTTTATAAGTAACTAAGTTAACTTTGTCTTTTTTAATAAAACTCCAAGTACCTTCTTTTTTACCGTTTTTGTAATTCGCAATAATCGTTTTAGATCCGTTTACGTCGTAATTGATCCAAGTACCATGTAACTTACCAGATTTATTAAAGAAACCTTCACGTTCAACTATATTTGCATTATCTGCAAAGTAATAAGTTGCTTTTGTTAAATCGTTATCAATTTTTTTGAAGTCTACTTTTTGTTCTTGAGCAAATGTTGTAACACAAAATAATAATACAACTAATTTTAATAATGTTTTCATGTCTATATGTTTTTTAAGGTTATTTTTTTAGTTTTTAATAATACTCAAATATAGTAGGTTTACATTAAAATTACAGTTTCTTAACATTAAGTTTACATTAAATTTTTTAAAAAATCACTTAAAAAACTGATTATCAACACCTAAAGTTTAGTGTTGAAAGGCGCTTAAAATTTGGATATTTAAAATATTAACATTAGAGTAACAATAAAAAGGGTGTTTAAATCTTAATATTTAGATAATATTTAGTTTAAATTAAATTAAGATTATTATGTAATATTTGTTTTTCTCATATAGAAGATATAACATTTCATAAATATCGTTTTTGTCAACAATACATTGAAATGAAAAAGACCACCATTATTTGGTGGTCTTTTATTTTAATAAAAATTAAAATGTTAGTTTACTATTAAATATGTTTAAAGAATAGATTAAAAAACACTCCTTTTAATTATAAGTTAATCATTAAGAAACATTAACTTAACATTAAAATGAGTTCTTTGCAGCGACAAAAACGAAACAACACTATTTATGAAATTCAAAGTATTACTAATTATGTTATGGCTTTTAGCCGTACCATTAACTTATTCTCAAGAAGCAAATGCTTCAAAATTTGGAAAAGGTCTTTTTAATTTAAAAGGTGAAAATGACAGCTGGAGTATGAAAGTTGGTTTACGTATGCAACTTTTAGGAACTTCTAACTGGGAAGATGGAGGCAAAAGCGAAGCAAATTTTTTAACTAGAAGAGCAAGGTTAAAATTTGATGGTTTTGCATACAGTCCAAAATTAAAATACAAAATTGAATTAGGCTTATCTAATAGAGATCAATCTGGAGCTTCAGAATATACAAGTAACGCGCCACGTTATATTTTAGATGCACAATTAAAATGGAATTTTTACCAAAATTTTGAATTGTGGTTTGGTCAAGGTAAACTTCCAGGAAACAGAGAGCGAGTTATTTCATCAGCAAATTTACAGCAAGTAGATAGATCTTTATTAAATAAAAGGTTTACTATAGATCGTGATTTTGGAGTTCAATTGAGACATAAATTTAATTTAACGGATAAATTTGTGGTAAAAGAAATATTTTCAGTAGCACAAGGAGAAGGTAGAAATATTACCTCTGGAAATCTTGGAGGTCACCAGTATACTGGGCGTGTTGAGTTATTTCCTTTTGGAAGTTTTGCTGGTAAAGGAGATTATAAAGGAGCTGATTTACAACGTGAAGCTAAGCCAAAATTAGCTATTGGAGTAAGTTATGACCATAATAACAATGCTGTTAAAACCAGAAGTAATCAAGGTTCTTATATGGAAACTGATAATGGTTTTTTTGAAACAAATATTAACACTTGGTTTATAGATGCAATGTTTAAATATCAAGGGTTCTCTTTTATGGCTGAATATTCAGATAGAACAGCAGATGACCCATTTGCAAAAAACTCTGACGGTACTTTAACTGGTGATGTGGTTCAAGTAGGAAACGGATTAAATTTACAAACAGGATATTTATTAAATAATGATTGGGAAGTTTCTGGTCGTTATACAAACATTGAGTTAGATAAAAATATTACAGGAAAAAATCAAGAGAGCCAATATACATTAGGACTTTCAAAATACATTGTTGGTCATAGTTTAAAGGTACAAACCGACATTAGCCATTTAGAAATTGATGGAGGTAATAACGAACTGTTATATAGGCTACAAGTAGATATTCATTTCTAAGAGCTTAAAACTGAGTAATAAAAAAGGTCGCTATATGTTTATATAGCGACCTTTTTTATTGGTATAAATTCAACTACTTATTTTCATTATTTATTTGAAACTCTTGAAATAGTTGTAGTAAACTCATTAAAGCTGTAATTAAATCTTTTGTTTCTAGTAGAATTCCAAAGTATAAAGTAGAATTTTTTGGACTTGTTTCATCTGTTCTAATTCTTGAAATTTGGCTATCAATCGAATCAGAAACATGATTTAATAAGTTTTGTTTGTCATCAATTATATACGCAAAGTTTGTAAAGTTTCTTTTATCAAAATCTACAATTATTTGGTCCAGTAACTTTTGAAGCTTTTTATTAATTAGTTTTAAATCTTTAATTTGACCTTTTTTAAGGTCTTTATGATTGTTGTTTACATGATTAAAACTAGTTGTAGAAATAAACTCAATAGACTGTGTAATATCTTGTAAATATCTTAATACTAGCAAATAAAACCTACTTGCTTTTACTAAACTATCATCTAAAGATTTAATAAAGTAGAATATGTCAGATTTTAGTTCGTTTACTTCAGTATTTAATTTTTTAACGTGTTTATCGGTTTTAGATAGCTTGTTTAAATCTTGGTTGGTTAAATCTGTAACAACATTGGTGTATAATTTATTTACACGGTTTATTACTTCAGAAATATGTCCCGAACTATCTTCAATAACTTCATTAATAGAATTAACTTCGGCTCTATTAACACGTTGTACTTCCTTTTTTTCTTTTAGTTTTTTAGAATGGTTTAAATAACTTCTTACTAATAAAAAAGCTACTATAACTAATAAAACTGCAACTACAGAAATACCTCCTAAATACATTAAGAAAGCGAATATACCTGCAGCTGTAAAAGCAATAATGGCAGTAGAAAACCAACCAGCAATTACGTTAACTACACCAGCAACTCTATAAACAGCACTTTCTCTATCCCAAGCTCTATCTGCTAATGAAGTTCCCATTGCCACCATAAAAGTTACATAGGTAGTAGATAAAGGTAGCTTTAATGAGGTTGCAATAGATATTAAAATACCAGCTACCATTAAATTAACAGAAGCTCGTATCATATCAAATGCAGGAAGCTCATATTCTTTATCTTTTGGTAGTGCTATTGTAGGTTTTTGAAATTGACTATCTATTTTACTAGATATTGAATTAGGTAAAATGCTATTAAGAGTTTTACTTAAACTTACAGTACCTCTAACAATTGACCTAGAAAGCATGTTAGATTTAAATTTTTCGTGTCCAGCTCCTTGTCTTGCTAAACCAATTTCGGTTTCGGTTACAGATTTTGCTTTTTTAGAAAACCATAAAGTAACTACCATAATTGCACCAGCAATAAATAATAGGGTAGATTCTGTTGGCACTTTTTTAGCTAAAACACCCATAGAAAATTCAGTAGCGGGCACACCGCTCGCTACCCAAGCATCATAAGAGTGTAGTGCAGCCATTGGCACTCCAATAAAGTTAACTAAATCATTACCTGCAAAGGCTAAGGCTAAACCAAATGTTCCGATAATAATAACAAGAACTAATATGTTTTTTTTGAATAAGCTTGTGTATAATTGAGAAAGTAAAGTCCAAAAAACAAAACTTCCACCAATAATAATAAGTTCGTTACCATTTAAAATATGCTTAACATCTCCATAAAAAGGAGTTCCTTTTAAACCTTTCATAAAGATAAAATAGGTAATTGCTGTTAGTGCTATACCACCAAAAATAGCCCCAAAATATTTCATTCTTTTTTCATAATGAAATGAAAACACCAAACGAGAAATGTATTGAACAATAGCACCAATAGAGAATGCAATTACTACAGACATTAAAATACCAGATATAATTAGCAATGCTCTATCTGAATTTATATAATGACCTAAATCTGCAAAAGTTTGAGCATCATTGGCATTAATTTTAATTAATGCAATAGCTACGGCAGCACCTAACAATTCAAATACAATAGAAACTGTAGTTGAGGTTGGCATACCTAAAGAGTTAAACAAATCCAACAAAATTACATCGGTTATCATAACCGCCATAAAAATGAACATAATTTCATTAAAGTAAAACTCACTAGGAATAAAAATACCTTTTCTAGCAACTTCCATCATACCGCTCGAAAAAACGGCACCAAAGAAAATACCAAAACTCGCAATTATCATTAAAGTTCTTACTGAAACAGCTTTAGAACCCAAAGCGGAGTTTAAAAAGTTAACAGCATCATTACTAACACCAACCACTAAATCTATTACTGCTAAAATGGTTAATGCCACTAGCATTAATATATAAATATCATTCATGATTTCAATTTAATATATTGCAAAATTAATTTGAAATTAAGTAGTTGACATTAAGTTAATGTTAATATTAGCCGGCTTATACTATGTTAATGTTAACAAAAATAACCCTTAATGTTTTAGTTTTTATGTTGTTATAAGTTGGTTGGTAATAATGGGTTATTTGTTCTTCTTTTTCTTTTTAACTTTTCCGTTTTCTAATAATGAGTCTTTTTCACCATATAATAATTCGGCTACTTCAATTAGCTTTTTTATCATATCGTTTACGTTGGTAAAATCATTAAATAGTGAAGAAGCCATTTCTGCAGAAATTAAATCTTTTCGAATTAACTTATCTATAGATTTATTACTTTGCCTAATATTTTCTCTAGCATTTTCTTTTAGCTCATTTAGCTTTTCGGCATACTTTTCAGAGTTTTCTTCAGTGCTAAAAAGGTAAATAACGCGCAATACTTTTGTTACTTTTTTTCTGAAATTATCATATTCATGGTGAAGATCTTTGTTGTTTAAACTTACAGAGGAAGTTAAGTTTTTATTCAACTCTCTAATATCCTTTATAATTTCAACCATTTTTCTATTAGCAATTTTAATCTCTGTAATAGTTTTGTGTTGTTTTTTATTTAAAATTAAATCGCTTTGAACAGTTGTTGCATACCTAATAATTTCGCCATAAATAGATTTTACTTTGGTATAATATAATTCTTCAACATCTGTTTCCATGTCAACAGTTGATTTTTTTATAATTTTTTTAATCTTTAAATCCGATTTAATATCACTTTGATGAATGTTTAACCCGTGTGCAACTATTTCAAAAATTGCATTTTTAAATAAATACTCAGATTCTTTTACTAACGAAGAAATAGCAGTTCCAGGAAATTCTAACACAGATTCGGTTAAGAATTTTGCATCATCAATATCTTTTGTCTTTTTATCTTTAATAACTTTTATTAAAAAACGTTCAAGTATATTAATAAAAGGAATCATAACTAAAACACCCAGCACATTAAAAATGGTATGAAATAGTGCTAGTTTTAAGGTATAATCATCGTGGGCTATTTGTAATAATTCAGATAAATGATTAACTAGTCTTGCTAATGGAAATATTAAAATTAAGGTTATAATACCGGTGGTAACATTAAAAACTAAATGTGCTCCAGCAAGACGTTTTCCAGCAATGTTTGAACTTAAAGATCCTAAAACCGCAGTAATTGTTGTACCAACATTGGCTCCAATTGCTAATGCAAGTGCGTTTTCATATTCTATTTGTCCAGCTGCAAGTGCTGTTAAAATTAAGGCCAGTGTTGCGCTACTAGATTGTAAAATAGTAGTTATTAAAATTCCTAAACCGGCATAAATTAAAGCTCCTAAAAATCCTGAAACTGCAAATTGGGTAAGGTCTATATATTGCTTAAAAATATCAAAACCTTCTTTCATATAATGTATACCAAGAAAGAAAAAACCTAACCCAGCTAATACATTTCCAACACCTTTTAGTGCTACTTTTTTCTGAAAAGAAAATATGATTCCAAAAATTAGCATTGGCATAGCTAATGCCGAAATCTTAATTTTTAAACCAAAACCAGCAACTAGCCAAGCTGTAGCAGTTGTACCAATGTTTGCTCCAAAAATTAATCCTAAACCTCCAGAAAGGCTAATTAAACCAGCGCTTATAAATGAAATTGTAATTACTGACACTAAAGAACTAGATTGAATTAAAGCAGTAACAAAAGCACCAGCTGTAATACTTTTGTATAATTTATTAGTAGCTTTTTTTAATATATTTTGAAGCGGACCTTTTGTAAATACTTTAAAACCTTCTTCAAGCATTATCATTCCAAATAGTAAAATGGCAACACCTGCGGAAATTGTTTTAAAATTAGGGTTAAAGTAAAGTACAACAGCTAAAGCGGCTAAAAATATAGTAAAGGAAACTTTTCTAATCATTTATAAAAGGAAATATTTGGTCTAAAAAGTTATAAACTTACATATATTAATTAAAACAAAAAAAGCCTTCAAATAATTTAATTTGAAGGCTTTTTAGAAATATAAGTTAATTATTTATTTCCGTTTTCTTGAACTTGAAATTCTTCATATAATTGAAGTAGGCTCATTAAAGCAGAAATTAAATCTTTAGTTTCTAATAGAATACCAAAGTATAATGTTGAGTTTTTAGGACTCGTTTCTTCTGTTCTAATTCTTGAAATTTGCTTATCAATAGATTCAGAAACGTTATTAAATAACTCTTGTTTAGCGTTTATAATAGTTAATAGGTTAGAGAAATCTCTATCAGAGAAGTCTTTTTCTATTTTACTAAATAACGATTGTAGCTCATTATTAATAGATTTTAAATCTTTTACTTGAGATTTTTTAAGATTCTTGTGGTTGTTATTAACGTGGTTGTAACTTGTTGTTGAAATATATTCAATAGACTGTGTTACATCTTGTAAGTACCCTAAAACTAAAATATAAAATCTACTTGCTTTTACAGAAGAGTCATCTAAAGATTTAATAAAGTAGAAAACTTCACTTTTAAGTTCGTTAACTTCTTTATTTAGTTTTTTAACGTGTTTTTCAGTTTTGGTTAACTTCTTTAAATCGTGGTTAGATAAATCATCTACAACGTTTGTAAATAGCTTATTCACACGTTTTACAACTTCAGAAATGTGATCAGAACTTTCCTCAACAACTTCATTAATAGTTATTAACTCAGCACGTTCAATATATTTTCTTTCTTTTTTCTCTTTTGCTTTTCTTGTATGTCTAACAGAACTTCTACCTATTAAAAACAATACAATAATTAATAATACAGCTACAGAAACAATTTCACCTAAATATATAATGTAAGCAAAAATTGCAGCTACTGTAAATGCAGATAAAGCAGTTAAAAACCAACCACCAATTACGTTAAATACACCAGCAACTCTATAAACGGCACTTTCTCTACCCCAAGCTCTATCAGCTAAAGATGTACCCATTGCTACCATAAAGGTAACGTAAGTTGTAGATAATGGCAGTTTTAATGAAGTACCAATCGAAATTAAAATACCAGCAACAAATAAGTTAACCGATGCTCTAACCATATCAAAGGCAGGTAATTCATAAGTTTTTTCTTTAGATAAATCTATAACAGGTTTTTGGAATTTAGAGTCTATCCACTTTAAAGATCTATTAGGAACTACTTTAGCTAAACCAGAGCTAAACAAAATTGCTCCACGAACAACAGTTCTAGAAACGGCATTTGATTGAAATTTTTCATGCCCTTCTCCTTGTCGAGAAAGGTTAATACCAGTTTCAATTACTGCTTTTGCTTTTTTAGAGAACCATAAAGTAATAACCATAATTGCACCTGCAGCTAATAATAGCATTGGGTTAGATGGTACTTTTTTGGCTAAAACTCCCATTGAGAATTCATTAGCAGGTATTCCAGAAGCACTCCATTCTTGGTAAGAGTTCCAAGCAGCAATAGGTACACCAATAAAGTTAACTAAATCGTTACCAGCAAATGCCATTGCTAAAGAAAATGTTCCAATTATTACAATAAATTTTAAAATATTTACTTTGAATAGCATTATTAATAATTGCGATAATATTGTCCAGAAAGCAAAACCATAAAGGATAATTTCAAAAGTTTTTCCTTCAATTAAGTGTTTAATATCTCCGTAAAAAGGAGTTCCTTTCATACCTTTTACAAAAATAAAGTAGGTAATTGCTGTAATTGCAAAACCTCCAAAAATTGCATTTATATAACTTTTTCTTTTTTCAAATTGGAAAGAATACAGCAAACGCGATAGGAATTGTACAATTGCACCCACCGAAAATGCTATAAATACAGAGAGTAAAATACCCGATATAATTAATAAGGCTTTTTCTGAATTAATGTATTTTCCTAAGCTAGCTATAGTTTCACCTTCAGCATTAGAAATTTTAATTAATGCCATTGCAACTGCAGCACCCAACAATTCAAATACAATAGAAACTGTTGTAGATGTTGGCATTCCTAATGAATTAAAAACATCTAACAGAAGAATGTCTGTTATCATTACCGCCATAAAAATGAACATTATTTCGTCGAAATAAAATTCTGCCGGATTAAAAATACCTTTACGTGCAACCTCCATCATTCCACTCGAGGTTATTGCTCCAAGAGCAACTCCAATACTTGCAATAATTAAAATCCATTTCATAGAAATAGCTTTAGAACCAATTGCTGAATTCAAAAAGTTTACTGCATCGTTACTAACTCCAACAACTAAATCAATAATTGCTAGTACTGTTAATGCAACAAGCATTAAAATGTAAATATCTCCCATTTTTTATTATTATTTAAAGCGCAAAAATATATTCATTCTTTTTAGCGTATGTTAAGTTAAGGTTAACAACATTAAAATTGTGTTAATTTACCGTTATAAGATGGGTATAAATTTACAAAATTAATACTATTTGGTATTAATATAAATAAGCCTTTAAATAATAGTACTTAAAGGCTTATTTTTAATAATGTATTTTACATTTTATGATCCACACATTTCACAATCGTCTGGATTGTTTTGTGAAGCAATTAACATAGCCTTTAGTTCTTCAGGAGTTAATGGCTTGTCTTCTTCTTTTTTATTGTTAGATAAGGTAAATTTAATTGCGTTTACAGCACTTTTTGTACGTAAGTAGTACATTCCAGTTTTTAAGCCACTTTTCCAAGCGTAAAAATGCATAGATGTTAATTTAGAGTAATTTGCATCTTGCATAAATAAATTTAATGATTGAGATTGATCAATAAAATATCCTCTTTGGCGAGACATATCAATAATATCTTTCATACTCATTTCCCAAACGGTTTTATACAGTTCTTTTAAATCTTGTGGAATAACATCTATATGTTGGATTGAACCGTTGGCACGCATTATTTCTTCTTTCATTTCATTATTCCATAAACCTAATTCAACCAAGTCTTCTAGTAAATGCTTATTAACAACAATATATTCGCCGCTTAAAACTCTACGCGTGTAAATATTAGATGTGTAAGGCTCAAAAGCTTCGTTATTACCTAAAATTTGTGAAGTTGAAGCTGTTGGCATTGGAGCAACTAATAACGAGTTTCTAATACCGTTTTCTAATACATTTTTTCTAAGAGCTTTCCAGTCCCAACGACCACTCAAATCATCTTCAGAAACATTCCACATGTTAAATTGAAATTCTCCTTTAGACATTGGAGAGCCTTCATATGTAGAGTAGGTTCCTTTAGTTTTAGCCATTTCCATTGATGAGGTTACAGCAGCAAAGTAAATGGTTTCAAAAATTTCTTCGTTTAACTTTTTCGCTTCGTCACTTGTAAAAGGCATACGCAGCATAATAAAAGCATCTGCCAAACCTTGAATTCCTAAACCTACGGGTCTATGTCTAAAGTTTGAATTTTCGGCTTCTTTAACTGGGTAATAATTACGATCTATTACTGTATCTAAATTTCTTGTAATTTTTTTAGTTACCTCAAATAGTTTTTGGTGATTAAAATATTTTTCGCCCTTTTCATTTTCATCTACAAACATTGGAATGGCAATTGAAGCTAAGTTACATACTGCAACTTCATCTTTTGCAGTATATTCCATAATTTCTGTACATAAATTTGAAGAACGAATGGTTCCTAAATTTTTTTGATTCGATTTTCTATTTGCCGAATCTTTGTAAAGCATGTATGGATTTCCAGTTTCAATTTGAGCTTCTAAAATCTTTTCCCAAAGTTCACGTGCTTTTATAGTTTTACGTCCTTTACCAACTTGCTCATAACCTGTGTATAGTTTTTCAAACTCATCTCCATAAGTATCAAATAAATGAGGACATTCATTAGGACACATTAATGTCCAATCTCCATTTTCTTCAACACGTTTCATAAATAAATCTGGAATCCACATAGCGTAAAATAAATCACGCGCACGCATTTCTTCAGCTCCAGTATTTTTACGTAAATCTAAAAAGTTAAAAACATCTGCGTGCCAAGGTTCCATATAAATAGCGAAAGAACCTTTACGTTTTCCTCCACCTTGATCTACATAACGAGCAGTATCATTATAAACTTTTAGCATTGGAACAATTCCGTTTGAAGTTCCATTAGTACCTCTAATATAAGATCCTGTTGCACGTACGTTGTGAATAGATAAACCAATTCCTCCAGCAGATTGAGAAATTTTTGCAGTTTGTTTTAATGTATCATAAATACCATCAATACTATCTTCTTGTATTTGAAGTAAAAAACAAGACGACATTTGTGGTTTTGGTGTTCCTGAATTGAATAATGTTGGTGTTGCGTGAGTAAAAATCTTTTTAGACATTAACTCATACGTTTCAATAGCTTCATCAATATCATTTTGATGAATTCCAATTGCAACACGCATTAACATATGCTGAGGTCTTTCAGCAATTTTACCGTTTAATTTTAATAAATAGGAGCGTTCTAATGTTTTAAAACCAAAATAATCGTACCCAAAATCTCTATTGTATATAATTGTTGAATCTAGCTTGGCAGCATTATCCATAATAGATTTGTATGTCTCGTCAGATAATAATGGTGCTTTTTTACCAGTTCTTGGATTTACATAATTGTATAAATCCGTCATAACTTCACTAAATGTTTTTTTAGTGTTTTTATGTAAGTTAGAAACAGCAATACGTGCAGCTAGTTTTGCATAATCTGGGTGTCGTACAGTCATTGTAGCAGCAGTTTCAGCAGCTAAATTATCAAGTTCGGAAGTGGTAACCCCATCATAAAGTCCTTCAATAACTCTCATAGCTACCTGAACAGGATCTACCAATTTATTAAGGCCATAACACATTTTTCTAACTCTTGCTGTAATTTTATCGAACATTACAGGCTCTTTTCTTCCGTCTCTTTTAAGTACAAACATAGGTTACACGTTGGTTTTAATAATTATTATATACAGTTGTATTATTGATTTTATTTAAAAAATCAAATTTCAATTGGGGTGTATTGTAATTTGAAAAGTTTTTCTAATAAATATTAGAAGTCAGCATCAAAACTTATATCACCAGTTCCTCCGCTTTTTACACCAGCTTTTTGGTATTCAGATACTCTTTTTTCGAAAAAATTTGTTTTTCCTTCTAAAGAAATCATTTCCATAAAGTCAAAAGGATTAGAAACATTGTAAACTTTATCACATCCAAATTCAGTTAAAAGTCTGTCTGTTACAAATTCTAAATATTGAGTCATTAATTTAGCATTCATACCAATTAAACTAACTGGTAATGATTCTGTTATAAATTTACGTTCAATATCTAATGCATCTACAATAATTTCTGAAATGCGTTCTTTTGGTACTTTGTTTACAATATGGTTATTGTGTAAGTGTACAGCAAAATCACAGTGTAAACCTTCATCTCTAGAAATTAATTCGTTAGAAAATGTTAAGCCTGGTAATAATCCTCGTTTTTTTAACCAAAAAATAGAGCAAAAACTTCCTGAAAAGAAAATTCCTTCAACGGCAGCAAAAGCAATTAAACGCTCAGCAAAACTTGGACTTTCAATCCATTTTAATGCCCAATCAGCTTTTAATTTAATAGCAGGAAACACCTCAATTGCTTTAAACAATTGATCTTTTTCTGCTTCATTTTTTACATACGTATCAATTAACAATGAGTATACTTCAGAGTGTATATTTTCCATCATTATTTGAAAACCATAGAAAAATTTTGCTTCAGAATATTGAACTTCACTAACAAAATTTTCTGCTAAATTTTCGTTTACAATACCATCAGAAGCTGCAAAAAACGCTAAAATATGTTTGATAAAATAACGTTCATCATCGTTTAATTTATTTTCCCAATCAATTACATCTTGGTGTAAATCAATTTCTTCAGCAGTCCAAATACTAGCTTCTTGCTTTTTATACCATTCCCAAATATCTTGGTGTTGAATAGGGAAAATTACAAATCGGTCTTTGTTTTCTTGTAAAATAGGTTCAATAGCAGGCATTTCTTTGACTTTTTTAGATGGTAAATAGTTAGTTGATTTCTCTTGAAACGAGAGAAACAAATATTGGAAAAAATTGGGTATAATGAAAGGGGTACTTATTCACATTTATCAATAAGTTTTTAACATTCTACTATTTTTGTAATTAACGACTAATTACTCCTAAAAACTGATTATCAGTAAAATATAAATCTGTTTTGTTGCTCGCTAGTTGGTTTTATTGGCTTTGTATTGAAAAGGAGTATTGGTGTAAATAAATGAAAAAAGTTCAAGCTTTTAAACTTGAACTTTTCAAAGTACATGGAATTAAATCAACAATTAATTACTGCAAATACTAATTTTTGAATGCTTTTTGAAATACGTTTCTTGAATTACATCTGTTTGTTTTATAAATAATAAACAGATGTAATTTACAAGAAGCATAAGTGTAATTACTTTTTATAGCGCTTTTTTTTGAGTGCAGGGGATTATCTAGTTTTTAATTTCTTTTAATATATACACATTTGTACTACCAAATGGTACTGGAGCATCTTTTACTTTTATTATTTTGGCAAATACTCCTGGTTTTTCTGTTATCATCCAATATTTAATTTTACTATCAAATTGACCAAAACCTTCAACAACTGTACAATTAAAAGTACCTGCAGGTGTTTTAATTTCTTCTGTTCCTAAAACTTTGTAGGTATCTACATTATCTTTTGGAAAAAAGTTGTAATCATACTCATAATCAGATAAGTTATTCATCCAAATTGGATTTTCGGTCATATCGATATAATCGTTTTGAAAATATGAATATTCCCTAACGTCAATAGATTTTTCTGTAGCATTGTAGTTTATTTTTTCGCTTACTACCCAGGCATCTGGCTCTTGTTCATCAGGAAAACTAGTTATGTTATAGACCAATTCTGTGTAATTTTTTAAATTGTTTACAATAGTTTCAATTTTCCAAGGTAATTTTGCTTCTTCCTCTTCGTAATTAAAATCACCATTTTTATTATACATAGCTTCCCTTTTAAATGAAAGTATTGGTTTTTCCATTTTTATTTTTGGTGAAGCGTTTTGCATTTTTATTTTTACAAAGCTTAGTATTGCTTTATCTTTTTTATAAACCAGTTCTTTGTTTTTAGATTTTATTACAGAAGCTTCTCCATTAAAATCTTTATCTAAAGAGCTGTTCATTACAATTGTTTTTTTCTTTTTATTGTATTTCCAAGTACCAACTGTTACTATTTTTGAAGTAGCACTTCTTGCAGCTTTTAAAACTCCTTTATCTTCAAAAATGAATACTGCTTTTAAATCGGTTTCGGTTTTATCTCCTATAACAGCTTTTACTAATTGCCAGTTTCCAATTATTTTAGATTTTTGGGCTTTTGCTGAAATACTACAAATGATAATTATTAGTACGATTAATTTTTTCATAATATTTTATTTAATTATTTCTTTTGTATTTTTTAATTTCTAGTGTTGTTCTACTTGGTTTTAGTAATAATACGCTAATGTTATTTTGAGGGAATAACTTGGTTTTATTGGATACGCTCCATTTAAAATCTAAATCTTTAGGAAATGATTCTTTACTAAAAGGAGCATCTATATTTACAAGTGTATTATTTTTAATTGTAAATGAATTGTTTTTGTTAATCTCATTATTGAAGCTATATAAACTATATTTTATAATAAGTTGCTTGTTACTATCAATTTTTAAAACCTGCATTTTACCTAATTGTAATTTATTGGTTACAAATAAAAAGATGTCATTTTTTTGAAGTTCAATTCCTTTAATATTATCTGCTTGTTCTGTTACATTTGGACGAGTATCAACTATTTCTGAAATTTTGTCTCCATCTAAAGAATTGTAAAATTTTTCTCGTTTTAACCAAGTTGGATTGAAAATAGCCTTATTTATTGGCGAGAGAGTATCAATTTTAACTGCTATTTTTGCTCGGTTAGGATATAATCGTTCACCTTTTGGAGTGGTATAATAGCTTACATTTTTTAATTCCAATCCTTTCCAGGCATACAAATCTGTATATTTATCTATTTTATAACAATCGGCTTTTTTATCTAAAATAGTTTCGGTTCCAGATTTATCTGTTCCCATATATAAAGTTTTTATCCAAGAATCTGTTATTTGGTAATATTGAAACCGTTCTCTACATTTTTTTCTTAAATAGTAAAGATCATCACTTACTTTATTGTTTTTTATATCAAAATAATAGTGGTGTTCATCAATCCATAATTGTTCAGTAATTTTTACTTTTTCAGGTAATAATTCTCCTCCAAATTTCGAGACTTTGTAAACTTCTTCAAAAGCAATATCGCCAAATTGATCCCAACAATAAAATACTTGTTCGGCTACATAAGGTACTTGTTTACTGTAGCTTGTTTCAACTCCGTTTTTGTTGGAGTAACTTGAAACAGTTGAATATTTCAACTTTTGATAAGTAATTTTTCCAGACTTTATTTTGAACGGTTTAAACTCTTGTGCTTTTGCAGTTGTTAAACTGATAAGAAACAGGAGTGGAATCCAAATTTTCATAGCAATTTTTTTGCGATTAATTCCCTTTTCTCATTTTTACCATTTTCTGAATCATATCATAAGTTTGGCGTAATTCTTCTTCACTCATATTTTGCATTTCTTCATCATCTTTATCAGCTAAGGCCATTTTTTTCCATTCACTATAAGAAAGTTTACCAACCTTTTCTAAGTTTGCATCTATATCTTCCATATCAAAATCTATATCATCATTACTTAAAAAGCTTTCTTGTTTAACAATTGGAAAATCTGGCAGTTTAAAATGTGAATCTGGAACAGATATATTAAATTTTATGCTTGTAGCTTTTTTTGAAGTAGTAACACCTAATACAGTAGATTCAATTTTTAAAGTTATATGCTTGTAAACCCATTGTTTTACACCCAAGGCTTCCCAAATTTCACAGTTATACCCCATAAAGGTTTCTTCTCCAATTTTTTTACCACCAAGACCTTTTACCATTTGTTTACCTGTGTCTCCTGCGTCAGATTCTGGATGAAATGCAGTAATAGCATCTATAGGTAAAGACCTAGTTGCAGTAATTTCTTTTCGATCAAAATCAACTATGTACCATTCGCCATTATCTAATTTGTTTATCACGCGTTTATTTGTAGTTTCTTTTTTTGTTTTACCAAAAAATTTCATACTACTAGTTTCGGTAGATTTTTCATCTCTTAGCTCAATGGCTCCCCAATCTTTGAAGTAAACACTTTCGGTTCCTGTACCAGACATTGTATTGCCTAAAACTTTTCCTGAAATTGTTGAAGTGTAGTGGATGATACCAGATTTTACTTGGTAACGTTTTAGTTTGTTTTGGTCGGATTTAGTGCTGTTTATAGCCAAGCTATCTGCTGGTTTGTTTTCGTTGCCTTTGCAACTTACTATTATTGTAAATAATGCGATTATTATGCTTAATTTTTTCATAATTAGTATTTTTTATTAATTAAGCTCGCTTAAATCAAACATTTAAGCGAGCTTAAACATAAAGTTATTCTTCAGTTAATGATATTAATGATTTATTGTGCTTGAATTTTTTATTAACTCTAGCTGAATAGGTTTTTCCATTGGTTTTATTCTTAATCTCTACCCATTCACACACCCAGGCATCTTTTTTTTCAGTATGATATAATTCTATTTGTATTAATTCGCCTAAGTCTTCGTGTTTATCAATATAATGTTCATCTGTTTTACCTCTCTCTCTATCATTTTTAACGGTGTCTAAATTTTCCCACAAGCCAACACGTCTTATTCCTAATCGATCTATACCTACCAAACGTGCTAGAACTTTGGCATCTGTATCATCGTATTTAGAGTTTCCTGTTTTTATTTTAATTACGTAGTCAACTAGTTTTCTACCTCCTAATGGATTAAATCCGTATTTGTCTTCCATCTTTTCCCCATATTCACGTGCCTTTTGTTGAAGATAAGATCTACGGCTGTGAGTGCTCGCCAATTCCCAAATTCCCGTTAAGCCTCCACCATCAGTAAAATCAATAAGAGTAATATCTTCATCTTTGATTGAGTTCTTCCAATTTTGATATGATTGACTGTTTGAAATACTATCACCACCAACTATATTATCACCACCAACAGTTTCTATTTCAATTTCAGAACTTGATTCGTATTTGTTTTTTATGGTTGTTGAAGTGTAACTTGCAGATGATTTAACAAATGAAAAATAGCTTGCTTTAACAGCTAAATTCATTTCGTCTTTTGAAGCCCATTTATAAGTATCAATAGCAGAAGTATAACTAAATTTTCCACCTAAAATAACACCATCGGTAAAATAAAGGCCATATCTTTTAAAAAGTTTGTTTGGCTCCCAATTGTTAATAGCTTTTGCAACATTAGGGTAAAGGAATTTTCGTATTTGTGTAGGGTTATCTAATGTTAGCTGCCATTTTTGTATTATTGATAGCTTTCTATACCATTCGTGATAGTAGCTTTTAGAAACGGATTTATAAGTATCTAAATTCACAGAACCTTGAAATCCACAATAAGAGCCTGATATTCCAGCTTTTTTGGTCATTTCTTTGCACATACTATCTAAATTTTTACCACTAAAAGTTTGTGAAAGAGCTTTAGATTTTTTTATAAATTTTACAAAAGGCCAATGGGCGTAAGTTTTACTTCCCTGTGGAGTTGTACCCCATTGTTTTATTTTATTAGGGTCAATTAAACGTTCTAAAATTGCGCTTTCATCTGCATACGAACCAAAAATGTTGTAACCGCATCCTAAGAAATGAAGTCCAGGTATTAAATGAGTGTTTTCTGGTTGTGGTTGAGAACTCTCTACTTCATTTAAGAAACTTATTTGTTTTTTACTTAAACGTAAACGATTTTGCAACAATGATGGTGCTTTTGTTTTTAGAGACTTGCGTTTTTTTGATTTGAGTTGCTTTGGTTTCATTTTTGAAACCTTATACATTTTGTTTACCGGTTTGTGTTTAATAATAAATGTCATAGCTTTTGTTTTTATATTAGAATTTATTGTTTTATTGTTTTAATAACCTGTTGTTTTTTATGAACTTTATTTAGATTAATTTTTCCACCTGCTGTTTTAGGTTTCATATTACCTAGTGTAGATCCATCATTAATTTTCATTACACCGTTACCAGTTGCCGTTGTATTAGCATCGCCTCTTGGGTCATTTGCGTCTCCGCCAATGCTTCCACCTGCCATTGAGTTTAAAGTAACTGCTCTAAATATTGCCATTTGTATTTCTATTGGTCCAGGAGGAGGATTTCCATTTTCATGGTCTTCTCTTGGATCTCCAGAATTTTGTTCTTCCTTTTTTTCTTTTTTCTCAGTAGTTTTTTCACTCACTACGTTACCATCCGAATCGGTTTTAGTAACCGTAGTTGTTGTAGTTACCGTTCCATCTTCGTCTTTAGTTACAGTTTTATTAGAGGTTGCGTTGCTACCATCAGCTTGAGTTTGTGAAACATTTACTGTTGTTACCCAAGTTCCGTCACCATTATTGTAATGTTGTTTGTTAGTTTCAGAATGGTAACCACTATCGTTACTTACTGATGATGTATGACTAAAAAATGAAGTTGTAGTATCTCCATTAGAATTTTTTGATGAAGTATGAGTTGCGTTTACATCCCAAGAACCTGTTCCGCCATTAAAATCATGACCTTGTCCTGGAACACCATTAAAATCTTTATTTCCATAGTTGCCTGTAGGGTTGTTTAGATCACCAACACCACTTCCTTTATTTCTTCCATAACCGCTACCTGCGTAAGACCTATTATTTCTGTTGCCTCCAACATCAGAACCAATATCTAAGTCGAAATCAGCGTCTGGCATTGGTATATTTCCAATAAATCCTTCAATGTTAATGCTACCATCTGCATTAATATTTCCATGTAAAAGATCACCAACGTTAAAATTATCCCATATAGATTTTGGAATTTCTCTATTTTTTCTAGCTTTAATAAGATCTCCAAACATGTCTAAAACATCTTGTTCGTTGTCTAATTCAAATTCTTCTTCATAAGAAATTTCATTTTCAACTTCAAAATCATCAATTTCAAGATTTAAAGTCTCTAGAATATTATCTTCAGAATTTGCATTATGTACATCTTTTGTTATTTCTTCTATATTTCTTGAAAGCTCTATTTGTGCTGTTATTTGATTTAAGCTAAATATTGCAACTAGTATAATTGTTAATTTTTTCATTGTTTTTGTTTTAAATAAATTAATTTGTTTTACAACTTTTTATAAAGGATTAGCTGTTGCTTCAAAATAAACTGTTACAGTAATTTTACCTGTAGCATTTTGTAAACTTTGATAATCTCCTTTAAGTTCAAGTGTTACTTGTTTGTTATTTAATAATGTTGTTGAAATTGTTTGTAAAATATCAGAATCTATTATTTCGTATTCTACACCTTTAGAATCGTTTACATTGTAATTTTTTGGTGCAACAATTGTATTTCCATTTATATAATAACCAACATTCATTTCGGTATAATTATCTCCAGAAAATTCTGTGATTTCGTAAGTTATTTTTGTGATTTTTATTTTTTTAAGCTTGTTTAAATATTCAGCAATTGAATTGTTATCTGCTAAATTAATAGTCATTGATTCGTTTATTTCTTCTTGAGTTTCTGCTTTAAAATTTAAGCCGAAGGTTTCGCTTAAAGAAGTTTCAACAGTTACATCTGCAATTGATTTTATGTCGTCTTCATCACACGATGTAAATGTGAATGCGATAATGAGTACTGCTGTTAATAATTTAATTGTGTTTTTCATAATTTAATTTTTAATATCTATTCTTCTGAAGATGAAATTGATTTTTTATTTAGCTTATCAAATAGTGAATTGCTGCTGGTAGTGTTTATTGTGAATTTCCAGTACTGCTATATTTTACAAACTCAACACGTCTATTGTTAGCTTTTCCTTCTGGAGTACTATTATTATCTATAGGTTTAGATTCCCCAAAACCATTAGATTTTAATCTGTTTGCCGAAATACCCATTTCAATAAGCTTGTTCATTACAGATTTTCCTCTTGCCTTAGATAAAGTCATATTAGCTTCGTCACTACCGTCACTATCAGTATGCCCTTCAACACTAAAATTGATATCAGTATTCTTTTGCATTAACTGATAAATTTTGTTGATTGGCCCCATACTTTCAGGTTTTAAAGTAGCCTTATTAACATCGAATTTTATACCGTTAACAATAATTTTACCTTCAGAAAGTACACGGTCATAATATTTTACACCGCCTTTGGCAATGCTAACATTTTTAATGTACTGAAGTTGATCTGGTTTATCAGCAGAATAACCATTGAATTCGATTGTGATTCCTGTTGGATTTCCTTCCATATGAGGAATGTTTATTAATCGAGTTTCATCGAGATATACTTTTAGTTTTCCTTTTGTGTATGCAATTGATACATGTCTCCACATTCCATTAGTGTTTACTTTTGGAATTACTTGATAACTATTGTCAAAACTGGCTGAGAAACTATTTACTCTTACCGATTTATAATTAGAATTATCATGGCGTTGATTTTTTTTATCATAGAAAGATATATAAAAGTCTCGCTGATTTGTATCTGTATAAAACCAGGCATCTAATTCAATTGTAAACACCTCAGGGAGATAGTCATTTTTACTGTTTTTTAAATATGGAATAATTGTACCTCCTTTTGGAAAAGCAATTACATTTTCGCCATTCACATTAACTATTTCACAGTTACCTTTAACTATATCCCAGCGTGAAGGAAACTCACCATTATCTTCATTAATATTTGGTCCATCTTCAAACAATACAGTATCACCTGGTACAAAATCAAAACGACTCCAAGAAACATTAGGCTTCTTTACTTTATCTTTTTTAACTTCATTTATGTTGTTACTGTTTTTATCTGTTTTGGTTTTTGAAGCTTTTTCTTTTTTGGTAGTTTTCTTTTTCTTCTTCTTTCCGTCAAGTATATCTTCAGCATCATCAAAAGTTTTATCAATTTTTTTATTTACTCTGCGTTCAGATCTTTTTTCGGCTTCTCGTTTAATTTTCTTTTCTGCTTTTTCTTTTAAGTTTTTGAAAAATTGTGCTTCTACTTGTTGAGGTGCCGCAAAAAGTAATCCTATTACTAATAAAAGTTTAAATAGGAGTTTGTTTTTGAATTTTGATTGTTGGTTTTTCATAATTTTTTCTTTTAGATTTTTAGCGATTAATTTGTTGATTAATTCTTAGGCTAAATTATATCTAAACAGGGAAAATTAGGTCATTTAAAAGGATGATTTATGTAACCCTTTAGGGTGATATTATGTGTGTAGGTATTGATTTTACTAACATTTTAATTTTTTGTAATTAAAAGTTAGAAAATAATGGAAGTTTAAAAATAAAATGTCTTTACTTAAAGAAAGAGTTTAGTTTTTACTTAAAAAAAAGCAAAGAATACTGCTAAATAGCACTAACTTTTTTCATAGCTTGAATTCTATTTTTAACATCTAGTTTTGAATAAATGTTTTTAATGTGTGTTTTTACTGTGTTTTTAGAAACAAACATTTTTGTTGCAATTTCGTCGTTACTTAAACCAGAAGTAATGTGTGTGAAAACTTCAATTTCACGTTTAGAAAGTCCAAATTCTTCAAAATTTTCGGTTGAATCGAACTGCTTATTGTTAGCTTTGTCTTTAAGCTCGTGTACTTGGTGAATGTAATTTTTAAGTTCAGAATTTAAATTTTCAATTTCAAGATCCGAATTTCGTCTATACAAATACAATAGATAACCTAAAAACAGCAATACTAGCACACCTACAATTCCTAAAATTATAAGCCTGTTAAAGTTAGATTTGGCATTTTTTTCACTTTGTTCTTTTTCAATGGCTAGTTTTTGTATTTGCTTATCTTTTTTAGCCGTTTCATAAGCAATTTGTGTACTTATAATTCTTTTTTGTGAAGCTTCATTTACAATACTATCATGAAAAGCAGTGGCATTTTTATGTGCGCCTAAAGCTTTTTTATAATTGTTGGTTAGTGTGTAATAATCAACTAATGCATTATAACCAAGCATTATATTTTCTTTGGATTTTATGGCTTTTGCACCATTTAGACCTAATAAAATATTTTCATGTGCTTGATTGTATTTTTTTAAATTTAATTGATTTTTACCAATGTTTATTAGTGTGTTACTTAAATACCTAACATTGTTGTATTTTTCAAATAAAGGAATTGAAGATTTGTAATAATCTAAAGATTTTTGATATTCACCTTTTGATTGATATAACCAGCCTAATTTTGAGTATTTAATAGCTAAACTTTCCCTTCGAGGATGTTTAATTGCAAGTTTTAATGACCTATCAAAATAGTAATATGCAGAGTCATATTGCTTCATTTTTAAAAAAGTTTCACCTATATTTAAAAGGCCATACTCTTCTCCTCGAGGGTTTCCTGCTTTAATTTCAACAGCTAATGCTTTTTTTAAGTAATATAGAGCCTTGTCGTATTGCTCGGTATTTAAAAATACATTACCAATACCGTTTAACGAAATGGTAACCCCAATTCTATCATCAATTTTTTCTGAAAATTTTAATGCTTTAAAATAGTATTCGAAGGCTTCCTTTTCTAGGTTTAATTTTCGGTAAGTAACACCTAAGTTTAAAAGGCATTTGGATATTAATAACGAATCTGTACTATTATGTAGGTAATTTAATGCTCTTTTATGAAATAAGACTGAATTTGTGTAATCGAAATCAATTCGTGCTGCAATTCCTTTTCTATTATAACATTTAGCTAATCCGTCGAAATAAGCAATTTCTTCAGATATATTTTTTGCTTCATCAATTATAGATTCATCAATAAGTCTACTTTTAATAGATTTTTTATATAACGAAATTAAGTCTTCAACTTTTTGAATACTATTTGGTAATACTGTTAAAGCATTATAAGTGCTGTCTATTTGTTTTTTAGTTAATTTTTGAGCAAATGAGTTTTGAAGTAATAATAAAAATATTATTGTAACTATCAGTTTATGAGTTCTTAACATGACTTAAGATTGCGGGTTAGCATTTTCAGTAAAAATACAAAACAAGACTTAAATCAAACAAATTTTAGAGTTATAAAATTTTTATTTTTTATAGTTTTCGGCTACTTTTTCAAGTTCAGTATACCAGTTTTTACCAAATTTTCTAATTAAAGCTTCTTTTACAAATTTGTAAACAGGTACTTGCAACTCTTTTCCTAAACTACAGGCATCATCACAAATTGGCCATTTGTGGTAATTTACAGCCGAAAATTCACTGTAATCCATAATTCTAATAGGGTATAAATGACATGAAATTGGTTTTTTCCAATTTATTTCACCTTGATTATAAGCTTCTTCGATACCACATTTAGCAGTATTTTTATCATCAAAAATAACAAAAGCGCAATCTTTTCCATCAATAAGTGGAGTTTCATATTCTCCATCTTCTGTCATAAAAAGGCCTTGTTCTTCAATTGCTTTAATTCCTTCTTCACGTAAAAAAGGTCTAACTTTTGGGTAAGTATCAAGTAAAATTTGTAATTCTTCTTCTTCTAAAGGTGCTCCAGCTTCGCCATCAACACAACATTTTCCTTTACAAGCAGCTAAATTGCAAACAAATTCTTTCTCAATAATATCTTCTGAAACTATGGTTTTTCCTAATTGAAACATATGGCAAAAATAAACTATTTTTTTACATACATTTGTTATAAATTAGGTTTGATTATATACATTTGCCGACCAAATTTTAAATAGTAAAGAAATGGATATTAATTTTAAAGAAATTCTTACTGCAACAATGATATTGTTTGCTGTAATTGATGTTATTGGAAACGTACCAATTATTATTGATTTACGTAAAAAAATAGGTAAACTAGAATCGGAAAAAGCATCTATTGTTGCTTGTGTAATTATGATTGCTTTTTTGTTTTTAGGAAAAAGTATTTTAAATTTAATTGGAATTGATGTTAATTCATTTGCCGTTGCGGGGTCGCTAATTTTGTTTTTTTTGGCTTTAGAAATGATTTTAGGTATTTCACTTTATAAAGAAGATTCTACTAATCCGGTAACAGCTTCTGTATTTCCGTTAGCATTTCCGTTAATTGCAGGACCAGGAAGTTTAACTTCAATATTATCTTTAAGGGCAGAGTTTAGTGCTGTTAATATTGGAATTGCTATTGTTATAAACATTATATTTATGTACATAGTTTTAAAAACTTCAGAAAAAATTGAAGGGTTTATTGGAGAAACTGGTATTAATATTATTAGAAAAGTGTTTGGGGTAATTTTATTGGCTATATCTGTAAAATTATTTACCACTAATATTCAAGGATTGTTTTCTTAAAAATTTAAAAAAATGAAAAATTTTGATGTTTTAATTATCGGTGGAAGTGCTGCAGGCTTGTCTTGCGCTTTAATATTAGGCTCGGCTAAAGGAAAACCTTTTGCTGAAGGAAAAGAAATTGGAATTGTTGCACATCAAAAAGCTTCAGCTTTAAATAATGCTGAACTAAATAATGTTTTAGGGTTTAAAAAGGGGACAAAAGGGACAGAAATTTTAAATGAAGGATTAACTCAATTGTCAAAAAATTATTCACACATTGAGCAAATTCATTTTGAAAAGGTTATTGAAATAAAAAGATTTGAGGATAATACATCTGAGGTAATTACAAATAAAAATAGTTATAAAGCTAAAATTGTTGTGATTGCAGTTGGGCCTTCTAAAATGATTAATATTGTAGGGCTTGAACAGTTTGTTGAATCTCATATTCAAATGCCTATAGAAAAAGATAAAATTATGTTACGTAATTTTAATCATTTAATAGATGAAGGGCTTTATGTTGCTGGAATTATTGCTGGGTGGAGAAGCCAATATGCAATTGCCGCTGGAAGTGGAGCACAGGTTGGAACTGATATTCTTACACTTTGGAATGAAGGAAAACACACTATGATACACGATGTTATAGAATAAAAAAAGCCAGCTTTTAAGCTGGCTTTTTTTATATATGTACTTGTTATTGTTTATTCCACCGTAACAGATTTTGCTAAATTTCTTGGTTGATCTACATTACAACCTCTCATTACAGCAATATGATAAGATAATAGTTGTAAAGGGATAGTTGTTAGTAATGGTGTAAAAGGTTCTAGCGTATCTGGAATTTCAATAACGTGATCTGCAATTTCTTTTACAGTTTTATCACCTTCCATAACTACAGCAATTATTTTTCCTTTTCTAGATTTAATTTCTTGAATATTACTAACCACTTTTTCGTAGTGACCTTTTCTTGTTGCAATAACTACAACAGGCATAGATTCATCAATTAAAGCAATTGGTCCATGTTTCATTTCTGCAGCAGGGTAACCTTCTGCGTGAATATATGATATTTCTTTAAGTTTTAAAGCTCCCTCTAATGCAACAGGGAAATTATATCCTCTACCTAAATAAAGGCAGTTAGGGGCATCTTTGTATATCTCAGCAATTGCTTCAATTTTATCGTTTATTTTTAATAGTTCAGTAACTTTATCAGGTATTAAACTCATTTGGCGTAAATAAGTATGTAATGCTGAGTTTGAAATTTCACCTTTTAGATTACCTAGTTTTAAAGCTATTAAAGCTAAAACAGTAATTTGTGTTGTAAATGCTTTTGTTGAAGCAACACCTATTTCTGGACCTGCATGTGTATAAGCTCCAGAGTTGGTTTCTCTAGCTATAGATGAACCAACCACATTACAAACTCCAAATACAAATGCTCCTTGAGATTTAGCTAATTTAATAGCAGCTAAAGTATCTGCTGTTTCACCAGATTGTGAAACGGCAATTACAATATCGTCTTTATTTATAACTGGGTTTCTGTATCTAAATTCTGATGCGTATTCAACTTCTACAGGTATTCTTGCAATATCTTCAAATAAGTATTCAGCAGTAAGACCTGCGTGCCAAGAAGTACCACAGGCAACAATTATAATACGTTTAGCATTTAAAAATTTAGTAATGTTATTATCTACACTACCCATTTTAATAATGCCTTTATCTACTAAAAGTCTTCCTCTATAAGTATCTCTAATTGCATCTGGTTGTTCATGAATTTCTTTAAGCATAAAGTGTTCATAACCACCTTTTTCAATTTGCTCTAAATTTAATTGAAGCTCTTGAATATTTGGAGTAACTGTAGAATCATCTTCAATTTTAAAAACTTTAATATCTCTATCTAATTTTATTACAGCCAGTTCTTCATCATTTAAATAAATGGCATCACTCGTATACTCAATAAATGGTGAAGCATCAGAAGCTACAAAAAATTCTTTATTATCTTTTCCAATACCTATTGCTATTGGACTTCCAAGTCTAGCAACAACAATTTCATTTGATTTATTAATATCGTATACAGCAATTGCGTATGCGCCAACTACTTGTGTTAGTGCTAATTGAACAGCTTTACCAAGTTTGCAATTGTTTTGTGTTTTTATTTCTTCAATTAAGTTAACTAAAACTTCTGTATCAGTATCACTTTGAAATGTATACCCTCTTGTAATTAGTTCTTGTCTTAAGGTGTCATAGTTTTCAATTATACCATTATGTACAATTACTAAATTTCCAGAATTTGAAACATGTGGGTGAGAATTTACATCGTTTGGAACGCCATGTGTTGCCCAACGTGTATGACCCAAGCCTAAAGTAGATGTTGAGCGTTTTTCTTCGGCAATTTGTTTTAAGTCTGAAACTTTACCTTTTGTTTTGTATAGATCAATACCATTATTGTTGTTAGATAGTACTATTCCAGCACTATCATAACCTCTATATTCTAAGCGTTCTAGTCCTTTTATTACTATAGGATAAGCTTCTCTATATCCAACATAACCTGTAATACCGCACATACAATTTAATTAAGTTTAGTGTAAAATATTTCTAATTCAATTTTTTTATCTCCGTTACTGTCTCCATTTTCATTAAAAAGAACAACTCCTTTTGGATTCCAATTATAATTGTTAATTGTTGTATTTACTGAAGATGTAGGCGTATCTGTTGTATTATATGTTTTAATTCCAAAAGTAACTAGGTCTGCGGGATCTGAAGAGTCTAGTAAATTTGAAATATAATCTGTAATTTTAAAAACATACTTATAAGGTTTGTCATCATCGTCATATTCTAAAAGACCACCTACTACTGATTCACCTTCTGTAATATAATCAGTTATTTGTGTTGTTTCATCAAAATTATAGATAAACAATCTTTCTGGAGTTATATCGCTATTTGCTTCATTATAATCTACGTATACCGTAATGTTAGCTTCTGTAATAAGTAAATTTTGATTACGTAAATCTTCTAATTCTGTATCTGTAATATTTAATTCAATAGAAGAAACTTCTCCACTAGCACCTTGAACGTATAATCTATCCATTCCGCTTTCTTTAGAGGAAGTATAATCTCTTTCGTAAATACTAGATTTTACACCACTTAAAGTATAGGTGTTTGTTTTTTTAACTCTAACACCAGTTTCTCCTTTAACTCCATCTCCATCTAAATCTTGATCTTCAGTTTCGTCTAGAGTTTTAGAGTAGTACACAGAAATTTTTGCAGAAGTTAAATCTAATGACATTAGGTGTGAATTGTTACCTAAAGAACTGGCCTGAACGTATAACCCTCTAAAAAAACCAGTGAAACTCTCTTGAGACTCAAATTCAGAATCGCCAGCTTTGTCTATAAATAGTTGTTGAATTAAGCTTTCGTTTAATGGTATTTTAATAGTAGGACTTAAATTATCTTGCTTAATAGTATCTATATCGTAACTTGTTATTCCGTCTGCTAAATATCTTTTAATATAAGCAACAGTATCATTAGAATTTAATTTAAAAGTATCTGAATAAAAACTATCGCCTTTCAAAAACTCTTTATCTGAATAATAAATAGCGCTTTCAGCTGGGTTTTCAGGATTAAGTGTGTTTAAAAATGTTTTTAATTCAAAAACATCTAATTGAAATTCATTGTTTTCGTTACCTATAAAGTTATCAATACTATATTGATTAATTCCACCAACAACAGTATCTAATGTTGATGGGTAAGGAATTGACAATAGTACAGAGTCTATTGCAGATTCATCTCCATACGTGTTTTCGTAGGTTTCACCCACATAAGGAAGGCTAACTTGAGATACAAATGATGCTTTTAACTCTCCAAATTCTTTGTCTGAATAAACGCCAAGTAAATAAGTGCCTAAGTTATTTGCTATTACGTTTTCAATATTTTTGTTTGCAGAATTAAAATCGAAATCAGAAATAGATTCAGTTTCGAAAGCATTATTGTCTACTAAGTTTACACCAACATTTTCTATATCTTTTTCACATGAAACAGTTATACCTAATGTAATTAAAAATAGACATAGGTATTTCATATTTTTGGCAACACTTGTTGTCATATAAATCAATTTTTTTGAGTTAACTATAAAACGTTTGTTTTGTAAAATTCCGTATAAGCTTCTTTAAAATCTTCTTCTGAAGCAAATTCTAAAGTTGGCTTATTTGTAGTACCTAAAAATTCTTCTAATTCATCAGGTAACTTTTCACTTCCTTTAATAATAGCGTCCGAATGTTGAATAGCATTAATTAAAAGGTTTGTATAAGTTGGTTTAGTAATAGATTCTATTTTAGATTCGTCAATGTTATCAAATTTTATTTTGTTAACAAATTCATTATCTAACGTTCCTTCAAAACCATTATTATAAACAGATGTTACAATTTTGCTGTTGGCAAATAAAGGATCGTCTTTATAGTATTCTTTAATATAAAGAGGTAATAAACTCGCCATCCATCCATGAACATGAATTACATCTGGAGACCAATTTAATTTTTTTACGGTTTCAACAACCCCTTTTGCAAAAAATATAGCTCTTTCATCATTGTCCTCAAACAAGTTGTTATCCTCATCAGAAAATAAAGCTTTTCTTTTGAAGTACTCATCGTTATCAATAAAATAAACTTGCATTCTTTCCTTAGGAATAGAAGCTACTTTAATAATTAAAGGCATATCCATGTCGTTAATTACTAGGTTCATACCAGATAATCGAATAACTTCATGTAGTTGGTGTCTTCTTTCGTTAATTAAACCATAACGTGGCATAAATATTCTAGTTTGGCCACCCTTGTTATGAACGGTTTTAGCCGCTTCAAATGAAGTTGTTGATAATTCATTTTCTGGTAAATAAGGTACCACTTCCGAAGAAACAAACAATACTCTCTTATCTTTCATAAAAAATCTTATACTTTAAAGAATATGCAAAATTACGAAAATTTATACAGAAATTCGCTTGAAAAACGTAAGTTTGCACGCTTTTAACGTTTATTAACAAATACACTATGTTAGTTTTTGCTAAAATAAAATCTGTAAAACAAAAAATCAGCTCGTTAAAAAAAGAAACTTCGGTAGGCTTTGTGCCAACAATGGGAGCTTTACATGAAGGGCATTTGTCGCTAATAAAACACGCAAAATCGGAGAACGATTATGTTGCTGTAAGCATTTTTGTAAATCCAACTCAATTTGATAAAAAAGAAGATTTAGTAAACTACCCAAAAACAATGGATAGTGATTTAGAAATGCTAAAATCTGTGGGTTGCGATTTGGTTTTTATTCCTTCAGCAGCTGAAATTTATGCAAATAATATACAATCTCAGCTATTTAAATTTGATGGTTTAGAGCATCAAATGGAAGGTAAGCATAGAAAAGGACATTTTGACGGTGTTGGTACAATTGTTAAAAAATTGTTTGAAATAGTAACTCCAACAAAATCTTACTTTGGCGAAAAAGATTTTCAACAGCTTCAAATAATAAAAAAAATGGTTGAACTTTATCAAGTTCCTGTTCAAATTATTGGTTGCGATATTTATAGAGAAAAAGATGGTCTTGCAATGAGTTCAAGAAATGTACGACTAACTAAAGAACATAGGAAAGTAGCTCCTTTTATTTATAAAACAATTAAGGAGGCTAAAAATAAATTTGGCACGAAAAATGCTAGTGATATAATGCAATGGGTTGAGCAAGAGTTTGAAAAACAGCCATTGTTAGAACTAGAATATTTTGAAATTGCAAGTGAAAAAACACTTGAAACAATAGGTATAAAACAACCAGGCGAAAAATATAGAGCATTTATAGCTGTTTTAGCTGGAGAAATAAGACTTATTGATAATATAAGTTTGTAAAAATTAACCAATTAACTAAAAAAAAGTATTTTTGCATTATGCAAATAGAAGTAGTAAAATCTAAAATTCACAGAGTTAAGGTAACTGGAGCCGATTTAAATTACATTGGTAGTATAACTATTGATGAAGATTTAATGGAAGCTGCAAATATAATTCGAGGTGAAAAAGTTCAAATTGTAAACAATAACAATGGAGAACGTCTTGAAACATATGCAATTCCAGGACCAAGAAACAGCGGTGAAATAACTTTAAACGGTGCTGCAGCACGTAAAGTAGCTGTAGGTGATGTTCTTATACTAATAACCTATGCACGTATGGAGTTGGAAGAGGCAAAAACATTTATGCCTGCAATTGTGTTTCCAAATGAAGAAAACAATTTATTAAACTAAATTGAGCAAAAAAATAAAAAAAACAGTACTATTAATACTCCCAATAGCCTTGGGAGTATTTTTAATTTGGTACTCACTATCCAAGTTGTCTCCTCAAGATGTTGAATCTATAACCAACTCGTTTAAAACTGCAAATTATTGGTGGGTAGCTTTATCTTTATTGTTTGGCGTTCTTAGTCATTTGTCTAGAGCTTATCGCTGGCATTTTATGTTAGAACCAATGGGGTATAAACCAAGGTATGCTAATAGTGTTATGGCTGTTTTAATTGCGTATTTATTAAACTTATTAATACCGCGTTCAGGCGAAGTGGCACGTGCAGCAAGTATAAAAAAATACGAGAAAATTCCTTTTGAAAAAGCATTTGGTACTATTGTAGCTGAGCGTGTAGCCGATGTTATTATGTTATTTGGTATTATTGCAATTGCTTTCTTTTTACAATCAGAATTAATTAGTGGTTATTTATTTAAAGATGATGGTGAAAGTAGTATTTATACTAAAGTTATAATGTTTGGAGTGCTTCCAATAATTGGTTTTTTTACGTATAGATATTTTAAAAAATCTACAAACCCATACATTGCAAAAATTATATCCTTTATAAAAGGTTTACTAGAAGGTTTGACTAGTATTTTAACAATGCGTAGAAAATGGGAATTTATTTTTCATACATTTTTTATATGGGTAATGTATATATTAATGATGTATGTGGTAACTTTTTCTTTACCAGAAACAAGTAATCTTTCTCTTGGAGCTGTAGTTGTTTGTTTTGTAGTTGGTGCTTTAAGTATGGCGCTTACAAACGGAGGTTTAGGTACGTATCCAGTTTTTGTGGCTAGTGCTTTGGTCTTATACAAAATAGATAACAATGCTGCTTTAGCATTTGGTTGGATAATGTGGACAGCACAAACAATAATGGTAATATTGTTTGGTTCGTTATCTTTAGTACTTCTTCCTTTCTATAATAAATTTATAGGAAACAAAATTTCTTAATACCTTTAGTGTTCTAAAATTAAAAAATGGCTAAAACAAAAACTACCTTTTTTTGTCAAAATTGTGGTTCGCAATATGCAAAATGGATGGGGCAATGTACCTCTTGTAAAGAGTGGAATACAATTGTTGAAGAAGTAATTCAGAAAGAAGAAAAACGAAATTGGAAACAAACAACTTCAACTAAAAAGGTAAATAAAGCCTTAAAAATTGCAGAAATTGTTTTAAATGAAGAAGATAGAATTTCAACAGAAAATGGCGAATTAAATAGAGTTTTAGGTGGAGGTTTAGTAAAAGGTTCTATGCTTTTGTTAGGAGGAGAACCTGGAATTGGAAAATCTACCTTGTTGTTGCAAATAGCCTTGGCTATACCAAAAAAAATATTATATGTTTCTGGTGAAGAGAGTCAAGCGCAAATTAAAATGCGTTCAGAAAGGTTAAGTGTAGCGAATAATAATTGCCTTATTTTAACAGAAACCAATACACAGCATATTTTTAGAGCAATAGAAGAAATTCAACCAGATGTTTTGGTTATTGATTCTATTCAAACATTACATACCGATTATATTGAAGCTTCACCTGGTTCAATTTCTCAAATTAGAGAAACTACGGCAGAGCTTACAAAATTCGCAAAAGAAACTGCTACGCCAGTGTTGTTAATTGGCCATATAACTAAAGATGGTGCTATTGCAGGACCAAAAATTTTAGAACATATGGTAGATGTGGTTTTGCAGTTTGAAGGCGATAGAAATCATTCTTATAGAATATTACGAGCAAATAAAAATAGATTTGGTTCTACAGCTGAATTGGGTATTTATGAAATGCAATCTACTGGATTAAGAGAGGTAGAAAATCCATCAGAAATATTAATTTCTCAAAAAGATGACAATTTAAGCGGTACCGCAATTGCAGCTACTTTAGAAGGTATGCGTCCACTAATGATTGAAGTTCAAGCATTGGTTAGTACTGCAGTTTATGGTACGCCACAACGTTCGGCAACAGGTTATGATACTAAGCGTTTAAATATGTTGCTGGCAGTTTTAGAAAAACGAGCAGGTTTTAGGTTAGGAGCTAAAGATGTGTTTTTGAATATTGCTGGAGGAATAAAAGTTGATGATCCGGCAATTGATTTGGCAGTTGTAAGTGCAATTATGTCTTCGAATGAAGATGATGCTATTGAACAAGATTTTTGTTTTGCTGCCGAAATAGGTTTAGCTGGTGAAGTTAGACCTGTGAATAGGGTTGAGCAACGAATTTTAGAAGCTCAAAAACTCGGATTTCATAAAATATTTGTGTCAAAATTCAATAAAATAAATCATTCTAACTTTAAAATTCAGGTTGTAAAAATTACAAAAGTAGATGATGTTTTTAACAATTTATTTTAACAAAAAAAGCTGAGTGTTTAAACTCAGCTTTCAATTTTACTTTTTTAAAAGTAATTATTTTTTATTTACTTCAGCAATATATTTGTCTAAAGCCATTGTCATAGATGGAGTTTCAGGCGTTGGAGCTTGAATGTTACATTTTAAGCCAGCTTTTGTTGCAGCTTTAATTGTAGAGTTTCCAAAAACGGCAATTGTTGTATCGTTTTGTTTAAAGTCTGGAAAGTTTTTGAATAAAGAATCTATTCCAGAAGGGCTAAAGAAAACTAATATGTCGTAAAAAACATTTTCTAAGTCAGATAAATCACTAACTACAGTTTTAAATAAAGTAGCTTTATCCCAATCAATTTTTAATTCGTCTAAAATTTCTGGAATAATAGGTTTTAATTTGTCTGAAGAAGGTAGTAAGAATTTTTCATCCTTATACTTTTTAATTAACTTAGATAATTCAGCAAAAGTTCTAGTACCAACATAAATTTTACGTTTTCTGTAAACTACGTATTTTTGTAAGTAGTAAGCAACAGCTTCAGATTGACAAAAATATTTCATCGAATCAGGAACTGTAAAGCGCATTTCTTCAGCAATTCTAAAGAAATTGTCTACTGCATTTCTACTTGTAAGTATAATTGCAGTGTATTTTGATAAATCGATTTTTTGAGCTCTAACTTCTTTTGCAGGAACTCCTTCTACGTGAATAAAAGATCTAAAGTCTATTTTAACTTTTTGTTTTTCAGATAATTCAAAATAAGGTGAATTTTCTGTTTTTGGTGCAGGTTGGGAAACCAAAATTGTCTTCACTTTCATAACTTCAATTTTGTGGTTAAACAGCTAATTTTAAAATGATTAATAAAGGTGCTATTTCAAGTGCGCAAAGGTACAAAATAAAATAAAACAAGTTGTTAAAAATTAACTTTTTGTTGTTAATTAGGAGTAGTGTATATCTAAAAACAAGTAAAATAACACCTATTATTATTGTTGTTTTTAGAAAAAATAATTTGAATTTAACAGTGTATGTAGTAATTATAAAAAAAGGTAAAACCCATAAAATCAAATTGTTAAGGTAGTTTGTTTTTTCGTGTATAATTTGTTCATGCTTTTTTTTAAGGTTAAATAAACTAGCAATTAAAATACCTATAAAATATCTAACTCCAAAATAACAAATAACTGCAAAAAGCAGTAAAAAATATAGTTTTATAGGTTTAAACTGGCTAAATTTTAATTCAAAATGCGTAATTATTAGCTGAAAAAGCAATGAAATAACTAATATTTGAATAACAAATAAAGAAATTTGAAATAAATTAAATACAGCTCTCTTCTCTTTACCAAAGTAAATAAGTAAATATTTTTTTGAAATAAATAAAACACTAGTGTATTTTAATTGGTCTGAAAATAAGAGCTTTACAAAAGCTAAAATGGTTAAAATAGCAATAAAAACAAAAGTTAACCAATCGTTGTTTTGGTGTATTATTTTTAAAGCATCATTCATTAAATACAGTTGTTTTTATTAACACAAATTTAGTAATAAATTGTTTTATCTTTGCCGCTTAATTAAAGATATGTCAGATACACTTGTAATAATTCCAACTTATAATGAAAAGGAGAATATAGAAGCTATTATTAGAGCAGTTTTTTCTCAAGAAAAGGAATTTGATGTTTTGGTGGTTGATGATAATTCACCTGATGGTACTGCTGCAATAGTAAATAAGCTTCAAAAAGAGTTCTCTAACTTATTTATTGAAAATAGAGAAGGAAAACATGGTTTAGGTACAGCTTATATTCACGGTTTTAATTGGGCTTTAAATAGAGAATACGAATATATTATTGAAATGGATGCAGATTTTTCGCACAATCCAAAAGATTTAATTCGTTTGTATAATGCTTGCGTTATTGATGGAGCAGATTTTTCTATTGGATCTAGATATTTGAATAATAAAATTAATGTTGTAGATTGGGATTTTAAACGTTTGTTTTTATCATATTTTGCTTCAAAATATGTGAAAATTATTACGAATATTCCAATTTTTGATACAACCGCAGGGTTTGTATGTTACCACAGAAAAGTACTTGAAAACATAGAGTTAGGTAAGATTAAGTTTATAGGTTATGCATTTCAAATTGAAATGAAATTTAAAGCTTGGAAAAGAAATTTTAAACACAAAGAAGTTTCTGTTATCTTTACCGACAGAAAAATAGGAACATCAAAGCTTAGTGGTTCAATAATTTCTGAAGCAGTTTTTGGTGTAATTAAAATGCGCTTGAAAGGATTACCTAAATAAAAAAATCGAAAAAAATGAGTCTTACCCTAATTAAAAATGCTCAAATAGTAAACGAAGGTAAAGTATTTGAAGGTGATGTGTTAATTGATGGAGAATTTATTGTAGATATAGATTCTTCGATTAGTTCAAAATCGGCAAATACGAAAGTTATTGATGCTGAAGGAAAATATTTAATTCCAGGAGTTATTGATGATCAAGTACATTTTCGTGAGCCTGGCTTAACACATAAAGCGAATATTGAAACAGAAAGTAGAGCTGCTGTAGCTGGAGGTATTACTTCTTTTATAGAAATGCCAAATACAGTTCCACAAGCTACAACTCAAGAATTGTTAGAAGAAAAATTTGAAAATGCTTCAAAGGTTTCTTATGCTAACTATTCATTTATGTTTGGCGGTACTAATGATAATTTAGAGGAGTTATTAAAAACCGACCCAAAAAATGTTGCGGGTATTAAATTGTTTTTAGGTTCTTCTACGGGTAATATGTTGGTTGATAATGAAGAAGTTTTGGAAAAAATATTTTCTTCAACAAAAATGTTAATTGCTGTTCATTGTGAAGATGAAGCAACAATTAAGGCTAATTTAGAGAGCTATTTAGAGCAGTATGGAGAAGATATTCCTATTGAAATGCACCCGAAAATTAGAAGCGAAGAAGCTTGTTATTTATCTTCATCAAAAGCAATAGAACTTGCCAAAAAAACTGGAGCAAGATTGCATGTTTTTCACTTATCTACAGAAAAAGAAACAAAATTATTTACAAATAAAATTCCTTTAGAAGAAAAACAAATTACAGCTGAAGTTTGTGTACACCATTTATGGTTTGATGAAAGTGATTACGAGAAAAAAGGAACTTTTATAAAGTGGAATCCTGCTGTAAAAACAGAAAAAGATAAAGAAGGTCTTTGGAAAGCATTATTAGATGATAGAATTGATATTATTGCTACGGATCACGCACCACATACTTTAAAAGAAAAAAAACAAGTATATACTAAAGCACCAAGTGGTGGGCCATTAGTTCAACACGCTTTGCCAGCTTTATTAAAAGCAAATAGACAGGGTAAAATTTCAATAGAAAAAATTGTTGAAAAAATGAGCCATAACCCAGCTAAAATCTTCAAAATTGAAAAAAGAGGATTTATTAAAAAAGGGTATTATGCAGATTTAGTTTTGGTAGATAACGCTTCGCCTTGGACAGTTAAAAAAGAAAATATTTTATATAAATGTGGTTGGTCTCCTTTTGAAGGAACTACTTTTTATTCGAAAATTATTTACACATTTGTAAATGGTATTGCTGTTTATGCAAATGGTAAATTTAAAGATGATGTTAAAGGAAAACGTTTAGTTTTTAATAGATAAAATGAAAACTCTATTAAAGTTCATAATATTAATACTTACTTGTTCATTACTAACCTTTTGTACAAGTAACACTATTTATAAAAAGCCAGATAATTTAATTGCTAAAGATCAAATGGTTAGTATTGTTACCGATATGCTTATGGCAACTGGCGGAAACAATATTAAAAATTTAAACTTAGAGCGTAAGGTTAATTATTTTCCACTAATATTTGAAAAATATAAAATAGATTCAACAGCTTTTAATGCTAGTAATGTTTACTATACTTCTAGAATTGATGATTATAGCGATATTTTAAAAGAAGTAAGTGAAAGGCTAGAACAAAAAAAAGAGATTTTTAAAAGCGAATTAAAAGTGAGAGATTCACTTAAAAGAATTGAACGTAAAGCAAAGACCATTTCAAAAGATAGTATTATAAAAGATTTTAAATAATTATTTATACGCTATCTAACCATTTTGTACATTCTTTTAAAAAAAGTAAGCGTTGGTTTTGTACTTTTTTTGGTAGTTTTTGTATTAACTCTTTTTTTAATTTTTCTGGTTGTGTTGTTTCGTAAACTTCATTGGTGCATTTTACAGAAATAGGCATAGACTTATTACCATTCCAAATTTCATTTATAGGAAAATTGAATTGTTTTAATTGTAAATTCCATGTTGCATCTATAGTTAGCCATTGGTTATTAACCTTTATTTTAATAAAATTGTGAGGGTCAACAATATTTGTATTATCTAATATTTGTTGAACTTTTTTTGGAAAATCAACTCCAATTTCATTAAAAGAGTGCATTACAATAAACTCTTTTACTTCAACACCAATAGCCACATAAAGCTCTTTTAACAGTGCGTGTTTTCCAGAGCAAGTACCTTTATTTTGTTTGTAAACATCTATAGCATTTCTAGAGCCAATGTTCCCGTAAGGAATATCTCTAACAGTGTAAAAAAGCGTAATTATTTTTTGATTTAAAGTCTGATTTTTAGTTAGTAAATTGGCAATATTTAGAAATTCTAGACTCATTTTATTATTTTAAATATAATTTACAAACACGTTTAATACAGTTTTCTATTGGTTCAAAAGTAAAATTTAAATCTTTTTTTATTTTTTCTGAAGAGTAATAATGTTTGTTATGTATAGATTTTGCTGAGTGCTTAGTTAAAATGGGTTGTTTATTAAATATAAAAGTTTTAACACTCTCTAATCGCCATAAAATTTCGCTCATTAATTTCGAAGTTTTAAACGTAGGTCTTTTTTTGTTGAAATTATCGGCAATTTTAAAGAAAACATCTTTAAAAGATATGTTTTCTGAAACTAGAATATAGCGTTCGTTTTTAATAGGGCTTTGCATTAATTTGGTCATAGCTTTTACAACATCTTCAACCGAAACAAAAGCAGTTACGCCTTCAGAATAAAATTTTAAACCTTTATACACTTTGTCAAAAATTGCACCAGGACCATTTTTCCATAAGCCTGCACCTAAAATAACTCCCGGATTTACTATTACAACTGGAATACCCTCTTGCGAGGCTCTCCAAACCTCCATTTCAGCGCCGTATTTTGTAATGGCATAACCGTAATTGTTTTTTTCAAAACTCCATTCGTCAAGTTCAGTAATTAGCTTTTTATTTACAGACTTTTCTATAGTGGCAATAGAGCTTACAAAACATAATTTTTCAACATTTTTAGAAATACAAAAATTAACAATGTTAGACGTGCCATGGATATTAATTTTTCGCATAGCTCGGTAATCTCTAGGATTAAAAGAAATTAATGCAGCAGAATGGTATACTTTAGTTACATTTTTAAATGCATTATTAAGTGTTGAAATGTCCGTAATATCGGCTTCTATCCATTTAATTTTATTAAAAAGCGCTTCAAAATTAGAAGTATAATAACTAAAAACTCTTTTTACACCAGCTACATCGCTATTTTTTCTTTTAATAGCACGTATAGGTTCATTTTCTAATGAAAGTTGATATAATAAATGCGAACCAACTAAGCCAGTTCCACCAGTAACTAAAATCATAAAACGAATGTAACAAAAATGTTTGTTTTATAATAAATAGTTCAATTGTTTATTTGTTGAAAGGTTTAAAATAGAGGCTGAAAAAACTATAGTTTTAAACTGTTAACTATAAAGTAAAATTTTATCTTTGCTGAAATTAAAATTTTTACAAATGAATTTTGTTGAAGAACTACGTTGGAGAGGCATGTTGCACGACATAATGCCTGAAACTGAAGAATACTTATTAAAAAACAAAACAACTGGTTATATAGGCTTTGACCCAACTGCAGACTCTCTGCATATTGGTAGTTTAGTGCCAATTATTATATTAATGCACTTTCAAAAAGCTGGGCACAATCCAATAGCATTAGTTGGTGGAGCAACTGGTATGGTTGGTGATCCTTCAGGAAAATCTGACGAGCGTAATTTGTTAGATGAAGAAACACTAAATAAAAATGTAGCAGGAGTAAAAAGCCAATTAGCACGTTTTTTAAATTTTGATGAAACTGCTGAAAATGGAGCTGAAATGGTAAATAACTACGATTGGATGAAAGGAATTTCATTAATCGATTTTGTACGTGATGTTGGTAAACATATTACAGTTAACTACATGATGGCAAAAGATTCAGTAAAAAAACGTTTAGGTTCTGATGCTAAAACAGGAATGAGTTTTACTGAATTTACATACCAATTATTTCAAGGATACGATTTTTACCACTTATATAAGGAGAAAAATTGTAAACTTCAAATGGGAGGTTCTGATCAATGGGGAAATATTACTACTGGTACAGAATTGGTAAGGCGTAAAGCACAAGGAAAAGCGTATGCTTTAACTTGTAAATTAATTACTAAGGCAGATGGAACTAAATTTGGAAAAACAGCAGGAGGAAACGTTTGGTTAGATGCTGGTAGAACTTCACCTTATAAATTTTACCAATATTGGTTAAACTCTTCTGATGAAGATGCTGAAAAATACATTAAAATATTTACGTTTTTAGATAAAGAAACTATCGAAGCTTTAATTGCTGAGCATAAAGAAGCGCCACATATGCGTTTACTTCAAAAGAAAATTGGAGAAGAAGTTACTGTAATGACGCACGGTAGAGAGGCTTATGATAACGCTATTAAAGCATCAAATATATTATTTGGACGTTCTACAGCAGATGATTTAAAAAGTTTGGACGAACAAACATTTTTAGATGTTTTTGATGGCGTACCACAAGCAGAAATTGAAAGATCTGTTATTGAAAACGGATTGGAAATTGTGCCAGCTTTTGCAGATAATGGATTTTTAAAGTCTAACGGAGAAGTTCGTAGAGCATTAAAAGAAAATTCTATTTCTGTGAACAAAGAAAAAGTAAAAGAAGAATTTGTAATTTCTGCAAACGATCTAATTGCAGATAAGTTTGTGCTTTTACAACGCGGTAAGAAAAGTTATTTCTTGTTGAAAGTAATTTAACTTTTAATGAACTCAATATAAAAAAAGACTGCTGAAAAGTGGTCTTTTTTGTTTTATGAAGAAATTTTACAACTTAAATTTTTTTTCAAAAAAAGAAATAAATTCTTGTTTCACTTCCTCAGAATTATTGACCATATCTAGAACATTATTGTATGAATAATCAAATAGAAAATCACTTTTTAAATGATTGTTTACATAAGGTCTTTCTTCTGTATTATACTCCGATCGCATTATCCACGTAGTATCTTTCCAAATTTCAAAAGTAATTTCATGTTTTACATCTTCAAATTCCCATATATAACACCAAACAAAAATAATTGGAACTGAAGGAAAATTTTCAAGATCTCCTTGTGAACGGTTCCTAAAGGTTAGTTTTTTTGCTAAATTTTCTTTTTGAATATTAGAAAAATAGATATATAATTCTCTATTAATTTTAGCTAAACAAGCAAATAAATTAATTTCATTCATACTATAAAACCATTAAATTACAACCTCTAATGTCAGACGTGTCAAACCTACCTATAACTTCAAAAGTATTATTAGCATAGGTTTTCCCTAGATCTTGCGTAGCAATAAATGAGCAAGAATTTATATTGGCTAAATCAATAATGTTAATTCCTCCAGATTTTCCTTCTGGAAAAATAGTTAACGCATCTTCAGGATCGCGAGTTAAAATTTTCATCCAAGGTGGGCATTTAAAAATACCGTTTCCATTTGAATAAGCCTGGCTTAATAACTCGGTCATACCATATTCCGAATGAATTTTAGAAACACCAAAACCGTTAGATAAAATTGCATGTAACTCTTCGCGTATTAATTCTTTTCTTCGTCCTTTCATACCACCGGTTTCCATAACAATGGTATTTTTTAAGTTAAATTGGTAAGATTCAACCAAATCTAGCAAAGCAAAAGAAACACCTATAAGTAGTACTTTTTCGCCATTTTGGTCTAATTTTATTAAAGTTTTAGCTAATTTTTCTAAATTATTTAGGTAAAAACCACTGTTTGGTTTTTTAGATTTTTTAATTAAATCATCTACCATATAAATTAACGACGATCCTTCTCGTTCTAAATAAGCAGGAAGTAAAGCTAGAACTGTATAATTTTCTATGTTTTCATAAAAATGATGAAAGCCCTTTAAGTAACTATTTTCATAAATATTTATATCGGTAACCAAATGTTTACTCTGTGTCATTCCAGTAGTTCCACTACTTAAAAAGGTTTTTTCTACTTTTTTTGTTGAAGAAAGAATAGAATGACTTTTAAAAAACTGAATAGGTAAAAAAGGAATTTTATTTATAGAATTAATAGCCGAAACATTTGTTTTTAAATGAGTTAAAAACGTTTTGTATACCAAATTGTTTTCCGCCTGAAACTTGAAAATTTCAAGAGATTTTTGCTCAAATTCAGCAGTGTTTTGTATGTTAAAAATGCTATTTAGTTCCATAATTTTTGGGAATCGAAGCAAAAGTAATGTAAATTTACGCAACCTATATTCTTTTTAGGTATCTTATTAACAATTAAAACGTTCGCTATTTGAGTTTAAATAAGCTCATAAAAGAGTGTGCTAAAAATGATCGAAGGGCACAAAAGGAAATTTACCACTTGTTTGCTGGTAAATTATTCTCAATATGCCTTAAGTACTCTAAAAATAAACAAGAGGCTCAAGATAATTTTCAAGATGGCTTTATAGTTATTTTCGATAAAATTGGGCAGTTTAAATTTAAAGGATCATTTGAAGGATGGATTAAGCGAGTAATGTTAAATTCTGTTTTACAAAAGTATAGAAGTAGAAGAGTATTAAACATTGTTACTGAAGAGATACCTGATGAGGTTATTGTTGATATTGATGACGATGATATTTCTTTAGATTTTTTGCTTAGCCTAATTGGTGAATTGCCAGAACGCTACAGATTAGTGTTTAATTTGTACGTGTTAGATGGTTATTCGCATAAAGAAATTTCAAAAATGTTAGAAATTGCCGAAGGTACTTCTAAATCTAATTTAGCTAGAGCTCGAGCAATTTTGAAACAAAAAATTGAAAGTCATCAAGAACAACAAGAATCTATATAAGAAGAATAGGTAGAAGTGAAGGATAATAAGAACATAGATAGACTATTTCAGGAGAAATTAAAAGATTTTGAAGTATTTCCGCCAAACAATGCGTGGAATAAAATTGAAAAAAATCTAGCTCCTGTAAAAGTAAGAAAACGCAGTGTACCAACTTGGGTTAAAATTGCGAGTGCAGCAGCTATGCTGTTGTTTATATTTAGTATAAGTGCCATTTATTTTTTACCAAAAGATTCAATTGCTAGTCAGTTTTTAAATTTTGAAGAAAATGAACAAACTGTAGATGTTGATACTGTACTAGTTGTTGAAGAAACTAATAAAACTTCAAAAACAAAACTAAATACTGCCAAAAAAATAAAATCTACAAGTAGTAAAATAGATATTGAATCGTTAGAAGAAATTGCAGGTTCTGATACTGAAAATTCTGAATTAGAAAATGAAACCTTACCTAACAATCAATTATTAAAAAAAGAAAAATATCAACTTTATAAAGCAACCGATAATATAGATATTAAACAACCAGTGTCTAATAAATTTACCGTTGCAACTATTTATGCTCCTATTTACTTAAACTCTTTTGGAGATGGTTCTGGAGTTGATTCTCAGTTTGGAGATAACCCAATTTCTGGAAATTCATCTTACTCATACGGAGTAAAATTTGCATATCAGTTAAACGATAAGTTTAGTGTACAATCTGGTGTAAACCTTATTAATATGGGGTATACAACTAATAATGTATATGTAAACCCAAATGTGTCAGTAGTTGGGTTTTCAAACTTATCAACGTCTCCAATAGATAATAATTTATACGCTTCAAAAGGGGTGGCAAGCAAAAATGCAGCACTGCCTTTAGAAAACAATATTGGTAGTTTAAATCAGGTTTTTGGTTATGTAGAAATACCTGTAGAATTAAAATATAACGTTACAAACGGTAAAGTTGGTGTTAATTTAATTGGAGGTTTTAGTACGTTATTATTAAATAAAGATGAAGTTTTTGTAGAAACAAATAGTTTTACACAAAGCTTAGGAGAGTCTAACAATTTACGCTCAATTAATTTTAGCGGTAATATTGGGCTAGATGTCGATTACTCAATTAGAAAAAACCTATACATAAACGTTTCACCAATGTTTAAAGTTCAAACAAATACCTTTTCAAAAAACTCTGGAAGTGTGTTACCATACTATCTAGGAGTTTATACAGGATTAAATTATAAGTTTTAGTTGGTTTATTATTTGGCTGGTTACCAAATATTGAATGAAGAAAGCCATTTTAGTATTAAAATGGCTTTTCTTTTTTATGTAGCTTTGTTAATACCAATTATAAATTCAATCAATGAAAACTACATTAACAAAAACACTTAAAGATTTAGGTGTTCGAGAAGTAAACCTAGGTACTTCTACCGGACAAGAGTTCTTTGGAAGTGGAAATGAAATCTCATCTTATTCTCCAGTAGATGGAAAATTAATAGGAAAAGTTACTTCAACCACTAAAGAAGATTATGAAAAAGTTATAGATTCTGCTCAAACAGCTTTTAAAACTTGGAAAACTACACCTGCTCCATTACGAGGCGAAATTGTGCGTCAATTTGGAGATAAATTACGAGAACTTAAACAACCATTAGGGGAGTTAGTTTCTTACGAAATGGGAAAATCTTTGCAAGAAGGTTTAGGTGAAGTTCAAGAAATGATAGATATCTGTGATTTTGCAGTAGGTTTATCTCGCCAATTACATGGTTTAACAATGCATTCTGAACGTTTTGGACACAGAATGTACGAACAGTATCATCCACTAGGAATTGTTGGAATAATTTCAGCATTTAACTTTCCGGTAGCAGTTTGGAGTTGGAATACAGCTTTAGCTTGGATTTGTGGAGATGTTTGCGTGTGGAAAGCTTCCGAAAAAGCACCTTTATGCAGTATAGCTTGTCAAAATATTATTGCTGAAGTTTTAAAAAACAATAATTTACCTGAAGGAATTTCGTGCATTGTAAACGGAGATTATAAGGTAGGTGAGTATATGACAACAGATAAACGTATTCCACTAGTATCAGCAACTGGATCTACTAGAATGGGTAAAATTGTTAGTAAAACAGTAGGAGAACGTTTAGGAAAATCACTTTTAGAGTTGGGTGGAAATAATGCAATGATTATAACACCAGATGCAGATTTAAAAATTGCAATTATAGGAGCTGTTTTTGGAGCTGTTGGTACTGCTGGTCAACGTTGTACTTCAACCAGAAGATTAATTATTCACGAATCTATGTACGATAAAGTGAAAAATACTTTGGTAGATGCTTATAAACAATTAAAAATTGGAAACCCTTTAGATGAAAACAATCACGTAGGTCCATTAATTGATACCGACGCTGTTAAAATGTATGAAGATGCTTTAGCGAAAGCTGTTGCAGAAGGAGGTAACAAGGTTGTTGAAGGTGGAGTTTTAAGTGGTGAAGGTTATGAAAGTGGTTGTTATGTAAAGCCTGCAATTGTTGAAGCAGAAAATAACTTTGAAATTGTGCAGCACGAAACATTTGCGCCAATTTTATATTTATTGAAGTATTCTGGAGGTGTTGAAAATGCTATTGAAATACAGAATAATGTTGCGCAAGGATTATCTTCAGCAATTATGACTAATAATTTACGTGAAGCCGAAGCATTTTTATCGCACGCTGGTTCAGATTGTGGAATAGCCAATGTAAATATTGGAACTTCAGGAGCTGAAATAGGCGGAGCATTTGGAGGTGAAAAAGAAACTGGTGGAGGTAGAGAATCTGGTTCTGATGCTTGGAAAGTATATATGCGTAGACAAACAAATACTATAAATTATACTACAGATTTACCTTTAGCACAAGGTATTAAGTTTGATTTGTAAATTTATAAGAATACTATTGATTGTCATTCTGAACGATAGTGAAGAATCTTTTCAAAAATAAGAGATTCTTCATTTCGCTTTACTTCATTCAGAATGACATTTTTTTTAATTTCTACCTTTCTCGTTTGGGTACAGCTCAAATGCTGGCTCACTTTGCCAATATTCTTTCGTATCGACATCCATAATAGTTAATGGACCTTTTAAAGCTGCAGCAGTATCAACATTCCAAACATTTGCTCTTTGTTGAGGTGTAGTTTCGTTAATTCTTGATAAAACAGTATGCCCAATATAAATTTCAGTATAGTTTTTTAACCTTTTCGGATAGCATGGGTTATCAATAGGTAAGTTTTTATCCATTGCTATTGCCATTTCCCAAAGTGTTCTGTCCCAATAAAAGTTTTTTGAAATTATTTCATGTTCAATACCTTTTTCATTGGTAAAACCTGCGTGTAAAAACAGTCTGTTTTTGGTGTCTAAGTAATAATTATCAAGGTTTTCAAAAAATTGAGTGTGTAATTCTAATTCACTTTTAGAAAGTTCGCTATAAGAATCTATGGTTGTTTGCCCACCGTGAATTAACCATTGCGGATTGTGAGGTTGTTTAGTTAACCAGTTTAAAAATAATTCGTCGTGGTTTCCTTTAATAAAAACACAGTTATGTGTAGAATTTAGTTCAATTAAAAAACGAACAGTATTTGCTGCATCGCTCCAACCATCTACATAATCACCAACAAAAATAAGCGTGTCGTTTTCAGTTACATTTGCTTTTATAAAAGCTTGTTTTAAAGCTTTTAAAGCTCCGTGTATATCTCCAATTACTAAAGTTCTTCCTTTCATGTTTTAATCTACATTTTGCACAAAAGTAAGTGTTTAAATTGAAAGTTGAAGTTAATAAATTGTTGCTATCTATTGTATTTTATTTTACGCAGTACCCTAACAGCTTCTTTATATTTTATATAGCTTGTTTTATTTTCTATTTTTTTTAGATAAGGCTTTAATTCCGTTAATTTCTTATAAGCATTTGGAATGTTATTTAAAATACAAATTAAATAATTAGTAGGCGATTCGATTAAATCTTGTTCTTCTCTATTATTTAAAGGGATTCCTTTTTTAAGCTTTTCTAAAATAGCATTACAATTATTAAATATATGTAGTAAATCGAAAGTGTTAAATTGTGGAGGTTTAAATAAAAGTTCTGTTGCTATATCGTGTTTTCCGTTTCGTTTAAAATTAATAATTGTTTTTTCGAAGGGGTAATAATCAAATTCATCATTTATTTTTAAAAACACATATTCCGTTATAATAAATGAATGGTGGTTGTATTCAATTTTAACTTCATCTAAAGCAGAATAAAATAAACGTACTTGTTCGCTTACCAGTTCAATATCTACTCTCGAATAAAAAGTTTTTTCACCTACAGTTTTCTTTTTGCCAGCCCAGCAAAGCACAAATTGTTCATTAAAAACCTTGTAAGTAGGGTTGTATTCATCTTTATGTCTTTCAAAAAAAAGAAAAACACTATCTAACGTTAATTGTATGTTGTTGCTAGCGTTTTTTTCTATAGCTTCAACAATGGTTTTATTTGTGTTTTTTAATTCGTATTTTCCAAGTGTAGACATAGAATTGCTACCTCTTCTGTAAAACGTTCTGCCACTTACATACTTCCAAATAGGTTTATTTAAAGAGGTAACTTTATTTTTTGGATATATGGTTACTAAACCTACAACCTTATGCCTTGGTAATCTTGGAAAAGCAACGTTTTCGTATTGAATTTTAGGGGGATTATTAAAATATGAATTTACTAAATTTTGAATTTTACTATCATCATAAAAATCTACACCTTCAATTTTATTATCTTCATCTTCTACACCAACCACAATAAATGAATTGTTTTCGGGGTTTGAATTAGACAGTGCACATACGTGCTTTAAAAATTTGGCTTTGCCTTCTTTAGTTGCTAAATTTAGCTTTCGTTTTTTATCGTAAAAGCTATTCTCATCGTTATGAGTTAATAGGTTTTTAATTAAAAGGCGTTTGTTAATCATTTTAAGCCTTATTTAAAATTGTAGCACTTGCTTGTGCAGTTGGATACACAACTAAATCTTCTATATTTACGTGATAAGGTCTTGTTACTACAAAGTGAATAATATCTGCAATATCTTCAGCTTTTAATGGTTTGTAGCCTTCATAAACTTTTTTTGCTTTGTCAACATCGCCTTTAAACCTAACTTCAGAAAATTCAGTTTCTACTGCTCCAGGATGAATTCCTGAAACACGTATATTATATTTGTTTAAATCAATCCTCATGGCTTTATTTAAAGCGTTTACGGCGTGTTTAGAGGCGCAATAAACATTTCCGTTTGGGTATACTTCTTTTCCTGCAATAGAGCCTATATTAACAATAAAACCATTATTATTTTTAATCATAGTTGGTATAATTGCTTTTGAAACATATAATAAGCCTTTTACATTAATATCGAGCATGGCATCCCAATCATCTAAACTACCATCTTGAATTGTGTTTAGACCGTGGGCGTTGCCAGCATTATTTATTAAAATATCAATATTTTTGAATTCAGTTGGAATAGATTTAATGGCAGAAAACACTTCTTGTTTATTACTTACATCAAATTGTAAAGTAGTTACTTTAGTATACTGGCTTAATTCTTTTTCCAATTCAATTAAACGATTTTTTCGCCTGCCACAAATTATTAACTGAATATTGTTTTTTGCGAATAATTGTGCTGTTGCTTTTCCTATACCAGATGTTGCTCCTGTTATTAGAGCAGTAAATGTTTTCATACTAAATTTTTGAAATATAAATATACAAAAAAACGGTTCTCGAGCGAGAACCGTTTTTAATTAGCTGACTAATTAAATAGTCAACTAAAAATCAACTAACCAAACTTTATTTTTAATGCTTTTTTCTAATTTTTGTTGCTCTTTTTACTTTAGTACGTTTTCTACCTTCATTACTTACAGTAGAACCTTTACCTTTTGCAGATTTTTTATATTGAATATAATTTAATCCATCAAATTCATATGTTGTTCCAGAGTTTACGTGGTACAATTCTATCTTATCGTCATTTATAACGGTTAATTCGAATTCTTCAGTACCGTACGAATCATAATCTAATGTTAAAATTTTTAAATTTTCGTACCCTTGAACGTCATATACTTCATATCCGCCTACATAGTCCCATAGTATATTAGCAATATTTGTGCCAACCTCGTCTTTAGAAGAATAAAATGTTGTTATGTTTTCTGGTGTAAATGCTAAAAAGTTTTCGTTATCAAATTCGTTAACGTCACCACTATCGCTTACATAAGATTTTTCCCAAGCTTCGAACTCTTGTAAAAGGTATTCAATGTTTTCATAAAATATTTTATCAAAGTCGAAATTATATTTTTGGTACCCTTCCAAAGTATATGTTACATTATTGTAGTTATCGCTAAGTTTAATTCTATCGCTGTTAATTTCAATAACATCAAAATCTATAAACCCATCTATATCGTGATCTATTTCTAAGTAACCTTTATTTGTATTGTAATAACCAATTTGAATTCCATATCCATTTCCTGTGCTACCAATTCCTACAAGATTGTTATTTGCGTATAATTTTCCGTTTAAAAAAGAAATTGTAAATGCTTTAGACATAAAAGGAATGTCTCCAGTACCCGTAGTTTCATTATAATCTACATACCAAATATCATTTGTAGAAATAATATCTTCTAATGTAGCGTAATAAAAATCATCATCATTTAAACCATTAACTGTAGTGCTACACGAGGTAACTGCTATGCTTAATACTAAAGTTGCGAAAAGTAGTTTTAAAGTTTTCATATTCTATCATTTTTGGGTTACGATTTATAAATTTCAATATTCGTGCCAAAAAATAAAATTTTCAACGAGCTAGTTTTAAGTTGCAGTGATATAGTGAGTTAGGTTTAAATATTTTTATGGAAATTCAATAGGTTTAGTTTCGATAAGATTTTTTATTTTGTAAAGTTTCTCTTTATTTTTGATATAGAACGTTACTATGGCTTCATCTTTTTTTAGTTCAAAAGGTATTTTTTTAGAAATATCTGGAACTTTATTACCATATTCTTTTTTTCTATTACTCGCTATTATTCGATTTTTTCTAGTATTTGAATGTACAATAGTACCTGTATAGCCAGAGTTTGTAGCTTTTAAAGGAAATTTTTTATTTCTGAAATAAACAGAATCTAATTTAACGTTACTATTAGTAGTTTCAATTTTAATGGTTACACCGCCTACGCCTGGTCTGCCACCAGTCCAATAACTATAAGAAGCATTTTTTATAGTAAAAGGAGCTTTTTTTACAAATGTACTTTGTGATGTACTACAATTTGAAAATAGCAAGGGAATTGTAATAATAAGTATGATATTATGGAATAATTTCATGTTTTGTATTTTTAAAACTAAAGCAAATTATATACCAAATTACAAAAAAAGAGCCTATCTAATTAGATAGGCTCTTTTTTTGTAAAATAGTTTTGTGTATTTGTTGAGTTTTTCTGCTTTATCTAATTAATTATAGCTTCTGCTCCATTTTTATAATTTGACTTCGCTATGCTTCGTCTAATTATTTAATGCTTCCGCACCACCAACAATTTCTAAAATTTCATTTGTAATAGCTGCTTGACGCGCTTTGTTATACGTTAATAATAACTCATTACGTAAATCTGTAGCATTATCAGTTGCTTTGTGCATTGCTGTCATACGAGCACCGTGTTCTGAAGCAAAAGAATCTCTAATTGCTTTATATAATTGTGTTTTTAATGATTTAGGAATCAATTCTAACACAATTTCTGGTTTTGATGGCTCAAAAATATAATCAGCATTTACGTTAGTTCCACCTTCAACAGGTGCAATTGGTAAAAATTGCTCGATAGTTGTAATTTGAGTTGCAGCATTTTTAAACCTATTGTAAACAAGTTCTACTCTGTCATAACTACCTTCAGCAAATAATTTCATTATTTTTTCAGCAATTACAGCAACATTTTCAAAAGTTAAATCATCAAAAACATCGTTGTTGTTTTCAATAACATTATTTGATTTAGATAAAATGTCGTTACCTTTTTTACCAATAGTTAAAAGGTCTACTTGTTTACCAGCATAGTTAGTTTCAATGTTTTTTACAGTCTCTTTAATAATAGAAGAGTTAAAACCACCACATAAACCTCTGTTAGAAGTAATGGTTACTAGTAATACTTTTGAAACTTCTTTTTGTTCAGAATATACACCGCCAATATCACCATCTAAAGTAGCACTTAAACTTTGTAAAAGTTCAGTTAACTTATTGGCATACGGACGCATTTGCGTAATTGCATCTTGCGCTTTTTTCAACTTTGCAGCCGATACCATTTTCATGGCACTGGTAATTTGCATTGTTGAACCAATGGATGTAATTCTGTTACGTATTTCTTTTAAGTTTGCCATTTGTTTCTGGTAGTTAGTATAAAATATTAAGTATTGAGATATCGATCTCAATACTTAATACTAAAAATCTTTTTAAGCGTATTTAGCTGAAACTTCTTTTGCTGCACTTGTTAAAGTGTCAATAACTTCATCAGTTAATTTACCAGCTTTTAAAGTATCTAATGTGTCTCTATGCTTAGCATTCATATATTGAATATAATCTGCCTCAAACTCTTTTACTTTTTCTACAGGTACATCTTTTAATAAGTTTTTAGAACCTGCGTAAATAATAGCAATTTGATCTTCAACTTTAAAAGGATCTGATTGAGCTTGTTTTAAAATTTCAACGTTACGTTTTCCTTTTTCAATTACATTCATAGTTGCAGCATCTAAATCTGAACCAAACTTAGCGAAAGCTTCTAGCTCACGGTATTGTGCTTGATCTAATTTTAAAGTACCTGCTACTTTTTTCATTGATTTAATTTGTGCGTTACCACCTACACGAGATACTGAGATACCTACGTTAATAGCTGGACGTACACCTGAGTTAAATAAATCTCCATCTAAGAAAATTTGTCCGTCAGTAATTGAAATTACGTTTGTTGGAATATAAGCGGAAACATCTCCTGCTTGTGTTTCAATAATTGGTAAAGCAGTTAAAGAACCACCACCTTTAATTTGTCCTTGTAACGATTCTGGTACATCATTCATTTGAGCAGCAATTGTATCGTCATTAATAACTTTTGCAGCACGTTCTAATAAACGAGAGTGTAAATAGAATACATCACCAGGGTACGCCTCACGTCCTGGTGGACGACGTAGTAATAATGAAATCTCACGGTAAGCTACAGCTTGTTTAGATAAATCATCATAAACAATTAATGCAGGTCTACCTGTATCTCTAAAATATTCACCAATTGCAGCACCTCCCATTGGAGCGTATACTTGCATTGCAGCTGGATCTGATGCATTGGCAGCAACAATAGTTGTATAAGCCATAGCTCCTTTTTCTTCTAATAAGTTTGCAATTCCAGCAACTGTAGATGCTTTTTGACCAATTGCAACATATATACAAAATACTGGTTCACCAGCATCGTAAAATTCTTTTTGATTGATAATAGTATCAATAGCAACTGTAGATTTACCAGTTTGACGGTCACCAATAATAAGCTCACGTTGTCCTCTACCAACAGGAATCATAGCATCAACTGCTTTTACACCTGTTTGTAATGGTTCAGTTACTGGCTCACGAAATACTACACCAGGGGCTTTACGCTCTAATGGCATTTCAAAAGTTTTTCCTTGAATTGGACCTTTACCATCAATAGGGTCTCCTAAAGTATTTACAACACGTCCAACAATTCCTTCACCAACATTTAATGAAGCAATACGTTCGGTACGTTTTACTGTAGATCCTTCTTTGATTGTTTTAGAGTGTCCTAATAATACAACACCTACGTTGTCTTCTTCTAAGTTTAAAACAATTCCTTCTAACCCATCTTCAAACTCAACTAGCTCACCGTATTGTGCGTTTGCTAAACCGTAAACACGTGCAATACCATCACCTACTTGTAGAACAGATCCTACTTCATCTAAAGAGGCAGAACCGTCAAATCCTGCTAATTGTTGTTTTAAAATTGCTGAAACTTCAGCTGGTTTTATTGATGCCATTTTAACTATTTTTTAAAACTATTTCTTTTTATTTACAAACTTGAAACAAAGTTGTTGTTTTCAAATTGTCTTTTTAATACTTGTAATTTATTGCTAACACTTGCATCGTATTGAATATCTCCAACACGAAGAATAAATCCTCCAATAATATCAGGATTTATAATGTTTTGTAACGTTGCTTCTTTACCAGTAAGCTCTTTTACTTTTGCTAAAACTTTTGTTTTTAAATCTTCTGTTAAAGCAATTGCTGAAGTTACCTTAGCAATTTGAACTTCTTTCAACTCATCAAACAAAACTTTAAATTGTTTAGCCACTGTACTTAACAAGCTAATACGTTTGTTTGCAATTAATAAGTCTATTAAACCAAACGATAAAGGTGAAATTTTTGAAGCAAAAACTTCTTTTAACGTTGCTTGTTTTGTTTCTGATTTTAATACTGGGCTACTAAGCAACAATTGTAAGTCTTTACTCTCATCAATTGTTTTTGCAATAAACAACATATCTTTGTTCACTTCAACTTCTTTTTGTTGTTCAAGCGAAAAATTTAATATTGCTTTTGCGTAGCGTATTGCTGCTCTTGTGCTCATTTAGGTTGTATTAGCTAATTGTTACTTCTTTTAACATATCTTCAACAAGTTTAATTTGCTTGTCTTTGTCAGATAGTTCTGTTTTTACTACTTTTTCTGCAATACCTACTGAAATTTCTGCTACTTGATTTTTAATATCAGCAATTGCAGCTTGTTTTTCAGATTGAATTGTAGCTTGTGCTTGTTCAATAACTTTATTAGCTTGAATTGTAGCTTCTTCCTTAGCTTCTGCTATAATACTTTCTTTAAGTTCACGAGCTTCTTTTAACATTCCGTCACGTTCTGTACGTGCTTCGTTTAAAATACGTTCGTTATCAGCTTGAAGGTTTTGCATTTCTTTACGAGCATTTTCAGCTTCGTCTAAAGCATTTTTAATACCTTCTTCTCTGTTATTTACGGCTTCTAAAATAGGTTTCCAAGCAAACTTTCTTAATAAAAGTACTAACGCAAGGAATAATACTGTTTGCCAAACAAAAAGTCCTAATGAAAACTGTTCTATTAACTTGTCCATATATTATATTATAGTGTTTATTTAATGTTTAAACAATAGCTACAACCAACCGTTGTAGCTATTAGTTTGTTTTTTAAGCTGCAAATAAAGCAGCAAATCCAATACCTTCTATTAAGGCAGCTGCAATAAGCATAGCTGTTTGAATTTTTCCTGAAGCTTCTGGTTGACGTGCGATAGCGTCCATTGCTGATCCACCAATTTTACCGATACCTAAACCAGCACCGATTACGATTAAACCTGCTCCTACAATGTTTGGAATTGTCATAATGTATATATTTATTTAATTTAACATTCAATTTTAGTGATGCTCGTGTTCTTCAACAGCTGAACCGAAATATAGTGCGGATAGCATTGTGAAAATATAAGCTTGTAGCGCTGCTACTAATAATTCTAATAATGATAAGGCAAATGCTAACCCAAAAGATAATGGACTACCAATCCAGTTTTTGAAAATGAACATTAACCCAATAATACTCATTAATACTACGTGACCTGCTGTAATGTTCGCGTATAAACGAATCATTAAAGAGAAAGGTTTAATAATAGTTCCTAATAATTCAATAGGAGCTAAAATTATTTTCATTGGTACAGGTACACCTGGCATCCAAAAAATGTGTTTCCAGTAATCTTTGTTTCCTGAGAAAGTAGTAATAAAGTATGTCATTAATGCTAATGCTAATGTAACTGCAATATTGTTAGTTACATTTACACCAAGTGGAGTTAAACCTAGTAAGTTTATAATCCATATAAAAAAGAATATAGTTAATAAGTAACTCATATACTTTTTATATTTTTTCTTACCAATATTTGGTATAGCTATATCGTCTCTAACATAAAGTATAATAGGTTCTAATAAACGTCCAAGACCAGTAGGTATTGGGTTGTTTTTGTATTTTTTAGCCATTCTGCTAAACATAAAGAACATTAATAAACCTACTAAAAATATAAAAACAACATTTTTAGTTATAGAGAAATCTAGTGGTTTTGCATTAGTTGCATGATGATCTTCATCATAATTAATAGTTCCAGCAGCATCGGTTTTGTATATTTTACCGTGGTATAATTTGTAGTAATTTCCATCAACTTCTGCAAGAGTTTCGCCGTGGTGAAATTTAGAAGATGAAAAAACTTTTAAACCACCATCCCATAAAATAACAGGTAATGGAGCACCTATATATTTGTGTTCACCTTCATCAGTTTCGTAAGAATACAAACTAAAATCGTGTGAGTCTAATAAGTGATGATTAATGTATTCCTTAATTTCAGTTTTAAGGTCTTTTTTTCCATGAGTTTCTTCCTTTGAAGGGGTAGAAATTGCATGCATGGAAGCAGTTACAAATAATAATAGTAAGGTAATTGTTTTTACTAATTTAAATCTATTCATGTCACTTAGTTAATAGTATGTGCTGAAAAATATTGTGCAAATGTACATTTTTAAATATCAAAATCAAAAATAAAACTTACTTAGATTAAATCTTAATAACAAGTGTTCACTATTAGGGCTTTAGTTATTTGTTTAGCATTTTTGAAAGATAAATTGTTTCTATTAGTAGACTTGTTAAGTAGGGTACTAAAAAGGACGTGGCCTCTAGCAGATTTAACTCTCCATCTTGTTTAAAAAAAGGGTAAAAGAAAATGAAGAAAATTGTAAATTTAAGCATGCTTCCACCCATAAAAACGAAGCCTAAAATGTGTAAATATTTTTTTTGAAGAATAAATAAACCAATAAAAATTACAATAGCTAAAATATAGTTTAAACTATAAGCCAATATAATTCTGTTTTCGAATAAAGGGTTTTTAAAATAATTTAAAATGGTTATGTGAACACAAAATGTAATTATAAGCGTAAATAAAAGTTTAAGCGAAAACCCAAGAACAGTTTTATTCATACTTGTCGTTAATTTTTTTTAACTGAAGTAAAACACTATAAATAGAGAGTGCTAATGCTAAAAGTGTTAAAACTAGCGTATATATTTTATTAGTTGTTTCAAAATAAGCATCGAGTTTTTTTCCAAAGTAGGCACCTAAATAAATAGTAATTCCCATTTGAAAAGCTATACCAGATAGTTGTGCAAATTTATGAAGCTGATTTTTCTTTTTTGGTTTGGTCATTTTTTAATTCCTTCACAGTTCCTTTCATTGCACAAGTTGCATTGAATTCTGCTCCTGGTTCTACAGAAAGTTTACTAATTACAATATCTCCAGATATTTTAGCTGTAGATTTTAAGGTAAGTAAACTATTTACGGTAAGTTCTCCAGAAAATACACCTTCAATTTCAGCATTATTACAAGATACTTTACCACTTACAGAGCCTGATTTTCCAATTACAACTCTACCTGTTGTATTAATAGTTCCGTCTACTTTACCATCAATTCTAAAATCACCTTCAGAATTTATATCTCCTACAATTGCGGTGTTTTTACCTATAATATTTCTTTCTAAAACTTGAGCTTGTTTATCTTTTTTTTCTGAAAACATAATTGGGATAGTTTTTTTGGTGTTTTATATTTTGGTTTTAATTGTACTAATTACTTCTTTAGCTTTTTTTCCTTCTTCAGTATTAGGGTAATTCATAGCTACAAAATCTAAAGCTTCTTTAAAAGCAAGTAAACCATCTTTTTTACCAATGGCATATGCTTTTAATAATTCAAATTTAGGTACAATAGGTTCTCCTTCATATTTTACAAGAGCTTCTGTTGATTTTTTAATAACATCATCAAACTTATCATCTTTATATTGGTAAAATACTTCAGCGTAATATTTTTCTGGTGTGTTTTCGTCTTCTTCATTTTTTAAAACCTTGTTAGGGTTTAAAATTATTTGAGCATATTTAGAAGAAGTGAAATTGGTTGTTATGTCTTTTTTTAGAGTGTTGGCTTTGTCGCTTTTTAGTGCGTCATAAATTTTAAATAAATGATATTTTGCAGGCAGTTCTAAATTGGCATCAGGTTTAAAGTTTAATAAGCTCTCTAGTTTAGAAATAGCTAATTCAGGCTCTTTAAATTGTTCTTTATAAATAACTCCTAAATTATAATAGGCATTATTTCTATCTAATTTAATACTGTCTATTTTAGCAATGTCTGAAGGAATGTTTTTTAAATAATATTCAACATCAAATTTTTCTTCGTTGCTTAACGGTTTCTCTGCATTTCCGTTAGTAATTGAGTTTAAAACAGTTTTATCGCTTAATCTCCAATTGTCTTCTAAAGGTCTATTACCCCAAACACGTCTAAATTCAGTTTGTCCAAACCCAACAGTTTGCGGATTGTAGAAATACCATTTACCGCCAGAACCATTTTTATTTGATTTGTTTGAAACAATACTAGATCCAGAATTTATAAGTGCTTGTTGTTTTTCTTCTTCTTTTTTTAGTTTTTCAACATATGTAGTAAAAAATTCCTTTTGCTCTTCTTTGCTCATTTCAACAATATTTATAATACTGTCGTTACTTTTAGCAATGTTTTCGAAATTTATTACTTCATTTAAACTATTTCTTTTACGTTTTAGGCGTCTAACTCTTTTAGAAATTACATCTTTTGCAATTTGTAAAATACTATCGTAATAAGCTCCAGCTGTTATGAATTCTGCTTTATCGAAGAATAAATTTCCAGCAGCTTCGTAAGAAAGTTCTTTTTGGAAATTGCTATTGTTGCTAGCTAGTAAAGATTTTTTATAATACTCTAAAGAGGTATCAACATCATTAGTTTTTGTTAGTTCACCTAATTGATAATAAATTTCATCTAAATAAGGTTTATTATCTCTGTTTTTAGCTAATTTTTGAAGTGCTTCAATAACTTCAATATTATCACTATTGCCTATAGAATTTTTTGCAATTTCTAACTGTGCGTGAATTTTGTATTTGTAAGGCGCTTTTTTAAAGTCGATAATTTTTTGAAAAGCTATGTTTGATGTATCTATAACTTTATTTTCTCTGTATAACTGACCTAAAATAAATAAGTTTCTAGCCGTTTGTTCTCTATTATTTGTAGTTTCTACCGCTTTTGTTAAATGTTCTATAACTCTTTGAATGCTGTCGGTTTTTACATAGGCCATTGCCATTGCAGTATGGGCAGCTTCTTTAATTTCGTCAGTTAATTCTTCGTTTTTAAAAAGATATTTAAGGTTTTCAATAGCTTGTTCCGGGTTACGTAAACGAATATGTGTTTTTGCTTGCCAAATTCTAGTTTCATTAATTAAACTAGCATATCTGTAATTTTTTATTGAATAATTGAAAGCTTCTAATGCTGGTACAAAACGTTTAGAATAATAACGAGATTTACCTAACAACAAATATGCATCGTCTATTTGACTGTTGCGCTCTTGACGGGCAATTAGCATAGAGTGTTTTTGAACCGCTTTTACTGCTTTTTCTTCTGCTTTTTCGAATTCTTTAGGCGAAGTATCTTCGTCTTTTTTCATACCTGGTAACGCTAATTCTTCAACCTTTAAAGGTTCAATAGGTAAGCGTTCCCAATAATTATCTTGGTAATTTTCGTTTAATTGTTCTAAACCAATTCTAAAAGCTTCATGACCATTAAATAACACATTGTATTTAGTAGTAACAGAATGAAAACTTCTATTTATAAAAGTGTCTTTTTTTGTAGAGCAACTTATTGCAAAAAGAACTGCAAAAACACCTAATATTATTTTAGTTGATAGTTTCAAAAGATTTCAATTTTTTACATCCCTTTAACTTCTTAATACTTAGATTTATTGTTAAAGGGATGTAAAAATACAAAAAACTATGTATTTTATTAGATTATGCTGAAAAATAGGCTTCTAATTCTTTTAAGGTTTCTTCAGAAGTTTTTATGTCGTTAACAACTTCACCTTTATCTAAAACAACAATACGTTCGCAAACTTCTGTAACGTGCCCTAAATCGTGACTAGAAATTAACACAGTTGCACTATTGTTTTCGGTTAAAGTTTTTAATAATTGTTTTAATCTAATTTGAGTTGTTGGATCTAAATTTGCAAAAGGTTCATCTAAAATAATTACTTCAGGATTACCAATAAGTGCAGCAACTATGCCTGCTTTTTTTTGATTTCCTTTAGATAAATCTCTTAAATATTTCTTTTTACCTATAATTTCATCGTTAAAAATTTCTTCAAATTGTTTTAAAAACGAATCAATATCTGCTTTGTTCATTCCTCGTAATTCTCCAATAAAGTAGAAATATTCTTCTGGAGTTAAATAACCAATTAAAAAACTCTCATCTATAAAAGCTGCTGTAAAAGGTTTCCAGTCTTCACTTTTATTAACTTGAACTTTATTGTTTGTTATTTGCCCTGAAGTTGGATTTATTAAATCTAAAAGTAAGTTGAAAAATGTTGTTTTACCTGCTCCATTATTTCCTACTAAGCCAAAAGATTGACCTTTAGGGATTTCTAATGATTCTATATTTAAAACGGTTGTTTTACCGTATGTTTTTGATATTTGAGATGCTTGTATCATTGTTGTGTGAGTTTAAGAGTTAGTTAGATTGGTCAAATGCACTAATCATTTCGTGTTTAGCGGATTTGTATTTTTTTACAATTAGATTTATTGTTTTGTTATGTAAAACAATTCCTATTATTCCAAGTATTGCAATTGTAGCCGTAGCAACTTCAAAGCTTACTAGCCAATTTAAAAGTGCAAAAATTAGCATTGGAACTAACATTAGTGGAATACCTACAAGCCATTGAACTGCTCCTGTACCTTGGTAATTAAATGCTGCTTTTTTATCCAACTCAATAGCTTTTCTGTTATAAGAGCCTGCATACATTAAAACATACGTGTTTACACCTATATTATATATCATTGCAACAAAATGAACCAGTAAAATTTTCCATCCAAAATACACATAAGGTATACTAAGAACAAACATAATAATACAACTTGCAGCCATTAATACATACTTTGATTTTAAATACTCTTTGTACTTAATGTTCTGACTCATTAGTAATTTATAATATTTGCTATCCCATGCAGGAATAAATTGTCCAAAATTCATTAGAAATATTCCAGTTATAAATATTCCAATAAAAATGTAAAAGAATTCACCTGAAAAAGTTGGACTAGGATTTGGATAAAAAATAAGTCCGTATAATAAACCCATAACCAACATCCAAACTGAAGATTTGGTTCTTTTATTTCTCCAAATTAATCGTAAATCTAATTGTAAAAATGGCGCAGCCGAACCAAACTTTTTAGTCCATTCTAAATTTGAAGAATTAACAGCTGTTTCTTTTACTTTTAAAGCTTCGTCTAAACTTAATTTTTGTTTTAAAGACTTAAAATTTAAGCTATAAATTAAAACCAAAATAGCAATTGGTATACTTATTAAATAAGGCGCAGCAGTAATAGCGTTAACTGCATTACCTGTTAGTTGAGAAAATGAAACTAAATTAAAATAATCTAAACCAAGAAGCACAGAACTAATTATAAGAATTGGTAAAAAATTAAGCTCAGTTTCTGCAGATTTACTTTCAATTATAAAATTTAAAAAGTTAATAATTAGTATTGCAATTATTAAAATTGAAGCCCAAGTTAAAACTACCGAAACTTCGTATTGCTTATATAATAATATTGCTGAAAAAGGTACAATTGCAAATAATGGTAAAAAGTTAAAAAACGATAGTGTTGATTTACCTAAAACATAATTTATAATTTTATTTTTTTTAATTGGTAATGTTAGTAAGGGTTTTACATCCATTACGGGTAGTTTTTGAAAGAAAAAACGAAAAATTAAATCGCCTATAAACCAATAAAATAAAAAATTATTTACAACTAGTAAAGGATCCGAATCTGGGTATAATTTTTTTAATCCAGGATAAAGTCCTACTCCTAAGCTTAAAAATATGAGTGAAAGATAAAGGCCAAAAAATATCATTAGTATTTTTATACCAATGCTTTTTTGCCAATACGATGAACGGAAAAATTGTTTCCATTCTAAATTTATAAATTGCTTTGTCATAGAGTTTGGTTTGTGGTTGTTGGTTTATAAGTATAAAATTAATGTGTTTTGTTACAATTTAAGAGTTGTGTTTTGAAACTAATTTATATTCTGGATATTGTTTTAGATAAAATAATTTCAATTCTTGAAGGTAAAACTGTAAGTACGCAATAAATAATTAATATATAACAAGTAAGAAAAAGTGACATTAAAAAAATTGAGTAAAATGATTGAAGTTGAAATTCAAATGATAAAGGAATTTGGAAAAATAAATAACTAAAGGCTCCAATTCCTCCAGCATTTAAAATACTTTCTTCAAAAAGCCATTTTTTGCCAGATTGTTTTTGTCTATTTCTCTTGATTTTATGAAGTCTAAAAAGGTGATATATCATAAAAATAATAATTCCAAAGCCTAAGAATATATAAATCCATTTTTGATTTGAAATATTATAGCTAAAGCTAGAGTATACTAATATAAAAAGTATGAAAACTGAAATTACTTGCGGTAGTTTAAAATATGATTTAAAAATTGACCAAACCAATCTCCAGTATTTTTTATAGAGTGCATTTGTTCTTTTTTCTACAATATTCATAAACCCATAAACTCCAAACTTTTTGAACGAGATTGTTTTGGCTTCATCAAAAGTTAAGTTTGGTTTTTCTTGCCAAATGGCTTCAATATCGTTTGCTAAATGATCTACTAACTCGGTTTGAACATCAAAATGTTCTACATAATGTGCTCTTGTGAATTTATGGAGTTCTTGTATGTGGTGTGAAGTTAGTTTCATAGCTGTTGAAGTTTTTCATACAAATTATTGTAATAATCAAATGTTCTTTTATACATTTTAAACCCGCAATAATTGAAACCCGCAAATAAAGGAGTACAAATTACTAATACCCACTTAAACTGAATTTCATTTAATAAATGGAATGCGCCTTTTGGGCTAAATAATTGAAAAAATAAATTTAAAAGTGTCAGGGTAAATCCTGCATAAAAAAGTGCATATTCTAAATTTAAAGTCTTTTCTCTTTTCTTTTGAAACCACATTTTAATTGGATAAATATATACCGCCAAAGCAGGAATAAAGACAAAAGCAGCCATTGCGTATTTAATAAATTTGGTGTCGGCATAAAAAATTACTTTGAAACAGATAAAGAACATAATAAGAATGACTAAAAAGTTTGTTGGCTCTACAAAAAAAGCTTTTATATCTTTCCATAAAAGGACTCTATATTTCCTATTAGTTTCTCGTCTTTTAGAATCCATCAAATTCTCATATCCAATTCCGTTTTCCATTACCCCATATTCAATACCCGAGTTCCAAAAGCGTTTTAAACTGTTTCCAAAACTTAAATGAACTTCTTCTAAAGCTTTATCAAAGTTTTTTCCCTCATGCATTAAATCTTCGACCTTGGTAACAATATGGTCGAGTAATTCTATTCGAACATCCCAGTATTTTATTTTGTGATGTTTTAAGTAATCGTCTATATATGTTATTTGTTCTTTGGAGAGTTTCACAGCAATTGATATTTTTTATGTTTTGAAACAACTTTGAAGTGTTTTTTATACAATTCAAACCCAGTTATTAAAATTGTTAAAGCAATTGAGAAGAATATTACTTGATATATGTTGAAATCTTTTGGAGGGATAAGAGAGTTAATTAAAATATAACCTGCTGTATAAATATTTGTATAAACTTGTTTGTTAAATAAATACCTATAAGATGTTTTTATCTTTGAGTTTTTAATTTTAAAATACCATAAGGTACAAAGTCCAATAAAAAATAAAGCAAAAGCAGTATAGAAATGATTTATGATAGAGTTGTATTTAGAAAAATTAAAATAACCCAATTCATTTATAGAATAAATTGCTAGTGAAAAAAGAATGTTGATTAATAAAATTTTAATTAAAATTGGTTTATAAATTCTTAAACAATGGTCTATAAACAACTTGCTACCTCCATTTGTGAGTCCAAGCCAAAAACTCCATTTATATGTAAAATTTTTATTCCACTTCTCTTTAACTTTTTCAAAAGCAGTTTCAAAATCTAGTTTAGATGTTTCCATTTTGGTTTCAATATCCGAAGCAATATGGTCTAAAACTTCAAAATGTAAATCTATATATTCAACATCTTTGTTTTTTAAATAATCTTTTACTTTTTGCAATTGTTTTTCATTCAGTTTCATGGCATTTAAGCAAGTTTAGGGTTTACAATAGTTTGCATGGTGGCAATAAATTCTTCTAGTTCAGCCAAACGGTTTACGGTTTCTTTAGTGCCAGTTTCAGTAAGTTTATAGTATTTGCGTAATCTATTTCCAACATTGGCAACTTCAACATCTAACAAACCTTCGGCCTCTAATTTATGAAGCGCAGGATACAATGCTCCTTCGGTAATTTTTAATTCACCTTTGGTTAATTCTTTTACTTTTTGAGTGATTTCATAACCATACATTTTATCATTTTCTTCTAATAATTTTAAAATGATAGTTTGTAAAGAACCTTTGTATAATTTTTGATTGCCCATAATTGTAGTTTTCTGCTTCAAATATATACATAATTTTCTTATGCATAAATAAATTAGGTATTATTTTTTTTATAAAAAGAGTTTTGTTTCAATACATTTGTACTCATAAAAACTAAAAAATGTCAAATTTCTACGAATTAAAAATTCAAAAAATTATAAAAGAAACACCTAATGCTGTTTCTATAGCTTTTGAAATTCCTGAAGATTTAAAAGCAGCATTTCAGTACAAAGCAGGCCAATACATTACCATAAAAAAAGAATTAGCAGGTAAAGAAATTAGAAGAGCTTATTCATTATGTTCTAAACCAAATTCAGAAGAATTTAAAGTTGCAGTAAAAGCCGTTGATAACGGGACTTTTTCTGTTTTTGCAACAACAATTTTAAAAGAAGGCGATGTTTTAGAAGTTTCAAAACCAGAAGGAAAATTTGTGTTGGAAACGTCTTCAAACAATTCGAAAAACTATTTAGGAATTGCAGCAGGAAGTGGAATTACACCAATTATGTCAATGATTAAAGAGGTTTTAAACGAAGAGCCAAATAGCACTTTTACACTGTTATACGGAAACAAAACTGAAGCAGAAACTATATTTAAAGACGAAATTGATGCTTTAAAAAATGAATTTTCTTCAACTTTTAATGTGCAATATGTGCTAAGTAGAGAAGAAAAAGAGAATGCTTTAGCTGGAAGAATAAACGCTGAAAATTTAAAAGCTATTCTAAAAAATAGGTTCGATGAAGCTTTTATTTGCGGACCAGAAGAAATGATTAAGACTTCAAAAGAAACTTTAATTAATTATGGTTTAAATGAAGAAAATATAAAATTTGAGTTATTTACAGCTTCAGCAGATACTAACGAAACCGAAGGAGTTTACGAAGGCGAATGCGATATTACTGTTATTGTAGATGAGGAAGAAGAAACATTTACAATGAATTCTAAAACAACTGTTTTAACGGCAGCTTTAGAAGAAGGTTTAGATGCTCCATATTCTTGCCAAGGCGGAATATGTAGTAGTTGCTTAGCTAAAGTTACCGAAGGAAAAGCAGTAATGGATAAAAATTCTATTTTATCTAATGAAGAAATTGAAGAAGGACTTATTTTAACATGCCAAGCGCATCCTGTTACCAAGAAAATAACGGTCGATTTTGATGATGTTTAAGAAATTGTAGTAATTTCACACCTTTAAATTTAGATAATGGATTTTAGCGAGCTAAAAGAAGCAGTTTTAATTGGATTTTTCTTGGCCTTTATGATAGGCCCTGTTTTTTTTATGCTTATTCAAACCAGTATAATTAAAGGAGCAAGGGCAGCAATTGCATTCGATTTTGGCGTAATATTAGGCGATGTTGTATTTATTTTAATGGCTTATTACGGAAGTAAAAGTTTGTTAGAACGAATAAAAGACGATCCTAGAATGTTTTATATTGGAGGGTTAATTTTATTAATTTATGGTATTATTACCTATTTAGATAAAAGTCAAAAGCGAGTTGTACAAGACGAAACTTTAGTGTTACCCGAAAAAGTGAATTATTTAAGGCTTGGTATAAAAGGTTTTTTATTAAACTTTATTAATGTTGGTGTTTTAGCTTTTTGGTTAGGAATGATTGTGGTTATTGGTCCTAATTTAGAAATGGACTCTAACAAAATATTCAACTTTTTTACAGTAATATTAGTTAGCTATTTTATAACAGATATAGGAAAAATTGTGTTGGCTAAGCAATTAAAAAAGAAACTAACACCAGCAGTTATTTATAAAATAAAAAGAGGAATGGGAGTGTTACTTATGATTTTTGGAATTGCACTTATTTTAAAAGGTTTTTTACCTAAACAAAAACTAAATTTTAAAAATGTAATTGAACAGGTAGAACATTAATTCAATTTTAAAGAATAATAAAAAAGGAGCCTACTAAATTTAGTAGGCTCCTTTTTTTATATAATTAATCTAACTCCTCCTAGTTCTTCAATCTTGTATGGAAATTTATCGCTTGGAGACCCAATAAACATAAAGTTAATTGGTATTTTCCATTTCTTAGAAAGCTCTTTAATTAATTTAGGGCTGAATTGACCTTCAATTATTAAAAATTCAATTGTTATTTCAGGGTATTCTTTACCTAGAAACTCAATTTCCATAGGTAAATTTGGAGGTATTACTTCATCTTTACCATGTGCTAAAACAATTTTAATTTTTTTGGTATGCTCATTTTTTATAATGTATAGCATAACTTTATTTAAGGTAGCAATATTATCTCCTTTAGTAAAAAACACAAATTCTTGAGAGTTAATTTTGTCTATAGTTTTTATTATTTTTTTATCCATTTTTAAAACCAAACTTCTTACAGGATCAAATATGGTGTGCATTGCATTTAGTAAAAACTTAAGTATTAAAGTTCTGTTTAGCATAAATGCAACAAATATAATTGAAGGTATAAAATAATCTAAAAACACTACTAAATTACTTGGAGCGTCGCCTTCAGTTTTCATAGTAATGTTTCCAATTAGTGCAATAACTACAGCTGATATTGCAATAAAAATTGATAACCAAGAAGCAACTTCTGGTCTTGGTAACGATTTTCGTTTTACCTTCAACAAAATATTACCAATTCCAAATAATGCCATTACAGATAAAAATGAAATGGTGTAAACACCAGCTAATAATTTTACATCTCCATTGGTTATTAGAAGTACTGAAACCGATAAAAAGAAAAACATTAAAATAATTCTGTATGAGCTTCCTCTAGAACTTTTCTTCAAGAAAAATTGAGGCATAATTCTATCTAAAGTCATTCGTTCTAATAAACCAGATACACCCACAAAACTTGTTAAAACGGCTCCACTTAATACTAAAAATGCATCAACAGCAATTAAAGTAGCAACCCATTTTCCACCAACATAATGCCCCATTTCAATAAGTAAGGTGTTTTGAAATTCGCTGCTTTGTAATACTGGAATTGCAAATAAAGCCAATGCTAAAACAGCCATTAATGGATTTATTATACTTACAATTGCCCACATATTTCTCAGGGTTTTTGGAAAAACACCTTTTTGTTGTTCTTCAACAAAGTTTGCCGAACTCTCAAAACCAGAAACTCCTAGCATTGAAGCTGCAAAACCTAAAAATATAGCGTTGCTAATACTTCCATTTGTAACCGGAGCATTCCAGTTTTCAATAAACATTGAACTACCGTTTTGTAATAAGAAATAGAAAATGAAACTAGCTAAAATAAATAATGATGATAAGTGAAAAATAAATATTCCAATGGCAACTTTAGAAGATTCTGTAATACCACCAATAGTTAATACGGCAAAAAATGCCAACAAAACTATAGTTGAAATTATAATTGGCATGGCAGGTATTAAATGATGTAAATAATGAATTGCTTCATTTGCTGAAATTACTGCTGTTGCCATATACGATAGTAGTGTAAGTGTAGCGGCAAAAGATGCCATTCCTTTACTAGTTGTATTTAATAATGCATTGTATGCACCACCGTTTAATGGTAAAGCACCTACAACTTCGCCATAAATTTTCCTAAATAAAAATAATACTAATGATACTATTAGTAAAGTAATCCAAGCGTATTGGCCTGCAAAAGCAATGGCTAATGCAGATACGTATAATACAGACGAACTAATGTCGTTTCCAGAAATAGCCGTAGAGGCTAACTCGTTTAGCTTTTTGTGAATTTTGTTAGTTTCCACTTTTTCAATAAATTTTAAATTTTGAGATAAAAAAACCTCGCAGTTTGCGAGGTTTTTAATTTTTGTTGTTATAAACTTAATTTTAAGTTTAGTTCTTTAAGTTGTTCATCATCAATGTTTGATGGGGCGTCAATCATAACGTCTCGTCCACTGTTGTTTTTTGGGAATGCAATAAAATCTCTAATAGTTTCTTGTCCACCTAAAATAGCAACAAGTCTATCTAATCCAAAAGCTAAACCACCGTGTGGAGGCGCACCGTATTCAAAAGCATTCATTAAAAAACCAAATTGTTCTTTAGCTTCTTCAGGCGTAAATCCTAAATGATCAAACATTAAGGCTTGTGTTTCTTTATCGTGAATTCTAATAGATCCACCACCAATTTCGTTTCCATTTAAAACTAAATCGTAAGCATTAGCTCTTACTTTTCCAGGGTCTGTATCTAACATAGCCATATCTTCTGGTTTTGGCGATGTAAACGGATGGTGCATTGCGTGGTAACGCTCAGTATCTTCATCCCATTCTAATAATGGAAAATCAACTACCCATAACGGAGCAAATACTTTAGGGTCGCGTAAACCTAAACGTTCTGCTAATTCCATACGTAAAGCACTTAACTGCGCTCTTACTTTATCAGCAACACCACTTAAAACACAAATTAAATCTCCAGGTTTAGCTCCAGTAGTTTCAGCCCATTTAGCTAAATCTTCTTGATCGTAAAATTTATCTACAGACGATTTAAAACTACCATCTTCATTACATTTTACATATACCATACCTAAAGCACCAACTTGCGGACGCTTTACCCAATCAATTAACTTGTCAATTTCTTTACGCGTATAACTAGCTCCACCAGGAACAGCAATACCAACAACTAATTCAGCATTGTTAAAAACACCAAATTCTTTATGTTGTGCAACTTCGTTTAATTCGCCAAACTCCATTCCAAATCTAATATCTGGCTTGTCGTTTCCGTATTTTTTCATTGCAACATCGTATGTCATACGTGGAAAATCTGCAATTTCAACACCGTTAACTTCTTTTAGTAAGTGACGTGTTAAACCTTCAAACGTATTTAAAATATCTTCTTGCTCAACAAACGCCATTTCACAGTCAATTTGTGTAAATTCTGGTTGTCTGTCGGCACGTAAATCTTCATCTCTAAAGCATTTTACAATCTGAAAATACTTATCCATTCCACCAACCATTAACAATTGTTTAAATGTTTGAGGCGATTGTGGTAAAGCATAAAATTGACCTTCGTTCATTCTACTTGGCACAACAAAATCACGAGCACCTTCAGGCGTAGATTTAATTAAAACCGGAGTTTCAACTTCAATAAACTCTTTGTCAGATAGATATTTTCTAACTTCAATAGCAACTTTATGACGGAAAATTAAACTTTCCTTCACTGGGTTTCTTCTAATATCCAAATAACGATATTTCATACGTAATTCATCACCACCATCAGTTTCGTCTTCAATAGTAAAAGGAGGTGTTAAAGATTCGTTTAAAATAGCTAGTTCTTTCACTAAAATTTCAACCTCACCAGTAGCAATGTTATCATTTTTAGAAACACGCTCAATTACTTCACCTTTTACTTGTATAACAAACTCTCTACCTAAAGTTTTTGCTTTTTCTACTATATCTTTTGGAGTACGTTCTTCATCAAAAATAAGTTGCGTAATACCGTATCGGTCACGTAAATCAACCCAAATCATAAATCCTTTATCGCGCGTTTTTTGCACCCAACCTGCCAACGTAACTTCTTGGCCAACATTTGTTAATCGTAATTCTCCGTTTGAATGTGTTCTATACATTTTCTAAATTTTTAAGAAAGTGCAAATTTAGGTAATTAAACAATAGTATTTTATGTTATGCATAATTTTTTGGGCGTTCCATTTGCTTTGGCAAATGTCAGGCTTTCGCTACTCGCTTTTTTTTGCTCCAAAAATCAAAAAAAGAGCTTAAACAAAAGCTCAATCCTTAACGCAAAAAGACTTATAACTGCGTTTTTGTTGTAAAATAAAGTTAAATATTGCAAAGTGTAACAATCAAATTAGCAACAACAATTAAATAGTAGTAGTTTTGTGAGCTTTGAATTAGGTAATTTGTATATTGCAATTTAGAAACTTAACCGCTCATGAGTTACAAACATATAGGTCTTGAAATTAAGAATAACGTCTCAAGAATTCAAGATAAAAGTGCCATTCATTACAAAGATACTTCAACAAATAAATGGGTTGGAATCTCTTGGAATAGTTTTGGAGATCAAATTAAAAAAGTATCAAAAGCATTACTAAATTTTGGAATTAAAGAGCAAGATAACATTGCTATTTTTGCACAAAATATGCCCGAATGGATTATTGCAGATTTAGCAATAATGAGTATTAGAGCAGTAACTGTACCTGTTTATGCTACCAATTCTAAAAAAGAAACCGAGTATATTGTTAATGATGCCGAGGTAAGCGTAATTTTTGTTGGCGATCAAGAAGAATTCGATAAGGTTGAAGAAATTTGTGAAACAAATCAATTTTTAAAATTAATTGTAGCACTAACACCAACGGTAGATTTAAGAAACCATTCTAATGCAGTTTATTTTAACCATTTTATGCAACAAGATTTTGCAGAAACAGTTGAAATTGAACGTCAAAAAAGAGAATATGAGCTTTCTAAAAACGATTTAGCGAGTATTATTTATACTTCAGGAACTACTGGAGAGCCAAAAGGAGTTATGTTAGATCATAACAATTTTGCAACTTCGCTAAAAGCACACGATTTTGAATTAGATGTAGACGAAACAGATTCATCTCTTAGTTTTTTACCGTTAAGTCATATTTACGAACGTAGCTGGGTGTTTTTCTGTTTACACGTAGGTATGGAGGTTTATTTTAACCAAGACCCTAAAAAAATAGCAGATGTTTTAAAAGAGGTAAAACCAACAGTAATGTGTACGGTACCTCGTATTTTCGAAAAAATATTTTCAGCAATTCAAGAAAAAAGAAAAGAAGCCTCACCAACTAAAATGAAAATGGCTAGTTGGGCTTTAGGTATTGGAAATAAATATCATAATAACCATAGACGACTTGATAAAAAAGTTCCATTAGGATTAAAAATGAAATTTAAAATTGCCGACAAATTGGTGTTGAGCAAACTTAGAGAAGTTTTTGGAGGTCGAATTAAATTTATGCCTTGTGGAGGAGCTCCATTAGCAGCAGATATGGTATCGTTTTTCTATTCTTTTGGTTTAAATATAAAGTGTGGTTACGGTTTAACCGAAACTACTGCAACAGTTTCATTGTTTGGTTATAAACATTACGAGTTTAATTCAGCAGGTAAAGCAATTCACGGAACCCAAATTAAAATTGGAGAAAATAATGAGGTTTTAGTTAAAGGACCTGGAGTAATGCAAGGTTATTATAAAAAACCAGAAGCAACTGCCGAAGTATTTACTAATGATGGCTGGTTTAAAACAGGAGATGCAGGTAGATTAGATGCTGAAGGAAACCTTGAAATTACCGATAGAATTAAAGATTTAATGAAAACTTCTGGAGGTAAATATATTGCACCTCAAAAACTAGAAATGGCATTGGTAAGTGATTCATTTATCGAGCAAATTGCAGTAATTGGAGATCAGCAAAAGTATGTAACAGCCCTAGCGGTTCCTAGTTTTGAAAATATTAAAAAATATGCTGACGAGCACAGTATAAGCTTTAAAGATGTTGAAGAATTAATTAATCATAACCAAATTAAGGATATGTTTGAAAAACGTTTTGAAGAGCTACAACAAGAGTTTTCTAAGTTCGAAAAAATTAAAAAGTTTACGTTATTACCAAAAGAGTTTAGTATTGAAGCTGGTGAAATTACAGCTACGCTTAAGTTAAAACGTAAAGTAATTCAGAAAAAATACAAAGAGCTAATTGATAAAATGTATAAAGATTAAACGAATTTTAAACGAGTTATAATTAGATTTTGTTATAGCTAATACGAATAGAGTTTTAAATTAAAATGAATAAAAGAAGGTTAAAAAAGGCTTTAAGAAGAATTAAATATTTACCTAGAAATAAATATCTAGTATTGTATTTAATAAATAAAGTAAAGCATTTTTATTTTAAAATAACAAAATCTCATAAAGTAGCATATCCTTCAACAATAATGTTGGAACTTACTAACCTTTGTAATTTAGCATGTACAACTTGTCCTAGAGAATACACCTACGGTAAACAAATGAATACTGGGTTAATGGATATTAACCAAGCAAAAAAAATAATAGATCAACTTTGGCCTTATTTAGATTCTATTGGATTAACAGGAATGGGTGAAACCTTTATGTATAACGAAATTGAAGAAGTTGTAGATTATATTAAAAGAAAAAATAAAGGAATAATTATTTCGGTTTCAACCAATGCAGTTTTACCTTCATTTATAAAAAGAGCTTCAAAAATTATTAACAAAATAGATACTGTTCAAATATCTATTGATGGTTTAAATGAAGTGTATGAGAAAATTAGATTGAATGCCACTTTTTCTAAATTAGATGAAAATTTAAGAAAACTAAAAGAGTTGTGTAAAGGTTCTAACACAACATTAATGTTGAATATGGTTGTTACTAAAGAAAACTATTTTCAAATGCCGAATTTAGTTGATTATGCAGATGAAGTAGGTATTGACTTTTTAGATTTTACCTTGTTCAACTTAGCGTCAGTAACTAATATAGATAGATCCTATTATCAATTTTATAAATCTAAAGAGTTTTTAGAAGCACTTGGGCTTTTAGAAGATAAAATTAAAAATAAACCGAGTGTTTATGTAACAAACAGGAATTTTAAAACAGATAATGGTTTTAAAAAATGTATTTTTCCTTGGTCTCATTTTTATGTTTCTTGGGATGGGTATGTGCCACCTTGTTGTGCAAAACCATTTCCTAAAGAGTTAAATTTTGGAAATGTATTTAATAAAAACATTATGAGCATTCTTAACAATAAATCTATGATTGATTGGAGAAAACTTTGGTTTAAAAATGAAACTCCAAATTTTTGTGATAAATGCCATTTAATAGATATTGAGCCTGTAAAAAAATCTACAGAGAATAGTTAATTAGAAGTTTTTAAAAGTAAAATAATTTGGAAGCAAAACTTTATTTAGTGCCAACACCTATTGGAAATTTAGATGATATGACTTTTAGAGCCATAAAGGTTTTAAAAGACGTAGATTTAATTTTGGCCGAAGACACGCGTACTAGTGGAAAATTATTAAAACATTTTGAAATTTCTACACATATGCATAGCCACCATATGCACAATGAGCATAAAACGGTAGCTAACATAGTACAACGTATTAAAAGCGGAGAATCTGTAGCATTAATATCAGATGCTGGTACACCTGCAATTTCCGATCCTGGATTTTTGCTTAGTAGAGCTTGTTTAGAAAGTAATATTGAAATTGAATGTTTACCTGGTGCAACGGCTTTTGTGCCTGCGTTGGTAAATAGTGGTTTGCCAAATGATAAATTTGTGTTTGAAGGTTTTTTACCAGTAAAAAAAGGACGACAAACACGATTTTTATTTTTAGCTGAAGAAACCAGAACAATGATTTTTTATGAATCGCCTCATAAACTATTAAAAACCTTAAAAAGTTTTACTGAATATTTTGGTGAAAACCGTCAAATTTCTGTTTCGCGAGAGCTTACAAAACTATACGAAGAAACAGTTAGAGGAACCGTTACAGAGGTAACAGCTCACTTTACAAAAAAGGCACCAAAAGGTGAGTTTGTAATTGTAGTAGCAGGTAAAAGCTCCAAATAAATAACTGTTATTCTTAATTTAAAAAATCTAATTTGAGAATAGCCAACTACACCGATAAAAATTTAGTAGCTGAAATATTAGTTTCGGCATTTTTACCATTAAAAGGTGAAAACTCAATTAATCTTGTTGTAAAACAAGATGAAAAAAGAGTTGAGCGAATGAAAATTTTAATGGAATACCTTTTTGAAAAAGCCTTTAATTTTGGTGAAATTTATATTTCAAATAACGATCAGGCGTGTATACTTTTATCTTTTCCATACACCGAAAAAACAACGTTAAAAACCATATGTTTAGATTTTAAATTAGCGAATAAATGCATTGGATTTAATCGTGTTTTTAAGGTTTTAAAACGCCAGCAAAAAGTAAAACATAATTATCCAAAAGGTAAATATATAATTCCTTTAATTATGGGTGTTACAAATGAATGCAAGGGAAATGGAACTGCAGCTCGTTTAATGCTAGAAGTTAAAAACTACCATAAGAAAAATAAATTACCAGTAATTGTAGATGCGGCTTCAAAAAAGAATGTAAAATTGTATCAGAAATTTGGGTTTAAAGTTTTTAAAGAAGACAAATCGTTAGGTTTTCCTATTTGCTTTTTAAGGTTGAATTAGTAGATTCCTGCCTACGCAGGAATGACAATCAAAGTTAGTATTGTCATTCTGAATGAAGTAAAACGGAATGAAGAACCTAATTTGTTGTGTGAGATTCTTCGCTATGTTCAGAAAGACAAAAAAGGTTAAATTTTTTCAGCATCAATCATTTTTTCAAATAAAATTCCACCTCTAAACATTCCTTTTAAATAAGGGTGAATTTCACGACCTAACTCTGTTAAACTATATTCAACCTTTGGTGGAACTTCAGGAAATACTTCTCGGTTTATTAGTTTATCTTCTTCTAATTCTTTCAGCTGTTTGGTAACCATTCGTTCGCTAATATCTGGTAGTAATTTTACCAATTCGTTGTAACGTTTATTTCCTTGCGATAAATGTAAAATAATAGTGCTTTTTCGCTTGCCTTTAATCACATTAATAAAAGTATCTATTGGGCAATAACTTTTTTTCATTTTTTTTCGGTGTTTAAACTTAGGAAATACACAAAACAGCACAAAATGTTCGTTAGTGCATAAATTGTAAGCTCTTGTTTACAATAATTTAATGGTCGAAATTTGTACAAAAATAGTAAAACACAGTAATATAAATATTGAATTTTATGGAAACATTTAAAGCATTTAGGGTAGAAGAGGTTGAAGGAAAATTTGTTTCTTCAATACAAGATATGCCTTTTCAAGAATTAGAAGAAAACGAAGTTTTGATTAAGGTTAGTTATAGTTCGTTAAATTTTAAAGACGCACTTTCGTTTGCAGGAAATAAAGGAGTAACAAGAAATTTCCCTCACACGCCAGGAATTGATGCTGCAGGTGTAATTTCTGAATCAAAATCTGACAAATTTAAAGTTGGAGAAGAGGTGTTAGTTACTAGTTACGATTTAGGTATGAACACCAATGGTGGTTTTGCAGAGTATGTAAAAGTTCCTGCAAATTGGGTGGTAAAATTACCTGAAAACCTTTCAAAAAAAGAAGCTATGATTATTGGTACAGCAGGTTTAACTGCTGGTATGTCGGTTTTAAGATTGGTAGAAACAGTAAAGCCAGAAGATGGAACTATTGTGGTTTCTGGAGCAACTGGTGGAGTTGGTTCATTAAGTATTATGATTTTGAATAAACTTGGTTATAAAGTTGCTGCAATTACAGGAAAAGAAACTGAAAAGCAATATTTATTAGATTTAGGAGCTACAGAAGTAATTTTAAGAAAAGATTTTGAAGAACTTAAAAATAGACCATTATTAAAACCAGAATTTGCTGGTGCTATTGACACTGTAGGTGGTGTAATTTTAGAGAATATAATTAAATCTGTAAACCCGTTAGGTGTGGTTACAGCTTGTGGAAATGCAGCTTCCATAAAATTAGAGTTAACAGTTTTCCCATTTATTTTAAGAGGAGTTTCATTAATAGGAATTGATTCTCAAAACTACCCAATGAACTACAGAGAGCAAGTTTGGAGTAAATTTGCAAAAGAATGGAAATTAAATTATTTACAAAATAACCCTGCAATAATCACTATGAATGAATTAAGCGAAAAACTAAACTTAATGTTGAAAGGACAATTGAAAGGTAGAACAGTTTTAGAGCTTGCTTAATAATCTAAGTAATCTATTGATAAAAAGCCGAAGATTTTTCTTCGGCTTTTTTGTTTTCAATCTTGTCATTTTGAACAAAACGTAGTGAAGTGAAAAATCTATAGATTCTTCATTTCATTCAGAATGACATCTATTTTTTAGTAACTCATTTCCACAATTTTCTCCACCATTTCAGGAGTTACTTTTCCTTTTTCACCAATTCCTTTCCAGCCTCTTTCTGTAAAACGTTTTGCTATTTCTTTAGCCGTTCCTTCAAAGTTTTCAGTATAATCCGATAATTTAGTGTCTATTCCTAAAGATTGATAAAACGCAGTAGTTTTTTCAATTCCTGCCTTTGCTTTTTCGTCTAAAGTTCCTTCACTAACATTCCAAACACGTTCAGCATATTGCGCTAGTTTTTCTTTTTTATCATCAAAGTTTACCGTGTAATGACTTTCAGTAATAATTGCCAATGTTCTCGCGTGGTCAATTCCGTATAAAGCGGTTAATTCGTGGCCAATCATATGAATTGCCCAATCACTTGGAACTCCTTTTTGAATCAATCCATTTAATGCCATTGTACAACTCCACATAAAGTTTGCAGAAGCCTTGTAATCAAATTCATCTTTTAGCATTGTTGGTGCAATTTCAACCAATGTTTGAATAATTCCTTCAGCAAATCTATCTTGTAATTTTGCATCAACAGAGTAGGTCATATACTGTTCTAAAACGTGTGTAAATGCATCGGCTAAACCATTTGCAATTTGACGTTTTGGAATAGATTTTACAACTTGTGGATCTAAAATTGAAAACTTTGGAAACAATCCTGGTCCGCCTAATACTCGTTTTTCTTTTGTTTCTGCTCTAGAAACTACAGCGCCAGAATTCATTTCAGAACCTGTTGCTGGTAAAGTTAAAACAGTACCAAAAGGCATTCCTTTTCCTTCTTCAGTTCTAATATTATTTGCTAAAATATCCCAAGGGTTATCACCTTTATAATTTGCTGCTGCAGCTAAAAATTTAGTTCCATCAATTACCGATCCACCACCAACTGCTAATAAAAAAGTAATATTTTCAGCTTTAATAATATCTAAAGCTTCTAATAGGACTTCGTATTCTGGATTTGCAGGAATTCCACCAAATTCAATCACTTCAAAATTTGAAAGTGCATTAGAAACTTGCTCGTAAACTCCGTTCTTTTTTATACTTCCACCACCAAAAAGTACGAGTACTTTTGCTCCTTCAGGAATTTCATTTGAAATTTTTGCAATTTCATCTTTTCCAAAGATAATTTTTGTCGGATTTTGAAAATCAAAATTATTCATAATTTTTTTATTTGTTGTTTCGACTCAACTATTAGTTGATAACTAAGCAGAATCGAAGTGTTATTACAAGATATATTTAGAACTAGATAAGATTCTTCACTGTCGTTCAGAATGACATAATCTAGCTGTTGAGTTATTCAATAACTGTTACTAAATCTTTAGTAGATTTTCTAACTTTTTTCAAGTTAACCAACCAATCATTTTCTGTGTCTCTGTAGCCAACAGGTAACATAACGCAACTACGTAATCCTTTTTCGCGTAAGCCTAAAATTTTGTCTACTGCTTCAGGTTCAAAACCTTCAATTGGTGTTGTGTCTACACCTTCATAAGCAGCAGCAATAATTGATGCGCTAAAAGCAATGTAAGCTTGTTTAGCAGCGTGATTAAAGTTTATTTCTGCATCTTGTTTTGGGTAAAAACTTAATAATTTCTGACGGTAAGCTTCCCAACCTTCATTTTCAAATCCACGTACTTCATTTACCAAATCAAATGCTGTGTTAATTCGGTCTTCAGTATAAGTGTCCCAAGCAGCAAAAACCAATAAGTGAGAACAATCTGTAATCATAGATTGGTTCCAAGAAACAGGTCTAATTTGCTCTTTAATTTCTTGATTTGTTACTACTAATATTTCAAAAGGTTGTAAACCGCTTGACGTTGGAGCCAAACGAGCAGCTTCAATAATATTGTCAATTTTTTCTTGAGATACTTTTTCTCCATTCATTGCCTTTGCAGCGTATCTCCAATTTAATTTATCTAATAATTCCATTTTTTTAGTTTTTATTTATTGCTATTTGTTTTATTTTTTCTGAAGTAATAATTTGTGTTTTAGAAGTTGAATTTGCCAAGTTTATCATAGCTTGTGCAATATGTTCAGCTTCGGTAATGCTATATTTTTTTAATTTTCCGAAGAATAAAGGTTGAAGTATTATTAAAATTACCAAACCTATTTTCTCTCCTAAACGTTGTTCTTTTCTTTTTCCTTCAATTATTGAAGGTTGTAAAATGTAGGTGTTTTCAATTTTTTCTGAAAGCACATCACGTTCCATTTCGCCTTTAATTTTGTTATAAAAAATGCTGCTGTTTGCATTTGCTCCAATGGCAGAAACTACACAGTAAGTTTCAATATTGTTTTCTTTTGAAAGTTTTGCAGCAGCAACAGGAATTCCATAATCAATGGCTTTATAAACAGTTTTATCTGGAGTTTTTTTTGCAGTTGTTCCTATACAACAATATACTTCATCAGCAGTAAAATCTGGTTTGAAGCTTTTTAATTCCAATAAATTTCCAGTAAACTGAATTACTTTTGAAGGTAAGTTTTCTATGGTACTTCTTGAAAATAATTTTATAGTTTCATAACGTTCATCATTCAATAATTTTTCTAAAACTATTGAGCCAGTTAATCCAGATGCACCAAGTATAATTGCTGTTTTTTTCATTATTAAAGTTTAATACTGTCCCAAGCGGCTTTATACGCCCTGTCCATTTTTTCTGAATTGAGTTCGCATTGTTTTTTTTGATGACATTGTAATAAAAAAGCCAATGGGTAAATGGTAAAGGCATACATTGTAAAAGGAGAAAGGTTTTTTAAAATATTATCTTTTATGCCTTTTTCCCAAAGAAGTTTTAACGGATTTAATAATTCTACACCTAACTTTCTAATTTCATCATTTATAATTGGCGTATTATCACAGGCAGATAAAAAATTAGCCTCTTCAACTTGTTCTAATTTAAATTGAGCAATGTTGTGCCAAATTAATTTAAAACCATCTTCAATACCTAAATCCTCATTATAGTTTTTAAAAGCATACTCGCTAAAATGTTTTTTAACCTCTAAATACAGTTGGTCTACAAGATCTTGTTTGTTTTTAAAGTAAATGTAAATAGTTGCAGGAGAAACATTTGCTGTTTTGGCAATTTTACTCATAGGCGCATCATGAAATCCATTATTATTCACTAAATTTAATGTAGCGTTTAATAAAGATTTTCTTTTCTCCGGACATTTTTGTCGTATTGCCATTTTCTATTTTTAATAAATTTCTGATGCAAATGTATAAAAAATAATTTACAAAATGAACGTTCATTCTTTTTGTAAGTGTAAAGTAATGTTAAAATTTAATTGTAGTACTTTTGCAAACAGATATAAAACAATGGGAACCAAAAAGAAAAGTGAAAGTAAGCTTCATAAAAACAACCTACATAAAAATGGTTATAATTTAGAAGAATTGTGTGAAGTGAATACAGCATTAAAAGAATTTGTGTTTACAAATAAATATGGAACAGAAACTATAGATTTTTCAAATTCTAAAGCTGTAAAATGTTTAAATACTGCTTTGTTGCAAAAACATTACAGAATTAAAGAATGGGATTTTCCTGATGAAAATTTATGTCCGCCAATTCCTGGTAGAGTAGATTATATTCATCATTTAGCCGATTTGTTAAAAGATTCTGATATTTCAGAAGATATAAATGTAATTGATGTTGGAACTGGAGCAACTTGCGTGTATCCATTGTTAGGAAATTCAGTTTACAATTGGAAGTTTTTAGGAACTGATATAGACAACGAATCTATATTTATTGCCAAAAATATAATAGATAGAAATGGTTTAAATGATGCTATTCAGTTTAAACTTCAACCAGACGAAACCAATATTTTTAAAGGAATTTTTAATGAAAATTCCAAGTTTTCTGCTGCAATGTGTAATCCGCCATTTTACAAATCAAAAGATGAAGCAATGGGAGCAAACGCACGTAAATTAAAAGGCTTAAAACAACCATCTTCTGAAGGAAGAAACTTTAGTGGAAACGCCAACGAACTTTGGTATAAAGGTGGTGAAAAAGCATTTGTACATACGTTTTTGTATGAAAGTTCTTTATTTAAACAACAATGTTTTTGGTACACAACCTTGGTTTCAAACAAAGATAACTTACAAAGTATCTACGCATCTTTGAAAAAGTTAGGAGCAACAGAAGTAAAAACCATTCCAATGAATCAAGGAAATAAAGTTACGCGTGTTGTTGCTTGGACTTTTTTAACTTCAACAGAAAAAGGGAAGTGGTAGCTAAATTCTAGTATGTTTATTCCTTAAAAAATAATATCTTTAGCATTGGTTTTTCAAAAAAAGCAAATTTAAAGATATGAGAAAATTAAAAATGGGAATGATTGGCGGTGGAAGAGATTCATTTATTGGTGATGTTCACCGCAAAGCAGCTTCCATTGATGGAATGATAGAATTAGTTTGTGGGGCTTTTAGTAGTTCTTCAGAAAAGTCTGTAAAATCTGGTATGGATTTGTATTTACAAGAGGATCGTTGTTACGGAACTTTTGAAGAAATGATTCTGAAAGAAGCAGAGCTTCCAGAAAATGAACGAATGGATTTTGTGGCTATTGTTACTCCAAATCATATGCATTTTGAGCCAGCTAAAATGGCTTTGGAAAATGGTTTTCATGTTATTTGCGATAAACCTATGACTTTAACGCTTAAAGAAGCTGAAGAATTACAATCGATTGTAGAAAAATCAGGATTACTTTTTGCTTTAACTCATAATTATACAGGCCATCCAATGGTAAAACAAGCTAAAGAGCTTGTTTCAAATGGTGATCTTGGTAGAATTAGAAAAGTTCAAGTGCAATATTTACAAGGTTGGTTAGCAACTTCAGTAGAAAAAACTGGACAAAAACAAGCTTCTTGGAGAACCGATCCAAAACGTTCTGGAATTGGTGGTGCTTTGGGAGATATAGGAACTCACGCTGAAAATTTAGTAGAATATATTACTGGATTAAAAATTGAAGAATTGGCTGCAGATTTAGGTGTGTTTGGTGATGGAAGAACTTTAGATGATGATGGAAATATTTTACTTCGTTTAGATAATGGAGCAAAAGGAACAATGTCTATTTCTCAAATTGCAGTTGGTGAAGAAAATAACTTAGCAATTAAAGTATATGGTCAAAAAGGAAGTATAGAATGGCATCAAGAAGAACCTAATAAGTTAATTACACATTGGTTAGATGAACCTGTTAAAATTTATACTCCAAACGGAAATAGTTTATATCCAATGGCATTAGAAACTTCTCGAATTCCGGCAGGGCACCCTGAAGGATATTTAGAAGCCTTCGCAACTATTTATAAAGGTTTTGCAAAAGATATTTTAGCTTTAATAAATGGAGAAAAAGATTTAGAAGGACAGTATCCAACGGTTTATGATGGGTTGCGAGGAATGAAATTTATTTACGGAGCAGTAGAAAGCAATAAGAACAACTCAGCTTGGGTTAAATTATAAAAAATTAAATTAGATGAAACAAGCATGCTAATAATTTTATCACTCAAGGGAATGATTAATTGCGAACTGCATGTGACCATTGAACAACAATAAATATAAACACATGAAAACAATAAAAGGACCAGCAGTATTTTTAGCTCAATTTGTAGGCGGTGAAGCACCATATAATTCTTTAGATGGTATGTGTAAATGGGCAGCAGATTTAGGCTATAAAGGAGTTCAATTACCAACGTGGGAATCTTTTTTAATTGATGTAGATAAAGCGGCAGAAAGCCAACAATATTGCGATGATTTAAAAGGTAAAATAAATTCATACGGACTAGAAATCACAGAGCTTTCTACACATTTACAAGGGCAGTTAGTTGCTGTAAATCCAGCTTACGACACAATGTTTGATGGTTTTGCTCCGCCTGAATTAAGAAATAATCCAAAAGCGAGGACAGAATGGGCTATTAAAACAGTAAAAAATGCTGGTACAGCAAGTAGAAGGTTAGGTTTGAAAGCTCACGCTACTTTTTCTGGAGCATTTTTATGGCATACTGTTTATCCTTGGCCTCAACGTCCTGCAGGTTTGGTTGAAATGGGTTTTGAAGAATTGGCAAAAAGATGGACTCCAATTTTAAATCATTTTGATGAAAATGGAGTGGATGTTTGTTATGAAATTCATCCTGGAGAAGATTTACATGATGGTATTTCGTTTGAACGTTTTTTAGAGGCTACTGGAAATCATAAACGTGTAAATATGTTGTATGATCCTAGTCATTATGTATTACAGCAAATGGATTATTTAGCGCATATAGATGATTATCATCAGTTTATTAAAGCGTTTCACGTAAAAGATGCAGAATTTAATCCTACAGGTAAAAAAGGTGTTTATGGTGGTTATGCAGATTGGATTGATAGAGCTGGACGTTTTCGTTCTTTAGGTGATGGTCAAGTAGATTTTGCTAGTATTTTTTCTAAGTTAACACAATATGGCTGCGATGTTTGGGCTGTTATGGAATGGGAATGTTGTATAAAAAGTTCTGAACAAGGTGCAAAAGAAGGTGCTCCATTTATTCAAAAACATATTATTGAAGCAACGGAAACAGCTTTTGATGATTTTGCTGGTGGAGATGTTGATAAAGAAATGTTGAAAAAAATATTAGGCTTGTAATTAATACCAACGTTTTTTATTCTTTTTTGAATTTGCAGATTTTCTGTTTTTTTTGTTTTTATTGTCTTTTCTAAAAAACATATTTGGACTGTCTTTTTCAATTGGGTAAGGATGTTCTTTTTCAACAGGAATATCCTTTTTAATTAACTTTTGAATTCCAGTAATGTATACTTTTTCATCTCTAGAACAGAAAGAGAAAGCATTTCCAGTATTCCCAGCTCTACCAGTACGTCCAATTCGGTGTATATAAGTTTCGGCAATGTTTGGAATGTCAAAATTAATAACAGCATCCAAATTTTGTATATCAATTCCACGAGATGCAACATCGGTTGCAATTAATATATTTACCTCTTTACTTTTAAATTTATTTAAAGCATCTTCTCTTGCAGCTTGAGTTTTATCTCCGTGAATACTGTCTACTTTATATCCGTTTTTTTGCAGCGATTTTTCTAATTTTTCCACTCCAAATTTTGTGCGTCTAAAAATTAAAATGTCACCTTTTATTGTGTTTCTTAACAAGTGTAAACAAAGTTCAATTTTTTTAGGTTTGTGTACATAATATAATTTTTGATTAACACCAGAAGCAGTGGAAGAACCTTTTGTAATTTTAACAATAGCAGGATCTTTTAAAACATCTAGAGCCAGTTCATCAATTTTAGCTGGCATTGTTGCAGAGAACAATAAAACTTGCTTCGTTTTTGGGCATAAACGATTGATTTTTTTAACATCATCAATAAAGCCCATATCAAGCATTAAATCAGCTTCATCTAAAACTAAGGTTTCAACCTGGTTAAGTCTAACACATTCTTGTTTATGTAAATCTAGTAGCCTACCTGGAGTAGCAATTAAAACATCAACACCTTTAGATAAAGTTTCTATTTGAGGCTCAATAGACGTACCTCCATAAACAACACTACTTTTTAAATTTGTGTATTTACCGTAAGTATTAAAATTTTCTTGAATTTGAAGTGCTAATTCTCTAGTTGGACTTACAATTAAAGCTCTAATTTTTTTTCCTTTTTTACCAGAATCTTGTTTGTCAAATAACAATTGCAGAATAGGTAATGCAAAAGCCGCAGTTTTACCTGTTCCGGTTTGCGCAGAAGCAATAACATCTTTTTTTTCTAAAATTAATGGTATCGCTTTTTTCTGAATAGCTGTAGGCTCAGTATAGTTTTTTTCTGAAACAGCTTTTAGAATAGGTTTGTTTAGCTTTAAGTCTGTAAATTGCATAGATATTGTTTAAACAAGTTTTTGCAAAGATACAGTATTAGTTGATTTATCCTTTTTTTAATTCGTTATCAATAATTTCAACCATTTTATTAAACTCTTCAACATTGTATAAACGAGTTAAAAATATAATTTCACCTTTTTTATTAAGTACAATATTTCTAGTTACACCTGCATTTTTAACTGTAAAACTATCAAATAAAGAACCATCTTTATCAATAGCAACAGGATAGGTTATGTTGGTTTTTTTAATAAATTTTTCTACTTTTTCAGGAGTTTCTTTTAAGTCTACTCCAATTAAAATAAAGTCTTCATTTTTAAAACGTTGCCAAACTTGTTTTTCTAAATGGGGCATTTCTTTAATACAAACGCTGCACCAAGATGCTGTAAATTGTAATACAGTTACTTTACCTTTTAAAGATTGATTTGTTATTGGTGTATCATCTAATAGGTTAAGTGAAATTTCTGGAGACATATCTCCAACTTTAACTTTATAACCTCTATTGTCTGTATTTTGAGCAAATGAAAGGTTTATAAATAGAATGGTTATAATAGTAAATAGCCGTTTCATTTATTCGTTTTTTATAGTTTGTAAGTATAGTTTTTCAACCTTTTCTCTAGCCCACTCAGTTTTTCTTAAAAATTTAAGACTCGATTTTATAGTTGGGTTATTATTAAAACTATTAATTTTAACAATAGCTCCAAGTTCTTTCCAACCATAGGTTGAAACTAAATATTGAACTATTTCAGCTAGTTTAACTCCGTGTAGTGGATTATTTGGCTGTTGTTCTGCTGGTTTTTTGTTTTTTATCATTTTTACGAATATAAACTAATCTTTAATTATGGCTTCAAACCTAGCCTTATATTTTTTTGGTGTTTCATTTAAAATAGCTTTAAAATCTTTATTAAAATGACTTTGATCGTAGTAACCGCAAGCATACGCTATTGAAAGTAAGTCCTTATTTGAGTTCCTAAGCATTTTACAAGCCAAATGTAAGCGAACTTTTTTTAAATAGGCCATTGGAGATATTTGAAAATCGTCTTTAAAATGACGCAAAAGAGAAGTTTTAGACATTAAAGCAATATCACAAAGTTGATCTAAAGATATTTTTTTATCAATATTTGCTTCCATATATTTTAAAACCTTAATTAGGTTTTTATTTTTGAAAGTGTAGGTACCCGATTCATTTAATTTTGAAGTAATACCAATTAAACCAACAACGTTATTTTTATTGTCAAAAATTGGGTGCTTTGATGTTTTTAACCAATAAGTTTTAAAATCTATAAAAGGAACCATTTCAATTTTATCAATTATTGCTTTTCCTTTTTCTAGAACATAAAAATCATCTTTGGTAATAGACTTTGCAAAATGATCAGGTAAAAAATCAAAATCTGTTTTTCCTAAAACAATCGATTTTTTATCAACGCCATATATAGATAACATAAAAGAATTTAAGCTTATAATTTTACCATTAATGTCTTTAGCAAAAAAGCCAACGTTGGTTTGTTCAAACAAATTTTGAGTAAAATTAATGGAGTTTAACTTCTGAGATAATAAGTGTTCTGTATACATTTATGGGTATTTTATTCTTTTTACTTTTCTCTAAAGTGCTAATTTATAACGAAAGTATATTTTAAATTGGTTATATTTTACAAAAAAAAGATAATTTATTCATATAAAGAATGTGTTTATTAAAATAACTTTGAGCAATTGTAATTAAGTTATCATTTATTAAGGTGAAATCTGGCGCTAAATTGTATAAAAAAGTATTGTTGGTTATTGCTGTTTTTTCAGTGTTAAGTAGCTATGCAAAAAAGTTTTCTTACAATGAAAATAAGCTAGGCGGAAATTTTAAGCTTGTTTTTTATACTTCAGAAAAGAGCAAAGCAGATTTAATTGCTAAACAATCCTATTTATTAGTAGATTCTTTAAATGAAATTTTAAGCAGCTATATAAAGTCTAGTAAAATTAATAGACTAAATAAAAAAGGTAAGCTTAAAAATACTTCCGTTGAATTACTTCAAGTAATAGAAGCTTCTCAAATTGCCTTCAAAAAAACAAATGGTTATTTCGATATTTCAGTAAAACCTTTAATGGATTTTTGGAATAAAGCAGAAAAGCGAAAAAGACTTCCTTCAAATAAATGTTTACAAAAAAAGGCAAAAACTATTGGGTTAAATTCTGTATTAAATATTAATAACAAGGAAATTTTTTTAAAACGAAAGAGTAAACTAGATATAAACGGAATTGCAAAAGGCTATATAATTGATGAGGTTTTTAACTTTTTAAAAAGTAAAAATATTTCTAATTTTTTGGTTGAAGCTGCTGGTGATATTCGAGTTTCTGGCAAGCCAGAAGGTAGTGATTTATGGGTTGTTGGGGTTTCAGCAAGTAATAGTAAAAACTATGTTGTTAGCTTAAAATCTGGCCAAGCAATTGCTACATCTGGTAATACATATAGGTATAGGGTTATTGAAGGGAAAAAATATTCTCATATAATAAACCCAAAAACAGCAACGCCAATAACGCACAATGTAACATCTTCTGTAATTGCTAAAAATGCGACTACGGCAGATTATTTAGCATCAACGTTTAATGTTGTAATAGCTAAAAATGAAATTGAAAAAATATTGAATAATTATAAAGATGTAGAAATCTTACTATTTAATAACAACGGAACAATTTTTGAGACAAATAATTTCTTAAACAATAAATTATAATAGAATGAAATTAAAAATATTCACACTATTTGTAACCTTACTATTGGTAAGTAATACAATAAATTCACAAGCAAAATATACACTTACAAAAGAATCTACAATGAAAGTTGATGGTTCTTCAACTGTTAGTGAATGGTCTGCAGAAGTTAAAGAAGCAACGGGTAGTTTTACTTCGGTTAATGAGTTTAAAATGGAAGTTGGAGCTATGCTTTACTCTAATTTAGAATTTAGTTTTCCGGTAGATAAAATGGAAAGTGGAAGAGGCCCAATAATGAATTCTAAAATTAAGAAAGCATTATTAAGTACTGCTAATCCATTGGTAATTTTTAAGTCATCTAAAAATAAAATTACTTCGGTAAAAGAAAATAAATTTGTGCTAGAGTGTGAAGGAACAATTGCTGCTGCTGGCGTAGAAAAACCTTTTACGGTTTTATTAAATGGTTCTTTAAGTGCTGATATGAAAACAATTTCTTTTGAAGGAAATAAAGATGTAACAATGTCTATGTTTAACATTGTAAAGCCAACGGCATTTTTTGGTAAATTAAAAACAAAAGACGAGTTAAACGTAAAGTTTAATGTTAGTTTTATAAAACAATAATACCCTAATTATATTTATATGAAATTTTTTAAATTATTAGTTGTGGCACTTGCTTTTTCAACAACAAATAGCTTTGCTCAAGACAATTTTAAACCATATACCCAAAAAATTGAAGGTACAGATGTTTCTTTTAAAATGGTGCCAATTAAAGGAGGTACTTTTATGTTAGGAGCTTCAAAAAAAGACAAGAAAAAAGAAGCTGATGAGTTACCTCAAAAAAAAGTAGAAATTAGTTCTTTTTGGATGGGAGCATATGAAGTAACACACAAAGAATTTTTATTATTTACCGATGCTACTAGAGATAGATTAGCAAATGGAAAATTGAATCCTGAAGTAATTTCTAGACCATCTAGCCCTTATGAAGATCCTTCAAAAGGATTAGAAGATGAAGATATGAAACCGACCGTTGGTTTAACACAATACGGAGCTTTATCATACTGTCGTTGGTTGTATAAAAGAACAGGTGTTTTTTATAGAATTCCTACCGAAGCAGAATGGGAATTAGCCGCAAAAGCAGGTAGTGAAACTCCTTACTTTTTTGGGAAAAAGAAAAAAGAATTAAAAGAATATGCTTGGTATGCAGAGAATGCAGAAGGTCAACTTCATGAAGTTGGTATGAAAAAGCCAAATCCTAACGGATTGTATGATATTTATGGAAACGTTTCAGAATGGTGTTTAGATCAATATTACGAAGATTTTTATACGCAAATAAAAGATGGAGAAAAAGATCCTCGAGGAATGCCAGATGCTTTATATCCAAGATCAGTTCGTGGAGGTTCGTTTATAGATGATGAAACAGGATGTAGAAGTACAAATAGAATTACTTCAACAGACGATTGGAAAGCAAGAGATCCTCAATTACCAAAAAGTTTTTGGTGGAATACAGATTCGGAGTTTGTAGGTTTTAGATTGGTAAGACCGTTAGAACAACCAAGTAAAGAAGATGCAGAAATGTTTTTTTCTTCAATGTTAGAATAACCTAAAATTTAATAAAATATATATAATGGAAAGAAGAGATTTTATACGAAATTCAGCTTTGGCTGGAGCAGGAATCATTACTTCATCTGGAGTTTTAGCTAATGGATTAGGCTTTCACAATAATTCAGTAGGCGCTTTAAAAATAGCATACATTGGTTGTGGAGGTAGAGGTGCAAGAGCTGTAAAAGCAGCGTTAGATTTAGATATACCAACAGAGCTTGTAGCTATGGCCGATTTGTTTAAAGATAAAATGGATGGCAAAGAAAAAGTTTTATTAAATAACGTAAAAGATAAAAGTAGAATTAAGGTTACTGAAGAAACCAAATTTACAGGTTTTCAAGGTTATAAAGATGCTATTGCATTGGCAGATGTTGTGTTTATTACAACTCCAGCTGCCTTTAAGCCTACTATTTTTGCAGAAGCAATTAAGCAAGGAAAACACGTATTTATTGAAAAACCTGTTTGTGTAGATTCTGTTGGATTTAAGCAAATTATTGCGGCAGCTTCTTTGGCTAAGCAAAATAATTTATATGTGGCTGGTGGTTTACAGAGAAGATATTCTACGGGTTACCAAGCTGTAGTTAATGAAATTCATAACGGGGCTATTGGAGATATTTTATCTGCAGAGTGTTATTGGATGGGTGGACCAATTGGTGATTTATCTAGACCTAGAAAAGAGCATTGGACAGAAATGGAGTTTCAAAATAGACATTGGAGATCATTTGCTTGGGTTAGTGGTGGAAATGTTGAAGAATACCACGTACATAATATTGATATTGTAAATTGGGTATTGCAAGAATCTCATCCACAATCTGTTTTAGCAATGGGAGGTAAATCTCCAGATAAAAACTTTTCAGGTTCTTTAGGTGGTTTTGATAGTTTAATATCTAATTTTAAATACAAAAATGATGTTTCTGTACATAGTTACAGTAGAAATATACCTAATTGTAAAAATAAAAATGGAGAGTATTTTTATGGAACAAAAGGAAAATGTGTAATTGCAGGCGGAGCAAAAATTTACAACCATAAAGGAAAAGAAATTTTTTCTGCTAGTAGTAAAGAGCACGGTAGATTTCACGGAGCACACGATACTGTTCAAAAAGTATTAATGGAAAGTATTTATCACAATAAAAAATATTTTAACGATGCATTTTATGCTGCAGAATCTTCTATGACAGGTGCTTTTGGTAGAATGTCTGGTTGGTCTGGTAAAGAAATGAAATGGGATAAAGCAATAGAATCTAAAGTTACATTATTTGATTATACAGATGGAACAAGTATGAATTCTACGCCACCAGTATTACCAGATACTTTAGGTAATTATCCTGTGCCAACACCAGGAAAAACAATTGTTATTTAGTAGTTGAATTTATAAAAGTTAATATACTTAGACTCTCAATTTAGTTCATTGCGGAAATAAATTGAGAGTTTTTTTGTCTATTTTCTTCTACCAGAATAATACCTTCTTTTTTTAGGTTTGTTAGCGCTTGCAGCTCCACTTTCTTTTGGTTTTTGATTCGAGTTTTTTCGTCGAGCAGATTTTTTACGCTGGTTTTTAGTTTGTTTTGGAGCAACAACAACTTCTTCATTTTCATCTAAAGGAAAAGGATGCTCTTCAATAACAGGTATTTGTTGGTTTATTAATTTCTGAATATCTTTTAAATATTCCTTTTCTTCAGTATTACAAAACGAAAGTGCAATTCCGCTAGCTTCTGCACGTCCAGTTCTACCAATTCGGTGTACGTAAGTTTCAGGTATATTTGGTAAATCGTAGTTTATTACTAACGATAAATCACTAACATCAATACCACGTGCAGCAATATCTGTTGCAATAAGTACATTTAATTCTCCTTTTTTGAAGCTTTTTAAAGCACGTTGTCTAGCGTTTTGAGATTTGTTTCCGTGTATAGCCGCAGATTTAATTCCAGCTTTACCTAATTGACGAACAATTTTATCTGAGCCGTGTTTGGTTCTAGAAAACACTAATACAGAAGAATTCTCATTAGCTTCTAATATATGCGTTAACAGTTTTAACTTATTTGGTTTACTAACAAAATAAATAGCTTGATCAACTTTTTCTGCAGTCGCTTGTTTCGGTTTTATAGTAACCTTTTTGTAGTTGCCTAAAATAGAACTAGACAGTTTAACTATTGAAACTGGCATAGTTGCTGAAAAAAACAACGATTGTCTTTTAAATGGTAGTTTGGCAATCACTTTTTTAATATCGTGAATAAAGCCCATGTCTAGCATTTGATCGGCTTCATCTAAAACAAAGTATTTAATATCTTTTAGGGTAATAAAACCTTGCGAAATTAAATCTAGTAAACGTCCAGGAGTGGCAACTAAAATATCAGTTCCTCTTTTTAATTCGTTTGTTTGACTACCTTGTTTAACACCTCCAAAAATTACAGTATTTCTTAAGCCTGTAAATCTTCCGTAGGCAGTAATATTGTCGTTAATTTGAATAGCTAACTCTCTAGTAGGTGTAATTATTAATGCTTTAATTTTTCGTCTACCTTTTTGGTCTTGTTTGCTATTGTATAAATGTTGAATAATTGGAATAGTAAAAGCAGCCGTTTTTCCGGTACCAGTTTGCGCACAACCTAATAAATCTTCTCTGTTTAAAAGTATTGGTATAGCTTGTTCTTGAATTGGTGTTGGGTTTGTATATCCTGCGTCATTAAGAGCTTTTAAAATAGGCTCTATAATCCCTAAATCTTTAAATGTCATGTATCTTTTATAAGTGGACAAAGGTAGTTGAATTGTTTTGATATACTAATTTAATTAATTGGAGTGCTTTTTTTATCTTTGCCATTCGCTAAAAACACGCAAAATGAGTTATAAAATAGTTTGTACAGATATTGATGGAACCCTGTTGAATAAAGATCGAGAATTATCGGAAATGACAATAAAAGAAGTACAACGAATAGCTCCTATTCCTTTTGTATTAATTTCATCTAGAATGCCTGCGGCAATGCGTCATTTGCAGCAAGAGTTTAAAAATACTTCAACACCATTAATTGCTTATAATGGTGGTTTAGTGTTAGATAATGATAAAGTATTACATTCTACAGTAATATGTAATTCTGTTTTAGAAAATACAATTGAAAAATGTGAAGGAACTTCAATTCATTTAAGTTTATATCATAATGATGAATGGTATGTGCCTTCTATGGATTATTGGGCTAAAAGAGAACAAAACAATACTAAAGTAACTCCAGAAGTTCTTTCAAACAAAGAAGTTTTAACTAAATGGAAGAATGAAGAAAAAGGCGCTCATAAAATTATGTGTATGGGTGAAGAAGAAGAGATTGAAGTGTTGTATAATTCATTAGAAAAAGAGTTTTCAGATGAAATTATGCTGTACAGGTCTAAGCCTACTTATATTGAAATTTCTCATAGTGCTATTTCAAAAAAGACAGCCATTGAAATGTTACTTGAACAAAATTACCCACACCTAGAAATGGAAAATGTAATGGCTTTTGGAGATAATTATAACGATATTGAAATGCTTAAAGCTGTTGGTTTAGGTGTAGCAGTATCTAACGCTAATAATGAAGTTTTAGCTGTAGCAAACAAAGTAACTGATACTAATAAAAATGATGGAGTTGCTAAAGTTATTAAAGAGTTATTTTAATAGTCTTTTATAAATAGTTTGCCTTTTATTTGGGGTAACCTCTACACCATTAATGTATAAATTAATTAGTTTAAAAGGCTTGTTTTTTAAGGCTTGTTCAGCAATTTTGTCTGCAGAAAGTGTATATCTTCCAAAATTTTTAGTTGTATTAAATTTCACTTCATCAAATATCATATAGTGCAATTCGGTGCAAACAATTTTTTTACTTGATTCAATATCAAATCTAAAGTCATATTTTTTTCCAATTTGTGCAAAAGCTCTAATAAGCATTTCTCTTTTTTTTGCTAAAGGAATTTTATTCTTTAATCTAAGATGAGCAAAATCATCAATATTGGTGAATTTTTTAAATTCATGAAGCGCAACATCGCTTCTTAAAGCTTCTATTATACAAGCACCATTTTTAATAGTTTGATGATACTTTTTTACTAGTGGGTTTTCCCATACACCTAATTCTTTTAGTTGGTTTTCATTGCCTATATAAATGGCTGCATGCCCCCAATAACCAGGTATAAATTTATCGGTTAATCTAAAAGGAGTTTTTTCTAAAAACACATCCAAGGGTTTAGATTTTGTTTTTATAGCGTTACTAAATTGTTTTTTATTTAGTAGCTTTCCTTTTCTTGTAGCAATTATACCTGCTGTATTTCCAATTATTTTAGAACACCCAAAAACTAATGAATTTATAAAATTAGTAAAACCTCTTTTTGTATTAAAAGCCCTTTTTTGTTTAATTAAATAGGTATAACGTTTTTTTGAAATTTTAATATGTTCTGATGTTTTTAAATATTCTTGGAAATATTTAGTTGATGTTATTTTTTTGAATAAGTAATTATTTATTTTATTGTTTAAAATTATGCTGTCATACGAGCTAACAAATAACCAATTTTTAATAATAGACTTTCTGTATTTATTTGAAATTATTATTTTAGATATGTTTTTGAATGAGTTTTTTTTTCTATTGTAAATCCTGTTTTCTTCATTTAATAGGTTGGCAATTTTTATGTTTTTTTTAAACATTTTTTGCTGAAGCGTATAAGTTTCAAATGCTTTAATTCTTAAATGAATAAATATTAAGTCAAGCATTATCTTTTCATTTAAACTTAATTTATTTGGACCATTTTTTTTTTGTGAAGAGTTTTTTTTGTTATTAAAAGTAATTGATTGCTGAAGTAGGTTTATTATTTTAGAAAACTTAGAGTTTATTTGTTTTAAATCTAAACCTTTTAAAACATAATTTTTGTGTTCAATTTTATTAAAATAATCAATTTCGTTTATCAATTCTACTTGATAATTGTAATGGTTCTCTATTAAGTTCGAATAATTTTTATAGGTAATACTTATTTCATCGAGCATTTTTTCATTTGGCTGACCAAACGTACTATTTACTAATAGTATAAATAATAAGACCATTAATACTCGACTCATTTAAAAAGTATATTTATTATTGTTAATTGTATTTTACCTATATAAATATACTTTTTTGCAGCGAATTAATACTTACTATTTGTTACATATATATTACTGCGTAGATATAATATTATATCCCTAAATTAAAGTATTATTCTAATTGAACTTTAGTTAATTTCTAATTAAGCTAAAATGCCCGCTTCGTTCTCTAACATTTCCTTCTTTATCGGTTAATTGAACTTTAAACCAATAATCGCTAGAGGTAAGTAGACTTCCGTTGTATACACCGTTCCATCCAGAATTATTTAAGGTGTTGAATTGTGCTATAAGTTTTCCAAATCTATCAAAAATGTAAATTAATGAAGAAGCATAAAACTGGTCGGTTGCACCTAAAATTTTCCAAGAATCATTATATCCATCATTATTTGGAGTAAAGAATTTTGGAAACCCTAAAACTGCTACTTCAAAAGGAGTTATTCCGCAAGCGTTTTTGTCTCTTGCATAAATAGTGTGAATTCCAGCTTCAACATAATCAAAAAACGGATCATCTTGATAACCAAAATCAGGGTCGTTTAACGAAAATTCATAATCTCCAATACCTAAATTTGTTGGATCAATTGTAATTGTATTGTTCTCGGAATCATCAACAATTGTAATATCATTTTTGGTAATACTTGCAATATTAGAATCGTTTACTTGAATTTCTAAATCTCTAGTACAATTTGTAATTGTATTGGTTGCTGTTACTGTGTATAAACCACTAGTAAATACATCTACATAAGCCGAGTTTGTTGCTATTGTATTCCCGTTTTCATCTTGCCAATTATATGAATAAGCTTCTAACTCAGAATCTATAGATAACGTAGTTACAGGATTGTTTAAACAAATTATTTGAGGAGAAGTTACTTCAAAATCTGGTAAAGGATTTACAATAAAATCTATGGTTGTTGTTGCTATACAAGTTGTATTTGTTGGGTTTTCTATTTGAACTGTTATTGTTTGTGTACTAGTATTAAACGGATTTGGTAATGGACTAGGTAGTGCAGCTCCACTTTCGTCGGTATAAGTAACTGTCATACCAGTTTGTGTGCCTAGTAATGTTGATTCAATGTTTGATGTATCAAATTCGTGTAATCCATCAACATCGCTAATACCATCATCACAGGCAGGTGCAATTATAACAGGGTTAGCTACAGGAGTAATATCTACTATAAATTCAATAGTTGTTTCTTCGTAACATGCATTTCCACTAGCAACATTGGTTGTGTTGTTTGTAACACGTGCTGTTATTATTTGTGATAATGTTCTAAATGCAGCAGGAAAAGGACTTGTAATTGCGTTTCCATTAATATCTGTTAGAGGAGAGCCGTCAGCAGCAAAATAGGTAACATTTGCATTTGTTTGACCAAGTAAAACATCAGCTTCTAAATTACTAGTGTCAAATTCAGAAGATAGTTCGGTGTCTGTAGGAACATCATCACACTGTCTTGCAAAAGTTACAGGGTTCGCAACTGGAATTTCTTCAACAGTTAAAGTTATATAATGTCCAAAACCTTCACAAGAGTTTACTACTTCACTGTCTACCCTAACATAAATATTTTGAGTGTTTGGATATCCTTCATTTCTATGGTTACTAATATCTGGAATTGCATTTAATTCTGCTAAAGCATCAGCTTCATTATTGTAGAAGGTAACTTTAACATTTTGCGAAGGAAATAAGTTTTCAATAGTTTGTTCAGCATCGCTAAAATCAAAACTTGCTATTCCGTTTCTTTTGTCTCCATCAACTAACTCATCATCACATACAGCATATTCTAAATTATTAAATGTTGAAGGTATTTGCGATACTCCTACAATTAAGTTTATTCTAGCAGTTCTAAAACAACCATTTACATTTTCAATACGAGCATAAACAAAACTGTTTATTGGTGTTGGGTTTTGGTAGTTTGTAAAGTTTGTAATTTGGTCTGCAACTAGTCCGGTTATTGCTTCTGCTTCAGTTAAATAATAAGTGAATGTTTCTCCTGTACCTGAAGAAATTAAAATATTAGCTTCTGTTAAGTTAAATAAAGAAAAGCTATCGGTATCATTATCACATTGTGTTAAATCCACAATTGGATTAACTGTTGGATATGAAAAAACTGTAAAAATAAACGAAGTATCTTTGTAGCATAAACTGTTAATTTTGTTTGAAACACGTACATAAATAGTTTGTCCGCCAGCAATTGTATTTGTAAATGCTGTTGGTGTTGTAACTAAACTTGCTATGTTATATGAAGCATCGGTATAATAGTCTACGTTAAAATTAGCAGCAGATTGACCATTTAAAATTTCTGTGTCTTTTGTAGTTAAATCTTCAGTAATAAATCCGTCAATATCAGTTCCAAAAGAGGTGTTGTCGCACATTTCAATAGGTAAAATACTAGCTGCATCTAATGGAGAAGGTTCGTCTATAACTTCAATAGTAAAAGAAGTTGTTGCATAACAGTTGGTACTTGCATTGTTTTCTACACGAGCATAAATAGTTGCGTTTCCAGATTCGTAGGGGCTTGTTAAAGCTCCAGTTCTAGCATCGGCATTAGCTTGAGATGTATAGTAGGTTGTATTAACATCTGTTTGACCATTTTCTATTTCTGTATCTTTTGTAGTAAAATCGAAATACATTAAACCGTCACCATTATCATCACATTGTATAATATTTGTTGGTGTGGTTGCTGTAGGTTGTGATGTAAACTCTACATCAATTTCATCATCTGCCACACAGCCAACAGCTAGAGTTGCCTCAACTTTATATAAACCATCTCCTAAATTGGCATTATACGTTTGACTTGTTTCGCCAGGAATTAGAACACCATCTTTAAACCATTTGTATGAAGTGGCAACTATAGATGCATCTAATAAAATTGAACCGCCACAAGCGGCATTGTTTGTTGAAGTTAATTTTGGAGCACCTAGGTCTGCATCTAATAGAAAACTACCAGCTTCTAAAAAAACTGCAGTATCTAATGATGAGTCTCCTTGATCTGCAATAACAAGTTTAATTTCATATTTTTGATTAGGAACAACAGTAGCGCTCGCTATGAAAACCTTTGTTCTTCCACCGTAATTTGTATCTCCCAAATTATAGCCTTCAAAATAAGCTTCATTTATGGCTGGGCAAACACCAGCAACATCTGGGTGAATGGTTGTAGTACTTACTGGTGTTGTTGTTGATGGTACTACAGCAAGGTTGGTATAGGTTGTTGTACCTACAGGTCTTAATAAAAAGGCAAAAGCATCTGCATAAGTACATTCAAAATTACCATTATATTCTTCAGAAGCCATTAAATATCTAAAACTAATGGTTGATGAAGTTGGTGTAAAATCGAATTTAATATAAGTAGCATCATTTGTATTGGTTTGGCCAAGTGCAGTTTCTAAATCTGCATCTCCTGCGGTTCCGTTTGCAAAGTCAACAGTTGTTGTGCTTGTCGCATTTCCGGCAGGAAAAGCTCTTCCACATGTTAAAATAATTCCTTCTTCAAAAGGAAAAGAACTACCTGCTGGTTTTTTAAAGTAACCATAACTTTTAGTGTTTGTGTCTGTAGGCGCTCCACTTACAACAGAGGTAAAATTATCTACTTGAGCACAAGCTCCAGAAATTAAAATATCTTCTACTAATTGTTGTGGTGTATAAGAAGATTCTGCGCTCGCAGAATTATTAATTTCTAAAATTTGAGAACTAATAGTATTACTTAGAAGTAAAACACCAAGTAGTAATATAAATTTTTTCATAGTTGTAATTTATGATCGCTAGGTAAAAGTTGTAAAAGCGTAAAAGTAATAAAATTTAAATAGTTTTATAAAAGCGCGGTGTTATCTTTTTAAAAGGCTAAAATGCCCTATTTTTTCTATAATAGCACCTTCGTGATTTATAAGTGTTGCTTTAAACCAATAATCGCTAGAAGGAAGGTTTTGTTTGATATAAGTACCGTCCCAACCAGATTCGTTTAAAGTATTAAACTGAGTTATTAGTTTTCCAAATCTATCAAATATTTGTACAGTTGAAGACCTATAGAATTCGCTAGTAGCTCCAATAATTTTCCAAGTATCGTTATAACCATCGTTATTTGGAGTGAAAAATTTAGGGTACCCAATTATAGAAACATCAATCGCTTCAATTCCGCAGTTATTTTGGTCTTTTATAAAAATAGTTCTAATACCAGGAGCAACATTGTTAAATATTGGTTCGCTTTGATATGGCCCGTTTATATTGTCTAAAGAAAATTCGTAATTTCCAATACCTAAATTTTCAGTAGCAATAGAAATACTGTTGGTAGTGTCTTCTATAGTTAAAATATCATCTAATGTTATGCTAGCAATATTAGATTCTGTAACTTCAATAGTTTTTTCAAAAGAAATGCATCCAGCCGAAGATGTTGCAGTAACAGTGTATTCACCACCTTCATAAATTTCTTGAAACTTACCGGTTCCAATTTGAACACCATTAGTAAACCATTGGTAATGATAATTACCATCTGCATTAAAAGTTGTTAATGTTTTTGGTAGTAAATTTTTGCAAAGTATTTGCGCTGGTTCTACTTCAAAATTTGGGCGAGATTGTACATTTAAAGTTAAATATTCGCCTATTCCAAAACACTCTTCATTAAGTTCGCTTTCTACTCTTACAAAAAGAGATTGCGAATTTGGTGTTTCGTTTCTATAGTCGTTTTGTGGTAGTATTTCGTTTTGTTCTAATTCAGCATCAGTTAAATTTCTATAGTAATGTACTGAGAGTGTTTGTCCTGTTGAAGGAAATAAATTGATAAAATCGTTAGATACTTGTGTTAAATCAAAAGAGGCAATTCCATCATTTATGTCATCATTATCGCAAGCTTCTAATGGAGCGTGAGAATAGCCTGCAGGAAACGAAGTTGTTGAAACTTGTAATGTTATAGTTGCAGTTCTAAAACAACCAAAACTATTTTCAATGCGAGCATAAACAGTATTTGGTGTTATAGTTGCTGAATTATTGAATGGTACCGGGTTTATTGCATTGTTGTTTTGTTGTGCATCTAAAACTGTTAAATAGTAACTAACAGAAAGGTTTGTATCCCCGTTTGTAATAAGTGGTGTTGCTTCATTTAAATTATAGTTGGTAAATCCGTCAGGTATACCATCTTCATCGCAATTTTTTAATGCTGCTGCATTAATAATTGAAGGTAGCGGTGTTACTTCAATAGTAAAAGAAGTATCTGAGTAACAGGTTGTATCTAATTTGTTTTCAATTCGAACAAATATGGTTTGTGAGTTTGCAACAGTATTTGTAAAAGTTGTAATATTTGTTATTTCTGAAGTGGGGCTATAACTGGCGTCAGAATAATAATGAATTTCAAACTCTGAAATTGATTCGCCATTAAGTAAAGTGTTTTCATTTAAAGTTAAATCAAATTCGCTATATCCATTAGTATCATCTCCATCTGTATTGTTATCGCAAGTTTGTAAAATAGGTATTTGAGAGTTAGCAAGAGTGTTAACTGTATTAAAAATGGTAACATTTACAGCTAATCTATTTGTGCTTTCGCAAGTGTTTACAGTTTGTGTAGCATAATAAGTGGTACCATTAACTAAAACATCAGTACTATTTAAGGGTGTATTGCTAGTTTGACTTGAGTACCATAAAATAGCTGTTCCAGTTGTTGTAAGGTTTGCAATTGTTGCATTTTCAATATCACAAAAAGATTGTGAAGCATTTCCTGTTGGCGCAGTTGTATTTTGAACTGTTGCTGTTACTTGAGTTCGCGAAGTTGTTGTGCAGCCATTTTCAGTAGCTTCGACAAAATAATTAGTTGTAGTTGTTAGGTTTGGGGTGTTAAAAGTATTTCCATTACCTACTAAATTTCCTCCAATATTAGCATCGTACCAATTAATTGTACCAGAAGAGGAAACAGCATTTAAAACGCCAGTTCCAGATTCGCAAATTATTGTGTCTGTAGTTGAGGTTATTGTTGGTGTAGAATATACTGTTGCCGTAATTGCTGTTCTGGTTCCGTTTAAACAACCATTTATAGAGGCAACTACATAATAAGTTGTTGTTGCTGTTAAATTGGGTGTGTTAAAATTTGTTCCTGTATAAATTGGAATAGGGTTTGTAAGTGAATCGAACCAAGCAATATCTCCATATTTAGCAGTTGCAGAAAGACTTATAATCCCAGAATCGCAAGTGTTGTTTTCTGAAGTGCTTAAAACGTCGTTCATTAAAAGAGTTGTACTTGCAGAAATATTTAATACAGGATCTCCTGTGGTTCCACCGTATTCTACAATGTAACCTTTGGGTTGGTAATCTCCAGAGGTTTGACCAGTGTTGCTTAAATCGTTCCAAGATCCATTTATACCAATTCCTGGAGCTGTAACGTGTGTGTAATCTTCATTTCCTTGCTGGTTAGGTTCATCAGTGTTCCAAAAAGCAAAATTTGGTGTGCTACCGCCAACTCCTCCATTCCAAAAAACAGTTCCAGTTTCTGGTCCGGTAGCCCATTTCCAAACGCCTTCAGTTTCTTCGTCGGTACCTCCAATCCAACCTGCACCTGCAGCTTGCTCTCCAGATAGTTGAGCTTCTTCCGCAGAAGTAATAGTAGCTAAATAACCTTTAAGTCCAAAATATGTTCTTGTTTCAGCTTCAGCTTTTGCATTGGTCCAAGTTATACCTAAAGAAGGAACATACTCGTAATAATGATCTGTTGAAGGAAGGTAGTTTGCATCTCCAATTGTAATTGAAAAAGATTTATCTGCACTAGGGTTTGGTGAGCTACTTTCAAAAACTACATTTTTAACTGCGTTAATTAAATCGGTGTATAAAACATCTCCTGTAGTTGAACTTTTTAAAGTTAATTTTCCTTCAAGAGCATTCCAAGCTGTTGAAATGTTTGGATGTGTGCCTTGTAAAGTTAAAGTGTCTTCACCATTAATATAGCCTGTAGAAATTTGAATAAAAATTGCTTCTGTTTCATTATCATCTGGGTCAGTAATATTAAAATCGGTTACAATGTTCATTTGCGTTTGTGGGCAATATACTTGATTTCCACTAGCAGTTAATACTGGTGGTTGGTTGGAGTATATGAAAGTGTAAAAAAACAAATGAATTGCTACTAAAAATTGAAGCTTAAATTTAAAAGACATGAGCCAAATTATTAATTCAACTATAAAAGTAGTGAAATTGAAATTAGCGTTTTAATTTTTCTTTTTATTTAGTCATTTTTCTTTTAGAAACTATGTCTTTTATAGATTCATTATTAATTAGTACATCGCTTAAAACAGATTCTCCATTTTTTAAGTAAACCAATGCGTAGGTGGTATTGTTTTCTTTTTTGAAAGATTCTTGGTGAGCGTCTTCAGCAGGTTTTGCTTTAAATTCGTCCATGTAAAACCGTTCAAAAGGGTATTCAATAGTAATGTTTTTATTCTCTTTATAAGAGTGAATGTATTTTACTTTAGCAGTTATAAAATTAGTTGTATTTAAAGGTTTTTCTTTTACAATATTTTTAATAGATGCAAAGCCATTTTCGTCGTTTTTTACAACTACATAAACCTCTTCATTTCTAGTCCAATTATCTTTATTTTGAATACTAAATTTATCTTCTTCAAAATTTAGCCGTATATATTTTCCCCTAAAAGGGTCTGACGGATCTAACGGCTCGGTTTTAAACTTGAAAGCTACACCAGTTTTTAAAACGTCTTCTTGATTAGAAATCATTTTAAAAGGAACAAACAATTGAGCTACCGCAACAATTAAAAATAAACTGAATATGATTATTTTACTTTTCATTTTTATTTCTTTTTTTTAGCATCCAATAGTTAGTAATAAAAAAACCAACACCTACCGAAACAAATAACAAGCCTCTTAACACAAAGCTTAAATCGGTATCAAAAAAACGACAAACAACAAGCGTAGTTATTATTAATAAGCCATAGTTTAGAATGCCTAAATGATTTTTTTGTTCGCCCTTTCTAATAGTTAATATTCCTATTAAGAAAATAAGAAGGTTTATAAAAATTATAGGTAAAAACAATTTTAGCCCAATAAAAAAGGAAATTGTAAACAGTAAAAATGCAGCTTCTATTAGTGTAGATTGTTTAATGGATTTTTTTTGAAATTGTTTAATTAACAATACTAACGCAGTTATAAATAAAACGCTTGTAGCAATTACTTCAGCAAAGTTATTTATGGTGTTAAATGTAAATTCAATGTCTAATAAATCTTCCCAATACCAACTAAAACTTAAAGATAGTAGCATACCAATTGTACCTAACGATCCTATTATTAAATAACTATTATTTCGTAGTTTTTGATTGTTGCAGAAATTCGAATTTCCTACTAAATAATAGATGCCTAAAAGAGATAAATATGCAACAAACATTATTTCTTCATAATTATTGGCTATTGTGCCTAAGGCGTAAAGAATAGATAATGGAATAAACCAGTTATGGACAATAAAAAAGTTACTTTTTGGTTTGTTTTTAAACAGAAGGTAGTAATGTGGCATAACTAAAAGTAACAATAACCAATAAGTGTACGATTCAGCTCTAGGGTATGACCAATAACCAACCTTTCCGGCATAAAAGGTAATACCAATAATGTATAAAAGTGATACAACTGAAGATTTAAGTAAGTAAACCAATGGCAAACATAAGAGCATCCAAGTAATTGTAAAAGAAGCAATATCACCATCTATATTATAAATTTGGCTTACTAGTGAAATACTAGAACCCACAGCAAAAAATAAAAATACAGCTGAACTTTCTCGCCAAGCAACATTTTTGCTTTTTTTTAATAGGGTAAAACCACAAAGTAATTGTCCAATTAGTAAAGGAATAAAAGCTAAAGTTGTTTTAATTAATTTAGGAAGGTTATCCCAATTATGAGCTAAAATTAAAATAATACCAAGTCCAACTAATAAAGCGCCTAAAACACCAAAAACTATAAATAATTTATTGGTTGAAGTACTTTCTTTGCTTTTGTAATAAGAATCAATTTTGCCAGCAATTTCTGTTGAAATTACATTAGCATCAATAAGTTCTTTAAGATCTTTTGAAATGTTCATTAATACAATTTTTATGAACAACTAAAGTTAATTTATTTTTACTGAAGAAATGTTTAATAAAAGTTAAAAATTAAGAATAGGATTAAGAGCACTACAAACCCTAAAGCCCAAGTAATTTGTTGCTTTTTACTGTTCTGAAGTGATTCAAACCTTAATTTTATTTTTAATTCAGCAAGATTGTATTTGCTTATTTTGGGGAGGTTATATTCAGTTTTTACACTTTTTACATTTGAATAATCATTACCGCCTTTAAATTCTTTTTGATGGTTTGTTCTTCTATTTTTTGATTTTAGTAACCTTTCAAGATATCCAGGTATGGAGCCAGCACCAAAACTCATAATTACTCTATTAAAATTTTAATTATTTCAGAAGAGTTTGATTGTTGATACGTGTACTTAGAAACTTCAAACTGAAGTATATTAAAAAAAGTGCAACAGTTCTCGTGTTTTTCTTCCATTTCTAGCGTAACAACAAATTCTATTTCACCAACTTTAATGGTGTATTGTTCTAAGTTTAAATTCCAACCAATTTCTGATAACTCAATTACATTAAGATTGTTTTCACTAATAAATTCGAAATTTACAGATTCGAAATTTTTATTGAGAACGGTTATAGTATCGCTGTCCAATTCACCTTTTGTAAATAAATTATCGCCAGTAGTTTTATCAACTAATTCAAATATAAAATTTGGAGGAGGTGTAAAGCAGGCTATACCTTCACAATCATTTTTACAACCAAATAGTAATAGCGGTAAAAAAATTAAAAGTATATTTTTTTTCATAAAGCAATATTTAAAAAAAGGCAATAAGAAATTTCTTATTGCCTTTTTAATCTATTAAGATTTCTTTTCTTTAGAATCAGGTTTTTTTGGCGTTTCTTCTTCTGAAGTTATATCTTCAACATCTTTACCTTTTAAATATTCTGGTAATTGCATACCAGCCATATCAAACATTTCTTGTAATGGCGGAACTGCTTTGTACATTCCAGAAATAAAGTTTGAAGTAGATGTTTTACCATCTTTTCCTCCGCCGTTTTCCCAAACAGTAACTTTATCAATTTTAATGTTTTTAATAGCTTCAGCTTGAATTTTAATTAATTCTGGAAGTTTATCAGCAACTAATAATCTAACAGCATCTTTAGCATCGTCTCCAGCAGCTCTAACAATTTGATCTAAACCTTCAGCTTGTTTAGTTAGTATTTCAAACATACCTTTTGCTTCAGCTTCTTTTTTTAAGAAAATGGCATCAGCTTCACCTTTAGCAATACGTCTAATTTGTTCAGCTTCAGCTTCAGCATCAATTTCAACCTTTTGTTTGTCTATTTGAGCAGGTACAACAATATCTGCTAATTGTTCAGCTTCTTTACGTTTTGCTCTTGCTTCTTCGGCTAATTTTTCAGCAGCATATGCTTCTTCTAATGCTTTTGCAGCTTGTACTTTTTCAGATGCTATTGCTCGTTTTGCTGCTTCAGCTTCACGCTCACGTCTTAAGGCATCAGATTCAGCAATTTCAATTTTAGAAATATTTTCACCTTCAATAGCCTTAGCGTTGGCAATTGCTGTTTTAATACGTTCAACTTGTTTGGCTTCAGCTTCACCAATTTTTGCTTTTGCATCAGCATCAGCTGTTTGAATACGTTCTTTTTGGTCTGCGTTAGCTTCTCCAATCATAGCAGTAGCATTCATGTCGGCAACTTGAACACGTTCGTTTTGGTTGGCATTAGCTTCACCAATTTTTGCTTTTGCTAAAGCATCGGCAACTTGTGTACGTTGGTCTTGAACTGCTTTTGCTTGTCCAATTGCTCCATCTCTATCTTTTTGTGCAACCGTAACAATAGCTTCATTAATAGCTTTTGCAGCAGCTTCTTTTCCTAAAGCTTCAATATAACCAGATCCATCATGTATATCTGTAATGTTTACGTTGATTAATTTTAAACCAACTTTTTTCAATTCGGCTTCAACACTGTGTGTAATGTGCGATAAAAATTTATCTCTATCTGAGTTAATTTCTTCAATATCCATAGATGCAACTACCAAACGTAATTGACCAAAAATAATTTCTTGTGCCAATTCTTGTACAGCATCTAGGTTTAAACCTAATAAACGTTCTGCAGCATTTTGCATTACGCTTGGTTCTGTTGAAATACCAATGGTAAATCTAGAAGGTACATTTACACGAATGTTCTGCTTACTTAAGGCGTTTGTTAAATTTACTTCAATAGACATTGGAGTTAAATCTAAAAACTCATAATCTTGTATTATTGGCCAAATAAATGCAGCTCCACCGTGTACACATTTTGCGGATTTTCCACCACCTGTTTTTCCGTAAACAACTAAAATTCTATCTGAAGGACAACGCTTATAGCGTCTAATCATTGCAAAAACAATTACAATTGGTATAAAAATAGCAGCAGCTGTTAGGTAAACTCCATATGAGCCGGATTGTAATGGTAATAATAATAAATTCATAGGTTAATTTTTATTGGTTTAATTTTTGTACTAATAATATTTCTGCACTTACAATTTTGGTTACTTTAACCATAGCGCCAGTTTTTAATTCTTCGTTTTCGTCGGTAATTGCTTCTAATTCACGTAAGCTTCCTTGCACTTTAATTTGAACTTTACCCATTTTAGAACGGTTTGGTCCAATAGGTAAATATACTTCACAAATAACCCCTACAGCGTTTTTCATTTTTAAAGTTCCAGATTCTGCTAGTTTGTGCATCCAAAAGAATAATAATGAAATTACAACCATCATTATTAAGCCCGACACAAAAGAAATTATCAGTGTAATTGCTGTGGTTAAACCAGCATCTAAACATGTTACTCCTGTCCAGCCAAAAATGGTGAAAAAACCAACCAAACCTTTAAAAGTAAAAAATTGAAACCCAACTCCACCATCATCAGCTTCAAATTCCGTTGCGTCAGCTTCCATATCAGCATCTCCACCGCCAATAAAAGTTAAAATAAGTATTATAAAAAATATAGCTGAGCCTATAAGCGCAATACCCCAATAGGTTTGTTCAAGAGTCGACATTCCGTCGAAAAATTCTAACATAGTTTCACAATTTTTTAAGAAGTTATCGAATATACTAAATATTAGAAAAATATAAGACTGTTTAATCGTTAATTTTTCGTTTAGCTTTAATTAAATATCAAAAGACCACCAATAATAATTACAAATCCAATAGCTACAATTATAATGTTCTTTTTTAAAGCCTCTTTATTTTCTAGTTTTATTGTTTGTCTAATTTTTAACAGCTGTTGTGGTGTTGCCTTTTTTTCTAATAAAGCATTCCTTTCCTTTTTCTTTTTTGAAGGTTTATTATCTCTATCAAAATAGGTTTTACGTTTTGGTCTAGCATTATTTTTAATTGATGTGACCATAGCTGAAACTGCACCTCCAAAATTCATAATTTATATTTTTAGCAATTATTAATAATTTAAGAAAGAAGAAATGATTCTCTAATTATATGTTGTGTTTTTGTATAAAATGTTACGCCTTTTCGTCTAAATTTCTTTTACATTTGTTAATATTATATATAAAACTACTATTATGACTAATAAAATTGAACTAAGCTGGAAAGGTCAAATGTTATTTGAATCTGTTGCTCCAGAAGGAAATGTAATGATTGATGCTGCAGAAGAAGTTGGTGGGCAAGGTAAGGGTTTACGCCCTAAAGCTATGATGTTAACATCTTTGGCAGGCTGTTCAGGTATGGATATTTCTTCATTACTAAAAAAAATGCGTGCAGAGGTTGAAGATTTTAAAATTGAAGTTGAAGCAAGCTTAACGGAGGAACATCCTAAGTATTACGATAAAGTTCACGTAACATATCGTTTTTTTGGAAGTGATTTCAAAAAAGATAAAATTGAAAAAGCTGTAAAATTATCTGTAGACCGTTATTGTGGTGTTATGGAAATGTTTAGACAATTTGCAACAGTTACTACTGAAATTATTTACGAAGAGTAATAAATTAAAATACTTACTTTTGAAAAAAAAGTATTGCTATGCGTTGGAAATTAAAGCCTGAGACTGATTCTCAAATAACTTCAAATCTTGCAAAAGAGTTAAGTATAGATTATACATTGGCTAAGTTGTTGGTTCAACGTGGAATTCAAAATTTTGATGATGCCAAGGCTTTTTTTAGACCAGATTTAGCAGATTTACACAATCCATATTTAATGAAAGATATGGACTTAGCTGTTGAGCGAATTGAGTTGGCAATTTCAAATAATGAAAACATTTTAGTTTATGGAGATTATGATGTTGATGGTACTACTTCGGTGTCGTTACTTTCTTCATATTTAAAAACAATTCACCCAAATGTTGCAACCTATATTCCAGATAGGTATGCTGAAGGTTATGGTGTTTCATATAAAGGAATTGATTTTGCTGAAGACAATGGAATTACATTAATTGTTGCGCTAGATTGTGGAATTAAAGCCATTGAAAAAGTAGCGTACGCAAAAGAAAAAGGAATCGATTTTATTATTTGCGATCATCATAGGCCAGGTAAAGAAATACCTAAAGCTGTTGCGGTTTTAGATCCAAAACGTGAAGATTGTGAGTATCCATATAAAGAGCTTTGTGGTTGTGGAGTTGGTTTTAAATTAATTCAAGCGTTAGCAGGTAAACGAGGTGAAACTATAGATGATTTATTACCGTATTTAGATTTGGTTGCTACGGCAATTGCCGCAGATATTGTGCCAATTACAGGCGAAAATAGAGTGTTAGCTTATTATGGGTTAAAGGTTATAAATACCAACCCAAGAAATGGTATGAAAGCGATGATTCATCAAATAGATAAGGATGAACTAACTATAACTGATGTTGTTTTTATTATAGCGCCAAGAATTAATGCTGCAGGTAGAATAAAGCATGGTAATTATGCTGTTGAATTATTAACCGAAGTAGATTTTGATACCGCGGTTGAATTTGCTTCAGCAATAGAAAAAAATAATAACGAGCGTAAAGATTTAGATAAAAGCATAACACATGAAGCATTACAACAAATTGAAAAAAATAATGAACAGCAAAACTTTTCGACTGTTGTTTATAATGAAACTTGGCATAAAGGTGTTATTGGTATTGTGGCTTCTAGATTAATAGAAACCTATTACAAACCAACATTAGTTTTTACAAAAAGCGGAGATAAATTAGCCGCTTCTGCAAGATCTGTTAAAGGGTTTGATGTGTATAATGCTTTGGAGCAATGTAGCGAGTTTATTGAGCAATTTGGAGGGCATAAATATGCTGCTGGCTTAACGTTAACTGAAGAAAACTACCCAAAGTTTAAAGCTAAATTTGAAGAAGTTGTAAAGGAAACTTTGCCAGAAGAGCTACGAACACCAGAAATTTTGATAGATGCTGAAATTAGTTTATCTGAAATTACACCAAAGTTTTTTCGAATAATAAATCAGTTAGCGCCTTTTGGACCTCAAAATTTAAGGCCTGTTTTTTCTGCTTCAGGTTTAAGAGATAATGGGTATGGAAAAAAAGTTGGTGCAGACCAAACACATTTAAAACTAAGCATTATTGATGGTGTAAACCAAAAAACATACAATGCTATTGGTTTTAGTATGGGAGATAAATTTGAACTGGTTCAAAAAGAGCAAGATTTTAAAGCAGCTTTTAATATTGATGAAAACCATTGGAATGGAAATACATCGTTACAATTAATGCTAAAAGATCTGCAACCAGCTTAATTTTTTTCTTTAATTAAATATATATAAACAGGGTAATGATCGCTGTAACCACCTAAAAATTTTCCGCTAGAAAAACTTCTAAAAGGATAGCCTTTATATTTACCTGTTTGTGTAGTTAAATATTGCGGTTTATATACTGCAGCTTTAAACATTTTAAAGCTAGAATATTCTTTTTTGGTTGTAAGCAGCGGAGAGGTAAATATTATTTGGTCAAATAAATTTATATTATCTCTATATACTAATGTGTTATGGCCTCTTTTAAATAAATCTTCGTATGGGTTGTAAAGGTCTCCTTCTTTTACTTTTCTTTTTTTCTTTTTAGTTTTTAAAACCTTTTTTAAGCTAGAATTATGAGGGTCGTCATTTAAATCTCCCATAATTATTATTTTAGGGTTTGGATCTGATAATTTAATTTTCTCAATAATTTGAGTGTTTAAATAAGCTGCTTTTTCTCTTTTAGACCTGCTTTTTTTCTCTCCTCCACGTCTAGAAGGCCAATGATTTACTATGATATGAACCAATTCATTATCTAAATAACCGCTAACCAATAATTGGTCTCTGGTGTAAATTCTCATTCCTTTTTCGTCCCAAAGTTTTAGTTCAAAATTTTCAAAATGTGTTGGAATAAAATAGTTTGGTTGATATAATAGCGCAACGTCAATTCCTCTTAAATCTGGGGAGTCAAAATGAATAATTTCGTATTTTTTTTCTTTCAAATAAGATGTTGATGTTAAATCTTCTAGAACTTTTCTGTTTTCAACTTCAGCAACACCAATAATTGCAGGGCTATTTTTAGCTTCTTTTGTACCAATTTCTGAAATTACTTTAGCCATATTATTCAGTTTTTGGCTATAAATAGAATCTCTATTTGTTTTAATTTCCATTATTGGACTAGCTTCATCATTTTTTAAAGTGTCGTTTTTGGTGTCAAATAGATTTTCTAAATTATAAAAAGCAATGGTTCTAATTTTATATTGTTTTTGACTGTATGTGTTATTGACAAAACCGATTAAAAAAATCAGTATTAAGGTTATTTTTTTCATATTAAAATTTGAGGGTTCAAAGCTACATCAAAAATATGAAAAAGAGCTAGTTATTTGATAATGTGATGTAAATTATGTTTATTTGAAAAAAATTGTAAATGAAAAAGCTAATTTTATTAGGTTTTTTGTGCTTTTCGTATATTCCATATTTAAGAGCGCAAACTACTTATTCTATCCGTGGAGAAATCCAAGAAGTAACAACTGAGAATCCGTTGTCACAGGTTCAAATTTCTATTTTAAACACAAATTATTTTACCGAAACTGATATTGGAGGAATATTTGTGTTAGAGAAATTGCAAAAAGGAGATTACAAACTTCAAATCCGTTTAACAGGTTATTTGGTTCAAACGTTACCTATTTCTTTAGAGAAAAGTATTGATTTAGGTACAATTTATTTAGAGCCAATAATTGATAATTTTCAAGACGCCAGTATTATTTCTTTAACTGATGATGATTTAACTGAAGATAATAGTTCAAATTCTGAATACATTTCAGGGCTATTTCAATCTTCTAAAGATGCTTATTTAAAAGCGGCAGCGTTTAATTTTAGTCAGGCTTGGTTCAAAGTTCGAGGATATGATTCTCGCTACGGACAAATTACATTGAACGGTGTTGAAATGAATAAATTTTACGACGGAAGACCACAATGGAGCAATTGGGGAGGTTTAAATGATGCCTTGCGAAATCAAGATTTCAGCAATGGAATTGCTCCTTCAGAAGTTTCTTTTGGAAATATGTTGGGAACTACAAACTTTAAAACTCGAGCTTCTTTAAATAGAGAAGGAGGAAAAGTTTCATATGCTCTTACTAATAAGAGTTATACAGGTAGAGCAATGGCAACGTATTCAACTGGTTTAAACGATAAAAATTGGGCGCTAACAGTTTCTGGTTCTCGGCGATATGCAGAGGAAGGTTATATGGATGGAACACCATACAATTCTTGGTCTGGTTTTATAGCTGCAGAGAAAAAGTTTAACGAAAACCACAGTATAAACTTAACGGCAATTGGTGCTTTTAATAGAAAGGGAAAATCCTCACCAAGTACTCAAGAAGTTTATGATTTAAAGGGTTATACCTATAATTCATATTGGGGAGACCAAGTTGGAGATATAAGAAACTCTAGAATGAAAGAAATTTTTGAGCCAATTGTAATGCTAACACATTATTATACTTCAGAAAAATCTACACTTACTTCTTCTATTTCATACCAAACTGGACACACAACCAATGGAAGATTAGGCTATTTTAATGCGCCAAACCCAGATCCTACGTATTGGAAATATTTACCAAGCAATTATTTAAGAGGTAATAATTACGATTTAGGTCAGGCATATTTGGCGGACCAAGATTTTAGAAATAATGGTCAATTAAATTGGAATGAACTTTATTTAACTAATGCAGGAAAGGAAAACGCTTCATATTATGTGTATGATGATAGGGTTGAAGATTCTCAAATTAGTTTTAATTCAAACTTCAATACAAAAATAAATGCTAATGTTCAGATAAATACAGGTGTTTCATTTAAAAGTTTGAGCTCAAGAAATTTTGCTGAAATGACAGATTTATTAGGAGCAACTAGTTTTTTAGATATAGATCAATACGCAATTGGAGATGCAAGAGATAACGATCTAAATAACCCGAATAAGGTTGTTGGGGTTGGAGATGAGTTTCAATATAATTACAATATAGCTGCAAGTAGTGTTGGAGCATTTGCTCAAGTACAAGTTACTAGTAAAAAGGTTGATTATTTTGCCGGCCTTAATTTTAAAAACAGCAATTTTCAGCGAGATGGTTTATATAAAAATGGAACCTTTGCTAATAATTCCTTTGGAAAAGGAGAAAAACAATCGTTTTCAGATTTTAGTGCTAAAGGTGGATTCACCTATAAATTTACAGGACGTCATTTGTTTAATGTAAACGGTGCTTATTTATCAAACGCAGCAACTATTAGAACTGTTTTCTCTAATTCCAGAGTTAACAATGAAATAACTCCAACTATTACAAGTGAAAAAGTAGTAACTGCCGATGCTAATTATATTTTTAGATCACCAAAAATACAAGCGCGTTTAACAGGTTATTTTACAAAAATTAGCGATGCAGTAGAAACTTCATTTTTATTTGCTGAAGGCTTAAGAGGAGATCAGGCAGATTTTGTAAGTGAAATTTTAACTGGTGTAGAAAAAAAGCATATTGGTGCAGAGTTAAGCTTAGAGTATCAGGCTACACCTACTGTTAAGGTTTTAGGAGCAGGTTCATTTGGACAATTCACGTACAATAACAATCCAAATTTATATTTACAATCTGAAAGTTTTGTAGATGAAGATAGTGATTTTGGAACGGCTTATTTACAAGATTATAAATTGTCTGGAACACCACAAAGAGCTTATTTATTAGGAATAGAATATAGAGATCCAACTTATTATTGGTTTCAGGTAAGTGGAAACTATATGTCTAACAATTATTTAGATATTTCACCATTATTAAGAACAGAAAATTTTTATGTTGATACAGATGGAATTCCATTTATAGATGACGAAACTGGAGTTCAGGTAACACAAGAACAAGTAGATGGTTTATTGCAACAAGAGAAGTTTGACGATATCTTTTTAATGAATATTGTAGCAGGTAAATCGTGGAAAATAAATGATTATTACTTGGGTGTTTTTGCCGGAATAAACAATGTGTTGGGTGAGACTTATAAAACTGGTGGTTTTGAGCAAGCTCGTAATGCAAACTATCCAGAGTTAAAGGAAGATAAAAACTTAGAGAACCCAATTTTCGGACCTAAGTATTGGTACAATAGTGGTACTTCCTATTATTTTAATTTATATGTAAGATTTTAAAAAATTCAGCAATGAGAAAATATATAAACAAAATTATTTTAGTTGTTATAACGGTATTAGCAACTAGTTGTGTTAAAGATTCAGATTTTTCAACACCAAATGTAGATTGTGTAGAGCAATCGTTAACAGCGACAAATACATTAAGTCAAATTAAAGATGTGTACGCTTTTGGAGGTACGCAATTTGAGACTGATATTATTATAGAAGGTTATGTTGTTTCTAGTGATCAATCTGGGAATATTTATAAATCATTATCTATTCAAGATAAACCAGAGAATCCTACTTCAGCAATAAAAATTGCTATAGATCAAACTGATATTTATACAAAATATGAAGTTGGAAGAAAAATTTATGTGAAATTAAATGGGTTGGCAATAGATTTTAGTTTTGGAAGTTTGCAAATTGGGAGAATAGCAAATTCTGAATTAGAAGGTATTTCTCCTTTTGAATTAGATAATCATATTGTTCGTTCTTGTGAGGTAGCTACAATTGTACCTAAAAAAGTAGCTGTTGAAGATTTAACCGAAGATATGTTAGAAATGTTAATTGAGCTAGAAAATGTTCAATTTAGAACTGAAGATTTGGGTAAATCTTATGCTAATGTTGATAATACATCAACCGTTAATAGAACATTGCAAAGTTTTAACGATAGCTGTAATTTAACAGGTGAAGTTGAGGTTAGAAATTCTGGTTATGCCGATTTTAAAAATGAATTATTACCCGAAGGTAAAGGAAGTGTAGTTGCTATTTTTAGTAATTACTATGATGATTTTCAGTTGTATTTAAGAGATCCTAGCGATGTTACTTTAAATGATGCTCGTTGTGATTACTCAAACGCATTAACACCAAACATTACATTATCTGAAGTAAAAGATATGTTTGAAGGTGATGTAGTTGCCTTTGGAATTTCGAATAATTATATAGCTGAAGGATATGTGATTTCAGCAGATGAAGATGGTAATTTTAGTGAACGTTTAATTATTCAAGATGCTATTGAAAACCCAACTGCAGGTATTCAAATACTTATTGAGAGTGATGAGGTTTATGAAAACTATTCTATTGGTGACAAAGTTTTTGTAAATCTAGATAAATTATATATGGATGAGGTTGATGGAGTTTTAACTGTTGGTTATGGTTCTTCAATTAAAGAAATTGACGAAGAAGACTTTGCTTCATTTATTATTAATAGTGGAGAAACATTTGAAATAACGCCAACTGAAATAATTATTTCAGATATTGAAAATGAAGACTATAAGAATATTTTAGTAAGAGTTAATAATGTTCAGTTAGTTGAAGCTGAATTAGGAAGTGCTTTTGCAGAGTTTAGTGGAACAGAAGACGGGATAAGAACATTAGAAACTTGTGGCGAAGCAAAAAAGCTAGGTGTATTTACAAATGGTGATGCGACATTCGCTAATGAATTATTTCCTCAAGGTCACGGAAGTATTACCGGAATATTAGGAGATCAAATTATTGAAGTTAGAACAATAGATGATGTTAATTTTAATGAAGCTTTTGAAGTTTGCCCAGTAATCGTACCTAAAATAATGATAACTGAGGTTGCTGATCCTGATAATTATACTACAGCACGTTTTGTTGAATTATTTAATGCGGGAGATACTGAAATTGATTTAACAGGTTGGAAATTGAATAAGTATGTAAACGGTTCTACTTCACCTTCAAGTGGAGGATTAGACTTAACAGGGTATTCCATTGCGGTTGGGGAGTTTTTAATTATTGCTAATACAGGTTTTTCTACTGCATTTTCAATAGCTCCAAATTTTGAAACCGCTTATATGTCGGCAAATGGAGATGATTCTTTTGAATTGGTAGACAATACCGGAGCAGTTATGGATCGATTTGGAGTAGTTGGCGAAGATGGAAATGGAACAGATTGGGAATTTTTGGATGGAAGAGCATATAGAAACATAGATATAGTTGAGCCAAATACAACTTTTAATTCAAGTGAGTGGACCATTTATTCGGATGCTAATAATTCTTTAATATCAAATCCGAATTCACCGCAATTAGCACCAGATGATTTTAATCCAAATATTAGGTAGTTTTATGCTGTTTTTTTTAGTTGAATTAATTTTAAAAAAAATCAAAAAAATTAAGGTTTTTGTCAAATTACGCAGAAATTAACGTTTTTTAACACTTTAAAAATTGTGAATATCACAATAGTGAAGCAATAAAATTGTATTTAATCGAATTATAACGCAATGAAAAGGTATTCGTATTGCGAAAAATGTAAATTTCTAAAAAAACGTTGAAAATGTATTAAAAATTTCAAAATGTAAAAAATAATGCTTTTTTGAAGTAAATTTGAGTATTAAAATAAAACAAAGATTTTAAAACTAAATATTATGAATAAATTTAAATTATTGGCATTAGCCTTAGTGTTAGGAACAACAAGTTTATTTGCAAGTATAAACCCAGAAGTTTCAAAAGAAGAAATAAGAAAACAAATTGTAGAATTAGTTCAAGATTTTCAAAGCACAATTGATAACCAAGATGTAAAAGTAACATTTACTTTTAGTACTGAAGGAGAGATTGTTGTTTTAAAAGTTGCATCATCAGATAAAGATGTATTAAGTTTTGTACGTAAAAACTTAAATGGGAAAGTATTACAAAACCCAGGAAAAGTTAATAGACATTACACTATGCCTATTAGAATAAAATAAATTTAACCAAACTCAATTTTCAAAAAAAAGCCAAACAGAAATGTTTGGCTTTTTTATTTAATTTTTTTTAAGGTAAACATACACAGGAAAATGATCGCTAAAACCACCTAAGTATCGTTTACCTACATAGGTTCTAAAAGGGTTTCCTTTGTATTTACCATTCCACTCTTTTAAAAAGTGCTTATCAAAAACTTCAGCATATTTAAAAAAATGTCCACCTTCTTTGTTACTAAAAAAGTTTTGAGTAAATAAAATTTGATCAAATAAATGCCATTTAAATTTGTGATTAAGAGAGCCGTTTCCAGTATCTAATAACCGTTCCATTGGATTATAAAAGTCGTTTTTTGAAATTTCTTTTATGCTATTGCTGTGTGGGTCGTCATTAAAATCACCCATAATAATTATTTTAGCATTGTCTGTTGTGTTTCTAATATTATTTGCAATGCTATTTACTAATTCTGCAGCTTTAAGTCTTTTAGATTCTGTAGAATCTTGACCAGTTCGTCTAGAAGGCCAATGGTTGACAAGTACATGAATTAATTCTCCGTTTAATTTACCTTTAACAAGTAAAACATCTCTAGTGTAATCTCTTTCACCATTTTTTCCATTTAAATATAAAGGAAAGGTTTCAGAATGAATTAATTCAAAAAGGTCTTTTTGGTACAATAAGGCAACGTCAATTCCTCTTTCATCTGGAGAATCATAATGCACATAGCCATAATTTTTATGAACTAGGTTTTTACTGTTTACTAAGTCTATTAAAACTTTTTCATTTTCCACTTCTACAACACCAACAATTGCAGGTGAATGCATAGATTTTTCTGTTCCTAACTGGCCAATTACATTACCTAACTTTCTAAGTTTATTTTTATAACGTTTTTTGTTCCAGTGCTTTTTTCCTTTAGGGGTAAAATCATCATCAAGTGTTTTAGGATCATCTTCAACATCAAATAAATTTTCTAAATTATAGAATGCTACTGTGTAAGCATTTTGAATTTTTCCTTTAGATTTAAAAAATGAAAACATAGGCAATTAAAAGTTTTAGAATGCTAATGTAGTTATTTTAATTTTCAGATATTTTAATTTGAGAAAAGTTATTTAAATAGTCTAGAAAATTGTAAATTTATATTTAATGTAAAATTTAGGTGGTTAATTAACCATTTTTTATGAATAGCCAAAAAAAAATAGGTACATATGGTTGCTTTATCTGTTTTTTAGTGTTTTTTAGTGCCTTATTTGCTCAAGCCGATGTAAATGAATTACAAAAAACATTAAATTATAAGAAACATGATACAATTAAAATTAAGCAGTTAATTAATGCTGGTGATGATTGTTATTATTCGTTTCCAGATTCTTCGTATATAAAATATAACAAGGCTTTAGATATTGCTAAGAAAATAAAAAATAAAAAATTTGAAGCAAAATGCTTACTAAGTATTGGGTATTATCTTGATGAAAAAGAGCGTTACAAAGAATCTTTAGAGTATTATTTACAGGCTTTGGAGTTGTATAGGTCTATTGGTGATGAGCAAGGTTTAGCTAATTGCTATAATTATTTAGGTTATAGTTTTTCTTATTTAAATTCGGTTGAAAAAGCTTCAGAATATTTTTTAAAAGCACTTCAAATATTTAAAAAAATAAATGATCAAAACGGGATTGCAGATGTAAATAACGGTTTTGGAAATTTATATTACGACATTGAAAATTATGAAGAAGCCTATAAGTATTACTTAAAATCTTACACTATTTATAAAAAAAATAATGATAAAGCAGGGTTAATAGCGACATATATAAATTTGGGTAATGCCATATCTACAGACGGAAATATTGAAGAAGGGTTAAAGTATTATTCAAAATCTTTAGAGTTGTCTAAAGAAATTGGAGATAAAGAAGGTATAGCTATTAATTATACAAATATTGGAGACTGTTATATTGTTAATGAAAACTATGAAAAAGCAGAAGAATACCTAAATAAAGCCTTAGATGTAGCAATTAAAATTAGCTATAATAGTTTAAAACCTCTTATTTACTCAAATTATGCAAATACTAAATTAAAAGAGAAAAAGTTCGATTCTGTTTTAATTTATGTAAATAAAAGTTTTGAAGCTTCAGAAGGTTTATCTGGTATGTATTTTGAGTATGATAATCATGATTATTTAAGTAAAGCCCATGAGGCGTTAGGTGATTATGATAATGCTTTAAAAAATTATAGATTATTTAAAAAGCATACGGATAGTATTTTTAATGCCAAAAAATTTGAACAAATTGCAAAATTAGGTGTAATTAATAAATTAGAATTACAAGAGGAGAAGATAAAATCAATGACTAAGAGTAATGAGATTAGGAATCTTCAGTCTAAAAATCAACAAACGCTAATCTATATTTTATTAATTTTTAGTATTTTCTTTATTGCGTTAACTTATTATTTAAGTAAACAACGTGCAGAAAGAAAAAAAGCTTATAATTTATTATTAATTGAAAAAGAGAAAGCAGAAGAGAGCGATAGGTTAAAATCAGCTTTTTTAGCAAATATGAGCCACGAAATTAGAACACCTATGAATGCTATTATGGGGTTCTCTAGCTTTTTGAAAAACCCTGAATTAGGCAGTGAAAAACGAGATCATTTTGTAGATATAATTAATGTTTCTGGAGAGCGTTTAATGGCAATTATTAATGATATTGTAGATATTTCTAAAATAGAATCTAACCAGTTAAAAACAGATATCACAGAGTTTAATGTAAAGTCTGCGTTATCTGGAATTATTGAAATTCAAAAGAATTCAAATAAACTACTTCTTAAAAAAAATATAGATTTAAAGTTGGTTTCACCAATTTCTTATGATGGTTTTTTTATAAAAACAGACTTAAATAGATTTACTCAAATTTTTGATAACCTAATAAATAATGCTACAAAATTTACAAACGAGGGTTCAATAGAAATAGGTTATCACTTAAAGCATTATCACGAAAAAGCATATATAGAGTTTTATGTAAAAGATACAGGTTGTGGTATTCCAAAAGATAAATTTGATGTTATTTTCGACCGTTTTTCTCAAGCTGGTGAAGATGATTTTAAAGAAGGAAATGGTTTAGGATTAAGTATTTGTAAAGGGCTGGTAACAATTTTAAATGGTGAAATTTGGCTTGAATCTGAAGAAAATGTCGGTACAACTTTTCATTTTACGCTTCCATATTAAAAAATAAATATTTTCTGTTTTCAAATAAACAAATTTGTAAATTTGCCAAATGATAGAAAAGAAAAAAGTAACATCTGAAAAAGCTGTCTTAATTGGTGTAGTAACCCAACACCAAGATGAAAGTATGTCGAATGAGTATTTAGATGAATTAGAATTTTTAACAACTACTGCTGGAGGTAAAGCTGTAAAACGCTTTACACAAAAATTAGATATGCCAAACCCAAAAACTTTTATTGGTGCTGGTAAGTTAGATGATGTTAGAGATTATATGGATGCACACCATATTGAAACTGCTATTTTTGATGATGAACTTTCTTCTTCTCAATTAAGAAATATTGAAAAAGTTTTAGACTGTAAAGTACTAGATAGAACCAACTTAATATTAGATATTTTTGCCCGTAGAGCACAAACAAGTTATGCGCGTACGCAAGTAGAATTAGCACAATGTCAATATTTATTACCTCGTTTAACTCGACTTTGGACTCACTTAGAGCGTCAAAAAGGAGGAATTGGTATGCGTGGACCTGGTGAAACAGAAATTGAAACAGACAGACGTATAATTAGAGATAAAATAACATTATTAAAAAAGAAGTTAACAGTTATAGATAAACAAATGGCTGTGCAGCGTAAAAACCGTGGTAAAATGGTTCGTGTGGCCTTAGTTGGGTATACAAACGTTGGTAAATCTACTTTAATGAATGTTGTTAGTAAAAGTAATGTGTTTGCAGAAAACAAGTTATTTGCAACCTTAGATACTACTGTTAGAAAAGTGGTTATTAAAAACATTCCATTTTTGTTAACAGATACTGTAGGATTTATTAGAAAATTACCTACGCAATTAGTAGAGAGTTTTAAGTCTACTTTAGATGAGGTTCGTGAGGCAGATTTATTGTTGCATGTTGTAGATATTTCACACGCTAATTTTGAAGACCATATTGCTTCTGTAAATAAAATTTTAGACGAAATTAAAAGTGCCGATAAGCCAACCATTATGGTTTTTAATAAAATTGATGCTTATGAACACGAAACAATTGATAGCGACGATTTAGTTACTGAAAAAACAAAAAGACATTATACGCTTCAAGATTGGGAGAAAACTTGGATGAATAAAGAAAACAATTGTTTATTTATTTCGGCCTTGAATAAAGAAAATTTAGAAGAGTTTAGAGCAAAGGTTTTTAATGAAGTAAAGAAAATACACATTACACGTTTTCCATACAATAACTTTTTATACGACGAGTATACCGAAGACGGAAAGACTGTTTAATTGAGTTATTTGTAATTCTGAAAAGGAAGAGAATTGGAATGAAGAATATTTTTTTAACGGTTATGTTAGATTCTTCACTATCGTTCGGAATGACAGTGGGAATTATGACAAGAAATTCTTATCAATAAACTGATGAAATTTCTCTTTGTGTTGCTCACTTACAGGTATGTAAACTTTGTCAAAAACTATACGGTTACGTTCTATTGTAGAAATTTTATTAAGATTAACAATATATGATCGATGTACTCGCATAAAGTTTTTGTTTTCCAATTGTTTTTCCATTGCTTTCATACTAAGCAAAGTCATAATTGGTTTTTCATTAACTAAATGAATACGAATATACTCTCGCATTCCTTCAACATATTTAATGTCTTCAATTTTTACACGAACAATTTTATATTCAGATTTTATAAATAAAAAATCGTCATTACTTTTTATTTCTTCTTTTTGAGGTTCTTGTAATTTAAACCATTTTTCAGCCTTTAAAGCAGATTTTAAAAATGAAGGGTAATCTATAGGTTTTAATAAATAATCAAGCGCATCTACCTTAAAACCTTCCAAAGCGTACTCGCTATATGCCGTAGTAAAAATAATTTTAGGCGGATTTTCTAAAGATTTTACAAAATCCATTCCATTTAAATCTGGCATATTAATATCAACAAAAATTAAATCTACTTTAGTTTTTTGTAAAAAAATAATGGCATCTAACGGGCTTTCAAAACTGTCTTTAAGATCTAAAAAAGGCGTTTTTTCAATGTATTTTGCTATTTGTTTTAACGCTAAAGGTTCATCATCAATATTTATACAGCTAATCATAATGGTATTTTTAGGGTTACTTTGTAAATTTCTTTGGTTTCAGAAATATTGAAATTGAAATTATTTTTAAACAATAAAGTTAACCTTTTCTTAGTATTTTCAACACCAATTCCCGATGCTTCTTCAGCGTTTTTTGGGTGATTGCTATTTTCTATTTCAAAATGAAGGTAATCTTCAGTAAAACTCATTAAAATATTTATAAATGAAGGCTTATTATAGCTAATTCCGTGTTTAAATGCGTTTTCTAATAATGAAGTAAATAATAGTGGTGGAATTGATTTTTCTGGTATTTCAGAAGGAATATCAATAGCAATTTTCACTTTGTTAGAAAAACGAAGCTTCATTAATTCAATATAACTTTCTATAAACTCAATTTCTTTTTTTATTGAAGTTTTTTTACCTTCAGAGTCATATAGTAAATGACGCATTAAGTTAGAGAGTTTAATAATAGCTTTTTTAGATTCTTCTGCATCAATATCTACCAATGCGTGAATGTTATTTAAGGTATTCATAAAAAAATGTGGACTCACTTGATTTTTTAAAAAAGCCAATTGATTTTCTACACTTTCTTTTTGAATTTTAAACTTTTCTTGTTCTAAATTAGCCCAACGCATTGATATTTGTAAACCAGTGTCAAACCCAACTAATAAAACTGCTAGTATTAAAAAATTAGCATACAATGGTATTGGTCTAGGTCCTTTATTTGGTCGTTGTATATGTGGCGGTGGTAATTCTCTTTCTCCAAACATAGGCGGTGGGTTTTCTCCCCTCATTTCCATATTTGATGGGTGCATACTTCGTTCGCTGTAATTATTATCTGCGGCATAAATGCCTAAGCCAATTATAATTATAACACTTAAAGTTGCTATAAAATATAGTAGTTTTTTACTGTTAAAAAAAAGCTTTGGAAGTAGTATAAACCTGTTTATTAAAAACAAAGCTAAAAGCGGTAAATAGTTCATCCAAACTTGATAAACTTGATCCCATTCAATTTGACTTTCAAAACGGCCAAATAATAGAGGTGAAGCAAATAATAATGCCCAAAAAGCAATGATTATAAAAGGTTCGAAAAAGCTAAAATTGTAATTTTTCTTTATAAGTTTCATTTTTAAATTATAGTCGCTAATTTTATTATAACAGAAAGAAATACCTTTATTTACACTGCTTTAAAAGCAAGTATAAACAAAGGTATTAAAAACAAACTAATCTAAATAGTTATTAGCAGCAGTTGTTCTGCTTGCTGCGTGTGATTTTAAAGTTGAAATTGCTGAATAGAAAGAGCTACTGCTATTTAAAAATGAGTATCCGTTAATTTCAGAAGTTGCATATGGCTCAATTAAATTTGAGTATGTGTCGTATACACCTTGAATGTAGCTTGTTTCAAAAGGGCCATCTATAACAGCTTGTACATATGCGTTGTATTTGGCTTTGTAAACTTCATCTTGATATAGCAACCCAATTAAAGGCCATGTATTACTTGAAAGGCCTGAAAAGTTTAAGCTTAAAGATCCGCCTTGTTTTCCTGTTTGTAAAGCTTCGTTATTATCCCAAGGAATCCATGTTAATAGGCTGTTGTCTGGATTGTTGTACAAATAATAATTATGTTCCATTCTGCCATAGGTATCCCAGTTTTGAATAACGGTATTTACAGCTAAATAGTTTAAAAAAGTATCTACATCAAATACAGCTTCTAAATTTGTTCTCCAAGTTGCGGCATCTGTTGTTCTTGTATCATCGTGTAGGGCTGCAAATAAATTTTGAATATCTGTCCAGTCAGCTTCATCTTCGTTTGTTTTCTTTTCAAAACCATCTTCATTAAAAGTTCCTTCTTTAAAACTAGAACCGTAATCTTCAGGTTTGTATAAATTTCCATCATTACTAGAAAATTGTGTTTTAATTACGGTGTTATCAACTTCTTCAACCAAAGTATATAAGCCAAAGTATTCTGGTCCATCACCGTGATCAACATACAACGTATAAAAAGCAGTGTTTGAAACAGCCAAGCCTGCATTTAAAAAAACTTCAGCAGCTACTTTTTCTCTTAAAAAAGAACTATCATCGTAATTGTTTTTTAAGCTAAATTTTTTGAAACCATAAAAACGTTGATTTTTAATTTGTGGATAATCATCTTCATATTCGTCAAAATCCATTTTAAATGCGAGTTTTAAAATACCAGCTTGCCAAGCGCTTTGTAAACTAGAGTTTCCTTTAAAACGTAAACCAACTTTGTACCATTCTTTACCGTTATAAAACACTGATCCTGGAACAAAAATTGGATCTTCATCAGAAAAACTAGTTCCACCTCCACCACCTGGGCCACTATTTGTTCCTCCAAAAGAGCCGTATAAGTTAGTCATGTCAGTTAACATTGCATTCCAGTTTTCTTCTGAAATTACAAAATCGAACCTTTTTACTTCGGTGTTGCTAAAAACTTCAGCAAAATTTGGATCTGCATTTTTACTATGTGTTTCTTCTGTCCAATCTGTAGGGTCAAAATCTAAATCGCTAACTTCAACCTCTGTCTCTTCTTCGGTTTCAGTTTCTGTTATGATTTCAGTTATGGAATCTTTGTCGTCGCTACAACTAACAAAAAAATATGTTGAAAGAAGTAGAATACTTATTAGAAGTATAAATTTAGTTTTCATATTGTATGTGTTTAAGTTTTATAATTAGTTACTTGTAAAAGTCTTGTTTTTAGTGTTTTTTTTAAAAATGAATCAACGAACTGGCATATTTTATCTATGAACTGGGTTTATTGGGTTGGTATTAAATAAAAAAAAGGCTACTTCAAAATTGAAATAGCCTTTGTAAAACTTATTTATTGTTTAATTTACTGTAGTGCTTTTACTTGAAATTGTAAAACTCTTATATAAAGTTCCGGACGAGTATGTTCCGTTTTGATATACCCCATCGGTTTCGGTTCCGGTTGAACTTCCGCCTAAATAAATTTTATAGCTTCCTGTGCTTAATTCCGGAGTTGAAAACACAATCGATTTATAATTCTTTTCCGGCTCAAAAGTTAAAATGTTATTTCCTGAACTGTCTTCAATATGAAATAGGTTTCCTGCTGATTGAGTCGATGATAATTTAACTAACACCGAATATTGGTCGGATGAATTATTTCCAGCTTCATCCATATTAGAAGCATAGCCCGTTGCTACTAAAAATCCTCCATCTAAACTTAATGTTCCATCACAATCTAACGGACTGTTGTTTTGGGCTGTTGGGCCGTTTAAAATAACAGTTCCAGCTGTTATAGTTAAATTGCCGTTAGAATCTAAACCATCTCCAGAACAATTAATAACTATATAACCTCCATTTATATATAAAAAATTGTTAGTGTTTCCGGCAGCATTTAAAGCATCATCGCTTGTATTAATATCAAAATTACCATTGTTTATTGTAATATTTGGACTTTCAATACCTTCAACAGCATTGGTAATATTTATTTCTCCTCCGTTAATTTCAATAGTATCATCTGTGTGAATAGAATCGTCTCCAGAAGCAAGATTAAATGTTCCTGAATTTATGGTAATGCCATACGATGCGTGAATATTATCATCGGAAGAATTAATATCGAAAATACCGTCTTCAATTAAAATATCTATGCTTGCTTTTATTCCTTTAGCAGAATCGCTAGAGCTTAAATAACCACTACTTCCTCCACCAGTTTCAATGGTAAAATCTCCATAAGTTATTTCTACGTTAGATTCGGCTACAATTCCATCTCCATCAGCGGTTATGTTAAACTCACCAGATTCAATTATAATCCAACCATTATTTGTGTCTTCGTCATTATCGGCAATTAATCCATCACCTTCAGCATTAACCGTAATGTCGCTATTTTTAATAATAAGGTAATCTTTTCCTCTTATACCATCATCAACAGCGTTTATATTTATGATTCCACCAGCTATAATTAATCCATCTTTACTTGCAATACCATCGTTATAATTTGCATTTACAATTAGCGTTCCTTCGCCATATATTGTTAAAGCATCATCACTAAAAAGTGCAGCGTTTGGTTCGTCTTCGTCGTTTTCATAAACATAGTTACTTGCGTCAGTTAAAATGTTTGTAGTGTTTTCAGAAAGAATTACAATTGTTTTTTTAGAGCTAGCAATGTTTATAGGGGCACTTGAAGAACTAGTAACGTCAATTTCATTTAAAATTAGTCTAACAGTGGCATCATCATCAGTATCAACAATTATTTGACCATCATTTAAAGTTCCTGTTATTTCGTAATTTCCTGCAGAATCAATAGTTACAGTTGTATTGCTAACAGTTGCACCTTCTCCATCTACAGTAATAGAAGATCCGTTTAAGGTAATATAAACAACATTAGAGCTGTCCCAAATATAATCAGTGTCTTCTTCATGATTTTCTCCTATTTCTGATACGCTTGTATCAGTATTGTTGCTGTCATTATCATCAACGTCTGTTTCGGTTTCTGTAGTTGTTATTTCTGAAACTGTATCAGAATCATCAGAACAACTTGTGAATAAAGAAATTGCTAAAAAAAGTATTCCTATTTTTTTTAGGGTTAAATATTTATAAATTTTCATTTTTACTTATTTTTAATTGTGTATGAGTATTTTAAGCCAATAATATTGGTAGTTTCAGGGATGGTTTCGTTTAATTCTTTTTCAATTCTATAGAATAGGCCAACGGTTCCTGCATTTTTAAATTTGTATTCTGTTCCTAACGTTAAACGGTATTTATTGTAACCATTTTCTTCGCCTTTTTCAGAATGGTAAAAGATTTCTCCTGATATTTTAGGGTCTAATTTCCAGTTTTTAAAATTGTAACCTACTGATGTTTTAAATCTAAAATGTTGACTGTCATTATCATCAACATCTATTTCATTTTTATTTTGATAACGCAATCTGTGTTTAATTGAAAAATCATTTATTTTATGTTTGTATGATGCATCAACATGAAATCTAAAATAGTCTTCGTAACCTTGAATATTTCCTGTGTTATCATTCTTTTTAATGTATCTAACACCAGCGCCAAGTTTAAAGCTTTTCGATATTGAATATTGAGCATTTAATTCTCCTAAATATTCGCTTATTTCTGAAATATCTTCTTTTAACCTTAGCTGTGCTTCAGCATCAAAAGACCATTTTTTATTTAGTTTGTATTTTATATTAACAGAATTCCAGTTTTCAAGATCGTTGGTGTCTTCGGTTTGTGAATACCCTGTTGTTATTGAAGCTATAAAAACGATTATAGCAATTATATACGAGTGTTTGTTGGTAGTTGAGTTCATAATTAGTTAATTACTGTTAAAATAGAATATGGTTACTTTGGCAGTGTCTTTTAAAAAATCTACATCACCAATTCTTACTTTGTTTATAGTTAAACCTGTTCTATTTTCTAGATCACTTTTTAAAGCTTCGTAGTTTTCGGGCTTAATGTTTTCAATATTTTCGTAAATAACAGATTTGGTTACAAGTTGTTTTAAAGCCCAGTATTTTTCTATAAGTACTAGCACAAAAATAATAATAGCATTTGCTGAAATTATTTCAGCATAACTCATTTTTTTATTTGCCAAGGCGTTAATAATGGAGACACCAATAACTACAAATAAGTAAGTCATTTCTTTAATATCTACAGGGTTTGTTCGGTATCTAATAATTCCAAAAATAGCAAAAAGACCTAGCGCCATTCCAATGTCCATTTCGTATTTTTTTAGGGTAAAACATAAGAAAAACACTATGAGACTAATAAGGTAATAGGTGAAAACGTAATCTTTTCTTTTTGAATCTGGATAGTAAATAAATCGGATGATTACTGTTAGAAATATAAAGTTTAAAACGAATCTAAACATCATTTTAAAAAAATCATCGTCGAATAAGGGGATATCTAAAAATTCCATAAGTTTTAGGCTGTTATTTTATTTATTTTAATTAATTTTTTCTTGAATCGGTTGTATTTTAAACCTTTGTAAATACTTAACATTCCAATGCAATATTTACTTATTTTATAAGGGTTAATTTGTCGTTGTTTTAGTTTTTGAACAATTGGAGATGTTCTATCAAAACGTTGTTGTTTTACTTCAATAATTACCAAGTTTTTGTAAGCTTTTTTAGAACTGTTTTGTTTGAATGATAAATCTATATCAATAGTTAAACGTTCTTTTGCTTTAGTGTTTACCAACATCATTCTATTAAATTGATTCCAAATAATTGGTTCTAAATCAAAATTTTGTTTGGTAGTGTTTTGAATAAACTCTAACGACTTTTTAGAAAGGTCAGGTTCAAAATCTTCAACAGGAATTCGTGTTTTGTTGGTGTTTCCTTTTCCATCTTTTTGTTTAATTTCTAAATAACATTTATTAGAAACTAAATATTTACGCATTCTAATTTTGGTACGGTTTACCTTTCTATTATGATGGTCGTGATAGAATTTTTTTGAAGGTGTATCGAAATACAAAGAGGAATAGGTTAAAATTCTTTGATTATCTATTTCAAGTATTCGATACTCATCTTTAACTTCTTTTAAAACTGAAATTAAATCTTTTTCGTGAATTACAAATTTGGTGTCGGTTCGTTTCATTAAAGAAACACTATCCATCTCACCTAAAGTAATGGCTCTAAAGTTATTTACAATATGTTCTAGTTGTTGTTTCATATTCAATGTAAAGAAATTGTAAACAGGTGCAAAAAAGAAAAATATTCAACAAACTAGATTATTTTATCAACCAATTAAAAATAAAAAGCAACCGCAAAATAAAGGCCCGTTAATTCTATTAAGAACTAACGAGCCTATAACTCAAACCAAACTATTTTTTTAATTCAAACTTAATTTATTTACGTGCTTTTCTAGAATTTTTTTTAACGTATGCTTTATACAATTTTTGTTGATCTTCAGTTAAAACTTCATTTACGTCACTTTCAAAATCTTCTTTTAAAGCTTCCATTTTATCTCTATCTGGTCTTCCATCACTTGTTAGGTCTTCTACTTCCTCAAAATGTTCTTTGTATAATTCTAAAACTTCTGCTTTTTGATCTTCAGATAATAATATTTCGCTAGAAAGTTTATCTACCATTTTTACAATTTGTTTTGTTGTTGGAATTGGTGGTGGACCTTGTTCTCCTCCTCCTTGACCACCGCCTCGTGGACCTCTTTGTTGTCCGCAAGCAGTTGTTGTTATAAGTACTACTACAATTAATGCATTCCAAATGTGTTTTATGTTTAATTTCATAATTAGATATTTTTAAATATTATTTATTTTTTTATTCTTACATCAAAAGAACAACTGTTTATGTAAATTAGAAATTGAAATCAATGAATGAGTTGATTTTATCAACCAAATTATTTGATTGGATAAAAAAGCTCACTATTTTTAATTTAAAATAGTGAGCCTTTAACTTAGAACAAACATTAATTTATATTTTTAGCCAATTGCACTTGGTTAATATTTTTTATTTGTTTTTAATGTTATATCAAAAGAACAACTATTAGCAATAGTTAAAAATAGAAATCAATGAATAAGCTTATTTTATCTGCTAATTTCAGTTGCTGTTGAAGTTTTATTTTTAGCTAGTGTTTAAATGAAGAAGAACCAATTAAATTAATAATTGATTCTTCAAAAAGGAAATTGCTAATACGGTTTTATTATGCTGTTGGCCAGGTATTAAAAGGTTGTTTTTCAAATTGCATAGTTCCACCTTCATCTTTAAAAATGTTTAACCAAGCTTGCCAATTTTCGTTATCTATTTCTGGGTAATCTAATCTATAATGACTACATCTGCTTTCTGTTCGCATAATGGATGCTTTTAGTTTCATTTCAGCACTAATAATCATGTTTTTAGTTTCGTGAGCCAAACGAAGTTCGTGCATGTTAGCAGCTTTTAACATTGGTAAATGGTGATCTCTTAATTCTTCAACATAAGCTAATGCGGCTTTTAGTAAATTTTCTTTTTTAATGTAAATAATAAAATTAGGTATCATTATACCTTGTAAAGTTTGTGTAACCCACGCTGGACTATAGCCAGCCTCGCGTTTTAGTGGGGCAAGTATTTCTTCTTGTATTTCTTTTAATTTTGAAGCTGAAATTTTGTTGGGCGCTATTTTTTTACTGTATTTGGCAGCAGCCTCACCAGCTACACCACCTTGAACTGCAGAACCAGCTAAAGAAGAACCAATTTGTGTGTAAATTGCACCAGCCATATATGATCCTAAAGCATCACCAGCAGCATATAATCCTGGAATATTAGATTCGCATTTATCGTTTATTGGAACTAAACCTTCAGATTTATGAATTGCCATTCCAGCCGTAGATCCACCAACTATACTGCCTCCCATTCCTGGAGGCGCTCCTTTACCTTCTTTTCTAGGTGGTCTTCTTCCTTCCTTATCACCTTGTGGAGGTCCACCAGGCCCTCCTTGATCTTCAAGGCCTTCTGGTCTAAAGGGTCCACCTTTAACTGTATTTTCTGATCTTCCCATTCCTGGAGGCCCCATTTTTGCTGTGCCACCATTCATATATGCAGTGTAATTCATGTCTACACCTAAATCATGTCTAATTCCAACGCTTGTTGTGCTAGGTTTTTGCTCAAACATATCTCCCCAACCATCATAACAAGCAGCTGCATTTTCAGATTTTGCTGGATGACCATCATTCCATTCTTTTCCCGTAACCTTTGCACCTATATTGTAAGCCATTATAGTTCCGTCGTGTGTAAGATCGCAAATTGGAAATCCGTTTGGTTTAAAACCTCCGGCTCCAGTACATAAAATTACGCTTTTCGCTTCATAAAATATTACTTTCTGTTCATCAATACTAAAACCGGCGGCACCTACAACTCTCTCATTTTCTTTAATTAAGTGAGTTATGGTAATACGTTCTTGTATAGGAATATTTCGTTGTTTAATAGGCTTGCTAAAACTTTTATTATATAGTGAAGAATCGAAAAATCCCCATTCTTTTAGTTCGTTAACACGCGCCAAAGAATGTTCGGCTGTTTGACGTGTATATGTTTTGTTATTTGTGCCCAATGCAGAATATGATACTTTATCAACATATTCATCTAATGTTATATCTTCTTTTTCAGGGTCAAAAGCAAATATTCCTTTGGCAAATGGTGTTTGTCCAGATGCACCTAACCTTCCTTTGGAAACCATTAATACGTTAGCTCCTGCATCGTGTGCTTTTACAGCAGCAAATAAGCCTGCCATTCCACTACCAATAACTAGAACGTCTGTACTAATTTTATTTACATCTAATGAATTTACATCTATTTCTGGATTATTTTCTGTCCAGTTTAAAGGCATACCAATTGCAGACATAGCGGCTAAACTTGCTGCGGCACCACCTGCTAAGGTTATAAATTTTCTTCTAGACATTTGCTGTTTTTCTTCTTTCTTTTTCATTTTTTTGATGTTTTAAATAAATAAGTTTTTAGTAAATAGTAAATGCCGCTGGTAACCATAAGTAGGTAATAAATAGAGAATGATATATTGCTATGACGACCAATGTTTATAACGTGCCAAGTAGCTGTAATTACAAATAATAAGGTTAAGTAACCATGTAAGTTTCGCCAAGTTTTATATTTTAAATGTATTTTAAATCTGAAAAAAGATGTAATTAACAATACTAACATTGCAGTATATGCGATAAGGCCTAGAATAACACCAGTGCTACTAAAAGTTGTAATTATTTTTATAAACGCATCTGAAGGAGTAACTCCATTGTCAAAAAACTTAGGAATTATTATAAAAAAAGGATGTAATAATAGTATTGAAATAAATAGATAACCAATAAATTTATGAATGTTTAGAACATTTATCATTCTTATTTTTTTTACTAAATTTTTATTTAGTCTAGTAGAAAAAAATTGAGATAAAAGTAAAGTAAACCCTAGAATTGTTACTAGGGAAAGGGTATCCATTAGAACATCTCTTTTTGGAAAATCTCCCTGAAAATATAATAATATAGGCATTCCAATAAAGGCTAGCGCTATAGCTGTTAATTTAAATATGTAGTGATTCTTTTTCATATGTCTTTTTTATTGTTTTAAAGTGGTCATATGCTGTTCGCTTTTAATAATTTAGTTAAAAAATAAGCTGTTTAGCAGACTCGTTTCGTAATTATTAGCCCCATGAAACGATTACTGGAATAGTTTTTTCTGGTGAAATTGTTATAGCGTCTACCGGACAATACATACGGCATAAATGACATATTTGACAATCTTCGGGATATAAAATTTCTGCTTTTTTTGATTCTGGGTTTAACCTTAAAACATCGGTTGGGCAGCTTTTAATACATTCCTCGCAACCAATGCAACCATTTATACTTTTTATTGCCATTTTGTTTATTTTAGATCAAAGTAACTACGTGTAACTTAAAAGCTAAAACTAAATCAATAAACAAGAATATTTTATCTACCAATTACTATAAAACAATGGGTTTTTATTTAGTTGGTAAACTAAGTTTGTACATATATAATAATGTAATTGTAATGTAAGTTAGAAATAAAGATAGGGTAATAAGGTATTTCCAATTAGTTTTTAAAAAGGAAGCTTCATTGTTTTTTTTAATTGAAATACCTTCTATTTTTAAATCTATTAGCTCTTTTGGAGAGTTGTTAAATGTATTTTCTATATGTTCACCAAAATCGATAAATTCTAGGTGATATATGTTTTCGCAGTAAATATTTATTGAAATAAAAAATAGGATAATGGTTATTGCTTTTACTTTCATAATTTGAATTATAAAGATTATAAAACAAAGTAAAAATTAATAGTAGAAGCGTAACAATGTAATATACTAATAAGTAGTTTTTATCTGCAAACAGTTAAATAAATTCAATAAGTGAAAATTAGAAAATGAGTTATTCTTCTTTATTTTCTTCTTCTTCCTTCTTTTTTTCTTCAATTAAACCTAGTTTTTTAGCTCTGTTTTCCCAACTTTTACGAGCCATTAATTGTAGATCGGCAACATTATCACTTTCATCCATAATTTCTAAGCCAAGTAATGTTTCAATAACATCTTCCATAGATACTAAACCGCTAGTTGTACCATATTCATCTACCACAAGAGCAATGTGTTCACGTTCCGAAACAAATTTTTCAAATAAATCGGGAATAGGTAAGTTTCTGTTGGTAACTAATATTTCACGTTTTAAAGTGTCTAATTTTTCTTCTCCATTACCATTTATTATTTCTTCGAGAACTTCATCTTTTAAAATGAATCCAGAAATAGAATCGGCAGTTTCTTTAAATATTGGAATTCGTGAAAAACGTAATTTAGGGTGTTCTTCAAAAAATGTTTGAATACTAGTGTCTGAATCTGCTGCAACAATAACTGTTCTAGGAGTCATAATATCTTTGGCTAGAACTTCCTTAAAAGTCAATAGGTTTTTAATTATTGCACTTTCATTCTCTTCAAAAACACCTTCTTCTTCAGCAATATCTGTCATTGCATGAAAATCTTCACGACTTAAAATAGAACCGTGTGCATTTTTACCTCCAATTAATTTGGTGGTTAATTGTAATAACCATAAAATACCAGTCCATTTTAAAGGAAACATCAGAACAATTAGAGCTTTAGAAGTAAAATTAGCTAACTGTTTCCAGTAGGTTGCTCCAATAGTTTTAGGTATTATTTCTGAAACAACTAATATTAGCATAGTCATAATTGCAGAAACAATTCCAACAATATTAATTCCCAATATATTTATTTTGTAATCTAATGTTTCGGCCTGTACCCCAACCAAAATAGCACCAACAGTATGTGCAATGGTATTTAATGTTAAAATTGCAATTAATGGTTTGTCTACATCTTTTTTTAGACTTTCAAGAGTATCTGCATAAGCTTTGTTTTCTTGCTTTTTTATTGAAATAAAAGTTGAAGTAACGCTAAGTAGTACTGCTTCTAGTATTGAACATAGAAATGAAAAGAAAATAGAAATTGAAGCGTAAAATATAAGTAACGACATTATTTTAATTGTTTAATGCTAATGTAGGTAATAAATTCTCAATTTTAAATAAAAAAAGACGCTTTGAAAAAAGCGCCTTTAAATTATTGTGTTTTTTTATGTTAGAATCCGTAGTTTACACCTAAACCAAATACTTCTCTAGTTTGAAAACCTTTAAAAGCATTGTCATCATAAATTGTTTGAAATGCAAGGTTAGCAGATAAATATTTGTTTATTTTCATTACTAAATTCATAGTGTAATCTAAATCTACATTTTGTGGATCTTCTAAATAGTTAGTGTACAAGTTTAAAATGTTTTCCATAGAAACATTTTCCATAATATTTAATTTATAGTAAGCACCAACTGCTGCTCCAAATTCAAATCTAGAAGTATCACCCATTTCAACACCAAAAGAAGAACCAGTAGCTGTAAAATGATCGTGAACAAATATAAAACGAGCCGTTGCTGGAGCAATATTAACTTTTAAGTTGTCGCTTTTTTTCCATAACATACCAGGTCCAAATTGTAAATAAGCTGGTGAAAAGAAATGAGATGTTTTAGTGTCTGATGAGTCGAAACCAGAATCGAATTGAGTTTTAAAGTTTACAAATGCAGAGTAGTACCAGTATCCTTTAGCTTTTTTACCAACTAAAGAGTTAAATTCAAATCTATCATCAGTTTTTTCCTGATCAGAACCTTTAATTTTAGTAATACCATAAGCAGCAATTATTTTATTGTCCCAAGTTAAGTCTCCATTTACATAGTTAAAATCGTAGTTTAGCCCTAAATTACCTGCAACATTGTTTATTCCTCCTGCAGTCCAGTTGTTAAACGCAGATTGGTTTAGTAAAAAAGAAATGTTTCCTTTTTTTGTCCATCCTTTTTTAGGTTCTTTTGTTTCTTGTGCAAAAGTTAATGTACAACTAAGTACAAAAACAGCTAGTAAAATTACTTTTTTCATAATGTTTATTCGTGTTAATTTAATTTTTTTTGAATTTGCAAAAATATATTAATAGGACAATTTTAAAAGTAAAAAGTCACATTTAATTCTTTTTTTTGAATAGCGGCACTGTAGAGCATGCCTCACCAAACATAATAGATTTTGCTATTGGTTGGATTTTTTGTATTAACTGTAAGTAAGCCGTTTCGGGTATTGGCTTGTTAGCACAACCTTTAATTATTACAGGTTTATTTGTAAAATCATCAGTATTAAAATTAGCTATAAGTTCTTGGAATATAGATGTTTCTAATTCTTTGAGGTTGCCAACAACTACTTTTTTAGCATTTTTTAAATATGTTGAAATTAACATATATGCCCAAGAAGGAATAATAGCATCTGCAGAGCAAGAAAGAGCAACATACTTACTTTCATATTGTTGCCAATTATGATTGGTAAGCGATTCTCTAAAGTCGTTTTCTTTTAAAATTAATTCATGAAAAAGCCATTGTTTTATATCTAAAACAATGCGCTCGCCTTTTGGATAAAAATCTTCAAGGTCAATAGTTTTAAGTTTGCTGTTTGCAACTCTATTTACTATTTCTTTTTCCATTTATAAAAAACCTAATTCTAATTTAGCTTCTTCGCTCATCATATCTTGAGTCCACATTGGGTCAAAAGTTATTTCAACTTCAGCATTCATAACTTCTTCAATAGTTTTAACCTTTTCTTCAACTTCAACAGGTAAAGTCTCTGCAACTGGACAGTTAGGTGAAGTTAATGTCATTAATATTTTAACATCATTGTTTTCACTAACCATAACATCGTAAATTAAACCTAATTCAAATATGTCTACTGGGATTTCAGGATCGTAAATTGTTTTAATTTTTTCAATAATTTTATCTCCTAAATCTTGTACGCGTTCACTGTTCATATCTATAAAACCCTCTTTATATTCATTCTAAATAAGTGCAAATATACAATAATTAACTAAATTTAGATTGATAAGCTAACGCATACAATTTTATTTGTTTAATCATAGATACAAGTCCGTTTGCACGTGTAGGAGAAAGGTGTTCTTTTAAACCAATTTCGTCTACAAAATATAATTCAGTATTTAAAATATCTTTAGGTTTCTGGTTGTTGAATACACGAATTAAAAGGGCTACAATACCTTTTGTTAAAATGGCATCACTATCTGCAGTAAATACAATAGTATCATTCTCAATATCAGATTGTAACCAAACTTTTGATTGGCATCCCATTATTAAATTTTCATCAATTTTATATGCCTCATTAATTAACGGAAGCGATTTTCCAAGTTCAATAATATACTCATAACGCTCCATCCAATCTTCAAACATTGAAAACTCATCTATAATTTCTTCTTGTATTTCTTTGATAGTCATTTTTTAAACTTATTTTTGCAAAAATAAACACAAGTTGTGTTTAAAAAAAATATATACACATATTATACCATTAAAGGGTAGATTTTAAAAATATGAGCAAATTATTAATTGTTGGAACGGTTGCTTTTGATGCTATTGAAACGCCGTTTGGTAAAACAGATAAGATTTTAGGAGGTTCAGCTTCTTATATTTCGTTAGCAGCATCACAATTTGGTGTAAAGTCAGGTATTGTTTCAGTTGTTGGAGGAGATTTCCCAAAAGAATATTTAGCTAAATTAAATGAGCGAGATATAAATACTGATGCAGTTGAAATTATTGAAGATGGTAAAACATTTTTTTGGTCAGGTAAATATCATAACGATTTAAATTCTCGTGATACGTTAATTACAGATTTAAATGTGTTGGCTGATTTTAAACCTGTTGTTTCAGAAAAATTTAAAAATGCAGAGTTTTTATTGTTAGGTAATTTACACCCAGCAGTACAAATGGATGTAATTAACCAATTAAATTCGAAACCAAAATTAATAGCGTTAGATACTATGAATTTTTGGATGGACAATGCTTTGGAAGATTTAATGAAAGTAATTGCAAAAATTGATGTAATTACAATTAATGATGAAGAAGCTCGTCAATTATCCGGAGAATACTCGTTGGTAAAAGCGGCTCAAAAAATACATAAAATGGGTCCAGAATATGTGGTAATTAAAAAAGGTGAACACGGAGCCTTATTATTCCACGAAGAAAATGTGTTCTTTGCACCAGCATTACCATTAGAAGAAGTATTTGATCCAACAGGAGCAGGAGATACTTTTGCAGGTGGATTTATTGGACATCTAGCAAAAACAGAAGATATTTCGTTTGAAAATATGAAACGAGCTGTAATTGCTGGTTCAAATCTTGCATCGTTTTGTGTTGAAAAATTTGGAACTGAGCGTATGGAAGATTTATCTTCGGATGAAATTCAAAAAAGATTACTACAATTCAAGCTTCTAACACAGTTTGAAATTGAAATAAATTAATAACTATCCGCCTTTGTGCGGATTTTTTTGTGAAAAACACTACTAAACTAAAGCAAAAAATATGAGTGACGCAATTAAACATGAGTGTGGAATTGCAATGGTAAGACTACTAAAGCCATTGCAGTATTATAAGGATAAATATGGATCTGCATTTTACGGTTTAAATAAAATGTATCTATTAATGGAAAAACAGCACAATCGTGGTCAAGACGGTGCTGGTTTAGCAAGTATTAAATTTGATGTTGGTGCAGGAACAAGATATATTAGTCGAGTTCGTTCAAATCAACCACAACCAATACAAGATATATTTTCACAAATAAATGGGCGTTTAAATTCGTTAAATGAAGAATTTCCAGATAAAGTAAACGATGTTGAATGGCAAAATAATAACGCTCCATATATTGGAAACTTATTTTTAGGTCACGTTCGTTATGGTACTTTTGGAAAAAATAGTATTGAGAGTGTTCATCCATTTTTACGTCAAAGCAACTGGAAACATAAAAGTTTAATTGTTGCAGGTAATTTTAATATGACCAATTCGAAACGTTTGTTTAACGATTTGGTTGAAATTGGTCAGCATCCTAAAGAGTTGACAGATACTGTTACTGTAATGGAAAAAATAGGTCACTTTATAGATACTGAAGTTGCCAAATTATACAAAGAAGTTAAAAGTGAAGGAGTTGGTAAAAAAGAAGCTTCACCATTAATTGAAGAAAGAATTAATATTAAAAAAATATTAAAACGATCTGCAAAAAACTGGGATGGTGGTTATGCAATGGCTGGATTATTAGGTCATGGAGATGCATTTGTTTTACGTGATCCTGCAGGAATTAGACCTGCATTTTATTATAAAGATGATGAGGTTGTTGTGGTTGCTTCAGAAAGACCAGTAATACAAACAGTATTTAATGTTGCAATAGACGATGTTAAAGAAATTGATCCAGGTCATGCATTAATTATTAAGCGAGATGGAGAAATTTCTATGGATAGAGTAACAAAAGAATTACCTCAAAAATCTTGTTCATTTGAACGTATTTATTTCTCTAGAGGAAGTGATGCTGATATTTATAATGAGCGTAAAAATTTAGGAAAACTAGTGTTTCCTCAAATTTTAGAAAAAATAGATGAAGACATGAAAAATACTGTGTTTTCGTTTATTCCTAATACCGCAGAAACATCCTTTTATGGGATGAGAGAAGCAGCTGCAGATTTTTTAAATATGCAGAAAACAGAAATGATTTTAGACGGTAAGCGAAACTTGTCTGCAGAAAAAGTAAAAAATATTTTAGCTCAAAGGCCACGTATTGAAAAGCTTGCAATTAAAGATGCCAAGCTTAGAACCTTTATTGCAGATGACAATAGTAGAGATGATTTAGTTGCCCACGTTTACGACGTTACATATGGTATTGTTAAGCGAGAAGATAACTTAGTAATTATTGACGATAGTATTGTTAGAGGTACTACGTTGAAGAAAAGTATTATTAAAATTTTAGATCGTTTACACCCTAAAAAAATAGTAATAGTTTCATCGGCTCCTCAAATTCGTTATCCAGATTGTTATGGTATTGATATGGCAAGAATGGGCGATTTTATTGCTTTTAGAGCAGCTTTAGAGTTGTTAAAAGACAAAGACTCATATAATATTGTTGATGAAGTATATGCTAAATGTAAAAATCAGCAGCATTTAGAAGATGATGAAATTCAGAATTTTGTTAAAGGAATTTATGCGCCATTTACTGATGAGCAAATTTCAGATAAAATTGCTGAAATGCTAAAAACGGAAGACATAAATGCAGATGTTGAAATTATATACCAATCTGTAGAAAATTTACATAAAGCTTGTCCAAATCATTTAGGTGATTGGTATTTTACAGGGAATTACCCAACTCCAGGAGGTAAACGAGTTGTAAACAATGCTTTCATTAATTTTTATGAAGGAAATAATAAAAGAGCTTATTAAGTAAGAATTCATACATTAGCCATGTAATTTTACAGCTATATTTTGAAGGATATTTTACTTATTACACCACCTTTTACACAATTAAATACGCCGTACCCAGCTACGGCGTATCTAAAAGGTTTTTTAAACACCAAAAACATAAGTGCTTTTCAAGTAGATTTAGGAATTGAAGTAATTTTAACTTTATTTTCTAAGGAAAGCCTTACCAATATTTTTAATGTAGCTTTTGAAAGTGAAACATTAAACTCTCCAAATTCACAACGTATTTATTCGTTAAGAAACGAGTATTTAAAAACAATAGATCTTGTTGTTTCCTTTTTACAAGGAAAAAATCAAACATTGGCAAGACAACTTTGTTCAGAAAACTTTTTACCACAATCATCAAGGTTTGCACAGTTAGATGATATGGAATGGGCATTTGGCTCAATGGGTATTCAAGATAAGGCAAAACACTTGTCTACTTTGTTTTTAGAAGATATATCCGATTTTATTATTGAATGTATAGATGAAAATTTTGGATTTAGTAGATATGCCGAAAGGTTAGGGCAAAGTGCCAATAGTTTTAATGAATTATATGCTTGTTTACAAAACGATATAACGTATATAGATGTAATTACACTAAATATTTTAGATGAAAAACTTAAAAAAGTTCAACCAAAATTAGTTTGTTTATCTGTTCCTTTTCCTGGTAATTTATACAGTGCTTTTAGATGTGCAGAGTTTATAAAAGCAAATTATCCAGAAATTAAAATTTCAATGGGTGGTGGTTTTCCAAATACAGAATTAAGGTCTATTACAGATATACGTGTATTTGATTATTTCGATTTTATTACTCTTGATGATGGTGAATTACCCGTTGAAATTTTGTTGTCGAATATTGTAAATCCAACCAAAGAAAACAAAGATTTTAATTGTTTCAAACGAACTTTTTTAAAGGAAAATGGTAAGGTTGTTTATAATAATACTTCATTAAAAAAAGAATATAAACAAGCTGAAATAGGAACGCCAGATTATTCAGATTTATATTTAGATAAGTACATTTCGGTAATTGAATTGGCAAACCCAATGCATAGTTTGTGGAGCGATGGACGTTGGAATAAACTAACAATGGCGCACGGCTGCTATTGGGGTAAGTGTACGTTTTGCGATGTTTCTTTAGATTATATTGGTATTTACGAGCCGTTAACGGCAAAAATTATAGTAGATAGGGTAGAACAAATTATTGAGCAAACTGGTGAGCGAGGTTTTCATTTTGTGGATGAAGCTGCTCCTCCAGGGTTAATGCGTGCAATTGCTATTGAAATTATTAAACGAAATTTAGTAATTACTTGGTGGACAAACATTAGATTTGAGAAAAGCTTTACAAGAGATCTTTGTATGCTTTTAAAAAACTCAGGTTGTATTGCTGTTTCAGGAGGTTTAGAAGTAGCTTCAGATAGGTTGCTAGACCTTATAAAAAAAGGAGTTACTGTTGAGCAAGTAGCACAAGTAACACGTAATTTTACAGAGGCAGATATAATGGTTCATGCTTACTTAATGTATGGCTTTCCAACTCAAACAACTCAAGAAACTGTAGACAGTCTAGAAATGGTACGTCAGTTATTTGAACTAGGCATAATTAAGTCTGGTTTTTGGCATCAATTTTCACTAACAACACACAGCCCAATTGGTTTAAATCCATCAGATTTTGGTGTAGAGCCAAACTATAAAGAGATTACGTTTGCTAATAATGATGTTCAGTTTAAAGATAAAATAGGCTTAAAGCACGATAAGTTTAGTTATGGATTAAGAAAATCTATTTTTAATTTTATGCACGGTGTTGGTTTTGATGTTCCGCTAGAAGACTGGTTCGATTTTAAAATACCAGAAACAACAATACCTTGGAATTTTATTGAAAAATCTTTAGAAGAAGATGATAGTTTTAAAACTAAATCTTCAGCAAAAATAATTTGGTTAGGCGGAGAGCCGTTAATTTCAGAAATAACAAAAAAGAAAAAAGGAAAAGTAAAGCAGTTACTTGTAATGACTTTTCATGATAAGCTAGAAAGCTTTGAAATAACTATGGACAAGGAAAAAGGAACTTGGTTTTTAGCTATTTTGAAAAAACTATCAATACATGAAAACTCAACGTTAACTTTTTCAGAATTAAAAGCAGATTTTGAAACTAGTTTTAATGATTTTGAATTGTTTTGGTATTCAAAACCAATTAATATATTAAAAGAATATGGATTGTTAGTTTTGTAATAAACTAAAAGTTTTAATGCAAAAAAACACACCAATTGGTGTGTTTTTTGTATATATTGTTTTAAAAAATTATTTGTTTTCAGCATATAATTTTTCAACATAGTTCCAGTTAATTACATTAAAAAATGCATTAATATAATCTGGTCTTCTGTTTTGATAGTTTAGGTAATATGCGTGCTCCCAAACGTCTAATGCTAAAATTGGAGTTCCTCCACAAGTAATACCCGGCATTAATGGATTGTCTTGGTTTGCAGTAGAGCAAATTTCAACTTTACCACCTTTATGAACACATAACCAAGCCCATCCAGATCCAAAACGTGTTGCTGCAGCTTTAGAAAAAGCATCTTTAAAGCCTTCAAAATCTCCATAAGCAGCTTCAATAGCGTCTTTTAATTCACCTGATAAACGTCCTTTACCTTCTGGATTCATTACATTCCAAAATAAAGAATGGTTGTAAAAACCTCCACCATTATTTCTAACAGCACCATTATTTAAATCTAATCCAGTTAAAATATCTTCAATAGATTTTCCTTCTAAATCAGTTCCAGCAATAGCATTGTTTAAGTTGTTTGTGTAACCATTGTGATGTTTACTGTGGTGAATTTCCATAGTTCTTGCATCAATATGTGGTTCTAGCGCATCATAAGCGTATGATAATTTTGGTAATTCGAAAGCCATAATTATAGTTTTTTTTAGTTTAAAATTTATAGTAATTCAAAGGTAACGAACCAATTCCATACAAAAAAATCGAATGTATTTATAGTGTTATTGTTTTAGCCTATGGTAAATGCACCTTTAAAACCGTATTTTTTTGAATAAATCCCAAAGTACAACTCCACAACTAACGGATATGTTTAAGGAATGTTTAGTGCCAAATTGAGGAATTTCAATGCAGTAATTTGAAGCTGAAACTACTTCTTGTTGAACACCTTTTACCTCATTTCCCATTACAATAGCATATTTTTGGTTGGGTTGAATGGTGAAATCTTGAAGCATTGTACTGTTTTCAGCTTGTTCAATAGAAGCCACTAAAATATTGTCTTCTTTTAATTTTTGAACTAAAGTAAGCGTGTCTTCAACATATTCCCAAGCAACAGATTCTGTAGCACCCAAAGCGGTTTTATGAATTTCTTTATGTGGTGGTTGCGCTGTAATACCGCACAAATAAATTTTTTCAATTAAAAAAGCATCACTAGTTCTAAAAACAGAACCAATATTATTTAAACTTCTAATATTGTCTAAAACAACTATTAACGGAATTTTATCTGTTTTTTTAAAGTCATCAATATTTAGCCTGCCGAGTTCGCTATTTTTTAATTTTCTCATATATTTAGTTATTGGTTAGTGGTTTTTAGTTGTTGGCATATTATCTAACCACCAAAAACTAAAGACTAACAACTATATTTTATATCTTCGCAAAACTAACTTAATTTCCTAAAAAATTGGCAGCAAAAACCAAGAAAGTAACTCCTTTAATGAAACAATACAATGCTATTAAGGTTAAATACCCTGATGCAATGTTGTTATTTAGAGTTGGAGATTTTTATGAAACCTTTGGAGAAGATGCCAAAAAAGCGGCACACGTTTTAGGAATTATTTTAACTAAAAGAGGAGCAGGTAGTGAAACTGAAACGGCACTAGCTGGTTTTCCTCATCACTCGTTAAATACCTATTTGCCAAAATTGGTAAAAGCAGGAATGCGTGTTGCTATTTGCGATCAGTTAGAAGATCCAAAAATGACCAAGAAAATTGTAAAACGTGGTGTTACCGAATTGGTAACTCCAGGAGTTGCTTTAAATGATGAGGTGTTGTTAGCTAAAACAAACAATTTTTTAGCGGCTATTCACTTCGGGAAAAAGCAACTTGGAGTTTCTTTTTTAGATGTTTCTACGGGTGAATTTTTAACTGCTCAAGGAAATAGTGAATATATAGATAAGTTGTTGCAAAACTTTAATCCGAGTGAAGTTTTGGTTCAAAAACAGCATAAAACTAAGTTTTTTGAGCTTTTTGGGGATCGTTTTTATACGTTTTATTTAGAAGATTGGATTTTTAATGCAGAATATGCTTTGGAAACTTTAACAAATCATTTCAAAGTAAAAACATTAAAAGGTTTTGGTGTAGATGATTTAAATGAAGGAATTATTTCTTCGGGTGCTGTGCTATATTATTTAGGTGAAACACAGCACAATAAGTTAGATCATATAGCGGTTATAAACCGAATTTCTGAAGATAATTATGTTTGGATGGACCGTTTTACCATCCGAAATTTGGAATTGTACAGTTCAACTTCGGTAAATGCGGTAACATTATTAGATGTTATTGATAAAACCATTTCACCAATGGGTGGAAGAATGTTGAAGCGTTGGTTGGCATTACCATTAAAAGATGTGAACCGTATAAAAAAGCGTCATGATATTGTAAAATATTTTATTGATACTGAAGACTTTTTCGAATTGTGCTCTTTTCAAATTAAGCAAATTAGCGATATTGAGCGTTTGGTTTCAAAAGTTGCTACTGGTAAGGTAAATCCGCGTGAAGTTGTGTTGTTGAAAAATTCACTAAACGCCATTCTTCCTATTAAAGAAGCTGCCGAAAAAAGTGATAACGAAAGTTTAAGAATTATTGGCGAGCAATTACAAAACTGCAATGCGCTTCGTGAGAAAATTTCAAAAACTGTAAACGAAGATGCTCCAGTAAATATTAATAAAGGAAATAGTATTGCTGAAGGTGTTTCAGAAGAGTTAGACGAATTAAGAAGCATTTCAAATTCTGGAAAGGAATATTTAGACAATATGTTGGCTAGAGAAACCGAACGAACCGGAATTACTTCATTAAAAATAGCGTTTAACAATGTTTTTGGATACTATATTGAAGTTAGAAATTCACATAAAGACAAAGTTCCTGAAGAATGGATACGTAAACAAACGTTGGTAAATGCCGAGCGTTATATTACGGAAGAATTAAAGGAATACGAAACTAAAATATTAGGCGCTGAAGAAAAAATTGGCAAACTTGAGCAAGAGATTTTTGCTGAATTAATTAGTGGTTTGTTAGATTATATTCAACCAATTCAATTGAATGCGCAATTAATTGGTCAAATAGATTGTTTATTGTCTTTTGCTGAATTGGCAAAGCAAAACAATTATGTACGTCCGCAGTTAGATGAAACTACTGATTTAGAAATTAAAAACGGTCGTCATCCAGTAATTGAAAAACAATTACCTATTGGTGAAGAGTATATTGCTAATGATGTGGTGTTGAACAGAACTCAACAACAAATTATTATGATTACTGGTCCTAATATGTCTGGTAAATCAGCAATTTTGCGTCAAACAGCGTTGATTGTTTTATTAGCACAAATGGGAAGTTATGTTCCTGCTCAAAACGCTAGAATTGGAATTGTAGATAAGATTTTTACACGTGTTGGAGCGAGTGATAATATTTCTATGGGCGAATCTACTTTTATGGTAGAAATGAATGAAACTGCGAGTATTTTGAACAATATTTCAGAACGTAGTTTGGTGTTGTTAGATGAAATTGGACGAGGAACAAGTACTTATGATGGTATTTCAATTGCTTGGGCAATTGCCGAATATTTACACGAACATCCTTCAAAAGCTAAAACATTATTTGCTACGCATTATCACGAATTAAATGATATGACCAACACATTTGAACGTGTAAAAAACTTCAATGTTTCGGTTAAAGAATTAAAAGATAAAGTGATTTTCTTGCGTAAACTAGTTGCAGGTGGTAGCGAACATAGTTTTGGTATTTACGTTGCAAAATTGGCTGGAATGCCAACTGCTGTTGTGCATAGAGCAAGTAAAATGTTGAAGCAGTTAGAGAAAAATCATACCAATGATGATGTAAAGGAAACGTTGAAAAGCGCTTCAGAAGAAGAAATGCAATTGAGCTTTTTTCAATTAGATGATCCTTTGTTAGAAGATATAAAAGAGGAAATCCTTTCAACAAATATAGATACGTTAACACCTATTGAAGCATTAATGAAGTTGAATGAGATTAAACGAATGTTGACGAAGAAAAAGTAATGATTGTAATTTTGAGCGAAACGAAGTGAAGTTGAAAAATCTCTAGATTCTTCATTTCATTTAGAATGACAAAAAGAACATAATTTAATGATAAACAATTTAGAACAAGGCTTTTTTGGGATTGGAATTCAAAATGGTAAAACTCCTGAAAATTTAGGCGTTTTATGGCGTTCGGCTCAAAATATGGGAGCAAGTTTTATATTTACTATTGGAAATAGATATGCAAAACAAGCTTGCGACACACATAAAGCTGTAGGTGCAATGCCTTATTTTCATTATGACACTTTTGAAGATTTTTATAAAAATTTACCAAAAGGAGCGCAATTAGTAGGTGTAGAATTAGATGAAAAAGCTGTGCCACTTGAAACATTTACGCATCCTAGACGTTGTGTATACTTATTAGGTGCTGAAGATCACGGATTGTCTAATGCAGCCATAGAAAAATCTCATTTTTTGGTAAAATTTAAATCAACTTTAAGTTTAAATGTATCTGTTGCTGGTAGTATTATTATGTATGATAGGCAAGCAAAGTTATTTTAAGCTAATTATACTATCTTTGTAAAAATTAAAAAATAGAATGTTTTTATTTATAAGCGGTCCCGAAATATTTGTAATACTTGTAATTGTAGTAATGCTTTTTGGTGCAGATAAGTTACCAGAAATTGCTCGAGGTCTTGGAAAAGGTATGCGCCAGGTAAAAGATGCTACAAACGATATTAAAAGAGAAATTAAAACTAGTGCCGAAAAGCACGATATAGATATTGATGCTGCAACTAAGGTTCGAGATGAAATTAATAAAGTAAAAGAAGATTTTTCTAACCCAGTTTCTAAGGTTAAAAATAAAATTGTAGACGACCTTTCTGGGCCTATTAAACGAACTAAATAACTGTGGAATTACTTGATTCCATAATTGAATACGATAAACAATTTTTACTGTTTTTACATTCGCACGGAACAGAAACTTGGGATTCTTTCTGGTTGTTTATTACCAATCCAATATATTGGATTCCTTTATTTTTTATAATATTTTTTCTTGGCAATAAAGTTTTTTCCTTAAAACAAGCCTTATTAATAACATTTAGTACTGGATTAAGTGCTGGGGCAGCATTACTTATAGTTAATGCAATAAAAAATTCGATTAAAAGATTACGGCCAATTAATGATGAATCTATTAATGATCAGTTGAGAATATTAATGTCTGCCAGTGATTTTAGTTTTGTTTCTGGGCATTCAACAGTATCTTTTACAATTGCTTTTTTATCGTTTTGGATTTTAAAAAAGCATTATAAATACGCTTGGTTGCTATTTTTGTTTCCTTTGCTATTTGCTTACAGTAGAATTTATTTAGCAGCACATTTTCCTATAGATATTTTTTTCGGAATGATTTTAGGGTTTTTAATTGCTCGTATTGCGTGTTTTTTAATTGAAAAGTTTATTTTAAAAAGTAACTTATAAAACTCTACTAATAGTTAAACCATCTCTAATAGGTAGCAAAACCGTTTCAATTCTAGCATCGTTATTTAAAAGTGTATTATACTCTAAAAGTATTTTTGTGTCGTTATCTTTAGGGTTTAATTCTTCAACAACTTTACCACTCCATAAAACATTATCACTTAGTATAACACCACCTTTATTCATTTTATTAATAATTAAATTGAAGTAATTTATATAGTTCTTTTTGTCGGCATCAATAAACACTAAATCAAATTTTTTATCAAGTTGCGGTATAATATCAACAGCGTTACCAATAAGTTGTTTTAGTTTTCCTTTGTAAGGCGATTGATTAAAAAAACCAGCAACAAAATCTTCTAATTCTTCATTTACATCAATGGTAATTAAAGAGCCTTCGGTTTGCATACCTTCAGCTAAACTTAGTGCAGAATAACCTGTGTAAGTTCCAATTTCTAAAATGTTTTTTGGATTAATTAATTTAGAAATCATAGATAAAACTCTACCTTGATATGGGCCACTTAGCATACGTGGATTTAAAACTTTTTGCCAAGTTTCTTTATTTAATTTTTGCAATAACTCAGGCTCATGTTGTGAGTGTTCTACAACGTATTTATCTATGGCGTTTGGTATAAATTCCATTATTTTATTTTGAAGCAAAGGTATAAAAAAACGGAACTTATAAAGTTCCGTTGTACATAATATTATTTTAAAAGAAGCTTAAATTTTAGCTTTTAGTTCTTTTTCCATAGCTGCTTTTTCTTCATCACCAAGGCACTTTTTAATATCTTCTTGGTTAGAGTGTTTTTCGTAACACTTTGTCATAATACTATTTTGTTTAGAGTATAAACCGCAATTTTTACACAACAAAATATGAATATTTAGTTTTATTATTTCCCAAAGTGAAGCTTCTTTATATTGGCTTTTGTCGCAAATTGTAGTTGCTTCGTCACATGTTAATTTCATTCTCCTAATCTTTTAATTTTGAAACCAATTATCTTCCATACATTTTCTTAGCTGTGTTCTGGCTCTATGGATAATTACCCAAAGGTTTGACGAAGTTATATCTAGCTCCTTACAAATTTCCTCAGTTTCAAACTGTTGTATGGTTTTCATTCTAAAAACTAGTTCGTATTTTTCGGGTAATTTACCTATGCATAGTTCTAAGGTGTTGCTAAGTTCTTCATTTTCTATGCTTTTTTCGGTTTCGCTATTCCAACTAGTAGGTACTCTTTCTTCAATCCATTCACCTTCACGTTCGCCATCAGCATAAAAATTCATTTTAACTTCAGCTTTTCCTTTTGCCGAATTTATTTTACGATAATAGTCTATAATTTTTCGTTTTAAAATTGAAATAAGCCAGGTGCGTTCACTAGCCTTTCCTTGAAAATTTTTCATGGCTTTTAAACCTGCAAAAAATGTTTCTTGAACTAAATCTTTAGCCATTTCGTGATTGTTTACTCTACTAATTGTATAGTTGAATAAATAATCGGCGTGTGATTTAATCCACTTGTCAGGATCTAGCGTATGTTTTTTCTGAGACATTTATACTCGAAATTAGATTAAAGCTAAAATAATTAATTATTTAAAAACTATACCTTTTAATTGCAGTTTTCTCTTCTTCTAGTATCTATAACTGAAATTATTTTCCATTTATTACCAATTTTTACTAGCTGAAATGAGTTTGAACCACAATGAGTTATGTTTTTGTTAACATAAAAGGTATAAGCAGTCCATACATTAGCTAAATTACCGTCTATTTTTATTGAGTAAGAAGTTAACTTTTCAATCCAACTATCATTTGGGTTTTTAGTTTTAATTATATTAACAAACTCTTTTTTTGAAACTTCATCAGCAATTACTGTATTTCCATTTGAATTAATATAAGTTGTTAAACCTCTAAAATTTTTATGAACAACATTCTTTATGGTTAAAGTGTCTCCTTTGTCAATAGCTTTAAAAAACAGCTTTAGCGTATTTTTTATATCTTCTTGTTGAGAAGGTTTTTGCGAGTAGCATATTGTAATATTTACAATAAATAAAAGGAGTACAAGTTTTTTCATTTTTAATTTGAAAATTCATCAATTAATTCAAACAACAATTTCCTGTCAATTGGTTTAGTTAAATAAGAATTAAATCCTTTACCAATAGCAGTTTCTTTATCAGATTCCATAGCAAAGGCAGAAAGCGCAATTATTGGAAGTGTTGGATTTGTTTTTTTAATAGCTTTCATGGCTTCATAACCATTAAGTATTGGCATTTTAATATCCATTAATACTAAATCTATGCTATTATCATTTTGGGCAATTTTTACTGCTTCTTCACCATTCGAAGCTTCAACAATTTTAATATTTGTTGAAGAGAATAATTCATGAAGATACATCATATTAAACTCTTCATCTTCAGCAATAAGTAGGGTTAAGTTTTTATCTTTCACGTTTGTTGTTTTATTTACAGGTTTATGGGCAATAGTTTTAGTTTTTTTAATAGTGTTGTCGTAAGGTAAAATAAACTTTATAACAGTTCCGTTTTTATCGGAATTTAACCAGATTTCTCCACCAAATAATTCAATATATTTTTTTGAAATAGCAAGGCCTAATCCAGTGCCTTTATGTTGTGAATTTAAAGAAATATTTGCTTGTGTAAAACGGTCAAAAATAGTTGGTTGTAATTCCTTTTTTATACCAACACCAGTGTCTTTTACATAACACTCTAAATAATTATCAATTTTCGAATAACCAAATTCAACACTTCCACTTTTAGTAAATTTAAATGAATTTGAAATTAAGTTATTAAATACTTGATTTAATTTTGTTTTATCGATGCTAATAATTGATTTGTCATCGGCTAATCCTTTTTCTAAAATTAGCTGTAGATTTTTAGTTTTAGCTTTATTTTTATGAAAAGAATATAAATCGTCTAGTAAATTATTTAGTATTATTTTTTCGTTGTGAATTTGAACAACTCCAGCTTCAATTTTTGAAATATCTAAAACGTCGTTTACTATAGAAAGTAATTGTTGACTACTTTTAACTACTATTTCTGCATAATTTTGCTTTTCTTTTCCAGAAGTTTCTTTATTTGAAAGTAATTCAGAAAAACCAATAATACCATTCATTGGAGTTCTAATTTCATGGCTCATATTTGCTAAAAATGCAGATTTTAACCTATCAGATTCTTGCGCTTTAGCTAGTGCTTTTTCTAGTTTGTTTTGCGTGTCTTTTATTTGAATGGCACTACTAATTTGGTTAGCAACAAATTCTAATAGTTGTACATCGTTATCAGAATAGGCTTCTTCACTTATGTAACTTTGTACCGCAATAGCCCCAAATACATTGTTTTTTATTTTTAAAGGTACACCAATCCAAACTTTTGAAACCGGACCAACCATTCCAACTTCTTTTTGATCTATTAATTTTTGATGTTGACTTAAATTAACTTTTAAAGGTTTTTTATTTTTAATAACATAACCTGTAAGTGTATTTTCTGCCGGGAAATTTTCAACTTTAAAATTATGTTCATCGGCAATATAAGGTGTGTTAATTGTATCAGTATCTTTATTATAAAGGGCAATGTAAAAGTTATTAGTATCTATAACTTTATTTAATTCAGTTTTTATAAATTCTCCAAATTCTGTAAAATCACTTATGGATAAAGCGCTATTTGAAATGTTGTAAATTACATTTTCAAGTTTTTCTTTTTTTACTCTTTCAGTTATATCTCTAATTACAGCATGTACATTTGCATTGTTTAAATCTTCAATTTTTGTTAATGTAACTTCTGCTGGAAATTCTAAGCCATCTTTTCGTTTGTGAATCCAATTAAATCGATGACTTCCATCTTTTATAGCAATATCAATTAATTCGTTTGCAAAATCAAAAGATTTTTTACCGCAAGGTTGCTTTAATGGAGATATTTTTGATGGATGCTGCTTTAATAGACCGTTTTTGTTTTTATATCCAAAAAGATCTAAAGTAGACTCATTACAATCAACAAAAATTCCATCTTTAAGTATTAAAACGGCGTCTTTTGATTTCTCAAAAAGATCTTTATATTTTTGTTCAGATTTTTGAAGTGCTAGTTCTGCTTTGTTTTTATCTGTAATATCATCTATTAAAGATGCTACTCCTATTACGTTGTCATTTGAGTCTTTTAACGCAACATTATACCAATCGCAGGTTATTAAAGAACCATTTTTTGTAATATTTTGGTTTGTATTTCTATAGCTTCCTTTTCCTTTTAATAATAATTTCCATTTGCTAAAGATAATATCTCTAAGGTTTTCAGGAATTATTAACTCATTAGCATGTTTACCAACTGCTTCTTTTTTCGAAAATCCAAATATTCTTTCAGAAGAATTATTCCAATCCAAGACGTTGAAATCTAAATCCCACATTATAGATGCTAATGGTGTGTTGTTAAATTGCTCAATTAGCCTTTGGTTGCTTTCGAAAAATAAGTCTTCAGTTTTTTTACTTTCTGTTATATCTTCTACAATACCTTGTAGGTGTGTTATTTTATTGGTTTTATCTCTAATTACATCAACCTTTGTTCTAACCCATTTTGTTTTTCCTTTTTTTGAAATTATTCTAAAAGGTTTAGGTTTTAAAAAGTTTAATTTTGGACTTTTGGCAATATCAAAAATTTGATCTCTAAAAGTTGTTAAATCATCTTTATGAATAATATCTTGAAGTAGAATAGAACCCGATAAAAATTTAGAATGCGAAAAACCAAATAAATCTTTTACATTTTCTGAAATAAATTCTACAGGAAAGTTATATTCATTTTTACATAAAATAGCAACAGATGAACTTTTATTAATTATGTTATAGGCCTTTCTAATTTCGTTTTCTTTTTCCTTTTTTTGCGTTATTTCTTGGAAAAATATAAGCAATCCATCTCCTGAAGGAATTATTCGGTTTTCAAACCATTTTTTCCAAGGTGCAAAATAGTTTTCAAAACTTGTAGGTTTACGTGTAATTAAAGCTTTTTGATACTTATCATAAAACAAATCTCCTTTTTCTTCAGGAAATTCTTCCCAAATATTTTTACCTATTAAATCTTCTGGTTTTCTACCTAAAAGTTTAGCTGCAGAATTGTTAATATAAGTGTAGTCCGAATTATAATCTAAAATAACAAACCCATCATTAATACTAGAAAGTGTGTCTGATAAAAGGTTTTTTGTTGAGTTTAATTTTTTTTCTGATAGAATACGTTCTGTAACATCTTGACAAATACCTAATATTTTAACAATAAGTCCATTTTTAACAATTACACTTCTTTTTTCATTAATGTATTTTATTTTACCTGATGAAGTTATAATTCTATATTGTAATTGTTGGGTTCTGTTTTGTAATAAGTTGGAGATAGAAAAATCATCTACTAGGTCTCTATCATTTATGTGAACAAAGGATAAATAAAAGTCTAGAGATATTAAATCTTCATTAGGGTCAATTTCTATTAGATTGTATGCCTCGTCAGACCAATACAGTTTCTTGTTTAGAAAATCGTATTCCCAACTTCCAATTTTAGAAACTTGCTGGGCTTCTTTATATCTTTTTTGACTTTCGGCAAGAATTTTTTCTGCTTTTAAACGTTCCGTAATATTTTCAATAGAAACAATAACATTGCTTAAGTTGTTTTTTTCTCTATCTACAGCGTTAAATTTAATTAAAACATCAAACTCTTCACCTTCAAGTGTTTTGTTTACAGTGCTAATTTCCACTTTAGACTTCCCTTTAAGAAGTTCTACTAACAAAGTTGAAAAACCTTCGCTTGAATTTTTTGTGAATACTTTATTTAAATTTTGAAGTAGTTCATTTTTAGTTTTTGCCTTGTAAATTTTTAAAGTAGTTTCATTAACATCTTTAACGGTAACTAAAGATGCAAGTTTTGGAATAACTTCAGGGTTCGAATCTAGATAGTTTGTAATAGTAGTATTTTGTTCTTTAACCTTTTTATCTAGATAGTTTTTTGCTTCGGAAAAATCTTCTAACCATAGAGAAATTGGAGCGTGATTAAATAGGTTAAAATACTTTTCAGCTTCTAACTTTGAATCTAACCCAGAGTTTGGTTTGTTAATTTTCATTTAGCAGTTTATTTTTTTAGCACAAGTAAAGATTAAATATACAAAATTTAGATGTGATTCAAAGCGATACTAAATCAAAAAATAATTAAAGGGGTAATTTAACGGTAACAGAAGTTCCTTTGTTTGGTGTGCTGCTTATTTTTATTGTTCCTTTATGAAATTCAATAATTTTTTTAGCAATAGTTAATCCTAAACCAATACATTTTTTACGTTTGGCAGTGTAGGTGTTCTCTACAAAAAAAGCATTAAATACTAACGGAACGTTTTCAGGAGTAATTCCAACACCTTGATCTGTAATTTCAGTAATTATATGTGTAGAGTTTGTTGTAGTTATTACAGAAGTCATTTTATTTTCAGAAGAAAATTGTAGTGCATTGTTTAATAGTTGGTTAAATGCAAATGTTAAATCTGCTTGGTCAAATTTTAAGGTTAAATTTTCTTCAGTTTGATAAAATAAATTTTGGTTTTCTTCATTAAATTTAATGCTGTATTTATTTAGAATTTCATTTAAAAATTCTGAATAATTGTTTTCTTCTAAATTTAAAGAGTAGGTATCGTTATTTACACTATTAAATTTTACAAAAGAATTTAGTAAATCTATAGCGTATTTAGACGAGCTATTAATTACATCAATATGTTTGGCAAGCTTTTCTGAATCGTAATTTTCAACATTTTCTAAAATCATTTCAGAAAACGAAAAAGAAATTCCAATAGGGTTTTTTAAGTTGTGTGTTAACTTATTTAATAATTGCGTATGACTTTTCTGGGTTTCGTTTAATTTATTGGTTAAATTTTTAACCTTTAAGCTAAGTTCAACAAGCCTTTCTTCAAGTTCTAATGTGTAATTTTCTATTTCTTCTACTTTTTTCAAAATGCAAACATTTTAATGTAAAAATAAATTTATTAAACTAATTATCAAACAAACTGCTATATTTTGTTGCAATAAAAATTAAAAGTGCTTAATAATACAGAATCTGTAATACAGATGTTATTAAAAATAATGCTAACTTTCTCTAAAAGCCGTTTTTTCATTACTTTTACGGCTCAAGAAAAAAATATAAAATGTCAACTGCAAAAAAGAGTTACAAAAAAATTACCACAAAATCATTAACTGAAATGAAAAACAATGGCGAGAAAATTGCCATGTTAACTGCTTATGATTATACCATGGCAAAAATTGTGGATAATGCTGGAATAGATATTATTTTAGTTGGAGATTCAGCATCTAATGTTATGGCTGGGTACGAAACAACTTTACCAATTACTTTAGATCATATGATTTATCACGCTAGTTCGGTAGTTAGAGCTACGGAACGTTCGCTTGTTGTTGTAGATTTACCGTTTGGTAGTTACCAAGGAGATTCTAAAGGAGCTTTAGATTCTGCCGTAAGAATAATGAAAGAATCTGGTGGTCATTCTGTAAAACTTGAAGGAGGAAGCGAAATTGCAGAATCTATTTCAAGAATACTAACTGCTGGAATACCTGTAATGGGGCATTTAGGGTTAACGCCACAATCTATTTATAAATTTGGAACATTTACGGTAAGAGCTAAAGAGGAAGAAGAAGCAAAAAAGCTATTATCAGATGCTAAATTATTAGAAGAACTAGGTTGTTTTGCATTGGTGTTAGAAAAAATTCCGGCTAAATTAGCGAAACAAGTTGCTGAAAGTATTAGTATTCCAGTAATTGGAATTGGAGCAGGTAACGATGTTGATGGTCAGGTTTTAGTAACGCACGATATGTTAGGTATGACTCACGAGTTTAACCCTCGTTTTTTACGTAGATATTTAGATTTATTTACGGATATGACAGGAGCATTTGAGAGTTATATATCTGATGTGAAATCTCGCGATTTTCCAAATGAAAATGAGCAGTATTAAATCGTAAAAATTAAATTTATGAAACAAAAAATTGGCAATATAGCATTAGTTGTAAATGACTATGATGAAGCTATCGATTTTTATGTGAATAAATTAAAATTTGATTTAATTGAAGATACAAAATTAACTAGTAAAAAAAGATGGGTTTTAATTGCGCCTAAAGGAAGTAATGAAACCAGAATTTTACTAGCTAAAGCAGATTCTGAAGAACAAATAAATAGTATAGGAAACCAATCTGGAGGACGTGTATTTATGTTTTTATTTACCGATAATTTTGAAAGAGAATTCGAAAATTTGAAACTAAATAATGTAACTATTGTACGTAAGCCAGTTAAGGAGCCTTATGGAAAAGTTTTAGTCTTTTCTGATTTGTATGGTAATCTTTGGGATTTAATTCAACCAAAAGAATAAACTTTTTACAATGTTAAAAGTACTTCATATAGATACAAATCACCAAGTTTTAAAAGATGGTTTAGAAAAGTTGGGCTGTATTTGCAGTGAAGATTATACGTCTTCAAAAACTGAAATTGAACAAAAAATTTCAAAATATAACGGTATTGTTATTCGGAGCAGATTTAAAATTGATAAGCAGTTTATTAATGCTGCTAAAAATTTAAAGTTTATTGCTAGAGTTGGTGCCGGGTTAGAAAGTATAGATGTAGAATATGCTGCTGAAAAAGGTATTCACTTAATTTCTGCTCCCGAAGGAAATAGAAATGCCGTAAGCGAGCAAGCTTTAGGTATGATACTTTCTTTATTTAACAATATTAAAAAAGCAGATTTAGAAATAAGAAGCGGTAAATGGCTTCGCGAAGCTAATAGAGGAGTTGAGTTAGAAGGCAAAACTGTTGGACTTATTGGTTATGGTAATATGGGAAAAGCTTTTGCTAAAAAACTAAGAGGTTTTGATGTTGAAGTAATTTGTTACGATATTAAAGATGGTGTTGGAGATGAAAATTGTACGCAAGTATCCTTAGAAGAGTTGCAAGAAAAAACAGATGTTTTAAGTTTACACACGCCATTTAATAAGCTTTCTCACGAAATGGTAAATGAAGACTTTATTAATAAGTTTTCGAAACCATTTTACCTTATTAATACAGCACGTGGTTCTGCAGTTGTAACAAATCATTTGGTTAATGCACTAATAAGTAAAAAGGTATTAGGTGCTTGTTTAGATGTGTTAGAATACGAAAAAGGTTCTTTCGAAAATTTGTTTGAAAACGAAACTTTACCAAAGGCTTTCGATTATTTAATTAAGGCAGATAATGTATTGTTGTCTCCGCACGTTGCAGGTTGGACTGTAGAATCTAAAGTTAGATTGGCACAAACAATTGTAGATAAGGTAGAAACAATTTTTTATTCTGAAGGAAAAGAGCTTCAGCAAAAAGAATTAAAAAAAGTTACAGGTATTGGAGGTCTATTTTTTAAAACCAAAGACCCAAAGGCTATAAAAGAATGGTATAAAAACCATTTAGGATTTAATGTAGACGATTGGGGTTGTACTTTTTGGTGGAAAGATAAAAAAGGTAACGAAGCAAGTACGCAATGGAGCCCTTTTAAAAGCGATACCGATTATTTTAACCCTTCAAAAAAAGATTATATGTTTAATTATCGTGTAGATAATTTAGAGGCATTGTTAGAAAAATTAAATAATGAAGGTGTTACAATTGTTGGTGAAATACAAAAATACGAATACGGAAAATTTGGTTGGATATTAGATCTTGAAGGAAACAAAATTGAACTTTGGGAACCAATAGATGCAGCTTTTAAATAAAAAACGAATAAAAACTATATAAAAATGAACGTTATAGACGAAAAAGGGAACCAAGTTCCACAGCAAGAAAGTAAAAGAGTAATAGCAGGTGTTTTAGCTATTTTATTAGGCTCTTTAGGAATTCATAAATTTATTTTAGGGTATACTACAACAGGTATTATTCATATTGTAGCTTCATTTGTTACTTGTGGAGCGTTTGGAATAGTTGGATTAATTGAAGGTATTATTTACCTAACAAAAACAGATGAAGAATTTGTTTATATGTACCAAGACAACGAAAAAAAGTGGTTTTAAATAACTAAAAATATATGTTGAAGGTGGTATTTATTTATCGCCTTCAGCTTTTTCATTTTCAAGCTTGCTTTCTAACTCTGCTTGAAATTCTTCCATAACCGGTTTTACAGTACTTTCAGGTATGTCCGAAACTCTTATGTACATTAAACCATCTACAGCATTATTAAATTTTGGGTCTACGTTAAAAGCAACTAAACGAGCGTTTTGTTTTACGTATTTTTTAATTAAAACAGGTATTCTTAAAGCGCCTGGCTCAATTTCATCTATCACTTTATCAAACTTGTTTAAATCAGCTTCTGTGGCATCAAAAACAAAGTCTTTATCGGCATCTTTTAATTTAACTTTATATTCTTTTTTAGGGTGAATGTATTGCGCAATATATGGATCGTAATAATGAGATTTCATAAACTCAATCATTAACGATTTTGAAAAGTTAGAAAACTGATTGCTAATACTTACACCACCAATTAAATACTTGTATTCCGGATAACGTAAGGTTATATGTACAATACCTTTCCAAAGTAAAAATAAAGGCATTGGTTTTTGTTGGTATTGTTTAATAATAAAAGCTCTACCCATTTCAATAGAGTTTTCCATCATTTTATATAATTCTGGCTCAAATTTAAAAAGGGTATGTACATAAAAACCTTCAATACCATATTTCTCATAAATTTGTTTTCCAAGACCCATTCTGTAAGCTCCAACAAGGTGGTTAGTCTCGCTGTCCCATAAAAATAAGTGGTGGTAATAACCATCAAAAGTGTCTAAATCTATAGACTCGTTTGTTCCTTCACCTACTTCTCTAAATGTAATTTCTCGCAGCCTTCCAATTTCAAACATAATGTTTGGAATTTTTTTACTTGGAGCAAAAAACACTTCATAGTTTTTACTTTTTAAAAGTCGGCCATCTTCTTTTCTTAGAGTTTCAACCTCTTCAATCATTTTGTCAACATTACGTTGAGTAACAATTTCTTTAGGTGATTTGTTTATTTTTAAAGATTGTGTACTTAATGATTTTGATTCTTTTTCAAAAGGATTCGCTAGCATGTAAGTTTTTTTTCGAATAAATTCTCCAAAGTCCGTTACATTCTCATATGCTTTTTGATCTTTTACTGAAATAGGCTTACCAATTCTAACTTTAATTACACGTTCTTTTTGAGACAATAATTCTGAAGGTAGTTTAGCTGTTCTAAGCGTATCGTTTAGTTTAGATAAAAAGTAAAATAACCTACTGTTTTTAGCGTGAAAATAGATAGGGATAACTGGTACGTTTGCCTTTTTTATAAGTTTAATGGCACCTTCTTCCCAAGGTCTGTCTACAATTACTTTTCCATCTTTATAGGTAGAAACTTCACCTGCAGGAAAAACACCTAGCGGATAACCTTCACGTAAATGCAAAAGTGCACTTTTAATACCTGCAACACTCGATTTTACATCCTTTCTATCTTCAAAAGGATTTACCGGCATTATATAAGGTTTCATAGGTTCTATTCTATGTAATAAAAAATTGGCTATAATTTTATAGTCAGGTCTTTCTTTTATTAAAAGTTTTAGTAATAAAATACCATCAATACCACCAAGTGGGTGGTTAGAAACAGTTATAAAAGCACCGTTTTTTGGGATTCTTTTTAAATCTTCTTCAGGAATTTCAAACTTAACCTTAAAGTCACCTAGTATAGCATCTAAAAATTCTAATTCACTTAAATGTTTGTTTTTATTGTAAATTCGATTAATGGCTGAAATTCGTAATAATTTCATAATTCCCCATCCAAATACAGTTCCAAGAAATCCGTATTTATCAAAGTTTATAGCTTTTGCTACTTCTTTTGGTGTTACTAAGCTCATTAATAATTTTTAGGTTAGGCTAACTGCAAAAATACGCATTTTTAATGAGATTGTTCAATAACAATTTGCACTGTATTTTTTGTAGCTTGTTTTAACAAAATTGCTCCCTTTTTTTCAATATTAGAAATTGCATTTTTGGTTGCATGTCTAATGGTAAATAATGCTGTGTTTTTTTTATATTGAATGTTAAAGTTGGGTTTAATTTCCTTTAAAAAAGAATCGAAGTTATTAAAATTATCTTCAATACAAACAGAAAAACTTAATGCCGAATTTTGAATTAAATTTACTTTTAATTTGCTGTTATGAAGCATTTTAAAAATAGTACTTAAATTATGTTCTACCATAAACGAAAAATCTAGGGCAGAAATTGAAACTAGTATTTGATTTTGTTTTAAAATAAAACAAGGAGTTTCTGGTATTAATTTAGAGCCTTTACCTACAACAGTACCTTCTTTGTCTAAGTTTAAAAACGAACGAACAAATAACGGTATGTTTTTGTTTTCTAATGGTTTTAACGTTTTTGGGTGAATAACTGAAGCGCCATAAAAGGCCATTTCGATAGCCTCACTATAAGAAATTTGTTCTAGAAGCTGCGTTTCATTAAAATATCTTGGGTCGGCATTTAAAACACCGTCTACATCTTTCCAAATAGTTAAGCTTTTTGCATTTAAACAATGCGCAAAAATGGCTGCAGAGAAATCAGAACCTTCGCGTCCTAAAGATGTTGTTTTTTTGGTAGAACAACTTCCTAAAAAACCTTGGGTAATATATAAGTTTGTTGTGTTTAGTTTTTGAATATTGGTAGTTGTAGTATCCCAATCTACCTTAGCAGCACGGTAATTATTATCAGTAATTATATATTCTCTAACGTCAATCCAATTATTTGTAATTGCTATTTCATTTAAATAATGACTAACAATTTTTGTTGATAAAAGTTCTCCAAAACCAATAATTTGATCGTAAATATAATTGTAATCATTAGAGTTGTTTGAAGTTAAAAACCCACTAAGTTTTCCAAATAAAATTTCTATTTCAAAAAGAATTTCAGTGCTATTTTCAAAAAGATCATTAACTAAGTTTGTGTGAAATGCTCTAACGGTTTCAATATTAGTTACTAACTCTTTGGTGTTTTTGTAATACGAATCAATAATTTTTTCAAAAGCATTGGTCATTTTTCCCATTGCAGAAATTACAATAAGAGTATTGCTAGAACCTTCTTTTTTTAGAACTTTTACTAGGTTTTTTACACCTTCAGCATTTTTAACCGATGCACCACCAAATTTAAATATTCTCATATACTATTTACCTAAATATTGTTTCATTGCTGCTCTATCAATTTGGGCAGTATCCCAATCTCTTAAAACATTAGCTCCTGTACTTTCATAAAATTTTATTGCAGGCTCATTCCAGTCTAAAACAGCCCACTCAACTCTTTCAACTCCTAAATTATAGCCATATTCAATAACTTTTTTGTACAATTCTCCACCAATTTTTAAACCTCTTTTGCTTTCGGTAACAATTAAATCTTCTAAATGTATTGTTGGTCCTTTCCAGGTCGAATAACGTGGGTAGCATAGCGACATTCCAACAATTTCATTATCTATTTCGGCAATAAAACATTTAAATAAAGGTTGAGCGCTAAAACCTGCATTTTCTAAATCATTAACCGTAACAATTACGGCATTTTCTTCCTTTTCGAATATGGCAAGTTCTTTTATTAAACTAAGAACAGCTGGCATATCTTCTGTTTTGGCGTCTCTAATATTGAAATTCATAATAAAATGTTTATAGAAACAAATCTAAATTAAAAAACTTAATTTATTGATATTAAAAATTACTTCTTTTTGTGAAAAAAAAGTCGATATTTGTGACAACATAAAACCCTAATATTATGGAAAATAACTTAACTCTAGGTGAGTTTATTATTGAAAATCAGAAACATTACAAGTCTACTTCTGGAGAGTTTTCGCGCTTATTAAGTTCAATAAAGCTTGCAGCTAAAATTGTTAATTATAAAGTTAATAAAGCTGGGTTAGTTGATATTTTGGGTGATGCAGGTGATGTAAACATTCAAGGTGAAGATCAAAAAAAATTAGATGTTTATGCGAATGATGTATTTATGCAAACACTAATTAATAGAGAAATTGCTTGTGGTATTGCTAGTGAAGAGGAAGATGATTTTGTTGCTATTAAAGGAAAACATGGCACTAATGAAAACAAGTATGTTATGTTAATTGATCCTTTAGATGGATCTTCTAATGTAGATGTAAATGTTTCGGTAGGTACTATTTTTTCTATTTATAGAAGAGTTACTCCTATAGGTACACCTGTTCAGCAAGAAGATTTTTTGCAAAGAGGTAACCAACAGGTTGCAGCAGGTTATGTTGTGTATGGTACATCTACAATGTTGGTGTATACATCTGGACACGGCGTTAACGGATTTACTTTAAACCCAGCAATAGGTTCGTTTTATTTGTCGCACCCAAATATGGAGTTTCCAAAAGATGGAAATATTTATTCTATAAATGAAGGGAACTATGTTCACTTTCCTCAAGGAGTAAAAGATTACTTAAAATATTGTCAAGAAGAAAAGGATGATAGACCATATACATCTCGTTATATTGGTTCATTGGTTTCAGATTTTCATAGAAATATGATTAAAGGAGGTATTTATATGTATCCAACAAGTTCTATTGGGCCAAAAGGAAAATTACGTTTGTTATATGAATGTAACCCAATGGCATTTTTAGCAGAACAAGCCAATGGAAAAGCAACGGATGGTTATGTGCGAATTATGGATTTAAAACCTACAGAATTACACCAACGTGTACCTTTTTTCTGCGGAAGTACAAATATGGTTAATAAAGCTGAAGAATTTATGGCTAAATATCCAGAAGATGCTAAGTATAATGATTTAGATTAAATTAAAAACCTAATATCAGTTTAGCAATCCAAAAATAAATTAGAATTCCAAAAATATCATTAGAGGTAGTAATAAATGGTCCTGTAGCAATTGCAGGATCTATGCCTCTTTTGTCTAAAAATAACGGAATAAATGTTCCAATAATTCCGGCAACAATAATAACTGCAAATAACGATATTGAAATTGCTAGAGCAGTGTTAAAATCGCTTTGCCAAATCCAAGTAAAAGCAAATAAAACAACTGCTAAAACAGCTCCGTTTACAAGAGCCAAAGAAAACTCTTTTAATAGTCGGTTACTAATGCTTCCCTTTAAATTATCGTTTGCTAAACCTTGCACAATAATTGCTGAAGATTGTACCCCTACGTTACCAGCCATAGCGGCTATTAAAGGTGTAAACATAAATAATATGGCGTTATCTTCTAATGCACCTTCAAAAAGACCCATTATACGCGCGGCTCCAACACCACCTAAAAGGCCTAAAAATAACCAAGGTAAACGAGCTCTTGTTAGTTCCCAAATAGTATCATCAGCTTCAACATCTTCAACTAAACCGGCTGCCATTTGGTAATCTTTTTCGGCTTCTTCTTTAATTACATCAACAATATCATCAATAGTAATTCTACCTACTAAACGACCAATTTCATCTACAACAGGTATAGCTTCTAGATCATACTTTTGCATAATTCTAGCAACTTCTTCATCTTCTTCATTAACAGTTACAGAATCTACTTTTTTTATAAAAACATCTTTAATAGCTGTTTTTGTTGAAGTAGTTAATAAATCTTTAAGTGAAAGTCGTCCTTTTAAAATATCGTTATCATCTACAACATATATAGAGTGAACTCTAGTAACCTCTTCTGCCTGAGCGCGCATTTCTTTAACACAAGTTAGCACATTCCAGTTTTCGTTTACTTTTACCAACTCTTTTGCCATTAAACCACCGGCAGTATCATCATCGTAACGTAAAAGTTCAACAATTTCTTTGGCGTGTTCAACATCTTCAAGGTGCGATATTACTTCTTCCTTTTGTTCTTCAGGTAATTCGGCAATAATATCAGCAGCATCATCGGTGTCTAATTCATCAATTTCTTCTGCAATTTCTTTAGCAGAGAGTTCTTTTAAAATCTTTTCTCGATCATCTTCATCTAACTCTGCAATTACGTCTGATGTTTTTTCACTATCTAATAATTTAATTAAATATAAACCATCATTAAAATTAAGTTCTTCAACAAGTTCTGCAATATCGGCATAGTGAACTTCATCTAATAAATTTAGAATATGTTCATTACTTTTTGAAGCAATTAATTGTTGAATTTCTTCAAGATATTCTTTGGTGATTTCAAACGACATCTTTTTCTATTTTAGAAGTAAGACTTATAAACTCTTGAACAGATAATTGTTCTGGACGTTGTGCAAAGATACTATCTTCTCTTAAACTATCTGATAAATTGAATGTTTTTAAACTGTTTCGAAGTGTTTTTCTACGTTGTTGAAAAGCTGTTTTTACAACTCTGTAAAACATTTTTTCATCTACAGGTAAGCTAAAATCTTCTTTTCTAATTAAGCGTAAAACTCCAGAATCTACCTTTGGAGGTGGATTAAATACACTTGGTGGTACGGTAAATAAATACTCCGCATGGTAAAAAGCTTGTGTTAAAACCGATAGAATTCCATAGGCTTTTGTACCTGGTTTTTCGCAAATACGTTGTGCAACTTCTTTTTGAAACATTCCCGTAAATTCAGGGATTTGCTCTTTGTTTTCGAGCGCTTTAAATACAATTTGAGTAGAAATGTTATAAGGGAAATTCCCAGTAATCGCTAACTGTTCATCGCTAAAATAATCTTTCAAATTAATTTTTAAAAAATCTTTTGAAATAATACGATCAGCTAAATTTAAATAATGAGCTTTTAAATACTCAACCGATTCTGTATCTATTTCAATTACATGTGTTGTGTACGATTTTTCGAGCAAATATTTAGTTAAAACACCCATTCCTGGGCCAATTTCTAACACATTTTTATATCCTCTTTCCGTTAAAGTATCACCAATTTTTTTGGCAATGTTTTCATCTTTCAAAAAATGCTGACCTAAATGTTTTTTTGCGCGTACACTCATATGTTAGTTTTTTAAGCTCATACTAAATTGTTCAGATATTACTTGTAACTCTGTTCTAAATGAAAGTATTTTTTCACCAAAAAGTTGTTTAGCCTCATTACGTAATTTTGGTGCGTTCTCGGTATAATAACTCTCTAACATATCTTCATTGTCTGTAGTGTATTGAACAGAGTAAGTAACACCACCCATTTCTTCGTTAATTAAAACTTTACACATTTTAGCCTTCGTAAATTTTTCGGTTGCTAACATGTCTGGTATGTGTTTGGTTTTCATCCAATTTAACCATTGCTGGTGTATAGATTCGTCTACGTTTGTTGTTACGTTATATATGTACATTATTGTTTTTTTCTTGTTAATTTAAAACATCACCTCTAAGTTTTCTGAATTTTTTACGAGCTTCAACCAAATGAATGCTTGACGGGTAATCGAAAATTATTTTTTGGTAATATTCTTTTGCTTTTTCTGTATTGTTGAACTTGTTTAGGTATAATTCAGCTAAATAATAAATGGCATCGTCTACTAAAATATCTTCAGCATTTAATTCAATAATTTTTAAATAATTTGCTTCAGCATTTTCAAACATTTTTTCGCTTTTGTATAATTCAGCTTGCTTAAAAAGTACTTCGTCAATTATTGGGTGCTCTTTATAGTTTTTATTGTTATACAAGTTAGATAAGGTGTCTATTGCAGCTTTGTTTTTATGCTGAAATGCTAATAACTCTGCTTTAGCATAGGTTTTTAAAGCAATTTTTAAACTGTCTTTAACCTCGTTATCTGTAATTAATAAGTTTAAATCTAAAGCATCGTTAGAAATTAGTTGAGAAGTAGAACGCTTTAATACTTTTAACTGCGTTTGTGCCCAATCAAAATCTCCTTTAAAGTACGATGTTTGTGCAATTTTAAAACGTGCTTGTTGCCCAATTTCATCATTTTTTAAACTGTTTTGAACCTGTGTATAATAAATAAGTGCACTACTATATTTACCGCTAAAAACTAAAATATCAGCAAGTTTTATTTTTACTCTACCTTTTTCAAATTCATTTAAGGGAAATTTTAAAGTGTTTTTAAGTTCTTTAATAGCTTTTGGAATTTCGTTTTTTTGAAATGCCAAAAATTCAGCATAAACAATTAAAATACTTAGAGATTCTGCATTTTTACCATACTCATTAAACAATTGTTGAAATTGATTTTCAATAATTTCATTACTTGCTTTTTGTTCTCTATTTATTTGAAGTAAATAAAGTTTAGCAACCAATTTATCGTTACTATTTGTTGCGTTTTCTAAAATATAATTAAAACTGTTTTTTGAAGTTTCATAGTCTTTGTTTTCAAAAGCAATTTTACCAACATCAGTAATGCCTAAAAGTTTTTCTGGATTACGTTTAAATAATGCTTTTTCTTGAATTAAAGCTTTATTGTAATCTTTTTGCTGCATAAACAACCAGCTTAATAATTGGTTCCAAGTGTTTTTTGGGTTGTTTTGTAGGCGTTTTAGCAATAATCTTCTAAGCGAAATATTGTGCTCGTTTTGAGAATCTTCAGTAATAAATTGACCAATATATGTTTTAGCATTAGAAATATAACCTTCGTTTAGCTCAGTCATATTTAAATAAGTATCAAACATTTTTTCAATTTCACCTTGTTCACCATAAATAAATGCAATCTGAAAATAATAATTCGCTTTCGGATTAATTTCCATAGATGTTTGGTAGGCTTGCAAAGCATAATCTAACAAATGGTTGTTTTGAAATGCTTTACCCACTAGATAACCTAAAGATGAATTTTTTGTTTCAGAAATAAGGTTTAATGCTTTTTGGTAATAATTTTCAGCTTCAATTTTATTGTGTTGAAGTTGATAGTTATAGCCGTAATCTACATATAAATACTCTTTGTTTTTTTCGGTATTTAATTGGTTGTTAATAAGGTTTTTAGCCTCGGTAAATTTTTCTAATTGCTGGTAGCAGTTTATTAAATAGTTGGTGTAACTAGAGTTGTATGAATGTTTTTCGTGTAAAGTTTTATAAATAGAAGCAGCTTTTTCGTACTCACCACTTCTATAATATTGGTATGCCATTTGCTGCTCTTGTGCAACTAGTTGCAAAGAAAACATACACATAAAAAACATAAATATAAACCGCATAATTGCTTTATTTATCTTGGTAAATATAACCATTCAACTGTTAAAATTTTGATAAAAACAGGTGTTTTTGATATTTGTGCTGTAACATTTTGGCACGAATCTTGTCTTAACAGTATAAACAACTAAATTTTTATATTATGAAAGAACTAATCAAAAAATACAACGCAGCTAAACAAAAAGCAACAAAATTTATGCAAGCAGGAAAATTAAATGCTTACTTCGATGCTTTAATTGAAATGAATAACTACAAAATGCAATTAGTTGCAATTAAAGCTAGTTAATTATATCAAAACCACAATAAGGTACTAGTACTTCTGGTATTTTAATACCTTCAGGTGTTTGGCAGTTTTCTAATAAACCTGCTAATACACGTGGTAAAGCTAAAGAACTACCATTAAGTGTATGCGCTAATTCGCTTTTACCATTGCTGTTTTTAAAGCGTAATTTTAAACGGTTTGCTTGAAAATTTTCGAAGTTAGATACCGAGCTAACTTCTAACCAACGATCTTGAGCTGTAGAAAATAGTTCAAAATCATAAGTTAATGATGCTGTAAAACCTAAATCGCCACCACATAAACGTAAAATACGGTAAGGCATTTTTAATTCTTGTAAAATACCTTTTACATGTTCAGCCATTCCGTCTAATGCTTCGTAAGATTTTGATGGGTGCTCAACACGTACAATTTCAACCTTATCAAATTGGTGTAATCTATTTAAACCTCGAACGTGCGCTCCGTAAGAACCAGCTTCGCGTCTAAAACATGGAGTATAAGCCGTTTTACAAATAGGAAATTCGTCTTCTTTTAAAATAACATCTCTAAAAATATTAGTTACAGGAACTTCAGCAGTAGGAATTAAAAATAAATTATCCTGTGCATCGTGGTACATTTGCCCTTCTTTATCTGGCAATTGTCCAGTTGCAATACCTGAAGCTTCATTTACTAAATGTGGTACTTGAACCTCGTCATAACCAGCGGCGGTATTTTTATCTAAAAAATAATTGATTAAAGCGCGTTGTAACCTAGCGCCTTTACCTTTATATACCGGAAATCCTGCACCTGTAATTTTGTTTCCAAGTTCAAAGTCTATAATATCATATTTTTTAGCTAATTCCCAGTGTGGTAATGCGCCTTCGTGTAAAGTTGGAATTTCACCTTCTTCAAAAACAGTTAAATTATCATCTTCACCTTTTCCATTAGGAACTATTTTGTTAGGAATGTTTGGAATTATATACAACAACTCCTGTAATTCGTTTGCTTTGTTTTGAAGGTTATCTGTAAGTACTTTTGATTGTTCTTTTAATTGAACTGTTTTTTCTTTAAGTAGTTCAGCTTTTTGGCGTTCACCAGATTTGAATAACATTCCAATATCTTTCGATAGTTTGTTAGATTCTGCTAAAACGGCATCTAATTCCGTTTGAATTGCTCTTCTATCTTCATCAGCAGCAATAGTTTTGCTAACTAATTCATTTGCATTGCTAAGGTTTCTTTTTTCTAAACCTTTAATAACAGTCTCTTTGTTTTCTCTAATAAACGCTACTTGTAACATCTTCTAATTCGTTTTGTTAATGCGCAAATTTAACAAATTGCATTTAAAAGAAACTAATTAGTTTACAATCATTTTATAGAAACTGTAGTGTTAAAGTTTTTTACAATTTGCGGTACCTCTGTAATTTCGAATTTAGCACTAAAATTTATGGTGTTTTTTGTAGGTTTTGTAATGTTAAATTTTCCTTTTTTTATAGCAAAATAACCAGTAGATCCTTTGCAGTAACATAAACGACCAAAATATAATTTTACCTGTTGAAGCGAAAGGTTTTCTAGCGAAATCTCATTAATATTAGCGTCTAATTCAGCATAAATAATTTCTGAATAATTAGCATCTGCAGTATTTGGTGGTGTTTTTTTGTTGAAGGTATATTTTAAAACTGTTTTATTACCTTCATTTAAAATAGGATAACCAATACCAAAATTATCTTTTTTAAATATTATACTTTTATTTGGTATTAATTCGAAGGTACAGTCTCCATTTTTAGAACAATTATCTAATTTTTGGCTAATGTTATTTTTAATAGTACTCACAATTTTTGGTGTTGTTTGTTGCTGTGTGGGTTTACAACCAAAAGTAACGGCTATTAAAAGTAATATTAGTTTTTTCATAATGTGAATTTAAAGTAATTAATTTAAATTCAGTGAATTGATATGGTTTTCTGAGTTTTCTTTATCAACTTTAAGTTGAGTTTTTAAAGCTTCAATTGAATCAAACTTTTTCTCGTCGCGTAAAAAGTGTAAAACTTCTACTCTTAGGTTTTTGTTGTATAAATCTTTATTTAAGTTGAAAAAATTAATTTCAATAGTTTGGTTTTTTCCACTAACAGTTGGTCGGTAACCAATATTCATCATACCAAAAACAGTTTTATCTTCAATAGTAGATTTTACAACGTATGCACCAGTTTTTGGAATTAGTTTATAGTCTTCTTTAATAAATAAGTTTGCAGTTGGAAATCCTATTTTTTTACCTAAACTTTTACCTTTAACAACTTGGCCGGTTAGCATAAAGTTGTAGCCTAAGTAATTGTTTGCTTTTTCAATTTCTCCATTTTCAATTGCAATTCTTATTTTGGTTGAACTTACAGCAATATTATCAATATCTTTTTGAGAAATTTCTTTAACATCAAAGCTGTAGGTGTGTCCGTAGTCTTCTAATTGTTCAAAATTTCCTTCTCTGTTTTTACCAAAATGATGATCGTAACCAATAACTAATCGAGAAACATTTAATGTGTTTACTAAAATATTTCGAACAAAATCTAATGCAGAAAGCTTGGCAAATTCTTTATTGAATTTGTAAACAACTAAGTTTTCTAGGCCTGTTTTTTCGAGTAATTCTATACGCTCTTCAATAGTGTTAATAAGTTTTATATTAATATCTTTTTGCAAAACCATTCTAGGATGCGGAAAGAAAGTTAACAATAATGATTTTGCATTTTTTTTACCAGAACTGTTTATAAGTTTACTTAATACTTTTTGATGCCCAATATGTACACCATCAAAAGTGCCTATGGTAATAAAAGTTTTAGATTTTGAGGAATAGTCTTCTAAATTGTTAAAAAGCTTCAATTAGTATAGTTTCAAATGTTAAAATGCAAAAATAATCAATTAATTATAACGATGTTATTGTTAAATTATTAATTAAGATTTTATTTTTATTGTAAATAATGCCAAACAATGTTACATTTGTCAATATCAAAAAAAAACTTAAAAAAACTTATGAAATTTCTATTAACTAAAAGATTGGTTTATTTATATTCTTTTTTCTTTTCGCTTTTTATTACTGCACAGCAATCTTCGGATAACATTTGGTTAAAAAATGAAGTTGTTAGTAAAGCAGAAACAAAAGAGATTTTTAAAAACTCTTTGCCTGATTCTTACAAGGTGTATCAATTAAATGTTGCTGAGTTAAAAAAATCTTTATCGTCAGCTCCAGAGAGAGGAATTAAATCGAATACTGTAATTAGTTTTCCAAATGCTGATGGAGAATTAGAAAAATTTAGAGTGTTTGAAGCGTCAGTTATGCATCCAACATTACAAGCTAAATATCCAAATATTAGATCGTATGCTGGTCAAGGAATTGATAACCCAGCGTCAAGAATAAGATTTAGTGTTTCTCATTTAGGTTTTAAAGGAATGAATATTTCAGCAGGGTCTAATACTGTTATTATAGAGCCTTTAACAAAAAATGCTGGACAATATATTATTTATAATAAAAAAGAAAATAAATCGCCTGGAACATTTGAATGTGAGGTTGAGGACGAATTAACTAATAGAATAAATAATTCTCAAAATACAAGTACAGCAAAAAATGCAGATGATGGTATTTTAAGAAAATATAGGTTAGCAATGTCAGCTACTGGTGAGTATACAGACTATTTTGGTGGAACTAAAGCAGACGCTTTAGCTGCTATAAATGCTACTATGACAAGAGTTAATGGAGTATTTGAAGTAGATTTTAATATTACTACTGAATTAATTGCCAATACAGATGAGGTTATCTATATAGATGCTGACACGGATCCGTATACAGGAACTTCATTTAATGATCAACTTCAAAATACATTAACAGATGTTATTGGTGAAGCAAATTATGATATTGGTCACTTAGTAACTAGAGGTAGTGATAATGGAAATGCAGGTTGTATTGGTTGTGTTTGTGTAGATGGAGAAAAAGGTAGTGGTTTTACTTCTTTTGGAAGTCCAGAAGGTGACTTTTTTGATATTGATTTTGTAGCACACGAAATGGGCCACCAATTTGGAGCTAACCATACTTGGACATTTAATGGAAGTGAAGGTACTGGAGTTCAAATGGAACCTGGTAGTGGATCTACAATTATGGGGTATGCTGGTATTACTGGAGCAACAGATGTACAAGATCATAGTGATCCTTATTTTCACGCAGCATCTATTAGACAAGTAACAGACTATGTTAAAACTACTAGTTGTCAAACAGATTTTGCAACTGGAAATAATGTGCCAACAGCAGATGCTGGTATGGATTATACAATTCCGAAAGGAACTGCTTTTACGTTAGTTGGAGATGGTACAGATACTGATGGTGATGCTTTGTCATTTTGTTGGGAACAAATAGATCAAAATGCAGCTTCATCAACGTACCCAAGTACAACAAGTACAACAGGTGTATCTTTTAGATCATTTAACCCTTCAACAATAAAATCTAGAACTTTTCCTAAAATGGAAACAGTTTTAGCAGGTAGTACATCTAGCCAATGGGAAGCAATTCCAAATGTTGGAAGAGATTTAAACTTTAGATTAACAGTTAGAGATAACGTAGCTGGAGGTGGAACTAATAATAGTGACGATGTATTGGTAACTGTAGATGATGCAACAGGGCCATTTGTAGTAACTTCACAAGCAACAACTGAAAGTTGGGATGCGGGAACAAAGAAAACAGTTACTTGGGATGTAGCAAATACTGATGCTGCACCTGTAAACTGTGCTAATGTTAATATATTAATGTCGATAGATAATGGATTAACGTTTCCAATAACTGTAGCATCTAACGTACCAAATAATGGTAGTTATGATGTGTTAGTTCCAAATAGTACAACAACAGAAGCAAGAATTAAAATCGAAGCTGTAGATAATATCTTTTTTGCAGTAAATGCTGCTAAAATCGAAATTCAAGCTTCAGAGTTTATTATGGAGTTTGAGTCGTACACAAAAAGTGTTTGCGAGCCAAATAGTGTTGTGTATGCGTTCAACTATAAAACATTTTTAGGCTTTACTGAAGAAACAACTTTTTCTGCAGATAACCTACCAGCAGGAACAACAGCGGTATTTAGCCCTGCAACAGCTACTGCAGATGGTACAAGAGTTGAGATGACAATTTCAGGATTAACAAACAGTAATATTGGTAATTATGCAATTGCACCTATCGGAACTTCAGCTACTGTTACTAAAACATTTGAAGTTAATTTAGATGTGTATTCTCCAACAATTTCTACAACAACATTATTGTTACCAGCAAATGATGCTGTGAATGTATTGCAGCCTTATACATTAAGCTGGGATAATGATTTAAATGCAACTTCATATGAATTACAAATTTCTGAAACAAGTGATTTTGCTTCAATAAAAGAAACTGCTACAATTTCAGAAGCAATGTACGACCCTCAATTACTTGAATTAAACACAGATTATTACTGGAAGGTAAAATCTATAAATGATTGTGGGGAAAGTTCTTTTTCTGAAGTTAGAAAATTTAAAACTGTTAATATTGAATGTAAATTTGATGACAATACAGTTTCAGAAGATATTCCAGAAATTGTTAGTGAAGGAATTACTAAAACAATTAGTACAACGCATAACAAATCAATTTTAAGTGTTATTGTAACAGTAGATATTGTGCATCCAAATGTTGAAGATTTAATTTTAAAATTAATTAGTCCTCAAGGAACTGAAGTTACTTTAGTTTCAAATTTAGCTGCCAACGGAGCAAATTATACAAGCACTGTTTTTGATATGGAAGCTGCTAATTCAATTAATACAGGAACAGCACCATATACAGGATCATTTATTCCACAAGGAGATTTAAGTGTTTTTAATGGTGAAGAATCATTTGGAGATTGGCAATTAAATATTGTGGATGCAGGTTTCTTAAATTCAGGTTCGTATACAAGCTGGGGAATTGAAATTTGTGGTTACCCAATTGAAAGTGATGATAATGATAATGATGGTGTTTTAAATGATGATGATTTATGTCCTAATACTCCAGATGGTGAAACAGTAGATGCAAATGGATGTTCAAACGGTCAGTTAGATGATGATAATGATGGTGTAATAAACTCTATTGATGTTTGTGATGGTACTCCAGCAGGAACTATTGTTGATGAAACAGGTTGTGAAGTGTTTATGCTTGCCGAAAATAATTTTTCGATAGAAGTTACTGGAGAAACTTGTACAGATAAAAACAATGGTCAAATTAATATTACAGCATTAGAAAATCATAATTACAAAGCTTTAATAAACGGACAAACTTTAGACTTTACATCAACACTGTTAATAGAAGGGTTAGATCCTGGAAGTTATGAGTTGTGTATAGAAATTGAAGAAGAAGATTATGAGCAGTGCTTTACTATTGTTGTTGAAGAAGGAACTTCAATTTCTGGTAAGACAACTATTTCTTCGAACAGAGCAAGTTTTGAAATAGAAGAAGGGGAAGGTCCTTTTACTGTATTGGTAAATGGAGTTAGTGTTTTAACAACTAGCCAAAGTGTGTTTAATGTGGAGGTGAAGCACGGAGATTTAATTAGTGTAAAAACAGCTAAAGATTGTGAAGGTGAAATTACTAAAAAAGTAAGTTTGTTTAACGAGATTGTAGCGTATCCAAACCCTACTAAAGGTAGTCTAGATATTGCAATTCCTGTTTCTCAAAAAGAAGTTTTAGTACAATTGTTTAATATTCAATCTCAATTAATTTTAACTAAAACGGTTAATTCTTCAACAGGTAGAGTTAATTTAGATTTGAGTAATTTACCAAAAGGAGTGTATATTGCTAGAGTTGAGGTAGATGGAGATGTAAAAACTTTGAAAGTTATTAGAGAGTAAATATTTAAAAATATTTTTATTAAAGAAAAGCACATAATTTATTATGTGCTTTTTTTGTTTTTACTTTTTTTGAATTATTAATAATATATAGTTAAATTGCGCTTTTAAATAACCCCTTTAAAATCACTTTATTATGAAGATTAAATCCCGCTTATCTTTATTTTTTTTTATTATTAGTAACTTTTTTATAGTAGTTCAAGCGCAAGATTTAGGAGTAAAATTTTGGCAAAAATCAAACAAAACTGTAGAAACAATAACTGATAAAATTGTCAGAAAAAACCTTCCTGAAAAATATAAATTATTTAATTTGAATTTGGATGAGTTTAAATCAAATTTTAAATCTAGTAACTTAAAGTTGGGTGTAATCTTAAGTTTTCCAAATGAAAAAGGTAATTTAAAAAAGTTTGAAGTGTTTGAGTCTTCTATAATGGATGAAAAACTTCAAGAAAAACACCCAGATATAACTTCATATATAGGTAAAGGAATCGATAATCCAGCAGATGTTATTCGATTTAGTATTACAAAAAAAGGAGTTCATGCAATGGTATTTAGAAATGGAAAATCTACGTTATTTATAGACCCTTTCTCAAAAGATTTAACAGAATATATAGTTTATTCTAAAAGTAGCTTGCCAGTTATAGAAGAAGTAATGAAGTGTTATGTTGAAGAAAAGGTGAGTAATGTTAATGTATCTTCAAAAACAACAAATGCTAATGATGGAAAGCTGAGAACATACAGACTTGCTATTGCAACTACTGGTGAATATTCACAATATCATTTAACAGGTTCTGAAGCTAACGATGCAGAGCGTAAAGCTACAGTTTTATCTGCTATTGTAACAACAATGACAAGAGTCAATGGAATTTTTGAAAGAGATTTAGGGTTAAAAATGATTTTGGTGGCTAATAATACTGATATTATTTATCTTGATGGAGTAACAGACCCTTTTACAAATGATAGTGCGGGTTCTTTAATAAATGAAAGTCAAACTGAAATAGATTCTAAAATTGGATTTTTTAATTATGATATTGGACATACTTTTAGTACAAGTGCAGGTGGGTTAGCACAGTTAAACTCTCCTTGTACATCCAATAAGGCAAAAGGAGTTACAGGAACAAACAATCCAATTGGAGATGCTTATGATGTAGATTATGTTGCTCATGAAATGGGCCACCAATTTGGAGCAAATCATACTTTTAACACAACATCAGGTTTTTGTGGTAGTAATAGCCAGCGTAATTCTGGGACTGCTGTTGAGCCTGGTAGTGGATCTACAATAATGGCATATGCAGGTATATGCTCTCCAGATAATGTGCAAAATAACAGTGACTCTTATTTTCATACAATTAGTATTGGTGAAATGTGGGCAAATATTTCTGGCGGTACAGGAAGCTCTTGTGCAACATTAATAGATACTTCAAACGATAATGTACCAGTTTCTAATGCAGGAGCAAATTATACAATTCCTAAATCAACACCTTTTGTGTTAACAGGTTCAGGAAGCGACGCAGATGGTGATGCTATTACTTATTGTTGGGAGCAAGTAGATACTAGCGTAACTTCAGAGCCTTTAAGCTCTACGGTTACTGATGGTCCAGCGTATAGATCTATTTTTCCTTCAACTTCAGAAAAAAGATATTTTCCAAGTTTTGAAACTGTTTTAAACGGTAATTTATTTAATAGTTGGGAGGTAACACCTTCTGTAGGTAGAACATTAGATTTTGCATTAACTGTTAGAGATAACAATGCTGTTGGAGGTCAATCAGCAAAGTCTGAAATGACAGTTACTGTTGATGGAGCAGCAGGTCCATTTGAAGTTTTATCTCAAAATACAACGGGAGTAACTTGGCAAAGTGGCACAACAGAAACCATAACTTGGGATGTTGCTAATACAGATGTGAGTCCTATTAATTGTACGGCAGTAAATATTGTTTTATCTATTGATGGAGGGTTAACTTATCCTATAGTTTTAGCATCGAATACAGCAAATGATGGTAGCGAACCTATTACTGTACCAAATAACCCTGCTCCGTATTGTAGGGTAATGGTTGTGCCAACTAATAATATTTTTTATAGTATTAATAGCGAAAATTTTGCTATTGATTATACAGTATCAACAACATGTAAAACATATAGTGCATCTCCTAATGCTGTAATTTCAGATGAAGCTTGGACATTAGATAATATTAATATTGGAGATGATATGGAAATTTCTGATTTAAACCTAAGTATAAATATAACCCATAATAATATAAGAGATGTTATTATTAGGTTGGTTAGCAGTGGTAATTCTACAAACCAAATTGTATACGAGTATTCTTGTGATGAAGTTGGTAATATGAACCTTATTTTTGATGATCAAGCTACTCCATTAAATTGCGGGAGCTTAGATTCAGGCTCTCATGTACCAGTTAATCCATTGAGTGTTTTTAATGGAGGGATGAGTCAGGGAAATTGGCAGTTACAAGTTGGCGATGGGTATACAAATGGAATAGAAGGAGTTCTTAATAATTGGTCAATAGAAGTTTGTACGGTATCAGAACAGCCTTTAGCTGTTAACGAGTTTGAAATAGGGAATTTTTCTATGTATCCAAATCCTTCGAGTGGAATATTTAATATAAATTTTCTTTCAAAAAATAATTCAGACGATATTAAAGTTAAATTATTTGACTTAACAGGAAGGTTAATTGAATTAAAAAACTATACTCAAAATGGTATAAGTTTTTCCAAAGAAATAGATTTTAGCCATATTTCAAGTGGAACATATATAATTAAGCTTGAGCAAGGAAATCAATCAATTTCAAAACATTTAGTAAAATATTGATAATCTTATTGTGAAATCCTCTTTTTTTTAACGATTATTATGATAATTGAAAAAAAATTGTATTTTGCAAAACCTTAATCAATTATTTATTAAATATTATGAAAAAACTACTAACAGTAATTTTTGCTTTTTTTGTAGGTTCAATGTTGTTTGCTCAAACTTCAGTTACAGGAACCATAAAAGAAGCAAAAACAGGTGAGCCTATACCTGGTGCAAACATTAAAATTGAAGGTCGCTCTATTGGAACAACTGCAGATTTTGATGGTAACTTTGTATTAAAAGTGGCAAATGAACTTCCATTTACTATCGAAGTTTCATTAATTGGATTTTCAACTAAAAAGGTTGAAATTAATAAAAACAATCAAAACGTTATTGTGAGTTTAGATGAATCTGCAACTGCTTTAGATGAAGTTGTAGTATCTGCATCTAGAACTCCAGAGCGTATTTTAGAATCTCCTGTAACTATCGAACGTATGGATGCAAGAGCTATTAAAAGTACATCATCACCATCTTTTTATGATGGGTTGGAAAACCTTAAAGGAGTTGATATTAATGCCAATAGTTTAACCAATAAAAGTGTTAATACTAGAGGTTTTGCCACTTTCTCTAACACTAGGTTTATGCAGTTAGTGGATGGAATGGATAATTCTTCTCCGGCATTAAACTTTGCTTTAGGTAATCTTTTAGGCTTGTCTGAATTAGATGTAAATACGGTAGAATTGTTGCCAGGAGCATCATCGGCCTTATATGGTGCAAATGCATTTAATGGTATTTTATTTATGACAAGTAAAAGCCCTTTTGATTCTGCAGGAATAAGTACTTATGTAAAAACAGGAATTACATCTCAAGAAGCGGCAGGAGATAACCGTTTTTTTGATGGTGGTATTAGAATGGCTTATAAGTTTAGCGATAAGTTTGCAGCAAAAGCATCTTTTTCATTTTTAAAAGGAACGGATTGGTATGCTACAGATTATAGAGATTATGATCATGATAATAGTATTACAGGTTCTGCAACACCAATAAAAGCCGAAACAGGTCAAACTTCGTTCGATAGAATGAATATTTATGGAGATGAAGTTAATTTAGCTTCAGCAGGTTTAGGTAATTTAAATACGTTTGGTCAATACCTAGAGAGTGTAGGAGCTTTACCAGCTGGTGCAAGTGCTCTTTTACCACAAGATAATGTATCTAGAACTGGTTATAGAGAAGTAGATTTAACAGATTATACTGCAAGAAGTGTTAAAACAAATATTTCGTTACACTATAGACCGTTTGCAGATGATTTAGAAATTATTTATAACGCCAAATTTGGTCAAGGAAATACTATTTACCAAGGAACAAATAGATATAATATTAATAACTTTTTTATGCAACAACATAAATTAGAAATTAAAAATGATCGCTTTTTTGTTAGAGGTTATTTAACAAGTGAAGATGCAGGAGATTCTTACGATATGAAATTTGCAGGTGTTAATTTAAATAAACAAACTGCAGGAACTTGGTTTGGAACTTATGCAGGTGCGTATGCAACAGGAGCAAGTGCTATACTCCAAGGCGGTGGTTCAATTGCTGATGTTATGGCTGCATCTTCTCAATTACATAGTGGAGCTCGACAATATGCTGATGCGAATGTTACTTTACAACCTGGAACACCAGAGTTTAAAGCTGCATTAGATGATGTAATTTCAGATCCTAATATTTTAACTGGAGCAAAATTTAAAGATAACACGAAGTTATATCACGTAGATGCAAATTATAACTTTCATGGGTTGGTTGATTTTGCCGATATTCAGATAGGTGGTTCTTGGAGACAATACTCATTAAATTCTGACGGAACAATTTTTACTGATTCTGATGGTCCAATTCATTATAATGAATATGGTGCTTATACTCAAATTCAGAAAAAAATGATTGACGATAGATTGAAGTTTACAGGATCTTTGAGATATGATAAAGCTAAAAACTTTGATGGTAACTTTTCGCCAAGACTTTCTGTGTCGTATGCTTTAGGAAAAGGAAAAACACGTAATTTAAGAGCTTCTGTTCAAACAGGATTTAGAAATCCAACAACACAAGATTTATACATTGGTTTAGATGCAGGTGTTGGATTGTTAGTAGGATCTGCTCCTGATAACTTAGATAGATATACATCTTCTCCAATTCCAATTAATAGTCCAATTGGTCAAGCTGTTTCAGGTGCTGCTTCTGTTCAATTATCTGGAGCAAGAGCATATGACAATGCTTTTTCAGAATCATCTTTAATTAATTTTGCTACGGCTGTTCAAACAGCTATAGCAGGTGGAGCAACTCCAGCTCAAGCAGCAGGTTTAAACGCAGGCTTAATAGAGCAATCTAAAGTAGAGTATGTACAACCAGAACATATAACAGCATTTGAAGTTGGTTATAGAGCAGGTTTTGGAAAGTTTTCTATAGATGCAAGTGCTTATTACAATAAGTATGAAGACTTTATTGGAAACAAAAATGTTGCTGTGCCATTATATGGAAGCGTTCCAGCATTTGATGCTGCTAGTGTAGCTACAGATCAAAATACTCAATTATTATTAGAGGCTATTGGAAGTGGAGATTTACAAGGGTTTCAAGTGTACACAAACTCTACTGCAGACATTTCTTCTTACGGAGGTAGTATAGGTTTATCTTCTAGAGTATTTGGTAATTATAATGTGGGATTAAATTATACATTAGCAAAGTTTGATTTTGATCAATCATCAGATCCAGATTACGAAGCAGGCTTTAACACACCAGAACATAAAGTGAAGTTTTCATTTGGAAATCCAAAGGTTATGGATAATTTAGGGTTTAATATAAATGTTAGATGGAGTGATGAATATTTATGGCAATCTACAATTGCAGATGCTTTAATTGATGCAAGAACAGTTGTAGATGCACAGGTAAATTATTCGGTGCCAAGTATGAAATCTACATTTAAAATTGGAGGTGCAAACCTTGGAGGTAAAGAATATTTTAGTGCTCCAGGTAACGGAAAAATAGGCTCTCAATATTACATTTCTTGGACAATTAACCCTTAATTTGTTCATTCAAAATATATTAGAAAGCACCCTTATAATTAAGGGTGCTTTCTTTTATCTAAAAATACCGACCTAAAATTTTTGAAAATTAAATCAAAAAACTATCTTTGCGAAGCAAAAATTGGGTGTAATCTCAATAGAACAAATAACTAAAAAATAAACAGTCAAAGCAATGGCAAAAGTAACAGGTAAAGTTGCACAAATTATTGGACCGGTAATAGACGTTGAGTTTAAGTCGGAATCAGATCTTCCAAAAATTTACGATTCACTAGAAATTACTAGAAAAGATGGTTCTCTTTTAGTATTAGAAGTACAATCTCATATTGGTGAAGATACAGTAAGAACAATCTCTATGGATTCAACAGATGGATTAAGTAGAGGTACTGAAGTAGTTGCTACAGGTAACGCAATTCAAATGCCAGTAGGTAAAGATATTTATGGGCGTTTATTTAATGTTGTTGGAGATGCAATTGATGGTGTTGGAAATTTACCAAAAGCGGGTGAAAATGGATTGCCAATTCATAGACCAGCTCCTAAATTTGAAGACTTATCTACTTCATCAGAAGTGTTATTTACAGGTATAAAAGTTATTGATTTAATTGAGCCTTATGCAAAAGGTGGTAAAATTGGATTATTTGGTGGTGCCGGTGTAGGTAAAACAGTATTAATTCAAGAATTAATTAACAATATTGCAAAAGGACACGGTGGTTTATCTGTTTTTGCAGGAGTAGGAGAAAGAACTCGTGAAGGAAACGATTTACTTCGTGAAATGTTAGAGTCTGGAATTATCAAGTATGGTGATGACTTTATGCATTCTATGGAAGAAGGTGGATGGGACTTAACGAAGGTTGATAAAAATATAATGAGAGAGTCTAAATGTACGTTTGTATTTGGACAAATGAATGAGCCACCTGGAGCACGTGCACGTGTTGCTTTATCTGGTTTAACTATTGCTGAATATTTCCGTGATGGTGCAGGTGAAGGGCAAGGAAAAGACGTTTTATTCTTTGTAGATAATATTTTCCGTTTTACGCAAGCAGGTTCAGAGGTATCGGCATTATTAGGTCGTATGCCATCTGCGGTAGGTTACCAACCAACATTAGCTACAGAAATGGGGGCTATGCAAGAGCGTATTACTTCAACTAAAAATGGTTCTATTACATCAGTACAAGCGGTATATGTGCCTGCAGATGATTTAACAGATCCAGCGCCAGCAACAACGTTTGCGCATTTAGATGCAACAACAGTATTATCTCGTAAAATTGCTGAGTTAGGTATTTATCCTGCAGTAGATCCATTAGATTCTACTTCAAGAATTTTAACTGCTGAAATTTTAGGAAAAGAACATTATGATTGTGCTCAAAATGTAAAAGAGTTATTACAACGTTATAAAGAGTTACAAGATATTATTGCTATTTTAGGTATGGAAGAATTATCTGAAGAAGATAAATTAGTTGTACATAGAGCTCGTAGAGCGCAACGTTTCTTATCTCAACCTTTCCATGTAGCTGAACAATTTACTGGTATACCAGGAGTTTTAGTAGATATTAAAGACACAATTAAAGGATTTAATATGATTATGGATGGTGAGTTAGATAAATATCCTGAAGCGGCATTTAACTTACGTGGATCAATTCAAGATGCAATTGATGCTGGAGAAAAAATGTTAGCTGAAGCGTAAACTAGCTTAAGGCTTAGGCTTAAAGCATAAAGCATAAAATTATGATTTTAGAAATTGTAACACCAGAAGCAACATTATTAAACTCTGAAGTAGAATCAGTATTAGTTCCTGGAATTAATGGTGAGTTTCAAATGTTAAATAATCACGCACCAATAGTTTCATTATTAGTTGAAGGAACTATTAGAATAAAAGGTAGTGATTTGAAAATTGAAAAAGAGTTTAAAAGTAAATTTACTGAAAACAAAGATGAATTTACGTTGCCAATTAAAAGTGGTACTATTGAAATGAAAGAAAACAAGGTTATTATACTTGCGGACTAAGTTTTAATAAAATATATAGTGAAAAGGCCTCGTTTTTAGCGAGGCTTTTTGCATTTATTCAATAAAATTAAAGTCATCATAAAAATTTTTCCAAGCCCACCATTCTGCATTAAAACTAATTGATGGTTTTAATTGTGTACCAATGTTTGGTCCGCTAACAGCCTTACCAAAAACATTCCATTTATTTCCAAATTCATCCTTCATTATTATTGGAAATTCATTTAAAATAGGAGTGAAATTGAATGTGTTTTCATTACTATAACTTGTTATGAAGTTTAATTTTTGACTCCCAATTATTTTTGTATTATTAGTTATTGAACTGTTGTAAATTTTAATTTCATCTCCAAAATCGGAATATTTAAAAATTGAAACATTTGAGGTTTTTACAGTGTTATTTATTACTCCAAATACTTTTTCGCTATTGCTAATTGAATTTAAATTTTTTGATTGTTTGTTGTTTGAATTTGAAAATACCAATGCATCTGGGAAATACGTTTTAGCCGTTTTCCAAGTAGTTTCTAAAAAAGGAGCAATAGTGAAAGACTCGTTTGTATAAGTGCCTTTAATGCCATATAAAAGCATTTGAGACCAATAGGAATTACTGTTTTCATCAAAGAGTACTAGGTTTTCTTTATAAAGAATTCCTGAGGCTCTAAGTGTAATAGGTTTGTTAGAAATGTTAGCTTTTATAACTATTGTACTATTGGTTTTTGGGCAAAAAGTAACAATATATTTTTCACTGTCAATTATGTCGTTTATACATTCATACTGATGAATTGAAGTAAGCGGATAAATTTTTGTTGTATTATTTATTGAAACAATAATTACTTCAGCATTATCATTTAAATTAATATTACTAATGCTTTTTAATGTGGGGTTAACTACTAATTCATAAGGATTAAGATCTCCTACTAAATCATTTAATGGAACTGCCCATTCTTTTGGTTGAATTGTTTCGGAAAACTCATTAGAATTTGATTCGGAACAAGAAATAAAAAGAATTATAAAAAAGACGTTTAATAATTTCATAAAAAAAAGCTTTTAATCTAAGTCGATTAAAAGCTTTGTATCTTACAATTTAAGTTGTAATCTAAGAAAACAGCTTAACTATGTCATTTCCATTTGCTAATAATAACAAGGCTATTAGTAATATAAAACCAGTCATTTGAGCATATTCTAAAAATTTATCATTTGGTTTTCTGCCAGTAATCATTTCATAAAGAGTAAATACAACGTGACCACCATCTAGTGCTGGAATAGGAAGTAAATTCATAAATCCAAGCATTATAGATAAAAAGGCTGTAATACTCCAAAAAGCTTTCCAACTCCAAGTTGAAGGGAAAATTTTACCAATGGCAATAAAGCCACCAATACTAGTTGCTCCTTTTTTAGTGAATACATATTTAAATTGATTGATGTAATCTTTTAAAGTCCATATTGCTAATGAATTTCCTTTTACAATACTTTCTCCAAATGAGTAATCTTTATGTTGTATATTAACTGAAGAAACTGGGTCTGGAGCAACACCAACCTTACGTTTGTCGCTTGGAGTTACAGTTAAAGATTTGGTTTCTTCGCCTCTTTTAACGGTTAGTTTTACATTTCCTTTAGAGGTAACTACTTCATTCGTAAACTCGTGCCAAAATGTAATAGGTTTATCGTTAATACTTAATATTTTATCACCTTCTAAAACACCTGCTTTTTCTGCTGCAGAACCTTCAGCAACTAAAGCTATAATAGGTAATGTTCTAACATTAAAAGGTTCCATAACACCATTCTCCCACATAATTTCGCCTATGTTTTCAGGTAGGTTTATGGTTTCCGTAGCTCCGTTAGGGTGAATTACTTCGAGAGAATTAACACCTCTTAAAAACATATGTTTATTTACATCTGTAACATCTAATGGTTCAACACCGTTAAATTTGGTAATCTTATCACCTTCTTCAAATCCGTATTCTTTAAAAGTTTCGTTAACTGCAAACCCGTATTTTACATCGTTTGGTTTAATGGTATCTACACCCCAAACAAAAGTTATCATAATATAAATTAAGATACCTAGTATAAAGTTTACAATTACACCGCCAAGCATAATAATTAAACGTTGCCAAGCAGGTTTAGATCTAAATTCCCAAGGTTCAGCAGGCTTGTCAAGATGTTCAGTATCCATACTTTCATCAATCATTCCAGATATTTTAACATATCCACCTAATGGAATCCATCCTATACCGTATTCAGTTTCTCCAATTTTCTTTTTAAGTAATGAGAATTTGTAATCGAAAAATAAGTAAAATTTTTCAACACGAGTTTTAAATAATTTTGCAGGAATAAAGTGCCCTAATTCGTGTAAAACAATTAAAAACGATAAACTTAAAATAAACTGTGAAGCCTTTATTAATATTTCCATATATGTATTTTCAATATTGTAAAATCGCACAAATGTACGGTTTTTAATATAGTTGTAAAAGCTAAAAAAATGTATGGCGATTTATTTAACAAAGATTTAGAAAAGTTAAGCAACAATGATTGCTTATTATATTAACTTTGTGTTTTAATTTTGAAATAAAAATGGATTTAAAATTCTTCAAAAAGTCAGTTCCAACGTTAGCTATTATGGCAATTTTTTCGGTATTAATGATATATGCTATTTATAGTATTTTAACACCAGAAAAAAGATTGCCTGTATTTAATCCAGCAGATGTAAATCCGAAATTGGTTGATGAAAGTCTAACTCATGTAAGAAGAGATCATAAAATTGCCGATTTTGAATTGATAAATCAAAATGGAGATACCATTACTTATAAAGATTACGAAGGTAAAATTTTTGTTGCCGATTTCTTTTTTACACGTTGTTTAACTATTTGTCCGGTTATGACAAATAATATTGGAAAGCTTCAAAAAGTATTTTTAAATGATGATGATGTAAAATTTTTATCGCACTCTGTAACACCTGTTATTGATAGTGTTTCTGTATTAAAAGAATATGCTATTAAAAAAGGAGTAATAGATAGTAAGTGGAATATTACCACAGGGCCAAAAAAACACATTTATCAATTATCTCGTAAAAGCTATTTTGCTGTTTTAGATGAAGGTGATGGTGGTTTACAAGATTTTGTTCACACAGAAAACTTTGTGTTGGTTGATAAAAAACGCCAGATTAGAGGCTTTTATGATGGTACCGACAATGAAGAAATTGAGCGTTTAATTGAGGATATTAAACTGCTACAGGCCGAAAAGGATTAAAATGACAATTATCATTGTTTAGAATCATTCTAATTTAGTATATTTGCCTTATATTATTTATAATTAGTCTTAATAATGTTTGGAACGATTGCAAATTTACGTATTGGAGAAAAAGCTTTTATAGAAAAACTTTGTTTAGACAAAATTCCTTTAAAACTTTTAGAAATGGGTTGTTTACCAGGTATTGAAGTGCAATTAATACAGGTAGCACCTATGAACGATCCTTTGTATATTAAGGTGAATGGGAGTCATTTAGCTATAAGGAAGGAAACTGCCGAAAAAATAACTGTTGTTAAGTAATTCAAAATAATGAGTGTTGACAATGTTGTAAAAGTTGCCCTAATTGGAAATCCAAATACAGGGAAAACTTCATTATTTAATCAACTTACCGGATTAAAACAAAAGGTTGGAAATTATCCAGGTATTACTGTTGAAAAAAAACAAGGAAAGTGCAAATTAAGCGATTCCGTTTATGCAGAGGTAACGGATTTACCAGGTACATATAGTATAAACCCTACATCTTTAGACGAAACATTGGTGTTAGATACGTTGTTAAATGAAAAAAACGAAACCTATCCTGATGTTATTGTTGTTGTTGTAGATATTGAAAATATTAAACGAAACCTTTTATTGTTTACGCAATTAAAAGATTTAAAAATTCCTACAATTTTGGTTGTCAATATGGTTGACCAAATGAAAAGAAAGGGAATTAATATTGATATAGAACAACTAGAAGAAAAACTTAATACAAAAATTGTTTTAGCAAGTGCTAGAAAAAAAATTGGTATTGAAGAGCTAAAAGAAGCAATTTTAAATTATAAAAGTTTAAGTAAAACTCCTGTAGGAAATATTTCAAACAAAATAGATAAAGAGTATTTTTCTAAATTAAGAGATGCATTTCCAGAGTTTCCTTTATACAAGTCATGGTTGTTAATTACACAACAAACCGAGTTTGAATTTCTTACTCAAAGCCAAAAACAATTGGTTGTAAAGTTTAGAGAAAATTTAGAATGTATAAAACGTTACCAGCATAAAGAAACTATTTTTAGATATCAAATAATTAATGATGTTTTAAAAGAAACATTTAATGTTGATAAATCTAAAGCTACAGATTTACGAGGTGTATTAGATAGAATTTTAACTCATAAAATATTTGGTTACGTAATTTTTGCGTTAATCTTACTGTTCATATTTCAAGGAATATTTGATTGGGCAACATACCCAATGGATTTAATTGATACTGCTTTTGCAAGTTTAAGTTCGTGGACAAAATCGGTAATGCCACAAGGAATGTTTACAGATTTAATTGCTGAAGGTGTTATACCAGGTATTGGAGGTGTTATCATTTTTATACCTCAAATAGCAATATTATTTACGTTTATTTCCATTTTAGAAGAAACTGGCTATATGAGTCGTGTTGTATTTTTAATGGATAAAATAATGCGAAAATTTGGAATGAGTGGTAAAAGTGTTATTCCTTTAATTTCGGGTACGGCTTGTGCTATTCCTGCAATAATGGCCTCTAGAAATATTGGCTCTTGGAAAGAGCGTTTAATAACTATTTTAGTTGTGCCGTTTACAACCTGCTCTGCTAGATTACCAGTATATGCTATATTAATTGCATTAATTATACCTGATAAAAAAGTTTTTGGATTTTTAAATTTGCAAGGCCTTACAATGATGGCTATGTATTTATTAGGTTTTGCAGCGGCTATTGTTTCGTCTGTTTTATTGCATAACGTGTTAAAAGTTAAGAGTAAAAGCTTATTTGTAATAGAAATGCCTAATTATAAAATACCTTCAATAAAAAATATATTTTATGAAGTTGTTGAAAAAACTAAAGCGTTTGTTTTTGGTGCTGGTAAAATAATTTTAGCATTATCTATTGTATTATGGTTTTTAGCATCTAACGGACCTTCAACCTTTAAAAATGCAGAAAAAACTGTAGTTGCAAATGTTGAAAATACAAACCTTGAACAAGAAGAGTTACAAAAAAAGATTGCTTCCTATAAATTAGAACATTCATATATTGGTTATATGGGTAAAACAATTGAGCCAGCTATTAAGCCAATGGGTTATGATTGGAAAATTGGTATTGCTTTGATTAGTTCTTTTGCTGCCCGTGAAGTTTTTGTAGGTGCCTTAGCAACTATTTATAATGTTGATAGTGATGATGAAAATACGGGAACGATAAAAGAACGTATGGCTGCAGAAATTAACCCAGATACTGGAAAAAAACGATTTGATTTCCCTACCGGAATGTCTTTATTAATATTTTATGCTTTTGCAATGCAATGTATAGGTACTTTGGCAATTGTTAAGCGCGAAACTAATAGTTGGATGTGGCCAATGTTGCAATTAGTTGGTATGGGAATTTTAGCTTATGTTTCTGCAGTAATAACATTTAATATTTTTAGTTAGTGCAAGAGGTTTTAACTTACATAGCACTTGCATTAGCCATTGGTTTTCTGGTTAAAACTTACTTTTTTAAACCTAAAAAAGAAGGGAATTGTGGCTCTGACTGTGGAAGTTGTTAATAAGCCAAAAAGAAAAAACTGATAATAATTTTACTTACTATCAGCTTTGTTTATTTTTATGTTTAAGCAAGTATTCTCCATACTTGAGTTACAATAAAACATACTGTAAAACCTAAAATTATAGGTAAAATACTGGCTATTGTAGTCCATTTAACACTTTTAGTTTCTTTATAGATGGTGTAAATAGTTGTACTGCACGGGTTGTGTAATAAGCTAAATAACATAAGATTAATTGCAGTAAGCAATGTCCAACCTCCGGCTTTTAAAATGTCTCCAGTTGCAGGAACAGATTCTAGTTCAAACATAACTCCGTTTCCTTCTCCTACACCAGTAATAGCGGCACTCATTACAGTTAGCATAAGTATGGTAGGAATTACAATTTCGTTAGCAGGAATGGCAACTATATATGCTAAAAGAATAACACCGTTTAGACCTAACAATAATCCAAAACCATCCATATGTAATATCATCCAATTTGCAATGTTAGAATCTCCAATGCTTACATTAGAAATTAACCAGATAACAGCACCAGCTGGCGCAGCAAAAATACAAGCTCTCCATAAAACAATTAGTGTTCTATCTATTAAAGAGGTGTAAATAGTTTTCCAAAAGCGTGGTGGTCTATAAGGCGGTAGTTCTAAAGTAAAAGATGATACTTCACCTTTTAACATTGTTTTTGATAAGAATAAAGAAACTATAAACGTAAAAAATATACCTAATAGCGCTATAGCAATAACAGCTAATGTTGATACTGCGCCTGCAAAATTTTCAGGTACTAATGCTCCAATAAAAATAGAAGCAATTAATATTTGCGTAGGCCAACGTCCATTACATAATGAAAAGTTATTAGTTATTATGGCAATTAAGCGTTCTCTTGGGCTATCAATTATACGTGTAGCAATTACACCAGCTGCATTGCAGCCAAATCCCATACTCATAGTTAAAGCTTGTTTGCCATGGGCTCCAGATTTTTTTAATAAATGATCTAAATTAAAAGCTACACGAGGTAAATACCCAAAATCTTCAAGTAAAGTAAAAAGCGGAAAAAATATTGCCATTGGAGGCAGCATTACTGCTATAACCCAAGCTAGTGCTAGATAAACACCATCAAATAAAAAGCCACTTAACCACCAGCTAAAACCTAGAGATTCTCCAATACCTTTAAGCCACGGATAAATTTCACCAATTAATAAGTCTGCCAATAAACCAGACGGGTAATTAGCTCCAATTATAGTAAGCCATAGAACAACAGATAGAATTAGAATCATAATTGGGAATCCCCAAATTTTACTAGTTACAATTTTATCTAAACTTCTGTCAAATCTAAACCGTTTTGCATCTCCTTTTTTATGTACTGAATTTTGAGCAATGGTAGCAGCGTCTGAATAAATTCCTTCAGTTAATTTATCGTGAAAACCTTCACCTATTTGCCACCTTAAATCATTACTAGTATTTAATATTTTATTTGTTTTCATTATTTTTTCTCTTCAAAAAAATTAATTATTCTGTAATAAATTCACCAGTTTTTACAGCTTCAATTATACGTTCATCACCATCTAAAAGTCTTAAAGCAATCCATCTGCTATTTGGTACGTTTGGATAGGTAGCTTCAATTTCTAAACGTAGTTTTTCAATAGCATTATTTATGTTTTTAGGAACATTTTTTATTCTGTGTGGTTTGCAAATAATTTCTCCAGTTGCAACTTGATGTACAGTTTTTAATAATTCAGGTATTCCTTCTTTAGATCTTGCGCTAGTTGGTACTACAGGAATTCCTAAATCGCGAGCCAATGTTCTATCGTCAATTTCAATATCTAAGCGTGTAGCTTCATCCATTAGGTTAAGGCATAACACAGCTTTGTTAGTTATTTCTAGTATTTGTAAAACTAAATTCAAATTTCGTTCTAGCCTACTAGCATCTACTACAATAATGGTTACATCTGGTTTTCCGAAGAGTATAAAATTTCTGGCAACTTCTTCATCTTGAGATGTTGAAAGTAAAGAGTATGTTCCTGGAAGATCTACTATTTTATATTTATTATTATTAAAGTTATAACCACCTTCGGCACGAGTAACTGTTTTTCCTGGCCAATTACCAGTATGCTGCTTTAATCCTGTTAAGGCATTGAAAACCGTGCTTTTACCAGTGTTTGGATTACCAGCTAAGGCAACAACATAATCATTATTGTCTATATTTATTCCTAATTTTTTTAGGTTAGAAGCTTGGTTTAAATCACAACCTTCACAAGCACTATTAGTTGGTTTCTGCATGAATTTTTATTTTTTCAATTAGTATAAATTTAGCTTGCTCATTTCTAATAGCAATAGAAGTATCTCTTACTAAATATGCTCTTGGATTTCTCATTGGGCTTGTTAAATCTACCTCTATTTTGGTATTCATTACAAAACCTAAATCCAATAATCTTCTTCTAATTTCTCCTCTACATTCTCTCGAAATTCCAATTATTTTTGCGTGTTCGTGTTCTTTTAAATTTGAAAGTCTAAAGGTGTCTTTTTCTGAAATATCTTCTTTTTTTAATTCAGAAATTGTAATGTTATTAGCTACAATTGGAGCTAGAATAAACTCTTCTCCTTCAGAGTGAAAAACAATTCTTTTTTTATTTTTTTCGATAATATGTATATGAGAACCAATATGAAGATCTTCAGCTAAAATTTGTTTGTAAATAATTTCTGGCTCATCCTCAATATGAATAATTCGGCCAATAGCACCTTCTTTAAATTTTGGTAGTGGTTTACCATTTAATTGTTCTACTTCACCAGTTTCAGTAGGAATTGGATCTCCGTGTGGATCAAACCTTGGGTTACCTAAATTTATAGCAAGCTGTTTTGTTTGCTGAGAATCTAATTTATGTTCCATTTTTTCGGCAATTTCGTGCCAATCTTTTTTATGGAAACCTGTTTTCTCTGAAAGGTATTTTTCCCACAATCTGTGCACTCTAATAATTCTAAGTGCGTAGTCCATACCGGTTTCACTTAATTTAATTTCACCTTTTTTAAAGCGTATTAGTTCCTTGTCTTCCATTTCAGAAATAGTTTCTAATATCTTTTTTGGACTGCTATTAAGTGAATTAATAATATGATCGCTACTTAGTTTAGTACCATTATCTTCGGCATGATATAGTTTTTTTAAAATATCTTCAATAAGAATTTTTGGATCTGTTTTATAGCTTTGTTGAAGTCTCCAATAAAAACCAGTTTTAGGATAAAATAAAATGAAAAGTAGTACTAATACAATTCCAAATATAATTAATAATGTTACCGGATTTGTCATATTGTTATTTTATAGTTACAAATACGTTAGTGCAAACTTTTTTAGAAAGCGTTAATGTATTTCCTTGTTTTAATTGAACGGTAACAGATTCATCAAAATCAAATTTATCAAGTACTGTTAACTCTGTATTTATTGTTAAAAAATGCTTATCTAAAAATTGCAATAACGCTTTAGAATTGTCTTTTACATTTGCAATTTTGTACAAAACATGTTGTTTAGCATCACTTAATAAAACCTTTTGTTGAATTTTTACATTTCCATTTTTGTCTGGAATAGGATCTCCGTGCGGATCGTGTGTTGGGAAATTGAGATAAGCCTCAAGTTTGTCAATAAGTGTATTTGATTTTATATGTTCTAGTTGTTCCGCTAATACGTGAACTTCATCCCAAGCATAGTTTAAATTATTTACCAAAAACACTTCCCAAAGTCTATGTTTTCTAACAATTCTAACTGCTATTAGTTTTCCTTCATCCGTAAGACTTGAACCCTTATATTTTTTATAATCTACTAATTTTTTTTCCGAAAGCTTTTTAATCATATCAGTTACAGAAGAAGCTTTTGTTTTAAGTTCTTCTGCAATTTTGTTTGTGCTAACATTTTTACCTGTATGAACACCAATGCTATAGATAGCTTTTATATAATTTTCTTCGGTTTGTGATAACTTAAATTCCATTAGTTGCAAATATACAATTTTTAACTGTATAAATATATTTTTAGATAAGTCTAAAAAATATTATAGATTTGCAGAAAAATAAAAAATATTGAAAAATTATATTTATTTACTAGCAACGCTATTTTGTACGGTTGTTTTTGCTGAAAACACGATTAATACAAGCGCTATACTTAAAGGAAAAATTACAAGTAACAATAAATCAATTCCTGGAGCAACAATTCATTTAAAAAATGGAACAATTGGTTCTTCTGCAAACATAAATGGAACCTATGAGTTTACTGTGCCAACAGGAAAATTTGTGGTTGTAGCAAGCGCTATTGGCTACAAAACCAAAGAGGTAAAAGTGTTATTAAAAAATAATGAAACTAGAATTTTAAATTTTGAGTTGGAAGAAGATTTGTTTGGGTTAGAACAAGTTGTTGTAACCGGAACAAGAACGTTTAAAAAACAAACTAATTCGCCAGTAATTGTAAATATTATTGATAGTCAATTAATGGAGAATGTCCAAGCCTGTTCTTTGTCTGATGGGTTGCGTTTTCAAACAGGATTACGAGTTGAAACGGATTGCCAAACGTGTAATTATACCCAATTACGTATGAACGGACTTGCAGGAGGGTATTCGCAAATTTTAATAAATGGCCGTCCAATATTTAGCCCTTTAACTGGTTTGTATGGTTTAGAACAAATACCTGCAAATATGATTGATAGGGTTGAAGTAGTTCGTGGTGGAGGTTCTGCTTTATATGGTTCTGGAGCTATTGGAGGAACAGTAAATGTGATTACAAAAATTCCTAAATCGGATAGTTTTGAAGTTAGTTATACACATCAAAGTATTAAAGGTTCAGCTTTTGAAAATATGTTAAATGCCAACACAACGGTGGTTAACAAAAATGAAAACGCTGGTTTATCTGTTTTTCTGAATCATAGAAATAGAACAATGTATGATGCCAATGATGATGGATATTCTGAATTGCCAAAACTAAAAAATACATCGTTTGGTATTAATAGTTTTTTTATGCCTACTCAGAATCAAAAAATAGAGTTAAGTGTTGGGTATTTAAACGAGCTCAGGTACGGTGGTGAAATGGTTAACAAGCCTGCTTATTTAACACAACAATCTGAAGAAAGAACTCACAATGTTTTAATGGGAACGTTAGATTATCAAATTAATTTTAATAATTATAACAGTTCTTTAATCACCTATTTTTCTGCTCAAAAAACAGATAGAGATCATTATACAGGTATTTTTCCAGAAGAAGAAATTGAAATTAAAAATCATTTAGAAAACCCTCCTTACGGAATTTCAGATGTAAAAACGTTTCAAGGAGGAGTGCAATTCAACCATAAATTATTAGCGTTTTTAAATGGCGAAAACACGCTAACTTTTGGAACTGAATTTGTTGAAGATAAGGTTTATGATGAAATAGATGCGTATAGTTATTTAATAGATCAAAAAACAACTAATTTGGGAGTGTTTGCTCAAAGTGATTGGGAAGTTTCAGAAAAATTAAATGTATTAGCAGGAGTAAGAGCAGATAAACATAATTTTCTAGATAATTTTGTTTTAAGTCCAAGAGTTTCTTTACTGTATAAACCTTTGGAAAGAACTCAGTTTAGAGTTACCTATGGTACTGGGTTTAGAGCTCCACAAGCTTTTGATACTGATTTACATATTGCCTTTTCTGGAGGTGGAATTTCAAGAATTCAATTGGCTAATGATTTAAAGGAAGAAAGATCTCAGAGTTTAACTACATCTATTAATTACGATAAAGCTTCAGATAATTTTATAGCAGGTTTTACTTTAGAAGGTTTTTATACCAAATTAACCGATGCTTTTTATCAGCATTCATTAGGTGAAGATGAATTTGGCGAGGTTTACGAAAAACGAAATGGAGATGAGGCTACTGTTAAAGGTGTTACCTTAGAATTACGTGCTAATTACAATAAAAAAGTGCAATTAGAAACAGGTTTTACATTACAATCGAGTGAGTTTAGCGAAGCTGTACTTTATGCTGATGAATTGGCAGCAAAAAAGAACTTTTTAAGAACTCCAGAATTATACGGTTATGCTACCTTAACTTATACACCAAACAAAAAATTTAATACAGCTGTAAATTTCCTTTATACAGGAGAAATGGATGTGTTGCATTTGGCAGGAGCTCCAGAGCAATTAGAAGATGAATTTATTAAATCTCCAAGTTTTACGGAATTAGGTTTTAAATCTTCATATACAATTGAAGCAAAAAAGCTACAAACAGGGATTGAAATTTTTGGTGGAATTAAAAATATATTTGATAATTATCAATCTGATTTTGATTCAGGTAAAAACCGTGATAGCAATTATATTTATGGTCCTTCTATGCCAAGAACTTATTTTGTAGGTTTAAAGCTGATGTCTTTGTAATAATTCGTTATTTTTGAAGTTAAAATTTCAAAAATGAATATTGTAATATATGGTACTGGTGGTGTAGGTGGTTATTTTGGAGCACGTTTGGCTCAAGCAGGTAATAATGTAACGTTTATAGCACGTGGAAAACACTTAGAAGCAATTAAAAATAATGGATTGCAACTTAAAAGTGTAAACGGTAATTTTTTAGTGAAGCCGGCAAATGCAACTTCAGATATTTCAGAAATTAAAAACATAGATTTAATTTTAATTAGTGTTAAAACTTGGCAACTTTCAGAAGTTGCTGAAATTATAAAGCCAGTTTTAAATGAAAATACTATGGTAATTTCGTTGTTAAATGGTTGTAATAATCACGATGTTCTGGCTTCAGTAATAGATAAAAAACACATTTTAGGTGGTTTGTGCAAAGTAATAAGTTTTGTTGAAGATTATGGTGTAATTAATCATGTTGCTTACGAACCTACCATAGTTTTTGGTGAATTGAATAATGAAAAAACTGAAAGAGCACTTCAATTAGAAAAGGTGTTAAGTGAAGCCAAAATCACAAACGAATTAGCCGATGATATTCAAAAAGAAATTTGGACAAAGTATTTATATATAACAACAGTTAGTGCATTGGGAGCTTTAACAAGGTCTTCTCATGGCGAAATGATAGCTTCACCATATATTAAAAATATGCTGTTTAAAACAGCTGAAGAAATTTATGCAATAGCAATAGCTAAAGGAGTTAATTTGCCTAATAATATTATTGAAAAGCAATTCGAAATAATAGAATCGTTACCATATGAAACCACAGCCTCGTTACAGCGAGATATTATGGATGGAAAACCTTCTGAATTAGAAGCTCAAAACGGAACCATTGTTCGTTTAGGAAAGGAGCTTGGAATTAAAACTCCAATAAACGATTTAATTTATTATACATTACTTCCACAGGAAAATAAAGCGAGACTTTAATTGATGATTAACAATTGAAAATATTAGCCGTAGCTGAGCGGAGTTGAAGCATAAAAGGTGAAACATAGAAATTTTACCGTAAAAATGTAGAAGTACGTCATGCTGAACTTGTTTCAGCATCTCACCCGATTTGTTGTACTCTATAGGTTGAAGTTGAAAGTCCAAAGCTAATTATCAATTTCAACCTTCTTTTTCACGCTAATTAAATAAACACCCGCAATTACTAATATAGAACTTAGTATTTTAATAAAGCTAATATCTTGTGCATATTCTTTATTCCCAAAAACAAAAGCATAAATAGTAACCATTGCAAAACTAACTACTGGTTGTAAGTATATATAACTTCCATTTACACTTGGTGGAACTTTTGAAAGCGCGTAGATATTAAATAAATACGTCATAAAAGTAGTTCCGAACAAAACAAAAGCAATTACCAAATAAGTGTTTAAAGTAAAAGCATTGAAATTGGTAGAAATTACATCGTTAATACCTACAGGAATCATAAAAATAAACCCAATTAAAAACACCCAACTAATAACAGTTATTGGATGGTACTTTTTCATTAAAGGTTTAGCGTACACTAAATAAAATGCATAAAAAATAGCATTTGAAAAAATTAATCCATTCCCTAAAAGTGTACTAGTGCCTTCGTTTTTATTACCGTATAAAATAAGTAATAAGGCACCCGCTCCTCCAATAATAATTCCTAATATTTTTGTTTTGGTAATTTTTTCCTTCAACAAAAAGTAACTGAATATTAATACTAAAACAGGTACAGATGTATAAATAATAGATGCATCAATTGGAGATGTTTTACTTAATCCGTGAAAGTATAAAAGTTGATTAATTGCAATACCTAAAACCCCACAAACTGCCAATCTAAAATAATCTTCTTTGTCTATTTTTTCTTTAATGAAGTTTTTTATAGTCCAAAATAGAATACTTGCACCTAAAATTCGAATAAAAATAAAAGCTGTAGGACCTAATTTTTCAGGCATTATGTCTTTTGCAATAATATGGTTCATACCATAAATTACATTTGCACCTAATAAAGCTAGGTGAGCTTTGTACGTGTTTTTATTCAATTTGTTGCTTTATTTTAAAGGGCGAAATTAAACAATATTAAAAGAAAACGAACACTTCTTTTAAAAAAGGCTTTAACATAATATTAATATAATTTACTGTATGAAAACCTAATTTAGTTAGACTAAGCGCTTATAATTTAACAATCAAATATTATTTAATAATGAAAAAAAATCTATTGTTTGTTGCTGTAATGGCAATCGTATTACTATTTACAAATGAAATTACTGCTCAAAAATTTGCGAAGTTAGACAAAAGCCCTATGGATGCTGCGGCATATCCGGCTAGTTACAAAGAGTCTAATAAGTTGGTGAAAATTGTTTACAGCCGTCCACAGTTAAAAGGAAGAACTGTTGAGAAATTAGCGCCAAGTGGAAAAGTTTGGAGAACCGGTGCTAATGAAGCTGCTGAAATTACTTTTTATAAAGATGTTGTTTTTGGCGGAAAGGCTGTGAAAGCAGGTTCGTATACATTGTTTACAATTCCAAATGATAATGAATGGACTGTGATTTTAAGTACAGCTAAAAATGTTTGGGGATCTTATTTTTATAAAGAAAGTGAAGATGTTGTAAGAGTTAAAGGTGTGGTTTCTAAATCAGAAGAATCAATTGAAGCGTTTTCTATAGCTTTTAATGGTGAAGGAAACAATGCAAATATGTATTTCGGTTTTGGTAACGTGGTTGTTACTGTACCGGTAAAAGGATAATCTTTTTTCTTTTTCAAGTTAAGGTCTGTAAACTTAGGTTTATGGGCCTTTTTTTTGAGATATTAATACTTAAAATTAGACTTTATTCTTTTGTAGATTAACCGTAACTTTGCGCTTTCAAAAATTTGAAAGCGACCATGGAATATAATTTTAGAGAGATAGAAGCCAAATGGCAACAGTATTGGGCAGACAACCAAACGTTTAAAGCCGAAAATAAATCAGATAAACCAAAGTTTTTTGTGTTAGATATGTTTCCATACCCATCGGGTGCAGGATTACACGTTGGGCATCCACTTGGTTATATAGCATCAGATATTTATGCACGTTACAAACGTCATAAAGGTTTTAACGTTATGCATCCGCAAGGATATGATTCTTTTGGATTACCTGCAGAGCAATATGCTATTCAAACAGGGCAACATCCTGCAGTTACTACTGCAGCTAATGTTAAAACATATAGAAAACAATTAGATAAAATTGGTTTTTCGTTCGATTGGTCTCGTGAGGTACGAACTTCAGATCCTAATTATTACAAATGGACACAATGGATTTTTATTCAATTGTTCAATTCATGGTATAACAAAACAAGCGATAAAGCTGAGGATGTTTCTACTTTAATTTCAATTTTTGAAGCTGAAGGAAATGCAACAGTAAAAGCTGCTTGTGATGATGAAATAGCCATTTTTTCGGCTGAAGATTGGAAAAATTATTCAGAAGAAAAGAAACAAGAAATATTATTACAATACCGTTTAACATTTTTATCTGAAACTGAAGTTAACTGGTGTCCTGCTTTAGGAACTGTGTTAGCAAATGATGAAATTGTAAACGGAGTTTCAGAGCGTGGAGGTCATCCAGTAGTTCGTAAAAAAATGATGCAATGGAGTATGAGAATTACTGCGTATGCACAACGTTTATTAGATGGATTGGATAAAATTGATTGGCCACAGCCTTTAAAAGATTCTCAAACTTACTGGATTGGTCGTTCAGAAGGTGCAATGGTAGATTTTAAGGTTGACGGATTTGAAAATGACAAAATTTCTGTGTTTACAACGCGTCCTGATACAATTTACGGAGTAAGTTTTATGACATTGGCTCCAGAACACGAATTAGTGTCTAAAATTGTAACAGATAAGCAAAGAGATGCAGTTGAGGAATACGTGAAGGCTACTGCAAAACGTAGCGAATTAGAGCGTATGGCCGATGTGAAAACCATTTCTGGTGTGTTTACAGGTGCTTATGCTTTACATCCTTTTACTGGTGAAAAAGTACAAATTTGGATTGGAGATTATGTATTGGCTAGTTATGGAACGGGAGCTGTAATGGCTGTGCCTTGTGGAGATGAGCGTGATTATGCTTTTGCTAATCATTTTGGATTAGAAATTCCTAATATTTTTGAAGGTGTAGATATTTCTGAAGAGGCTTGTTCAACAAAAGAAGGTGTAAAAATTGCAAATTCTGACTTTTTAGATGGATTGACCTATAAAAAGGCAATGAAACGTATTATTTACGAAATTGAACAAAAAGGAATAGGTTATGGTAAAATAAACTATCGTTTACGTGATGCTGTATTTAGTCGTCAACGTTATTGGGGTGAACCTTTCCCTGTGTATTATAAAAACGGATTACCACAAATGATTGACAAAGCACATTTGCCAATTGTTTTACCAGAAGTTGAAAAATATTTACCTACTGAAGATGGAAAACCACCTTTAGGAAATGCATCAGTTTGGGCTTGGGATACCGTTAAAAATGAGGTTGTTTCAAATAATGAAATTAATGGTGAAACAGTGTTTGCTTTAGAGTTGAATACTATGCCAGGTTGGGCAGGAAGTTCACAGTATTTTAACCGTTATATGGATCCAACAAATAGTGAGGATATCTTCTCGCAAGAAGCGGTAAATTATTGGCAAGATGTAGATTTATACATTGGAGGAAGCGAGCACGCAACAGGTCATTTACTGTATTCTCGTTTTTGGCAAAAGTTTATGTTTGATAGAGGTTTTGTACCAAATGATGAGTATGCTAAAAAATTGATTAACCAAGGAATGATTACTGGAACTTCGGCTTTTGTTTATAGAGTTGAGGGTGAAAATAAGTTTGTTTCAAAAGGATTAAAAGGAGATTATAAAGTTCAAAAAATTCATTCTGATGTTTCTTTTGTAAATACATCAGATGAGTTAGATGTTGAAGCTTTTAAAAACTGGAGAGAAGAATTTAAGGATGCTGAATTTGTTCTGGAAGATGGAAAATATGTTGTTGGCCGTGAGGTAGAAAAAATGTCAAAATCTAAATACAATGTTGTAAACCCAGATACTATTTGTGAAGAATACGGAGCGGATAGTTTACGTTTATTCGAAATGTTTTTAGGCCCTTTAGAACAATCAAAACCTTGGAAAACTTCAGGAATTTCTGGAGTATATTCATTCTTGAAAAAACTTTGGAAATTATACATTGTTAATGGAGAATTTTCAGTTAATGAAGAAGCGCCAACAAAAGATGAATTAAAAACGCTTCATAAAACAATTAAAAAAGTTGAAGAGGATATTGCTAATTTCTCTTTTAATACATCAGTTTCAACATTTATGATTGCCGTTAATGAGTTAACAGCTTTAAAATGTAATAAACGTGCAATTTTAGAACCTTTAGCTGTAATAATTGAGCCTTATGCGCCACATATTGCTGAGGAATTATGGAGTAAATTAGGAAACACAACTTCGGTTTCTGATACTGATTTCCCAATTTTTGAACCAGAACATTTGGTAGAAAGTAATAAAGTGTATCCTGTTTCATTTAATGGTAAAATGCGTTTTAAAATGGAATTACCATTAGATATGAGTAAAGAAGATATTGAAGCTGCTGTAATGGCACACGAGAAAACCGAAGCTCAATTACAGGGTAGAACCCCTAAAAAAGTAATTATTGTACCTGGCAAAATTATTAATATAGTTGGGTAGCGGTTAATATTATATTGGTTAATATTAATATCGTAGTATTAATGTTAATTTTATCTTAAAAAGAGCTTTTTTAACAATAAATATGTTAAAATAAGCTCTTTTTTTTGCTTATTTTGCGCAATAAATAAAAAATCTCAAAAATGATTGTAGGTCTTCCAAAAGAAATTAAAAATAACGAAAGTAGGGTAGCAATAACTCCAGGAGGAGTATTTGAATTAACTAAAAATAACCATAAAGTTTATGTTCAAAAAGGAGCTGGATTTGATAGTGGTTTTGGAGATAGTGATTATATAAACGCAGGTGCTGAAATTCTTCCAACTATAGAAGATGTATATGCTATCGCTGAAATGATTGTGAAGGTTAAAGAACCTATCGAAGAAGAATATAAGTTAGCAAAAGAAGGTCAAATTATTTTTACATATTTTCACTTTGCTTCAAACAATAATTTAATTGATGCAATGGTAAATAGTAAAGCAGTTTGTATTGCTTATGAAACTGTTGAGGTAGATAAAACTTTGCCTTTATTAACACCAATGTCTGAGGTTGCTGGTAGAATGGCTGTGCAACAAGGTGCTAAATACTTAGAAAAACCAATTAAAGGAAAAGGCGTTTTATTAGGTGGTGTACCAGGTGTTAAACCAGGAAAAGTACTTATTTTAGGTGGTGGAGTTGTTGGTGTTCAAGCAGCAAAAATGGCCGCTGGTTTAGGAGCTATTGTTAACATTTTAGATATTAACTTAGATCGTTTAAGATATATAAACGATATTATGCCTAATAACGTAATTACTGAGTTTTCTAGTGAGTATAATATTAGAAAGCATATTAAAGATGCAGATTTAATTGTTGGAGGAGTTTTAATTCCAGGAGCAAAAGCACCAAAATTAATTACTAGAGATATGTTAAAGGACATGCAACCAGGAACTGTAATAGTTGATGTTGCAGTAGATCAAGGAGGTTGTATTGAAACTACTAAAGCAACTACGCACGAAGACCCTATTTATATTATTGATGATGTTGTACATTACTGTGTAGCTAATATGCCAGGAGCAGTACCTTACACTTCTACAATTGCATTAACTAACGTAACACTGCCTTACGTACTGCAATTAGCAAATAAAGGATGGGAAAAAGCTTGTGATGAAAATGCACCTTTACAAAAAGGAGTAAACATAGTTAATGGTGAAATTATTTGTCAAGATATATTAAAATAATACAGTTGTTTTAAAAATATAAGAGTTCAAAAAAGCCTTCATATTTCTATGAAGGCTTTTTTTGTTTAGTTTTGTGTTTTATATTATAATGATAGATAATTACGAAATTATAGGTTTAATAGCAGCTACTTTAACTACAGCATCATTTATTCCACAAGTTTACAAAACTTGGAAAACAAAAGATGTTAGCAGCTTGTCTTTAACCATGTATTTAGTGTTTTTTACAGGAATTGTTCTGTGGCTTATTTATGGTATTCATTTAAAAAGCTTGGCAATGATAGTTTCTAATATTGTAACTGGGATATTAGCTATAATGCTTATTGTTTTTAAGTTAGTTTATACTAATAATAAGAATTAAAGTTATTTTCTTGCTTTAAGTTAACACGTTTTCTGTTTTTTAATCTAGTTGCTTCTACAAAATTATCCAATAGTTCAGATAATTCTTTAGTTTCATCTATTTCTTGACCCGTTTTTTTGTGGAAATATTTAGTTTCAATTTTATTGTTTTTAGGTATTTCAAAAGCTATAAAATTTAGTTTCCAACCTTTGTTATAGTTGTTAAAACTGTTGTTTTGTTTGGTTTTATAAAAGTAGATGTTGTAATTTTTTTCTGAAATTTTAAAAGTTCGTTTTTCTAAAAACTCTAAACTGTCTTTATTTTTTTCGATATCTCTATAATTCTTAAATAAAACTGAGGTAGCAATTGCTTGTTGATTTTTGAATTTACTTGGAAATAAGTGTTCTTTTTTTATCTCTTTAAGCTCTTTATATAAAATAGATCTACTTTTTATGTTAGAAGCTAATTCATTAAACATTTCAGTATTAAAGCTTTCTTTAGCTTCAATTTTTAAAATAATAAAAAGAATTTTAACGAAATAATTATCTGTAGTTTCAAGCTTAGTTAAAAACTCTGCTATATTTTTATCTTTTCTAAACGGAAACAATAATTGGGTATATGAATTTAAACTATTGTCCATACTATAATTATTATAGCTTCTATAAGAGCCTTTTTTAAACGAATTATTTTCAATTTTTTTACTTAATTGTCTTTTTAATTCAATTTTAGCTTCTGTTAAAATCTGATTTTTATAACTTTTATATACTTTAGGATTTATTAGTTTCTTTTTAGTTAACGCGGCTAATAAATCATAAATAGGCTCTTTATATTCATTAATTGTTGTAAAATTAAGTAAGCTAGGAAAAAGCTGTTTGCTAATTTCTAACGAGTCATTTAATGGCCTTAGCATTGAAGAAATTTCAAAAGCTTTAGAAGTTAACGGAAAATCATATTCCAATAGTTTTAAAAGCTTTTTGTTGGCTTCACTTGTGTTTTTATTTGCAAAAGAATTGATAATTGCTATTTGATTGTACGGGTTGTCGTACGAGTTTTTGTAAAGGTTTTCTAAAAACGGTTTTACTTTAGGATTTTTTAAATAAGACAACTGTTTTAATAAGCTCGTTTTAACTTTTTGTTGACTTTCGTCAAACTTAAAATTAGAAATAATATCAATTAATTCATCAGTGTTAGATTCATTAAAATCTATTGTTTGATACGAGTCGTAAACTAAACTGTCTTTATTTTTAAGGGCTTCAAAAAACAAATCGGTTTTACTTGTTAAAAGCGATTTGCCAAATACAGAATCGTTTGGTTTAAACGAATTGTAGAATTCATCAATAAATTTAGAGTGCGTTTGTGCAGTGTCTATTAGAGATTCTAATTTGTAAACTACACCATTTTTTAAAACATATTTTACTTTAATGGCTTTGCTACTTTCTTTATTTTTCAATAAAAAATTAAGTTGTTCAAACCCATTTTTATCTTTACCGGTAGTTTTGTTCGATAAAATAAACTTTTTCTTTTTGTTTGAAGTGTTGTTAAGTAGGTAATCTGGATTTATAGAAGCTACATTAACGCTGTTTAAATGATTAAAAACAGAGGTTGAAGTGTATTGTTTAGTTAAATTGTTCCATAGCGAATCTACGTTTGCGTAGCTTTCATAATCGTGATATTTATTAAAAGTTACCCTAACATCTTCATTTAAATCACTTTTATAAACTAAGCTTCGTTTTTTAGGCATATAATCCTTCTTCTTTTTGCGATTGTTCCAAAAGTAATTTAAATCCAACGGTGGTTTTATAGTTGTATTTACTGTAAAATGAAGACTTGTATCTTTTCTAACTTCAAACTTTTCTGCTGGAATTTTAAAGTTGGTAATTTTAAAAGAATCGAAGAATTTTTTAGGTGTAACTTTTGTATTACTTAAGCATCCAATTAGATAGTATTTACCTCCGTTTAAAACTGTTTTTAAGTGAAGAAATTGTGAGTTGTTAAATTTAGTATTTGAAATAAATGTTTTGGTAGTAGAGTTTTGAAATTTACCGCCGTTGTATTTTAAATCTATATTTTTATAAAAACGTTCGTGAATTCGTTCTAATTCAAAATCATCTTCTTCAATATAATTTATGTCATTTAAAATAACCTCTTTTACAAAATAATAATTGTTTGTACCCATAGCTTCAATTAAACGCTCTCCAACGCTATTTTTGTTAGAAAATTTATTAAACTTTGGTACTTCAACAGTAAAACCTCCAAGTTTTGGAGCAACAGAAACAAACTCGTTTCCAATATTGTTAAATTTTATAGTGCTAAATAGTTTTTCACCTTCTTTTTTAACAAAATCTTTTTTACCTCCCATTTTAAAAATAATAACCTCTATTGGAGTAACAAAAATTTGGTAGCGTTGATAATTGCCTGTTTTGGTTTTGTTTACAATATTAAAGCCTTCAAATCCACTTTTAGAAATTTTAGTTTTTTCAATAATTTTTCCAGGTATGTTTTCGAATAATAATTTATCAATTTCGTTTAAGGTTAGTTTTTCTTTGTTTAAGGCGTTAAATGTGCTAATTCTAGAAATGTTTATGTATGAGCCGTTAGTTAAATCTGGACATAAATAAACTTGGCTATTCATAAAATTAAGCTCAAATAATTTGTGAGGTAAATTAACCGTAAAAAACCCGTCAGAACTTGTTTGAGGTTGGTAAGGTGTATTTATAAATTTTTCATCAATTTTATTTTTAATGCTTTCCCCTTTTTTAGTTTTTTTAGATAATAAAGGAGTTAAGGTATAGCCTTTTTCTTTTAATAAATTTAAAACACCTTCGTCTCCAGCTAAATGTGCAGCACCTATACCAGCAAACAAGCTACCTTTTTTCATAATCGTATCCATATTGGCAGCCATTTCTTCGTTACGTAAGTACAGCATATATTTCATATGGTGTTTTGTAAACATACCTTTATTTATAGAGTCTAAAAGCGAAATATTTTTTTCTCTATATGTATTGTTTAAAAGATTCATATAGTAATCGTCTTTTAATTTTTTCTGAAGCCAAACATCAGGTTTTTCTTTATTTGCATTTATAGAGGCTCTTTCAACAAGGTAAGTAGAGCGCTCAACATCTTCTAAGCTAAATATTTTTTTGTTGAATTTTTTACCAGCTTGGTAAATAAACATATCCAAATAAGTATCTTCTTGAAAATCTTGCATAGCTGTATTTGTTCTATACAAAACATTGTTTATTAACTGATTTTCTTGCGAAATAAAGAATACTAATTGTTCTTTTTTAGGTTGTTTTAATTCAAAAGCTTTATTGTAAAAACTACTGTTACCATAAAGGTTGTTGTACGAAAGTGCTAGTGTCATTTCACGCATGTTAAAAGCGTATTCTAGCCATTCATTAGGGTCAGATTCTAATGCAACAAAATCAGCTTTTTGAAGCGATTCAAAAAATATGTCATCTAAATTAAATGCAATTTTCTGACTAACATGCATGGTTCCAAATAGATATGATTCTTTTTCTAATCCATTACCAGAAATTTTCCAAAGTAAGCTATTTTCTTTTTGAGCTTGAGCTATAATTGCGCAAAAAAGAAGAAGGAATAAAAATATTTTTTTCATAGAGTTTTCTTATAAGAGGGTAAACTTTAAAATTAACTAAAACATTCACAAACAGCAAACTTTAAAGGTGTAAATAATTTGTATATTTACTTTTTTAAGGAAGCAAAAGTTGTAAGTCTTCAATCAAAAAACAACTTATAATTAATGAAAATTAAACAACTCTCATTAAGAATTAGAATATTTTTAGCTATGATATTGTTAATATTATTAGCTTCTGTTTTAATTGCTGCGGTAACTATTTATCAATACAAAGAACAAACTAACGAGTATAATACTGGTAGGTTAGAGCGTAAAGAAGAATCGGTTAAAGCAGCTGTAAATTATTGGTTAAACTCTTACCAAAACACGTATGCTCTTACTGAAACTAATTTAGCATCGATATTTAGAGATAAAATTTATGAAATTTCGAATATAGAAAAGTTAGAAATTAATATTTATAATTTAAGTGGCCAATTAGTAAAAAGTTCACATTCTGGGTTTATAAAAAACGATGCAATAAAACTTTTAGATGAAGGAATTATAAAAAGTGTGGCAAATAATGCCAATCATAGGTTTATTGATGCTCGTCAAATAAAAGAAAACAGTTTACAATCGTCTTATTCATACATAACTGACAATAAATTTAAACCAATAGGTATTCTAAATTTGCAGTATGTGCAAGATAATACAGCTCAAGATAAAGATCTGGAAGAGTTTTTAGTTAGAATGGCTTATGTATACTTGTTAATGTTTCTTTTAGCAATTGGTTTGGCTTATTTTATTTCTAGTTACATTACTCGGTCAATTAAGGCGGTTACAGAAAAAATGAACATTACTCGTTTAAATAAAAGAAACGAGAAAATTATATTAAAAAATGCGAGTGATGAAATTTTTACATTAGTTAATGCCTACAACGGTATGGTTGATGAATTAGAGGAAAGTGCAGTAAAATTAGCTAAAGGAGAACGAGAACAGGCGTGGAGAGAAATGGCAAAGCAAGTTGCTCATGAAATTAAAAACCCATTAACTCCTATGCGATTAACAGTTCAAAGTTTTCAAAGAAGGTTTGATCCTGAAGACCCAAGAATTCATGAAAAAGTAAATGAGTTTAGTACAACTTTGGTTCAGCAAATAGATACAATGAGTTCTATAGCTTCTGCATTTTCAAATTTTGCAAAAATGCCAAGTAAAAAAACTGAAACACTTAATGTGGTAGAAATTGTAAAACATGCACTAGATATTTTTACAGAAGACTATATATCTTACCATCCTAAAGAAAAAGAATTAATTGCAGAGTTAGATAAAACACAATTGATAAGGGTTGTAACTAATTTAGTGAAGAATGCAACACAAGCTCTTGGAGATATTGAAAATAAAAAGATTGAAGTTAGCGTTTCTGAAGTTAATGAAAACATTGAAATTATAGTTGCGGATAACGGAAAAGGAATTAGCGAAGAAGATAAAGGGCGTGTTTTTGAACCAAAATTTACAACTAAAACCAGTGGTATGGGATTAGGTTTACCTATGGTAAAAAACATTGTTGAAACCTATAATGGAACCATAAGTTTTACATCTCAACTTGAAAAAGGAACTGTTTTTAAAATAGAACTACCAAAAAAATAACAATATGGAATTTGAAAATATTTTAATAGATATAAAAGAAAATATAGCAACACTAACTATTAATAGACCATCTAAATTAAATGCTTTAAATAAGCAAACTATTAAAGATCTTCATAACGGTTTTAAAATGTTAAATGAAGATGCAAATGTGAAGGTTATTATTGTAACTGGTAGCGGAGAAAAAGCATTTGTTGCAGGTGCAGATATAAAAGAGTTTGCCGATTTTAGTATTGAAAAAGGAACAGAATTAGCACGTATAGGACACGAAACTTTATTCGATTTTGTTCAAAATTTAGAAACGCCAGTAATTGCAGCAGTAAACGGTTTTGCTTTAGGTGGAGGTTTAGAATTGGCAATGGCGGCACATTTTAGAGTTGCAAGTTTAAATGCAAAAATGGGATTGCCAGAAGTAACTTTAGGTGTAATACCAGGTTATGGAGGTACACAACGTTTACCTCAATTAGTTGGTAAAGGAAAAGCAATGGAAATGATTTTAACTGCTCAAATGATTTCTGCTGAAGAAGCTAAGGATTACGGATTGGTTAATTATGTGGTAGATCAAGCTGAATTACTTCCGTTGTGTGAAAAATTAGCGAATAAAATTTGTAGAAATTCTTCTGTAGCTATATCGGCAGCAATAAAATCAGTTAATGCAAATTATACAAACTGTGTAAATGGTTATGCTGTTGAAATTGAAAATTTTGGATTAAGTTTTGGAACCGATGACTTTAAAGAAGGTACAACTGCATTTTTAGAAAAACGTAAACCTAATTTTGAATAAAGTTAAAGTTGCTTTTCAAACACAATTTTTGTTTGGTTTGTGGAGTTAGTATAAATAGAAACAATATCAAAACCGTTTTTTAAGTTTAAAATCATCATAGGTTTAAACTGGTTCATAGATTTTGTTCTAATATTTAAATAATTATTCTTCTTAGCCCATTGCTCTTGCAATTGGGCTAATTTTTTGGCTACACCATTTCTTCTGTATTTAGGTAAAATGCCTCCAACCCAACTGTAAAAAGTTTTTTCGTTATAATTATACCCAATTTTAAAGCCAATTGGAGTGTTGTTTTCAAATGCTATCAAAGAGCAAACATCATCTTTTTCGGTTAGTCTTTTAGAAAAAAAATCTAATCTAGCATCTTCAAAAGTTTCAGCATATAAGCTTTCAAGAATATTTAATTCTGAAGTGGAAGGAATGCCTTTTATTATTTTAAAACATAAACTATTTTCGTCCATTCCATTCATCATAAAACTGTTGTAAAAAAGTTTCCATATAATTATGCCTATCAGTGGCAATTCGCCTTCCGGTTTTAGTATTCATTCTATCTTTAAGTAATAATAATTTTTCGTAAAAATGATTAATAGTTGGCGCTTCGGATTTTTTATATTCCTCTTTACTCATATTTAAGTTTGGAGCAATTTTGGGGTCGTATAAAGTTCTATCTTTAAAACCACCATAATTAAAACAACGTGCAATTCCAATAGCTCCAATAGCATCTAATCTATCAGCATCTTGAATAACATCTAATTCTATAGATTTAAATGTTTGATTAAAATTTCCACCCTTAAAGGAAATGTTAGTAATAATGTTTTCAATATGAAGTATTATTTTTTCTGAAACACCTTCGTTTTGTAAAAATTTACGAGCAACTTTTGGTCCAACAGATTCATCTCCATTGTGAAATTTAGAATCGGCAATATCATGTAGCAATGCCCCAAGTTCTACAATAAAACTATCAACTGTTTCAGTTTCCGCTATTAATTTTGCATTGTTCCAAACACGTAAAATATGAAACCAATCGTGTCCGCCTTCAGCATTTTTCAATGTTTCTTTTACAAAAGTTTCAGTGTTTGCAATTATTTGTGATTTGTTCATAGCATAAAAATAAAAAATCCACTTAATTATAAGTGGATTTTTTTATAAACTTAGTTTTAAATTTTTTAACAAAATTCATCGTAAGCACCAGCTAAATTAGAAGCTATAACTTCTGCTGGTCTTCCTTCAATATGATGGCGTTCTAACATATGCACTAAAGCACCGTCTTTAAATAGTGCAATTGCTGGAGATGAAGGAGGAAAAGGAATCATATATTCTCTTGCCTTATCTGTTGCTTCTTTATCTACTCCTGCAAATACAGTTATTAAATTATTTGGTACTTTGTCAAATTCTAATGAAGCAATAGCTCCAGGTCTACAAGTTCCGGCTGCACAACCACAAACAGAGTTTACAACAACTAAAGTTGTTCCTTCTTTTGAAATTGCTGTGTCTACTTCTTCAGCTGTGTGTAATGATACAAATCCTGAATCTTCTAATTCAGCCTGCATTGGTTTTACTAATTCTGGTGGATACATATTTTTTGATTTTTTTTATTAGACGTAATTAAGGCTACAAACCTACATAATTTTTTTGTTTTTAGTTTTTTTACTTTAAAATATGTAAATAACATAACTATAAGTTTATAATTTATTTAACAACTGTAACATTTAACCAGATGCATGATACTAATAAAACAGTGTATATTTGAATTTTTAAAATAATATGGGAAATTTTGTAAAATGGTTAGGTGCAGGATTAGGATTTGCATTTGGCGGATATATTGGTAGCATTTTAGGTTATGTTGCAGGGAGTTTTATAGATGGTTTTACGCGAGAAGATGTGCAAAGAGCCGAAACTTACAGAGGTTCGAGTAGAAGTACACAATCTGGTGATTTTGAAATTAGCTTGTTGTTGCTTTCTGCAACCGTAATAAAAGCAGATGGTAAAATTGATCAGCGAGAATTAAATTATGTTAGAAATCATTTTAAAAGTATGTATGGCGAAGAAAGAGCAAGCCACGCTTTTAAATTATTTAATGGTTTTATAAAAAACAACAATGTTTCTACAAGGCAAGTTTGTATGCAAATTCGTCAAAATATGACACACGCATCTCGTTTGCAATTAATTCATTTTTTATTTGGAATTGCTAAAGCAGATGGTATTGTTACAGAATCTGAAGTGAGTGCTATAAAAACTATTGCGGGTTATTTATATATAAGTCAACACGATTTCGAATCTATTAAAGCAATGTTTTACGATAGTTCTGATAGCTCGTATAAAATTTTAGAAATTGAAAAATCTGCTACAAATGATGAGGTTAAAAAGGCTTATAGAAAAATGGTAAAAAAGTATCACCCAGATAAATTACGTCATTTAGGTGAAGAACATTTAAAAGGTGCTGAAGAAAAATTTAGGCAAGTACAAAAGGCTTATGAGCATATTCAGAAAGAAAGAAAAATATAATTTGCTGTAAATGTGACTATCAAAAAAAAAGAGTGTCATATAATAGTAAATAAAAATTAATTAAGGGAAACTAAAATAATTTTTACCCCAAATAAGAATTATCAGCCCGAAGATTAGTTGAGCGTCTCATTTTTGAGACGCTTTTTTTATGGGTTAATTTGTTAAAATTTAAACAATTGTGACCAATTAAAAAAATTAGTGTCATATAATTGGTTAGTAAATTAGAATTAAGTTAAGTAAGAAAGTTTAATGTTTAAATTGGTGGAATGCCAATGAGAATGTTGATTACAATTAAAGCGCCCTTTTTAGGGTGCTTTTTTTATTTTAAATAGTTTGCTACATCTTGAGGTCCTTCAAGTATGGTTTTAACTATTTGTAATGTGCCATCTTTTGTAGAGATAGTGTGCCATTTTATTAAAGAAATTTGCATATCTACAATTTCAATACCTGTTATAGACCTTGGGTGTACGCAACTACCATCGTTAAAATAAGGTAGATCGTTTGGTTCGGGAAAACGAGGTCTGTGTGTATGGCCTGCAATAACCATTTGATTGTTATTGTTTTCAATCCATTTTTTTAATCTGCGTTCAACCTTAATTAATTCTTTGTAATTTTTAGCAGGACTAGTTGGGTCTTTTATACCCATAATTTGTAAAGGTTTCCAAAGTGCTCTAACTAAAAAACGACTAAATTTCCAAAGCACATAATTAAAAAAGTCTGCTTGATGTCCGTGAATTAGTAATATGTTTTTATCATATCCCTCAACATCTAAAATAATTCCTTCATCAAATTTTAATCCTTTTAATAAGTCTTTGTCAGTTGCAGTTACAGCATCAAAATAAGAGCCTAGTAATTTGTCAACCCTTTTTTCTTTACTTAAAACCATATCATGGTTTCCCCAAATCATATGAAGCTTATCTTTTAAATGAAAATCGCGTAGCAATAAAAAAATGTTTTTATGCGCTTCAAAAATTTCACTAAAATCTCTGTTTTCCCAAAGCTCTATTCCATCTCCTAATTCTACATATGTAAAATCATTTTCATAATAACTTCTTAAGGCGTGAAAGTAAATGTTTCTGTTATGTACAAAATCGTCGGCATAACTATTATCACCTCTATGGCAATCACTAAAAAAAACAAATTTAGAGTCGCAATTCAGCTTAATTTTTTTAGCATTTTTATATGAATTTGATATAATTTGTTGAATCATTGTGTCACAGATATTTGTTTCAACCATAAACTTAAAATAAAACTTCTAGAAACAACTATTTTTAGCTGTATATTTTGCTATTTTCAGCACTATTATTTTATCAAAAATGCTTAATTTCGCAAACTAATTGATTTAAGGGTAAAAAATGAGTAAAAAATTTAGAGAATATAAGGGGTTGAACCTCACTAAAGTAGCAGATGAGACTTTAGCATTTTGGGAAGCAGAAAATATTTTCGATAAAAGTATAGCTACTAGAGATGAAAATAAGCCATATGTATTTTTTGAAGGACCACCTTCGGCAAATGGTTTACCAGGTATTCATCACGTTATGGCACGTGCTATTAAAGACATCTTTTGTCGTTACAAAACCTTACAAGGCTTTCAAGTAAAACGTAAAGCTGGTTGGGATACTCACGGATTACCTATTGAATTAGGTGTTGAAAAAGAATTAGGAATTACCAAAGAAGATATTGGTAAAAAAATTACGGTTGAAGAATACAACCAAGCTTGTAGAACTGCAGTAATGCGCTATACGGATGTTTGGAACGATCTTACCAGAAAAGTTGGTTATTGGGTAGATATGGAAGATCCGTATGTGACTTATAAACCAAAATATATGGAGACTGTTTGGTATTTGTTAAGTCAGTTGTATAAAAAAGGATTGATTTACAAAGGGTATACAATTCAACCATATTCGCCAAAAGCAGGTACAGGTTTAAGTTCTCATGAGTTAAATCAACCAGGAACTTATCAAGATGTAACTGATACAACAGTTGTTGCGCAGTTTAAGGCGTTAAAAGAAACATTACCGGAGTTTTTGCAAAAAGTTGAAGGTGATGTACACTTTTTAGCTTGGACAACAACTCCTTGGACACTTCCTTCTAATACAGCATTAACTGTTGGGAAAAAGATAGATTATGTATTAGTAAAATCTTTTAATCAATATACTTTTGAACCAATTAGTGTTATTCTTGCTAAAAATTTAGTTGGAAAACAGTTTGGTAAAAAATTCTTTACTGTTGAAAGTGAAGCAGAATTAGCTAGTTATAAAGCAGAAGATAAAAAGATTCCTTTTATTGTTGTAAAAGAATTTAAAGGAGCAGATATTTTAGAAGCAAAATACGAACAGTTAATGCCGTATGCATTGCCTTGCGAAAATCCAGAAAATGCATTTAGAGTAATTGCTGGAGATTTTGTTACTACAGAAGATGGTACCGGAATTGTACATACAGCTCCAACATTTGGTGCGGATGATGCAATGGTAGCTAAACAAGCAACACCAGAAGTACCACCAATGTTAGTTTTTGATGATAATGGAAACCAAGTTCCTTTAGTAGATTTACAAGGGAAATTTACCAAACATATGGGTGAAGAATTTGGAGGTAAATATGTGAAGAACGAATACTACAATGAGGGAGAAGAACCTGCACGTCCTATGGATGTTGAGTTAGCTATTCGTTTAAAAGAAGAAAATAAAGCATTTCACGTAGAAAAATACCGTCACAGTTACCCACATTGTTGGAGAACTGATAAACCAATTTTATACTATCCGTTAGATTCTTGGTTTGTAAAAGTGACTGATAAGCGTGATAAAATGTTCGAATTGAACGATACTATTAACTGGAAACCAAAATCTACTGGAGAAGGTCGTTTTGGAAACTGGTTAAAAAATGCGAACGACTGGAACTTATCTCGTTCACGTTATTGGGGAATTCCATTACCAATTTGGAGAACAGAAGATGGTACCGAAGAAATTATGATTGGTTCTGTTGAAGAATTAAAAGCTGAAATGGCAAAAGCTGTTGATGCTGGAGTATTAGAAGCTGATATTTTTGCTGATTTTGAAGTTGGAAATATGAGTAACGAAAACTACGATAAAATTGACTTACATAAAAATGTAGTTGATGGTATTACGTTAGTTTCACCTTCAGGAAAACCAATGAAACGTGAAAGCGATTTAATTGATGTTTGGTTCGATTCTGGTTCTATGCCTTATGCACAATGGCATTACCCGTTTGAAAATAAAGAATTAATAGACGAGAAAAAATTCTATCCAGCAGACTTTATTGCTGAAGGGGTAGATCAAACTCGTGGGTGGTTTTATACATTACATGCAATTGGAACAATGGTTTTCGATTCTGTAGCTTATAAAAATGTTGTGTCTAACGGTTTAGTGCTAGATAAGGAAGGAAAGAAAATGTCGAAGCGTTTAGGAAATGCTGTTGATCCGTTTGAAACAATGGATAAATACGGAGCAGATGCTACACGTTGGTATATGATTTCGAATGCAAATCCTTGGGATAACTTAAAGTTTGATGTTGAAGGAATTGATGAGGTTCGTAGAAAATTCTTTGGAACACTATATAACACGTATTCATTCTTCTCTTTATATGCAAACTTAGATGGGTTTACATATGCTGAAGATGAAATTGCAATACAAGACAGGCCAGAAATTGACCGCTGGGTATTGTCTGAATTAAATTCATTAGTAAAAAATGTAGAGAAATTTTACGAAGAATATGAGCCAACAAAAGCAGCTCGTGCTATTCAAGAATTTGTTGGTGAAAATTTAAGTAACTGGTTTGTTCGTTTAAGTAGAAGACGTTTTTGGAAAGGCGACTACGGTCAAGATAAAATTTCCGCGTACCAAACATTATATACGTGTATGTTAACAGTTGCTAAATTAGGTTCGCCAATTGCACCTTTCTTTATGGATAATCTTTATAAAGATTTAATAGCAGTTTCAGGTAAAGAAAACTTTGAATCTATACATTTAGGTGAATTTCCAACAAGTAATGATAGTTTAATTGATAGTAAGTTAGAGCACAAAATGCAACAAGCTCAAAAAATATCATCAATGGTGTTATCACTACGTAAAAAGGAAATGATAAAAGTACGTCAACCTTTACAACGTGTTATGATTCCTGTTTTGAACGAAGCAGATAGAGAAGAAATTTTAGCAGTTGAAAACTTAATAAAATCGGAAGTAAATGTAAAGGAAATTGAGTTAATTGACGATGCTTCAGGTATATTAGTTAAAACTATAAAACCTAATTTTAAAGTATTAGGACCTAAGTTTGGAAAAGATATGCGTTTTGTTGGGCAAGCTATCCAAAAATTAGATCAAGATGACATTGCAGCTATTGAAAAAGATGGAGAAATTTCTTTAACAATAAACGAAAAAGTTGTAAATTTAACTATAGCAGAAGTTGAAATAGTATCGCAAGATATTGAAGGTTGGTTGGTAGCAAATCAAGGTGGTTTAACAGTTGCCTTAGATGTTACAATTACTGAAGAATTAAGAAATGAAGGAAATGCAAGGGAGTTAATAAACAGGGTTCAAAACTTGCGAAAAGAATCTGGTTTAGAAGTGAATGATAAAATTCAACTTATTATTCAAAAAAATGATATATTAGAGCGCTCAATAAAAGAGAACGAAGATTATATAAAGACAGAAACATTAACTAACAAATTAGTATTTGAAGACGAAATAGAAAAAGGCACGGAAATTGCTTTTGACGATGTAAGCACTAAAATATTAATTAAAAAAATGTAAGCTTATGAACGAACAAAATAGATATTCTGATAAGGATTTAGCTGAATTTAAGGAAATAATACTAGCTAAAATAGAACATGCAGAAGAGGATTTAAGATTGCTAGAAAGCTCTTTTAAAAACGATAGTAACAATGGTACAGATGATACTTCGCCTATATTTAAAGGTTTTGAAGAAGGTTCTGAAACCATGTCTAAAGAAGCAAATGTTCAATTGGCAATTCGTCAACAAAAATTTATTAGAGATTTAAAAAACGCAATTTTACGTATTGAGAATAAAACTTACGGTATTTGTAGAGTTACAGGTAAGTTAATTCAAAAACAACGTTTAAAATTAGTGCCTCATGCTACTTTAAGTATTGAAGCAAAAAAACAACAATAAATAATATTTTATATATGGTGAAGCTTCCTTTTTTGGAGGCTTCATTTTTAATATAGGTTACCTATAAAACTGTGCAATTTGAAAAAAGCTGTAGCAATAATAATACTTGTCTTATTAATTGATCAAATTAGTAAAATTTACATAAAAACAAACTTTCTGTACGGAGAGGAAGTTGTAGTTTTTGATTGGTTTAGAATTCATTTTATTGAAAACAACGGAATGGCTTGGGGAGCTGAGTTTGGAGGTAGAACAGGTAAACTTTTTTTGACTGTTTTTAGATTATTTGCAATTGGTGGAATTGGTTATTGGCTGTATACATCAGTTAAAAAAAATGCACACAACGCTTTAATAATTGCAATATCTTTAATATTTGCTGGAGCACTAGGTAATATAATAGATTCAGTTTTTTATGGTGTTATTTTTAATACACCTTATAACGAAACTGCAACACTTTTTGCTGAAGAACCTTATGGTGAATTATTATATGGTAAAGTAGTAGATATGCTGTATTTTCCAATGTGGAAAGGAACATTACCAGAATGGTTTCCTTATAAAGGTGGTGAACCTTTTACATTTTTTAATGCAATTTTTAATGTTGCAGATGCAGCAATTTCTATAGCTGTAGCTATTTTAATAATTTTCAACAAAAAAGCGTTTCCTAAGGAAGAAGAAATAACAGAGATTACGGATTAATTTCTGCTAATTTTTTAACTAATTCATCCTTTATTTTACTATCACTTTCACTTAGTGGAAGGTTATTAGCTTTTAATAAATTTTTAGTTTCTAAAGAATCTATACTTAGGTTATATAAACTTTCAGAACCGTTGTTAAATAGCATGTATTTATGTGTGTTGTTTCTAATAGTTTTATTAAATTCATCTTCAGCATAAGCATATTCTCTTACTTGAGTTGTTGAATTAGAAAACGATTCATAAAAACTATTACTATCGTTAATTTTGCTGACATTTACACCTGCAATATTTGCTAACGTTGCAAATAAATCTGTAGTATTTATTAATGCGTTTTCAGACTCGTTAATTCTAGTTACATTTTTACCCGCAATTACCATTGGTACATTAATTCCGCCTTGATATAGTGATCCTTTTACTCTTTTATTATTGTATTCTTGCGCTACTTGATTTGGAGTACCATTATCTCCAATAAAAATAATTACAGTGTTTTCTTTTTCTTCTGAAGTCATACTGTTTAATAGTCTTCCAAATTCACTATCCATAGCTTCAAGCATTGCTAAATAGTAAGGTAATGGATTTGCATCAATACTTGCTTGATCGGTGGGTAAACTACCTTGAAAATGTAAATCTGTTGGAGGTAAATGAAAAGGTGTATGAGGAGCATTATATGCTAACCATAAAAACCAAGGCTTTGTTTGTTCTGCAATCCAATCAATAGCTTTGTTTGTATATTCAGTGGTATTATACGTTGTAGCTATTGTTTGAACACCATTTTCAGTAGATTTCCAATTCCAATAATCAGTTAATGTACCAGATAAAGATCCAGAGTAATACTCAATCCCCATATTTTCTGGATGATTTTTACTATTTGATAAGTGCCATTTACCTATTACTGCTGAAGCATATTCACCATTTAAATTTGTATCTATATATTTTTGAATGGATATTTCAGAAGTGCTTAAAGTATTGTTTACAGCTAAAACACCATTATTAACACCATATTTACCTGTTAATATAGTTGCTCTTGTTGGGGAACACGTTGGGTTAGACCAAACATTATTGTATGTAATACCTGTATTTATTAAGTTTTGAAGCTGTGGCATATTTGGTTTCTCTGTTCCAACGGAATAACCTGGTGAAGCATCTAAACCTATATCATCAGCAATTACCATTAAAATATTAGGTTTCGTATTTACTATTTCGGTTTTAGGAGTTGTTTCATTCTCAATTTCTAGATCTATAAAATCATCATTTTTTTCTGAACAAGAAACGAGAGTACTTAAAACTAGTAGGTATAGTATATTTTTCTTCATTTTAAATGTTTAAATACGTTTTGTTATTCAATATTTCTTACACAGCGCACATAATTATATACATATCTAACATCTCCTTGAGGCCCGAAGAATTGAGGATAATCATCTATGTTTCCACTTTTAGGATCACTACGTTGACAACCTGCTCCGTGAACATCCATTAATGTTCCGTTCATTTCTCCTTGTCCTTCTCCAAATGCAATATAAACACCGCTTGAATATGGATTAGCTCCATCTAAATGGCTAGTTCCTGTCCAATAAAATGGATATTGACCTGTGTTTCCATCTGGATCTGTTATTTCAGTACAATCAAAAATAGGGTCAATAGCTGGTGAATTTGTAGTTTTTGGAGATCTAGTATAATCTACAATACTTTGTAATTCTTTAGCATTTGGTAAACGCCAATCCGAATAATTTGCAAAGTCTAAGTTTTCTGAATATTCCAATGCTTCTTGCCAATCTCTTGAAATTTCATCATCTTTTTGTTCCCACATTAAGCCAGTTGCTAAATCGCTAATTGTTCCGTCTCCATTGTCTACAAAATTATTTTTACCGTAATATGTATTTCCTCTAACCATTCTAAAATACATAGTATTTGCAGCTCCTGAACCTTGCTTATATTTTGGATATCCTTTTATACGGCCATCTACAAAATTTACCCCAAAAACAGTTTCGTCCGAATTCATTGTAGTACTAACATATTCGGTTGAAGACCAAGTTTGAGCATCAATTTCACGTTCTCCAATGGATGTATCACCTAATTCTTGATTGAAATAATTGGTGTCTATAAATAAATCAATGGCAACTTCACCTTTTACTTTTCCTGAAAATAGTATTAGTGAGTATAATTCTTTTAAAGTTGGTACTCTCCAATCTGTATGATTTCCTAAGCTTGAATTAGATGCTTTTGTAAAAGCTTCAGTAAATGTTATTTTAGAACCCATATCTTGTTCCCACATTAATCCGGTAACATTATCTGTAATGGTACCATCTTTGTTATTTGTATATGAAGGTTGGTTTCCTAGATAATTTGAATCTTGACCGAAAAAAGAATTGCCTTGACTTGGTTTTGAAATTAGTGCGTCATTACTATAAGAGTCTATAATGCCGGTGTCAACTATAGTATATGGTTTGTTTGTAGTTGGTAAATCAATAATAACATTTTGCTCTTCTTCGGTTATTTCATCTATTATAATATCATTATCACTGTTTCCACAAGAGATAAGTATTAAGCAGAATAATCCTAATAGGGTAAGTCGATTTAATTTCATAGTGCGTTGGTTTATTTCCCTATTATGACTTCGAATTATAAAAAAGGTTTAAAATAATTTTGCAATTTAAATTCTTATCGTACATTTGCGATGAACTTATGAAGAGAACAAAAGAAGATATCATTTATCAGGTTGAGACCGAAGAGATTGCAAAATTTGCAAAGGCTTTGGGTCATCCAACGCGTATTAAAATATTGAATCATTTAGACAATGCAAGTTGTTGTTATACAGGTGATTTGTTAGAGGTTTTGCCTTTAGCACAATCTACAATTTCACAACATTTAAAAGAATTAAAAGATGCTGGTTTAATACAAGGAACTGTGAATCCGCCAAAAGTTAAATATTGTATTGATCAAGAAAATTGGTTGAGAGCTAAAGCTGTTTTTAATGAATTTTTCAATAAGAATATGACTAAAAATACGTGTGACTAAAAAAATTTAACTACACCAATCGTTTATTTGCGATTAAAAATCAAAAATATGAATATTCAAGAAATTAAAAATCATTTAGGTAAGCTTGAGACTATAGCTTTCCAATTGCCAGATGGCAATTTGGTGCCAAGTCACTTTCATGTAACAGAAGTTGGAAAAGTTACAAAGCATTTTATTGACTGTGGTGGAACTTTAAGAAATGAGGTTGTTGCAAATTTTCAATTATGGAATGCTAATGATTACGATCATAGGTTACACCCAGAAAAATTGATAAACATAATAGAATTGTCTGACGAATATTTAAAATTAGGAAATCTAGAAATTGAAGTAGAATACCAAGCTTCAACTATTGGTAAATACGGATTAGATTTTGACGGAACAAACTTTTTATTAACCACTAAACAAACAGATTGTTTAGCAAAAGATAATTGCGGCATTCCACCTGAAAAAACAAAGGTTAAGCTTACTAGTTTAGGTAATGATAATTCTAGTTGTTGCTCTTCAGAATCAAATTGTTGTTAAGAATAAATTAAATAGAGTATTAAAAAGTATATAAATTATGAAATCAATAAAAGTATTAGGAACAGGTTGTCCAAGTTGTGTAAGCGCTGAAAAAGTAATTGAAGAAGTGGTAAATGAGTTAAACATTGACGCTAAAATTGAAAGGGTAACGGACATTATGGAAATTATGGCATTTGATGTTATGAAAACTCCTGCAGTTGTTGTTGATGGAAAAGTAATGATTAAAGGAAAAGTGCCTTCAAAAGATGAAGTAAAAGCAATATTGGTAGATAATTTTGCAAACAATGCGTGTTGTTCAGATGAGAGTTCAAATGATTCTTGTTGCTCAACGGATGAAAAAGAAACAGGTTGTTGTTAGGTAAGGAAGTTTAAAACCCTGTGAATCGCAATTCTAAACTTGATTCAGAATCTCATCATACGAGTAATAAATATATTTTTTAATTATGGTATTTCAAGAAATAAATAATACAATAGCTGCTGTAAAAAAGCTAGAAATTTCTAACAAACGAAAGTTAGCATTGCAACCTTTTGTTGATTACGTTCAAGCTAAAGTTTCTGCATGTAAAAACATAAATCTTAATTTTATTTGTACGCATAATTCTCGCCGAAGTCATTTATCACAGGTTTGGGCGCAGACTGCTGCACACTATTATGATGTTAAAAGTGTGTATTGCTATTCTGGTGGAACTGAAGCCACAGCAATGTTTCCAATGGCTGCCCAAGCATTAAGTGCTGCAGGGTTTCAAATTGTAAAATTATCAGAAACAGAAAACCCAGTTTACAGTATAAAATATGCTGAAAATGAGCATCCTTTAATTGGTTTTTCAAAAACATATGATAATGATTTCAATCCAAAAGGTGAATTTGCAGCATTAATGACTTGTGATCACGCCGATGAAAATTGTCCGTTTATTGTTGGTTGCGAAGCTAGAATTCCTGTTAGATATAACGATCCAAAAGCATTTGATAATACACCACAACAAGCTGAAAAATATACAGAACGTAGCAATCAAATAGCTTCGGAAATGTTGTATGTATTTTCTCAAATTAACATAGAATAAAAAATATAATTTATGTCATTCTGAATGGAGTGAAATGGTAATGAAGAATCTTTGCTATTGTTCAGAATAACAAGAAAATTAAAAACTAATGAAAACAAGATTAAAATTTTTAGATAGGTTTTTAACCTTATGGATATTTTTAGCAATGGCACTTGGAGTTACTATTGGTTATTTCTTTCCGCAGGTATCTACAATAACAGAGTCATTATCGGTTGGTACTACAAATATTCCATTGGCAATTGGATTAATTTTAATGATGTATCCGCCGTTGGCAAAAGTTGATTATAGCTTAATTCCAACAGTTTTTAAAGACACTAAATTAATGTCAATGTCCTTGTTTTTAAACTGGATAGTTGGTCCAATATTAATGTTTGCATTGGCAATTATCTTTTTAAGAGACGAACCAGGATATATGTCTGGATTGATTTTAATTGGATTGGCACGTTGTATTGCAATGGTAATTGTTTGGAACGATTTGGCTGGAGCAAGTAGAGAGTACGGAGCCACATTAATTGCATTAAACAGTGTTTTTCAAATAGTAACTTATAGTTTTTATGCGTGGCTATTTATAACAGTACTACCAGCTTATTTTGGATTGGAAGGTTTTGATGTAAACATTACCATTTTTGAAGTTGCTGAAAGCGTTTTAATTTATTTAGGAATTCCGCTAGTAGCAGGGTTTTTAAGTAGAAAATATTTAACAAAATTAAGAGGTGAAGATTGGTATAACCGAAAATTTATTCCGCTAATTTCACCAATAACATTAATAGCTCTATTGGCAACAATAGTATTAATGTTCAGCTTAAAAGGAGAGTTAATTGTTGAAATTCCTTTTGATGTATTAAAAATTGCAGTTCCGTTAATTATCTATTTTGTGTTAATGTTCTTTGTAAGTTTCTTTACAGGAAAAGCAATGGGAATAGATTATAAGCGTAACGCAGCAGTAGCTTTTACAGCAACAGGAAACAATTTTGAATTAGCTATTGCAGTTGCCATAGCAGTTTTCGGAATAAATTCACAACAAGCATTTACAGGTGTTATTGGGCCTTTGGTTGAAGTTCCTGTATTAATTGGTTTGGTGAATGTTTCACTTTGGTTGAAGAAAAAGTATTACTAAATTATTGTCATTCTGAATGAAGTGTAAACGAAATAAAGAATCTCAAGAAGAGATTTTTCGACTTCACTATGTTTCGCTCAAAATGACAACTTAGATAAAACAAAAAAAAATGTTCGATTGGATAGAAAACCTTGCCACTTGGTTAGTGTTTTCAATATTAAATTTAGATGAAGGAAGTCATTTAGCAGAAGCTTTGCACTTCTTTATTTACGATACTATTAAAATTTTATTGCTAGTTTTTGTAGTTATCTTTTTTATGGGAATTGTAAATAGTTATTTTCCTGTTGAAAAAGTGCGAAATTATTTATCGCGTAAAAAATTATATGGCTTTGAGTATTTAATGGCTTCGTTATTTGGAACCGTTACACCGTTTTGTTCGTGTTCATCAGTTCCATTATTTATTGGTTTTGTAAAAGGAGGAATTCCTTTAGGTGTTACGTTTTCATTTTTAATTACTTCGCCTTTGGTAAATGAAGTTGCTATTGGTTTGTTTATTGGTCTTTTCGGATTGAAGACAACGGTTATTTATGTTGTAAGTGGTGTATTGTTAGGAACAATCTCTGGAATGGTACTTCAAAAATTAAAGCTTGAAAAATATTTGTCGCCTTGGGTATTACAAGTATTAGAAAATAGCCAGAAAGAAACAGAAAAATTTGAAACAGAAAAAACATCATTGAAAGAAAGGTTGCCTTCAATTTGGAGAGAAACAAAAATTATTTTAATGGGAATTTTACCTTATGTAATTGTTGGAATTGCAATTGGAGGTTTAATGCACGGCTACATTCCTGAAGGTTTTTTTGAGCAATATATGGGTAAAGATAATTGGTTTGCTGTTCCAATGGCAACATTATTAGCAGTACCAATGTATTCAAACGCATCAGGAGTTTTACCAATTGCTCAAGTATTGGTTTCAAAAGGAATTCCGTTAGGTACGGCAATTGCTTTTATGATGGGAGTTGTAGCGCTTTCGTTACCAGAAGCAATGTTGTTGAAAAAAGTAATGACCTTAAAGTTAATTGCCATTTTCTTTTCAGTAGTAACTTTGTGTATCATAATATCAGGATACTTATTTAATATCATATTTTAATCATAATAAATTTCAAAAATGAAAAATTTAAAAGTTTTAGTAGTCGCAATTATTAGTTTAGTAGCAGTTTCTTGTGGAAACAAAAAAGAAAGTAAAGTGGAAGAAGTAATCGCAAAAAACAATGTTATTGAAGTAATAGATTTTCACTCTACACATAGGTGTGTTACTTGTAAATCTATAGAATCTAACACAAAACATACGTTAGATACCTATTTTGCAAAAGAATTAAAAGAAGGAAAAATTACTTTGCAAGTTATTGATGTTGATGCAAAAGAAAATTACAAAATTGCTGAAAAATTTGAAGCTACAGGAACAGCTTTAATTGTAAATGTTGTAAAAGATGGAAAAGAAGAAAAGATTGATTTAACAGATTTTGCTTTTTCTAACGGAAGAGACACCAAAGCATTTTCAGACCAACTAAAAGTTAAAATTGAAGAGCAGTTAAATAAAATTTAATGGATGTATTACAATCGTTATTAGATAATTATAACATACCAATATTATCTGCTTTTTTGTTGGGTTTAATGACGGCTATTAGTCCATGTCCATTAGCAACAAATATTACGGCAACTGCTTTTATTTCAAAAAACATTACCAATAAAAAGAAAGTTTTTTTAAGTGGTATTGTTTACTCTTTGGGTAGAGCGGTTAGCTATTCATTAATTGGATTGATACTGTTTTTTGGGGCAAGTAAATTTCATATTGCACGTTTTTTTCATCAAAATGGAGAAAAATATTTGGGTCCGTTGTTAATTATTATTGGTCTTATAATGTTGAATATTATTCGCCTTAACTTTTTAAATAAATCGAATTTTACAGAGAAATTAAGTCAAAAATTTTCTGATAAAGGTTTGCTAGGTTCTTTTGTAATTGGAGTGTTATTTGCGTTGGCATTTTGCCCTTATAGTGGAGCTTTATATTTTGGAATGTTAATACCAATGACAATTTCGAGTGTAGAAGGTTTATACCTACCAATTGTATTTGCTATTGGAACTGGATTACCGGTAATATTATTTACCTATTTATTGGCATTTGCAGCGGGTAGTGTTAGTGTGTTTTATAATAAAATAAAAATAATTGAAAAATGGATGCGTTATGTTGCTGGAGTAGTTTTTATTATAACAGGAACGTATTATGTTCTTATATTTACAGGAATTATAAAGTAAATAAGTAATTATAAAACAACAAAATGAATAACGGAATTAATAAAAAACAGTTGTTAATAGCAGTAGTAGTGTTTTTGGGGTCATTTGTTTTAGCAAGAGAATTTTTTGCTAATTCGGAGAGTATAAAAACATTTCTGTTTGGAAACTAAAAGTAAAAAAGCTCAAGTTAAAACTTGAGCTTTTTTATTAATCTATATTTTTCTTTAGTTCTTTTACAAATTTAAGAAGGTCATCAACTTCTACATGGTCCATAACAATAACTTTATACCAGTTATTATTGCCATTGTGTGTGTCTGGAACTAAACCAAAGGATTGTGCTAACTCTTTAGTTACATGCTTAGATTTAAGGGTAACAATATTCATAAAAGGATCTCTAAAATATTCAATATTTAGTTCTTTTAATTGATCTTCAAACCATTCTGTTCTTAGTAAAAGTGTGCTAATTTTTTCGAACCAACCGTAATAACCATAGCTAAATAAAATCATCCAAACGGCAATTGCATTAGCTCCAGAGCGGCTACCAGACATAGTTAAGTCCATACCATCTACATATTGAGCTTCTTTTGTTAGTACGTTTTCAATTAAATTTTTTCTGCATAAAAATACACCCGTTCCGTATGGAGCTTGTAACATTTTATGAGCATCAATTGTAAAAGATGAAATTTTTGGATTCTGAAAATTAATCTTAGATTCCTTATTCATTATAGGGTAGATAAATCCACCAAAAGCACCATCAATATGAATTTTATATTCAACTTCATGTTTTTCTAAAATTTGAGCATACAAATTTGGGTCGTCAACAGAACCAAACATAGTTGTTGCTAAGTTAGAAATTACCATAAAGTATTTTTTACCTTTTGCTTTTTGTTCTTCAACAATGCGGTCTAATTCTTCTTTAATAATTTCTCTTGAATTAAATTCAACAGGAATACTTACACCATCAACACTTAATAAATTTGCTCCTTTATGTACCGAGTAATGTGTGTCTTCTGAAGAAAGAATTACCATTTCGTCTAAAGTAGCATTGTACTCTTTTTTATACAAGTTTCTGTAAATCCATAATGCTTGCATATTAGCTTCTGTACCTCCATTTGCAATGTAACCATCATAACTATTTTCTTCAGCCTTAAAAATATCTACGGCTAACACACGAATTACTTCTTTTTCTAATTCTTGCGAACCTTTAAAAGCTTCTTCACTTTTTCCTAAAGTATGACAACCAATATTGTTTGGGTTGGCAATATAAGCCTTTAAAAGAGGTGCTTTATCTAAGTCTGCACCTCCTAGATTAAAAACGTTTTCATCTATGTGAGAAACGGGATATCCTAGGTAGTGGCTATTTTCAAAATTAACTGTTGATGCTAAAGCATTATCAATTCGTTCAGTTAGTTTTATTCTTGATAATTTTTTCCAATATTTTTTCATAAATCGTATATAAACTGTAAAAAAAGAGGGTTGAAAACGACTCTATTAAATCAGTCGCAAAAATACCACTTTACCCTATATAAAACATTAAATTAATAGGAAACTATCGGCTACTAAAAAAAGAGTATTTTTATAAGCTAATAAGCATAATAAATTTGGATTTAAAACTGCAAATAAAAACATTGCCAAACGAGCCTGGAGTTTATCAGTATTACGATAAAGATGAGGTAATAATATATGTTGGAAAAGCTAAAAATTTAAAAAAGCGAGTATCATCGTATTTTACAAAAACACACGACTCTGGAAAAACACGAGTGTTGGTTAAAAAAATAGCGAGGATAGAGCATATAGTTGTTAATACAGAAACAGATGCACTGCTTTTAGAAAACAACCTAATAAAAAAGTATCAGCCACGTTACAATGTATTGTTGAAAGACGATAAAACTTACCCGTATATTTGTATAAAAAAGGAACGTTTTCCACGAATATTTTTAACTAGAAATGTAATTAAAGATGGGTCGGATTATTTTGGTCCTTATACCTCGGTAAAAACAGCTAGAGCTTTATTGGATCTAATAAAAGAGTTATTTCAAATTAGATCTTGTAATTATGATTTAAGTTTAAAAAATATTTCAAATAATAAGTACAAGGTTTGTTTAGATTACCATATTGGAAACTGTAAAGGACCTTGCGAGGCTTTGCAAAGAGAAGAGGATTACTCGAACAATATTTCAACAATTAGAAATATTATTAAAGGTAATTTTAAAGAATCGTTAAAACAATTTAACGATTTAATGATGAATTATGCCGCCGAAATGGAGTTTGAAGAAGCTCAAAAAATAAAAGATAAAATAGGGCTGCTTTCTAATTATCAGGCAAAATCTACCGTTGTAAATCCATCTATAAATAATGTGGATGTATTTTCAATTATTTCTGATGAGAGTTATGGCTACGTTAACTTTTTTAAAATTGCAAATGGTTCTATAATTCAATCACATACTTCAGAAATTAAAAAGAAATTAAACGAAACAGATAAGCATTTATTAGAGCTTTTTATTGTTGAAATTAGACAGCGTTTTAACTCGCAGTCTAAAGAAATTTATGTACCTTTTGAAGTTGATTTAGGTGAAAATCTTAAAGTTACAATACCTAAATTAGGAGATAAGAAAAGAATTGTTGATTTAAGTTTACGAAACGCCAAATATTTTAGACAAGAGCGTTTTAAGCAAATTAAAATTGTTGATCCAGATAGGCATGTAAACCGTTTGATGGCTCAAATGAAAAAAGATTTAGGTTTAAGTGAAGAACCTAGACATATTGAGTGTTTCGATAATTCAAATATACAAGGTACAAATCCTGTTGCTGCTTGTGTGGTTTTTAAAAACGGAAAACCAAGCAAAAAAGATTATAGAAATTTTAATATTAAAACTGTTGAAGGCCCAGATGATTTTGCTTCTATGGAAGAAGTAGTTTTTAGACGTTATAAGCGTTTACAAGAAGAAGGTGAAAGCTTACCTCAGTTAGTTGTAATTGATGGAGGAAAAGGGCAATTATCATCGGCAGTTAGAAGTTTAGATGTTTTAGGTTTACGATCAGAAATTGCAATTATTGGTATTGCTAAGCGTTTAGAAGAAATATTTTATCCAGAAGATCCTATTCCTTTATATCTAGATAAAAAATCGGAGAGTTTAAAAATTATTCAGTTTTTGAGAAACGAGGCGCATAGATTTGGTATTACTCACCATAGAAATAAACGAAGCAAAGGAGCTTTAGAAAACGAATTAGAACAAATTAGTGGTATAGGTAAGCAAACTGTTATATCTTTATTAAAGCATTTTAAATCTGCTAAAAGAGTATCAATTGCCACTTTTGAAGATATAGAGAAAATAGTAGGTACAAGTAGAGCAACAAAAGTTTACAACCATTATAATAAAACAACCCCATAGCTTATGAAGAAAGCATTTTTTTTAGTACTGTTATTTACATTCAGTTTACTTCAATCGCAAACTAAAAAAGACGTAAAAGTTGGTGTAGTTTTAAGTGGTGGAGGAGCCAAAGGTTTTGCTCATGTTGCAGTTTTAAAAGAGTTAGAAGCAGCAAATGTTAGAGTAGATTATATTGGTGGTACAAGTATGGGCGCTATTGTTGGTGCTTTGTATGCTTCAGGATATAGTGCTAACGAGTTAGATTCTATTATTAAGTCGTTAGATTTTATGAAAATAATTTCTAATGATTTACCAAGAAAGTCAAAACCATTTTATGAGAAAGAAACTGGCGAAAAATATGCGCTAACATTACCAGTAAAAAAAGGAAAAGTCGGAATTCCTAAGGCTGTTACCGACGGTCAAAATGTAATGAATTTATTAACTAGACTAACGCAACATGTTAATAATATTGAAAATTTTGATCAATTACCAATTCCGTTTTTATGTATTGGTACAGATTTAGAAACAGGAAAACAAAAAGTGTTTAGAAAAGGTTTTTTGCCAGAAGTAGTAAAAGCAAGTGGTTCTTTTCCAACATTATTAGCTCCGGTAGAAATTGATGGAAAATTGTATTCAGATGGTGGAATTGTAAATAATTTTCCTGTTGATGAAGTGAAAGCAATGGGTGCTGATATAATTATTGGCGTAGATATACAAGATGGGCTTAAAAAGAAAGAGGAATTAAATTCTGCACCAACAATTATTAATCAAATTGTTGGGTTTCAAATGTACCAATCTATTGAAGAGAAAAGAAAACATGTAGATGTTTTAATTCGTCCAGATTTAAGTAAATATAATGTAGTTTCTTTTGATGATGCTGATGCAATTATGAAAATTGGTAAAGATGCTACGGTAGCATTTAGAGATAAGTTTCAAGAAATAAGCAAGCAACAAACAAAAACAAAGAAAATTGATATAGATTTTAATAATGTAAAAGAATTTCATATTAAAAAAATTAATATTGAAGGAAATGAGAACTATACAAGAGCTTATGTTTTAGGTAACTTGAACCTTAAAAAAAGAGATACAACAAGTTATGGAAGTTTATTATCTAGTATAAATAATTTGTACGCTACAGGTAATTTCGAAAGTATTCAGTACAAAATTAATAGTGAAAAAGATGGAGCTACTGTAGATTTTAAAGTGAAAGAAAATAGAGTATCTAACTATTTTCAGATAGGAATACATTATGATGATTTGTATAAAACAGGTATTTTAATTAATGGTTTAACAAAGCACTTGTTATTTAAAAATGACATGCTTTCGGCAGATTTTGTATTAGGAGATAATATTCGTTATAACATTAATTATTTTATAGATAATGGGTTTTATACCAGTTTTGGAATAAAATCGCGTTACAATAGGTTTAATGCAAATATTTTATTTGATTCAGAAAATGTAAATAAAATTAACCTAGAATATGAAGATTTTACAACTCAGGTGTATTTACAAACAGTATTTAATAGAAGGTTTGCAATTGGAGCAGGAGTAGAGCATAAAAGATTAAAGGTGTATACAGAAACTGTTTCAACAGTAGAAAACAATATAGGGTCTGCTGAAGAAGGAAAGTTTTATTTTGATAAATCAGATTATTTAAATGGAATTGGTTATATAAAGTTTGACTCGTATGATAAGGAATATTTTCAGAAAAAAGGAGCATATTTAGATGCCGAATTTAGATGGTATTGGGCGTCATCAGATCATAACAATAATTTCGAGCCATTCTCTCAGTTAAAAGGTAAAATTGGTTTTGCGCATACCGTTTTTGATAAGCTAACACTTCAATTTAATTCTGAAGCTGGAGTTACTATTGGAAATAACGATAATGTGGTTTTGCAATATGGTGTTGGAGGTTATGAGGCTAATTATATAAATACTTTAATTCCATTTTATGGTTATGAATTAGGAGAACTTAATGACAACTCCTTTTTAAAATCTGCATTTACTTTAAGATATGAGTTTTTGCCTAAAAACTATTTTTCAGCTACAGCAAATTATGCTAGAGTTGAAGATGATGTATTTGATAAGGGGAGTTTGTTTGATAATACCAAGTCTGGTTATATGGTAGGATATGGTTTAGATACCTTTTTGGGGCCTGTTGAAATAAATTATACTTGGTCACCAGATCATAATGAAAATTACTGGTATTTTAACGTTGGGTATTGGTTTTAAAAAAAGCCCTACAACTCTAAGTTGCAGGACTATTTTTGATATTGTGAGTGCCTTTATTTAATATATTTACCTTCGTTATCTGTAAAATCGAAACGTAAATATTGGTATGCATCTCTTGGTAAAATTTTAATCCACTTTTTGTATTTCATAAACCATTTTTGTTGAATGGATGGTACTCCCTTTTTTAAATAAGCCGCAATAAAAGGATGTGTATTTACTGCTATTTTATTATGTTTTTGAGACAAAATAAGTTTATCTAAATCAGCTTCAATTTTTTCTAATAATACAATTGGAGCTTCAACTTCACCATTTCCACTTGGATTTGGTTCTTTTGTTTTAATAACCAACTCAGGTCTAACACGTTGGCGTGTAATTTGAACTAATCCAAATTTACTTGGTGGTAATATTTTGTGTTTTGTTTTATCAAATGCCATTTCTGCTCTTAAGTGCTCATACAATTTTTGTCTGTGCTCTGCAGTATGCATATCAATAAAATCTACTACAATTATTCCACCCATATCTCTTAACTGTAATTGTCTTGCAATTTCAGAGGCAGCTATTAAATTTACTTCAAGCGCTGTATCTGCTTGTGAGGAAGCCTTATTAGATCGGTTTCCACTATTTACATCAATTACATGTAAAGCTTCGGTATGTTCAATTACTAAATATGCTCCTTTGCTCATAGAAACTGTTTTACCAAATGATGTTTTTATTTGGCGCTCAATTCCATATTTTTCAAAAATAGGAACTTTCGCTGTATGCAGTTTTACTATATTTTCCTTTTCAGGAGCTATTTCTTGTAAATATTCTTTAATTTCTAAAAACAAAGTATCATCATTTGTTACAATACTTGAAAAAGAATCGTTAAATAGGTCTCTAAGAATTGAAGATGCTCTATTTAATTCAGTTAATACTTTGGTAGGTGATTTTTGTTGCGACTTTGTGTTTTTTACTTTTTTACACATGGCAACCCAACGATCTAAAGAGTTTTGTAAGTCTTTATCTAGTTCAGCTACTTTTTTATTTTCAGCAACTGTTCTAATAATAACACCAAAACCTTTAGGTTTAATGCTTTTTACTAATCTTTTTAAACGTTCTTTTTCATTTGGATCCATTATTTTTTGTGATACTGAAACCCTGTCTGAAAAAGGAACTAAAACTAAATATCTACCTGCTATTGATAATTCGGAGCACATACGTGGTCCTTTTGTAGATATTGGTTCTTTTACAATTTGTACTAATGCGTTTTGACCTGTTTTTAGTACATCAACTATACTTCCGTTTTTATTAATATCGTTTTCTAGTCGAAAGTTTTTTAAAGTGTAATCTTTAATTTTACCTGTGCTAACACCGTTTATAAATTTATTTAAAGATTTTAATTGCGCACCTAAATCGTGATAATGTAAAAATCCGTCTTTCTCATAACCAACATTAACAAATGCTGCATTTAATCCGGATAGTACTTTACCAATTTTAGCTAAAAAAATGTCTCCTACAGAAAACTTATTTCCGTTAGTTTCATTATTTAATGCAATTAATTTACCGTCTTTTAATAAGGCAAAATCAATATCAGAGGAGTTCGATCTTATAATTAATTCTGTTTTCACTCTGAATTGGTTTTATGCTTATACCATATATTGTATACATATAGTATAAACGATTTATAATATGTTACAGGTTTTTATACCCAACAATAGTTGTGCTTTACAACTATTTATTTCAATGAACTTTTATTCTAAAGAAAAAGTAAGCTTAGCTTACTTTTTCTTTTTGTGTCTGTTAGCTCTCGCTCTCTTTTTACGTTTGTGTGTTGAGATCTTCGCTCTTTTTCTTTTTTTACCACTTGGCATAATTAAAAAGTATTTTTTGGTTAATAATTTTAGTAACTTATTTTACTGTTACTTTAGTTTTTACACCCTCTACAAACACTTTTGCAGGTTTAAATGCAGGTATGTTATGTGCTGGGATTTTTATTGTTGTATTTTTAGAAATATTTCTACCAGTTTTTTCAGCTCTAGTTTTAATTATAAAACTTCCAAAACCTCTTAAGTATACATTATCTCCGTTTTCTAATGATCCTTTAACTTCTTCCATGAACGCTTCAACAGCTGCTAATACATCAGCTTTTTCAATTCCAGATTTTTCTGAAATGTTCGATACGATTTCTGCTTTCGTCATTTTTATTATTGTTATATATGTTATTATAAAATTAAGACGGCAAATATATAATTAATATTCAAATCCAAAAAGTTAATTCGCTAAAATTTAATCATTTAAAACTTGTATTATTGCATTTTTATATAATTAACATGAAAATATCTAATCTGTTAATACAGTGGTACTTATCTAATAAACGAAATTTACCTTGGCGTAAAACTTTAGATCCTTATAAAATTTGGCTGTCAGAAATCATTTTACAGCAAACCAGAGTGGATCAAGGAACGGCATATTATCACAAATTTACTGAAAATTTTCCAACTGTTTTCGATTTGGCAAACGCAACCGAAGAAGAGGTTCTAAAACTATGGCAAGGTTTAGGTTATTATTCTCGTGCGCGTAACCTTCATTTTTCTGCAAAATATATAGTAAATAACTTAAATGGTGAGTTTCCATCAACCTATTCTGAAATTATAAAACTTAAAGGTGTTGGTGATTATACTGCTTCTGCCATTGCTTCTATATGTTTTAATGAAGCAACTGCAGTGGTAGATGGTAATGTGTATAGAGTTTTAGCTAGATATTTTGGAATTAGTACAGCTATAAATTCAACAAAGGGTATAAAAGAATTTAAAAACATAGCCCAAGAGCTTATAGTTGCAGAGCAGCCTGGCACGTTTAACCAAGCTATTATGGAATATGGTGCGCGAGTTTGTAAACCACAAAACCCTATTTGTGATACTTGTGAGTTAAATAATAGTTGTGTTGCTTTTGGTAAAAATGAAATTCAGAATTTACCCTTTAAAGAAAAGAAGATAAAGATTAAAAAACGCTACTTTAATTATATAGTGTTTAAAATGCCAAATAAAATAACTGTTATTGAAAAACGGATAAGTGGAATTTGGCAAAATATGTATCAATTTCCGTTAATAGAAACTTCAAAAGAAATTGATATTGAAGAGTTGTTGAGCAATAAAAAGTTTGATGAGTTGTTTCAACAAAAAAAAATAAATGTAAAGCTATTTAATAATGATTTGATTGTTCATAAGCTATCTCACCAGCATATTTATACAAAATTTTGGGTTGTTGAAGTAGATAATTGTGAGCTAGATACTATAAAATGGAGTGAAATTGGTAAATATCCTGTTCCTAAGTTGGTTGATAATTTTTTAAGCGAATATAAATTCAACTAATTTTTTTTGGTACATTTGATTTATAAAATGGTTAGTTATGGCAGGTACAATAAACAAAGTGATACTTATTGGGCATCTAGGAGATGAGGTTAAAATGCATTATTTCGATGGTGGAAATTGCTTAGGACGTTTTCCTATTGCGACAAACGAAACTTATACAAATAGGCAAACAGGAGAAAAAGTAACTACTACTGAGTGGCATAATTTAGTAGTTAGAAATAAACTTGCCGAAATTTGTGAAAAATACCTAACTAAAGGAGATAAAATTTATTGCGAAGGCCGTATAAAAACGCGTCAGTGGGAAGGTGAAGACGGAAATAAAAGATATTCTACAGAAATTCATGTAAACGACATGACATTTTTAACTACCAAAAAAGAATTGGTAGCTAAACCTGCAGAAACTCCTCCGGCAACACAACCTAAACCAGCAGAGCCAACAAATACAAATGGAGGTGATGATGATTTGCCGTTTTAAGTTTAATTAAATAATAATAAATTGGATCCTGAACCCACGATTTTATATTTAAATTTTTTTGCAAGCTTTAATATTTGGTTTTTATTAAGTGTTATTGTTTTGCTTATTTTATTAATGATGTCGGCATTGATTTCTGGGTCTGAAGTCGCTTTTTTTTCGCTTTCACAAACAGATATTGACCAAGCTACAGAATCTAAAAAAGGAAAAGATAAAATTGTAGTTGCACTTTTAGAAAATCCGCAAAAACTATTAGCAACTATACTTATAGCTAACAATTTTATTAATATTTTAATAGTACTATTATTTGCTTTTATTGGAGAATTTATTTTTGAAGAAACCATATCAATTCCTGTTAAATTTTTGATTGAAGTTGTTCTAGTAACATTTTTAATTTTACTTTTTGGTGAAGTTTTACCAAAGGTATACGCTACAAGAAATGGATTAAAGTTTGCTTCGATAATGGCAATGCCAATAAATGTGCTAAGCACTATATTATCTATAGTAAGTTTGCCGTTAATGAGTTTAACTAATGTTATTGAAAATAAATTAGGTAAAAAACAATCTAATCTTTCTGTAGAAAAACTTTCTCAAGCTTTAGAGTTAACGTCTGATGAAGCAACTACTAAAGACGAGCAAAAAATTTTAGAAGGAATTGTAAACTTTGGTAATACAGAAACGGCGCAAATTATGACGCCAAGAATAGATATTTTTGCCTTGTCTAGAGATGAGGATTACGAAAAAGTAATTTCTAAAATTGTAAAAAAAGGATTTTCTAGAAACCTTGTTTATGGTGAAAATGTGGACGATGTTGTTGGGGTTTTATATGCTAAAGATTTACTGCCGCATTTAAATAAAAAAGTATTTAATTGGCAAAAACTAATTAGAAATCCATTTTTTGTTCCTGAGAATAAAAAATTAGACGATTTGCTAAAAGAATTTCAAGAGAAAAAAAATCATTTAGCTGTTGTTGTAGATGAATATGGCGGAACTAGTGGAATTATTACGTTAGAAGATGTTATAGAGGAAATTGTAGGTGATATTAATGATGAATTTGATGATGATGATATTACTTACTCTAAATTAGATGAAAACAATTATTTATTTGAAGGTAAAACAAACCTAAAAGATTTTTATAAAATTTTAGAAATTAATGAAGAAAGTTTTAACAATAATAAAGGAGAATCGGAAACTATAGCGGGCTTTATTTTAGAAATTTCAGGAAGATTTCCAAAGAAAAATGAGATTATCAATTTCGAAAATTATGCATTTAAAATAGAGTCTATGGATAAAAAAAGAATTAAGAAAGTGAAATTTACAATTCATAACTAGATGTTAAAAGTTACTAAAATGAAGCATTTACTAATTTTTGCGTGTATAGGCTTGTTACTTTTTTCTTGTGGAAATGACCCAATTCCAAAGCCTAAGTCGTATTTAAAATTGGAGTACCCTGTTAATTCATATAAAAAAATGGATTTGCAAAAGGCTTATAGTTTTGAAGTTTCAAAATATACCCAAGTAAATACACGAGATAATGGTTGGGCAAAAATTGAATATCCAGAACTAAAAGCAACCATACATATTACCTATAGACCTGTAGATAATAACTTAAATGAAATTTTAAAAGAGGTTGAAAAACTAACTTTTGAGCATACTATTAAAGCAGATGCTATAAATTCTGTACCGTATGAGAATTTCAAAAAAAAGGTTTATGGTAAATTATATAATGTTGAAGGTGATGTTGCTACTAATCTTCAGTTTAGAGTTACAGATAGTGTAAATCATGTATTATCTGGAGCTTTGTATTTTTATGTAAAGCCAAATTATGATTCTATACTGCCGGCTATAAACTATATAGAAAAAGATATAAAACATTTAGTTGAAACACTAGAGTGGAAATAATGAAAAGTAAAAACTATAAATATTCACAACTTGTTAGGTTTTGGCTGTTAACAGGTTTAATAATGTTAATTGGCCAAGTAATTTTAGGTGGAATTACTCGTTTAACAGGTTCTGGACTTTCTATAACGCGCTGGGATATTATTACAGGTGTTATTCCGCCATTAAATACTGCGCAATGGCTTGATGCTTTTGAATTGTATAAGCAAACACCGCAGTTTCATAAAATAAATTCAAGTTTTACGCTAGAACAATTTAAGTTTATTTATTTCTGGGAGTATTTTCATAGGTTATGGGTACGCTCGTTAGGGTTTATATTCTTAATTCCGTTTATATGGTTTTTGTTGAAGAAAAAGATAGACTTCTATTTGGTAAAGCGATTATTGTTAGTTGTTTTTTTAACCGTTTTAACAGCTTCTGCTGGTTGGATTATGGTGCAGAGTGGATTGGTAAATAGACCTTGGGTAAACGCATATAAACTTACAGTACATTTTGTGTTGGCAATTTTTGTTGTTTGGGCAATGGTAAAAACAATTGCCGATGTTTATTGTTTTTCGAGCTTTAGGTTGGTTTCAAAAAAAATAGTTGGCTTTACATTGTTAGTAACTATAGTTCAAATGGTATTTGCAGGTTTAATGGCAGGTATGAAAGCTGGTTTATATTACCCAACTTGGCCAACAATGAATGGTGAAATGGTTCCTGAAGTATTAAAAGAGCATGCTAACTATACTTGGGCAAATATGATAAATTATGATAGTTACTTATTTGCGCCAGCTCTTATTCAATTTACACATAGGTTGCTAGCGTATATTTTAGTGCTATTAACTATTTATATGTTTTTTAAATTTAGAAATAAAGTAGAGGTAGTTTCTAAAATGTGGTTGAATTACACAGTGTTTTTAGTACTGCTGCAAACCGTGTTGGGTGTTTTAACAGTTTTAAATGTAAAGGGAGAAATACCTTTGTTTTTGGGAGTTGCACATCAATTAGTAGGGTTGCTATATTTTATTAGTTTACTATTTTTTTATTACTCAATGCGCGTTTTTAAAGCATAAAAAAAGCTTCAATATGAATTGAAGCTTTTCTAAAATTTTTGAAATAAAAATTAATGTTAGTTTTTTAAATCTTTAACATCTTTTTTTACCTCTTTAACAACTTTTTTCACGTTGTCTCCAGTTTTTTTAACAACTTCTTTTACATCTGTAGTAACTTCTTTAACTTCAGTTTTTAAGCTGTCTACTGTTTTTTCAACATCTTGTTTAACTTCTTCTACAGTTTTTGTAACTTCAGTTTTTGTAACTTCAACTTCTTTTTTTGCAGCTTCAACTTCTGTTTTAACTGCATCTTTAAGATCTTTTTTCTCTGTTTCTTTACAAGAGAATGCGAAAACACTAACAAGTGCAACCGCTACTAACAATTTGATTGATTTCATAATATTTTGATTGATTTTAAATATACCTACAAAGAAACAATAAAAAACCAATAATTAATAAGTTTTACTTAGATTCTTTAGAGATTAAATCAATGTCGGTAGTTTTTATTACTGAATATAAATCTCCGCCAGCAATTTTTTCAATTTCACTTTTAATATCTTCTTTGTTTATTTTGTTAGCATCATAAGTAATTTCGCCTTTTTTGTTTTCAAAAGAAACATTGGCATAAGTAACACCATCAAATTTATATAGTTTAGATTGAATTAGTTTGGCGCAACCAATTTCGCATGTCATTCCTTCAATTTCAACTTCTACACTTTCTAATTTCTCAGCAAGCTTTTCAGTTTTAACTTCTTTTGAAGTTGGAGTGTTATTTTGTTTTTTAGCTTGGTTACAAGAAACTAGTGTTAAAACAGTAACCAGTATTAATAGTAGATTTTTCATTTATTATAGTTTTATTTTTCAACGAAATTATAAACTTATTACTTCAATTCCGAATAAAAATTCGATTTTTGCATTTTATTTAACGCCATGGATCATAAAAAACTACGTTGGGTATTTCTTTTTGTACTAGCAATAATTTGGGGAAGTTCATTTATTTTAATGAAATATGCTTTGCTAAGTTTAAGCCCAATACAAGTTGGAGCAATTAGAATTTTAATAACAACGCTTTTTTTATTACTAATTGGTTTTAAAAAGTTAATAACTATAAAACGAAGGCATTGGTATTATTTAACGTTGAATGGTTTTGTTGGTACCTTTTTTCCTTCATTTTTGTTTGCTTATGCTGTAGATAAAATAGATAGTTCTATAGCTTCTATTTTAAACTCTTTTACACCTTTAAATACATTAATTTTTGGAGCGTTGTTTTTTGGTTTTGGTTTTAAAAAACGACAATTATTTGGGGTTTTAGTTGGTTTAATTGGTACTGTTTTATTGATTTTGAAGGGAGCAGAAGTAAACCCTAATCAAGACTATTTTTACGCTAGTTTTATACTTTTTGCAACAGTAGGTTATGCTTTTAATGTAAATATTTTAAAGAAGTATTTACATGATTTGGATGCGCTAAGTATAACGGTAGGTAATTTTGTTTTAATGATGTTTCCTGCATTGATTGTACTTTGGTATTCTAACTTTTTTGAAACCTTTGTGCCTTCCAAAGAAAATTTAAAAGGAATTATGTATTTAGCTGTTTTAGCAGTAATTGGTACTGGATTGGCTAAAATTATGTTTAATAGGTTAATTCAAATTTCTACTCCAATATTCTCATCTTCGGTTACCTATTTAATTCCGATTGTAGCAATTTGTTGGGGGCTTTTTGATGGTGAAAAAATTACTTTATTACAAGTTGCATCTGGTTTTGTAATTTTATTAGGTGTGTATATGGTTAATAAAGCTAAATAAAAAAGCGACTTATACATAATTGCATAAGCCGCTTTCATAAATTAACTAGAAAAATCTATTCAAAGTCGCTATTTGTAACGCCTTCGTTAATTTTAGCTTCTTTAACTAAAAATTTAATTTTTTGAGGTCCCATATCCATTTCAACGGTATGTGGAATTTTAATTCCGTTCACTTCTTTGTAATCATGAAAACTAAATCCTTGTTTCATTTTTTTACCCATTGCTTCAATTTCTGTAACTTGTTTTAGTTTTAAGCCAGATTTTACTGCGTAATAAATAGTGGTGTCATCTCCTTTAGAAACTACATAAGCATCTTGTCCATCTACAGGTTCAATATTTACAAGTTTAACATTGTGGTTTGTAATAAAACCAACTTCAGGAAAAGGAACTGTAGATGAATTAGATTTTTTAATCTCATCTTCAGTCATTTCTTTTTTCATTCCGCGTTGTTCGTTATAACCAGTTTCTCCGTTAAATTTCATTTTAGACATAACCATTCCCATACCAGAAACTACAACAGATTGTTTGTTTGGTGCCATAGATTTGTTCTCCATAGTTAACACCATTCCTTGCATAGATGCTTCTGCTTTTGTTGAAGAAGTTTTAATATTTTTCACTTTGTTAACACCACCAATAGCATTTAAATAGTTGTTAAAAACAGTTTCTTTAGTAACACCTTCTGGAATTGCTTTAGTTAACTCAGGTTTTTCTGTTGAATTACCTTTAGTATCGAAATAATTTATTTTGTAAGGTAGTTTATCTAAGTTTGGAATAACATCAACAGCTTTACCAACAACAACTATTCTAGCATTATCTTTATTAAAGTACTTTTTAGCAACTCTTTGAATATCATTAATAGTTACTGCATTAATTTTATCTAGGTATGTTTTATAGAAATTGCTAGGTAAATTATTAGTTCTAGAATTTAACGCGTAACGAGCAACCGTTTCTGGTTTTTCTATGTTTCTAACAAAGCTACCGATGTATGTTGCTTTAACAGTTTTAAGTTCTTCTTCAGTTACTTTTGTAGTTCTAATAATGTTTAGTTCTTTCATTGTTTCCATAACAGTACTATCTGTTACGGCGTTTCGAACTTGAGCACCTGCAGAAAACAAAGCGCGAGTATTTTTGTTAGGTCTTAAACTAGATCTTGCTCCGTAAGTATACCCGTGAGCTTCTCTTAAATTCATATTTAAATGACTATTAAAATCTCCACCAAATATTTGATTTGCTAAAAGTAAAGCGTGGTAATCTTCATCGGTCATTTTAAAATCTACTGTGCTTAAAACCGTAACGTCAGATTGAACTGCGTTTGGCATATTTATAAAGTTAATTTCAGTAGTTGCTACATTGTTAACTTCAGGTAAAGCAGTTGAAGGAATTACCCCTTTTTTCCAACTTTTTAAATTTTTTGAAACTAATTTTTTAATTTCTTTAAAATTTACATCACCAACAATAATTAAATAAGCATTGTTTGGTTTGTAATATGTATTGTAAAAATTTTGAACATCGTTTAAAGTAGTGTTTTCAATACTTTCTTTAGTAAGAAATTCTCCATAAGGATGGTTTTTACCATAGGCTAAAAGATATTTTAATCGGCGAGAAATGCTCTCAACACTTTTTTCTTCACCTTTAATACCGTCCAATAATATGTTTACTTCTTTATCAAAATCTTCTTGAGTAAATAGTGGGTTTTTAACACCATCAGCCATTAGTTGAAATAACTCTGGAAAATATTTAGATAAAGAGTTAAGTCTTGCGCTGCTACTGCCAAAAGATAATGAAGCTCCTAAATAATCAACTTTTTCATTAAAAGCATCTTTACTTATGTTAGTTGTTCCAGATCCTAAAAGACTTCCTAATAAACTAGAAACACCTGCTTTGTCACCTTCAGAAATAGGATTGTTATCTATGGTAAGTGTTGCTGATACACGTGGTAATTTATGATTTTCTACTACTAAAACTTTAAGTCCGTTTTTTAGTTCAAAAGTTTTTGGTGTACCTAAATTAATTTTTGGAGCTGGACCTGGTTTAGGTTGTATAGATCTATCAATTTGAGCGGTTACTGAAACTGAAAGAAAAAATATTGCTAGTATGTATAAATATTTTGTTTTCATCTGTTTATTCTTTTTCTTTTTTAGGTAAATAATCTAAAACTAATCGTTGATTTGTGTTTAGGTATTTTTTTGCAACTTCTCTAATTTCTTCTTTTGTAATAGAATTGTAAATTTCAATTTCAGTATTAATTAAATTTACATCTTTATAAAGCATATGATATTTAGCTAAAGAGTTCGCAATACCTTCAACACTAGAATTAGAATTAACAAATTGATTTTCGAATTTGTTTCTTAATTTTTGAAGATCTTTATCGGAGATAAGTTCAGTTTGAATTTTAACAATTTCTTCGTCCATTTCTTTAACTAAATCATCTAGCGTGTTTTCACCTAAAGGAAGAGCTAAAACTATATAAGCACCATAATCTTCTAAAGAGTAGTTGAAAGCTGCAACTTGCATTGCTTTTTTCTTATCGTCAACAAGTTTTTTGTATAGTCTAGAGCTTTTACCATCACTTAAAACTGTAGAAATCATATCTAAAACTCTAGCGTCTCTAGTTGTCATTGCAGGTGTACGGTATACAGTAAATACAGCAGGAATTTGAATATTTGGATCTTCAAAAGTTGCTTTTATTTCTGAGGTAATAGGATCTTCTTTAATAATTGACCTTTTAATATCTTCACCTCTTGGAATACTTCCAAAATAATCTTCGATGTGTTTTTTAGCAGCTCCTTTTTCAAAATCTCCTGCTACAACTAATACAGCGTTGTTTGGTACGTAGAATTTTTTGTTAAAGGCTTGAAATTCTTCAAGAGTAGAAGCATCTAAATGGTCCATAGAACCAATTGTGGTCCAGTGGTATGGGTGTTTTTTAAATAAATGTTTAAAAACTTCAGCATTCCAATGGCCGTAAGGAGCGTTGTCAACTCTTAATCTTTTTTCTTCTTTTACAACCTCATTTTGTGTGTCTACACCAATTTGATTAATAATTGGATGTAACATTCTTTCAGACTCCATCCATAAACCTAATTTTAAGTTGTTAGAAGGAAATACCTCATAGTAATAAGTTCTGTCTTGAGTTGTGTTAGCATTATTTGTACCTCCGTTTCCAGAAACAATTTTAAACCATTCTCCTCTACCAATGTTTTTAGTACCTTCAAATAAAAGGTGTTCGAAAAAGTGGGCAAATCCAGTTCTTTCTGGATTTTCGTCTTTAGCCCCAACATGGTACATTACAGATGTTGTAACTACTGGAGCTGAGTTGTCTTGATGTAAAATAACGTGCAATCCGTTATTTAAATCATACTCTTCAAAAGCTACTTGTTGTGCAAATGTAGTTACACTTAATAGCATTAATAGAGCTGTTAAATAAAAGTTTTTCATTTTAATTTATTTGTTATTTATTAATATTAAAGGCAATGAATGTAGGTCGACCGATTTAATAAATTGTTACATTTTAATTTATAGAAATTTGAGTCGAAGAATTTCATAGCTAATTTTCTCAAAAATAATTAACTTTTAAATGGTGGCCTACACTATTATTTTTTTTAACATAAATTTTAAGAAGTTTAATTTTACGTGCTGTAAATGAGCTTTTTAATATTTAAAATAAGTTTTGTGTAAAAAGAAAAAAGACTTATATTTGCACCCGCCTTAATAGAAGGTGATTAATGAATAAAAAATTATACTTATGTATGCAATTGTAGAAATAGCAGGGCAGCAGTTTAAAGTAGCGCAAGACCAAAAGGTTTACGTACACCGTTTACAAGGAGAAGAAGGATCAAAAGTTTCTTTTGATAAAGTTCTTCTTTTAGATAACGAAGGTGCAGTAACAGTTGGCGCCCCAGCTATCCAAGGAGCCGAAGTAACGGCTAAAATTTTAGGTCACTTACAAGGTGATAAAGTAATCGTTTTCAAAAAGAAACGTAGAAAAGGATACAAGAAAAAGAATGGTCATCGCCAGGCTTTAACTGAAATCCAAATCGAAGCTATTGCAGCTACTGGAGCAAAGAAAAAAGCGCCAGCTAAAAAAGCAGCACCTAAAAAAGAAGAAGCAGCTCCAGTAAAAAAGGCAGCAGCAAAAAAATCTGCATCTAAAGCAGATGATTTAAAGAAAGTTGAAGGTATTGGACCAAAAATCGCTGAGATTTTTGTTGCAGCTGGTATTGATACTTTTGCTAAATTAGCAGCAGCAGATGTTGAAGCGTTAAAAGAAATTTTAGCAGCAGCAGGATCTAGATATGCTTCTAAAAACCCAGGTTCTTGGCCAAAACAAGCAAAAATGGCTGCTGAAGGAAAATGGGATGAATTAAAAGTATGGCAAGATAACACTAAAGGTGGTATTGAATAACCAAATTTGTTTAACATTTTAAAACCATAACATCATGGCACATAAAAAAGGAGTAGGTAGTTCGAAGAATGGTAGAGAATCAGAATCGAAACGACTTGGAGTAAAAATATTTGGTGGACAAGCTGCTTTAGCAGGTAATATTATTGTACGTCAAAGAGGAACTCAACATCATCCTGGTGATAATGTTTATATGGGTAAAGATCACACATTACACGCAAGAGTTGACGGTGTGGTTCAATTCATAAAGAAAAAAGATAATAAATCTTATGTTTCTATTGATCCTATTGAGGCTTAGTAGTTAGATTTATACAAAATTTGAAACTCCCAAACTTTTTTAGTTTGGGAGTTTTTTTATACGCTATTTTGTACATTTGCTAACTATGTACTTTTTATATAATATAATAGTTTTAATAGTTACTGGTTTACTAAAAATAGTAGCTTTATTCAACAAAAAAATTCAATTATTTGTTGAAGGTCGAAATCAAACATTTAATAGGTTAAAAGAATCTATTTCTAAAAATGATGAGGTAATTTGGGTGCATTGTGCTTCATTAGGAGAATTTGAACAAGGAAGACCAATTATTGAAAAACTAAAGGTAGAATTTCCTTCAAAAAAAATAGTACTCACTTTTTTTTCGCCATCGGGCTATGAAGTAAGAAAGGATTATAACGTAGTAGATATAGTTTGTTATTTGCCTTTAGATTCTAAAAGTAATGCTAAAAAGTTTTTAGATATCGTTCACCCAGAAAAAGCAATTTTTGTTAAGTACGAGTTTTGGCCAAACTTATTAAGAGAACTTAAGCAAAGAGAGGTAAATACTATATTGGTGTCGGGAATTTTTAGAGAGAACCAAGCGTTTTTTAAAAGTTATGGAAGTTGGATGCGGAACTCATTAAAAGCATTTTCACACTTTTTTGTGCAAAATAAGGTTTCTGAAAGCTTATTGAAAAATGTGGGTTTTAACAATGTAACACTTTGTGGAGATACCCGTTTTGATAGGGTTTATGAGATTACACAACAAAACAATAAGTTAAATTTTATTGAAGAGTTTACAGCGAATAACCACATTTTGGTTGCTGGTAGTAGTTGGAAAGAAGATGAAGATTTATTGGTTGAGTATATTAATAATAATTCTAAAGAAGGTGAGAAGTTTATAATTGCACCACATAATATTAAACCTACAGAAATTGAGGAGTTAAAAAACTCAATTACAAAGAAAGTAGTATCGTTTTCAGAAAAAGAAACTAAAAACTTAAACAATTATCAAGTATTTATAATTGATACAGTAGGTATACTTACAAAAATTTATAGCTACGCACATGTTGCGTATGTTGGTGGTGGTTATACAAAATCTGGAGTTCATAATGTATTAGAACCAGCTTGCTATGGTGTACCTGTGTTAATTGGGCCTAATTATCAAAAGTTTAATGAAGCAATAGAACTGGTAGATAATGGTGGATGTTTTGTGGTTGACAGTTCTGAAAAATTATCCTTACATTTAAAAAAGTTTTATAATGATAATGAAGAGCGTAAAAACGTAGGGCAAAAATCATTAAACTATGTAGCTTCTAAAACTGGAGCTACCTTAAAAATATTAAACTATCTTAAAAAATGAGAGAAAAATTAGAGAGCTTTTATTCGTTTGTGTTTGAAAAGGAATTGTTAGACGAAATTGAACAAATAGGTGTTTATAAAAAGCTAAGAGAGAACGAACTTTTGGTAGATTTAGGAGATCAAATGAAAGGAGTTCCTTTATTATTAGATGGTGCAATTAAAATTGTGCGAGAAGATAAAAAAGGGGAAGAAATTTTACTTTATTTTTTAGAAAGAGGAGATACTTGTGCGAGTTCTTTTGCAAGTGCAATCTCTAACGGGAAATGTGGAATTAGAGCTATTGCTGAAAAAGATTCGGAAATTATTTTTCTTCCAAAGGAAAAATTAGATGAGTGGTTAGTTAAATATAAATCGTGGAGAAATTTTGTAATTGATAGTTACAATATTCGTCTAAACGAAATGATGGAAACAATAGATACGCTAGCATTTATGAGAATGGATGAGCGTTTGTATAAGTATTTAACCGATAAGGCTCAAATTTTAAGAGAAACAACATTAAATACTACACATCAAGACATAGCGTATGATTTGCATACGTCAAGAGTTGTGGTTTCTAGATTGTTAAAGCAGCTTGAAAATGAAGGGAAAATTCAGTTGCATAGAAACAGAATTGAGATTTTAGAATTTTAACTTTAAATTAAGTTTAAATTTTTTTAATACTAACTAAGAGAATTAAATTATGGATTTTATTATGCAGCCTTGGGCTTGGTTCGTTGCCGGGCCTGTTATTGCCCTGGTTATGTTTTTGATGTATTATTTTGGAGAACGCTTTGGTGTTTCGTCTAATTTAGAAACATTTTGCACTATTGGTGGTGCAGGAAAATTTACAGATTATTTTAAAGTAGATTGGAAACAAAACTCTTGGAACTTAATTTTTGTTTTGGGGGCAATTGTTGGTGGTTTTATTTCTGCGAATTGGTTAACTCCAACTAACGAGGTTGTGTTAAACCCACAAACAGTAAAAGATTTAGCAGATATTGGTATACAAAATGCCGGTAGCACTTATTTGCCAAGTGAGATATTTAGTATAGAAACTATGTTATCTTTAAAAGGTTTTATTGTGTTACTTGTAGCGGGTGTTTTAGTTGGTTTTGGAGCACGTTGGGCAGGAGGTTGTACCTCAGGGCACGCAATTGTTGGTTTAAGTAATTTAGAGTTACCATCATTAATTGCTGTAATTGGATTTTTTATAGGTGGTTTAATAATGACCTGGTTAATTTTACCCTTAATATTTTAAACAATGAAACATATAAAGTTTTTTTTAATAGGTATTCTGTTTGGAATAGTAATGAGTAAAGGAGAAATAATTTCGTGGTACAGAATTTACGAAATGTTTAAATTTCAATCGTTTCATATGTACGGAATTATAGGTTCGGCAGTAACAATTGGACTTGTTGTAATGTTTTTATTCAAAAAGAAAACATTAAAATCTTTTGAAGGAAATGAAATACGAATTTCTCCAAAAAAGAAAGGTTTATACCGTAATTTATTTGGCGGAATTTTATTTGGTTTAGGTTGGGCCTTAGCAGGCGCTTGCCCTGGTCCAATGTTTGTGTTGGTTGGTAAAGGTGTATTGGCTATATTAGTAGTAATATTTGGAGCAACTTTGGGAGCGTTCTTCTACGGTGTTTCAAAAGATAAGCTTCCACATTAAAACTACTGCCATGAAAATTGATGAAATAGTAAAATCAAGCTTTTCAGAAATTTTTGAAAGTGAATTACTTCAAGAAATAATAAAATATGGTGTATTAAAAAAAGTAGACCCAAAAACTATTATTGTTGAAGTTAGACGTGATGTTCAATTTATTCCGTTAATTGTTTCTGGTATAGCAAAAGTAAAAAGGAGAGACGGTAAGGGAAATGGTATTTTTCTTCATTATTTATCGGCAAAAGAAACGAGCGCTATTGCTATTTCATCAGCAATTCAACATAAAAAAAGTGAAATTAGAATTAAAGCCGAAAATATTGTTACTTACATTGCTTTACCTATAAAAGTAGTAAGTTTATGGTTTTCAAAATATAATAATTGGAGAGCTTATTTTTTTAATTTAAATGAAAAACAAACTTCACTATTAATAGAAAAAATTAACGATATTGCTTTTAATGACTTAGAATTTAGGTTGGTAAAATATCTTGAAGAAACTAGTTTTGTAAAAAACGACCATATTATTTATAGAAAACATTTTGATATTGCTAGAGATTTAAAAGTATCTAGAGAATCAATTTCAAGAGTATTAAAAAAGCTAGAAAAAGAAGAAATTTTAACTTTAGGAAGAAATAAAATTATTCTAAATTAATGCAGTTAACAGATAAATTTGGTAGAAAAATTAGCTATTTACGCTTAGCAATTACAGATAGGTGTAATTTGCGATGCCAATACTGTATGCCAGCTAAAGGTATTGATATTGTAAGTAGAAAGGAGTTACTTACTTATAAAGAAATGTACCGTATTACTCGAGTTCTTTCGGAATTAGGTGTTAATAAAGTTCGCTTAACAGGAGGAGAACCATTTGTAAGACGAGATTTTATTAACTTTTTAGAATCGTTAGCTTTTAATGATAAATTAGAAGAAATAAATATAACTACTAACGGAGCTTTAATTTCTAATTATATAGACAAACTAGAAGAACTAAAAATAAATTCGATTAACCTAAGTATAGATAGTCTTAAAAAAGAGAAATTTGCTCAAATAACTCGAAGAGATGTTTTTACAGAAGTTTATAAAACTTTTGAATTACTAGAGCAAAGTAATTTAAAACTAAAGTTAAATATAGTTGTACAATCTGGCTTTAATACCGATGAGATAATTGATTTTGTAGAACTTTCAAAAAATAAAGAAATTGATGTTCGCTTTATAGAAGAAATGCCTTTTAATGGTAAAGGTCAGCGAAATATGCAAGAAGAATGGAATTACCATAAAATAATTGAACATATTAAGGGTAATTATCAAGAAATTGAAACGTTAGTATCAAAAAAATCATCTACATCTGTTAATTACAAAGTACCAAATTATAAGGGTACTTTTGGTATTATTCCTGCGTTTACAAGAACTATTTGTAACGATTGTAATAGAATACGAATAACAGCAACAGGTATGTTTAAAAACTGTTTGTTTGATGGCGGAGTATTTAACGTGCGAGATTTTATAAGAAATGGAGCAAGCGATAATGATTTAAAGGAACTGTTTATAAATACAGTTCAACAAAAACCTGAAAATGGATTTATTGCTGAAGCTAATAGAGGTAACGATGTTTCAGAAAGTATGTCAACCATAGGAGGCTAAAATTGTTAGAACTACAATAAGTAATTTAATTGTCATTCCTGCGAAGGCAGGAATCTATATAATATGAACTTAACAACAGTACAAAAAGCATTAGAAATAATATTAAACAACACCGTAGATTTTGGTGTTGAAGAAATAGATTTTTTAGAAAGCGAAGGCCGTGTTTTAAAAGAAAATATTATTGCCGATAGAGATTTCCCTCCATTTGACAGAGTAAGTATGGATGGAATTTCAATTGATATAGAAGCTTTTAAAAAAGGGCAAAGATCTTTTAAAATTGAAGGTGTTCAAGCAGCTGGAAGTCCTCAACTAACATTAGACAATTCTGAAAACTGTATGGAAACTATGACGGGTGCAATGCTTCCAAAAAATACAAATGCAGTTATTCAATATGAACTATTAGATATTGAAAATGGTATTGCTACTTTAAATGTTGAAGAACTAAAATATTTTCAAAATATTCATAAAAAAGGATTGGATAGAAAAACTGGAGCTATTTTAATTAAAAAAAATAAGATAATAACTTCAGCAGAAATAGGTGTGTTGGCAACTGTTGGAAAATCTAAAGTTAAAGTAGCTAAACAACCAAAAGTAATAATTGTTTCAACAGGAAATGAATTGGTTGAAGTAGTTGAAACTCCTGCAGAGCATCAAATAAGAAGAAGTAATGTGTATACATTGGTTTCTATATTAAAACAGTTAGGAATTAAAGCTGAAACAGCTCATATTTTAGATGATAAAGAGGTTTTAAAAACTAAAATTGAAGACTTTTTAACCAATTTTGACGTGTTATTGTTTAGCGGAGCAGTATCTAAAGGTAAATTCGATTTTATTCCAGAAGTATTAGAAGAATTAGGCGTTGAAAAACAATTTCATAAAGTAAAACAACGTCCCGGTAAACCGTTTTGGTTTGGTAAAAAACAACAAAAAACTATTTTTGCATTTCCTGGAAATCCGGTATCAACATTTGTAAGTTGTTTAAAATATTTTACACCTTGGTATAAAAAATCATTGGGAATTAATTTTACAAATAATCAGACAGCAATTTTGGCTGAAGATTTTACGTTTAAACCTAGTTTAACGTACTTTTTACAAGTAAAAATAACTCAAAAAGAAGGAAAATTAATTGCTACTCCAATTTCTGGAAAAGGTTCAGGAGATTTAGCAAATTTAGTAGATGCAGATGCTTTTTTGGAATTACCAGATGATAGAACTAATTTTACCAAAGGAGAGGTTTTTCCTCTAATTAATTATAGATAATAAAACACGGTCAACCACCAAAAGCAATTTGTAAAAACCGCCGTTGCTAGTAAAGCAAAGCAACCTCTTAGTTATGAAAGATAAATTTTCTCATATAAATAAAAATAACCAACCCAAAATGGTAAACGTTGGTGGTAAAAAAGTAACCAAGCGAAATGCAGTTGCAAAAGCTACCATGTTTTTAGGTGAAGAAATAATATCACTTTTTAATAATAAAGAGTTGGTTACCAAAAAAGGACCTGTTTTTCAAACTGCAATTATTGCAGGAATACAAGCGGTTAAAAAAACATCAGAATTAATACCAATGTGTCACCCGTTATTAATTAATGGAGTAAATGTAGATATTAAAATTATAGATGAGGTACATATTGAAATTTTATGCGATGTTTCTATTGAAGGTAAAACAGGTGTAGAAATGGAGGCTTTAACAGGAGCAAATATTGCCGCATTAACGGTGTATGATATGTGTAAAGCGATATCTCAAAAAATGGTGATTAAAGAAGTGAAATTAATTGAGAAAACTGGAGGTAAAAGCGATATAAAAAATGGGTAAACATCAAAAACACGCAAAATTAAAATTACGAGATAATGATAATTTTGCTCCAAATGAAATAGCAATTTTAGGAACAAATTGTGGTGTTATTTCTAATTTGGTAAATGAAGTTTCAGCAAACTTAAAAACATATAAATTAGCTTATTTTGATGCTTCGCATAGTAAAGATATTCAAAAAAATAATTTAGAAACGTTTACATTTCATTCATCTGGAAACTTAAATTCGAATGTGAATTTTGAAGTAAATAAATTCAATCAAAGAATTCAATTTTCGCAATTTGATTATGTGCTTATAAACGGAAACCATTATCAAGGAGCAAAGCAAATACTTATTTTAGATAAAGATAAAGAGGCCTCTGTTTTAAAGCGATTGGATCAGTTAGATCATATTCAGTTTGTGGTTAAATTAACTGAAGATGCTGAATATTTTGATTTTTTGGAAGAACACAATCCACAAATTAAGAATTTACATTGTTATCATATTTCAGAAATTGATAAAATTTCAAAACATATTGAAAATTTAATTAAAAAAAAGATAGCTCAAATTCAAGGATTGGTGTTGGCAGGTGGCAAAAGTGAACGAATGGGAACCGATAAAGGTCAGCTTGATTTTTACGGCAAAAACCAACGTGATGTTGCTATTGAATTGTTAGAGAAAAATAATATAAAAACATATTTATCTGTTCGCGCAGAGCAAGATGTAGAATTGGAGAAGAAGATAACCGATAAGTTTATAGGTTTGGGGCCATTTGGAGCAATTTGCTCGGCTTTTCAGCAAGATCCAGATTCTGCTTGGTTAGTGTTGGCTACTGATGTTCCTTTTGTAAATGATGAGGTTATTCAGTTGTTGTTAAAACATAGAAATTCTTCAAAAGTAGCAACTACAATTAAAGGAAAAGATAAAAAATTCCCAGAGCCTTTAATTACTATTTGGGAACCAAAAAGTTATACGCTATTATTAAATTATTTGGCACAAGGTTACTCTTGTCCTCGAAAAATTTTAATAAATTCGGATGTTGAAATTGTGGAGGTAGATGATGATTTTATAAGAAATATTAATACTCCAGAAGAATATAAATCTGCATATAAAGAAATTAATGAGTAAGATAATTCATGTATTAAATGGTGATAGTTCAGTTCAATTATTTAAAGATTCTGGACTAGAAGGTGATATTGTTGTTTGGAGAGAATTATTGTGTGAAGGACCTTTACATACCAAAATTGCCAGTGATGAGTTTTGGACAAAGCGTTATGCTTATTTTGAAAAAGAACTGAAAGTTAGTAGAATAGAATACTTTGATAAAACAATTAAAGAGGTTTTAAAATTAGAAGATCTTTCTTGTTATAATGAAATTGTATTATGGTTTGAATACGATTTATTTTGTCAGGTAAATTTACTTGCAGTTTGTTCGTTATTATTAAAGGAATTTAGAAAAACCGTAAAGTTTTCTTTGGTTTGTGTAGGTTGGGTTAAAGGAGAAAGTGAACTACAAACACTTTCTGATTTTTCTTCGGAAGAGTTTGTAGAGTTGTATAAAAACAAGTTGAATTTAAGTAAAACCAATTTAGTGTTTGCTGATGAAAGTTGGAAATTATATGTTGAAAATGATAAAGAAAAACTTCAGAGTTTTAAGTTTAAAAATGGAAAATTTCAATATTTACAATTAGCTATAGACCAACATTTAAAAAGATTTTCATCTGAAAACGGATTAAATGAAATTGAAAACAAAATACTTCAAATTATAACTGATAATTCATTTTCAGAAAAAGAAATTGTACGAGAGTTATTGATATGGCAACATACAGAGACGGTTTATGGTTTTGGAGATTTACAATATGTTAATTACCTTAAAAATATGAATCAGTATGTAAATATTACTGATAATACTTATTATTTAAACGATTTAGGAAAGTCAAAATTGTAACATGAATTTTACCCAACAAGATTATTTTCAGCGTCAAACTACTTTATCAGAAATTGGTAAAGTTGGGCAAGAACGTTTGCAAAAAGCAAAAGTGTTGGTTGTTGGTTGTGGAGGTTTAGGAAGCCCGATTGCTATTTATTTGGCGGCAAGCGGAATTGGAAATTTACATTTGGTAGATTTTGACACGGTTTCTGTTTCTAATTTGCACAGACAAGTTTTTTATAAAACGGAGGATGTTGGTAAATCTAAGGCTGAAATATTAGCTTCAGAAATAAAAAAAAGAACACCTTTTACAAATATCTCATTTACAAATAAAGCAGTTGATAAAAGTAATATTTTGGAACTAATTTCAAATTATGATATTGTTGTAGATGGCACAGATAATTTACAAATAAAGTATTTAATAAACGATGCTTGTGTGCTTGCTAAAAAGCCGTTGGTGTATGGATCGTTGTATAAATTTGATGGTTATGTAGCAACTTTTAATGTTGAAGGTGAAGAAGGCTTTTCGTGTAATTTAAGAGATGCTTTTCCAAAAATAGCGACTGATATTCCAAATTGTGAAGAAGCTGGTACAATGAATCCTATTGTAGGTATTATTGCCCTAATGCAAGCAAATGAAGTACTAAAGTTAATAACTAAAACAGGTAAATTAATTACAAACCAATTATTGATTTATAATGCGCTTGAAAACTCTCAGTTTAAAATGAAATTGAGAAAAAACACCACTATAAATATTGAAAATATATTTAAAAACTCTAGTTACGTTGATGCTTCATGTGAGACTCAAAATAACGAGTTGTTAATTTCAGCTTCAGAATTAAAAATGAAATTAAATGATGCTACTATTGAAATTATTAGCGTTATAAATAATAAAGAACTGCAACTTCCTTTTGAAGTTCATCATAAAAAACCTTTTATATCGTTTGATATAAATTCGTTTACTCCTAATTTTAAAAAACAATATGTAATAGTTTGTAATAAAGGAATTACAAGTTATACAGTAACCACTAAATTGAAAGAAATCCATCCAAATTTGGAGATTTTTAGTTTAGTTGGTGGAATAGAAAATTATTAAATGCAAGATCCACAAGAGTTTTATAAAACGCAAGAGTTCGTATTTCAAAAAGCGGCAGCAACACTTAAAAAACAATCATCAGTTTTTAGTTTGGCTCGTTTTTTTACCTTTTTAGCTATTGTTTTAGGTGTTTATTTGTTTTTTGGAAATGGATTGGCAATGGTATTAACTGTTGTTGTAGGGTTGGTTTTGTTTATATTTTTAGTGCTAAAACAAAGTGAAATACAGCAAGAATACGCCTTGAAAAACAAGTTGCTAAGTATTAATAAAACAGAAATAAAAGTTCTAAAGAGAGATTATTTAGCGTTAGATGATGGGAGTGAGTTTGTAAATCCAAACCATCCATATAGCTATGATATTGATTTGTTTGGAAGAGGTTCTTTTTTTCAATATTGCAATAGAACTGCAACGGTTGAAGGTAAAAACGAGTTGTTTTCTCAACTAACCTTAAGTAAGATACTTAATGTTGAAGAAAAACAATTAGGGATAAAAGAATTAAGTGAGAAACCAAAATGGAGGCAACATTTTTCTGCAGTTGCAAGTTTGGTTAAAGTAGAGCATTCAGCAAAAGAAATTGCAAAGTGGATTCATAATTATACAGCAGTTTTCCCTAAGTTTTTGAAGCATTTACCAACTGTTTTTTCGATCATATCTTTAGGTTTAATTGTGTTATTAATACTGCAGATTGTTCCTGAAGTTATATTGTTATTTTGGCTTCTTACTGGTTTAGTATTTTCTGGAGTTTATTTGAAAAAAGTAAATGAGCTATACAAAAAAACAGGATACGCTAAAGATACTTTTAAACAATATTATAAATTGTTAAATGAAATAGAAAACGCTACTTTTTCTTCGGAAATATTAAAAAGCAAACAGCAAGAAATTAAAACAGAAACTGAAAAAGCATCCGTTATATTTAAAAAGTATTCTAGATTGTTAGATGCTTTAGATCAGCGAAATAATGTTATAATTGCCATTTTTGGAAATGGATTGTTTCTAAGAGATTTAAGTCAGGTTTATAAAATTGAACAATGGATTGAAAGCTATAAAGGAAATGTTGAAAAATGGTTTAATGTAATTGCTTTTTTTGATGCTCAAAACTCATTAGCAAACTTTGCATTTAATCATCCAAAATTTACATATCCAGAAATTAGCACTAAAAACAATGTTATTAAAGCTGAAAAATTAGGACATACATTGTTGAATCCTGTGAATAGAATTGATAACGATTTTAATATTGAAAATCAGCAATTTTTTATTGTTACAGGTGCAAATATGGCTGGTAAAAGTACTTTTTTACGTACGGTTTCTTTATCAATTATTATGGCAAATATGGGATTGCCAGTTTGCGCAAAAAAGTTTGAATACAGTCCAATTAAGTTAATAACCAGTATGCGAACATCAGATTCGTTGGCTGATGATGAATCGTATTTCTTTTCAGAATTAAAAAGGTTAAAATTTATTGTTGATGAAATTAAAACGGATAATTACTTTATAATTTTAGACGAAATATTAAAAGGAACAAATAGCACAGATAAGGCTAAAGGTTCTAAAAAGTTTGTCCAGAAATTAGTCGCTTCAAATTCAACAGGAATTATTGCAACACACGATTTAAGTTTGTGTGAAGTTGAAAAAGAATTACCACAAATAAAAAACTATTATTTCGATGCAGAAATAATTAATGATGAATTAAATTTCGATTATCAACTAAAAAATGGTGTTTGTAAAAATATGAACGCTTCTTTTTTGTTAAAAAAAATGGAAATAATTTAAACGAGCTTTTCTTGTTTTTATAGTGTATAGATATTGAAGTTTTTAAAAAGCTCTATAAATCATTGCTTTAGATTTTTTTTGCATAAAAATTGTATCTTTACAAAGTTATGATAGCCCCTACAAAAAAAATAAAATATTTGCGTGTTTTAAAACACGTGCTTTCTATTTTTACAATACTCTTTTTCTCGTACTCTTGTATTAATAGCAAAGAGAGCTCTGTAAGTAACACCGATAAGTTTTGGATTAAACAGCATAGTAATCAAATTGAGGTATTATTTGGTTACGAAGCACCTCCAAATGCTTTTTACAATTCAAAAGGAGAGTATGTAGGTCTTTTAGTCGATTTTTTAAAAGAAATTGAACTAGAATTAGATGTGAAATTTAAAATTAAAAAATTTAATAATTGGGCTAGCTTAATTGAGTATTCTAAAACATCTAATAATTGCATAATAGTTGGTGTGGCAAAAACTGATGAAAGAGATACGTATTTAAACTTTACCACAAATTCGTTAGTCAATATTCCATATGTAATTTTTACTAGAAAAGATTCCGAAATAAATAATATTGATAAGTTAAAAGATGTAAAAACATGTATAACCAAAAAATATGCGATAAAGAATTATATTGATAATTATTACCCAGAGATTAACGCTATTGAAGTTGAGAACAACTTAATTGGTTTGAGAGGAGTTTCATCTAGTTTGTATGATGCTATGGTAATTAATCAAATGTATGGTACATACTTAGTAGATAAACAAGGTATAACAAATTTAAAAATTGCTGGAGAAAGTGGTTACTACAATGCATTGTCTGTTGGTGTTTCAAAAAACAGTATTCAATTATTTAAAATTATAAATAAAGCTGTAAATCAAATATCTTTAGAAAGAAAAAGAGACATTTATAATAAATGGGTATATGCTTCTACAGGAAAACTAACCAATTTTCAAAAAAATGTACTAATTAGTTTTATTGGTTTTGTAGTGCTTTTAATAGGTGGTTTATGGTTGTGGTTAGTTAGTTTAAAGAGGGTGGTTTATAAAAAAACTCACTCTATTAAACAGAGTGAATTAAAATATAGTAGTATTATAGAAAACTCTTACGATGCTATTTTTATTAGGTTTAACAACAAAATTGTTTTGTTCAATAAAAAATTTGAAACTTTATTTGGGTATTCAGATAAAGAATTTTTAAGTGAAAGTTTTAATTTTTTAGACTTATTTGCAGAAGAAAGTAAATCTCAAATTCAAACAAAAATATTTGAAGGTATTAATAATTCTAAAAAACCATTTGTTGCTGAAGTGGTAGGTGTTACTAAAAATGGAGCTACATTATATTTAGAAATATCGGTTAGTTATTTAGATTATCAGAACGGTGTTGCCGTTCAAGGTATAATCCATAATGTAACCGAAAGAAAAAATAAAGAAATTGAATTGTTAAAAGCCAAAGAGAGAGCAGAAGAAAGTGATCGTTTAAAAACTGCATTTTTAGCAAATATGAGTCATGAAATTAGAACACCTATGAATGGTATTTTAGGTTTTACAAATTTATTAGAAATGACAAATATTACCGATGACCAAAGACATGAGTTTATCGAGGTTATTAAACAAAGTGGAAATAGAATGTTGAATACAGTTAATGATTTAATTGATATTTCGAAAATAGAAACAAATCAAATGACTCTAAGTTATTCAAAAATTAATATAAATGAAAGATTAGATAATTTATTCAATTTTTTTCAACTCGAAGCTGAAAAAAAAGGATTAAAATTAACTTATTTTAAACAAATATCTAATGATTTGGCTTTTATAAATGTAGATAAATCTAAGCTAGATTCTATACTTTCAAACTTATTAAAAAATGCTATTAAGTTTACAAAAAAAGGCAATATCCATTTTGGATATGAGTTAATAACTAAAGAAGGCATTACATTTTATAAGTTTTTTGTTGAAGATACAGGCATAGGAATACCAAACAATAGATTAAAAGCAATATTTAACCGTTTTGAACAAGCTGATATTGAAGATGAAGAAGCCTTTCAGGGTTCTGGGTTAGGGTTAGCCATATCCAAGTCTTATGTAACAATGCTTAGAGGAAAAATATGGGTGGAGTCAATTAACAACCAAGGATCTAAATTTTATTTTACTATACCAAAGGAAAAAGAGAAGGTTTTATTGGTAGACAAAGAATTAAAAAAAGATTGTAAAAGTAATGAGCATATGAAAATTAGCAAGGTATTGATTGTAGAAGACGATGAAATTTCAGCAATTTATTTAAAACAAATTTTAAATAAAATATGCACAGAAATTATTCATGTAGAATCTGGTGAAGAGGCTGTTGAACTATGTAAAACCTTTAATAATATCGATATTATATTTATGGATATAAAAATGAAGGGAATTGGAGGTTATGAGGCTACTAAACAAATAAGGTTATTTAACAATAATGTTAAAATAATGGCTCAAACTGCTTATACGATGCCTGGAGATCGAGAAAAAGCATTAAAAGCAGGGTGTAATGATTATATTGAGAAGCCTATTAATAAAGAAATTTTTTATAATAAAATTAAGTTGTTGCTAAATAAAAACTAGTTTTAAGGGTGTGCATTTACCCAAACTTCACCATCCGAAAAATATTCTTTTTTCCAAATAGGAACAGTTTCTTTTAACGTATCAATAGCAAATTGACAAGCTTCAAAAGCAGCCTTTCTGTGTGCTGAAGACACTGTAATTATTACAGGAATTTCTCCAATATTTAATTTGCCTAAAGCGTGGTGTATTGCAATTTTATGAATGTCAAATTCTTCGATTGCTCTGTCTGCAATTTTTTTCATTTCTTTAATAGCCATTGGCTCATAACCACTAAAGTCTAAAAATTTTACTTCTTTACTATTTGTTGAATTTCTAACAGTGCCAACAAAAACAGAAATACCTCCACAAGCTGAACCTTGAACAAAATCATAACAACTTTGCAGGTCTAGTTTATTGGTGGTAATAAAAATGGAAGTTTTATTTGACATATTTTATTGAAATTGAGTCAAATTTAATAAATCTAAAATGTATTTTAGCGCGATCTTAAATAATAATATAACTAATGAAAAAAATATTTAGAATTGTAAGTGTTTTAGAAGGAGTGTCTTTTATTTTGTTACTGTTTATTGCAACACCAATAAAGCACTTTTGGGGCAATGAATTATATGTAAAAATGTTAGGAATGCCTCACGGAATATTATTTTTAGTATACATTGTTATGGCTATAATGCTTAAGAAAGAATTAAAATGGAGTACCAAAACTTTTGGTTTAGTATTGCTAGCTTCAATAATTCCTTTTGGAACTTTTTATATAGATCAAAAATATTTGAAAGATTAACCTCCGCTAACTGGTGGAATAACTGCTACCACGTCATTATCTTTTAGTATTAAGTCATTTTCAGCATATTCTTCGTTTACAGCAATAGCAAATTCATTTAAATTTTTTAACGAAGGATATTTTTGAATTAATTTACTTTTTAAAATTTTAATAGAAGTATTTGATTCTACAGTTAGGCTTGTTGAGTTTTCACCAACTATATCTGTAGTAATACCAAAAAAAAGTACTTGAATATGTGTCATGTTGTATTTTAAGTTCTTCACAAAAATAAGTATAATTCTAATTAATAGAATTAGAAATAATTTACATTTGTAACTTAAAAATTAAAAATTATGAAAAACTTATTTGTTATAAGTGTTTTTGTACTTGCATTATTAACAAGTTGTGAGCAAAAACCAGAAATTACTGTAGAAACATTAGCAAGCTATATGGAAGGTCATTTTTCTTCGGAAAAGCAATCTAAACAAGATTCTTCCTACTTTCATATTACATTAGATATGAAAAAGGTTCCATTAAAAAATGCAAATGGAATTTGGTTGTATGTAGAACAAACAGCTGCTAAAACTCCAGGTAAACCTTACCGTCAACGTTTTTATCATTTAGAAAAGTTAAACGATTCTACGTTTTCAAGTTCAATATACTCTATGGAAGACCCGAAAAAATATATTGGAGGTCATAATGATGTATCAATGTTTAAAGATTTTGCGTTAGAAAAACTAACAAAATTACCGGGTTGTGCATTAAACCTAGTTTATAAAAATGGTTTTTTTGAAGGAGAAACTATAGAAGGAGCTTGTAAAAACTCTTGGGGTAAAGCAACATATGCAACTAGCGAAGTAAAGGTTGAAAAAGACAAGATGATAAGCTGGGATAGAGGTTGGAATGATGCTAAAGAACAAGTTTGGGGAGCAGAAAAAGGTGGTTACATTTTTAATAAAGTATTAGTAGAGTAATCGATTGAAAATATATAAAATAAGAAGGCAGTACTATTTTCATAGTACTGCCTTTTTTAGTTTAAATAATTCAAATATAATTAGTAACCTGGGTTTTGATCTTCAGGACTAATTAAACTGTTTCTACTAATTTCATTAGTAGGTATTGGGTAAAGTTGGTGTTTAGATTGGTAACCATAGCTAGATAATTCAGCATCTGCCATTCCCCATCTTACTAAATCCCAAAAACGTTGACCTTCAAACGCTAACTCTAATTGTCTTTCTTTAACAATAGCATCAAATAAAGCACTACCTGTAGCTGTAATATCATCTAAACCAGCTCTATCTCTAACTTTGTTTAATTCAATTAGAGCTTTTCCATCTTCATTGTTTTTGTGGTAAGCTTCAGCAGCCATTAAAAGAACATCTGCATAACGTAATAGTCTCCAGTTTACACCGTAATTCAACTCATTAATAGGTCCATCAGTATCTTGAGTTTTTGTTACATATTTTAAACGTACATAACCTTCGTAATCGTGAATTCCAGAATCTGGAGGAGTTACAGATCCACCAGCTGCAATTAATTCTTCTTCAGAAATAACAGTTGCACCTTTACGTACAGTATCCCCTTCATCATCATAGGCTAATCCTATTTTTGAAGTTGGTAAATTAAATCCCCAACCATTTGCAATACCAATGGCAGCTACATCAAAAATTCCATCTCCTCTTGGTCCCATAAGTTGCGCGTGAATATTACTTTCTGGTCTTCCTCCCCAAGGAAAATTACCCCAGTCATATTGCTCTGTACTAACAAAAGAAAGTTCAAATAAAGATTCTATACCGTGTTCTGTACTTGTTTCCCAAACATCTGCAAAATTTGGTTCTAAATCAAAAGCATTACTTGATATTACGTTTGCAAATTCTATGGCAGCATCGCCATATTTTTCTTGGAATAAATAAACTTTTCCTAAAACGGCTTGCGCTACTTCTTTAGAAACTCTGAATGGTTGGCTTTTTGCTCCATTTACTGGTAAACCATTAATTGCAGCATCTAAATCACTTTCTATTTGAGCATATACTTCACTTTTTGGAGATCTAGCTAATCCAAACTCATCAATTGTTTGTGGTGTTGTAATACGTAAAGGAACATCACCAAATAACGTAACTAATTCAAAATAACTATAAGCTCTTAAAAACTTAGCTTCAGCAATAAATTTATCTTTAGAACTTAAGTCAGAAGCTTCTAATTTTTCAATTAAAACATTGGCTAACCCAATTGTTTTATAGTAACCTTCCCAAACACCTGTAATTGATGGGTTGTCTGCTACGTGTTCAAAATCATCTATTTGTTGCAATTGAGATTGGTCACCAGAATTTCCTCCTGCTGCGTTTGCGCAATCACCAGGTAAAACCTTTAAAAAGTAAGCGCTATGCCAAGGTCTGTTATAGTTCCAAGCCATTATATCATAAATACCATAAATTACAGATTCTGCTTCATCATCGGTAGTTAGAAAATCATCTTCATTAATTAACCCAATTGGGTCAACTTTGGTAAAATCATCACTACAAGATGTGTACACGAATGAAAGTAGCACACCAAGTATTATTATTTTAATATATTTTTTCATTGTTTACTTTTTTAAAATTATAAGTTTACTGATAAGCCAAATATTATTTTTCCAGGAATTGGATAAACTCCTCTGTCAATACCTTGACTTAAGTTATTTGTACTTCCTGCTTCAGGATCTAAACCTTTATATTTTGTAAATGTGAAATAATCTTCAAGTGATACAAAAAAGCGTAAACGATCTAGTCTCATTTTTTCAGTTAATTCTTTAGGGAAGTTATAACCAAATTGAATTTGTTTAATTCTCATATAAGAACCATCACCAACCATTAAATCACTTCTATATAATTCATCGCTAGTAACATCAGCTTTTGGGTAACTTGCGTTATCGCCTGGGGCTGTCCATCTATTGTCAAATAAGAAAGTAGGTTTGTTAGAGTAAATACGATCTGTTCTATTCCACATCATATAGATATCATTTCCGTGTGTACCTTGGAAATTCATGTTGAAATCAAAGTTTTTGTACCCTAAACTAATTTGTCCACCATATAATAAGTCTGGGTGAGGGTCTCCAATGTTTGTAATATCATTAGGTGTAATATCTCCACTTCCATCAACATCAACAACAATTACTTCACCAGTTGCAGTATCTATTCCATTAGTTTTATAACCTCTAAAATACCAAATTGGTTCACCTTCTTCGAAACGAGTTGTTCCGTCGAAACCTCTAACAGAAACTCCATCAATTGGAGAGTCAACAGCTAGTTCTGTTACTTCGTTTTTAAGTGTAGAAAGGTTTAAATTAACACTGTATCTAAAGTCTCCAACATTGTCGTTGTAACCAAGTTCAAATTCCCAACCTTTGTTGGTAACTGTACCACCATTAAAATTACCATATTCACGACCAACTGAAAGAGGAATTAAACTGTTTCCACTTACAATTAAATCTTTTGTTTTTTTATCGAAATAATCTGTAGAGAATTTTAATTTTCCATCAAAAGCTCTTAAGTCTAAACCTAAATCTAATTGTTCTGAAGTTTCCCATGTTAAATCAGGGTTTGGAATCGAACCAGCTTCATAGCCAGGTAAGAAGCCACCATCTCCGTCAGGGATTTTTATACCTTCACTTACAAAAAATTGTAAATGCTCATTACCTAATAAGTTTTGGTCACTACCAACTTGCCCCCAAGAAGCTCTTAATTTTAAGTATCCTATTTTAGATTCGTTTTTCCAGAAATCTTCCTTTGAAATAACCCATCCTGTAGAAATAGAAGGGAATAAGCCTGCATCGTTCTTTGGAGAAAAAGCACTTGATTTATCGTAACGTAAAGTACCTTCTAACAAATATTTATCATTAAAATCATAAGAGAAACGTCCGAATAATGAAGTTTTTTTACGTTCAATAAAAGTACCACCAACTTGGTCTAAATCATCATTTTGAGTAAAATCGTGATACGCATAATTATCACCTTCTTTAGGCATTGGTCCAGAGAATAAATACCAGTTTGGAGATTGATATTTTTCGGCAGACATACCAGCTAACAGAGTGTAATTATGTTTGCCATAACTATCTTTATAGGTAGCAAAATTTTCCCATTGCCAAGATGTGTTTTTTGTAATATCGTCTTGTACAGTAGCTAAAGAATTTTGTCTTTCTGAAGAAACATAATAAACCGGGTTCCAATTGTTTTGTGTAGCGTAATTTACATCAAAACCAAATCTTGTAGTAATTACTAATTTTTCAATTGGTTTAATATTCGCAAAGAAAGTACCTAATATTTTGTCTGTTTTTGTATTTCTATTTTGAATAGATAACATAGCAACAGGATTAGCAATTTCACCAGTAACATATGCTGGTAAACCATAATATTGTCCGTTTTTATTGGTTAAAATAGTTTGTCCTGCATTAACTAAATTAGTAACATTACTTGGAACACCGTCGTATACAACAGGAGTTAAAGGATCCATTAAAATAGCATTATTTAAAATACCTCTATATTCATCATCTTCATCAATAACACTTCTATCCGTGTTAGAGTATGTTAGGTTGTTTCCAACTTCTAACCATTTTTTAATTTGGTGTTTAGAGTTTAAACGAGCAGTGTAACGTTTAAAATTGGCTTGACTTCCGCCAACAATACCATCTTGGTTTGTATAAGAAGCAGAAACTAAATAGGTAGATTTTTCATTTCCACCAGCAAAACTTAAATGATGTTTTTCCATCCAAGCATCTTCAAAAACTTCATCTAACCAATTTGTATTAATACCATTTGAAGCTATATCTTGAACGCCAGCTTCATTTAAATAAGTTCTGTATTGAGATTCATTCATTAATTCCATTTTGGTGCGCTCACTTTGAACACCAAATTGTGTGTTGTACGATATAACAGGGTTTTCGTAATTTCTACCAGATTTAGTAGTTACAATTACAACTCCATTTGCACCTTCAGTACCATAAATTGCAGACGATGCTGCATCTTTTAATACTTCAATAGATTCGATATCTCCAGATTCAATATTGTCAATACTATATGTTTTCATACCATCAACAATATAAATAGGATCAGAATTTCCGTTAGAACCAGTACCTCTAATTCTAATTTTTGAAGCTGCACCTGGAGAACCCGAATTTGTTAATACAGAAATACCAGAAACTTTACCTTGCATTGCCTGTTCTACTCTGGTTGCAGCATTGTTTTGAATATCGGCAGATTTTATACTGGAAATAGCACCAGTAACTAAACTCTTCTTTTTAGTTCCGTAACCAACTACAACAACTTCTTCTAAAGAGTTTGCATCTTCAATAAGAATAATGTTTATAGTTGTTTTTCCATTAAGTGGAACTTCTTTTGAAGCATAGCCAACATAACTAATTTGTAATACAGCGTCTGACGGAACTCCGCTTAAAATGAAATTACCATCAAAATCTGTAGTGGTTCCATTTGTAGAACTTTTAACTAGAACGTTAGCTCCAGGTAAAGGACCATTAGAATCGGATACAGTACCTTTTATTTCTTGGGCTTGAATGTTTGAGCACAGCAAAAGAAATAATAGTAATGAAATACCTTTTAAAAATTTAATTTTCATAAAAAATGTTTTAAATTAATTGTTCTTTTTATACGGTTAACTTTAGTTTTGTTATTAATAATATATTATGAATTTAGCTGATTGTTAAATATTTATACTAATAACCTACACAAATTTAAGAGTTGTGTTAAGAGAATGTTAATTGATTTTTGTCATTTTTTTGTATATTTATTTCAAGTTTAATAATAATGTTTATGATAGTTAATGCTCACAGAGAAATTACCAGATTAATACCAGAGGATAGTTTCTTGGTTGAAGAAAGGATAAAAGATGATTTTGATTTTCCAATTCATTTCCACCCTGCTTACGAGTTGAACTTTATTTACAAAGGTAAAGGAGTAAAAAGAATTATTGGCGATCATACCGATGTAATTGATGATTTAGAATTAGTTTTAGTTGGGCCAAGTATTGTACACGGTTGGACATTAAACGAGTGTACTTGTAAAGAAATTTACGAAATAACAATCCATATTCATAATGATTTATTGGGTGATAAAATGTTATCACGTAGAATATTTAAACCTATAAAAGATATGTTTAGTAGGTCTAAACATGGAATTTTATTTTCTAGAGAAACTACCAATGCTTTAATGCCAAGGTTAATGGTACTGCCAAGAATACAGGGTATTAAGTATTATTTAGAATTTATTTCAATATTAAATGACTTGGCTGAATCTGAAGGACAAGTGCTACTTTCTAAGTCTAGTGTAGAGAAAGAAGATTTTCATGACAGTGATAAAATAAAAAAAGTATACGATTATATTCAGCAAAATTTTTCAAGAACAATAACTTTAGATGAAATTTCTAGTTTGGTAAATATGAGTCCGGTTTCTTTTAATAGATTTATTAAAAAACGAACAGGACAAACATTTATTCATTATTTAAACGCAACCAGAATTAGCTTTGCTTCGAGATGGTTATTAGAAACCGATTTAAGTATTGGTGAAATTTGTTTTAAATGTGGTTTTAATAGTGTTGCCAACTTTAATAGGTTGTTTAAAAAATCTAAAAGTTGTACTCCTAAAGAATTTAAAAACGAATTTGTAGGTATAAAACGAGTTTTATAAAAAAAGGTCAATTCTAATTAGAATTGACCTTTTTTAAAATACTTATCGGTTTAGTGTAAAATTTTCTTTAAGGTTTGTGTTAGAGCTACCACCAATAAATAAGGAGAATTCTCCTGGTTCGGCTTCCCATTTTTTGTTTGCAGAATAGAATTCTAATGTTTTTTCTGAAATAGTAAAACTAACTGATTTAGATTCGTTAGGTTTTAAATTAACCATTTTAAAATCTTTTAACTCTTTAACAGGTCTTGTTGTGCTTGCAAACAAATCTCTAATGTATAATTGTACAATTTCTTTTCCTTCATATTTACCAGTATTTGTTAGTTTAACTGTTACTTCAATTTTATTGTTTGAAGAGTTTATTTCTTTTGAAGATAATTTTACATCTGAATATTCAAAAGTTGTATAACTTAATCCGTAACCAAATTCGTATAGAGGTGTATTAGCTTCGTCTGTATAATGAGACCAAAAAACCAAATCACCATCTGGTTCAGGTCTACCAGTATTTTTATAATTATAGTATATTGGAACTTGACCAACACTTCTAGGAAATGTCATTGGTAACTTTCCACTAGGATTATAATCTCCATATAAAACTTGAGCAATAGCATTTCCGCTTTCTGTACCTAAATGCCAGGCTTCAACAATAGCTGGTAAATTCTCATCTGCCCAATTAATTGTTAATGGTCTACCATTCATTAAAACCAATACAATGTTTTTATTTACTTTATAAATTTCTTCTAATAATTCTTGTTGTAAACCAGGTAAATTTAGGTTAGTTCTGCTTCGAGCTTCACCAGATTGAAAACCATGTTCTCCCAAAACCATTATAACAACGTCTTTATTTTTTGCTGAAGCAATTGCTTGTGAAAACCCTGTTTTATCGGTGTAATTAATTTTAACTTCATTAATAAAGTTAGGTGTTCCTTCAACTAGTTTTACACCTTTTGAATGTGTAATTTTATTTCCAGTATACGCATTTAAACCTTCAAGTAAAGAAACGGCAGAGTTATCTTCAGCTTTACCTCTCCAACTTCCTAAAGGGCTATGCTTGTCATTTGCCAATGGCCCAATAACAGCAATATTTAAGCCTTGTTTTTTTAGGGGAAGTAATTGATTTTCGTTTTTAAGAAGCACAATAGACTTTTTTGCCATATCTAATACAGCTTCATGATTTTTTTTGCTACCCACTACACTTTTTTCTCGTTCAGTATCACAATATTTATAAGGATCTTCGAATAAACCTAATTCATATTTTACAGTTAAAATTCGTTTAACGGCATTATCAATTAATTCTTCTTTAACTTCTCCGTTTTTAACAAGAGTTTCAATATGATTTACGTATAAGTAAGATTCCATATCCATATCTGAACCTGCATTTACAGCATATTTTGTAGCGGCCTCACCATCTTTTGCATAACCGTGCGAAACCATTTCTTTAATTGATGCCCAGTCTGAGATTACAAAACCTTTATAGTTCCATTTACCTTTTAAAATATCTCTTTGCAGCATTTTATTTCCGGTAGCTGGTATTCCGTTAAAATCGTTAAAAGCATTCATAAAAGTTTTAACATCTGCATCTGCAGCAGCTTTAAATGGAGGTAAAACTAAATTGTGTAAAAATGAATTACTCATATCTACACCATTATATTCTCTACCAGACTCTATAAAACCATAGCCTGCAAAATGTTTTGCACAAGCTGCAATTGAGTTTTTTGCAGATAAGTCTTTACCTTGAAAACCATTAATTCTTGCCTTTGCAATTAAGCTTCCTAAATACGGATCTTCACCAGCGCCTTCCATAACTCTTCCCCAACGGGCATCTCTAGAAATATCTACCATTGGAGCAAATGTCCAATTGATACCAGATGCTGAAGCTTCTGACGCTGCTACTTTTGCTGAATTTTCAATAGCTTTTAGATCCCAACTAGCACTTTCTGCTAGCGGAATTGGACTTAAAGTTTTATATCCGTGGATTACATCAAAGCCAATTATTAAAGGAATTCCTAAACGTGTTTCTTCAACAACTATTTGCTGAATTTTTTTATTTTCTTCAGCACCAACAACGTTAAGCATAGAGCCAACCATTCCAGATTTTAAATGCTGATATTTTGCCTCGGCATTTCCTTCTTTTGGTGTTGGTCCAGTAACATCCCAAAAGCCATTGTACTGGTTCATTTGACCAATTTTTTCTTGCAATGTCATTATGTTTAGTAAAGAATCAACTTTTGTAGAAATAGTATCCATAGATGTTTCTTTATTGTTTTTTTTTGAACAGCTTACAAATATTGCTAAACAGAGTAGAATGAAGGTGATTTTTTTTAAAAGCATAATTGTTAAGTTATTTTAAAATTTGAAGATTGAGCAATTTTTTAGGTTTATTCGGTTTAATAATAATTTTAAAAAAAGGAGCTAGTTTTAAAAAAGTTTAGCTCCTTTTTTACTTAAAACTTAATTAATACTAACTCATTATTACGGTAATAACGTGTTCTTTATTTTTTGAAAGTATTGGAATTATGTTAGAGTCTATCTTTTCACCATTTACAATAATTTCTTTAATTCCTTTACTAACTTTATTTGGGTTTTTTACAGTTATATTGTAGGTAGCTCCTCTAAATTCTCTTGTAAATTTAAATCCTTCCCAATGAGATGGAATACATGGGTTTATAGATAAACCATTATAATCTGGCTTTACACCTAAAATGTATTGAGTAATTGCATAAAAATTCCAAGAAGCTGTACCGGATAACCAAGAGTTTTTGGCTTCACCCGGTTTAAAAGCTTCTTTTCCTGCAATCATTTGGCAGTATACGTAGGGTTCTACTTTGTGTAATTCTGAAATTTCTTCTAAATAACTTGGTGTTATTTTGGAATAATAATCAAAAGCTTGATCGCCTCTTCCTATAATTGTTTCAGCAATCATTATCCAAGGATTGTTATGGCAAAATATACCACCGTTTTCTTTATAACCTGCGGGATATGTAGAGATTTCTCCATATTCTTCATAATATTTAGTAAAAGCAGGACTGTTTAAAACAATACCAAATTCACAATCTAAATGTGTTTTTACTGAATCTAAAGATTTTTTTACCATGCCGTCTTCTAAACCAATTTCAGCTATAGAGCACCAACCTTGAGACTCAATAAATATTTTACCTTCTTCGTTTTCGTTTGAACCTACTTTTTTGCCATAATAGTCATATGCACGTAAATACCAATCTCCATCCCAGCCATATTCTTTTACAGCTTCTATCATATTATCAACGTGAGTTTGAGCTTTTTTTGCTTCATCAGTTTTGCCAATAGTTTTACAAAGCTTTATAAATTCTTTTCCATAAACTACAAAGAGCCCTGCAATCATTAAAGATTCTGCTGTTTTTCCTTTTTTGTTTCCTGTAGTTTGAAAAGATTCATTTGGATCGTTAGAGAAGCAATTTAAGTTTAAACAATCGTTCCAGTCTGCTCTACCAATTAGAGGTAGTTTGTGAGGTCCTAAATTGTTTACAACATGATAAAACGAGGCTTTTAAATGATCGAAATGAGGCTTTGCTCTTGATATATCATTATCAAAAGGAACTAGTTCATCTAATAAAGAAAAATCTCCAGTTTCTTTAATGTATTCTGTTGTTGAAAGTATTAGCCATAGTGGATCGTCGTTAAAATCTCCACCTAAAATTGCATTTCCTTTTTTAGTTAATGGTTGGTATTGGTGGTAACAAGATCCATCTTCAAATTGTGTAGAAGCAATGTCAAAAATTCGTTCTCGAGCTCTTTCAGGGATTTGATGTACAAAACCAATTAAATCTTGGTTTGAATCTCTAAAGCCCATTCCACGCCCAATACCTGATTCAAAAAATGAGGCAGATCTAGACATATTAAATGTAACCATACATTGGTATTGGTTCCATATGTTCACCATTCTGTCTAGTTTATCATCGCCAGATTGAATGTTGATTTTTCCCAGTAAATTATCCCAATATCTTTTTAAATCGTTAAAAGCTGTATCTACTTTTTCAACAGTATCAAACTTTGCAATCATTTCCTTTGCAGGTTTTTTATTGATTACAGATTTACTTTCCCATTTATTATCTTCATCAACTTCAATATAACCCAACATAAAAACAAAGTCTTTTTCTTCGTTAGGTTGTAATTCAATTTCAATATAATGTGATGCAATTGGAGACCAGCCGTGTGCAATTGAGTTTTTTGATGTTCCTTCGGTTACAGCATCTGGAGCGTCAAAACCATTATATAGTCCAATAAAGGATTCTCTATCGGTGTCAAAACCATTAATAGCTTCGTTTACAGAGTAAAAAGCATAATGATTTCTACGTTCTTTAAATTCTGTTTTGTGGTAAATAACCGAGTCTTCAACTTCAACTTCACCTGTATTAAAATTACGTTGGAAGTTTGTCATATCATCTTCAGCATTCCATAGCGCAAATTCAATAAAAGAAAAGAGTTTTATAGTTTTTGCTTTAGATGACGTGTTTTTTAAACTTATTTTTTGAATTTCACCCCAAAAACCTAACGGAATAAATTGTAAAACTTCAGCTTCTAATCCGTTTTTTGAACTTTTGAAATTAGTATAGCTCATACCATGTCTACATTCGTAGCTATCTAGTTCTGTTTTTACTGGTTTCCACCCTGGAGACCAAATAGTATCTTCATCTTTAATGTAAAAATATTTTCCGCCATCATCTACGGGTACGTTATTGTATCTGTAGCGAGTTAAACGTCTAAATTTTGCATCTTTATAAAAAGTATATCCACCACCAGTGTTAGATGTTAGAGAGAAGAAATCTTCGTTTCCTAAGTAATTTATCCAAGGGTAGGGTGTTCTTGGGTTTGTAATTACATATTCTCTGTTAGCATCGTCAAAATGACCGTATTTCATATTCTAAGTTTTGTAGCTATGTTAAGAGTGCTGTTTTGGTTAGAAACAGTGGTTTATTTTAATGTAGCTTAGTTGGTTTATTACGTTGTTTGGTTTCTTTGTATTTTTAATTCTTCTTCAATCTTTTGCATTTTTTTAGTTGTTAATGGGTAGAATAGCAGGGCAACAATACCAATTAGTACAAAAAGTGCTGGTACAATACTCATGTTTAGTTTTATACCTTCAAGCATTTCTGTAGTTTTTATAGCAGCTTGACCATTGTAATTATAGAAGTTTAATACAGCTAGTGTTATTGCTCCTGCAACACCGCTACCAAATTTCATAGCAAATGTTCCAGCAGAAAATATTAATCCAGTTGCTCTTCTTCCGTTTTTATATTCAGAATAATCAGCTGTATCGCCAAGCATTGCAAAAAACAATATTGGTGTAAGTCCTGCCCCAAATTCAGAAATAATACCTAAAGAGAAAATTGAAATTACATCATCTGCATCTAACCAATACATTGCTGCAGCAGAAATTGCTGAAAACAATAAGGCTAAAATAAATAAGGTTCGTTTACCAAATATTTGAGTTAAAACTGGTGCAAAAAAAGTTGAAATCATTGAAATAATTAACAATGATAGTAGGTACAAACCAGCTAAACCATTTTTACCTCCCCAAGAAGATAGCCATCCAAAAGTATTATCAGTATCATTTACATAATGTGTAAAATAATACATTGCAGAACTTTGTTTTATAATATTATAGGTAACAAATACAAAACCAATAAAAAGTAGAATTAACCAAGCTTTATTTTTAATTAAATCCTTTAAATCGTCTTTTATGTTTGAAGTGTTCCCGCTAATATCAGGTACTCTTTCTCTAGTTGTTAAAAATGTTATTAATGAAAACGATGCAAGAATAAATGCAAGTACATACATAGTATATTGGTAACCAATGTTTGCATTACCATTTCCTAAATAATCAACAAGAGCAATAACTCCAACAGTAGCAATTATACCTCCAAAATAGGCTCCAAAAAATCGATATGAAGAAAGTTCAGTACGTTCTTTTAGATCTGAAGTCATAACACCCATTAATGCGGAATAAGGAACATTATTAGCCGTGTAAACTAAAATATAAAATATAGAAGTTGCGTACGCCCAAATAATTTTACCTGTTAAGCCTAAATTAGGAGTTGTAAATTGTAAAATAAGTGCAATTCCAAAAGGCAAGGCTGTCCATAATAACCAAGGTCTAAATTTTCCCCATTTAGTTTTTGTTCTATCTGCAATGGTACCCATAATTAAATCGGTAATACCATCTCCAAGTCTAATAACCAAAAGTAAGGTAGCTACAGCTGCAGTTCCCAAACCAAAAACATCTGTATAAAAAATGGGTAAAAAAGGACCAATGGTTCTCCAAGCAATGTTTGCTGCGGTATCGCCCAAAGCATACCCTAATTTTTCTTTAATGGTTAATTTTTTACTGTTTAACATTAATTATACATGTTTTTGGTTAAAGATTATACTCCAAAATTACTTTACTATGCTGAAGAGTTTTAATACTATTTTGTCTATTACAGAACAATTTTTATATCTTGAATGTAGATAGAATGTAACAATTTAGTTAACAATTATTAGAATTGAGGTACAGAAAAGGTAAACAATTAAAAGGTTTTTTTAGATTTGTAGCGAGTTGAAAGCTGCTAAAGAATCATATTCGGTATTAATTAAACAAGAAGCAAAGCGATTGGGCTTTGAATCTTGTGGCGTAGCTAAAGCTGAGTTTTTAGAAGAAGAAGCTTCTAATTTAGAGCAATGGTTAAAGAATGGTTTTCATGGGGAAATGAAATACATGGAAAATCATTTCGATAAGCGATTGGATCCACGTCTGTTGGTAGAAGGTGCAAAATCTGTAATAAGTTTATCGTTTAATTATTTTCCTGAAGAAATTCAAAATAAAGAAACCTTTAAAGTTGCTAAATATGCCTATGGTGAAGATTATCATCAAATTATTAAAGCGAAACTAAATGAACTTGCTTTTTTTATTCAAAATGAAATAGGTGAAGTAAACGGAAGAGCATTTGTAGATTCGGCTCCAGTTATGGAAAGAGCTTGGGCTCAAAAAAGCGGTTTAGGTTGGATAGGAAAACATTCCTTATTAATTCAAAAAAATAAAGGGTCTTTTTTCTTTTTGGCTGAATTAATTTTAGATCTAGAATTAGAAACAGACACTCCTTTTAAAACAGACCATTGTGGTAATTGCACAAAATGTATAGATGCTTGCCCTACAGAAGCTATTTTACCAAACAATACCGTAGATGGTTCTAAATGTATTTCATACTTTACTATTGAATTAAAAGATGAAATTCCTTCTTCAGTAAAAGGGAAATTTGAAAATTGGATGTTTGGCTGTGATATTTGCCAAGATGTTTGTCCGTGGAATAGATTCTCAACACCACATTCCGAAAAAAAATTTAAACCACATCCAGATTTATTATCTATGACAAAAAATGATTGGGAAGAGATTACGGAAGATGTGTTTAAAAAAGTATTTAAAAAATCTGCAGTAAAAAGAACTAAATTTGTTGGTTTACAGCGTAATATTTCATTTTTAAAATAGAAGACTCGTAATGTTTTTTGTGTTTAATTAGAGGTTGTGTAACTATTATTTCGTTTTCGTAATAAAAAAGTAGAATTACACATTGTATTATTGATTTATTGATAAATTTGTTAGTGTAAACCTAATATTATTATGAGTAAGTCCAAAAAAAAGAGCGAAGCTTTACGCTACCATCAATACCCAACACCAGGAAAAATACAAGTAGTGCCAACTAAAAAATATGCAACTCAAAAAGATTTGTCTTTAGCATATTCTCCAGGTGTAGCAGAGCCTTGTTTGGCTATTGAAGAAAATGAAGATGATGCATACAAATATACTGCAAAAGGTAATTTAGTAGCGGTTATTTCTAATGGTACTGCTGTTTTAGGTTTAGGAGATATTGGAGCTTTAGCAGGGAAGCCTGTTATGGAAGGTAAAGGATTACTTTTTAAAATATTTGCAGATATTGATGTGTTTGATATTGAAGTTGACACTAAAGATGTAGATAAATTTATTGAAACAGTAAAAAATATATCACCAACTTTTGGAGGTATAAATTTAGAAGATATTAAAGCTCCTGAAGCTTTTGAAATTGAGCGAAGATTAAAAGAGGAATTGGATATTCCTGTAATGCACGATGATCAACATGGTACCGCAATAATTTCTGCAGCAGCATTGAAAAATGCAGTAGAAATTGCAGGGAAAAAGATTTCAGAAATAAAAATTGTAGTAAATGGTGCCGGAGCAGCAGCGGTTTCTTGTACTAAATTGTATTTAGCATTAGGTGCTAAAATTGAAAACGTTGTTATGTGCGACAGTAAAGGTGTAATTAGAAAAGATATTGAAAATCTATCTCCTCAAAAAGCCCAATTTGCTACAGATAGAAATATTTATACACTAAATGAAGCAGTAAATAATGCCGATGTTTTTATAGGGCTTTCAATTGCCGATGTGTTTACACCAGAAATGTTGTTAACTATGGCAAACGATCCAATTGTATTTGCAATGGCAAATCCAAATCCAGAAATTGGTTACGACTTAGCAGTAAAAACAAGAAAAGATGTAATTATGGCTACAGGTCGCTCAGATCATCCTAACCAAGTGAATAATGTACTTGGTTTTCCATTTATTTTTAGAGGAGCTTTAGATGTGAGAGCAACTATAATTAACGAAGAAATGAAAATGGCTGCGGTGCATGCTTTAGCAAATTTAACGAAAGAGTCTGTGCCTGAGCAGGTAAATATAACCTATGGTGAAAAAAACATTCAATACGGTAGAGAATATATTATTCCCAAACCATTTGATACGCGGTTAATTACTGAAGTTCCTCCTGCAGTTGCAAAAGCTGCAATGGAATCTGGAGTTGCAAAAATGCCAATTACAGATTGGGATGTATATAAAGAAGAATTAGCAGAAAGATTAGGTGCAGGTAGTAAATTAATGCGTGTGTTAACTTCAAGAGCAAAGGCAAATCCTAAATCTGTAATATTTGCCGAAGCTGATCATTTAAATGTGTTGAAGGCAGCTCAAATTGTATATGATGATGGTATTGCAAAACCTATTCTTTTAGGAAATAAGGAGGTTATTAAAGAGTTAATGAGCGAATTAAATTTTGAAGCTGATTTGCAAATTATTGATCCAAAATCTGATGAAGAAAAAGTAAGGCGAAATAAATTTGCTCAAATTTATTTTAAAAAACATAACCGTAATGGAATTACTTTATTAGATGCTCAAAAATGGATGCGTGAGCGTAACTATTTTGCTGCAATGATGGTAAACGAAGGTGAGGCAGATTCTTTAGTTTCTGGTTATTCTAGAAGTTTTCCAACAGTTGCAAAACCTATTATTGAGCTTATTGGAATGGAAGAAGGTGTAGAGCGTGTTGCGGCAACTAGTATTTTAATTACAGATAGAGGCCCTATGTTTTTTGCTGATACTGCGTTTAATATTAATCCAAATGCAGATGAATTAGTAATGATTTCAAGAATGACACATAGATTAATTAAATTATTTGGAATTGATCCTGTTTTAGCCATGCTTTCGTATTCTAACTTTGGTTCGGCAAAATCAAAATCGGCGAACAAAGGAGCCTTAGCAATAAAGAAAATTCATGAATGTTTTCCAGAAATTAATATTGATGGAGAAATTCAAGCAGATTTTGCATTGAGTAGAACTATGCGTGGTGAAACATTTCCGTTTACAAAAATTCATGGTAAAAAAGTAAATGGCTTAATTTTTCCAAACTTAAACGCATCTAATATTAGCCATAAATTAATTAAAAGTTTAAATAAAACAGATATTATTGGTCCAATAGCTATGGGATTAAAAAAACCTGTTCAAATTTTACAGTTGGGTTCAAGTGTAGATGAGATTGTAAATATGGTTTGTGTAGCTGTTATAGATGCTCAAGAAAATGCGAAAAATAATAAAGATTATTTTACTACATTTGGATGTTAATAGTCCAAGGTAAAAATGATCACTCATATTAAAGGAAAATTAGTCGAAAAAAACCCTACCTATGTTGTTGTTGAAGCAGCGTCAGGTCTGGGTTATATGTTACACATTTCATTAAATACTTATTCTAAAATCCCAGATTCTGAAGCTGTGTTTTTGTACACGCATCTTGCTGTAAAAGAAGATTCGCATACATTGTTTGGATTTATTGATAGTGTTGAACGCGAAATATTCAGGCTTTTAATATCTGTTTCAGGTGTTGGGCCTAGTATTGCACGTACTATGTTATCTTCTATGACAACCGATGAAATTCAACAAGCAATCGCATCTGGAAATGTTGGTGTAATTCAATCTGTGAAAGGAATTGGGGCTAAAACGGCTCAAAGAGTACTTATAGATTTAAAAGATAAGATTTTAAAAAGCTTTGCTGTAGACGAAATTTCTACTACAGAGAGCAATACCAACAAAAATGAAGCGTTAATTGCATTAGAAGTCTTAGGTTTCAACAAAAAACAATGCGAAAAAGTTTTAGATAAAATTTTATTAGAAGATTTTTCAATGAGTGTTGAACTTTTAATAAAAAGGGCTCTTAAAAATTTATAAGGTTTGAAAAAGAAAAAGATAGTTAATTTATATTTTTTAGTGTTATTTTTAAGTTTAGCTGTCTCGCAGCTAAATGCGCAAGCTCCACCTCCGCCAGGAACTCCTCCAGGTAAAAAAGCTGATTCTACTGAAGTAATAAAAAAAGTAGATTCTTTAAAATACCCTTTTAAAAGGAATGATGTTGGAAGTTTGTTTTTATCAGACCCTTCAAAATCAGAAATAATATACGATACCGATTTAAAACAATATGTAATTGTTGAAAAAATTGGTGATTACTCAATTAGGCGTCCAATTTACATGTCGCAAGAAGACTATAAAGAGTATAAGCTTAAAAAAGATATGTTGGGTTATTATAAGAAAAAAATTAGCGCAACAAACAGTAAAAAGAAAGGAGCAGCGGATGCTCAAAAAGATTTATTACCTACGTATTATGTAAATTCTAACTTTTTCGAATCTATATTTGGTGGTAATACTATTGAAGTTAACCCTTCAGGTTCTGTATTAGTTAAAATGGGTGCTTTGTACCAAAAGGTAGATAACCCTCAACTTTCCGAAAGAAATAGAAGTAGTTTTACATTTGATTTTGATCAAGAAATAAGTGCAAGTATTCAAGCAAAAGTTGGTACTCGTTTAAAAGTTGGTGCGCAGTACGATACGCAATCAACATTCAACTTTCAAAATCAAATTAAATTAGAATTTACGCCAACTGAAGATGATATTTTACAGAAAGTTGAAGTTGGTAATGTTAGTATGCCTCTAAAAAACTCTTTAATTGTAGGTGCTCAAAGCTTATTTGGTGTTAAAACACAATTAAAGTTTGGTAATACAACGGTTACAGGAGTGTTTGCAGAACAAAAATCACAAACTCGTTCCGTTTCAGCGGAAGGAGGTTCTACAATTCAAGAATTCGAAATGCAAGCTTCGGATTATGATGCAAATCGTCACTTCTTTTTATCTCAATACTTTAAAGATAATTATAACACAGCAATGTTACAGTACCCGTTAATTAATAGTACTGTAAATATTACAAAAGTTGAAGTTTGGGTTACCAACAGAAATGCAACAACTGTAGATATTAGAAATATTGTAGCACTTGCCGATTTAGGTGAAGCAGATGCAACTAATATTGGACCTGCAAATGTTATTCCGGTAGGTGGAGAGCTTTTACCTTCAAATACAGCTAATAATATTTCAGATATTTTAACAACAACAAATCCTGTAAGAAGTATATCTACAGTAAGTGATGGAGTTGCACCTTATTCTATGCAGCAAGGTAGAGATTATTCTGTACTAGAAAACGCTATTAAATTGCGCCCAGATGAATTTACAATTCACAGGCAATTAGGATTTATATCTTTAAATAGAAGATTAACAGATTCTGATGTGTTAGCGGTTTCTTTTGAATATACGGTTAATGGAGAATCTCAAGTTTATAGAGTTGGAGAATTTACGAGTGATGGTATTATTGCTCCAGAAAATATTGTTGTAAAATTATTGCGTAGTGAAATCATTAGTACAGAAACTCCAATGTGGGATTTAATGATGAAAAACGTATACTCGCTGCAAACATATAGAATGAATTCTGATGGTTTTAGATTGGAATTGTTGTATAGAGACGATGAAACTGGGGTAGCAATTAATACCTTACAAAATGCGCAAACTACGGGGTTTAGTGATAAAACAATATTAAACTTATTAAATGTAGATAGGTTAGACCAAAATCAGTTTGAAACACCAGAGGGTGATGGTTATTTTGATTATGTTGAAGGTTCAACGGTAAATTCAGAAAATGGGTATATAATATTTCCAACAGTACGACCTTTTGGAGCTGCACTAGGAACTAAACTGACCAATACTGAAGATGCAACATATATTTTTAACGAGCTATATGATCTTACCCAAGTTGAAGCTAAAAACAGTTATCAAAATAAAGATAAATATTTAATTAAAGGTTACCATAAGTCTGAAAGTTCAAACGGAATTCCTCTAGGAGCTTTTAATGTGCCTCAAGGTTCGGTTAGAGTTACTACAGGAGGTCGAGAACTAGTTGAAGGAGTAGATTTTGTTGTAGATTACCAAATGGGTAGAGTACAAATTGTAAACCCTAGTTTAGAGGCTTCTAATGCACCAATTGAAGTTTCAGTAGAAAATAATGCCGCATTTAATCTTCAAACAAAACGTTTTTTAGGTGTTGATATAGAACATAAGTTTTCTGATAAATTTGTTGCTGGTGCTACATTTTTAAATTTAAATGAAAAGCCAATAACTCAAAAAGCTGTTTTTGGTCAAGAACCAATTAATAATACTATTTTTGGTTTAAACGCAAGTTATGGTAACGAAGTGCCTTTTTTAACAAAACTGGTTAATAAATTACCAAATATAGATACCGATGCAATTTCAAACTTTTCTATTAGAGGAGATTTTGCATACTTAAAACCTGGTTCGCCAAAAAGAATTGAACAGGATGGAGAAGCAACTTCATATGTAGATGATTTTGAAGGTTCTCAAATACCTTTAGAAATAAAGTCAATTCAGCAATGGCATTTGGCAAGTACGCCACAATACCAAGATAATTTTAACTTTAATGGTAACGCTACAGATTTATCATACGGTTATAAAAGAGCAAAGCTTTCGTGGTATATAATTGATCCTTTATTTTATGGTGGTAGTTCAACAAAACCAGATAATATAGATAATGATGAGTTATCTAGAGCTGAGGTAAGAAGAGTAAGATATGAAGAATTGTTCCCTGAACAAGAATTAGATTTAACACAATCTACCATTGTTAGAACTTTTGATTTAGCTTACTTTCCAAATGAAAGAGGAAGTTATAATTTTGATGAAAGTAATGTTGGTGCAGATGGTAAATTTACAGATCCAGAAGAACGTTGGGGAGGTATTACTAGAGCGTTAAATACAACAAACTTTGAGCAATCTAATGTTGAGTATATTCAGTTTTGGTTAATGGATCCTTACGAGCATTATTCAATTACAAATGAAGAAGGTTTACCAGCAGGAGTTGATCCAAGTAATATTTTAAACCAAGTTGGTGATTTATATTTTAACCTAGGTAATATATCTGAAGATGTATTGAAAGATGGTAGAAAAATGTATGAAAACGGATTGCCAGTAGATGCGTTAGATACTAATTTTGAAGATACAACTTGGGGTAGAATTCCTACAAACCAATCTTTATTGTATGCTTTTAGCGATAGTGATAGCGAACGTAAAAATCAAGATGTTGGTTTTGATGGTTTAGATGATGAAGGTGAGTTGGCAAAATTTGGTAGTGGTTTTGGAGCAGATCCATCAAACGATAATTATAGTTATTATAGAAGTTCAGAATATGATAATACAGATGCTTCAATTTTAACAAGATATAAGAAATACAATAATACACAAGGAAACTCGCCAACCAATAATTTATCTACAGAAAGTTACCCAACTTCTGCAACAACATACCCAGATACTGAGGATATAAACAAGGATCAAACAATGAATTCTGTTGAAAGTTATTATCAGTATAAAGTTTCTATGAATAAAAATGATTTAGTTGTTGGACAAAATCATATTGTTGATGAAAAATATGTAGATGTTGAGTTAGAAGATGGAAGTGAAAAAAAATACAGATGGTTACAATTTAGAATTCAGATTGCAACACCAGATGAAACAATAAATGGTATTACTGGTTATAATTCTATACGTTTTATGCGTATGTTTTTAACCAAATTTAAAATGCCGGTTGTATTACGTTTTGGAGAACTACAATTAGTACGTGGAGATTGGAGACGTTATACAAAAACATTAGATGAGGCTATTAATCCATCACAAGATTTATCAAATGCAGATTTGCAAAATTTTGAAGTAGGAGTAGTTAATATTCAAGAAAACGAAGATAGAATTCCAATTAATTACGTTTTACCTCCTGGAATTGAACGAGAAGTTTTAAGAGGAAGTACAACACTTCAGCAACAAAACGAGCAAAGTTTATCTTTAAAAGTTTCGGATTTAGAAGAAAACGAAATTAGAGGAATTTATAAAAATGTAAGCGTAGATTTAAACATGTATAAACATTTAAAATTGTTTTTACATGCCGAAGGAATTCAAACAAAATCTCAAGTTCAAGATGGTGAATTAAAAGCAATAGTTAGAATTGGTAGTGATTTAGATGATAACTTCTATCAATTAGAAAAACTATTAAATATATCTGATTATGGTGTTACGGCTAGAGATGAAGTATGGCCTACAGACAATAATTTAGATGTACTTTTAGAAAATTTAGGTAAATTAAAACTGTTACGTTTTAATGACGGTGAAGTATCTAACGTTTTATATCCTGCCGAAGGAATGCCTTCTCCAATTGAAGGTTTGGAAGGTTATGATATTAGAGTAAAAGGTAGTCCTAATTTATCGAACATTAAAACAATAATGTTAGGTGTAAAAAATGTTTCAGCTACACCTCAAAGTGCAGAAATTTGGTTTAATGAAATGCGTGTTGCAGAATTTGATAATGAAGGTGGTTGGGCTGCAGTTGTTAGTGCCGATGCAAATTTTGCCGATTTTGCAGATGTTTCTGTAACAGGAAGAATGGAAACGCAAGGTTTTGGAGGTATTGAGCAGCGTGTAAATGAGCGTAGCCAAGAAGATACAAAATCGTACGATTTAGTAACCAATGTAAATTTAGGACAATTATTACCTAAAAAATGGGGTGTTGAGCTACCATTAAATTATAGTATTTCTGAAGCAGTTGCTGACCCTAAATACGATCCACAATATCAAGATGTTTTGTTTGACGAAGCTAAAGATATTAATCCAAATAGTAAAAATGCCAGAGATTATACAAAAAGAAGAAGTATTAGCTTAATTAATGTTAGAAAGCAACGTAATCCAGAAAGTACAAGTAAGCAACGTTTTTATTCTGTAGAAAATTTATCTGTTTCTGGAGCTTATAATGAGAACTTCCACAAAGATTATAATGTTCAAAAGGATTTAGAGCAAAATATGAGAGCTTCGGCAAATTACAATCATAGTTTTGAGGCTAAAACAATTGAACCTTTTAAAAATTTAAAAATTCTAGATAAAAAGTATTTAAAGTTTATAAAAGATTTTAATGTAAACTTGTTACCATCTACAATTTCAGTAAATTCAAATATTTATAGAAGTTATTCGGAGCAATTATCAAGAAGTTTAGTGGCAGATTTACCAAGTTTACCAACATTAGAGCAGCGTAATTATTTATTTGATTGGGACTATAATATTGGATATAACCTTACAAAATCGTTACAATTCAATTTTAGAGCAAGTAATAACTATGTATATGATAACTTCGAAGGAGAAGAAGTAGATATTTTTGAAAGATTTTTCTCTATTGGAAGACCAGACCATTATCACCAATCTTTAAACGGTACTTATAAATTACCTTTAGATAAATTACCATTGATTAATTTTATTAAAGCCGATTATGCATATACAGCAGATTTTGACTGGCAAGCAGCATCACAATCATATGTAGATCAGGTTGGGAATGTTATACAAAATGCAAATACACATACTTGGGGAGCCGATGTAGATTTTAATAAGTTCTATAAAAATATAGGGTTAGATAAATTATTTACTAAAAAATCTAAAGCATCTAAGGTTGCATCTAAAGCAGGTACAGCATTGCCAGCAATGAGAAGGAGTAGCGTTAAAAAGAAACCTAAAACTTTAGGAGGTAAAATTGGCCAAACATTTTATGGCTTGCTAACTTCAATTAAAAAAGCAAGATTTAATTATAGCGAAAACAATGGTACTTATTTACCAGGTTATGTTCCAGAAATAGGGTTTTTAGGTAGAGATTCTTACAATGGTAGTTTAGCACCAAGTTTAGGATTCGTTTTTGGTAGTCAGGTAGATATTAGACAAAAAGCTATTGAAAACGGTTGGTTGTTATCTAGAACTGAAGATGATGCTTATTATAACAGAACGTATAGCAGAACACATTTAAATAAGTTTGATGTAAATATTACTGTAGAGCCAATTAAAAACCTCGATATTCAATTTAGAGGTAATAAAACATACACAAAAAACACATCTCAGCAAATGGATGTTGTTAACAATAGTTTAATTGAAGATTCGCCTGTTTCGGAATATGGTAACTTTAGTATTAGCTACAATATGTTGGGTAGTTCTTTTAAAGATGTAGATGCTAATTTTGAAGAGTTTAAAGCAAATAGAGCTATTATTGCACAGCGACTGGCTCAAAGTAAAAATCAAGATATATCAGGTTATGGATTAACTAGCCAACAAGTAATGTTACCTGCGTTTTTAGCTGCCTATACAGGAAAAGAAGCTTCAGGTGTAAAATTAGATGCGTTTAGAAATATTCCAATTCCAGGATGGCAATTAGATTATAAAGGTTTTATGAAACTAAAGTGGTTTAAAAAACGCTTTAGAAGTTTTTCAATATCTCATAGTTATAACTCGTTATATTCTATTACTAATTTTACTAATAATTTAGAGTTCGATGCTAACAATATTAATAATACGGATATTGCAGGTAACTACTTTAATGAAACCTTGTTTACCAATGTTAACTTAGTTGAAGAATTTTCACCATTAATTAAGGTGGATGTAAAAATGAAAAACTCAGTTTCATTTAGTGGAAGAATAAATACAGATAGAGGTTTAACATTAAATTTTAATAATAATACCATTACCCAAGTTAAAGGAACCGAGTATGTTGTTGGATTAGGGTATAGAATTAAAGATTTACCTATGAGCTTTAATTTTGGAGGTAAAAAGACTAAAATTAAAGGAGATTTAAACCTTAGAGCCGATTTATCTTTAAGAGATAATGAAACCATTATAAGAGCAATTGATGAAGATAATGATCAAGTAACTGGAGGTCAACGATTATTATCATTAAAATTCTTTGCAGATTATGCCTTGAGCAGAAATTTAACAGCATCATTTTATTTCGATCAAAGTTCATCGCAATATGCAATTTCAACAACTTTTCCAAGACAATCAATTAGCTCTGGGTTAAGTGTTAGATACATTTTAGGAAATTAAATTAACATAAATAAAAATAGAAAAATGAATATACCATCTGAATTAAAATACACAAAAGATCACGAGTGGATTAAAATTGAAGGCGAAATTGCTACTGTAGGTATTACAGATTTTGCACAAAAAGAACTTGGAGATATTGTTTATGTAGATGTTGATACTGTAGATGAAACAGTAGAAAAAGATGAAGTGTTTGGATCAGTAGAAGCTGTAAAAACAGTTTCAGACTTGTTTATGCCATTGTCTGGTGAAGTAACAGAATTAAATGAAGTGCTAGAAGATGAGCCAGAAAAAGTAAATACAGATCCTTACGGTGATGGTTGGATGATTAAAATTTCTATTTCAAATGTTTCAGAAATTGAAGGTTTATTATCTGCAGAAGCATATCAAGAACTAATAGGTGCGTAAACTATTTTTAATAACAGCAATTTTAATAACAGCAGCAATAACAGTTGGAAGTTTAATTTCAATTCAAAGCTCTATAAAAATAAATGTTACTAATTCAGATAAGCTAGTTCATTTTGGCGCTTATGCTATTTTAACATTAAATTGGTTGTTGGTTATTAAAAATCATTCTAATTTACGTAAAAAAGTAGTTTTTGTTGCTTTTAGTGTTTTAATCTATGGCATAGTTATTGAGGCTTTACAAGGAGCCTTAACAGCTTATAGACAAGCAGATTATTTAGATATTTTAGCAAATTCTGTAGGAATAATTACCGCAGTTCTTGTTTTTATGAAGGTTTTTGTAAAATATCAACGTAATTAAAATAAATTTAGTTGTAAAAGTTGTATTAAAATTATTAAATTAGCACACGTTAAAAATTAAAGAGATGCAAATCAAGAAGAATCCAAAAGCAAACCTAGAAAACTATAGCAAATTGTTTATGCAATTAGGTTTAGTGTTAGCACTACTAATTGTGTACTTAGCAATTGAAAAAAAGACCTACGATAGAGTAATTGACGATTTAGGTCCTGTAGTTTTGAATATGGAAGATGAAGAACAAGTTGTTGAGATTGAGCAAGTAAAACCTCCAGAGCAAAAAACTCCACCACCACCAACTCCAGATAAAATTGAAGTTGTTGAAGATGAAGAGGAAGTTGAGGAGACTGTAATTGAATCTACTGAAACAGATGAAGAAGAAGCTGTTGAGGTTGAAGAAATTATTGAAGTAGAGGAAGAAGAAGAAGTAATTGAAGATGTACCATTTGCAATTATTGAAGATGTTCCTGTATATCCAGGTTGTAAAGGAAGCAAAGCTAAGTTGAAGCAGTGTTTACAAGAAAAAATTACAAAGCACGTAAATAGAAAATTTAATTCAGAATTAGCGTCTGATTTAGGTTTAGCTCCAGGTGTAAAACGTATTTTTGTTATGTTTAAAATTGACAAAACAGGAAGCATTACAGGAGTTCAAGCTCGTGCACCACACAAAAAATTACAGGCAGAAGCAATTAGAGTAGTAAAATTATTACCTAAAATGAAGCCAGGTAAACAACGTGGTAGACCAGTTGGTGTAAAATATAGTTTACCAATTGCCTTTAAAGTAGAATAGTGTAAAACACATATTTATATAAATTAAAAGCTCAACCATACGGTTGAGCTTTTTTTTGGCATGCTCTTTGATATTAACATAATATTAACAAATATCCGATTTTTAAATATGCTATAATTTAAATTTCAATTCCACTCAAAATAAATAATTACATGGCATTCTTTAAAAATGGATACATTAAACTTAAATATTATGAGATTAAAAAAGCACCCAAAAGCAAATTTAGAGAATTACTCTAAATTATTCGTACAATTAGGCTTAGTTTTATCATTAGCCATTACTTACTTCTTAATTCAAAGCAAAACATACGCTAAAGATATTGTTGCGTATAACGACACTGGAAGGACTATAGTAGAGGATGATACCAAACAAATCGATTACATTTTAGAAGAACCACCAAAGCCTAAAGAAGTAAAACCTGTGGTAGACCTTTCCAAGTTAGACCAAAAGAAAGATGATGAAGTTATTGAAGAAACTGACTTTAAAATTATAGATATTGATGCTCCTGTAACAGAGCCAGTATTTGAAAATACTCCTATTATAGAAGATCCTATAATTGAAGATGTTCCTTTTACTCTAATTGAAGATGTTCCTGTTTTTCCTGGTTGTGTAGGTAATACAAATAAAGAAAAAAGAGATTGTTTTAATAAAAAAATGAACAAGTTTATCAATAAGAAGTTTAATGGAGAATTGGCTAATGAGTTAGGTTTAAGTCCTGGAGTACAGCGTATTTTTACTATGTTTAAAATAGATAAAAATGGAAACATAGTAGATATTAAAGCAAGAGCACCACATAAAAAACTTCAAGAAGAAGCTATAAGAGTTATTAGGTTGTTGCCAAAAATGAAACCAGGTATGCAACGTAAAGTAGCCGTTGGAGTGAAATATTCAATTCCAATTACATTTCAAATTCAATAAAAAATAGATTAACACATTGGTTTTTATAACTTTAATTCGTAACTTTAGTAGGAACTTAATCTTGTAAGATGTTTTATACATCTTGTATCTAGCATCAAACATTATATAAAATTAGCTACGCGGGTAGTTTATATTCGTTTTCGTGTTTAACTTAAAACGTTTGAAAATGGAAATTAAAAAATATCCAGATGCAACTTTAGAGAATTATAGTAAAATATTGATCCAATTAGGCTTGGTTTTATCACTTTTTTTGGTGTACGAGTTTATGACTTACAAATCGTATCAAAAACCAGTGAAAGAATTAACTGGGACTTTTGTTACTCTTGAAGAAGATGAGCAAATAGTAGATATAAAACCTGTTGAAGTTGAAGTAAATAAGCAATCGAAAGTTGTAATTCCTGATAAAATAGTAAAGGTAGATGATGAGGTTGATGTTGTTGAAACCATAATAGAATCTACTGAAACTGACGAATCTGATGCTATTATTGTAAAAGAAACTACTAATAATATTGTTGAGGTAGAAGAAGAAGAAGTAATTGTTGAAGATGTACCATTTGTTATTATTGAAAATGTTCCAGTATTTCCTGGATGCACCGGAAATAATAAACAATTAAGAGCTTGCTTTTCTGATAGAATTTCAAAATTTGTATCAAAAAGATTTAACGTAAATATGGCAACAGAACTAGGTTTACAAAGTGGAAGTATTCAAAGAATATATGTAATGTTTAAAATAGACCATAACGGAAATATTACAAATATTATGGCAAGAGCACCACATAAAAAACTTAAAGAAGAGGCTGTTCGAGTAATTAAATTACTGCCAACAATGGCTCCTGGTAGACAACGAGGAAAGGCTGTTGGTGTAAAATATGGATTGCCAATTGTGTTTAAAGTGGAATAAAATTAAATTTTAAATAGAGAATCCCGCAATAGCGGGATTTTTTATGTTTATGCATAAGAATAACTTATATTTGCTTATTAAATTTTAAAGAAAATCCGAAATGGAAATAGGTCAATATTTAGATTCAACATATTTAAAAAAAGCTGAGCAAGCTAATATTTCAGAAGAAGCAACAAAACAAAACGTTATAGATTTAATAAACGAAGCAATTGAAAATAATTTCAAATTGGTCATGATTCGTTCAGAATTTATTGAATTGGCTAGAGAAATGATTAAAAAAGCCAATTCTGAGGTTGTTATAGGTACAGTAATTGGATTTCATGAAGGAACATATTCTACAGAAGAAAAACTAAAAGAAGCGCAAATTGCAATTGATAGAGATGTAGATGAATTAGATTATGTTGTTAATTACGAAGCTTTTAAAGAAGGAAAAATCAATTTAGTAAAAGCAGAAGTTTTTAAAGGAACTAAAATTGGTTTAGATAATAACAAGCTTGTAAAATGGATTATTGAAATTGCAGCTTTAACAAATGAAGAAATTGTTGGATTGTCTCAATTAATACGTGACGTTGTTTTAGATAATTTTGGAGAAGAAAATGCAGAGAAAGTTTTTGTAAAATCTTCAACAGGATTCTTTAAAACTGAAGAAGGAAAACCAAATGGAGCTACTTTTGAAGGGATGGAATTAATTGTAGAAAATTCAAAACCATTAGCTGCAAAAGCTGCAGGTGGAGTTAGAAGTTATGAAGATGCTGTAAAAATGGTAGAAATGGGTGTAACACGTATTGGTACATCATCGGCTAAAGTTATTGCAGACGGTAAAACTTCGGATAGCGAATATTAAATTATGGATACTTTTTTTGCACACGAAACAGCCGTTATAGATGATGGTTGTGAAATTGGAAACGGAACTAAAATTTGGCATTTTTCTCACATTATGCCTAATTGTACTATTGGCGAACAATGTAATATTGGTCAAAATGTGGTGGTTTCTCCAAATGTAATTTTGGGTAAAAATGTAAAAGTGCAAAATAACGTATCAATTTATACAGGTGTAATTTGCGAGGACGATGTTTTTCTAGGCCCTTCAATGGTGTTTACCAATGTAATAAATCCGCGTAGCGCGGTTATTCGTAGAGATGAATATTTGCAAACAGTTGTAAAAAAAGGCGCGAGTATTGGCGCAAATGCAACTATAGTTTGTGGTAATAATATTGGTGAATATGCTTTTATTGGTGCTGGAGCTGTTGTTACGAAAGAAATTAAACCGTATGCATTAGTTGTTGGAAATCCGTCAAAACAAATAGGTTGGATTAGTGAGTTTGGGCATCGTTTAGAGTTTAATAAAGAAGGAATTGCTGTTTGCAAAGAAAGCCAAGATAAATACCAATTAAAAAACAATCAGGTTTCCAAAATTAGCTAGTTTATGAAAAAAGGTCTTTTTACGCTTTTAATGTTGGTGTTTTCAATTTCATTAGTTGCGCAAGTCGAAAAACATCCCGTTTTTAATGAATGTGAAGAAGTTCAGATTTCTGATTTGGAAGCTTGTTTTAATAATCAAGTTAAGCAACTAGTTACAAACAAAATTAATATTCCACAACAATTAAAAGACGAAGGTTTTTCTGATACAATAAACATTGTTTTTTTGGTAACTGCCAATGGAAAATTCAAATCGTTGTATGTTAATTCTCCTTATAAAGAGTTGAAGCAGGAAGTTGAAAGAGTATTTGAAAATTTTCCAACCATAAAACCAGCAAGTTTTAATAACCATCCAGTTGAAATGCAATTTGTATTTCCGTTAAAAATTCCTTTAACAGAAGTTGAGCCTTTTGTTGCTTCAGAAAAAGATGAAGTAATTGTTACAGTTGAAAAGAAAAAAGAATCTATTAAGTTAGAAGATGAAGTTAAATTGGTTGATGCTTCAAAAAAACTATTGTTTCCAGAACATACAAGTAAACTTTCTATTCCATTTACTCACGCCGAGTACTCTGTTTACGATAGGTATTTAGATCAGGCTGATAACTCACATACTTCGGTTAAACCTTATGTTTACGAAGAGATAAATAAGTATTATAATTTAACTGAAGCTAAATCTAAATTTATAAAAGATAAACAGTCTTGGTTTGGTAGAAAATTATGGAATGAGCATTTGGTAAATGTGCAAGGAAACGATTTTTGGTTTACTGTAGATGCAGGAATTGATGTGCAAGCAGGTAGAGATAGTGAAGATGTTAATACGTTTAACAACACGCGTTCGGTTCATATAAATGGAGGAATTGCAAAAAACGTAAACTTTTCAGCAAGCTTTTTCGAAAGTCAAGGACGATTTGCAAACTATGTAAATAATTATGCAGAATCTATTAGGCCAGATGGAGGAAATCCAGCCATAATTCCAGGACGTGGAACAGCAAAAGATATTTATACCGATGCTTATGATTATCCAGTTTCTGATGCTTATGTTTCATATTCGCCAAGTAAACATTTCAATTTTAATTTAGGTTACGGTAAAAATTTTATAGGAGATGGTTATAGATCATTATTCTTGTCAGATGCAGCTTCTCCATACACATATTTTAAAATGACAACCAAGTTTTGGAAATTCAATTACACTAATATTTGGATGTCTCTACAAGATGTGCGACCTGAATTAGTTGTAGATGGAGCACATAAAACAAAATATTTGGCAATGCATTATTTAAGTTGGAATGTAACTAAAAAGTTAAATTTAGGCTTTTTTGAAGCTGTGCTTTGGGATAATGTAAACGATAGAGGTTTTGATGTAAATTATTTAAATCCATTAATTTTTTATAATTCTGTAGAGTTTTCAACTGGTTCTAGAGCAGGTAATTCACTTATTGGTTTAAGTGGAAAATATAAGTGGAGTAAAAACATTTCATTATACGGTCAGTTGTTGTTAGATGAATTAAAACCTTCAGAATTAACTAGTAGTGAAGGTTGGTGGGCAAATAAATATGGTATTCAATTGGGCGCAAAATATTATAATGCATTTGGTGTTGAAAATCTTTATTTACAAGGAGAATACAATCAGGTAAAGCCATATACCTATTCTCACGATGAAGAAAATTATAATTTTGGTCATTACAATCAACCATTAGCACATTTATGGGGCGGAAATTTTAGAGAAGCTATCGGAATTGCCCGTTATACAAAAGATCGTTGGTATGCAAATGCTAAATTATTAGTTGGTAAAAAAGGATTCGATTTTAATAATGGAACAGATACCTTTAGTTATGGAGGAAACGTATTTGCAGACAATGATAACCGATTATCAGACTATGGTAACGAGATTGGACAAGGAAATACAGCCAATATTTTTATAGGCGATTTACAAGTAGGTTACTTAATTAATCCATCAATTAACCTAAAGCTATTTGGAGGCGTAAATTACAGAAGTTTTAGCCCGATTGAGCCAACAAATGCATTTAGCAATTCAAACTCTACTTGGATTACTTTTGGTTTAAAAACCGACTTATTTAATTGGTATTTCGATTATTAATTAAATTGTCATTGCGAATGTAGCGAAGCGGAATGTGGCAATCTCACGCAAAGATTCGTTATTTCAATCATTCAGAAAGACAACAAAACACAAAATAGTTATTTATCCTCTCCATCTTCCAACTCGTGGAGTTCATCCAATTGTTTGAGAAGTTCAAAAGTTTTTTTGGCTTCCTCTTCATCAATAGTAGAAATTGCAGCACCTACATGTACCAATACATAATCTCCAATAGATGCTTCAGGAACTAGGGTTAAGCTAACCTCTTTTAATATTCCGTCGAACGAGACTTTTCCAGTTCTAAAAACCTCATCTAATTCACTAGTTATTTCAACTAATTTTCCTGGAATTGATAAACACATAACTCTTAATATTGTTTTGGGCGTTCCCTTTCAGGTCGCGCTTTCCGTTATATCTTTTTTTTCGTTACACTTCAAAAAAGGATGTCACTTCAATCGCTAACGCAAAATTTATACTTGGTCTTTTAACCATTTATACCACGCATCCATTCCATCACCATTTGTTGCAGAAATTTCAAAAAACGCTAAATTAGGATTTACTTGTAAAGCATAATTCTTCAATTTATCCATATCAATATTTACATAAGGTAGTAAATCTATTTTATTAATTATGCAAATATCAGCTGTATGAAACATATCAGGATACTTAATAGGCTTATCTTCACCTTCAGTAGTACTAATAATTACAACACGTTTGTTTTCGCCTAAATCAAACATAGATGGGCAAACTAGATTCCCTACGTTTTCAATCATTAAAATTGAATCGTTTTTCATCTCTAATTTTTTCACTGCATCATAAACCATATCGCTTTCTAAATGACAGCCTTTTCCGGTATTAATTTGAACCACAGGAATATTTAAAGCATCAATTCTATTAGCATCATTTAAAGTTTGTTGATCGCCTTCAATAACATAAAACGGAATTTCTTCTTTTAAATCAGTAAGTGTTTTTTCTAGAATCGAAGTTTTCCCACTACCAGGAGAACTCACTAAATTTAATGCAAACACATTTTTAGCTTCGAAATAACCGCGATTTCTAGCAGCCAAAATATCGTTGTTTTGAAGTACATCTTTTTCAACTTCAATTACACGTTGTTTGTGGCTATGTGAGTGATCGTGGTCATGAGAATGGTCATGACTATGATCGTGATGATGGTGATGATCATCGTGGTGATGATGGTCGTGATCGTGATTATGAGAATGAGTATGTTCTCCTGGTTTTAAAATTGTTGGACCGTTTCCGTCGGTTCCACATCCGCAAGTTCCACACATAATTTTAAGTTTTTAAAAGACTTCTAATGTTTTAACCCTTAATTCTTTTCCTTGTAAAATACTTTTAAAATTACTACTACACTTTGGGCAAACATCGAAAATGTTTTCCATTTCAAATTCTGTATTACAATCTTTACATTTCCCTTTTCCTGAAATTTTTAGGATTTTTAAATTTGCTTTTTCCAATATTGAATCTTTTACAGCTGAAGACCAAACAAATTCTAAAGAATCTACTTCAACACCTGAAAGAACACCAACTTCTAATTCAATTTTAGTTACTTTATTAGCGTTAGCTTTTGTAGTTTCGTTTTCAGTAATACGAACAATGTCCATTGCAATTGAAAGTTCGTGCATATCAGTAATTTAGTTGTATAAAGTTACGGATTTTTATAATATATAAACACTTTTATTTTGCTAATTTATAGTGGTGTTTATATAAAATATATTAAGATAATTTAATCTTATTTAAACTAATTATAAATTAAGTTTTGCTTGATATTGTGTTGATTAAATGTGTAAATTTAATGGTTATTTCGAATAAAATAATGGAATAATATTTATCAGCCCAAAGATTATAGAAAATTCATTTAACCACAAAAGTTAAATGAATTTTCTTTTTAAGAAGGTTTTGAATATGTAAGTGTTTTTATTTAAAAAAGTTGTAAATTTAAGTTGAAATTGAAAGCTGATAATTAAATGATTAAAACCTACAAAATTTTAGTTTCTGGTCAAGTTCAAGGTGTAGGTTTTCGTCCTTATGTTTATACAATAGCAATAGAATTTCAATTAAAAGGAACTGTTTCTAATAATGAAATTGGTGTTGTTGTTTTTGTTTCTGGGGAAGAGAAAAATATTCAGCAGTTTTATCAAAAACTAATCAATTTTCCGCCTCCCGTTTCTAAAATTCAAGATAGCTCAATTGATGAAATTGAATTTCAAAATTTTGATGATTTCAAGATTATTCCTTCAGAAAAAGGAGGTAAATTAAATTTACCGCTAACTCCAGATTTTGCAATATGTGAAGATTGTGTAGAAGAAATAAAGGACGCTTCAAACCGAAGAGTTGACTACGCATTTACAACTTGTGTTAATTGTGGCCCGCGTTGGTCAATTACACAAACTTTTCCTTTTGAAAGAATCAATACTAGTATTGATAACTTTCCAATGTGTGAGGATTGTTTAGAAGAATATACAAATCCTGCTAATAGAAGATTTCATTCCCAAACTAATTCTTGTAATAAATGTGGGATTCAGCTGAAATTAGTTGATAATTTAGGCGAAGAAGTTTATTTTGAAAATATATTTAAGACCATTTCAAATTTACTTTTAGAAGGTAAAATTATTGCGATTAAAAACACAAGTGGTTATTTGCTGTGTTGTAATGCTGAAGATAAAAATGTTGTTCAAAAATTAAGAGCAAAAAAGAACAGGCCAAACAAACCATTTGCCGTTTTATATCCTTCGTTAGAACAATTGAAAAATGAAGTTGTTTTAAACGCAAAACAAATAAAGTCTTTAACTTCAGCAGAAAGGCCAATAAATATTATTTTATTAAAAAATTATAGCGGTAAAGTTGCTTTGCAAAGTGTTGCGCCAAATTTAAATCAAATTGGTGTTATGTTGCCTTATACTGGAATTTTGCAATTATTGGCCAATGAATTAGATTTTCCAATTGTTGCAACTAGTGGAAATATGCACGGTTCGCCAATTATTTCTGAAAACACTGAAGCACTAGAAAAACTAAAAGATGTAGCTGATTATTTTTTACAACACAATTTAAAAATTGAACATCCTCAAGACGATTCGGTATTAAAATTTAGTAATAAATTTCATCAAGAAGTTTTATTCAGACGATCACGTGGTTTTGCTCCAAATTATTTGAATATTTCTGTAAATTCTAAAGAGAAAATATTGGCAATGGGAGCGCATTTGAAAAGTGCAATTTCATTTTTCCCGAATGAAAATTTATATGTGAGTCAGTATCTAGGAAATCTCGACAATTTTGATGTTTACAATCGATTTACTGAAACAACAGAAGGTTTCATTCAGTTGTTCGAGCAAAAACCTGAAGTTATTTTGGTAGATAAACATCCGTTGTATCAAAGCACGCAATTCGGAAAAGAATTAGCTTATAAATACAATGCTAAATTGATTGAAATTCAACATCATAAAGCTCATTTAGTTTCAATTTTAGGAGAATACAATTTGTGGAATGAAAGAGTTTTAGGAGTTGTTTTTGATGGAACAGGTTATGGAGATGATACTAATATTTGGGGTGGAGAATTTTTCGAATATGAAAACAAAAAATTAGAACGAATTGGACAAGTTGAGTATTTTGATTGGCTGTTAGGTGATAAAATGTCTAAAGAGCCAAGAGTTTCATTATTTGCTTTAGCTTCAGAAGAAATGAAACCTATTTTAGAAGAGAAATTTTCACCTTCAGAAATTAAAAATTACACCTATTTAAAATCTCAAAACAAACTAAAAACTTCTTCGGTTGGAAGATTGTTTGATGCGGTTGCTTCATTATTAAATATAACCGATTTTAATTCATATGAAGGTGAAGCAGCCATTTTGTTAGAGAATTCAATTTTGGATTATAATCTAGAGAATTGTAAATCGTATTGTGAAGTTAATTTAAAAGGATTTTCAGCAAAAGAAATCATTCAAAATATTTATAAAGACATAGAAGAAGGAGAAAATAAAGACCAAATAATAGCTAATTTTTTGTTTACATTGGTAAAATCAATAATTGTTTTTTCAAAAGAAAAAGGATTCGATAAAATTGTGTTAAGTGGTGGAGTTTTTCAAAATACAACTTTAGTAGATATGTTATTGGAATTAGTACCTGATGAAATAAAATTGTATTTTCATAAAGAATTATCACCTAATGATGAGAACATTTCATTTGGTCAGTTAATGTATTATTTGAATATAAAATGAAATTAAAAAGTAAAGTTTTCGTCAACCTGAACTTGTTTCAGGTTCACATAATAATAGGTGAGCAGTTTGATGAGATTCTGAATCAAGTTCAGAATGACGATAATAATTAAGAAAAAATGAAGTACTTAAGCGAATATAGAAACCTCGAAGCAACTAAAAAGTTGTTAGATGAATTGCATAAAATTACCACAAAACCTTGGAATGTTATGGAGATTTGTGGTGGGCAAACGCACGGTTTGGTTAAGAATGGAATTTTAGAATTATTACCAGAAAATGTGAGAATGATTCACGGTCCCGGCTGTCCGGTTTGTGTAACTCCATTAAACTTAATTGATAAAGCTGTTGAGTTATTAGAACAAGGTGTAATTGTTTGTTCGTTTGGGGATATGATTCGTGTGCCAGGGAGTAAAAAAAGCTTGTTAGAAGCCAAAGCTGAAGGTGGAGATTTGCGAGTATTGTATTCGCCAATTGAGGCAGTTAAAATTGCCAAAGAAAACCCTGATAAAGAAGTCGTTTTTTTTGCTGTAGGATTTGAAACTACCGCTCCGGCAAATGCACTTTCTGTTTTACACGCAGAAAAAGAAGGAATTGAAAATTATTCAATTTTAGTTTCTCACGTATTGGTTCCACCTGCAATGGAAGCTATTTTAGATGATGAATTGTGTACTATCGATGCGTTTTTGGGAGCTGGACATGTATGTGCCATTATGGGAATTCAAGAATATGTTCCGTTGGTTGAAAAGTATAAAATTCCAATAGTGATAACAGGTTTTGAGCCGTTAGACTTAGTTCAAGGGATATATATGGCCGTGAAACAATTGGAAGAAGGTAAACAAGAATTAGAAAATCAATATGCAAGAGCAGTTAAAGAAGAAGGAAATGCTTCAGCAATTAAAGTGATTCAAACTGTTTTTGAAGTTGGAGCAAGAGAATGGCGTGGAATTGGTGAAATTCCAAACAGCGGTTATGTAATTAAAGAAGCATATAAAAAATACGACGCTGAAACCAAGTTTGGTATTGGAAATATTAAAGTCCCTGAAAATTCGAAATGTATTGCTGGTGAAATCTTAAGAGGAATTAAAAAACCAATAGATTGCAGTGAGTTTGGTAAAACTTGTAAGCCATCAAATCCGTTGGGCGCACCAATGGTTTCTTCAGAAGGAGCGTGTGCTGCTTATTATCATTTTTCAAATAATACAATTTAAAGTATGAGTATAGAAAATTTAGGTTTTGAAACCATTAATTTAGGACATGGAAGTGGAGGAGAATTAACGCGTGATTTGTTAGATAAAATTATATTTAAAACATTTAGCAACCCGTATTTGGATCAAAAGCACGATGGTTCTATTGTACAAATTGATGGAAAAATGGCAATTTCAACCGATAGTTTTGTAATTACTCCAATCTTTTTTAAAGGCGGAAATATTGGCGAATTAGCTGTTCACGGAACCGTTAATGATGTGGCAATGTGTGGAGCAATTCCAAAATATTTATCTCTGGCTTTTATTGTTGAAGAAGGAATGCAAGTTTCAGAATTTGTGAAAGTTGTAGAGTCTATAAAAAAAGCAGCTGACGAAAGTGGTGTTTTAATAATTACCGGAGATACTAAAGTTGTTGAAAGAGGGAAAGGAGATAAAATTTTCATCAATACAACTGGCTTTGGAGCAATGCACCCTAAAGCAAATATTTCTGTTCAAAATATAAAAGAAGGCGATGCAATTTTGGTTAATGGTTTTATTGCTCAGCACGGAATGGCAATTATGAGTGAGCGTGAAGGGTTAGAATTTGAATCTACAATCGAAAGTGATTCAACTAATTTAAACTATTTGGTGAATGATTTATTGGATGAATTTGGTGATAAAATTAAACTGTTTAGAGATCCCACACGTGGAGGTTTAGGAACTGTTTTACACGAACTAGCAAATGATGTTTCGGTTGGTGTGGATTTAAGAGAAATTGATATTCCGTTAGAAAAACAAGTTGCTGCAGCTTGTGAAATGTTAGGGTTGGACCCAATGTATGTTGCTAACGAAGGTGTGTTTTTAACCGTTGTGGATGCAAGTATAAAAGATGAAGTTTTAGCGTTGATGCAAAATGATACCAAAGGAAAAAATGCAGCAATTATTGGTGAAATAACTTTAGAGCATCCAAACAAAGTAGTTATGCAAAGTTTAATTGGTGGAAAACGAATTGTGAGCCCGTTAGTTGGTGAGCAATTACCTAGAATTTGTTAGATTATATATTTAAAGTTTACTTAAATGATTACTTAAACTTTCGTTACGTTTAAGTCCTATTTTTTTGCGAATTCTTGATCTAGCAACGTGTACACTGTTTAGTGAAATTCCAAGTAAATGAGACATTTCTTTACTATCAAAATTCAACTTTATTAGTGCGCAATGCTTTAAATCTGTTGAAGTTAATTCAGGATACAATTCATTTAAGAGTTTGTAAAATGTTGAGTTTGTTTGCGTAAAACGCAAATGAAAATCATTCCAAATTTTCTTATTACTATGTTTGTATTTACTGTTTAAAACTTTAAACTTTTCAGGATCATTTATTTTTAAAGTATCTAACAACTCAATAACAGCATGTTCTTTTTCAATAAGTTGTAAAGCATTTGTAGTTAACTCCTTATTTTTAATTTCTAAAATAGATTCATTTTTTTGTTTTTCAAGGTTTCTTTGATGTTTTAACCTCTTCATTCTATATATAAGTCTAAAAGCAATAAAACCAATTATTACGAGAAGTATTAAAATTCCAATTATTAATTTTAACCGAAACTTAGCTTTATTATTTGAAGCAATTAGATTGTTTTGCGCAACAATTTGAATCTCTTTTTCTATTAAATCTTCCTTGTATTTATTCTTAATTTCAAACAAAACCTTATTTTGTTTACTTTGAGTATTGTACAAACTATCTGAAATTACCTTAGCTTCTTTAAGACTTGAAAAAGCAAGTTTATGATTGTTTTTTATTAAATATGCATCAGCTAATTTTTCAAGAATAATAGGTTTAAGTTTTAAATTTGATTGAAAAGAATCAATAGATTTAATAGATTTCTTATAATAGTAAATCGCGCTATCACTTTGTTTTAGCTTAGATTTTAATTCAGCCAAAAAATAATAAATGGAAGACTGAAAACCCAATTTTCGATTTTCGAAAAACGGTGCTAAATTGGTAAAATATTCCTTCGCTTTTGGATAATTTCCTTGCTTAGTATAAATAAAACCATAATGGGCATCAACAAAATGTAATCTCTTTTGAGAATTATTTATTATATAACAAGAATCAAGATACTGTAATGCTTTTTTATAGGATTTCATTTCAATATATCTAACTGCAACATCTAAATAACTAGAAATTATTGAATCATTACTTTTTAATTTAGTTTTGATATTATGAACAGAAAGATTGTGTGCCATTTTTGTGTGTTGAAGGGCTATACTATCCTTTTCATAAATTCCATATAAAATCCCAAGTAGACTATGAATTTCAATAGAAGATTTTTTATTCGAAATTTGATTGGTTATTGGAAGAACATCAAACAATAGATCAAAAGCAATTGTAAAATTACCACGACGCATTTCAATATCTGATAGGTTCGTTGTACACCTCAAATAATTAATAGTATCTCCTTTTTCAATAAAATACTTTGCCCCTTTTTTAAAATACTCATAAGCATCATTGGTATTTAATTGAATCATTTTAAACCGATTCTTTAAATAATTTTCTTTGGAATAAATACTATCTTCTTTTGATTGCCCAATTACACTTGTAATAAATAACAGGAACAGAGAAATGAAGAATAAATATTTTTTAATGAGATACATGACCGTTTTAAGAATCGATTGGTTTTCAATTCAAATATCCGAAAAATATAGTTTGTATTTTATATGAAACATTAAAAGTTAAGTTTAAATATAGTTTGTTTTCAGGGTTGAATTAAAATAGTTAGTAGCTTTGAAACACTGAAAAACAGATATTTAATTTAAATTTCAAATACTTATTTTATTACACAACCATTTCAATAAAATAAAGTGTACAATTCAATATTTAATCTATTATGACTTACAATAATCTTTTAAAAAATAACATAATGAAGAAAATACTATATTTTATAACCATTGCTTTAGTGTTTGTGGTAGGATGTTCTAAGCCTCAACCCCAACCAAAATTTAAACCTACTGTAGCATCACTTCAAGAGTATGAAACACCAAAATGGTTTAACGATGCCAAATTTGGAATATGGGTATGTTGGAATGCTTATACAGTTCCTGCTGTAGGAGATTGGTATGCTCGAAACATGTATATTGAAGGACATCCACATTACAAATATCATCTTGAAAATTTTGGGCATCCATCAGAGTTTGGCTATAAAGATATTATTCAAAAATGGGATGGAGAGGAATTTAACGCAGAGGAATTAGTTGATTTGTTTGTTGAAGTTGGCGCCAAATATATTGTAGGAATGGCAAATCATCATGATAATTTTGATTTATGGAATTCAAAACACCATTCTTGGAATTCATTAAACTATGGACCTAAGCGAGATATCATGGGCGAATTTCAAAAAGCAGTTAGAAAATATGAAAATCAAGGAATTAGATGGGGAGTAACCAGTCATGTTGAACGTGCATCTTGTTGGTTTCAAACAAATAAAGGAACAGATGAAAATGGCAAATATGCAGGTATTCCGTATGATGGAAATAATAAAAAGTATGAGGAATTATACCTTCCTCCAGACCCAAATGGTGATGTAAAACCAACACAGCCATCTAATGCGCCTGATTATTGGAAAAAAAATTGGTTGGCGCGTTGCAAGGATTTATTTGATAATTATGACCCTGATTTTTTCTATGTAGATGGTGGAGTTCCCTTCCCCGGAGATGATAAAGGTGAAACAGGATTAGAAATGATTTCATATTTATACAATCAAAGTATGGATAGACATAATGGAGAAAATCAATCCGTGATGTGCATAAAAGATTGGTATAAAAAAGCTCCTAAAGGTGAATGGGGTTATTATTGGGATGGAATTGCTACATTAAACTTAGAACGTGCTCGGCTTCCACAAATAAGAAAAAAACCTTGGCAAACCGACACCTCAATTGGAGATTGGACTTACGTTAAAAATGGAAAGTACCGTTCAACAAAAGAAATTATTCATGAGCTTATTGATATTGTTTCAAAAAATGGAAACATGTTGTTGAATGTAAGTCCTATGGCTAATGGAAAATTAGATAATAAAGCATTTGGTCTTTTAAATGAAATTGGAGCCTGGATGAAGATAAATGGTGAGTCTATTTATGGAACTAAACCTTGGTTAACAAGTGGTGTTGGAGATTATAGAATTGTTAAAAAAGGAAATGATTTATTGTATTTAAGCATATTGAATGTTCCTGAAAGCAATAAAATTTCTATACCATATATTGCTCCACAAAATGGAAAATCATTAGAAATAACCTCAATTTCAATTTTAGGTAATGAACATAAAAAAGTTAAATGGAAATCTGATGGAAATGGGCTACACATTCAGTTACCAGAAAAAATCGAATTTAAACATGCATTAGTAATTAAAATTAAGGCAGAGCATTTTGAAAATTATGATGAAACTCCAATTCTAAAACTATTTGATCGTAAAGAGGAATTAACACAATGGTGGAAAAATCAAACTATAACCAAAACTAATTCTGGATACACAACCGTAACTTGTGATGCTAAAAATAATTCTTGGGCAATTAAAACAGATAACTCTTTAGTGGAAATAAAAGATGGTAATGAAATTGATTTAGGAATTAAAGCTCAAGATGTTGGCGCAAATGCAAGCGGTATTGTTTATGTTGATTTAAACGGAAGTGTTTTTATTCATACGAATCACCATTTACAATGGGTAGATTTTCCAACAGGTATAAAGCGAATTACCCATAAAAGTAAAGATGGTAAAATCTGGTTGAAATTACCAGGCTTAAAAGCAAAGCGTTGTGACATTACTCAAACTGGTACCGTATGGGTTACAGACCAAAATGGCATTATAAATTATTATGACGACTTATTATGGAAACCACTAGATAAAAAAGCTGAAGATATAGCCTGTGGAGGAGATTGGATTAGCCCAGTTGCAGCAATAAGTAACGGACAATTAGAACGATTTGATGGAACTCACTGGACTAACTTAGGTGGTTATGATTTAAAAGCCCTAGATATTTCTATTGAAAATGAAGTATTAGTAACCCTAAACAAAAAAGGAAATGTAACGCTCTTTGATAAAATGGGCTCTATTGAAATTGATAAAAATGAAGCCTATATGGATGTAAGCTGTGGCTCAAAAAAAGGTACACCTATGGTTTTAATTGGTATAAAATAAATGTAATTACTAAAAAGAAGAGTTTAAATGGAGGTTAATTCGCCAACGTCCAATAAACACCAATAACAAGTGCAAATAAACCTCCAGCTAAACGAAGCCCTTTAAAAAACGTATCGTTATGCTCTTTTTTTGAGAAATCTGAAATACGACCAATTACCATTGCAAAAGAAATCATTGCAATTAAAGTTCCTATTCCAAAACCAACAATATATTTTACTGAATCAAATTTAGATTCGAAACCAATTACCGGTAAAAACAATAAAAAATGTGCAATTCCAGCCAGTCCGTGAATAAAACCAACTGAAGTTGAGGCAATAATTCCTTGTTTTAGTTTTGGGTGTTTATGATTGTGTTTTTGTTCAGAATTATGTTGATGAGAGTGTTTATGTATTGCAGGATGCTCTTCGGTATGAATATGAACGTGTTTATGTTTTTTATTTTCTTTAAAAATTCTAAACAAAATCCAAATTCCTAAACCAATTAACACAATTCCAACAAATTGTTCACTATGTTTTGAAATTTTTTCAATAGGAATTAAATCTTTAAAAAGTAAAAATAAAACTCCAATGGAAAGCATTCCAAGTAAATGACCAACTCCCCAAAACAAGCCAACTTTCCAGGCTTTTTTCTTACTTTCAATAGCAAAAGGAGTAACTGCAGCTAAATGGTCTGGGCCAGAAATTACGTGTAAAATTGCAGCGATAATTCCAGCAAAAAGAGGAAAGGTTAGTTCCATAATAATTTAAGTTAAACTCAAATTTACTTTTTTTAGGTTGAAAAAAGAATTCTAAAATGATTAAAAATTATTGAAACTATTTAATAAATTAAACTATTAAGGTTATTTTTGAAATAATTCTATTTTTATTTAATATTCTAAAACTTAAATGTTGAAACACATCTATAAATTATTTTTTTTAATAGTGTTCTCTATTTGCGGCTTATTTGCTCAAAATAGGAAATTAGAGTATTCATTGAAATTAACAATTTCAGAAGGGTTAGCACATAACGGTATTACAACTTTATTTGAAGATTCTAAGGGGTATTTATGGATTGGAACGTATGATGGTTTAAATAAATACGATGGTTATCAGTTAAAAACCTTTAAGAATACCATAGATAAAAATATTTTAGTAAGTAATAGAGTTCGAGAAATAAACCAAGATAAGAAAGGTAATTTATGGATTGGGACTGATGAAGGAATTACTATTTATAATTATTCCGAAGAAAAATTTAAAAACCTTTATTCAAGTAAGTTTAAAAACAAAACAGCAAGTGGTCCAATTGTTAGAAGTATAATAATAAACAACGATAATGGTCTTGTAGTTTGTGCAACAGAAAAAGACGGAGTACTGGTATTTAATGATGATTATAATTTCTTAAAGCAATATGTGCCACCTAGAAGTTTTTCGAAAGAAGAAATATTGTTTCATCATGGGATTGAACTTAAAAATGGTAATTATTTATATTCCACTTCAATTGGTTTAATTCAATTTAATTACAAAACAAAAAAGTTTAAACAAATATTAAAAGAGACTATTAAATTTAGTAAATCTGTTAGTAGAGTTGATAATAATACCTTATTAGTTACAAAATCACAAGGAGCTTGTTTTGTAGATTTTGAGTTTAATAAAAAAGAATATACCTTTAAAAGTAAGCAGGTTAAATTTAAATCAGAGCAGTTAAATAGTTCATTAATTGACTCTGTTGGAAATTTGTGGCTAGGAACATTAAATAATGGTATAATACACGTAAATGATGTTAATTCATTAAAAAATAATAGAAAAATTAAGCAAGCTGTTTTTAAGAATAAAGTAAAATCTTTAAGAACAAGTTGTATAATTCCTGGAATTAATAAAAGTTGCTGGGTTGGTACTTTTAACGAAGGTTTATTTAAGTTTGAATTAAATGAAAATCCGTTCAAGAAGTATTCCGTAGAAATGGGGCTCGAAAACGGAGTTAAATCTAATTTTATTAACAATATATCCGTTATAGACAATAGTAAAGTGATGATATCTGCTTCTAGAGGTGGTATCGGTATATTTAATACAACACATCAAAAATTTAAAGAATTACCATTTAACCTTTCAGAAAAGGATTTTTTAGTTTCAGGAGCTGCATTTGTAGATTCTAAAAAAAACACTTGGTTAAGAGTTGGTAATGGCTTAGGTATTAGCAGAGTTAGAAGAGGAAGTAGAACTGTAGAAAGGGTAGAAGCTTCTGAAGGTAATTCGTTAATTAAGCATATTCAACCTAGATCCTATGCAGAGGATAAATATGGTAATATTTGGATAGGAGGGTATTCTGGTTTGCATAAAATTTCTGTAAACAAAAAAGGAGATGTCACAAAAATAGAATCACTAAATGCTCACCCAATATTTAAAACAAATCAACTTGATTTAGTAAGGTATGTTTATGTAGATCCGTCGTACGAATTTTTATGGATTGGTGCAGATTCTTCAGGACTATTTCGTATTAGTTTAGACAATAAAAAACCATTAGATGAACTAGTTGTTAAACACTTTGTTAATGATAAGAATAACAAATTTTCTATATCAAGTAATTTTGTAACATCTATAATAAGGCTTCCCAATGAAGAATTGTGGATAGGTACAGAAGGCGGTGGTATTTGTAAAGTTTTAGAGAGTGACACAGAGCCAAAATTTATTCCTTTTTCTGAAAAACACGGTTTATCCAATAATGTAGTAAAAAGTATTTTATACGATGAAGAGCATAATTTATGGATATCTACCAATGTTGGGTTAAATAAGTTTAATACTAAAGATAATAGTTTTAGACGTTTTAGTAAGTTCGATGGTTTACCTTTTGAAGATTTTTGGTTTTCTTCAGCAAGGTTAAATAATGGCTATATGTTATTTTCAGGTCTAGATGGTTTATGTTATTTTAATACTAAAGACATAAGTAATAGAGAAACTTTACCTAAAATTGAGTTTGAAGAAATTTCAATTTTTAATAAACCAATATCGCCAAAAGATACCCTTAACGATAGAGTTTTACTAGATAAACGATTAAACGAATTGAATAAAATAACGCTAAAGCATAACGAGAATGTTTTTTCGGTAAAACTAACATCACTTCATTTTTCAAATCCAGAAAATCACTTTATAAAATATAGACTACTACCTATTAATGAAGAGTGGATTGAAGTACCATCAAGTCAGCAGTATGCACAATATAATGGGTTACCTCCAGGTGAATATAAGCTAAGTGTAATGGCTTCTAACTCATTAAACAATTGGACAAAGCCGCGCGAATTAAGTATTATTATTAAACCTCCTTTTTGGAGAACAATTTGGGCTTATATATTGTATTTTATTTTGGGTGCTCTATTAATTTATACAGTAGGTTATTTTATTTTAAGATTTCAATCATTAAATCATAATTTAGAAATTGAACAATTAGAAAAAAATAATGTTAAAGAAATGAATGCAGCTAAACTTCGTTTCTTTTCGAATATTTCTCACGAAATTAAAACACCAATAACCTTAATTTCAGGGCCTGTTAGTATTTTGTTAGAGCGTTTTAAAAACAATGCCGATGTAAAACCTAAGTTAGAATTAGTACAGCGCCAATCTAAAAAAATATCGCAGTTAATAGATCAGGTTCACGATTTTCAGCGGGCAGATGCCAACTTGCTTAAAATGAATTATACTACTTTTTGTTTTAATTCATTTCTTCAAAATTTAGTAAGTGATTTCAACTTTATGGCAAAAAACGATAAAAAAACGTTGAAATTAGTTACTAATAACGATCAAGTTTATGTTTCGGCCGATAAAGATAAGTTAGAGAAAATATTAAACAACTTAATTAATAATGCCTTTAAGTACACTAAAACTGGCGATTTAATTAAAATAAACTACTTTCAAAAAAACAATAATTTAACTGTGGTTGTTGCCGATACAGGTAAAGGTATTGATAGCGATGATTTACCTCATGTTTTTGAACGTTTTTACCAATCGCATATAAAACACGAATCATTTACAGGAGGTTCTGGAATTGGATTGGCATTTTCAAAACGTTTGGTAGATATGCATTATGGTTATATAAAAGTGGATAGTGAAGTTAAAAAAGGATCAAAATTTACAGTTTGTTTACCAATTATAACAACTCAAACTGAAGATAGCCAACAAGAAAATGAACTTAAAATTTTAACTGCTGAAAATGAAGTTGAGGCACCTGAACCACAATTAATTGATAGTGTAAATATTGAAAGTATTAAAGTAGATGGTCGTTTTTCAGACTCTCAAATATTTTTTGCTGAAGATAATACAGATATGAGGTTGTTTGTGTCGAGTGTATTGTCCAATTTTTTCAAAGTAAAAACATTTACCAATGGTCAAGAATGTTTAGATGCTATGGAAAACGAATGGCCAGATATTGTTTTAAGTGATGTTCAAATGCCTGAATTAAATGGGTTTGAATTATGTAAGCGTATAAAAACAGATATTAAAACAAGCCATATTCCTGTAGTGTTATTAACTGCATTAACTGCAATAGATGATCAAATTCATGGATTAAGTGATGGTGCAGATGCGTATATTAAAAAGCCTTTTAATGTTCAGCATTTAGTAACCAGAGTTGAAACATTGTTAAGGAATAGAAAAAAATTAAGAGAGCGTTTTCAAATAGAATTTCCTTTAACACTTGAAAAAGATAGTGAAGCAATTAAAGATAATGTGTTTTTAGAGAAACTCTATAATTTAATGGCTGAAAATTTAGATAATCAAGAAATTGATTTTAATGACTTAGCTAAAAAATTATATTTAAATCGAACTCATTTTTATCAAAAAGTAAAAGCTTTAACAAATCAAACACCATTTGAATTGTTAAAAATGTATAGACTTAAAAAGGCGGCAGAGTTTTTAGTACAAAAGAAACTTTCGGTTAATGAAGTTTATATAATGACAGGTTTTAAGAGTCGTACTCATTTTAGTAAATTATTTAAAGAGAAGTACAATGTTACACCAGGTAAATATGCTTCAAAAAAGAAAAGTAATCTTAACAATTAAATTATCTAGAACTACAATTAATAAATTCTAAAATACATAGTACATTTAAAAATGAAGTTAATTTATGTTGTTAAATAAATTAACTCATGAGTAAAATAAAGTTTAGCCAATTATTAGCAATAATATTTATTGTTTTTTTGTGCATAAATTCATTACAGGCGCAAATAACAAATTCAGATTATTATGGGTTTGAAAAAGGAGGAGAAGGTTGGAATTCAGAAAACACAAAAAATTGGAAATATAGTACTACAAATAAGGCTTCAGGAGAGTATAGTTTAAAATTTTCATCATTAACTGAAGTAAATTCATTAATTAGTTTCGATACAAAAAAAACAATATTAAAAGTTAGAATTGCAAAAAGTAATACTAATGAATTTATTGTTGCAAGTAGTTATGAAGGTACTGTTCTTGCAGTACGTTTTGATGGTAAAATATTATGGCAAAATGAACTTTCAGGTTTTATGAACCATGATATTTGGTGTGAAGACATAACAGGTGATGGTATTGATGAAATTTTTGCTGCAAATGCTAATGGAACATTGTACTGTTTAAATAGTAAAGGAGAAGAGTTATGGAAATTTAAGCCAAGTATAGCTCCTATGTATTCAGTTTGTGTAGTAGTAAAAAATAATACTCCTTATGTTGTTTGTGGAGGTTTTGATTTAAATTATTATTATTTATCGGCAACAGGAGATTTAGTAAAAACAATTGCTTCTTCAACGTATTCTATAGAAACAACTTTTGGAGATCATAAACCTGAGGGAGGCATACATTCAATAAACTTTTTACGAAAAGCAAAAAAATCAGACGGTACAGATATGTTGGCTGTTTTGGGAACAAACAATAGTATGCAAGTAAAAGGATCTATGTATTTGTTTGATGTTTTAGCAGACACTCCTTTGAGTTCTACCAAATTATTAAATAACAAACCAACTGGAGAAATGAGGGTTTTAGATATTAATAATGATGGTGCAGATGAATTATTTATGGGTACAAGTAGTCATTTAAACGACGCAAGCTTTGTTGAGTTTAACACTAGTAACCAAGAACAAACAAAATTTCAATTAGCAGATTTAAGAAATAAAACAGATAAAACTCCGTATAGAGTAGCTCAAGCTGATGTTTTATTGAATAATGATAGTTATAACTATTTAGTGTTAATGGGTACAAGTATGGTTATTATTCCTGAAACAAAAGATTTAGATGACGCTGAGGTTTTAACAGCTAATTATGCGTTTAATGATATGTGGGTTCAACATTCAACAAATAAAATAATTTTAGCTAGTGCTCAGTCTGGAGGGAGCTCAATACATATTTTAAATACAAATATTGAAGGTTGGAAACAAGCTTTTACTGAGATTGAACCAATTGGTAAAATAGCTTCAATATTAGAAAATACACAAGCGGTATGGAATAAGCTTGAAAATTTTGAAAAACCTACTTGGGAAAACCCTCAGCCAGTTATTTTAATGTCTGAAAAAATTACAACCGAAGTAAATTCAATTGTAAATGATATAAAATCTAATTATTCATCTCCAGTTTTTTTAGAATCTATTTTTATGAAAAATGTTGAAAATTGGGATAGGAGTAGTATGGAGAACGAGGTTTATAAAAATAAAAGAGATGGTAGGAAAAATTATACACTTACAAGTCAAGAAGTACAAGATTTATTAATACCAAAGCTAGATGTTAATCTGGGTATTTCTTTTTGGGGTGGTCACGGAAACGACCCTTATATGATTAGTAAACCAACATTAGAAAAAATTATTGACGCTGCAAAAACAAAAGACAAACATAACGTTATGATTTACCCTGAGCTAGAAGCGTTTTCAAGTGATTTTGCCTGGGTTTTAAACGATCATTTTTATCCTTTAGCAACGTATTCAACAGGTTCTAAAAATAAATTATACATACGCACAAAACATACATTTTGGCAATCTACAGTTCATATGCCATTATGGTCTAGACTTGCATCTGGCGAGTTTTCCGATGTGTTTGTACCTTCAATGGAAGAAACTTCAGGAAAAACAATGGATTTAAGTGTTGCTGGAAGAATGGGGATTTGGTTAAGCGGAGCTGTAGATAATTGGGGAGCTAGAGCTGTGCCAGATAACCCTAGTTTTGATAGATTAAGACAGTATTCAAATCAAAAATTACCGAATCATTTTTTACGTCAAATGGTTTATAATATTTCAAGTGGAGCAACCTATATAAATAATTTTCCAGTAGATCAAGAGTATATGAGTTTGTTATGGGTGTTAATAGCAAAAGGAGCCTTATATGTTCCAGAGAAGAATGAAGTTTTAAGTATTTCTCCAGTTCATTTAAGTATGTTGGAGCCAGATGATGATTATGCTTTAGATGGCAATAGTATTAAATGGACTTCATATTTTAATGAAACAACGGAGCAAAATTCACCAAGAGTTTTTAGTAGGTTAAATGGTACATGGCCAGGAGCACCAGTAACTGAATGGGATTTTTCTAGTTATGCTTCAGGAGTAAAAGATAGAAGGCTACATTTTTTGCCTACTTATAAAAATGGATTAGTTTTGGTAACTCCACCAAGTGAACCCGAAGGGGCAGAATCTCCAAGAGGTAAATTAACAGATCATTTGCATCCGTTTTATAAAGATAAAATGAAAGAATATTTTACTGATGGAAAACATTATTATTCTTCATCTACAGGAGGTACACAATATGCAGCCGATTCATATTATCAAACAATAAAATCTGATATTGAAACAAGTTCAACGCAATTACCAGTTACTGTTTCAGGAGATGTTGCTTGGGTTGTAGCTCAAACATCGCCAACTCATTTTAGATTAACAATTATTGATAATGGATATTTAAACCCAAATAATAGAGTAGCTTATGTGAGTTTTAATAACATAATTCCTAAAAAAATTGTTGATGTTATTGATGGCACAGAGTATGGAGCGTCTAATTCAATGGTAAATATTGAAATTCCTTGTGGTATGTTTAGGTTTATTGATATTGAATTAACTAATCCTTTTTAAATTAAGTGATAATGAAAAATAAAGAGATAATACTTAGTTTAATTTTTGGAGTGTTGTTTTTAACAACAACAAAAAACAGTTATGCTCAAGAGTTTTACAATACCAATTATTCAATTAGTTGTGGTGAGTCGGTTACAGAGGCTTCAATTAACTTAGAGTCTGCTACATATGAAGTTTCTTTAAAAGTTTGGATTGAACAAGGTGCTTTTATAAATGGTATTGAAACTAAGATTGAAGGAAATTCACCAATAATTTGGAACTTTAATGACGTTGAGAGAGGTAATTGGGTAACACTAAAACAATTTATTAAAATTGAAAATAAGGTTGTAAATGGTAGTTTTAAAATTAGTATGTATAAACATGATGTGTTTGGAGTAGGCGAAGGAAACTTTTATATAGATGATATTACAATAAAAAAAGCTCCATTTGAAGATTTTGATAATTTTAAAATTGAGGTTGTAAGTGAAACTTGCCCAAATCAAAATAATGGAGAATTAAAAATTATTTCTAATTCCAGTCAAAATTATACTGCAAATTTCAATGGTGTAAATTATCCATTTTCTAACAATTTAACAGTTAGTGATATTTCACCAGGAATATATGATTTATGTATAACAGTTAACAACACAACATTTAAACAATGTTTTAGTGTAGTTATTGAAGAGAGTGTTCAGCTAGTGGGAAAAACTTCATTAAATGAAAATAAAGCATCTATTGAAGTTATTGAAGGTGTTGGTCCATTTATAGTAGCAGTAAATGGTACTAATGTATTGGAAACAATATCTAATAATTTTGAAGTTGATATTTTGCCAGGAGATAATGTAAAGGTGAAAACATTAAAACAATGTGAAGGTAGTTTTGGTAAACAGTTTTTTGAGGAAGAATTTATTAAAATTTACCCAAATCCTGTTAAAGAAACTGTATATATAGTAGCTCCTCTAGAAAGTAAAGTTGAATTGTATAACTCATTTGGTGAGTTGTTAGTTTCTAATTCTAATCAAAATTCTCTGTTAGAATTAAAAATTAATATGAGTTCATATGCTACAGGTGTTTATTTTGTAAAAGTAATTTCTGAAAACTTAATTTCAATCAATAAGTTAATTGTGAATTAGTTGAGGGGTAAAATAGTGTTGTTTATGGTTAAAATTCAAGAATGGAAACAGTTTTATATAGTGTTTATTTGATAATTATAAATAATAAAACTTAACTATATGAAAACAACATTACTTAAAAATTTACTAATTGCTGTTGCTTTTTTTTGTGGTGGACAATTGTTTGCCCAAGTAACTTACACCTTTGATTCTGATGAAGAAGGGTGGACTGCAGGAGGTAATGCTCCAAATTTATTTGCAACTTCAATAACTTCAGATCCAGGTTCTGGAGCAAATACAGGGCTTGTTGTTCTTGCTCCTAAAGAAGATACAGATACGCCAGCTCCAGGAACTACGTTAACTCAAAATACCATTATGTATGCTCCAACTAATGCTGCTAATGGAGGTTCAGGTATTAATGCTGATGCTTATAATGCATTTACAATTATATTAAAAAATCAAACTGCTGGAACAATATTAAGAATTCGTTGTAATCCTGGTTCAGGATGGGTTCAGCAAGATTTTACAATTACGGCAAATGATACTGAGTTTAAAACATATTCATTCCCGTTAAGTTCAACACAATGGAGTGGAACTAGCTCAGATATTTCTGTTGTAATTAGAGACACATCAGGAGCTTTGACCTCAGATACTAAAGTTCTTATTGACTCTTTAGAATTTTTTACTATTTCAAATTCATACTCTGAGTTTACTGTAAACCCAGGCTTTGAAGATGCTCCATTTCTAACAAGTTGGTCTCCTCAAGTTAAACCTTATGGTACTGTAGGACTTTCTACTACTGAAACAAGAACTGGTTCAAATTCATTGAAAATAGAATTAACTACTGATGGTGGAACTGCTGGTTGGTGGGCAATTAATGCTGAACCAAAGGTTTATGGAGAAACACATACTGAAGGAACAGTAGTAACAACAACAATCCAAGTAAAAACTAATGTAGCTTCTGATTATAAAGTGTTTGTAGCGTTTATAGGAGAGGGCAATACAAGTTATGGTGGTGCAATAAAAGAAGTTTTAGCTGCTGAAGCTACAGATTGGAAAGAATTAACATGGACTTATACTTTAGGTGCTGGTGAAAGTTTTACCCAATTACACACTAGAATTAGTTTGCCAATGGCTCAGAATGATTTTGTTACTGGAAATATGATTTTTGTTGATGATATTGTTTCAACATTAACACCTCCTGTAGCTGGTATTGAAGATTATCAACAATTAAAAGGTGTAAATATCTACCCTAATCCTGCAAATAATATTTTAAATATTAATTGTCCAGAAGGAAGTAAAATTGAAGTATATAATTTATTAGGAACTAAATTAAAATTAGTTGAAAATGCTTCAAAAGAGTATAATATGAATATTCTAGATTTAGCAACAGGTTTATATATAGTTAAAGTAGAATCTGAAGGGAAATTTTATAGTAAAAGAATACATATAAATTAAGTTTAAGTTTTTTTTTGATTTAACAAAAGCTGCCTTGAGCGGCTTTTGTTGTTGAATGTTTTATTGTAAGATACATTTCATTTATTAATGAATACAAAACATGAACAATTAAATAATTATTTTGTTGTGTAAAAACCTTAAAACAATACCATTATGAAAAAAACATTACTATTTTTTGTTGCTATTTTTGCAACTACCTTTGCTATTGGTCAAACTATAACGCTTGATTCTGCACCAAGTTCAGTTAGCCAAAATGCAACAGCTTCAATTACCGTGAGTTTCGATGCTGGAGCAAGTACAGTAGAAACTAAACTTGGAATTAAAATTTACGATGTTGTAAACGCTGTAAATGTATATAACCAAGGATTTAATGATACTGTTGGAGAAGTTTCAGGAACAAGAACAGCAAATATTCCTATTCCTTTAAATCAATTGTTAACTGCAGACGGAGGGCAATATGAAATTCAAGCAAGTTTTAAACCTGCAGGATCTGGTTGGTTAAGTATTACTCCAGTAGCTATAACTATTGAGGAAGGATATTTAATAGATTTCCAAGATTCTAGTACTTACACTCTAGCAGCTAATAATACAGTTACGCCAGTAACAGTTGAATGGGTTCAAGATTTTGCAAATCCAGATGTTACAGGAATAAATGCCAACACACAATGTTTAAAGATAACTGAATTACCTGCAGCTTTAAAATGGCATGGAACTAGAGTTTCTGGTTGGGGAAATTCTAAATTAGAAGATGAAGGGCAGTATTTTACATTAAAATTTATGTCTTTGTCGCCAGGTAAAACTGATGGTACAGTTAGACTAATTATTAGAATTAGTGGAAATAATCAAACACTAGATGTGCCTTATAGTGGAGTTACTGTTGGTGAATGGAATTTAATTGAATTTTATACTACAGAAACTACAGGTTATTTTACTTCTGTTGATGTAGTATTTGATGGTGATGGAACAAACACACAAGATAATGAGTTTTTAATAGATGATATTACGCAAAAACCAGCATCTGTATTAGGAGTTGAAAAAATTGATTTTAAAGATGATGTAAGTATTTCATTATATCCAAATCCATCTCAAAACACAATAAGTATTTCTTCAAAAAAGAATGTTAAAATTGCTAAAGTTGAAGTTTATAATATTTTAGGACAGCAAGTGTTAAATTCTGAATATAATGGAAATATTGATATAAGTAAGCTTTCTAAGGGTAGTTATATTGCTAAAATATTTCAGGATACAAATGTAGTTTCAACAAAAAGATTTGTAAAGCAATAAAATTATTTTAAATACTTTTTTTAAAAAACTCTTCATTCTATGAGGAGTTTTTTGTCTTAATAAACACTACGTTTTTAATTAGTTAAAATTAATTTTACCTATACGTACACTAAATAAATTCACAAATACATAGCCTAGTAAAAGTAATTGTTATTTAGTTTTTGAATAATTTACTTTAATAAAATGAGAAATTACTTATTGTTTTTAGTTGTGTTTGTTATAACTGGAGGTGTAAATTCCCAAAGCAATATAGCATTAAAGAGCATTAAAACAGATTATACAATATCAAAAGTTAGAACTGCTAAAAATAATGGTAAATCATATATAATAGCATCTAGTTTTGAAGGTACTGTACTTGCGGTTTCTTATACTGGAGAAAAACTTTGGGAAAATGAATTATCTGGATTTATGAACCACGATTTGTGGTGCGAAGATATTACAGGTGATGGAAATGATGAAATAATAGCAGCAAACGCCAACGGAATTATTTATTGTTTAAATAATAAGGGAGAATTACTTTGGAAATTTAAACAAAATGATGCTCCAATGTATTCGGTTTGTACTATTAAAAAAGGAAATGAGAATTATGTAGTTTGTGGCGGATATGATAAAAGTATCTACTATTTAAACTCAAAAGGAAAACAAATAAAAGAAATTTCATCGTATAATTATTCTGTTCAAAGTCCTTGGCAACCATACCCAAAGGCAATACCAGATAGTACTTGCCATATACCAAATTTTATTAGAAAAGTAAAAAAGGCCAATGGTAATGAAATTATAGCAGTACACGGTGTTATTCATACTATGGCTTTGCAGGCCAGAGGCTCGGTGTATTTATTTAATCCTTTGGAGAATAAACCATATAAAATTCTAAAATTAGAAGGTAAAAGACCTTTAGGTGAATTACGTGTAATTGATTCTAATAACGATGGAAATGAAGAATTAATTGCGGGAAGCACAGGAATGGTTCATACTGCAAGTTTACTTAAAGTGGATTTGGATAATGAAAAACAACACCAATTTGATATTAATGCTATAAAAAATGGAATTGATAAGTTTGGATATCGTATAGCGCAACCAGAAGTAATTTCAGACAATGGAGAGCGAAAATATTTTGTGTTATTTGGTGCAAGAATTTTATTGGTACCTTTAGATTTCAACTTGAATAATACAGAAGTTTTAGCAGCTAAGTACTCGTTTAATGATATGTGGAAGGATGAAAAAACTGGAAATATAGTGTTGGCAAGTGCTCAAAGCGGCGGAAGCTGTATTCATATAATTAATACCGAAAATAAAAATTGGAAAACAGCTTATAGTAATCTAGAACCTAAAGGAAAAATTGCTGAGATTTTAAAGAACTCAAAATCACTTCGAACTAACTTAAAGAAGTTTAAAGCTTCAAATAATGAGCGAAAACCTTTACCAGTTTATTTAATGTCTGAAAACATACCAAGTACAGTAAAAAGTTTGGTTAAAGACATAAAAACAAATTATTCGAGCCCTGTGTTTTTAAATGGAGCAGGTTCAGATAAAGAAAAATGGGATAGATCAGGTATATTAAATGAGAGATATAATAAGAGACGAGATGGAAGAATGAAATATATTTTAAGCCAAGATGAAATCTTAGCGAAGATACTTCCAAAGTATAAAAATGCACAAGGAATCTCTTATTGGGGTGGACACGGAAACGATCCTTATATGTTTTCATTAAGTACAAATAAAAAAATATTAGATGGTGCTAACGGAAAAAAAACGGTTCAAATTTTTCCAGAGTTAGAAGATCATTCAGAGAATTTCGCTTATGTAATGGAAGATTATTTTTATCCATTAGCAGCACATGCAAAGAAAAAAAACGGACAAATTTATGTGCGTACAAAACATTCATTTTGGCAAGCAAATGTGTATTTACCAATGTGGTCTCGTTTGCTTTCAGGTGAATTTTCAAGTGTTTTTGTTCCTTCAATGGAAGAAACTACTGATAAATCTATGGAGTTAAGTTTAGCTTCTAGATTAGGAATATGGACAAGTGGAGCAACAGACAGTTGGGGTTCGCGTTGCGCAAGAGACAATCCAAGTTTAGATAGGTTAAGACAACATTCTCACCAAGAATTACCAAACCATTTTCTACGCACAATGGTGTATCAAATTTCATATGGTGCGCAGTATTTACATAACTTCCCAGTAGATCAGGAGTATATGAGTATTTTGTGGGAGTTGATTGCAAAAGGAGCTTTATATGTTCCAAAGCGTGAAGAAATTCTTAGTTTTTCGCCAGTGCATTTAAGTATGCTTTCACCGAATAAACATTTTATGGAAGAAAGTAGCAATACAAAATGGACTACCTTTTACAATCAAGAATTTGAAGAAAATAATCCTTTTGTTTTTAGTCGTTTAAATGGATCTTGGCCAGGAGCTGCTGTAACCAAATGGGATTTTTCCAACTACGCTGCAGGTGTAAAAGATAGAAGATTGAACTTTTTAGCACCATATAAAAATGGAATGGTGTTAATTACTCCTCCGCAAAATGGTGATTTTGCCGATGTTGATACTCCTCGTGGTAAGTTAACAGATCATTTGCATCCTATGTATAAAAATATAATGAAGGAATATTTAACAGATGGGAAAGATTATTTTTCAAAAGATGGAAAGAATAAATTTTCTGCAGATACCTATTATAAAACAGTTGAAAATAGTATAAAAGAAAACGCAAAATTATTACCTATTACTGTTGAAGGTGATGTTGCTTGGGTTGTTGCCCAAACTTCACCAAAACATTTACGATTAACCATTATTGATAATGGCTATTTAAATCCAAATAATAGGGTAGCAAACGTAACTTTTAATACCGTTAAGCCTAAAAAAATAGTTGATATTTTAAACGGCAAGAATTTTGAAATAAATAATACAAACCAAGTAAACATTAACATTCCTTGTGGAATGTTCAGATTTATAGATATAGAATTAGAAAACACACTTTAATAAATAATTTATGAGAAAAAATATTTACGTAGTAATATTTATGCTTTTAGCTTCAATGTCAAATGCAAATACTTTTAATTTTAAAAGTGAATTAATAGGAAACCCTGGAATTGTTAGTATTGAAACCGGTTTAACAATTTCAAAAGTTAGAACGGCACAAAATAATGGTAAGTCATATTTAATAGGATCAAGTTTTGAAGGTACAGTAATAGGAGTTTCATACAAAGGAAAAGTATTATGGAAAAACAAATTATCTGGTTTTATGAACCACGATGTTTGGTGTAGAGATATTACAGGAGACGGAAAAGACGAAATTTTAGTAGCCAATGCTAACGGTACAATTTATTGTTTAAATTCAAAAGGAAAAACCTTGTGGAGTTTTAAAAAGAACGATGCTCCAATGTATGCTGTTTATGCTATAAATAAAGGGAAAGAGAGTTTTGTAGTAGCTGGTGGGTTTGATAAAAGTATCTATTATTTATCTTCAAAAGGAGAATTGGTAAAAGAAATAAAATCTAAAACATTTTCTATTGAAAAACCTTGGAGTAAGTACAAAAAGGAAATGCCAGAAAGTAATGTTTGTACAGCAAACTTTATTCGATCGGTAAAAAAAGCCGATGGAAGCGAAGTGCTAGTTTTGTTAGGAATGAATAACCATATGAATGTTCCTGGAACATTATATTTCTTTAACGCACTAGAAGATGTACCATTTAAAAAAGTTAGCATAAAAGCTCCAAAAGAACTGAAGAGAAAAATAAGAATTAGACCTTTAGGTGATTTTAAAACTGCAGATATTAATAATGACGGAAATGAGGAAGTTATTTTAGGTGCTTCTGCTCACGTTAATGATTTATTAGTTACTACCTACGATTTAGCGAATGATAAATTCAGTTTTAGACCAATTTCAAAAGTGAAATTTGGATATGATATTACTCATAATGTGATAATAAAACAAAACAATAAAACAACTTATTTAACAAGAGTAGGAAGTCAAATTAGGTTATATACTCCAAATGCAACAGCAAAACAAGCTGAGCGATTAATGAGTAAGTATGCTTATAACGATATGGTTAAGGATGAAATTACTGGCAACGTAATTTTAGCAAGTGCTCAAAGTGGTGGTAGTTGTATTCATATTATAAATACCGAGCATAAAAACTGGAAAAAAGAGTTTAAAAATCTAGAGCCAAAAGGGAAAATTGCCCAAATAATTAACAATACAAATGCGGTTAGAGATCAATTAAAAAAGTATAAAAAAGCAAGTGTTCAAGGTAAATCACAGCCTGTTTATTTAATGACTGAAAAGGTTCCTGATAGTGAGTTGGCGTTAAAAAATGAAATTGATAAAAAGTATAAGAACCCTATATTTTTGAATTCACTTCATATGAGAAATGTAGAATCTTTTGATAGATCTTCTTTAGCAAATGCAAAATACAGAAAAACAAGAGATAGAAGAAAAAAATATACGTTATCAAGTCAAGAAGCTGTAGGTCAAATAACAAGTCAATACACAGATTATCCTGGAGTTGCTTATTGGGCAGGTCACGGAAACGACCCGTTTATGTTTAGTATTAACACTACTAAAAAAGTAATTGACAATGCAAAGGGTAAAAAAACGGTGTTAATATATCCTGAAGTTGAAGACCATGTAAAAGAAAATTTAGATTTTCTAGTGAATGATTTATTGTACCCATTAGCTAAATACGCACAAGGAAAAAATGCCAATGTATTTTTACGTTCTAAAAATGTATTTTGGTTAGGTTCAAACTATTTAGAATCTTGGTCAAGGTTAATGTCTGGTGAATTTGCCGATGTTTTTGTGCCTTCAATGGAAGAAACTACCGATAAATCTATGGAACTTAGTTTAGCTGGTAGAATGGGAATGTGGACGAGCGGAGCAGTAAATAGTTGGGGAACTAGAGCAGTGCCTGATAATGTATCTTATGATAGAGCGCGTCAATTAGGATACCAAAGGTTACCAAATCACTTTTTAAGAATGCTTATTTTCCATACTTCAAACGGAGCACAATTCATTAATAATTTTGCAGTAGATCAGGAATACATGAGTATTTATTGGGAGTTAATTGCAAAAGGAGCTTTATATGTGCCTAAACGAAACGAAATTTTAAGTATTTCTCCAGTTCATTTAAGTATGCAACATCCAGATCATCATTTTTTAAATGATGGTGCCAATGTAAAATGGACCGCTTTTTATAATGAAGAGTTTGAAAATAACAACCCTTTTGTTATGAGCAGATTAAACGGAACTTGGCCTGGAGCTGCTGTAACAGAGTGGGATTTTTCGAGATATGCTGCTGGAGTTAAAGAAAGAAGATTAAACTTTTTAGCACCTTACCAAAATGGATTGGTTTTAATAACGCCACCACAAGAAGGTGTTTTTGCTCAAAAAGATGCGGTTAGAGGAAAGTTATCGAACAATTTACATCCTTTATATAAAAACATTATGAAGGAATACATAACTGATGGACGTAATTATTATTCAGCTGATGGAAAAGAAACTTATAAAGCCGATGAATATTACAAAGTAATTGAAAATGACATTAAACAATCAGCCAAAAAATTACCAATTACTGTAAGTGGAGATGTTGCTTGGGTAGTTGCTCAAACATCACCAAATAATTTACGCTTAACATTAATAGATAATGGATATGTAAACCCTGAAAAAAGCGAGGCTATCGTAAAATTCAACACAATAACGCCAGTTAAAATAAAAGATGTATTAAGTGGCGAAGAATTTCAACAAACAAAAGCTTCAACAACAATAAATATTCCTTTAGGTGGATTTAGATTTATAGATGTTGAATTAAAAAATGAATTAAAATAAAAGGTAAAAAATAGTTTACTAAAGCTAAAATTGAGAAAGTAAATAATTAGGAGAGTTTATACCTTGTTAAATATTTATTTGAATTAATTATTAGACTATAGAAAAGTGTTTGATTATTTTTGAATGAAATAAGAATTGATAAAAAAATAAATAAAAATGTTAAAAACAATACAAGCTTTATTAGTAGTTACGGTACTAGTATTTACTAGTTGTGCTGAAAAAAAAGCACCAGAGCAAGTAGTTAAAAAGCAAAACCAACCAAATATTATTCTTTTTGTGGCAGATGATCACGGTACAGATGCTTTAGGTTGTTATGGAAATGAAGTTATTAAAACTCCAAATCTAGATCAATTAGCAGCTGAAGGAACAATTTTTAAAAATGCATATTGTACAAGTGCAAGTTGTGCTGCAAGTAGATCGGTAATTCTTTCAGGTAAATTTGGTCATGCAACAGGTTCTTACGGTCACGTTCATGATTATCATCACTTTAGTACATTTGATAACGTAAAATCTTTGCCGGTTTTATTAGAGCAAGATGGTTACGAAACTGCTAGAATTGGTAAATATCACGTAGCTCCAGAAACTGTGTATCATTTTAATACGGTGTTAGAAGCAGACCCAAGAAATACAGTTGAAATGGCTGATAAATGTGGAGATGTTTTAAATTCAGACAAGCCTTTCTTTTTATATTTCTGTACAGATGATCCGCATAGAGGTCATCCATTTGAGCCAGACCCTTGGAATGCTCCAAATAGTTTTGGAAACAAAGTTGAAGGTTATGATGGTGTTGAAACTGTAGTGTACGATCCAAAAGATGTTTTAGTACCAAGTTTTATTCCAGATACTAAAGAAAGTAGAGAAGAAATTGCGCAGTATTATCAAAGTATTTCAAGAATTGACCAAGGTTTTGGAAAACTAATGAAAATGCTTCAAGAAACTGGAAAAGCAGACAATACAATTGTTATGTATATTTCTGATAATGGTATGGCATTTCCAGGAGCAAAAACCACAGTTAGTGAGCCAGGTATTAAGTTGCCTTGTATTATTAAAGACCCAACAAATTCAAAAAAGGTAAGCACAAACAATGCTATGATTTCTTGGGTAGATTTAACGCCTACTATTTTAGATATGGCAAAGGTTAGTTACAATGAAAAAGATTTTCACGGAAAGTCTTTTAAAAGTATTGTTTCCGAAGAAAATCCAAAAGGTTGGAATGAAATTTATGCTTCACATACGTTTCACGAAATTACAATGTACTATCCAATGCGTGTAGTTAGAAGTAACAATTATAAACTAATTTGGAATATTGCTTGGCGTTTAGATTATCCATTTGCATCAGATTTATGGGCGTCTTCAACTTGGCAAAGTATTTATAGAAATAATATAGAATATTACGGTCCAAAAAAGGTAAAAGACTATATGTTTAGACCAGAATTTGAATTGTACGATTTAGATAAAGATCCAAATGAGTTAAATAATTTAGCTGAAGAAAAAAGTTTTGAAGAGGTTTTAGAAACAATGAAAAGTAAAATGAAAACTTTTCAGCAAAACACAAGAGATCCTTGGCAAATAATGTGGAGCCACGATTCTTCAATGCAAGGAACAGGAGTGAACTTGTAAAATTAAAACGCTGTTATTCTTCGTATTGGCTCAGTAAGATAAATTCTGAGTGTCATTCTGAACGGTAGTGAAGAATCTCATAATTGTTTTAATTAATAAGAAAAAAGAACAGATAAATTAAAATATTTTTAAAATGAAAAATAAACTTATTGCATTAATTTCAATACTATTTTTAAGCATTTCTTTTCAAGCATATGCTACAGAAGTAATAAAAATAAAGCATGCAAAAGGCGATATGACTTCAATAGTTAGAGAAGCTATTGAAAATGCAAAGGAAAAAGATATTCAACTGGTTTTTGAAAAAGGAACGTATACATTTCTTTTAGATTATGCCATGGATAGATACTGTTTTATTACCAACCATGGTAACGGATTAAAAAAAATAATATTTAGGTTTGAAGGGTTTAATTCAGTGGCAATTGATGGTAACGGTTCTGAATTTGTTTTTAGCGGGCAAGTTGCACCTTTTCAGTTTGATAATTGTAATAATATTGAAGTAAAAAATCTGTCAATAGATTGGGATATTCCTTTTTCTTTTCAAGGAGAAGTAATGGCTGTTAATAAAGAAGAAGGATGGAGAGATATTAAACCTTTTACCGAAGGCTTTTCGTGGTCTTTAAAGAAGGGACGCATCACGTTTCCAAATATAAATCACTTTCACTTTTCAGAAATGGGAAGCACATTGGCATTTGATAAAGAAACAAAGGCGGTGGCACACGGAGCTTGGGATATGGGTAGTAGACCGCGTTGGGTTGAAAAAAGACCAAACGGAATTTTAAGATTTCACGAGCCACTAAAACATTACCCTACTGTTGGAACAATTTTACACTCTAAAGGTCCACACGAGCAAAATAGATACGCACCAGCATTTCAAGTAACAAATTCTAGCAATGCAAATTTTAAGAATGTAGTCGTGCACCACGCTCTAGGAATGGGATTTTTGTTTGAAAGAACTTCTGATATTAATATTTTAAATAGCGGAGTTTACCTAAAAGAAGGTACAAACAGAGTGGTATCATCAATTGCAGATGCAACTCATTTTGCAAATTGTAAAGGCGATATTTTAATTGAAGATTGTCGTTTTGAAAATATGTTAGATGACGGTACAAATGTACATGGAACCTATGTGAAGGTGAATAAAATAATAGATAAGTATACAGTAAGAGTAGGTTTAGGTCATTTTGAACAAATGGGCTTTGAGTTTGCAGGAGAAAAAGATGAGGTTTGGTTAATTCACAATCCAAGTCCAAAAAGAGCAAGTGTTAATGAGGTTTCTAAAGTGAAATATGTAAATGATAAATTCACAGATTTAACGTTCAAAAATAAAATACCTTCTCAATTAGCAGAAGGAGATATAATAGAAAACAAAACATGGAATCCTGTTTTTACAATGCGTGGAAATACCATTAGAAATCATAGGGCTAGAAATATTATTATAAAAACACCAAAGAAAATTGTAATCGAGAATAATGAACTTTCTTCAATGATGTCTTCAATTTTATTCCGTGGTGAAACATTTTTTTGGTATGAATCTGGCGCAGTAGAAGATGTTTTAATTAGAAATAATAATTTTAATTATGTAGCATACAGTGGAGCAGAACATGCAATTATGTATGTAACACCTCGTTTGGCAAAAACATTTGATGTTACGGAATTATATGATAAAAATATCCGTTTTGAAAACAATACAATTAGAACTTTTGATAGTAGAATTATTATAGCAGATAGAGTTGATGGTTTGAAAATAACTGGAAATAAAATCATTCAAGATAAAAGTCAAGGTGCTGCATTATATCCAGATGCACCAATATTCGATTTAATTAATTGTAATAATGTTGAAATTTCAAAGAATACATATGAAGGTCCAACAGAATATTCAATAAAAGCGGATAAAAAATCTTCTAAAAATTTGAAGATTAAAAGAAACAAAGGTTTTAAAAATCTGAAATAATGAAGTTTTTAAAAATTACTATTCTTTTTAGTGTACTAATTTTAGTTAGTTGCAAAGTAGAGGGCCAAGAATCAACTAACGCTTCTAATAAAGTACAAGTAGTTTTGTTGGCAGGGCAATCTAACATGGCTGGAGCTGGAAATTATGATGAATTAGATGAGGAATTTCATAAAAGAATTGAGAAAATTTCTAACAGGGTTTCTTTAAGTTTTAATGGCTCAAAAGCTAAACAATTATCTTATTTCAACAATAAGCCTTCAGAAAAATACAATTTCACAAAGCGTTTTGGTCCTGAATTATCTTTAGGCTTAACGTTAGCTGAAAAAAATCCAACAAAAGAATATTTGCTAATAAAAAGATCACAAGGAGGAACTGCTTTATATGGCGCTTGGAATCCAAAATGGGACGCAGAAAAAGCAAAAGCAATTGAGAAAGGTGAGTTTAAGCAAAACTTAAAGCTTTATGAAATGCATATTGCAGATATTAGTAAAAACTTAAAAGAATTAGAAGCGAAAGGAAAAAGCTTTGAAATAATAGGTTTAGCTTGGATGCAAGGTGAAAATGACGCTATTTTAGAAGCTTCGGCTAAAGGCTATAAAAATAATTTAAAGGCTTTAATTAAGGCATATAGAAGTGAGTTTAAATCTCCTGAAATGCCATTTGTGGTAGGTCAAATAAACTCGAGATATGGAGTTGAAGGTGGCGCTAAAATGGTAAGAAAAGGTATGCTAAATGCGGTGTATCAAGATTATTATTCTGCAATAATAAAAACTTCAACAGATACTTCTTGGAGCGACTTTCCAAAACATACAGATAATGTGCATTACAATTCAGAAGGTCAAAAACGATTAGGTGTTGCCTTTGCAAATTCTTTTTTTGATATAGAAAGGAAGTTAGATGTGAAGCCATTTAAAGGTTTAAATTCATTAAAGGCAGGTGCTACAATAAGAATTAAGACATTAGGTAAAACAAATATGATTTACAATGTTTATACACCTACATCATATAAGAAAAATAAATTATCACCTATAATTATTGCATTTAGTCCAGCTGGAAACGGAGCTGGAATTTTAAATCAAATGAAAGAAAGTGCTGAGAAATTTGGTTTGATATTAGTTGGTTGTGATAAGCTTAAAAATGGAATGAAGGATGTAGCATTGGAACAAAAAATGGAAGATGAAGTAATGGATGATATTCTAAAAAATATTCCACATGATTCAAACAGAATTTATTTAGCTGGATTTTCTGGAGGAGCTATGAGAGCTTACAGTCTAACAACCAGAAGACCTGAAACTTATGCAGGTGTAATTGCCTATGGAGGATGGCTTGGAGGTAAAGATTATCAGGGTAAAAAATATCAATCTGGAATGTCTATAGCAATTGTTAATGGAGAAAAAGATAAAGGAGCAAATAAGTGGAAGGATATTGACTCTAAAACTTTGATAAAGAATAAGTGTGAAGTTAAATTTTTCTCACACCCTAGTGGGCATAAGATTGCACCTGCTAAAATTACTAACGAAGTGTTAAGTTGGTTAAATACTAAATAAAAATTTATTCATCATTATGAGAATTTATCATCTTTTATTGGCAATGTTTATTGTTGAATTAGCCATTGCTCAAGTTACTCCAAACGGACTTTTTAAAAGTAATATGGTGTTGCAACGTAATCAACCAATTGCAGTTTTCGGTAAGGCAGTTAAAGAAAAATCAGTTGAAGTTATTTTTAAAAGTAAATCTTATTCTGCTGAAGTTATTGATGGATATTGGAAAGTTTTTTTAGATGAATCCAACGCTGGAGGACCTTTTGAATTAACTATAAAGGGAAGAAATGAAATTGTACTTTCAAATATTTTAGTTGGTGAAGTTTGGTTATGTTCTGGGCAATCGAATATGGAAATGCCGCTGAAAGGGTTTATGGGGCAGCCAATTAACGGTAGTAATTTAGCAATTTTAAATAGTGAGAATTCTCAAATTAGATTGTTTGAAGTTCCTCGTAAAATTTCAAAAACACTTCAAAATAATTTAGAAGGTGAGTGGAAAATTTGCAACCCAAAGTCGGCTTCTGAATTTAGCGCTACAGCTTATTTTTTCGGAAAAATGCTTCAAGAAAAATTAAAGGTTCCAATTGGTTTAATAGCAAGTAGTTGGGGAGGAACTCCTGCAGAATCCTGGACTCCAAAAAAAATTACGGATAAAGAATTTCCAAATTTTGATAATTGGTACAAAAATGAAACACAGCCACAAAAATTTCCAAATGGGTTGTACAATGGTATGATAGCGCCATTAATACCTTTTTCAATTAAAGGAGCAATATGGTATCAAGGTGAATCTAACAAAGTACGAGCTAAACAATATGCTCAATTATTTCCAGCAATGGTTAATAGTTGGAGAGAAGAATGGAATCAAGGTGATTTTCCATTTTATTTTGTTCAAATAGCGCCATTAAAATGGGGAGGTGAAAGTCAAGCTCTTTTGCGTGAATCACAACTTAAATCAATGAATAAAATGACTAATACCGGAATGGCTGTAACTTTGGATATTGGAGAGTTAGAGTGTATTCATCCGGCCGAAAAACAAAAAGTTGGTGAGCGATTGGCACTTTGGGCATTGGCTAAAGATTTCGGTTTTGAAGGTATTCAATATAGTGGTCCAGTTTATAAATCATTTAAGGTTAATAAAAATAAAGTCACTATTGAGTTCGATTATGCGCCAAATGGAGTAACAAATTTTGGTAAAGAAATGTCTGGTTTCAAAGTTGCAGGAGTTGATAAAATATTTCATAAAGCAGAAGTTAAAATAACAAAAGGAAAATTAGAAGTTTGGAGTGAAAATGTACCCAATCCAATTGCTGTACGCTACGGTTGGGACGCCTGGATTGATGGTTCATTATATAATACTGCTGGTTTGCCAGCATCTTCTTTTAGATCGGATGATTGGGAAGAATAGTTTTAAATTTAGAATAATTGTATTTTGAAGTAGTAAGTAAAGCTAAAGTGTTTTATCTTGCAATTTGAAAAAACAAATTCTTTATGTCATTAATAAATAGAATAACAAAAACTACTATCATTATAGTAATGGGAGTAGTTTTTTTTGGTTGCAACAACTCTAAAAGTACAACTTCAAAAAAAGAAAAAATAAAAGTTTTAATAGTTGATGGACAAAATAACCATGATGTTTGGCCAAAATCAACAATTATGATGAAACAATATTTAGAAGAAACAGGAATGTTTTCTGTAGATGTTGCACGTTCAAATTTTTTATGGAAATCTAAAAGAGAAGCTGCATTTTTACCCTTGGCTGGAGTTGGAGAAAAAGAAACTGTAAACAAGGCAAAAACAGACCCTAATTTTAAACCAGATTTTGAAAAATATGCTGTTGTAGTTTCAAATTTTGGATGGCGAGCAGCAGATTGGCCAAAAGAAACACAAATAGCATTTGAAAAATATATTGAAAATGGAGGAGGTTTTGTATCAGTTCATGCAGCTGATAATTGTTTTCCTTCTTGGAAAGAATATAATAAAATGACTGGTTTAGGTGGCTGGGATAGAAATGAAGAACACGGGCCATATGTTTATTATACTGAGGAAGGTAAAAGGGTTAGAGATAATTCACCAGGAAAATGTGGTTCACATGGTGGGAAAGTTGAGTTTCCATTAACGCTTAGAGAGTCACACCCAATAACTAAAGGAATGCCCAAAGTTTGGTTAACATCAAAAGATGAATGTTATGCTAAATTACGTGGTCCTGCAGAAAATATGACAATTTTAGCAACGGGTAAAGATCCATCAGTAAAATCGGATAGACACGAACCAATTTTAATGGTACTGAATTATGGTAAAGGGCGAATTTTTCATACAACTTTAGGTCACGATGATTATTCTTTTGAAGGGGTTGGTTTTATAACTTCATTTAATCGAGGTGTTGAATGGGTGGCAACAGGTAAAGTAACTCAGCCCATTCCGAGTGATTTTCCAACTAGCGAAAAATCAATTAGTAGAAAATTCGAACTTAAAAAATAAGTAGAAGTTATGAAGAATTTTACCCAACAATTGCTTGTAATTATACTATGTGTTACGGCTAGTTTATCAGTTTATTCTCAAAAGAGTTTAAATATTGAAGGTCCTTCAAAAAAAATAGCTTCAAAAAAATGGCAACCTTTGTTAGATAAAAATTTATCTAAATGGGAAATTTGGACTGGAGTTCCTGACCCTTCAGTAAAAAATCTTCCTGCTAGTTATGTTATTCCTGAAGATGGAAAGCCAGTTGACGCTATTGGTTTAAATAATGAAATGAATGTTTTTTCGGTTTCCTTAGATAAAGATGGTACACCAATTTTAAATATTTCAGGTGAAGTTTATGCAGGTTTAACTTCAAAAAAAGAATATGCAAATTATCATTTAACAATGTTATTTAAATGGGGTGAAAAAAAATGGGCTCCTCGTTTAGAGGCTAAAAGAGATTGTGGTTTGTTATACCATTGCTATGGCGAACATGGAGCTTTCTGGAATGTTTGGAAAAGTTGTTTAGAATTACAAATTCAAGAAGGCGATATGGGAGATTTATATTGTTTAGCCGGAACAAAATCAAAGGTTTCAGCCGATAAAACTAATCATTGGGATCCAAAAGGTGAAAGAATTTCAAAAACAGCAAAAAGATCTGTAGATGCTGAAAGCCCAAATGGGAAATGGACACGAATTGATTTATATGTTGTTGATGATGTAGCAATTCATGTAGTAAACGGTCATGTGGTATTAGCATTAAAAGATGCCATTACAAATAAAGGAGAAAAATTAAACAAAGGGCAAATTCAAATACAATCGGAAGGTGCTGAATGTTATGCAAAAGAAATTTTTATAAGACCTTTAAAGAAGTTTCCTAAGAAAATAAAAAAGGTAGCAGGGTTTTAATTTATAATTAAAATCTGGAAAATATATCCTAAAATGAGATTGTCTGAAGGCACTAAAACTTGTCATTCTTAACTTGTTTCAGAATCTCATTATTGTGGTTGTCAATTAACATGAGAACCTGAAACAAGTTCAGGTTGACGGTAATTTTACTTTTAAGTGGTTTCAATGTAGTTTAATGTACTAATAGATACATTTAATGAACTACAAAAAACATGTTTTTTCATGATTTAAGGTTATTTTGAGTTTGTTTCAAAGACCTTAAAAAATATGAATACTTCAATAGTAACAGTTATTAAAAGATGTTTACTTTTTCTTTTATTAATATCGGTTTCAACTATAAAATCTCAATCATTAGAAAAGCAAGCAAAAGATAAAATTGTAAAGCTTGAAAAACTGATTAAGAAAGCTGAAAAAAAGAAAATTGATGTTTTAAAAGAAAAAACAACAGTTAGAACTGCCGAAATATTTTTAGAATTTGCAGCTTGGGATGAAAAAAATGTTGAAGCTAATGTAAAGGCTTTTGAATTAGTTCCATCATTTAAAAAAGAAGCTTCAAAACTAGCAGATAATTTAGCAGAATTTGAACGAAAGGATGTGAATCTTATGCTAGATAGCGCAATAGAAGATTTAAATCTTCTTATAGCAAAAAAAGCTTTTAGAAAACCAAGTCCAAAAGTAGATTGGACTAAGGTTACTGTAGATAATGATCAACTAATATTTAATAATCGTCCTGTGTTTTTGGCAGATTATACTTGGAAACCAAAAACTAAAAAGTTAACGGAGTATCATGGAAATCAAGATGGTTTTTTCTTAACACCTTCATATGTTGTTGATGAAAAAGGAACCATAAATAATAGAAGAATGAATGAATTAGAAGCTAAAACTACAGGTTCTTTAGGATTCATTTTTTTAAACCATAAAAATACGCCTAAATGGGCAAAAGCTGCATATGGCGATAATTTTAGTATGCGAGAAGATACGTATACGGCTTATGATATAGATAATCCAGGAGCTAGAGAAATTCAAGAAAAATTATTAGGTGCCGTGGTTCCTAAAATGGCAGGAAAAAAGTTTAGTCAACTTGGATATATGTTATGTAACGAGCCTCATTTTTATACTTTTAAAGATAGCAAGAGAAAAAAACTTCCTTGGGCTTCTGGTGGCGTTTCTAATTATACAATTAAGAAGTTTAAAGTATGGCTAACTAACAAGCATAAAAGTATTTCAGAATTGAATAAAGTGTGGAATACTAGTTTTTCAAGTTTTGAAGCTGTTCAAATTGAAATTCCAATTGATATTAGTAAAAAGGGAACTCCTATTTGGTTTGATTGGGCTTCGTTTAATATGGATAGAGTAACAGACTGGTACAGTTTTTTAAAATCTGAAATTACAAAACATGATGCTGAAGCTAAAGTGCATTTAAAAATTATGCCAAATCTTTGGACAGAGAATAAACGTGTTCATGGTATTGATTTAGAAAAATTAACAGCTTTAAGTGGAATTGTTGGTAACGATTCTGGAGCCGACCATACATATACTTGGGGAAAACCACATGAGTGGCAAAAGCATTATGCTTTTGAATGGAGAGAGTTGTGTATGGGGTACGATTTTATGAAATCGGTGAGTCCTAACAAAATAAATTTTAATTCAGAATTACACTATTTATCAACTGTAAGATCGAGAAAATTAGATTTAGATCCAATGTATGCAAGAGCTACTTTTTGGTTGGCTCATTCTTATGGTATGACTGCAAGTCAAATATGGTATTGGCCAAGAAATGAAGATGGTTCTATTTCTAAAAAAGCAAAAAATGATAAAGGTTACGCAGGATCAAATAACCAACAACCTAGAGTTACTAATGAAGTTGCTACAACATTAATAGACCTAAATTCATATGCTGAAGAAATTATGGCAATGCAACGCCAAAGAAAACCATTGAGAATTTTTTATTCAAAAACTTCAGCAATAAATAAAGGAAAACATATGGATGATATTTTTCATTTATATAAATCTTTAAATTTTGAAGGTACTCCATTAGGTTTTGTAACCGAAGATATTATTAGAAAACAAGATAATAATAAATGGAATGTTGTTTTAGTTCATAAAACTCCATTTGTTACGAGTAGTGAGTTAAAAGCATTACAAAATTATTTAGATACTGGAGGAACAGTGATTATTGATGAAATAAGTTTAAAGAAAAATGAATACGGAAAATTATTAGCTGGTTTAAAAGAAAGTAAAGGACAATTGATAAAATTAAATAGTGTTTCAAAAATAAAAGCAGAAGCTCTTTCAATTTTAAAAGATAAAGATTTATTGCCTAAGGTAAATGTTGAAGAATCTAACTCGCTGGAAACAAAAGGTTGTATTTGGAGAGTTGTTACTAATAAATCAGGAAATCAGGTGCTTTCAGTTGTTAACGTTGGAAAATCAAATGCTAGTTTAAAAATAACATTGAACGGAAGTTCAACTATTAATTGTAAAGATTTAATTAAAGGAATAAAAGTAAGTTCAACGCCAACATTAAAACCAAACGAGGTGTTTTTTGTTGAAGTAACTCAATTATAATACATATGAAAATGAATCGATTTAATTTTATAAGTTTAGTATTAGTACTAATTGTTTTTACAGCTTGTAAAACTTCAGAAGAAGCAAAAAAAGAAACTGTAAAAAAACCAAACATTGTTTTTGTTTTGGTAGATGATTTGGGTTGGGCCGATGTTGGTTTTAATGGGTCAAAATATTTTGAAACACCAAATTTAGATGCTTTGGCTGAAAAAAGTTTAGTGTTAAATAATGCATATATGTACCCAACGTGTTCACCAACTAGAACCGCAATTTTTACAGGGCAACAATCTTTTAGAACTGGAGTTTATACAGTGCCAGTTTTAGAAAAAGGTACAGACCAAGAAAACATATTTTCGCGTTGGACAGTTGGTAAAGAACATCCAATTTACTCAGAACCTATGGCAGAAGTTGGGTATAAATCTATTCATTTAGGTAAATGGCATATTGTAGGTCCAAATCCAAAAGAAGAATTGAAAATGCAATTCCCAATCAAACAAAAATTAACGCAACCAGATCCTGGAGTTTATGAGTGGGCTGAGGTTCATAAAACACCAGAAGTACAGCAATATTATCCAGAAGGAAGAGGATTTTTAAAAAATGTAGGAGGAACTTATAGAGGAGATCCTGCACTTGAAGTAAATGGTTATAAAAGTGTTGGTGGAGGTTATTGGGCGCCATTTAGCAATCCGTTTATAGAGCAAAAACCAACTGATAATTGGTTAACTGATAGATTAACAGATGATGCTATTGAGTTTATTGGAGAGCATAAAGAAGATCCGTTTTTAATAAATTTAAATTTTTATGCAGTTCATCGTCCAATTAGAGCTAGAAGCGAAGAATTACTTCAAAAATACTTGTCAAAACCTGTTGATTCAGTTACAGGTCAAGGAGGCATAGGAGTAAATCAAAAAATTAAAGAAAAAATGGCAGGTTATGCTTCAATGGTAGAATCTGTAGATGAAAATATTGGGCGTGTAGTTGATTATTTAGATAAAAATGGACTTCGTGAAAATACTATAATTATTGTGACTTCAGATAATGGTCAGAATGGTAACACAAGCTCCAACTATTTATTAAGAGGTTCAAAAGGTTATATTTATGAAGGAGGAATAAAAGTGCCAATGTTAATTAACTGGCCAAATAAAATTACTCCAAGACGAAGCGATGCAGCTGTAACTTGTTTAGATATTTTTCCAACATTAATGGATGTTGCTGGTATTAATGATTGTAAAGGAACTTTAGATGGTAATTCGGTAACTGAAATTTTTGAAAAAGATAGTAAATTGTTTCAAGAGCGACCATTGTTTTGGCAAATTAATAGCCAATGGAAACACGGTACATGTTCAGTAATTAGAAAAGGAAACCACAAACTAATTCAATGGCTTTCAACAGGTAAAATAGAACTTTATAATTTAAAAACAGACGCTACTGAAAGTAATAATATTGCCGATGTAGAAACTGAAATCACAAAAAATATGTTAGCAGAATTGGTTGAGTGGAGAAAAGAGAATAAGGTTCCATTACCACCAAATTCAGTATTAGATTTTTAAGATGTATGAAATTTAAGGCGCTTTTTGTAATTCTAATTACAACTTCTTGTTTGTGCCAAGCACAAACAGGAAAAAATGATTCTTTAGTGAATGGAGCCTCTTTTATCGATCGTTTTTTACCTATTGAAAGTAAAAATGTGGTTTCAAATGTTTGGGGCGCAAAAAATGTGATACCTAGAGATATTAACAATGGAATTGAAGATGCTGAATACTCTTATTGGGGAGGTAATATTGTACATGGTGACGATGGAAAAGAACACTTATTTGTAGCTCGATGGAGAGAGGATATTTCCAGACCAAATGGAAAAAGCGGTCATAATTTATGGTGGGCTTCAGAAGTTGTACATGCGGTAAGTAACAATCCACTAGGGCGTTATAAAGTAATTGACGTAATTGGTGCAGGTCATAATCCTGAGATTTACAGATTAAATGACGGAAGTTATATAATCGGTGTTATGGGTAATAAGGCTTATAAAGCACCTAATTTAAATGGGCCTTGGACACAGATTGAAACTATATTTAATTTCTTGGATAAAAAGCAAAACCCTACAAATAGAACGTATGTAGTTAGAAAAGATGGTAGTGTTTTAATGATGAATAAAGAGGGGTATTTGTTTGTGAGCGAAAATGCTAATGAACATTTTGTAGAACTAGATGCAGTTCCAGCATTTAAGAGAAAAAAAGAAACGCATGAAGAAGACCCTGTTATTTGGAAAGATGAAGTACAATACAATTTAATTATGAATGATGCTTTTGGTAGAAAGGCATATCATTTAACTTCAAAAGATGGTATTCATAATTGGACTTTTGAAGAAGGAATTGCTTACAATCCAGACATTTTAAAACATGTAGGTGGTTCTCTTGGAAATTGGTGGAAATTAGAACGCCCTAAAATTAGAAAAGATAAATACGGAAGGGCAACACATATAAATTTTGCAGCTATTGATACTTTAAAAAATAACGATTTAGCTAATGATAATCATAGTTCTAAAAACATAGTACTTCCATTAAAAATTCAAAAAAGAGTATCAATTTTAAATAAAGAAAAAATTGATGATTCAACAGAAAAAATTGTACTGAAAATTATTTCTGAAAAAGGATTCAATGCAATTACAGATCTCAATTTAAACTCTTTAAAACTAGGGTCTTCTTTTGAAGTAAATAGAGGAAGAGGCTCTAATGTAATATTTTCAAGAATAATGGGGGAAGATTTGATAGTGGTTTTTGATGGGAAAAAAATAGGAATAACTGAGAAGGATTATAAATTAAAGTTATTAGGTAAAACAAAACAAGGTGAGGTTATTTTCGGTTATGCTAGATTACCATAATTGAGATTTCTAGTTAAAGAAATACACCAAGACTTTATAAAAAAAATAAATTAGATGAAACGAATTAAAAAATACTTTTGGGTATTAATTTTTATTTGCGGTACGTCAATTGCCCAACAAAAATTTTCAACAGCAGGTTTTTACGAAGTAGAAAACAGTCCACGAAAGGTTTTTAATTTTAATATTGGATGGCGTTTTTACAAAGGTGATGTTAAGGGTGCAGAAACAGTAGATTTTAACGATTCGAATTGGGAAGCTGCAAATTTACCTCACGGATTAGAAATTTTGCCTGAAAATGCAAGTGGTGGTAGAAATTATCAAGGTAAGGCTTGGTATAGAAAAGAATTTACCGTTAATGAAAATTCAACTTCTTCAAAAACATTTTTATATTTTGAAGCTGTAATGGGCGCTGCTAAAGTGTGGGTAAATGGAGAATTAGTAGCCGAACATTATGGAGGTTATTTACCTTTTGCTGCCGATGTTTCAACAATATTAAAAAAAGGTAAGAATATTGTAGCAGTAATGGCAGATAATAGTGATAGTAAAATGTATCCTCCAGGTAAACATCAGGGCGGATTAGATTTTAGTTATTTAGGCGGAATTTACAGAGATACTTATTTAATTCAAACAAAGCCAATATATATTACACTTACTGAGCTTAGTAAAACCGTTGCTGGCGGTGGTGTTTTTGTTGGAACTAAAGAAATAAATGGCAACAACGTTAAAATAGGAATTAGAACAGAGATTGCTAATAATTCGAATAAAACACAAACTATAATAGTTAAATCTGTTTTAGAAAATTTAGAATTTAAAGAAATTAAATCAACGCAACAATCGATTAGATTGCAAGCAGGAAAATCAAAACAATTATCAAAAGATTTAAAGGTAGAAAATGTTCATTTATGGCATCCAGATGATCCATATTTGCATTTTATTAGAACAGATGTTATTGTAAACGGAAAAGTTGTAGATCAAACAAGAACTCGTTTTGGAATTCGATTGTTTGAAATGAAAGGAGCAGAAGGATTGTTTGTAAACAATAAATATATAGGCAAAAAATTAGTTGGTGTAAATCGCCATCAAGATTATGCGTATGTTGGTAACGCTGTTCCAAATTCAAGTCATTATAGAGATGTAAAACTATTGCGCGAAGGCGGTAGTCATATTATTAGAGTTGGTCATTACCCTCAAGACGATGCTTTTTATGATGCTTGTGATGAATTAGGAATGTTAACAACAACAGCAAATCCGGGTTGGCACTTTTTTAATTTTAAAGAAAAAATATTTGAAGAACGCTTATATGAAGATTCACATAATTTAGTTCGAAAAGATAGAAACAGGCCTTCAATTTTATTGTGGGAAACCGCTATTAACGAAACACCTTCGCAGCCAGATCACGCAATGAATAATATGCATAAGGCTGCACATTCTGAATATCCTTTCCCGGGAATGTACACCGTAACCGATTGTGAAGAAGCTGAAAAAGGGGGATTGGATGTTTATTATCATGGACATTCAAAAACTGTAAATTCGTTTAACAGAGAATTTGGAGATGGTAATGAAGTAGACGATTGGTATTCGCAAAATTCAATAGTACGTGTAAAACGTGAATGGGGAGAAAAAGCAATGCTCGATCAATCTTTAAGACAAGCACATCAATTATCGCAAAGATTTAAAACAGATAAAGTTCGTATTGGTGGAGCTATGTGGGCAGGAATTGATCACCAAAGAGGTTACCATCCAGATCCTTTTTTAGGAGGACATTTAAATGTGTTGAGATTGCCTCGTTATACATACTATTTGTATAAAAGTCAAAATTCGGCAGATTATAAATTGAATGGTATTGAAACTGGTGCTATGATTTATAATACCAATGAACTAACACAATTATCAGGCAGCGATGTTATTATTTATAGTAATTGCGATGAAATAAAACTGACTTGGATGGGGAAAGATTATGGAATTCAGAAACCATCTACAGATCCAAAGTATGATGGTTTACCGCATCCTCCATTTGTGTTTAAAAATGTTTTTTACTTAGATAAAATTCGCCATAGAAAAGGTGATCAAAAAGGAGCAATTAGATATATGATTTCTGAAGGTTTTATACAAGGAAAATCAGTTGTAAAAGATGTAAAAACCTATGCTATGAGATCTGAAAAACTTCAGTTAAGTATAGCAGATGAAGGGTTGAAGTTAATGGCAGATGGATCTGATTTTGTTCCTGTTAGAGCTACTATTGTTGATTTAAATGGAGCAAAAAAAGTACTTGCTGAAGAGTATGTTTATTTTGAAGTTGAAGGTCCTGCAGAAGTTATTGGAGGAATTCAAAATATGGGTAATCCTGCTAAATCTTCTTTTGGTATTGCAACAGCTTTAATAAGAGCTACTAATAAACCTGGAGTTATTAAGGTTCGCGCTTATGTAAAAGGACTAAAATCAGATGAAATTATTTTAGAATCAAAACCTTTAAAACAGAAAATGCTTTTTGATGAAAATTATGTTGCAAATTCTAAAAAAGTAGATAAAGATAAAGTAACAATTGAGCAAGTTAAAGAAGAGAAATTACCTACAAATATTAAAAAACTTCAAGAAGAAGTTAAAATGTTAAAGCTGCAGTTGGTTGGTAAAGATCAACAATTAATGGAGTTAAGAAGTAACCCAGAAGGAAATAAAAATTAAACAAATGAGAAAAATAGCATGTTTTTTTGTACTGCTTTTTAGTTTACAAAGTATACTAGCATCAGGTGGAATTCAAAGTATTGAAACAGATTATACTATTATGAAAGTTAGAGTCATGAAGTATAATAACAACACAAAAATTATTGGAACTAGTTATGAAGGTACTGTAGTTTGTTACGATTATTCAGGAAAATTACAATGGAAAAATGAACTTTCGGGTTTTATGAACAATGATATTTATTGTGCAGATATTGATAATGATGGTAAAGATGAAGTATTGGCTCCAAATGCCGATGGAACTTTATATTGTTTAGATGATAATGGTGAATTGTTATGGAAATTCAAGAAAAATTCTGCTCCAATATTAACTGCAACAATGGTAAGCAAAGGTAAAACCAACTATGTTGTTTGTGGTGGTTACGATAAAAACATTCATTATTTATCTACAAAGGGAGCGTTGTTAAAATCTATTCCGTCTGCTTCTTATAGTATTGAAAAAAAACATAAAAATCATGCAATAAACTATCTACGAAAAATTGAACAAAAAGGAAAAGATGTTTTAGTAGTTTTAAGTGCGTTTAATACAAATTACGATCAAGGTGTTCTTTATTATTTCAATCCGTTTGAAGACAAGCCTTACCAATCTTCAAAAATGAAAGGTAAAGGAGGAGGAGGTTCTTGTCCAGGAACTATGGCTATTAATGATATTATACCCAGAAATACAGAAATATTATTGGGTGGAAACGGATTGAATGCTTTACAGGTATCCGTAGGTTCTGCTGAGCAATGTACCGCTGAAAAAATTCAATTCAAATTTAAAAATGCAAGAAAAGATATTGGAAAAGTAGGATACAGGTTGGCATCTGCTGAAGCGATTCCTTATAAAAGTAGTTTTAAATATTATGTATTATTTGGAAATAGAATGCATTTAGTTTCTCCTGAAAAAAATGGAGACCCAACAGAAATTGTTGAAAGTAATTATGCTTTTAATGATATGTGTAAAGATGGAGAAAATGGAAAATTAATTTTAGGAAGTGTACAAAGTGGAGGAAGTTGTATTCATATAATTGATTATACAAATAACTCTTGGAAAAAGGAGTTTCAAAAATTGGAGCCTTCTGGAAAAATGGCTAAGATTTTAGCAAACACTAAAGACTTCAGTAAAAAATTAAAAAAGTTTAAAATTCCTAAATGGGAAAACCATAAAGTTGCCGTAAAAGTATTGTCGTCTGGAATAAGTAGTCAAGAGGCTGCAGCTTTGCCTGGTAAAAACGTAAAAAACTTAATTAATATAGATGGTGTAAAAAAGTTATACCCACATGTTGAAAATTGGGATCGTTCAGGTATGGAAAATAAAGTTTCAAGAGAAACGCGCGATCATCGTAAAAAATATGATTTAACCAGTAGTGAGGCTTTGGCTAAATTTAAAAAAGGATTAGAAGTTGCACCTTCAGGAATTCAATATTGGCAAGGGCATGGTAGAGATGTTTATTTTTATTCTTTACCTACAGCTAAAAAAGTAATTGATGCAGCAGGCGATAAAATTGTAATTCCAATTTTGGCAGAATTAGGTGCTCATGATAAAGATGCAGAGTGGATGGCTGAAGATTTTATTTATCCATTGGCAACACATATGAAAGGAACCAATAGTTTTATTTCAGTAAGAAATAAATTTACGTTTTGGCAATCTGTGGTATATACACCAATGTGGAAACGACTTGTTTCTGGTGAATTTGCAGATTCTTTTGTTTCATCTATGGAAGAATCTAATAGCAAGGTAATGGATATGAGTATTTCCGGTAGAATAGGGCTTTGGGCTGCAGGTTCTATGAATCAATGGGGAACTCGTTTTACAAGAGATAATCCGTGTTACGATAGGTTACGCCAATTATCATATCAAAAAGTACCAAATCATGCATTAAGAATGCTTGTGCATCAAATTGCGAGTGGTGCTTCTGTTGTGCACCACACAACAGTTAATATAGAGTATCAAAAAGTTTTATGGGATATGATTTCTACAGGTATTTTATATGTGCCAACAAGAAACGAAATTGTAAGTATTAATCCTGTTCATTTAAGTATGTTAGATCCACACCCTTTATTTATTAAAGGTGAACAAGTAAAAGATGTAACGCTTTATGATGAAAAGTTTGAAAAAGAAAACCCTATGATTGTTGGACGTACACAAGGTGTTAATGCTGGTGGACCAGTTACAGAATGGGATTTTTCTAAATATGCAGCAGGAGTTAAAGAGCGTAGGTTAGAATTTTTACCAACTTATCCAAACGGATTGGTGTTAACTACGCCTCCAGTTGATAAAAATTCATTGAGAGGAACATTAGAAAGTCATTTAAATCCAATTTATAAAAACATTACCAAAGAAATTTTTATGGATGGTAAAAATTACTATTCAGATAAAAATAAAACTACAACTTACAGCGCAGATACTTACTATACAACCGTTAAAAAAGCCATTGAAGAAGGTGCTGAAAAATTACCTTTAACTGTTGAAGGTCGTGTTGCTTGGGTTACTGCCCAAACGGCTCCAAAACACTTACGATTAACTTTGGTTGACGGTGGTTATGTAAACCCAAATGATAGAATTGCAACAATTAATTTTCATACAGCTAAAGTGAAAAAAATCACTAATTTATTAACAAATGAAGAGGTGAAATTCAATAAGGGTAATGCAAAAATTGCTGTGCCTTGTGGTTTGTTTGTGTTTTTAGATATTGAATTGAAAGAAGCGCTTTAAGTAGCTTGCTTTACTCATAGAGACATAGTTTTAATTAAAAAAGACAATCGATAAACCATAAAAGACACAATAACGTTTAAAGTTTGCTTCCTTCGTAAAACATTATTAATTCAAAAAGATGAAAACAAAAATATTATACCTAATTACAGTGGGTTTCTTAATTGTAAACTCGAGTTGTAAAGCTCAAAAAAAATCAAAAAAATCAACTGAAAAACCTAATTTGGTTATTATTCATACAGATGAGCATAACTTTAGAACCTTAAGTTGTTATCAAAAAATAATGAGTGAAGACCAAGCATTTGTTTGGGGTAAAGGTAATAATGTGGATACACCAAATATTGATAAAATTGCAATGGAAGGAGCTATTTGCACAAGTTATTATGCGTCTTCTCCGGTGTGTACACCATCAAGAGCATCTTTGGTAACAGGTTTGCATCCGCAGGTAACAGGAGCACCTAAAAACGGAATGCATATTCGTGAAGATATTCCAACATTTGCAACTATTTTGAGAGACCAAGGTTATGCAACTTCATATGTTGGTAAATGGCATTTAGCAGGTCATGAAAAATATACATTTGGAATTAAATATAAAGCTGGTTTTGAAGATAACCGTTATATGATGCGTGGTGGACACGCGCCTTATTTTCATATTAAAAACGGAAAAATTAAAGGGATTAACGAAAAATTTGCTGCAAAATTACCAGAAAATGAAGTAATCCATTTAACAGATTATTTTACAGATAAAACCTTAGAAATTTTAGAGCGTGATAAAAACAAACCGTTTGCATTAATGCTTTCAATTCCTGATCCTCATACCCCAGATTATGCTAAACCTCCATACAATACTATGTATAATGATATGGATGTGAAAGCTCCAGAAACAATGGCTGCAAAATACACAGCAATTAAGCCAAGTTGGGCAAAAGGAAATGAAAAGGATAAAAATGAAGGAAAGAAATTTAATAAAACTGCTTTAAAACAATATTTTGGTATGGTTAAACATATTGATGATAGTGTTGGGCGAATTTTAAAGTTTTTAGAAGATAATAATTTGGTTGAAAACACCATTATTATTTTTACAGCCGATCACGGAGATATGTTTTTTGAACACAATCGTAGAAATAAAGGTGTGCCTTATGAGGCTTCAGCAAAAATTCCATTTGTAATTCGTTACCCTGAAAAAATTAAAGCAGGAAAGGTTATAAATACTGCATATACCAATGTAGATTTTGCACCAACTATTTTAAACATGATGGGTGTAAATTATTCGGCTAAGTTTCACGGTTTAGATACTTCCGCAGATTTTTTAAATGCTAAAAAAGAAATTACTGGTGATAGAATCACTTATTTTGCTAAAAATGGTGGATGGTGGGTTTCTGCTGTAAGTGATAGATATAAATTAGTGTTAGATAAAAAAGAAAAACCTTATTTATTCGATTTAGAAAAAGATCCAAATGAGTTAATTAACTTTTATAACAATTCAGAATACAAAGAAATTGCTTCAAAAATGCAAAAAGAATTATTTGCTCAAATGAAGAAATTTGAAGAGCCAGGTTTAAAAATGTCGAAACCATATATTCTTAAATAAAAAAGATTAATAATTGAGTTTAGTCTAGAAGAGCATCATCGTATAGGTGATGTTCTTCTTTTATTTAAAAGTTATCAATTAAGAATTAATTTTACAGGTATTAGAATAAAATGTGGTAGTAAAATCTAAAAAGCTGTTATAAATTGCAGATTAAATACTCCATTAAACTAATAGTGACATGTTTTTTACGTAGAACAACAAAACGAGTTTTAGGAGTGGTAATTTTGTTAGTATAATAAAAAATTCAAGATGTATAAAAAATTCTATATTGTTATTGTAAGTTGTTTACTGCTGTCGTGTGGAAGTAGTAATGCAAAAAAAGAAACTGTTGAAAAAAAACCAAATATTTTATGGGTAATTGCTGAAGATCTTTCACCTTTTATGGGATGTTATGGAGATCCAATTAATACAGGTCACACTCCTGTTTTTGATAAATTTGCGAGCGAAGGTGTACTTTTTAAAAGAGCCTATGCAACAGCTCCTGTTTGTTCAGCTGCAAGATCAGCATTTATTACTGGTAAAATGCAAACAACAACAGGTACTCATAACCATAGATCTAATAGGTTTACTGATGGAGAAATTGTTCCTGATGAATTAAATATTAATTTACCTAAAGGAATGAAAACTATTCCTGAATTAATGAAAGAAGCGGGTTATTTTACCTTTAATAGTGGTAAAGATGATTATAACTTTAATTATGACAGAAGGGCGTTATACGATGTAGGTACAAAAGAGGATTATGTTGCAGGTATGAATGGCTGGCAAGGTAATATGGCTATTGATTATATGACGGTTAAAGATTATGTTTGGAATTCGAGGCCAGATAAAAATCAACCTTGGTTTGGGCAAGTTCAAATTATGGGTGGTAAAAAAGATGCTAAATATGTACGTAAAGGAGAAAAATTAGCAGTTAACGATGTTCCGTTACCACCATATTTTCCAAATATTCCATCGCAACGTAAAGCTTGGACAGAGCATTACAATGCAAACAGAGGTTCTGATGTTACTTTTGAGCACATTTTAACTCAATTAGAAGCGGATGGAGAATTGGAAAACACCATTATATTTTTCTTTTCAGATCACGGAAGCCCATCATCTTTACGTCATAAACAATTTTGTTATGAAGGTGGAATGCTAGTGCCTTTAATGATAAAAGGAAAAGCTTTAAAAGCTGGAACCGTAAGAAACGAACTAGTTTCTTTATTAGATATTTCTGCAACAACATTAGCAATGGGTGGAGCAAAAATGCCTGAATATTTAGATGGGCAAGATTTATTTGCTGAAGATTATAAAGAACCAAAGTATGTGGTTGGAGCAAGAGATCGTTGTGATTATACCATTGATAGAATTAGAACAGTTGTTTCAAAAGATTACAGATACATAAGAAATTTTTTTCCAGAAAGACCAATGATGCAAGCTGGTTATAGAGATTTAAAACCTATAGTAACAGATTTAAAGAAACTGCATAAAGAAGGAAAATTAACTCCTTATCAAGATAAGCATTGGTTTGGAATTAGACCTACTGAAGAATTCTACGATTTAAAAGCTGATCCACATCAAATGAATAATTTGGCAAATAATCCAAAATATGCTGATGCTTTTAATGCTCATAAAGCGTATTTAGAAAACTGGATGAAAGAAACAGATGATAAAGGTCAATATCCAGAAGCTTCTGCACAATTAAAAGCAACTTATGATATGTGGAAAGATCGTCCACGTTTTAAAAATGCTAAAATAAACCCTGAATACGATCAGTTTAAAAAGTAGTATTTAGCAAATAATATTTAATAAAAAAGGAGAAGCCAATTTGGTTTCTCCTTTTTTTATTGCTGTATCCCAGTAAAAACGTATGTTTTAAATAAATGTATCTTTTAGTAAATGATAAAAATATACTTGTAACAACATTTTATGTACGCACATATATAGTTAATATTTGTAAAAGTTAGAATTTTAAACTTGAATATGAAACCAAATATAAAATGAGAAACAAATTAATAATTTTAGTAATTGTATTGTTTTCAATTAGTTGTGCAGCTCAAAATTTTTCAACAGATGGGAACGGTATTAGAAATAGTGTAATTGCCAATGTTAATGGAAAACAGGTAATATATCTTTCAGAATTAGACGGAGTCATTTCATCATATACTATTTCAGGAGAAAAATTATGGAGTGTTCCTTCAGAAAAAAAAGCTGTATTATTCGAAATAATTGCAGTTGATGTAGATAATGATGCTAATGAAGATGTAATTGCAGCTAGTGCAAATGGAACTATATATTGTTATGGAAGTAACGGTAAATTATTATGGAAATTTACTCCAGATGTAAAAGTACGATTTTCAGAAGTTGCTGTTGTTAACAATGGTAAACTTCAAATTTTTGTAGGAGGAAACAATTATAAATTGTATGAATTAGATAGTAAAGGAAAACTTGTTTCAACAACACCAATAAAAGGAGTTGTACGTAAAATTGAAGCAGGAAACTTTATGGATGTAAACAAACAATCGTTGTTTTTGTATACGTATAATCACGATAAATTTCGTTGGGAATTTATGGGCTTTTTAAATTCCGAAACTAAAGAGGTAATTAAAAGTGTTACTATTAATGATAAAAGATTAAACGAACTAAGAAAAGCAATGGTTACTGATGTTTCAATTGCAGATATAAATGGAGATAATAAAGATGACGTTTTATTTTTTGGGGATGTATCATGGGTACCATTGGTTTTAGCTGTTGATGGAGATTTTAATGTTATTACAAAGTTTAAAGGGTCAAGAAAAGAAGTGCAACGTTATGCACATGCTCAAGGAACATTTTTAGCCAAAAAACACGAAATAATGTTGCAATATGGCGGAATTTTATTTGTGTTAAATTCTAAAGGTGAATTAATAGGTAAGTCAGGAGAAAGATATGGCAAAATGGTTTATAGCGATTTTGTGTTAGAACCTAAATCAAATCAGTTAATTGCTGCTGGCGAAGTTGACGGTGGAAATAGTGTTTATTTTTACAATTTGAATAAAAAAGATTGGTGGAAAAAAGCACAAAAAAGACAAGGTAGAATGCAAGAGGTTGCTGAAAATTTAGATAAATTATATGAGCAAACCTTGAACTTTAAATTACCAAGTTATCAGAAAAAATCTGATAAAGAATGGGTAATGATTACTTCAAAAAAAATTGATAGCAAAGTTAAAAGGTTAAAAGGAGGTGATATAAAATTTGTTATTCAAAAAGCACCAAAAGAAGGAACAGATAGATCGCATTTAGTAGCAAAAATTGGAAAATCTGCATTAAAAAAAGATAAACGAGGTAACTATAAAAGTACTAGAGAGGAAATTGTTCAAATGGCAAGAGATTATGAAGCACAAGGACAACCTTTTACATTTTGGGCAGGTCACGGAAACGATCCTTTTTATATTCAAATTGAAACCTTAGAAAAAATATTGGAAGTTGCTCCAAAAACTTGTTATGGCTTTGTGTATGCTGAAATGGATAAAGTAGATGATCCAAGAGTTATTCATTTTGTAAAGGAGTATATGCCTCGTTTGGCAAAAGCTATTAGAAAAAATAATAGAGCCAAATTATATTTTAGATATAAAAATATGTTTTGGGCAGCAACATCGCATTTACCATTGTGGAAAGAGATGTTTTTTTCTGGGAAATATAACGATATTTTAGCTCCAGCTTCAGAAGATACCAGTAATAGAATTCAAGATTTAAACCTAGCAGGAAGAGTAGGAATGTTTTCTGGTGGTTATGTAAATGATTTTACAATGCGTTTAATAGACGATAATCCTACAAGTTGGAGACCGTTATCTCCAGGAGGGCAAAATTCTATTTCACCGTATTTAAGACAAGGTGTAGTTATGGCAGCTTATGGAGCGCGTTATGGAGTTGTTGCAAATAATAATTTTACCGAAGATCCAGGGCTAAATATACTCTTTGCACTTATGAAATCTGGTGTGTTACCAGTGGTTGAAAAAGAAGATATTCAATCTATTGGTTCGTGGCATTTAATTAAAAATGTTGATGAGCATTTAATTCACTCGGTTGATACACATCATAATTTAAAGCAATATAAAAAGGACGATGATAATGCTGTTTTTTCAGTAGGACAAATGCATTGGGCAGGAACAAGTGTACCTGAACACGATTTTTCAAATGCTGCTTTAGGAGTTGAATATCGTTGGTTAAATTATATGCCTATAATGCCTTATGGAATGGTTCCAGTTGCACCTATTGAAAGCGATAAGCTTGTTACAAAACAGAACAAACCATATTTTGTATCAAATGCAAAAGTTGGGTTTGTAAACGGTAAAAAGGTTGAAGCAAATCAGTTTGGTTCAACAATAACAAAAACTGTTAAAGAAGGAGCTAAAAAGTTGCCAATTTTAGTTGAAGGAGCATCTTGGAGTGCTATAAAAATTGATAAAAACCATACAAGAATAATTTTGGTTGATCCTGGTTATATAAATCCTCAAAAAAGAGAAGTAGTTGTTAAATTTCAACATAGAAAACCAAAATCTGCTATAGATATTTTAAGTAATGAAACTGTAGAAATTAAAAATAATACATCTAAAATTGTTGTGCCAGCTGGTTCAATTAGGTTTATTGATGTTGCTTATTAATTAGATTTATTAAAAATGAAAAAAATGAGTAAATTAATTAGAGGAATTGCAGGAATCAGTTTAACATTCTTTTTTGCAATAGCATCTTGTTCATCTAATGAAACAGAGGATGTGAATTTAAATGAAGAAGAGCAGGTTGAAGAGGTTGAAGTGATTGAAGATGAAGAGGAAGTAGTGGAAGAAATTCCTAGGCTTTTAGATAATGAAAATCTTTTTTATACAGCTGTTTCAAATTCAAATTACAATAAAAATTTGGTTACAGACTATGGTGCGGATATTGTTTTTTCTACAGATGATAGCGTTAAGTTACAAGAGGCCATAGATGATGTTTCTGCAAATGGTGGAGGAATTTTAACTATTCCTGAAGGGAATTTTTCTTTTGATGATATTCACTTAAAATCGAATGTTCATATTCAAATTGATGAAAACACAGTAATTCGTCCAACAGATAGAAATGATACTAAAAACTATTCCATTTTTCATTTAGGAATAAAAAACCAGTTACCAATTGAAAATATTTCAATTACTAGTATAAACGGAAACAGGTTTAAAGTAGATTTTACACAAGCTAATAACCCAAATGTACAAGTAGTTAATTGTAATAAAGTTACCAATTTTTTAATATCAGATATTATGGTTGATGATTTTTACACAAAGTTTTCGGTAGTAACTATGGGAGGTGATGATTATAATAATTTATACCAATTTCCTGAAAACGGTATTGTAAAAAACATTCATGTTGAAAATGCACATTACGGTTATGGAACCGTACAAACCCAATCGGCAGCTAATATTTTATTTAAAGATTTATCTGGTGTTGGTGGTGCAACGTTAAGATTAGAAACAGGTTTTACAGGGTTAAATAATTTACAAGTTGTTGGTGAACCAAGAGTTGGAGGTTTAGATAAAATTGTAGGTCGAAATATTTCTTGTACTAATGGAAATTCAGCAGTAATGGTATCTCCGCACGCAATGCATAATGGTGTGGTAGATATTGAAGGTGTTACAGCAATAAGTGCTGGATTTGCAGTAAGAATTGAATCTGGATTTATTTCAAACAAATACGATCAAACTATAGGTTTAACTCAAGGAACATTCGAATTTGTTTATGTAAAAGATGTAAAAGCTACTTATGGAGAAAATGCGGAGTTAAAATCTAAGCATTTTGGTTGGTACCCAGCAGAAATTGCTGATCCTTCTACTGAAAGTTCATATGACGATGCTATTACTATTGGACCATCTATAGCAGCAATTTTAGCAGATGCAAATTATACATGTACTGCTGGAGAACAAACAGTTTATGTTCAAGAACCAATTGAAGCAACTGGTTTTTTATATCAAGAAGCAATTGTTCCTGAAGAGTTTATAAATACAGATTGTGAAAATTAAAATAATATCATTAATAATTTTATGAATAATTTTAAAGCACTTATATCAAGTATACTATTTGTCTTATTAGTTTTTTCAATTCAAGCTCAAGAACAACCAAATGTTGTGGTTATAATGGCCGATGATATTGGCTTGGGTGATATAAATTTTTATCACAAGCAAAGAACAGGAAATAACGGAGTGGTGCCTACACCTAATTTAGATGAATTAGCACAAGCAGGAATGCGATTTTCAGATGCGCATTCACCAGCTTCTTTATGTGCGCCAACTCGTTTTTCTATGTTAACAGGCAATTATTCATACAGAAATCAACGACCTTATGGAGTTTGGAGTCCGAATGCAGATGCTTTAATTGATTCTAATAATTTTATGACCATTGCACGAATTGCTAAAAAAGGAGGTTATAATACAGCTTTCTTCGGAAAATGGGGTTTAGGAGGTTCTTGGAAACCAAAAACAAAAGTAAATTGGGAGAAGGAAAATGCAGGTGCATTAACGTATGGTTTCGATTACGCAGTAGAATTACCAGAAGGTATTCAGAATAAGCCTTACGCTTTTTATGAAAATCAAGTTTGGATGAAGTTAAAAGAAGATTCTGTTTTAAAAGAATTAGATGCTGATCAAACTGGGTATTCAACTTCAAAAAAACATAAAACACGTGGAGGAATTGGAGATTCTAATTGGGATCCAAAACAAGCAGGACCAATTTTAGTTGGTAAAGCAGTTGATTATATTAAAAATCAGGCTAAAACTAAAAAGCCTTTTTATATGTATTACTGTAGTCAAGCTGTACATATTCCACATGAACCACCTGCTGAATTTAACGGTAAAAAAATAAAAGGAGCTACACCTGGTAAACATGGAGATATGATTTATGAACTCGATATTCAAGTTGGTTTAATTGTAAAAACTTTAAAGAATGCTGGTTTGTATGATAATACGTTGTTAGTATTTACATCAGATAATGGAGGACTTTCTTTTGATAAAGATATGAAGGCTGCAGGGCACGAAACTAGTAATGGATTAAATGGTAGTAAAGGTTCAATTAATGAAGGTGGACATCGAGTTCCTTTCTTTGCTGTTTGGCCAGATAAAATTAAACAAAATACGGTTTCAAATGTGTCAATTGTTGGGCAAGATATGGTTGCTACAATTGCAGCTTTGTCTAATCAGAAATTAGATAAAACCAAAGTTTTTGATTCTGCCAATTTATTGCCAGTATTTAAAGGTGAAACTAGTAAGCCAGTTCATAAATATTTAATGCATCAGTCTAAAGGAGGTCCATTTTATGCAATTAGAGAAGGAAAATGGAAACTGATAATTAAAGGTGAAAAACCAGGTGTATTAGAAAATTTAAAACCTATAGCATTATTCAATTTAGATGAAAACTTGGCTGAAGATGAGAAAGGGAATTTAATAAACAAGCCTGCATATGCTGAAAGAATAACGCAGATGTTTGAAACTTATGTTAATGTACGAGTTAGTAGAAAAACAACTGTATTTTAATAGCTAAATGTTTGAACACATGAGAGTATTTATTAATTTATGTTTTATTGCTTTTTCTATATTGAATTTGCAGGCTCAAAATTTAAAAGGTTCTAGACCAAATATTGTTTTTGTAATGACTGATGATCAGGGATTGCTTTTAGAATCTATAGGCCATCCCATTGTAAAAACACCCAACCTGGATAAGTTTGCAGAAAATTCTATACGCTTTACAAACTTTTATGTAAGTCCAAATTGTGCACCAACACGTGCAGCCATTATGAGTGGTGTTCACGAGTTTAGAGCAGCAGTTACGGCTACTCATAACGAGCAAGAACGTATGGCTTTAGATTTAACAACTTTTCCTGAATTACTTCAAAAAGAAGGATATGAAACAGGTATTTTTGGAAAGTGGCATCTTGGAGATTTAGAAGCTCATTTACCTAAAAATAGAGGTTTTTCAGAGGTTTTAATGCACGGAGCTGGAGGAATTGGTCAGCGAGAAAGAGGTGTTAAAATTACTAGTTATGCAGATTTCCCTCCAAATCAAGGTGAAAGAAAAAATGCTAAATATTTTAATCCTGTTTTATTACATAACAATACTATTGTGCAGACGGAAGGGTATTGTACCGATATTTTTTTCAATGCTGCTTTGGCTTGGATAAAAGAACAGAATACTAAAGAAAAACCATTTTTTGCGTACATTTCTACAAATGCTCCGCATTCACCATTAATTGCTAAGCCAGAAGATTTAAAGAGAATGAAGGATAGAGGAGTTGAAAAACCGTATCCTCGATTAGCTATGATTGAAAATATTGATGACAATTTTGGTGTACTTATGCGTAAATTAAAGCAATGGAATATGTTAGATAACACTCTTGTTATATTTACTTCAGATAATGGAGCTCCAGGTTCTGATCCAAATTTTATTCAAGGTCATAAAACAGGTAAAGGTACACCTTATGAAGGTGGAGTTCACGTACCTGCATTTTGGTATTGGAAGGGGAAACTGAAAGAAAATGTAAAAATTAATGCGCTTACTGCTCATGTAGATTTATATAAAACTTTTTGTGAACTAACAGGAGCAGATACTTCCAAAGTAAAACAAGAATTAGAAGGGAGAAGTTTAATTCCGTTGCTAGAAAACTCTAATAAAGCAACTTGGAATCCTCGCGTATTGCATACTCATAGAGGTAATTTAGGACCAGACCCAAGAAAATCAGCTAATAAAATGTGGTCGGTTCGAACTGATCGTTGGAGATTGGTTGGCAAAGAACTATATGATATTAAAAAGGATCCGTACGAGCAAAAAGATGTTGCGTTAGATTATCCAGAAGTTGTAACAAAACTTTCAAAAAAACACTTTGATTGGTATGAATCAATGATTCCATATATGATTAATCAAAATAATGTATGGACAGATTCTAAAGCGCCTTTTGAAAAGCTTTATGAAACTCAAAAAGCTGAAAGAGGTATACCTAAATGGACACCTGCTAGTATTGATTAAATAAGTTAGATATGAAATTTAAAGAAATCATAATTGTAGTTTGTTTTTTATTGAAACTCACTTTGATAACTGGGCAAGAACGTCCAAATATCATTTTTCTTTTTTCAGATGATCAAACCATTAATACTGTAGGAGCATACGGAAATAAAGAAATTATTACTCCCAATTTAGATAAATTGGCAAATAAAGGAGTAATGTTTACAAACCATTATAACACTACTTCAATTTGTATGGCAAGCAGAGTAAGTGTACTAACTGGTTTATATGAGTATAGACACGGAACAAATTTTGGTCACGGAGATTTAGATCGTAAATTATTTGATGAATCCTACCCAGTTAAATTAAAAAAAGCAGGATATTATACAGGGTTTGTAGGTAAAATGGGTTTTAATATTAAAGGACAAAATTTTATTCAATTTGATAATGATTTTGATGAATTTGCTGGCGGCCCTGGGCAAACATCTTATGAAACATCTAAAAACAAGAAATTAGTTAAGTATGCTAATAAATACCCACATGCAACAAGAGCAAATGGAGCTTGGTCTAAAAATTTTATAAAAAATGCAACTAAAACAGGAAAGCCTTTTTGCTTAAGTGTTAGTTTTAAAGCGCCCCATAGACCGGTTTCACCAGACCCAATAGATTTGAAAAAATATGAGTCTATTAAAACATTTTCAAAACCTATTAATTTTGGGGTTGAAAATGGAGAGCACTTATCTAAACAATCGCACACATCTAGGGCAGCTAACCAATATCGCTATTGGATAACAGATTATAACAAATCAATTAGAGAGTATTATGCGCTAATTACAGGAGTTGATGCGGCTGTTGGTATGATATTAGAAACACTTAAAGAAGAAGGTTTAGATAAAAATACTATTGTTATTTTTACTTCAGACAATGGTTACAATTGTGGAGCTCACGGTTTTGCAGGTAAAGTATTGCCATATGAAGAAGGTTCAAAATCCCCTTTAATAATTTACGACCCACGCTTACCTAAAAAACACCAAGGTAAGGTTAGTAATGCCTTAACTGGAAATATTGATATAGCAGCAACCATTTTTGATATTTCAGGATTACCAGTTTCTAAAAATATGGATGGAAAAAGTTTAATTCCATTGTTGAAAAAGCCAACTTCAAAAGTTCGTGAATTTTTACCATTATTTAATTTTTGGGGAGTATCTGAAGCACATTCAATGGCTGTAGTAACTCCAGAATTGAAATATGTTTATTGGAATTCAGGAAATAATAACATGAAATCGACTGAAGAGTTATTCAATTTAGAGAAAGATCCTTTTGAAATGAAAAATATTGCAAATGAAGATGTTGAGTCTTTAAATAAAATGAAAAGTTATTATTCAAAAGAATTAAAACTTTTAGAGAATAAGCTTATAAAAGGAAATGGTTATGAGAATTTTCCAACAATATTTAATCCAAATATTTCTTGGGAAGAGAAACGTGATTTAGTTAAAAGTTTTAGTTCTAAAAAAAAGAAAAAAACAGCTAAAAACTAATTTAATGAGAATTAAATATAGAATGAAAAAACAATATTTTAATAAACTTTGTTTAGTAGTATTTACAGTATTTGTAGCTGGTAATTTTAATAGTATAAATGCTCAATCTAAAAAGCCAAATTTTATCTTAATAATGGCCGATGATTTAGGTTATGGAGATACTGGTTTTAACGGAAATAAAATAATTAAAACTCCAAATTTAGATGCATTGGCAGGTGAGGGAATGTTGTTAACTCATTTTTATTCTGGTAATTCTGTATGTTCTCCAACTAGAGCAACCCTGCTTACAGGAAGACATCACGATCGTATGGGCATTTACACAGCCAATAAAGGTCATTTACCAAAACAAGAAATTACAATTGCAAAATTATTGAAATCAAAAGGGTATACAACCGGGCATTTTGGAAAATGGCATTTAGGAACCTTAAGTAAAACGGTATCATCTAAAGGAGCTTCTAGAAAGCCAGCATTAAATTTTGCACCACCTTGGTTACGAGATTATGATGTTTCTTTTGTTACAGAATCAGCAGTTACAACCTGGAATCCAGGAATAGGAGTTAGAGCAAAAAACAATCCGTTTTATGAAAATGGAGAGGCTTTAAAAGGTGAAGGAAATGTAAGTTTAATGGGAGGAGCAGCTAGAGTTGTTGTAGATAGAGTAATACCTTTTATTGAAAAGGCTGTGGATGATAATAATCCATTTTTATCGGTTATTTGGTTTCACGCGCCACATAAAGATATTGAAGCAGGTCCAAAATATTTAAAAATGTATAAAGAGCATAAAGAAGCTGCGCATTTTTATGGGTGTATAACGGAATTAGATGAACAAGTTGGAAGGATTGTGGAAACTTTAAAGAAAACAGGGCAGCTAAATAATTCAATTATATTTTTCTGTTCAGATAATGGACCAGAAGGAAGAAAACCATCAGGAAGAGTAGCCGGAACTACAAATGGATTAAGAGGAAGAAAGCGTTCTTTATACGATGGTGGGGTTAGAGTTCCTGCGTTTGCAGTTTGGCCAGGTGTAATCAAAAAAGGTACAACATCAAATGCAGTTTTATCAACCTTAGACTACCTTCCTACGATTAAAAATATAGTGAATTATAAAATGCCTGATAATCGCCCTATTGATGGACAGGATATTTTGCCAATTCTTAAAGGCGAAACTAATGAGCGAACTAAGTCTATAGTATTTCGTTATGGTGCAGGAACAACTTCAATTGTAAAAGGAAATTTAAAATATTTATTACCAAGTAAAGAGTTGTATAATATATCAAAAGATTATTCCGAAGAAAATAATTTAGTTTTTCAAATGCCTAAAAAAGCTCTACAACTGGAAAAAGAGTTATTAGATACGTTTAAAAGTATTGAAAAAAGTCATTCGGGGCTAGATTATAATGATTCAAGTTTTAAGCCTGTTGAAAAATGGGAACCAGTAATATTAGATTTAAATTGGATTAATTCTAGAGGTGGAAAGTTGAAAAATAAATCAAATAAAAACAAGACCAATAAAAATTAATATCATCATGAAAAATAATTTATCCATAAAAAAAACCTCTAATTTTTTCTTAATATTTATTTGTGCCGTTTGTGGTCTAGTTTCTTGTAAATCAAATGAGAAAAATCAAGTTGTAAAAAAGCCGAATATTTTGTTCGTAATGTCCGACGATCATACATCTCAAGCAATTGGAGCTTATGGAAGTAGGTTGGCAAAATTAAACCCAACTCCAACTATTGATGCCCTTGCTACTGAAGGAGTTGTAATGACTAATGCTTCTTGCCAAAATGCTATTTGTACACCAAGTAGAGCTTCTATTATGACAGGGCAAAGTAGCGCCGTTAATGGTTGTCCTACATTAGCAGAACACCTTCCAAAGGATAAACAATATTTAGCCTTAGAAATGAAAAAAGCGGGCTATCAAACTGCCGTTATTGGGAAATGGCATTTACATGAACTTCCTGAAACATTTGATTATTACAAAGTGTTGCCTGGACAAGGAGCATATTTTAATCCTGTGTTTTATGATATTGATGGTAAAGAGAGTATTAAATGGAGAAAATATACCATTGAAAAAGGTTCAAGAATGAAAGGACATTCTTCCGACTGTATTGCAGATTCCGCACTTGAATGGTTTCAAGAAAAAAGAAATCCAAACGAACCTTTCTTTTTAAAACTTCATTTTAAGGCGCCACACGATTTATTTGATTACGCACCTAGATATGAAACTTATTTAGCCGATGTTGATATTCCAGAACCTGCAAATATGCGAGATAGAAAAAAGAATGGTTCTATTGCAACAAGAGGTTATAATAATGAATTAGAACAATATATTGGAACTTCAATTGGAAAAAGAAACCCTAGAAGAAACTATACAAATTCTGGAGCTTGGTCTAAAAAGTTAGATTTTTCTAAAAGCGATGCTGAAATACATGGAGATGCTTACCAAGGTTATATGAAAGCTTATTTACGTTGTGTAAAAGGAGTTGATGATAATTTAAAAAGAGTGATAGATTATTTAAAAGAAAATGATTTGTATGATAATACAGTAATTATTTATACTGGTGATCAAGGATTTTATTTAGGAGAACATGATTATATGGATAAAAGATGGGCTTATGAAGAGTCTATGAAAATGCCATTTATTGTTCGTTATCCTAAAACTATTAAACCAGGTGAAATTGATGCAATAGTTGAAAATATAGATTATGCACCTACAATGCTAGATTTTGCAGGAGTTGCAACACCTAACTATATGCATGGTAAAAGTTTTAAGTCAATTTTAGAAACAGGAAAAGAATCTGAAAATTCAAAAAAAGCAGCTTATTACCATTATTGGATGCATATGGCAAGTCATGACAATCCAGGGCATATTGCCATTAGAACTAAACAATATAAGTTAATTCAGTTCTATGGAACTAAAATGAACGAAGATAAACCACAAACACCTCCAGGTTGGGAGTTTTATGATTTAAAAAATGACCCTTCTGAAGATAATAATATATATGATAATCCGGTTTACAAGACTGTAATTTCAGATTTTAAAAAGCAGTTGAAACAACTTAGAAAAGAGTATGGAGAGGACAATCCTAAATTTCCTTTTAATAAAGTAATTGATGAATATTGGGATTATGATGATGCTGCAAAACAGAAAGCTATAAAAATATCACATGAATATTTAAAAACAGTGCAGTCTAATATATATGTGAATAACCCAGAAAAAAAGAATAGAAAACATTAATTAAATATTGAGTTTTATTTTGATTGATTGTGAAAAGACCTTGTTTGTTGTTATTCAAGGTCTTTTCTTTTTTGTATTTCTTGGTAAACCAATTTATATACACATAGCTACAATTCATTTACCAATTCATACACATTTTTATATTAGTTGTAGATATTTGTTAAGTAAACTTAAAATAGTTCGAAATGATTAAAAGAATAATAACTGCGCTAGTTTTATTAAACGGAATTTTTATGTACGCTCAGCAACAACCAAACGTATTGTTAATTATGGTTGATGATATGAATGATTGGGTTGGAGCTTTTGGAGGACATCCACAAGCAATTACTCCAAATATGGATAAATTAGCTAAAAAGAGTACAGTGTTTAAAAACGCATATTGTTCAGCGGCATTATGTAACCCTTCTAGAACAAGTATGCTTACCGGTTATCAGCCATTTAGAACTGGAGTTTATGGTAATAAAGAAGTTTTTAGAGAAATGGAAGGTTTTGAAAATACTGTTACATTACCTCAGTACTTTGCACAAAACGGTTATAAAACTGTGGCTTCAGGAAAAATATTTCATAGCCCAAGAGGTACAGCAAAAGAGCCAAAAGAAGGAAGTGATCCGGGTTCATTTCAAATAGAAAATAAAGTAGGATTAGGAACTCCATATCCAGAAAAAAGATTTACGCACGGAATAGATTTTAAAAGAGCTGGTGTAAAAGGTAGTAAAACAAGATCATTTGATTGGGGAGCAGTTAACGTTGCTGATGAAAAAACAAACGATTGGAAAACGGCAGATTATACTGTTAAATTTCTTGAAAAAGAACACGATAAGCCATTCTTTTTAGCCTGCGGAATTTTTAGACCACATTTACCTTTATATGCTCCTAAAAAATATTTCGATTTATTTAATGAGGAAGAAATTCAGCTTCCAAAAGTGTTGGAAAACGATTTAAAAGATGTTGGAAGAGTTGGAAAAAATTGGGCAGGAGAAAGATTACATGCTGAAATTTTAAGAAACAATAAATGGAAATCAGCCGTAAAAGGTTATTTGGCAAGTTTAGCTTTTGCAGATGCTTGTGTTGGTCATGTGTTAGATAATTTAGAAAAAAGCAATTACAAAGAAAATACAATTGTTGTTTTAATGGGAGATCACGGTTGGCATTTAGGCGAAAAAGAACATTGGTCTAAGCAAACATTATGGGAAGAATCTGCAAAAACACCATTAATTATTTTCGATCCAAGAAATGGTAAAAGTGGAGTAAGTTTAAGAACAGTTTCATTAATAGATGTGTACCCAACATTAATTGATTTATGCGATTTGCCAAAGAAGAAAGACTTAGATGGGAACAGTTTTGAGCATTTAGTTGAAAATCCAAAAGGTAAGTGGAATCATTCAGCTTTAACAACAAAAGGCTTAGGAAACCACACGTTAAGAGATGAAAACTATAGATACATTGTTTATACCGATGGTTTTGAGGAACTATACAATGAAAAAAAGGATCCAATGGAATGGAATAATATAGCCAAGGATCCAAAAAATAAAGAGATTCTAAAAAAGTTTAGAAAAGAATTGAAAGAACTGGTTAAATAATGATGCTTAAAAAAATAGTTTTTGCAATTGCACTACTTTTCAGTATTACAAGTTGCGCTCAAAAAAAAGACGTACATATTATTTTGTTGGCAGGGCAAAGTAATATGGCTGGTCACGGAAATTACGAAACCTTAGATGCATCTTTAAAAAAACGATTAGAAAAAGTTGCTGATAGAGTTTTGTTAAGCACTTCCGATAATCCGAAAATAGCTCCTAGACCATTATCATATTATACAACTGAAATTGAAAAATATAATTTCAATAAACATTTTGGGCCTGAATTATTTATTGGTTTAACATTAGCTGAAGCAAATCCAAAGCAAGAATATTTATTAATAAAAAAAGCAGTTGGAGGAACGTCATTGTATGGAGCGTGGAGCACAGATTGGTCTGCCGAAAAAAATGAATTAGCAGAACGCGGTGTTCGTAAAAAACTAAAATTGTACAACGCACATCTTCAAAATATTAATGCCAATTTAACACGGTTAAAAAAGGAAGGCAAAACTTATAAAATAATTGGTTTAGCTTGGATGCAGGGCGAAAGCGATACCAACAAAGAAATTACAGCTTCAAGCTACCAAAAAAATCTTCAGCAATTAATAAATGGTTATAGAAAACAGTTAAAAATTGAAAGTTTACCATTTGTTATAGGTCAAGTAAATCCGTTACCAAGAAAGTTTAAAAAAGGACCTGGTTTGGTAAGAAATGGAATGGAAGAAGTAGCAAGGTTAGATAACAAAGTTGAAATTGTAAAAACCGAACTTTCTTTAATAAAAAAATGGAATGATTTTCCTAAACATTCTGATAATTTACATTACAACACAGAAGGACAAAAACGATTAGGAACAGCTTTTGCAAATAAACTAATAGCACTAAATAAAAAATAATGAAGAAATTAATTCTTTTAGCAATGCTAACACTTGGAATATTTCAAGTTTCAGCACAAAAACAACCAAATGTAGTTTTTATAGCCATTGATGATATAAACGATTGGGTTGGACCTTTAGATGGAAACAAACAAGCTATTACTCCCAATATGGATAAGTTTACCAATGAAGGAGCAATGGTGTTTAAAAATGCAGTTTGTGCAGCGCCTATTTGTGGACCATCACGTTCTGCAATTCTTTCTGGTTTTATGCCAAATAGAAGCGGTGTATACGGAAATGCTCAGAATATGATTTATTCTGAATTGGTTAAAAAGAATGCAACACTTCCAGAATATTTTTCAAAAAATGGTTATCATACAATGGCTAACGGGAAAATTTTTCATAAACACGGAGCTGAATTTGGAACCGATTTTGGTCATTGGGCTTGGGATGAATTTGCGCGTGCTCGTAGATATGAAAAAGATCCTGTGAACAAAAAAAAGTACACAGCTTCTAAAGCAGGAATTATTAATGGAGTTAAAAACCCTGAGTTTAAAAGCAAGAAAAGTAAATTAAGCTGGGGCCCAACTACCGATTCTTTTGAAGAAACTGTAGATTATAAAGTTGCCGAATGGGCAACAAAACAATTACAAAAAGATTTTGATAAGCCATTTTTTATGGGAGTTGGTTTTATAAAACCACACTTACCTTGGGTTGTTCCTCAAGAATTTTTTGATATGTATGATGTTAATAAAATTGAAGCGCCAATTGTTCCTGAAAATGATTTGGATGATATTTTAAAACCAAATGGGCAAAAAGCATTTCAACCTTCAGGTGAATATAAATGGATTAAAAAACATGGTTTAGAAAAAGAAGCAACAAGAGCTTATTTGGCAAATATTTCATATGTAGATGCTTGTTTAGGTGTTGTAATGGATGCATTAGAAAAAAGCGGACATGCAGACAATACTATTGTTGTTATTTGGGGAGATCACGGTTGGCATTTAGGTGAAAAACAACGTTATCTTAAAAATACTACATGGTTAGAAGCTGTTAAAACTCCGTTGTTTGTGCGACTTCCTGGAATGAAAAAAGCTGAGGTAGTTGATCAAAACGTTAGCTTAATTGATTTATACCCAACATTAGTTTCATTGTGTGGATTGCCTGAAAAAAATAACTTAGATGGACATGATTTTTCTAAAATATTGAAAAAATCAAATTCAAAATGGGAGCACCCAGGAGTTACTATCACAGCTAGTGGAACTTCAGTGTTAAAAGGAAAATGGCATTATTTGTTAGGTTTAAACGGAACAGAACAATTGTACAATATTGAAAATGACCCTATGGAATGGGAAAATTTAATTTCAAATGCTAAATACAGATCTATTGCAGATGAATTAAAAAAATCAGTGCCTAAAAAGCGTCAAACACCAAGTAAAATTCATTTCGATAAAATGAAAAACTATGTTGATGTTGATGCAGATCCTTCAATTAAAAAAACAAGAAACTTAGATAAATTAAACTAACAACATAATTATGAGTAATAGAAGAAGTTTTATAAAAAAAGCGGGGTTAGGAATTGCCGGTGTTGGTTTAATAGGTTGTGGAAATTCACCAATAAATGTTGAAAAATCTGAGGATGGTTATACTTCTGGAACCGTTGTCAAAGGAGATAGAGCTATTGATAAAGTTGCATTAAAAGTAACAACTCCATTGTTTTTGCCTTATCACAGTTTATCAACTGTAGCAGAAAAGGGAGGTGGTGCACATTATTATAAAAGTGAATCTTTTGAACATAATCCATTTACAATACCAGCTTCAGGAATGTCGGGTTCTCCGGTAATTGTTGATGCTAAAGGTAAGTTTGTTGGTTTTATGACTTCTTTTGGGTTTGAAAATTCAACCTTTAGTTTTGATGGTGTTGAAACATTAACAATTTCTGTTTCTGAAGGTCAAGAATTATTTATTGATGAAAAAGAAAACGGAGACGAAGCTTGGATGCAATACAATTCAATTATGATGAAGAGATTGAATTTTAAACCTTACACTTCAATTCCAAAATTTTGGGGAGATGTTGAGTATTGTACTTGGGTTGAGCAGAAAATTCAGTCTAAAGTAAGAAGAGGGCATTTCAATTTATTAACACACGATTTTGTTGAGACTTATTTAGATAAAATAATTGATTACGGTTATCCGAAAGGGAAAATGACATTAGATCACGGATGGGGACAATTTCCTGATGGAAGCATAAATTCTGGATTTGGAACTTGGCACGTAGATCCTAAAAAGTTTCCAAATTTTAGAAAAACAATGGATATGATTCAAAATAAAGGGTTTACTCCTGGTTTGTGGATTGCTTTTCCTAAAATTCACCATGCAAGTTCTATTGCTCAAAAATATCCTGATATGTTGGGTAATTGGAAAGCTAGCGGAAAAATAAATAAAGAAAAAGATGAACGCTGGTTAAATCCTAAAGCAGATATTTTTGAATATGCTTCCGAAGTAATTAATAGATTTTACTCAATTGGTGTGCGAAAATTCAAAATAGACATGTCTTACAATACGAAATCTGATATGTTACACATTCATAAAGAGTTATACCGAGCAGCTAAATTGATAGATCCAACAATTGAAATGGAATTTCATGTTCCAGACATATTTTTTACAAAATTTACCGATGTAACTAGAACAAATGATGTTTGGTTAAATGATAAATATGATTGGCCAGCACGTGTAAAAACCCATTATGAAGTTGCTTTTAGATCTTCACCTGGAAGAGCAATTAATTTAGATCATATAGGAGGGAATGATACTTCTGAAAAGGCATTAACCGAAAAGAATTATTTAAAACATTTAGAGATGTATAAAGGTAAAACAGGTTATCCTTTGGTTTCTGTGTTACCACATCATATAAGTCAAAAATGTGTAGATGAAACAGGAGATTACTTATGGGATTATGCCAAAGGAGAACGAAAAATAATTTCAGAATTTTATAAAAAATAAATGTCTTTTGTCATTCTGAATCTTTCGACTGCCGCTTAAGACAGGCTAAAGTGAAGAATCTCATGCTGCCGTAGGCAATTGAAATTTGAAATTGACTGTCATTCCTGACTTCGCAGGAATGACAAATAGATAATAAAAAAGAAAATCAAAAAAACAATTAAGAATGTTTCAGAATAAAAGAATAGCTCAATTTTTAACGGTTGCACTGTTACTTGTATCAAGTTTTTTAGGTCAAAGTCAAAATAATAAATCTAAACCAAACATAATATACATTTTGGCCGATGATTTAGGCTATGGAGATTTAAGTTGTTACGGACAAGTAAATTTTCAAACCCCAAACATTGATAAGTTAGCTGATAATGGAATGAAATTTACACAACATTACAGTGGCTCTACTGTTTGTGCTCCTTCTCGTTCTTCGTTAATGACTGGTCAACATACAGGTCACACACCAATTAGAGGAAACAAAGAGTTAAAAAATAGAGAAGGGCAAACACCAATGCCGGCGAGTTCTTATACTATTGCTGAAATGTTAAAAGAAGCTGGTTATACAACAGGTGCTTTTGGTAAATGGGGATTGGGTTTTATTGGTTCTGAAGGCGATGCTATAAATCAAGGTTTTGATGAGTTTTATGGCTACAATTGCCAACGAATGGCACATAGATATTATCCACCTTACTTATGGAAAAATGATGAAAAAGTTATTTTAGAAGGAAACGATTGGACAAACACAATAACCTATGCTCCAGATAAAATTCAAGATGCAACGTTAGAATTTATTGAAGACAATAAAGACGAACCATTTTTTGCTTATGTACCAATTGTTTTGCCTCACGCAGAATTAATTTCACCACAAGATTCAATTTTAAAAAAGTATCAAGGTAAATTTAAAGAGGTTCCATATACGCAGCCTTATGCTTCAGATTATGGCCCAGATATTCAAAAAAATAAGTATTGTACTCAAAAAGAGCCAAAAGCAGTATTTGCTTCTATGATTGATAGAACCGATGTATATGTTGGTCAAATTATGGATAAAGTAAAAGAGTTAGGTATTGAAGACAATACCATTATAATTTTTACAAGTGATAATGGTCCGCACGCTGCTGGTGGTGCAAATCCAGAATATTTTAATAGTGCAGGTGGTTTAAAAGGAATGAAAAGAGATTTATATGAAGGTGGTGTTAGAGCGCCTTTTATTGTTTCTTGGCCAACAAAGGTAAAAGCAGGAACTGTTTCAAATCATGTTTCTGCATTTTGGGATATGATGCCAACATTTGCAGAAATAGTTGGTGTAGAAAAACCTTCAACTACCGATGGAATTTCATTGCTACCAAGTTTATTGCAGAAGCCAGATCAGAAGCAACACGAATATTTGTATTGGGAGTTTAACCATAAAGGTGGAAAACAAGCAGTAAGAAAAGGAGATTGGAAAGGAGTTGTTTATAATGTGCTTAAAAATAAAAAAGCAAAAATTGAATTGTACAATTTGGCTGAAGATCCTTCAGAAAGCAACAATATAGCTGATAAACATCCAGAAATTTTAGCTGAAATTGCCCAAATTATGAAAACTGCTCACGTAGAATCTGAATTGTTTCCATTTAAGTTAAAGCAAAAGTAGTATGAAGGTTAAAATAAGTGTTTTTCTAGTGCTGTTTTCAATGTCGTTGGCTGCACAACAGCGGTTAAATTTTGATAAAGATTGGAAATTTATTCAACAAGATGTAAAAGGAGCTGAACAAGTAAATTGGAATGATAGTTCTTGGAGAACGTTAGATGTGCCACACGATTGGAGTATTGAAGGAGAGTATAGTGAAGAAAACCCAATGGGCGGACAATGTGGTTATTTACCTGCCGGATTTGGTTGGTACCGTAAAACCATTGATGTTCCAAAAGAATGGAAAGGAAAACACGTAGAAATTTCGTTTGATGGAGTTTTTATGAATAGCACCGTTTGGGCTAATGGTAGAGAATTAGGAACGCGACCTTATGGTTGGATTTCTTTTAATTATGATATTACTGAAGAAGTAACTAATTCAAACAAAATAACATTTGCAGTTCGTGTAGATAATAACAAACAACCAGCGGCTCGTTGGTATACAGGTAGCGGAATTTATGCTCATACGTGGATTGAAGTTAAAAACAATATTCACATTCCAAAAGATGGAATTTTCATTAAAACAAAGGGAAATAAAGTTACTATCGAAACTGAATTGAATAGCAAATTTTCAAAAGCTAAAAAAGTACAATTAGCTACTTCAATTATAAATAATGAAGGTAAAGTTGTTGCTAAAACTTCAAAAAAAGTAAAACTTCAAAATAAAGATATTTTAACGCAAGAATTAGAAATTGACAATCCTAAATTATGGTCTGTTGAAGCTCCCGATTTGTATATGGTTTTAAGTGAAGTTAAAGTTGGAAAAACGGTTCTTCATACTGAAAAAACAAAATTTGGAGTTCGAGATATTGAGTGGAAGGTTGAAACAGGAATGTGGCTAAACGGAAAAAATGTAAAGTTGCAAGGTGTTTGTAATCATCAAGATGCAGGAGCTTTGGGAGCGGCAGTTCCAGATAGAATTCTTCGTTTTAGAATAAAGCAATTAAAAGATATGGGGGTGAATGCCATAAGAACTTCTCACAATCCACAAACACCAATTTTTTACGACTTATGCGATGAGTTGGGTATGATGGTAATGGACGAAATTTTTGATGGCTGGTTAAAAAAAGCAGCCAACGATTATGGAGCACATAGCTTTAATGAATGGTGGAAACGCGATGTTACCGATTGGATTAAAAGAGATAGAAATCACCCTTCAATTATAATTTATAGTGTAGGTAACGAAACACACGGAGAAATTGGGAAGGATTTAGTTGAAACTTGTCATAAATTAGACAATACGCGTTTGGTAACTTCTGGACATTCAAGCTCGGAATATATGGATGTTTATGGAGTAAACGGTCACAGTGAAAAAATGGGCTTTTTTGATGAATTGGATGAAAAAGGACCATTTTTTATTGGTACAGAAAATACGCATACTTGGCAAGTACGAGGATTTTACAGAACAAAAACGTGGTTTAGAGATGGATTTCCAAGTAAAAAACAAAGACCATATCCACTGCCAGATTTAACTGAAAAAGAAGTGTTTTCACACGATTGGACTACCAATTTAAACAGGCAAAATCCTAAGCAAATATTTAATTCTAGTTATGATAATGCAATGGTCCGAGTTTCATCAAGATTAAATATTGAGCAGTTAAGAGACATTCCGAAATATGCAGGTTCTTTTCGTTGGACGGGTTACGATTATATTGGTGAAGCAAGTTATGTTCACGGTGGTTGGCCATTTAAATCGTTTATGGGTGGAGCAATAGATATAGCTAATTTTGAAAAAGATTTGTTCTATTTATACCAAAGTCAGTGGACAACAAAACCAATGGTGCATATTTTACCGCATTGGACACATCCAAAAGTTGAGTTGGGAACCAATATTCCGGTTTGGGTATATTCAAATTGCGATAAAGTTGAATTATTTTTTAATGGAACTTCATTAGGGAAACAAAAACCAGGTTTAGCTTGGGATAAAATGCAATGCCAATGGATGATACCGTGGAAACCAGGAGAATTAAAAGCTGTTGGTTATAAAAATGGAAAAGCTGTTTCAGAAAAAATAATTAGAACTGCCAATGCTCCTTCAAAAATAAAATTAACTGTAGATGGTGAGCCTTTAAATTCAAAAGGAAAAGATATTGTTCAGGTTAGAGTTACAACTACTGATAAGGATGGAGAAATGTATCCTTATGGCGAAAATAGAACATATTTTAAAGTGCTAGGAGCAGGAAAAATTAAAGCCTTAGATAATGGAAGCCCAGTTGATGTTGAAAAACATTTTGAAGCTGAAAACCGAATTGCTTTTTATGGTTTAACTCGTGCTTATATTGAATCTTTTGAAGGTAATGAGCCGGTAACTTTATTGGCAAGTTGTATTTTGGGTGAAAAGAAACAAATAACATCAAACAAAGTTAGTATAGATACACAATTACTGGCTTTAAGAGGAAAACTTCCAAAGACTAAAATTGAAGTTTTTTATACTGTTGATGGTTCAACTCCAACAATAAAATCAAAAAAATATAGTCAATCGTTTTCAGTTGAATTAGGAACTACGGTAAAAGCGCTGGTTGTTTTAAACGGAAAAGAAGTTCAGCAATTAGAAGAAAAGTTTGCTAAAATAGAAGGTTTTGTTTGGAATGAAATTCAGAATGAATATATAATTGCAGGAGAACAAGCCGAAGATGCAAAATTAATGGATGCTCAAATTTCAAAAAAAGGAGCAAAATTCAACGGAAAAGGGTTTGTAAAATTTGACAAAAAAATAGGAGCTTCTATTGAATGGTATCAAGAAAACGATGGTGGTGCTGGCGAGGCGGATTTATACATTCGTTATAGCAGCAAAGTTGATGGTAAAGGAGGAACTTACATTAAAGTAATTGTTAATGATGAGGTTGTAAATGATAAATTGTTTTTAAGAAATACAAGAAATCAAGGAGGTAGATGGAACAAAGCAAAACAGTCTATTCAATTAAAAAGAGGAGCAAATACGGTAAAGTTAGTTTCTGTTGGTAATTCAGGTGTTTATATTGATGAGATCCTTATAAATTAAAATAAACTTAATTTTTATCAAATGAAAAACAATATAATTTTATTAGGAGTTTTTATGTTCTCTGCATTTTTTATGAATGCTCAACAAAGCATTAAAAAGCCAAACATTATTTACATACTTGCAGATGATATGGGCCCAGGAGATGTAAAGGCGTATAATAAAGATTCTAAAATTTCAACTCCAAATATAGATCGCTTAGCCAAAGAAGGTGTTAAATTTATGGATGCTCATACGAGTTCTGGTGTTTGTACACCTACTCGTTATGGAATTTTAACAGGTCAATATTCTTGGAGAACTTCAACGTTAAAAAAAGGAGTATTAGGCGGGCATAGTAAGCATTTAATTAATGTTGAAAGAGAAACCGTTGCAAGTATGTTGAAAAAACAAGGATATAAAACTGCTTGTGTTGGAAAATGGCACTTAGGTATGGATTGGAAACTGATAAATCCAACTACATCGTCAAGGGTAAAACCGAACAATGTAGAGATGAATGTTCCAATTAAAAACGGGCCTAATGCAAATGGTTTTGATTATTATTTTGGAATTTCTGCATCGTTAAATATGAACCCACATGTGTTTATTGAAAACGATAAAGCACTAGGAACTTTTGAATATTTAAAAGATCAAGAAGCCTTAAAAAACAGAGGTTATATTGGAGCAAAACCAGGTTGGTCTGCTAAAGAGTTTGAGCAAGATGAAGTGTTGTCAACATTTACTAAAAAAACATGTGATTGGATCAAAGAGAACTCAAACGAACCATTTTTTGTGTATATGCCTTTAAATGCACCACATTCACCAATTGTTCCTAGTAAAGATTTTATAGGTAAAAGTGGTTTAAACGATCACGGAGATTTTTGTATGGAAACTGATTGGGCAGTTGGAGAAATTCTAAAAACATTGGATGAACAAGGAATTGCAGATAATACTATTGTAATATTTACTGCAGATAATGGAACTTCGCCTAAAGCAGGTTTTCCTGTTATGGCAAAAAAAGGGCATCATTCTAGTTGGGTTTATAGAGGAATGAAAGGTACAAACTGGGAAGGTGGACATAGAGTTCCTTTTGTAGTGCGTTGGCCTAATAAGGTTGAAAAAAATCAAGTTTCAAACCAGTTAATTTGCACAACAGATTTAATGGCTACTTGTGCTGAAGTTTTAAATATTAATTTAAATGATAATGAAGGTGAAGATAGTGTAAGTTTTTTGCCTGCTTTAAAAGATAAAACGATTCCAGTCTTAAAAGATAGAGCTGTAATTCATCATTCAGATGTTGGAATCTTTTCTGTTCGTTATGGAAAATGGAAATTAATGTTTGATAATTATGGAGGTTCAAAAAGAGGAGATCCTAGAAAAGATGAACCAATACAAAACACTGCCGAGTTACTATTGTTTGATATGGGAAATGACGCTGTTGAAAATGTAAATTTAGCTTCAAAATACCCAGAAATTGTTGAAAAATTAAAAAAGAAATTGGCTCAAGTTATAAAAGATGGTCGTAGTACTTCTGGAAAAAAACAACCAACAGATCTAAATGATGCAACGGTTAAATGGCCACAAGTTAAAGTAGTAAAAGAGTATTTGTTCTAGTATTTTAACTGTTTGCAACGTTATTCTTTACACATACATACGTATTTTGAATTAAGGAATACATTATCCTAAAATATGATAACGATATTGCAGGTGTAATTATAGAAGAAAATTAAAAGACTAATTAAATGAAATTATTGAAAATTGTAGTAATCCTTTTTTTAAGCGTTGTGTATACTTCGAACGCTCAAAAAATTAATGTTGCCGATTACGGAATTGAGCCAGGAAAAGATGTAACCTTAGAGGTGAATCAATTAATAGAATCTTTAAAAGGAAAGAAAGATGTAACCTTGTTTTTTCCAAAAGGACAATATGAGTTTTATCCTGAAAATGCTATTGAAATGTATCGTGCAGTTACAAACCACGATAACAGTTTAAAACGATTGGCAATTCCAATTTTTAACTTTGAAAATTTCACCTTAGATGGTAATGGATCAACGTTTATGTTTCATGGTAAAATTTGTCCTATTACTGTTAAAGGATCTACAAATACGGTGTTGAAAAACTTTACTATAGATTGGGAACATTCTTTTGTAAATGAAATGAAAGTTATAGAGAACAATGTTGAAGAAAATTCTTTTGTTGCTGAAATAAATTCAGGGAAATTTGATTTTAGAGTTGAAAACAATCAAATTTTATTTCAACACTATGATTGGGAAGATGTAATAGGGCAAAATATAGCATTTGACCCAAAAACAAAAGCTCCAATTTGGCAAACAAGAAATTATGCCTTAAATGGTAAGGGAAAAGCAAAAGTTGTAAAACTAGATAATGTAAAAGCAAAATTCACAAATATTACAAAAGTAACACCGCCAGTAGGTACAGTTTTCGCAACGTATGGGCCAAGTCCAGGTGGAAACAGATTTGCACAAGCAATTCATTTAGATCAATCTAAAGATAATTTTATCGAAAATGTTACGGTATTTGCAGCAGGAGGTATGGGTGTTATTGCTGAACGTTGTGAAAATATTACGTTAAATAAATTTATAGTCACTTCAAGAAGCGATAGAAACTTTGCAACAAGAGCAGATGCAACTCATTTTTTAGGATGTAAAGGTTTAATTAAAGTTGAAAATTGCTTGTTAGAACATATGATGGATGATGGAATTAATGTACACGGCGCCTATATAAAAGTTGAAAAGTATTTAGGTGAAAAAACATTTTTATGTGAAATAAGTCATAAACAGCAATGGGGATTGGTTTTTGCTGAACCTGGAGACAAAATAATGTTAACTTCAAGAGAAACGGTATTGCCAATTTATGAAACTACTGTTACAAAGGCTAAAATATTAAATGAAAAACGAGTTTTAATTACAGTTTCAGATGTGCCTGCTAAAATGCCAACGGGTCCACTTTCTTTTGAAAATATTACTTGGAATCCAGATTTAATTATGCGAAATAATACCATTAGAGATAACCGAGCTAGAGCAGCTTTAATTACTACTAAAGGAAATGTATTGATAGAAAACAATTTCTTTTCTTCACAAATGCACGGTATTTTAATTGAAGGTGATAATAAAGCTTGGTACGAGTCTGGTGGAGTTAGAGATATTACAATAATAAACAATACGTTTGATAATATAGGATATGGTTCAGGAGAACATTACCCATTATTTGCTGCGCCGTTATTTTTACCAAATCAGCATATTGGGGCAGAAAAATACCACCATAATATTACTTTTTCAAACAATAAAATTAAAAGTTATAATGGATTGCTAGTCCACGCTTTTAACGTAATAGGGCTAAAAGTTGAAGGTAATGAAGTTGAACTAAGTACTAAATACCCAACAGGTTCAAAATTGCCAACAGTTTCTTTAGATTATTGTGAAAACGTTTCAATTCAGAAAAATGAATTTCGCAATTTTTCATGGCCTTTAAAGGTTGAGAAGTCAGAAAATTCAACAAGTATTGTAGTTAAAAAGAACAAAGGGCTTTCAAAAAAGTAAACCACATATAAAAAATGAAAAAGTTTTTAGCATTGGCAATTATTGCTGTTGTAGGATTTAATTCTTGCGCAGAAAAAAAGGAACAAAAAAAAGAAGTAGAAACAGCGTTTAGGTATCAAGAAGATTGGGAATCTATTAGAAGTGGCTACAAAGTTCCAGAATGGTTTAAAGATGCTAAGTTTGGAATATTTTTACATTGGGGTCCATATGCTGTACCTGCCTATAGTAGTGAAAAATATCCAAAAGGAATTTATCAAAAAAGTTGGAATAAAGGAGGAATGAATCCTTGGTCGCATCACAGAGAACACCACGGAGACCCTTCAGTATTTGGGTATAAAGATTTAATTCCAAAGTTTAAAGCTGAAAATTTTGATGCTAAAGAATGGGCTTCTTTATTTAAAAAATCTGGAGCGCGTTATGTTGTTCCTGTTGCTGAACATCATGATGGGTTTGCTATGTATAAATCTAACGTAACACGTTGGAATGTTGTAAATATGGGGCCTAAAAAAGATGTAATGCAAATGTTGTCAGATGCTTGTAAAACGGAAGGAATGAAATTTGGAGTTTCTTCACATTTTGCTTTAAACCGTCAGTATTACAATCACGCTGACCCAAGTTGGGATGTAAATGATCCTCAATATCAAGATTTATATTGGAAAAAAATTGAAAGAAATTCATTGCCATCTAAAGAGTTTTTAGATTTATGGTGGAACAGAACAACGGATATTATAGATAATTATGAGCCAGATTTATTATGGTTCGATTTCGGTTTAGACAAACCAGGTTTTGAACCAATGCATAAAAAAATACTTGCATACTATTATAACAAAGGGTTAGATTGGGATAAAGGTGTTGTTTTTCAAGATAAAAATATGAAGGGTAAATCTTTTCCGGAAGATTTAATTACGTTAGATATTGAACGTGGTAGAATGGATGGAATTTATAAATATCCTTGGCAAACAGATACTTCAATTGGAAAAATTTCTTGGGGTTATATTAAAGATGAAGAATATAAAACATCTAATTATTTGTTAGATGAATTGATCGATATTGTTAGTAAAAACGGATGTTTATTATTGAATATTGGACCAAAAGCTGACGGGACAATACCTGATGAAGCAAAAACCATTTTAGAAGAAATGGGAAGTTGGTTAACAGTTAATGATGAAGCCATTTTTAACACACGCCCTTGGAAAATATTTGGTGAAGGACCAACAAAAGTGAGTAAAGGTCATCATTCAGAAAAAAACAATAAAGAGTCTGGTTTTGAAGACATTCGTTTCACCACAAAAGGAGATATTTTATATGCAACTTCTTTGGGTTGGCCAAAAGATGGCGTTTTCACAATAAAATCTTTAGCTAAAGGGAATGAATATGAAACTAGAGAAATAGCTTCTATAAAATTTATTAGTGGAAACAATAAAATAGATTGGAAACAATTGGAAAAAGGGCTTCAAATAAAGGTTGAAGGAGAACAACCTTGTGAGGCTGCTTTTGCTTTTAAAATTGAATTCAAAAAATAGTTTTTCATTTAAAAAACGTTAAAAACGATGCATTATAAGTTCTCAAAACTAATTGTAATTGCGTGTTTATTTGCTTTTGTAACTGCTAAAGCACAAGACAAAAGGCCAAATATTTTATGGATAACAATAGAAGATTGGTCACCAGATTTATCTTGTTACGGAACCAAAGGAATTTCGACTCCAAATGTTGATAAATTAGCTTCCGAAGGAATTTTATATAAAAAAGCATTTACTACTTCGCCAGTTTGTTCAACATCACGTTCAGCTATGATGACTGGGTTTTATCAAAACTATATTGGCGCAAATCAACATAGAGAACATAACAAACAACCATTACCTTATGGCATAAAACCAATACCTCATATTATGAAAGAGGCTGGTTATTTTACTGCCTTAATGAGTTGGAAAACGGACTGTAATTTTATTCCTAATAAAAGAAATGAGTTGTTTGAAGGTGAAGACTGGAAAGAACGCAAACCTGGGCAACCATTTTTTGCAAGAATTACTTTTGGAGGAACACACCGTTCTTGGAATCGTGATCCTCAAAACCCTATTGCAACTTCAGACATTGAGTTACCGCCATATTATGCCGATACGGAGTTTAACCGCAGAGATTGGGCAAATGGTTTAGAGCAAATGCAATTGGTAGATCGTGAAATTGGAGCTTTGTTAAAACGTTTAGAAGATGAAGGTTTGGCTGAAAATACCATTGTGTTTTTTATTGGAGATCACGGACGTTGTCATATACGTGGTAAACAATTTTTGTATGATGGCGGAATTCAAATACCAATGATTATGCGTTGGCCAGGAAAGGTAAAGCCAAATGCTGTAAGCGATAATATGGTAATGTCTATTGATATTTGTGCAACAATTTTAGAAGCTGCAGGAGTTAAAGAACCAGTTGCTTTACACGGTAAAAGTTTGTTTAGTAATGCTGTAAAAAATAGAAAATATGTGTTTGCAGCGCGTGATAAAATGGATGAAACTCATGATGCAATGCGTGCAATTAGATCAAAAGATTATAAATTAATTTTAAATTTAATGCCTGAGCGTCCGTATTTGCAATACAATAAATACAAAGAAGGCGCATATCCAATGTTGGCGGAGATGAATATTTTAAATATGAAAGGAAAACTAACGCCTGCACAAGCAGCTTTATTTGCTTCAACAAAACCAGAAATTGAATTGTTTGATTTGCAAAAAGATCCTTTTGAAATTAATAATGTTGCTGATAACCCAAAATACGCTTCAGTTAAAAAAGAATTATTGGCTGAATTAGAAAATTGGAGAACAAATGTAATTAAAGATAAAGGTGTTACTAACGAGTTTAGAGGAGCAACTGTTTTTCCTGAAGAATGCCCAAATACTACGGTAGATGAGTGGGTGAAAACAAATGCTGAAAATTATGATTTTAATGTTGTTGGTTGGCCAAAATGGTTTCCAACAAGAGATTTGGAAGCTTGGGAAGTTGCGCGTAAAAAATGGGAACCGTATGTAATGCGTAAGGCAGATGAAAAAGTGTTAAGACCATTTATTACCATTCCTTCAGAAAAAGAATTAAGAAAAAGAGCATCTAAAAAACATTGATAAAACCCAGTCAAATGAACTTTAATTTATTTAAATATTTTTGTTGTCTAGCAGTAGTATTAGTTTCATTTCAACCAGTTTCTTCACAAGAAGAACCAGAGTTTTCAAAAGCTGGTTTTTGGGAAGTAGAAAATAGCGGAAGAACTGTTTACAATTTCAATTTAGGCTGGCGTTTTTATTTAGGTGAAAATGAACAAGCTTTTCAGCAAAATTTTGATGATTCAAGTTGGGATATTGTAAACTGTCCAAACGGATTGGAATACAATTCCAGTGAAGTTAGCGGAAGTGTAAATTACCAAGGTGTTGCTTGGTATAGAAAACATTTTACACCTTCTTCAACTTCAAAAAATAAAATTGTTAAGCTTCATTTTGAAGCTGTAATGGGAAAATGTAAAGTTTGGTTGAATGGTGAATTATTAGGCGAGCATTATGGAGGTTATTTACCTTTTGAAATTGACTTAACTAACAAGCTGAATTTTGAAAAAGACAATGTAGTGGTTGTTATGGCTGATAATAGCGATGATCCATTATATCCACCAGGAAAACCACAAACAAGATTAGATTTTTCTTATTTTGGAGGAATTTATCGTGATGTTTGGATGGTTGAAACAGGAACAGTTTATGTAACCAACCCAAATGCTGTTGATAAAGTTGCAGGAGGTGGGATTTTTACACATATTGAATCCATTTCAGAGAATAAATCTGTAGTTTCTGCAAGTATTGAAATTCAAAATGATGGATTGAAAAGCAATAAAATAAAAGCAGATTTAATTTTAATAGATTCTGAAGGTGAAGTTGTTTCAAAAGCTTTAAAAAAAGTAACAATTAAAGCCAATAAATCAACAAAAATAAAACACACTTTTTCTGTTGAAAACCCTAAACTATGGTCGCCTTGGTCTCCAGATCTTTATAGATTAGAAGTTATTTTAAAAGATGATAAAGGAACCAGATTAGATGGAGTTGCTTCAAGAATTGGAATTAGAAAAATAGAATTTAAAGGTAAGGATGGATTTTACCTTAACAATAAACCATATCCTGGAAAATTAATTGGTGTAAACCGCCATCAAGATCACGGTTATGTTGGAAATGCGATTCCAAATAACGGACAATGGCGAGATGCTAAAATATTTAAAGAAGGTGGTTCAGACATAATTAGAGCCGCACATTATCCGGCAGATCCTGCATTTATGGATGCTTGTGATGAATTAGGGTTGTTTTATATTGAAGCAACACCTGGTTGGCAATTTTGGAACGAAGAAAATCCAATTTTTGAAAAACGAGTGTACCAAGATATTCGAAATATGGTACGAAGAGATCGAAATTATGCTTCTGTAATAATGTGGGAGCCCATTTTAAACGAATCTCGTTATCCATCCTATTTTGCTGAAAAAGCGCACAATGTAGTTCACGAGGAATATCCAATGCAAGGAGCTTATACAGTTTGTGATAAAAAAGCAGACGGACAAGAACATTTTGATGTAGTATATGCTCACGATTATAATGTAGATTTTTTAACAGAAAAACGTTGTACGTTTACACGTGAATTTGGTGATAATGTAGACGATTTTAACTCTCAAAATTCACCAAGTAGAGTAGCGAGAGCTTGGGGAGAACAGCCACAAATTGTACAAGCACAATATTATGCCGATGTAGATTATGTACATACAACATTAGAATCTTTACACGCAATGCCAGCGCAACATGTTGGTGGTACGCTTTGGGCTGGTTTTGATCATCAAAGAGGGTATCATTGCGATCCGTTTTATGGTGGTTTAGCAGATGTTTTTCGTCAGCCAAAATATTCGTATCAACTGTTTAAAAGTCAGCGAGATATTTCAGAAAACAATGAGCCATTTATTTTTGTTGCGCACGAAATGACTCCGTTTTCTGGAGCAGATGTTAGCGTGTATACAAATTGTGATGAAGTTCGACTAACTTTGCACCAAGGATTAGCAGTATATCAGAAAAAGGCACATAAAACAGAAACAGAATTAAAACTGATTAAAAGAGGGCAGCCTAAATTAAGAATTATTAAACCAATCAAAAAGATTCCGCACCCTATTGTAACATTTGAAAACGTGTTCGATTTTATGGATACAAAGTATTTGCATAGAGGCGGAGGGAAAAGTAAATCAAGTATTTTAGTTGAAGGATTAATGGATGGGAAAGTTGTAGTTTCTGAAAGAAAAGTAGCTGCTAAAAAACCAACAAGATTACAATTAAAGGTGCAGAATAGTGGATTGCCTTTAATTGCAAATGGATCAGATTTTGTGCTAGTTGTGGCTTCAATGATAGATCAAGATGGTGTTGTAAAACATTTGAATGAAAATACCGTGAAATTTGAAGTAGAAGGAGAAGGTGCAATTATTGGAGATGCATCAATTTCAGCAAATCCAAAAAGATTAGATTGGGGAACTGCTCCATTATTGGTAAGATCAACTAATAAATCTGGAAAAATTAAAATTAAAGCTTCATTATTGAATGAAGGAAAAAGCACACCGTTATCTGGTGAGTTGATTATAGAAAGTGTTCCTTCAGAAAACAAATTCTTATTTACAGAAGTTGGTTCAGAAAAAACAAAAACAACCACAATTAAATCACAAACAGAATTATCGATTGAAAGTTTAATGAAACAGAATAAAGAACTTCAAAAAAAACTAATCGATTTAAAATTAAAACAAGAAGAAAAAGAGCAAATTGAGTTTGATGAAAATCATTAATTTTTTGTGAAAAATAGTTTTAGTTTTAAGGACTGTTATTTAACTATAAATTTAGTATTAGTTGTTATAGCAGGCGTTTAGACGTGTTTGTTAAGTTTTTGTAAGGTGTTTGTTCTGGGTTTAGTTCATTAAAAAATCGATATTTGAACTGACAGGTACAATCAATTTACTTATGCATTCAATTGTTATATCTTAATTGATGATTTTTATATCATTCGAAAAATAAACCTAAAAATGAAACGTAGAAACTTTTTTAAAACAGGAGCAAAAGGAGCATTAGCGGCAGGATTATTTCCAATTATGGGAGATATTACTGCACAAACTTCAAGTAGTTCAGATAAAAGATTATTTAATTGGAATGAAGGTGTAGAAGGAATTAAAGGAGATCCAGTTAGAAGAAAAACATTAAATGTAGATGTTGCTGTAATTGGTGGTGGAATGTCTGGTATTTCTGCAGCTGTTTCTGCCGCTAGAAATGGAGCGAAAGTTGTTTTGGTACAAGACAGGCCTGTTTTAGGTGGTAACGCATCTAGTGAAATGAGGGTTACGGTTAATGGTGTTCAAAGTTTAAGTAATAAACACAAAGTTGAACGTGAAACAGGTATTGTTGAAGAACTTTTAATCGAGAATTGGCATTACAATCCACAAGAGTCTTATCCAGTTTGGGATCACGTTTTGTATAACTACGTGGTTCGTGAAAAGAATTTAACATTGTTATTAAACACTTCGGCAATAAGTGTTGAAATGAATGATGATAAAATAAAGTCTGTTGTTTGTAGACAATTAACAACTGAAACAGATTTTACCATAAACGCAGCTATGTTTTGCGATTGTTCTGGAGACGGATTTATGGCTGCTTCAGCAGGAGCTGAATTTAGAATGGGACGTGAAGGAAAAGCCGAATTTAACGAGAAATATGCTCCAGACGAACCAGATGGTTGGGTAATGGGAGATTGTTTTATGATGATAACCAAAGATATGGGAAAACCTGTACCTTTTTATCCTCCAGAATATGCCATTCCGTTTGATGCTGAAACCGCTTTTAAAGACAAACACAGAAAAGTGAAGCAAGTAAAAGAAGGTTTTTGGTGGGTTGAATTAAGTAGCGATGTTGATATTATTGGTGAGAGAGATGAAATTCGTCATAGATTAATGGCTCATTTTTATGGAGTTTGGGATCATATTAAAAATTCAGGTAATTTCCCTGAAGCAGAAAATATTGCGTTAGATTGGATTGGTTCTATTCCAGGACGTAGAGAATCTCGCAGATTTATGGGGGATTACATTTTAAAAGAAGGTGATTTATTGGGGAACACTCAATTTGATGATGCAATTGCCTTTGGAGGTTGGAGTTTAGACGAACATTGTCCAGGAGGTATTGAAAACTTAAAAGAACCAGCAAGTTATTTTCATTCAAGATTTAAAGAAGTGTATCAAGTGCCTTTTAGATGTTTATATTCTAAAAATATTTCAAATTTATTGTTTGCCGGAAGAAATGTAAGCGTTACGCATATGGCGTTGTCTTCAACAAGAATTATCGGTACTTGCTCTATGATGGGACAAGCTGCAGGAACTGCTGCGGCAATGTGTGCTGAAAAAGGTGTAAATCCAAGAGGATTATATCAAAATAATATGAATGAATTGCAAGAGCAATTATTGCGTGATGATTCTTATTTTCCTAATCGACCAGCAAATGATCCAAAAGATAAAGCTAAAAAAGTAGCAACTATTTTTGCTTCTTCAACAGCATCTGGAGATGCTAAATTATTGCTAGATGGTGTGTCGCGTGATGAGATTGAGAAAATTCACCATTGGCAATCTGAAGGTTTAAATGAAGAGTTACAATTAGAATGGAATAAGCCTCAAAAATTAACAAGCGTTGAAATGAAGTTTGATACAAACTTGCAACGTAAAATGATGATGCATAAAAATCCAGCTAAAAACAAAGGACAAGTTATTGGAATTCCACCTGAATTAATTAAAAATTTAAGTGTTGAAGCTAGAGTTAAAGGAGATTGGGTTGAAGTTGGAAAGGTAGATTATAATAAAACACGATTGGTAAAAGTTAATTTCAATGAAGTTAAAACTACCGCAGTACGTGTTAAATTAAAAGATACTCACGGAGCAGAAAGTATAAAAATGTTTGAAATACGTTGTTACTAATTAATATATGAATTTCAATAAAATTCTTATAGTGCTATTCTTTCCAGTTTGGGTGTTTTTCCAAAGTGGAGAGAGTAGTTATTCTTCAGAATTTAAAAAAATAGAACACGAAATAACGGTAGCTCATCCAGGAAATGAGGATAACGGATTGGAGCAATCGACACTTGTTGAGGTTAGAAATAAAAAAGGAATGGCGGTTGAATTCTATATGAATGTAGAATCTGTTATTTGTGTAAAAAGTGTTTGTAAAGTTGTGCCTGTTCGTATTTTTTGGAACAATCTTGGTGAATATCAAAAGTATGAGTTAGATAAAGGTGTAACATTAGAAAAGTACGAAGCTGATCTTTTTGAAAAGCAAGATTATGTAAAATTACATAGCATACTTTCAAATTTAGATTCGCCATTTAAAAATGTAAGAATTGATGAAATTTTAACTGTTGCAGATGAAACGCATAATGATGTTGATGCGGTTTCTGGTGCCACAGCATTGGAGTTAGATGAAGAAGATACAGTGCCTGGCGCTGCTTTAACTTGTTTTACACTTTGGCATTGGGCACACGGTGATATTGAAACTATTATTAGAAATTTTACAGGTAAATCATTAAAAAAACAAGTTTTTAAAAACTATTTAACTTCAATAAAAGAGAATGAACAATTGTTTGCAATTGAGCAATTGTTAGAAACAAAAAACTACAAAAAGAACCTTGTTGATGCGGTTATTAACGAAACTTCAAAAAATGATAATTTATTAAGAAGTACTTTCAAATATATTAACAACGCTTCTGATAAAAAATACTTTCAGGCTATTGAAAAACTGTTTTTAAAAGGAAATGAAAAACAAAAAATAATAGCTTTAAATTCTCTTTTAAATAGCAAAAGAAGTGTTTCTTCAAAATATTTAGATGGTTTAAGTAAAGAGGTTTTATCATTAAAAACATACCAAGAAATTTCTATTTTTTTGAGATTAATGAAAGCTAAAAATTCTAATTCTCAAGAAGTAATAAAACATACCATTCCATTATTAGACAAAGATTTATTAATTGCCAGAAGTGTTTATTGGTTTTTAAAAGATAAAAATTTATCCGATAAACAACAAAAAAAACTAGCTGTGTTTTATTCTAAAAACAAGAATCAACTATAAACTAAACTAACTGAATTATGATTACTTTTTTAATTTGTATAGGAGTGCTAATTGCAGGCTATTTTATATATGGAACCTATGTAGAACGTAAATTTGAAATAGATATAAACAGAAAAACTCCAGCAATTACTAAAGAAGATGGAGTAGATTATGTGCCATTAAAACTTCGAAAAATATTTTTAATTCAATTTTTAAACATTGCAGGGCTAGGACCAATATTTGGAGCCATAGCTGGAGCACTTTGGGGACCAGTTGCTTTTATTTGGATTGTTTTTGGGTGCATTTTTGCAGGTTCAGTACACGATTATTTTTCAGGAATGTTGTCAATTAGACACGATGGTGAAAGTATTCCAGAAATTGTAGGTACCTATTTAGGAAATGGAGTTAAACATTTTATGCGAATTTTTGCAGTAGTATTACTTATTTTAGTTGGAGTGGTTTTTGTTAAAGGCCCGGCAACAATTTTACAAGAACTAACAGGGGTAAGTGTAACCATTTTAGTAGCAGTTATTTTTGTTTACTATTTATTAGCTACAATGATACCTATTGATAAATTGATAGGTAAAATATATCCAATTTTTGGATTATCATTATTAATAATGGCAGTTGGGTTATTTATTGCTGTAATGTTTCAAGGTTATACAATTCCCGAATTAACTCCAGAGAATTTAATTAATATGCATAGCAATCCAGATAAATATCCAATATTTCCAATGTTGTTTATTACCATTGCTTGTGGTGCAATTTCTGGGTTTCACGCAACACAATCCCCATTAATGGCGCGTTGTATTTCGAACGAGGCTCATGGTAAAAAAATATTTTTTGGAGCAATGATTACAGAAGGTATTGTAGCTTTAATTTGGGCGGCTGTTGCAATGGCATTTTTTGGAGGCGTTAGAGAGTTAGGCGCAACAATGGCAGAAGAAGGTCATAATGCGGCTTGGGCTGTAAACATTATTTGTAACACAATGCTTGGTAAAATAGGCGGAATTTTAGCAATTTTTGGAGTGGTTGCAGCTCCAATTACTTCAGGAGATACAGCTTTTAGAAGTGCGCGTTTAACTATTGCAGATTCTTTTAATATCAATCAAGGTAGTTTAGTAAAAAGATTAATGGTTACCATTCCTATATTTTTAATAGGTTTAGCATTAACTCAAATCAACTTTGCTATTATTTGGAGGTATTTTGGATGGTCTAATCAAATGTTAGCAACCATTGTACTTTGGGCAGCAGCAGTATATATGAAAACTCAAGGTAAAAAAGCCTGGTTTATTTTAATTCCTGCAGCTTTTATGACTGCAGTAGTAACCACTTATATATTGGTTGCTCCAGAAGGATTTCAATTAAATTATACGTTGTCATATTCAGTAGGAATACTAGTTTCATTAGTGTTAGCTGCTTGGTTTGTATTTTCAAAAGTTGACATAGAAAAGCACAAGTAAAATATGGCTTTATAAGTATACAAACTATATACTTTAACTGTTTTTGTTAAAGTGTGTAAATGCTTTTTATTCTGGTTTTCAGCGGTTTATAATCTTTTTTTCTAAAGCTTAAAAAATAGTTAATTATAGTTTAAGTAAATTTTAAAAAACATATCTACTATAAACAAAATCATATGTTTATTTCAGTGATAAGCTTATTTCTAACTTTGTTTTACTAAAGTGTAGGATATTAATTATTGAAATAAATTATGAAAAATTTAAAGTTTTTAATCGCCATAGGTTTAATCTCATTGGTTTCTTGTGCTCAAAAAGAGAAAGAAGAAAAACAAGATGAGCGTCCAAATATCATTTTTTTATTATCTGATGATCAAACTAGCATAGCTACTGGTTGCTACGGAAACGATCAAGTAGTTACTCCAAATATGGATAATTTAGCTGCAGACGGAATTCTATTTGCAAACCATTACAACACTACTTCAATTTGCATGGCAAGTAGAGCTAGTATTATGACAGGTATGTATGAGTATAAAACAGGTTGTAATTTTATGCACGGATCGTTACGTAAAGAGAAATTTCAAAAATCGTATCCAGTAATTTTAAGGCAAGCAGGTTATTTTACAGGTTTTGCGGGTAAATTTGGGTTTCCAGTTTCTGATGAAGAGGGTTGGGATGATAAAAATATGAAAGTAATTCCTGCAGATGAATTTGATATGTGGGGTGGTGGTCCAGGACAAACTCAATATGCAACAGCAAAAAATCCTTCAATAGCAAAGTACGCTAAAGAATATCCGCATAGTACAAGAGCATATGGTGCTTGGGCAAATGATTTTATTTCTGAAGCAAAAAAGTCTGGTAAACCATTTTGTATGTCTATTAGCTTTAAAGCACCTCATTTACCATTTACACCAGATAAGTATTTCGATTATGTGTATGAAAATAAGAAGTACAAAAAACCAGCTAATTATGGTGCAGAAAATGCTCAGCATTTATCACCACAAGCAAAATCTGGGCGTCAATACAATAGTTATAATTTTTGGCGAGATTCCGAAGAAAACTATCAAGAAGCAATTTCAAAATACAATCAGTTAATTCACGGAGTTGATTATGTGTTAGGAATGATTCGTAAATCGTTAAAAGAACAAGGTGTTGATAAAAATACTATTATAATTTTTACCAGCGACAACGGTTATAGCTGTGGAGCACATAATTTTGGAGGTAAAGTATTGCCTTATGAAGAAGCTTCGAAATCACCTTTAATTATTTACGACCCAAGAGTGCCTAAAAATAAAAGAGGTCAAAAACGTGAAATTGTTACTGCAAATATAGATATGGCACCAACAATTTTAACCTATGCAGGTGTTAATATTCCTGAAAATATGGATGGTGAAAACTTGATTCCATTAATTAATAAATCAAAAGGAATCAACCGTGAAACAGTTGCTTTAACAAATATGTGGGGTAATGATGAAATTCAAGCAATGTCGGTAGTTTCAAAAGATTGGAAATATATTTATTGGCAATACGCAAACGAAAAAATGCAACCTGTTGAAGAACTTTTTAATATTGGGAATGATCGTTTAGAAATGAATAATGTCGCTAATAATTCAACTTATAATAAGCAACTGAATAGAATGAGAAAGCTATATGATAAGCAATTACAACATATAGAAAGTAGTGCTTTGAATTATAACGATTATAAGAAATACGGAATTCTATTTGATAGAAGTGCCAAAGCTTCAGATAAAAAAGAATACCTAACAGGAGATTACCAAGAAGTATTAAGGTTGCAAAAAATTATGCAAGCCGAAAAGAGAAAAGCAAGTAAGAAAAAAAAGAAATAAGAAAATACGATGAAAAATAAATTTATTTATACAGTTTTCCTTTTGGTTTCAATAGTTTGCTTTAAGTTGAAAGCACAACAGCGACCAAAACAGCCGAATGTAATTTTTATTCTTACTGATGATCAAGGTTACGGAGATATAGCTGCACACGGCAATAAAGTAATAAAAACACCAAATTTAGACAACCTTCATAATCAATCAGTTCGATTAACAAATTACCATACAGGTCCAACTTGCGCTCCAAGTCGTTCTGGTTTAATGAGTGGTGCTTATGGAAACAGGGCAGGTGTTTGGCATACTATAGGAGGCTGTAGTATTTTACGTGAAAAGTTTGTTGCAATGCCACAGGTTTTTAAAGAAAACGGGTATGCAACTGGTATGTTTGGAAAATGGCATTTAGGAGATGCATATCCTTATTTACCGGAAGACAGAGGTTTTGATGAAACAGTATATCATGGAGCTGGAGGAATTGGGCAAACGCCAGATTATTGGTTAAACGATTATTTTGATGATACTTATTTTAGAAATGGAACACCCGAAAAATTTAAAGGGTACTGTACGGATGTGTTTTTTGAAGAAGCAATTAAGTTTATTGAAAAGAAAAAGGATCAGCCATTTTTTGCATATATATCTACAAATGCACCGCACGGACCATTGAATCTTCCTAAAGATTATTACGATTTATATAAAAATGAAAAATCTATTACCGATGCTCAAAAAGCATTTTATGGAATGATTACCAATATTGATGATAATATTGGAATTTTAGAAAAAAAATTAAAGCAATTAGGTATTCAAGATGATACTATTTTAATTTTTATGACTGATAATGGTACAGCAACTGGGCATACTGTTATAAAAGGTGAAACTTATGGTTTTAATGCCGGTATGCGAGGTCATAAAGCGTCTCAATACGATGGTGGACATCGAGTGCCATTTTTTATTCGTTGGAATAATGGAGGTGTAAATGGAGGTGTTGATATTCGAAATATTACTATGAATTATGATGTTTTGCCCACTTTAATAGATTTATGCTCGTTGTCTAAAATTGATGGGCCTGCATTTGATGGAGTAAGCTTAAAACCATTGCTAACTAAAGAAGTTAATTCTTGGCCACATAGATATACATTTACCGATAGCAATAAAAAACAACACCCAAAAAAATGGTATAAATCTGCTGTTATGGATGATGATTGGCGTTTAATTGATGGAAAAGAATTGTATAATATTAAGAATGATGTAGGTCAAAAAATAAATGTTGCAAAAAAGTTTCCTAAGAAGTTTGAAGAAATGAAAACAGCTTATGAAAAATGGTGGAAGTATGTTTCGCAAGATTTTGGACGTTATGAAGCCTATAAAATTGGAGTTTCTCATATAAAAGAAACTACGCTTACTAATCACGATTTACATTCTGAATCTCCACTTGCTTGGAATCAGTCATATATACGTGATCCATATTACAAGAAAAAACCAGCAATACCACAAGGTTATTGGATGATTGATGTTCAACAACGAGGAGAGTATGAAATTGAATTAAGAAGATGGCCAAAAGAAGCCAACTTAGCTATGAATGCAACAGTTCCTCAGCAAGGAATTAGAACAAAATGGACAGATATTCGTCCTGTGGGAATTCAGCTTAATTTTAAAAAAGCAACTCTAAAAATAGAAGGAATATTACAAGAGCAAGAGGTTGATATGTCTAAAAAATCTGTGAAGTTTAAAGCTTTTCTATCTAAAGGAAGGCAGCAAATGCAAGCATATTTTACCAATGATAAAAATGAGGATTTAGCTTCTTTTTACCTATATATCACAAAAAAGTAGTTAAAAAACCATTTGTTACTTGTTTTACAACAATAGTGGTTATATATCCACTTAAGATTTTATTATTTAGCAGTCTGAAAAATAGATGTTAAAAAGCAGTTAAATGCTTGATTATTAATAGTAAATAAAAATGAAAAATTCAAAAATAAAAGATATGCAATTTAGTTTTCTTAGGAAACTTGTTTTAATGGTAGTAGTTGTTAGTATTGTAGGTGTTACAAATACTAAAGCTCAAGAAAAATTTAAGAAAAATTGGGAGTCATTGAGTAAAGTTAATGAGCAACCAGAATGGTTTAGAGATGCAAAATTTGGAATTTATGCCCATTGGGGCCCAGTCTCAAATGCATTTGTTGGTGCAGATCCTGATACTTGGTATGCAGGATGGCACGGAATGAAAATGTATGTTGATGGTAAAAAAGTTCCTACTAAAAATGGTAAGCCAACAACTAATTATATTCATCATAAAAAGAAGTATGGAGATCCTAAAAGACATGGATATACTGAAATAATTGAGGAGTTTAAACCAACTGGTTTTGATGCAAAAGTTTGGGCAGAATTATTTGAAGCATCAGGAGCTAAGTTTGCTGGACCAGTAGCAATGCACCATGATAATTTTGCAATGTGGGATGCAAAATCTACGCGTTGGAATTCTATGAATTACGGAGGAATTGACCCTTCAGCAGCTTTGAAAAAAGAAATTGAAGCTAGAGGAATGAAATTTATGGGATCTTTTCACCATGCATTTACTTGGCAATATTTTGCACCAGCTCATAAATATGGAGGTGTAAACCCAAAAGATTATGATTTATATACAAATCCACATAGTTTAGATTCTGAAACGCCAGATAAAGATTTTTATGATCAATGGTGGGCTAAATTGAAAGAGTTTATCGATGTATATGAGCCAGATGTAATTTGGTTTGACTGGTGGTTAGAAAATATGACAGATGAATGTAGACAAGAATTTTTAGCATATTATTATAATAAAGGAATTGAGTGGAATAAAGATGTAGTGGTATGTTATAAAGAAAGTACTTTTCCAGAAGAAACTGCAATTAAAGATTACGAAAGAGGGCGTCCAAATCAACCAAAAGAACAAGTTTGGTTAACGGATACTTCACCAGGTCAATGGTTTTACCGTCCGGGAGCTAAGTTTAAAACACCTAACGAATTAATTGATATTTTAATTGATATTGTTGCTAAAAATGGATCAATGTTATTAAATGTGCCACCAAACCCAGATGGTTCAATTCCAGAAGAAATGGCTTCTTTATTAAAAGAAATGGGAGCTTGGTTAAAAATAAATGGAGATGCTATTTTTAAAACAAGACCTTGGACAGTTTTTGGTGAAGGACCAACTCGTTTACCAGAAGGAGGGCATAAAATAGAAAAACTTAAAATTGAGTATAAAAACTCTGATATACGTTACACAAAAAAATCTGATAAAGAGTTTTATGCCATTGTAATGGATGCTCCAAAAGGCGAAACAATTTTAAAAACATTAAGTACTGATATTGGTGTATTAAATTCAAAAATTTTAAATATTGAATTATTAGGTAGCAATGAGAAAATTTCTTGGGAAAGAGATAGTAGAGGATTGGTTATAAAAGCACCAAAATCTGTACCTTCGCAATATGCACATGCGTATAAAATTACATTAGAAGGATATACTGAAAATAATATTGGTGGGGATGTTGATACGCATGTAGACTAAATAGAGTTTATACACAAAATCAATAAAACAATATGAAATTTAAATTATCACTAGTAATTTGTTTAATTGCATTGCAAGTTTTTACAGCTTGTAGTCAAAAAACGAAACCTGTTGAGGTTGAACGTCCTAATATTGTTTGGATTGTATCAGAAGACAATTCAAAACATTATTTAAAAATGTTTGATGAACATGGTGCTACCGCTCCAAATATTGAAAGTTTGGCCGCAGATGGATTAACGTATACACATGCATTTTCCAATGCTGCTGTATGTAGTGCTGCAAGGTCAACTTTGATTTCTGCATCTTATGGTCCTCGTTTAGCAACTCATTATCATAGAAAAATGGAACAAGTTCCATTGCCTGAAGGTGTTGAAATGTTTCCTGCTTATTTAAAAAGAGCTGGTTATCATACAACAAACAATGCGAAAGAAGATTACAATTTATTCAAAGCAGATAATGTTTGGGATATGTCTTCAAAAAAAGCTACTTGGAGAGATCGCAAAGAAGGTCAACCTTTTTATCACGTATTTAATATTGGAACAACTCACGAAAGTAGATTGCATTTTACTAGAGAGGATATGAAAAAAGGAACAAAAACGGATGTAAATTCTGTTTTTGTACAACCAAATCATCCACAAACAGAGTTGTTTAAATTTACAAATGCATATTACCACGACAAAATTCAGCAAATGGATACTGAAGTTGGTGAGGTAATTGCAAAGTTAAAAGAAGACGGCTTGTACGATAGTACATTTATATTTTATTATGGAGATCACGGTGGTGTGTTACCTGGAAGTAAAGGTTATATTAATGAAATGGGAGTTCATGTGCCATTAGTAGTTCATATTCCTTCAAAGTATAAGCATTTAGTTGATGAAACTCCAGGAACGAAAGTTGATGGTTTTGTAAGTTTTATTGATTTTGGTGCAACTGTTTTAAATTTAGCAGGCGTTGAGTTACCTAAAGGAATAGATGGGAAACCATTTTTAGGAAAAGGAGTTTCTGGAAAAGAAGTTGCAAAGCGCGATGAGACATTTAGTTATGCCGATCGTTTTGATGAAAAGTACGATATGGTTCGTGCGGTAAGAAAAGGTAAATTCAAATATACTAGAAATTTTCAACCATTTAATTTTAATGGTTTAATGAATAACTACCGTTACAAGCAATTAGCTTACCAAGAGTGGTTAGAATTGTATGAAGCAGGTAAATTGAATGAAATTCAATCACAGTTTTTTGAGCCAAAACATGCTGAAGAATTGTATGATGTTGAAGCTGATCCATTTGAAACAAATAATTTAGCAGATAAACCAGAGTATATTGAAACCGTTAAAGAATTAAGAGCTAATTTAAATAATAGAATGAAGTCTATGCCAGATTTATCTGTCTATCCAGAATTTTATTTAAAGAAAGTAGCATTTTCTAATCCGGTTGAATTTGGTCAGCAACACAAAAAAGATATTGAGGCATATCTTGAAGTAGCTAATTTAAATATTTTAAAGTTTGAAGATGCTAAAGTTAAAATCGATGAAAACTTAAAATCAGATGATGCTTGGAAACGTTACTGGGCATTAAATACTTGTAGTAGTTTTGGTAAAGAAGCTAATGAGTTTGTTAGTGTTGCTAAAGAAATTGCAAAATCAGATTCAGTGTTAATTAATAAAGTTAAAGCAGCAGAGTTTTTAGGTTTAGTAGGTAAACAAAATCCTGTTAATGTTATGACAAAAGCATTGTATGATACAAAAGATGGTGCTGAGGCTGTATTAATGTTAAACTCTATTGTATTAATGAAGGATGGAGCTCACAAGTACAAATTCAACATTAAACAAGATAAAATTAATAAAATAACACTTGAAGAACCATTAGTATTAAGAAGGTTGGAGTATATTAATAAGAAATAAAAATAATGTTCTAAATATTCAAAAAGAGTTTGTATTGAAGTAATTTAATACAAACTCTTTTTATTTTATAGGTTTAATTTTTTTTTTACGTATCCTTTGTTATTAAAGTAATATTAATAGATTTTTAGTAGTTGTATTATTTGATTTATACGAAAATACTAAGATAAAGACTTTCATTATAATTTTTCAATTAAAGGAAATAGCATAACTTTTATAATATTGTAATAAATGCGATAAGAAAATATTTAAATTTTCTATAAAGAGTCCTCTTTAAGAGAACTTAAGTCCAAATTTGTAGTGTTTTTACCTTTTTTGATTGCAATATAACTATGCACGTTACCAATTTCAGAAATTAAGGATAATTTAGTTTGTACAAAAGTTTCATAAGCATCTATATCTTCTAAAACAATTTTAACTAGAAAATCAAAATTTCCGGATACTTGATAGCATTCAGTAACTTCATTAAAACTATTCACTTGTTTTAAAAAATTTTGAAGATAACTTCTCGTGTGTCCTTTTAATTTTACTCCAATAAAAATGGTTTGTTTAAGGCCTATTTTCCGTTCATTTAATAGTGCTACGTACTTATCAATATAACCTTCTTTTTCTAATTTTTTTATTCGTTCAAAAACAGGAGTTGGAGATAAGTTTAGTTTCTTAGCTAGTTTTTTTGTGGTAATTCTACAATCTGTTTGTAAAATTTCTAATATTTTTAAATCTGTTTTGTCCAGTTTTGCTTTCATAAAGATATTTATTTGGCTAAAGATATAAAGATTAAAATTAAATAGTTAAAAACACTATAAATAACTTTTTTTGTAGTGGAAAACACTTAATTAGGTAGTTTGATTAGATTTAAAAAACAAATTAGCTTCTTGTAGTGTTATATTTGGTTTACGCTACTTACACTAAAAAACTAAATGAAAACCGAATCTAAAACATTAAAATCTCTTTTTAAGTCCTATTTAACTGTAAAGGATAGTTACAAAGGAGGAAAAGGAGTAATTAAAAAAGAAGGTCAAAAAACATATAAATTATCTTCTAATGAAAATCCTTTGGGCACATCATCATTAGCAATTAATGCAATTAAAGAAGCAACAAAAGATTTGCATTTATATCCAGATACAACTGATTTTCGTTTGCGTGAAGCTTTGGAAGTTTATTACAATAGAGAATTAACTAAAGACCAATTTATTTGCGCTGCAAGTGGTTCGGAAATAATAGATTTAACAATTAGAGCCTTTGTAAAAGAAGGTGATGAAGTAATAGTCTCAACTCCTTGTTTTGTGCCTTACAAAATGTTTTCACGCTGGTCTGGAGCAAACGTTATTGATGTTCCATTATTAGAAAACAATTATAGCTTAAATATTGAAGGAATATTAAACGTAGTTACCGAAAAAACGAGAATTGTATTTCTAACAAGTCCAAATAATCCAACGGGCTCATATATTTCTAAAGAAATTTTTGAAAGTTTAATGGTGCAATTACCGACTAATATTGTAGTTGTTTTTGATGAGGTTTATTGGCATTTTGCTGAAGCAGAAGATTACACTACGGCACAATCATATATTTCTAGGTTTGTAAACCTAATTGCAATCAATAGTTTTTCAAAAACATATGGTTTGGCTTCGGTAAGAGTTGGCTATGCGTATATGAATGAAGAAGTAGCAGCTTATTTACGTCAAATTTGTAAGCCTTTTTTAATTACAAAGCTGTCTTTAGAAGGTGCAATTGCATCATTAAAAGATGAAGTTTTTATTCAAAAAACGGTTGAAACAATTCATTCAGAAAAGAAATTTTTAAAAGAAGAATTTAATAAGTTAGGAATTCAATTTTACCCAACACAAGCTAACTTTTACTTAATAACACCACCAATTCCATCGAATGAATTTGTGCAGTTTTTAGCTGAAGAAGGGATAGCAGTAAGGCCGGTAGATAATTTTGGGGCAACAGGGAAAGTTAGAATTACAATTGGAATACGAGAAGCAAATATAGCTTTGATTAAAGCATTAAATAAGTTGAAATTAATTTCACTTAATTAATTGCTTATAGAAAATACTAAACTAAAAAAATCACATAATGGCACGTTATCACACTTTAGGGAGCATTCCTAGAAAGCGTCATACTACCTTTGAAAAAACTGAAGGAGGTTTATACCAAGAAGAACTTTTTGGTACTGCTGGTTTTTCAGGAATATCATCGCTTTTATACCATATTTATCCGCCAACAGTTGTAAATGAAGTTAAAGATTTAGGTTCGGTTGCACCAAAAATTGGGATAGAAAAAAATATGAAAGCATTGAGCTTTAAAGGTTTTTCAATTCAATCGGAAGAAGACTTTTTGGAGAGCAGAAAAACATTGTTTGTAAATAACGATTTACACATTGGTTTGGCTGCTCCCAAAGGTTTTTCAAAAACGTATTTTTATAAAAATGCCGATGCCGATGAAATGTTATTTATTCATAAAGGTTCAGGAAAATTAAATACTTGTCACGGTTCAATTTCTTTTAAATATGGAGATTATGTAATTATTCCCAAGGGAATTATTTATCAGATTGAATTTGATTCAGAAGATAATAGAATTTTATATGTAGAATCTTTTGAGCCAATTTTTACACCAAAAAGATATCGAAATAATTTCGGGCAATTATTAGAACATTCACCATTTTGTGAGCGCGATTTTAGATTGCCTGAAAACTTAAAAACTCTTGATTTAAAAGGTGATTTTAAGGTGAAGGTAAAAAAGCAAGGAAATATGTGGGAATACACCTATGGAAATCATCCTTTTGATGTGGTTGGCTGGGACGGATTTCATTATCCGTTTGCATTTTCAATTCACGATTTTGAACCAATAACAGGAAGAATTCATCAACCGCCACCAGTTCATCAAACTTGGGAGTCGGCAGGTTTTGTGGTGTGTAGTTTTGTACCTAGAATGTACGATTATCACCCAAAATCTATTCCTGCACCGTACCACCATTCAAACATAGATTCTGATGAATTGTTGTATTACGTTGATGGTGATTTTATGAGTAGAAACAACATTGAAAAAGGACAATTAACATTGCATCCAGGTGGAATTCCACACGGACCGCATCCAGGAGCTATTGAAAGAAGTGTCGGTAAGAAATTTACAGAAGAATTAGCGGTAATGATAGATCCTTTTAGACCATTATCTATTACTGAAAAAGCATTAAAACTACAAGTCGAAGATTATTATAAATCTTGGAAAACAAACTAAAAAAATAAAAATGTCAGCAGAAATTAAAAATTTAAAAGATTTACAAAATACAGAATACTCGCTAAAGAAATTGTTCTCTGATGCAGAAGATTTTCTTCCATTATTAGGAACAGATTATGTAGAATTATACGTAGGTAACGCCAAGCAATCGGCAAATTATTATAAAACAGCTTTTGGTTTTCAATCTGAAGCTTACGCAGGATTAGAAACTGGTATGAAAGACCGAGTTTCGTATGTGTTAAAGCAAGATAAAATTCGTTTGGTTTTAACAACTTCATTAGAAGAAGGTGGCGAAATAAATGAGCATATAGACAAGCACGGAGATGGTGTAAAAGTAGTCGCTCTTTGGGTTGAAGATGCAACAAAATCTTGGGAAGAAACCACTAAAAGAGGTGCAAAATCATATATGGAACCTACACGAGAAGACGATGGTGAAAATGGTTATGTAGTTCGTTCTGGAATTCATACATACGGAGACACCGTTCACGTTTTTGTGGAAAGAAAAAACTATAAAGGTGTGTTTTTACCAAATTATAAAAAATGGGAATCTCATTACAATCCAAAGCCAGTAGGTTTAAAATTTATTGATCATATGGTTGGTAATGTTGGCTGGGATGAAATGAATAAATGGTGCGAGTTTTATGCAAAAGTAATGGGGTTTGCGCAAATAATTTCATTTGATGATAAAGATATTTCAACAGATTTTACAGCTTTAATGAGTAAAGTAATGTCTAACGGAAATGGGCGAATTAAATTCCCTATAAATGAACCTGCAGAAGGGAAGAAGAAATCTCAAATTGAAGAGTATATAGATTTTTATAACGGACCAGGAGTTCAGCATATTGCAGTAGCAACTAATGATATTGTTTCAACAGTTTCAGCAATGAGAGATAGAGGTGTTGAGTTTTTATATGTTCCTGAAAATTATTACGATGATTTGTTAGAGCGTGTTGGAGAAATTGATGAGGATATTGAGGTTTTAAAAAAACACGGTATCTTGATAGACCGAGACGATGAAGGTTATTTACTGCAATTGTTTACAAAACCTGTGGTAGACAGACCAACAATGTTTTTTGAAATTATTCAAAGAAAAGGCGCACAATCTTTTGGAAAAGGAAACTTTAAAGCATTGTTTGAAGCTATTGAAAGAGAACAAGAAAATAGAGGGACACTTTAAAAAATAGGTAGTGAATTCTAAAAATAAAATAGAATTAAATAGCGTAACAAAAAGGTTGCCAAAGCATTTGCTTAAATTCATTGTAAAGCAACCTTATGAGGAATATACAGCTCAAAATCAAGCTGTGTGGCGCTATGTTATGCGATTGAATATTGATTACCTAAAAAATACAGCACACAGTTATTATTTAGATGGAATTGAAAAAACAGGAATTTCCATAGATAGCATTCCTAAAATGGAAGGAATGAACAGAATTTTGAAAGAAATTGGCTGGGCAGCAGTTGCGGTTGATGGATTTATTCCTCCAAATGCTTTTATGGAATTTCAGGCGTACAATGTGTTGGTAATCGCATCGGATATTAGAACATTGGAACATATTGAGTATACGCCGGCACCAGATATTATTCACGAAGCGGCTGGGCACGCACCAATAATTGCAAACCCTGAATATGCTGAATATTTAAGACGTTTTGGAGAGATTGGAAGCAAAGCAATTTCGTCTGATAAAGATTATGAAATGTACGAGGCTGTTAGGCATTTATCAATTATAAAAGAAGATCCAAATACTTCAGAAAATGAAATTGAAAAAGCTACTGAAGTAGTTAATAATCTTCAAAATAATATGGGTGAATTGTCTGAAATGGCTCAAATTAGAAATTTGCATTGGTGGACAGTTGAGTATGGATTAATTGGAGAGCTAGAAAATCCAAAAATATACGGAGCTGGTTTGCTTTCTTCAATTGGAGAGAGTAAATCTTGTTTAAAAGAAGCGGTTAAAAAGATTCCATATTCTATGAAAGCTGCGCAACAAAATTTTGATATTACTAAACCACAACCTCAATTATTTGTAACTCCAAATTTTGCGCATTTAAGTTATGTTTTGGAGAAGTTTGCAAACACAATGGCGGTTAGAAAAGGCGGTTTAAAAGGAATTCAGAAGTTGATTGCTTCAAAAAATATTGGAACTATTGAGTTAAGTACTGGATTACAAATTTCAGGAGTTTTTACCAATGTAATTAGTAATGAAAATAAACCAATTTATATTCAAACTACTGGAGAAACAGCATTAGCTTCTAGAGATAAAGAGCTAATTGGCCACGGTGTAAATTATCATAAAGAAGGTTTTGGAAGTCCTATTGGAAAGTTGGAAGGAATTAACTTGGCAATTGAAGATATGTCGCCAAAAGATTTGGAGGTGTATGGAATTTACGAAGGTTTAAATACTGAATTATTTTTTGAAGGAGGAGTTAAAGTGTGTGGACAAATAATTACAGGAGTTAGAGATTTACAAGGAAAAATAATGCTGATTTCTTTTAAAAATTGTATGGTTACTTATGGCGATGAAGTTCTTTTCAAGCCAGAATGGGGAATTTATGATATGGCGGTAGGTAAAGATGTTGTTTCCGCTTTTTCTGGACCTGCTTCAAGTGAATCTTTTGAAGATATTTACGAAGTTCCTTCAGAAAAAACACACAAAATTACATATTCCGAAAAAGAGTTGAAGCTGCATTCTTATTACAATGAAATAAGAAAAATGAGAGAAACCGAAAAAATAGAGTTAGCTAGAATTGAAATTATTTTTAATGAAGTTGTAACTAATTTTAATAATGAATGGTTGTTGTTTTTAGAAATGTACGAGCTAACTTATAAAAATGAAGGCAGTTTTTCAGAAGTTGTTTTAAAACAATTAGAAGAGTTAAAGCAAGAAAATAAATACAAGAAATTAATTGAAGATGGTATAAATCTGCTGTCTTAAAAAGAAAAAAATACAATGAAAACGTGGTTTAAAATATCTGATAATTCAGATTTTACGATATATAATATTCCATTTGGAATTTTTTCAACTCCAACTTCAAAAAAGAGAATTGGAATTGCAATTGGTGAGTCTATTTTAGATCTAGCAGTTGCTTATGATTTAGGAATTTTTAAAAGATTAAATTTTCCAAAATCGGTTTTTGAAGCTAATTTTTTAAATGATTTTATTTCATTAGGAAAATCTATTACCAATAAAGTTAGAATAATTATTCAAGAAGAATTATGTAACGAGAATTCTGTTTTAAAAACATCAAAAGAAGCTTTTATTCTTCAAAATGAAGCCGAAATGCATTTGCCAGTTCAAGTTGGTGATTATACCGATTTTTATTCGAGTATAGAGCACGCCACAAATGTTGGAATGATGTTTAGAGATCCTGAAAATGCCTTGTTACCAAACTGGAAACACATTCCTGTTGGCTATCACGGTAGAGCTTCGTCAATTATGGTGAGCGGAAAAAATATTCACAGGCCAAAAGGGCAAGTTTTAAAACCAAGTGAAACTTTACCAGTTTTTGAACCATCTACAAGAGTGGATTTTGAATTGGAAATGGGTTTTATAATTGGTGGGCAAACTGAAGTTGGAGATTCAATTTCAACAAAAAAAGCAGAAGATTATATTTTTGGAAAAGTGTTGTTTAATGATTGGTCTGCAAGAGATATTCAAAAATGGGAATACGTTCCATTAGGACCTTTTTTAGCAAAGAATTTTGCTTCTTCAATTTCGCCTTGGGTGGTAACACTAGAAGCTTTGGAGCCTTTTAGAATTGCTGGTCCAGAGCAAACCCCAAAAGTTTTACCACATTTAGAATACAATGGCTTTAAAAATTTTGATATCAATTTAGAAGTGTCTATTACTCCAAATAATACAGATGAAACTATTGTTAGCAAGTCGAATTTTAAATATATGTATTGGAATATGTCGCAACAATTAGCGCATCATACAAGTAATGGCTGCAATGTTAATGTTGGCGATATGTTGGCTTCTGGAACTATAAGTGGAAAGAGTAAAGATAGTTACGGTTCTATGTTAGAGTTGTCTTGGGCAGGTAAAAATCCAGTAAAATTGAACAATGGAGAAGAACGTAAATTTATAGAAGATTATGATACTGTAATTATGCGTGGCTATTGTAAAAAAGATGAAATAAGAGTTGGTTTTGGTGAAGTAAAAGCTCAAATATTACCTTCAAAATAAATATTATGAAACAAGTTACTTCCATAGATCCAAATTCAATTTCTACTAAAGAATTACACAGTATTTTATTAACGGCAATTGCACCTAGACCAATTGCATTTGCAAGTACTATAAATATAAAAGGTGAAGTAAATTTAAGTCCGTTTAGTTTTTTTAACGTGTTTAGTTCTAATCCTCCAACGTTAATTTTTTCACCAGCACGTAGAGTTAGAGATAACACTACAAAGCATACTTTACAAAATGTTGAGGCGGTAAAAGAGGTTGTGATTAACATTGTAAATTACCCAATTGTTGAGCAAATGTCTTTAACAAGTACTGAGTATGAAGAAGGCGTTAACGAGTTTAAAAAAGCCGGATTAACAGAAGGGAATTCAGTAAAAGTGAAACCGCCAAGAGTTCTAGAATCACCAGTTTCGTTTGAGTGTAAGGTTGATAATATTATTTCTTTAGGAAATGAAGGAGGAGCAGGGAATTTGGTGATTTGTAAAGTAGTTTACATTCATATAAATAATGAATATTTAGACGAAGAGAACAATTTAGATACTAAAAAGCTGGATTTAGTTGCTAGACTTGGCGGAAGTTGGTATACAAGAATTACGGAAGAATCTTTGTTTGAAATACCGAAGCCAATTTCAACAAAAGGTATTGGTGTTGATAGTTTACCAAAACATATTTTTAAAACCGATATTTTGTCTGGAAACAATATTGGAAGATTAGGGAATTTTGAAAAAGTTCCTTCAGAAGAGGAAATTGAAAAATTTAAGAGTTTACCAGAAATAGCTGAAATGTTAATTGGTTTAGATGAAGATGAAAAGATGGAACTTATTCATAAAAAGGTAAAACTAAACTTGAAAAATGGAGATGTAAAAATGGCAATAAAATTGCTTTTTAGTTTATAAGAAGTAATTTTATTAAATTTTAAGAGATTTACCCTAATGAATATTTATGCTTTTAATCTTATTATTTTTTAGGTTAAACGCAACGTAGTTTCGTAAGAGGACAACTTTAGAAGAGTTTTCTCTAAACAATTTTAATTTACTTCTTAGCAGTTTAATTTTTAATAGAAATAAGCTTAAATAATTAAAAAAGGGTACAAAAGAATTGTTGTTTCTTTTGTACCCTTTTTTAGAAGCTAAACTTAATTAAAAATCCTTTTTAGATTTTTGATTTCCTAATATGGCACTTGGTTTTTCTTCTAATTCAATTTTAAAACAAATAGCATTTTTAAGTTTTAATTCTTTTGGTAGCTCAATTACCAATTCATTTTTTTGTTGAATCCATTTAATATCAGTGTTTTGACCAAGAATACTAACGTTTTTTACAGCATCATTTAAAATTCTATCTTCTGAGCCTAAGGCATCTAAAGAAATGGTTTTTCTATCGTCATTTTTTAACCAAAAGGCATAAACATTTTGGTCATTTTTTGTGTAACGGAAATCATCAGCAGTAAACCCAGTATCGTGATTGTTTCCGTGTAGTTTCATTTTTGCATTGGTTGGTCCTTGTCCAAAAACATCAAAAGGTCTTGATTCGTAAATTCCTTCTCCGTTAATTTTTAACCAAGCACCAATTTCTTTTAAAATTGCTTGCTGATCTTGTGGAATTTCTCCGTGTTTATTTGGTGCAACGTTTAATAATAAACAACCATTTTTACTTACAATATCAATTAAATCGTTAATGTAAGCACCAGCTTCACGCATTTTATAATCTTTGGTATAACCCCATTTCCAACCTCCAAGAGACATATCGGTTTGCCAAGGCATTTCTCTAATTCGGTCTAACTTTCCACTTTCAATATCTAATACCGCAGTTCCATCTGGCGCACCTAAATATCTTATGTTTTTATAGTTTAAAACAACTTCTTGGTCGTTTTTTAATCCTTGATTATAATAGTTTGCAAAAATTTCTTTTCGAGTATCTTCATAAGCAGGCTCAGTAAACCCTAAATCAAACCAAAATAGATCAGGTTTTAATTGGGTCATCATATCCATTGTTCTTTTGTAGAAATATTTAATATATTCTTTTGAAGCAGGTTCCCAACGTTCGTGCTTGTCCCAATAAAAATCTCGCAATTTTGGGTCCATTGTCTCATACTTGTCTTTGTAAGTCCACCAATGCCATCCATAGGCAAAGTGAGAAGAAACACCAACTTTAATATTACGTGAACGTGCTTCTTTAAAAATTTCACCTACAATATTCTTTTTTGGTCCCATTTCGGTTGCTTTCCAACGTGTAATTTTAGAGTCGTACATGGCAAAACCATCACAATGCTCACCTACTGGTACTATATATTTTGCGCCAGCTTCTTCAAATAAATCTACCCATTCTTTCGCATTAAAGTTTTCAGCTTTAAATTGAGGAATAAATTTTGTGTATCCATAATTTTCAGGTTTTCCGAAGTTTTCAACGTGGTATTTATAAGCACTTGAAGCTTTTTTTGTTGGGTTACCTAAGGCATCTACAGTTCCTTCATTCCACATATGAAAACCGTACCATTCAGCACCACCATACGCAGGAACAGTTGTTGGCCCCCAGTGAATGAATATACCAAATTTTACATCTTGAAACCATTTTGGGACTTCATAATTTTGAAGCGATTCCCAAGTTGGTTTATACTTTTTCTGACTATAAATAGCCTGAACTGAAATTAGCATTGCTAAAAGCAAAAGAGCTGTTCTTATTGATTTCATTTTTCTTATTTAAATATTGTTAACTACTATTTATTGTTGAAATTTTCTGGGTTTCTATATTTTACAGTTTGTAAATGTTCGCAGTATAAAACTAGTTCTCCAGGTTGTTTGTATACTTCATAACTTACGGTAATTAACCCCATTTCGTTATATTTTGGTGTTTTGTTTAAATGTGTACGAACAGTATAAATGGTATCACCTATAAAAACAGGTTTTATAAAACGAAGTTTATCATAACCATAACTAAATGTATTTACATTGTTATTTGCCATTAAACCTAAGCCTAAACTAAATACCATTGCTCCGGCAACTAACCTTTTTCCAAAAAGTCCTTCAGTTTCTGCAAATTGTTGATCTCCAACATATGGATGCATATCAAGAACTAAACCATTGAACATCATTGCTTCTCCTTCAGAAATAGTTCTGCTAATAGATCTATCTTTTCTACCTATCTCAAAATCTTCATATAACCAAGTTTCGGTATTATATAATGGAATATTTTTGTGATCAGATAAAGGTGTATTTTCAGGCATAATATGTTAAATATATGTTGGTGGTTAAACTTGAAAACAAAATTAGTTTGTAAAAGAGTATAAATATATAACAAAACGGTTTAGTTGTTGTACATTTACGTTATTGCGTAAATGCAGTCTTTAAAAATGAATAACACAGAACTTTTAAAAAATCTAGCTTTTAACCTTTCAGCTGTTTCATATAGTTCGGTTGGTACAGAATGGAATTACAAAGATGTTATTAGTTCATTTTCAAGACTATTATTAATTACAGAAGGTGAAGCATTTGTATCTATTGGAGATAAAAAGGTTCATTTAAAAAAAGGCAACCTCTATTTAATACCGAGTTTTACGCATTGTAGTTATGTTTGTAATAATGAAATGACGCATTATTATGCAACGTTTACTATTCAGCTTCCAAACGATTTGAATATATATCAGTTATTCAATTTTAAGTATGAAGTTGAAGCCAATGATGAAATTATTGAGTACGTCAAGAAGTTAAATGAATTAAATCCGTACAAGGAATTACCCGCAAAAGATCCAAAAATTTATCAGCGAATTAATAGCAAATACTGGAATGTGTCTATTGAAGATGCACAACAAAGTTTAATTTCTTCGGGGTTGTTATATTTGTTAGTTTCTAAGTTTATTGGAGCAACTAAAGTAAGTGTTGAAAAAGAGGCGGCAAATAGTGTTTTAACTGCAATTAATTATATTCAGTCTAATTTAAATAATGAATTAACAGTTTCTAAATTATCGGAAACAGCTTGTTTATCTTCTGGTTATTTTTCCAAAAAATTTAAAGAGTTAACACAATTTACGCCAATTGAATATATTAATAAACAACGCCTCGAAAAGGCTCAGTTATTATTAAATACCACTACAAAATCTTGTATAGAAATTGCTTCATCTTGTGGTTTTAAAAGTAATGCTTATTTCTGTAAAATGTTTAAGAAATATGTTGGGCAAACTCCTAATGATTACAGAAATAAGCATTGTTAGTTTTATTGTACAGGTTTAATCTCCAAAGCATTAATAATCCACTTACCATCAAGTGTAAGTTCCAGTAATTCATCATTACCGATTTCCACTTCAATAGTTTCGATTTTTTGTTTTCCAGAAACCACTTTTTCGTTTTTCATTAAAGTTTTTCCGTTAATGGCAAAGGACATATCAAATGTTGCACCTTTAAAGTAAATCATTTCAGCTTTAACTCTGGCATCTCCCATATAATATTTTATATTGTATTTGCCTTCTTTCAGTCTTACATAAAATTTTGCTTCTTTTTTACCAGTAAGTCCGTCTCTCTGCCAAAATATCACATGCTCTGAAGCTTCGTTATGATGGTACCAAATATTATCTACATCTTGAGATCTCCAACCAAACTGATTTTTATTTTCATTAAAAATATGGCGCTGATTTACAGGAGTGTAACCCAAAGCGTCAATCATTGAATACAAGGCAAAGTTTAACTTTATTTTGGTTAAAGCTTCCGGTTTTGGGTAACTTTTTATTTCAGCTATATCTTCTGAAATTATTGGTGTTGCTGTTTTTTTTGAAGGCGTATATTCAGTGATATTATTATAGCTTTCCGGAGCACCGATTAATCCTCTTTTTTGAGTCATTTTTGCTTGGTCATCAGTACAAATTACCAAACGGTCAATACCAATTCCTGAATTTACCTGATAAATTTTGATAGTGTGGTAACCTGCTTTGTCAACAGTTATTTCAAATGGTATTTTTTCCATTCCTGATAAAATGTTGTTTTCCCAGCTCCAATTTTCTGAACCACCGGTTAGTTTTTTAGACATTCGCTGACCTTTTTTTCTAACTCCTGTTAGAATTTGTGGTTTTTCGTTATCCAACCCAACTGCAATTTCACAGGTTTTTCCTTTTCCTTCGTTTAAAGTTGGTATTCGATATAATTGTCCGAAAAAAGTACCTGTGTTTTCAAAATAAACAGAATATTCCAAACGAGCAGAATTACTTTCAATCTCTTTTTCAACTTTATTTCCTCCTTTAATAAATATTGAAGAACCGTGATAACCAAAGTTTTCAAATTGTTCCCATTTAGCTTCTTTTCCGTCTTGTTTTGAAGTGTAATTTTCAGCTTCTATTGCAATGAAATTATTACCTTCAATGTAAGATTTTTCCTTCAGTTTTAAATCATATTTTGTAGCCTTTACCGTATAAGATTTTGAAAATCCGTGAGTATCTTTTACGGTAATTGTAGCTTTATTTTCTCCTGTTTTTGTCTTATCCCAATTAATACTCACATACAAGCGTTCTTCTATGGAAACACTTCCTGATTTTTTAGAGAAATTAATCCAATCCACATCACTTTCAATAGTCCAGTTGTTTGCTTCAACTTCTTTATTGAAGACATCGATAAATCGAATATTATCTTCAAAAGAAGAAAAGCGAAGTTCAACTTTTTCGTTGCCAATAGCTTGTCCTTCACAAACCGAACCGATGCCTTTTACAGCTTCTTCAAGGTAACTTTCATTGTAAACAAGGTTGTTTGGAATGTTTGCTACATCAAAAATTCGTTCTTTAAAATTGTAAAGCGCGTAAGGATCCACAATGCCGTTCCACTTACCGTTTTCCATTGTTTTGTAGATTTCCAAATCTGCCTGAATGGCTTCTTCAGCCTTTTCTGATAAGGTTTTATAAGCATTTAAACTTGCATAGCGACCCTGTTTGGCATAGGCAACATTTTTACGATAATACTGTGTTTTTTCTAGCATTAATCTCGCTGAGCGAACCGGATAATACACCAAGTGCCAGAAAGGATTTTTTGCGGATTCATCCAGTTTATCGTAAAGTTTTTTTGCTTTTTGCTCCAACTCGTTTGCAGTTTGTACCTGACGACTTGTTTCGTCGCCAAAATCAAACATACTGTAGAATCTATATCTCCAATTATTCTCGTATTTCCAATCCCAGAAAGGGAATAAGTGTTCCGGTTTTTTAGGACGGTAAAGATTGTGGAAATCGGTTAGTAAATCTGCAACCTCTTTTGCGTCGTTATCATTTACTCCAAATTGCTGTTTTGCACTTTTTTGTATAAAATCTTTTGTTGTATTTTTCGGATACGAATCAATGTCATACGCCAAAGACATATAAAATTGAAGTCCCATTTCGGCAGGTTTAATATCACCAACATTTACAATCCAGAAATCACGTACATTTTCATCATACACTTTTCGTAATTCCTCCTGAATTAGAGGAAGTGGGGTAGTATATAACCAATCATAAGTTGCTCCACCCTGATATGCTAAATGATAATACAATCCGTTTCCTCCGGCACGTTTTTGTTCGTGAGGTCTTGGTAGCTGACGTGCATAACCAAAATTATCTTCCGTCCAAACCATTATCACATCTTCAGGAAGTTTTAAACCTTCGCAATGCTCTTTTCCATCTTTGCTTTCACCGTTGTAAAGTTCTCCTGTTTCTTCATACGGAACAAAAATTTGAGTTACCGCATCTTCAGAGCCGAAAGTTTCCTTAATCATTTCACGCTGTCGGTCTATAACTTTTTGTAGCAGTTTTACTTTATTTTCTAATGTCGGATTTTTAAGATTTGCGTATTCAAACGGAGAATCGTGTACACCGCGAATACCTAAAGTGTAAATCATATTAAAATCCTTCGATTCATTTAAACGCTGTTGCCAATAAGCTTCAATAGTTTTTGGATTTACAGTATAATCCCAAACCGGAACCCCTTTTGCATCGTACATATTTTTATGTTCTTCAGCCCAATTGTACCATTCGGCATAATTATTACGCGCCATATTTTCGCAATGAGATGAACCTACATAAATTCCGTATTCCTTAGCATTTTTTGGATTAATTGGAACTCCGTTTTCGTCCTTAGCTTCAAAAAAGTAGCTACCTGCTTGCATCATTCCGGGCCAGATTGAATTCGCTTTTAAACGAAGTAAAAGTTCAAAAACACGTTCGTAAACCTCCGGACTTATGTGAGTATTGTGTTTGTCAGAAGTAGTTTTTTCACTCCACTGAATTAAGGCTTCCTCATCGTTAATAAAAATTCCACGATGTTTTACAGATGGTTCTTTAGGTAAGGTTAAAACATTGTCTAATACAATTTTATCCTGTTTTTTTGGAGTCACATCGCACCACCAATACAAAGGCGAAACACCTATTCTTTCAGAAATTTCATAAATTCCGTAAACAGTTCCCAACGCATCACTTCCTTCAATTATCAAAGCATTTTTTATAGTTGAAGTTGGATTTTGAACCGATTTCAGTAAAAATGACTGCGATAATTTTTCACTTCCTTTAAATTCTTCCAGTTTTCCTTCATTCTGAAGTTTTTGAATATCAGGATTTTTAGAAGTTCCAACAATAATAACGTTTCCTTCAGAATTTTCTAAAGAATGAACAATTTCAGGCTTTACACCGGTTACCATTTTTATATCATTCTGAAGATCATTTACCGCACGTAATATTTGAGGAGCTTCATTGTTGGCAACATAAATAGTTGCAGCAGTTTTGCTTTTAAACATTGTAAAGCTGTTTTCTTTTTCAGAAGAACAACTAATTGTTATTAAAGCAAATAAGATTTGGAAAATTGGTGAGAATTTTTTCATAAGATGATTTATTTTCAGGTATTAAGTCAAATTTATAAAATCGAAATTGGCTTAGTGGTTTTAAACGTTTGAAATTACGTTTTTTAACCGTTTAAAAGTGAGTGTATCTTATTGTTTAGTAGTGTTTTATGGGTTTTTGTTTTTGTGGGTGTTTTAATTCGGAAAAGTGAAAATTGTTCAGTATTTTTGAATGTTTTACCTGTAATATGAAGTTTAAAAAAGACCAAATACACGTCCAACTTGAAAAAATTCTTTCAGATAAGTTATTTTCAAGATCGAAAATAAATGTTAGGTTGTTGCGGTTTTTAGTAGAATCTTCTATAGAAGATAAAGACATTAAAGAAACCACTATTGGAACGGAGTTTTTCGGAAAAAAATACGACCCGATTAAATCAGACAATAAAGTTCGGGTTTATATTTATCATCTTCGGAAGAAATTAGCTGAGTACTATAAAAATATTGCAACTTCAGAAGAAATTGTTTTTACCATAGCTAAAGGTCAGTATAAAGTTCGCTTTGAAGAATTTCAGAAGAAAGAAACTTCAGGTAAAAAGTTTAATAGAAAGCGGTTGTCTGCCATTTTGTTTTTGATACTTGCTACTGTTATAATAGCTTTAACTTATACAAAATCAATTGATAACTTTTGGAAATCATTAATAAAAAATGGTTTTCAAACCACTGTAATTTTTGGTGATTATTTTACCATTGAAGGCCCAATTTCTACTAGTGAAAAAGGAATTATAAGAGATTACGAAATCAATTCAGAAGAAGAATTAAAAAAATATATTGAAAAACATCCTGAGCAATCAGGGAAATTAACACCTAGTAAACATCATTATTTCAATTGGATGGCTCCGTATTGTAGTAGAACTGTTTCAGAGTTTTTTGGGAAACACGATTATGATTTTGATATAACTCAAGTTTCTGAATGGAGTGTTTCTCAACTTGAAAAAGATAATTTGGTGTATTTTGGACAATCAAAATCTATGGGTGTTTTAAAAAATATTTTAGTTGAAAAGTTTCCTCAATATACCTTTAAGAGTCAGCGTCTGGAGCGGATTGACCCTGAAACAAAACAAAAAACGGTGTACGGAGATATAGTTTCTCACAATGAGAAAATTATAGATTATACCATTGTTGCAAAAATTGCAATGCCCTCAGGAAATGAAATGCGATTCTTTTTATCTGATCAAGATTGTGGAGCTATAAGCGCATTGGATTATTTTACGCAAAAAGATTCGGTACAAGCATTTTATAAGCGTCATCAAATCCAAAAGAACCAAGATTTTATCGCGTTATTTAAAGTTACTGGATGGAAACGAAAATCTTATGATATGGAATTTGTATTATTGGATAAAAAGAAATAATACGTTTAGATGATTATTCAATAATCTCTAGCTCAACCAATTCACAATTAGTATCTAAACGGTTTAAACCTTCAACTTTAAATAAAGCATTAAAATATGAATCTTTTGAAGGGAGTTTTTTGTAAAATTTTTCAAGTAAATCTAGGTTTGTAAAATGTGCAACTGTTGCCATTACACCAATGTCATGATTAGAAGCGAAATAAAGAGCTTTATGACCACTGTTTAATTGAAAATACGATACCATTGCATATTCCATACGAATATTATCGCCGTATTTAGGTTTGTAAGTTGTTAGCTTTCCATTTTTAGAACTTGTAAAATAATTAGGATTACATTCAAAAATGTTACTGTTTTTAAGGAAAATTTCTTTGGATAAACTCATAGTTTTTGGCTGCCCTAAATAAATAATATTTCCTCTTTTAACAACATCATATTTTAATTCACTTTCGTTTTGAGGTGTTAATGAAGTGTTATATTCAGAAAAGAATTGAGTTAAGCCAATTAAAGAATAAGGAATTGCTTTTGTGAAAAATGTGTAATTTGAAAGCGCTAAGGAATCTTCAGGATGTTTTTTGTTGAAGTTAATAAAATCAGTAGCGCTGTTAACTTCAAAGTTTGTATAAAGTTTGCCATTTGGTTCTTTAGGCTTATTCATAATTACTTGGTCAGCAAGTACAACAGTGTTTGTTGTATTTTTAGCTACAAAAGGTTCCCAGCAATAGATTTCTTTTGTGTTGAACAATTGATAAGCAAGAGCTATAAAAATAAATGCCAAAACTGAAGCTAGTGCGAAGCTTAGAGGTTTGTAAAAATTTCTTTTTTGCTGAATTACAGAGGTTTTTTTATCTGTTTTAGGGTTTTGTTCAAGGTTTGTTTTTTGGTCCGTAAATTCAATGTCGTATGAGCCTTTTTTAAGCACAAAAACAATAGTGTCTTCTTTACCAATTTCAGAATAATAGGTTTTTAATTTCTTACGTAGGTTAAACATGTACACACGAACTTTACCATCATCTTTAATTGGATTGTAATTTTTTTTAAACAAATCCATTCCAATAGTTTGCTCTTTTACATGAATATTTTTAAGAGCTTGTTCGGTTAAAAATTTCAACAATTGGGTGTAGCGAGTAGATTTTACAAATTCAGGAGAAGAACAAATTTTCTGTAAGTACTCCTTTATCTTATCTGTGTTAAGATGGTTGCTCATAGCTGTAAAAATATGAAATTCTTTCTTAAGAATACCAACAAAATTAACCGTTAATTTTTCGGTTAATTTTCCGTTTTTAAACCAATTGAAGTCAATAGATGCTGTTTATACCATTAAATTTGTGTTGAGACGAAATGTAGTTAATCTTTCCAATAACTTAATAACGGCGAAATATCTAAATGGTGAGTAATATTAATTTGATTAAAAAATTGTTAACAGTCATTGTATTTTTGTCTGTTATATTTTCAGTAATTGGTGTAAAAGCACAAAGTAAGCAACCCAATATTATTTACATAATGTCTGACGATCACGCATCACACGCCATTGGAGCTTATGGAGGTCGTTTAGAAAATTTAAACATGACTCCTAAGTTAGATAAATTGGCTTCCGAAGGAATGCTTTTTAAAAATGTTTTTTGCAACAATTCAATTTGTACACCAAGTAGAGCTTCAATTATAACAGGTCAATATCCACAAACAAATAATGTGTTGGATTTAGATCATAAATTAGATACCGAAAAGCAATTTCTACCTATAGAACTTAAAAAATTGGGTTACAAAACTGCGGTTATAGGTAAATGGCATTTGAAAAATGAACCTGTAAATTTTGATTATTACAAAACCTTACCAAGTCAAGGAAAATATTTTAACCCAACGTTTAATGAAAAAGGCAAAGGTAATTGGCCAAAGAATATTGTAAAAAGTGCAGGGCATTCAAGTGATGTAATAACTAATTCGGCAATTGAATATATTAAAAATAGAGATAAATCGAAGCCTTTCTTTTTAATGCATCATTTTAAAGCGCCTCATGGTTATTTTGAATATGCGCCTAGGTATGAAAATTATTTAGCAAACACCGAAATTCCTGAACCTGCAAGTATGTATTACCAACCAAATTGGGGTTCTGAAGGAACTAGAGGTAAAAACGATTCTTTAAGAAATTATATAGGAACTTCTATTTCAGGAAGACATAAGTATAGTAACTATTATAAACATTTTTTTAATGATTCATTGAACGGTCCAAAATCTGCACATTTAAGTTATCAACGTTATATGAAAGATTATCTACGTTGCGTAAAAGGGATTGACGATAATATTGGACGTTTAATTGATTTTCTGAAAAAAGAAAATTTGTTGGAAAATACCATTATTATTTACACTTCCGATCAAGGAATGATGTTAGGAGAACACGATTTTCAGGATAAACGTTGGATGTATGAAGAATCTATGCGAATGCCATTTATAATGTATTATCCAAAAATGATTAAAGCTGGAACTATTTCAGAATTGCTAATTAACAATACCGATTTTGCTCCAACAATAATTGAGTTAGCTGGTGGTAAAACTCCAAAATATATGCAAGGCCATAGTTTTATTAATACAATTAAAGGTAAAACTGAAAAAAAATGGAGAACGGCTACTTATTATCGTTATTGGATGCACATTGTGCATCATTATGTACCTGCTCATTTTGGAGTTCGTTCAAAAGATTATAAACTAATGTTTTTCTACGGAAAACACTATTTGCCTGAAGAAGAACACAAAAAACATTATTGGGCGAAAACGTATCACGGTGAAGAGAAAGAAACACCTCATACTTGGGAATTTTACGATTTAAAAAATGACCCTCAAGAAACGCATAACCGTTATAATGATCCTGCATATCAAAAAATTATTGCTGAATTAAAAGAAGAACTTAAAAAGCAGCGAAAAGAATTAAACGAAACGGATAAGGATTATCCAAAAATTGAGGCTATTGTTGAAAAGCATTGGAATGATTAAAAAATAAAATGTGATAATTATGACTATTAAAAAGTTTTTAACCTCAATATTGTTATTACTAAGCGTAGCTATTTGTGCTCAAGTAGAATTTCACGTAGATCCTAATGCTGCGAAAAATGGTAATGGATCGCTTAATACTCCTTTTAATTCAATAGCATCAGCGAAGAAAAAAGTGGCGAAAATGAATAAAAATATGAAGGAAGACATTGTTGTTTACCTTCACGGTGGAACTTATCAAATAGCAAATCCAATTGTATTTGGAGAAAAAGATTCAGGAACCAACGGACATACAATTTCGTATAAAGCCTATAAAAAAGAAGCTCCGCTAATTAGTGGAGGCGTAAAGGTTTCCGGATGGGAAAAAGTAAGCGGAAATATTTACAAGGCAAAACTTAACAGAACTACCAAGTTGAGAACCCTTTTTGTAAACGGAAAAAGAATGCGGATGGCAGGAACGGAAGTTCCGGTAAAAGGCGCGGGTTCTTGGGGTAAACACGAAGTAAAAGGAACTGAAAAATGGGCATTTGACGCAGGTACAGGCATTGATGGAATTTTATTTAAAACCGAAGATGTACGTAACTACAAAAATCCCGAAGATGTTGAATTGGTACAAAATAATGTATGGACTGAAAAGATTTTATGCATTAGAGATGTTCAGCAAGTGGCAGATACCACTATTTTAAAATTACAACAACCTTACGGTATCATTGCCACCAGTATGGCGTGGGCAGGAAAGATTAAATACAACGATGAATTTGTTATCCGAAACGCCTATGAATTTTTAGATGCTCCAGGAGAATTTTATTTCGATAAGCAAGCTCAAACCCTGTATTATTTCAGTTCAGGAGAAGATATGGCTACTGGGGAAGTAATTGCACCAATTTCCGATGGTTTACTTCGTATTGAAGGTTCATCAACCAGTTCAAGAGTAAAAAATATTCACTTTGAAGGCATTAAATTTTCTCACGATCATTGGCAGCTAATGGAACTAGAAGGTTCTCACGCTTTTGCTGGTATACAGAGTACAGGAATGGCAATTCAATTTGTTGCTGATGGTAATTGGCACCCAACGGAATATAATTGTGTTGGTGTTCCGCGTGGAAGTATTGAAGTAAAAAATGCAGAGAATATTTCGTTTAAAAACAATCGTTTTGAAGGGTTGAGTTCAGCTATAGGAATCAATATGGTAAACGATGTAAAAAACAGCAATGTAAACGGTAATTATTTTCACGATTTATTAGGAAATGCTGTTAATGTAGGACATCCGCAACACTATGTAATTGACGAGGGGTCTTATTTTTCTTCAGGGGAGGAAGGGGTTTGCGAGCATATCAATATCACCAATAATTACATACGAAATGCCTGTCTGGATTTCCGTCAGTTAGAAGGAATTACAGCCTTTTTTGTCGCCGATGTAAATATTAACCATAATGATATTGCAGGAACACCTTACGGAGCTATCACTATGGGTTGGTGGTGGGGAAATTCTGGAATTCCACCTTCAAAAACGGCAAAAAACAATTCAATGAGTTTTAACAAAGCTGGAGACACGCATAGAGCGTTAAAAGATGGAGGAATTTTATACGCATTGGGAGAACAGCCAAACAGTGTTATGGAAGGCAATTATTTATACCGAGGTCAGCGTTGTATTTACCCAGATGACGGGTCGGCATATTGGACTATTAAGAGCAATGTTGTTGATAACAGAATTCCGTGGGTAAAAGGAATTTTCTGGTTGCATACGTGGACCGATGTTTGCCACGATATTGTTGCCAAAGACAATTTTGTAAAAGATAATAATGTTAAAAACAACGGTACAAATTGTACTGTTGAAAATACGGAATCGTTTATTAGAAGAGATTTTTCTGCTGAAGCCAAACAAATAATGAAATCTGCTGGAATTCAAAAGGAGTACAGGCATATAATTCCTTCTAAGGAACCAAATCGAATTGAGTTGTATCCGAAGGATTTTAAAGATACGGACCATTAAAAAATAGAATTAAATCAGAAGGATATAAACTATCCTGAAACTCTAAAAATTGTAAAATATTTTTGGAATAATTAATTATAGAAAAAATAATAACCCTAATAATTTTAGAATTTTAAAAAGGAACACTAAATAATGAAATCATATATCCTTATTTTTTTTACAGTATTTATTAGCTTTTTTAGTAATGCTCAAGATGAAAAGAAATCCAATGTGCTTTTTATCATAGCTGATGATTTAAATACAGCATTGAGTGGTTATGGACACCCACAATGCAAAACACCTCAACTAGATAAGCTAGCTGAACGGAGTGTTGTTTTTAAAAATATGCATTGTCAACATCCTCTCTGCGGGCCTTCTAGAGCTTCTATTATGTCAGGACTTTATACTTATTCTACAGGAGTTCTTAAAAATTCAGGTATCAATAGAAAGCAGAAGCCGAACATTGTTACACTTTCTCAAGCTTTTAAAAATGATGGATATTATGTTGCACGTGTTAGTAAGATATTTCATATGGGAATTCCTTATGATATTTTACAAGGAACTTCAGGAGCGGACGATCCTAAATCATGGGATGAAACATATAATTTTAAAGCACTAGAACACAATGCAAAAGGACAATTAACAAATTGGTCTCCTAAACACGATGGACATCAAAAATTTAATGGTTTGATAGCCGAAGGGGATGATTCGGACCATGTTGATGGAATGGCCGCCGATAAAGCTATTGAAATGCTTCATAAATTAAAAAATCGTCCTTTTTTCTTAGCAGTAGGAATGATACGTCCTCATGTTCCGTTGGTAGCTCCCAAAAAGTATTTTGATTTATATAATCGTGATGAAATGATTCTACCTGTTGTACCCAAAGATGATTTAGATGACCTGCCTGAAATTTATCGAAACAGAAATACCAATAAAAAATGGGGCGTTACACCTGAAGGTCATAAAGGTCTTTTAGAGGCTTATTACGCAAGTATTTCCTATATGGATGCACAAGTAGGACGAATATTAGATACATTAGAAAAGTTGGATCTTGATAGAAATACTATTGTAGTTTTTTGTAGTGACCATGGTTATTTATTAGGTGAACATCATAAATTTCAAAAACCACACCTATTTGAAGAAGCCATTCGTGTACCGTTTATGATTCATGTTCCATGGATGAAATCTCAAAGAGGGAAATCAACTCATAAAATTACTGAGCTTATAGATTTGTATCCTACCCTAACAGAATTGACTGAAGTTAATGCTCCTAAAGAATTACAAGGTAAAAGTCTAGTTCCTTTATTAAGAAACACTAAATCTAAGAAGTGGAAAAAAGACATTGCTTTTACCACATGTAATGCTGGAGGTGCAACTATAAGAACCGATAACTGGAGATTTACCCATTGGAAACATGGAGATGGAGGATTTGAAATGTATGATTTAAAAAGTGATCCTGGTGAATTTAAAAACCTAGCAGAGAATCCTAAATATGCAGAGATTAAGAAACGACTTAATAAGCTTCTCCTTCAAAAAAAGAAAGAAGCAGGTTATACAATAGAAATGTACGATTGGGGATATAAATAACAAATAAGACAAAGATAGCAGAATAGAGGCATCTTTTTCTATCTAGGAACTTAATAAATACCGAATTGTAGGAAAAAAAACAAAGATCATTTAAAAATAGAAATCAAGATATGAAACATATATTTTTAAGCATATTCACTTTAGTATTCGCCTTTAGCGTATACTCTCAATATTCTTCTGAAGAAAACTTTAATAAAAATTGGCTTTTCTATAATGATATTGCTGAAGGAGCAGAACAACCAAAGTTTAATGATACTGATTGGCGAAAGCTAAATTTACCACACGATTGGGCAATTGAAGGACCTTTTGATAGTAAATACGATTGTCGTATGGGAGCATTACCTGTTCACGGTACAGGTTGGTATCGTAAACATTTTGCAATGCCAGCTTCATCAAAAGGAAAAGTTGTTAGAATAGAGTTCGAAGGCGCCATGTACAATACCCACGTTTGGGTAAACGGAAATAAGGTTGGACACAGACCTTATGGATATATTGGTTTTGAGTTTGATATTAGTAAGTATTTAAAATATGATGGTTCAGAAAATGTTGTGGCTGTTCGTTTAACACCTGAAGATTATTCTTCGCGTTGGTATCCGGGTGCTGGAATTTACCGTTCGGTTTGGTTGAGAGTTGATGAGCCTGTTCATATTGCTATGTGGGGAACCTATATTACTACGCCAACAGCAACGGAAGCCAAAGGAGTAGTTCAACACGAAACAACCATAGTAAATAAATCTTCAGAAGATAAAAAAGTAAAGGTTTTACATACTTATTTTAATGCTGAAGGAAAGGAAGTTGCCAAAAATTCAGAAGAAATTATTGCAAAAGCAGGAGAAAAAACGTGGTCAGGAACATTTACCAATATTTTAAACCCGAAATTGTGGAATGTGTATCAACCAAATTTATATTCAGTAATTACAACTATTTCAGAAGGCGAAAAAGTCTTGGATACGTACAATACCACCTTCGGAATTAGAAATATTACCTATACTTCTGATGGTTTCTTTATCAACAGAAAGCAAGTAAAATTTAATGGTGTAAACTTACATCACGATAATGGTGCTTTGGGAGCAGCAGTTTACAAAAGAGCAGATGAACGTAAACTTGAAATTATGAAAGATATGGGCGTAAATGCCATTCGTTGTAGTCATAATCCACCATCACGAGAATTTTTAGAGGTTTGTGATGAAATGGGAATTTTAGTAATTGATGAATCTTATGACTGCTGGGAAATTCCGAAGATTAAAAACGGTTACAATGTAATGTTTAAAGAATGGGGAGAGCGTGATTTACAAGATATGATTTTACGAGATAGAAGTCATCCATCTGTAATTATGTGGAGTATTGGTAACGAAATTAAAGAACAATGGCAACCAACTATTGGTTGGAAAGTAGCGAAAAGATTGAATGCTATTTGTAAAAACTTTGATACATCACGCCCTACAACAGCAGGATTTAATTCTTATCCAACGGCTTATATGAACAATATGGCACAACAAGTGGATATTGCAGGAGCAAATTACAAAGCTGTAAAATACGGAGAATTAAAAGAGAATTTCCCTGAATTGGCATTGTATGGTTCTGAAACTTCTGGTGTGGCAAGTAGTAGAGGCGTATATCATTTTCCAGTTGAAAAGTATAAAAAGCACAAGTCCTTACACGTTACAAGTTACGATATTGTAGGGCCGGTTTGGGTATTTCCACCGGATATTGAATTTCATTTTCAGAAGGAGAATCCGCATATTTTAGGAGAATTTATCTGGACAGGTTTTGATTATTTAGGAGAAACAAGCCCTTATGGCGGATTGGATAATATAGATAATGATGGTCATTGGAATTCAGATTATCCTTCACGAAGCTCATATTTTGGAGCTGTAGATTTAGCGGGATTTCCAAAAGATAGATTTTACCAATACCAAAGTCAATGGACCACCAAACCAATGATTCACTTAATGCCACACTGGAATTTAGGAAAGGAACTGATTGGAGAAACCGTTCCTGTTTATTGTTACACCAATTGCGATGAAGCAGAGTTGTTTGTAAACGGAAAATCAATGGGTAAAAAGGTAAAAGGAAAAGATTTAACCAGACGTATAGTTGATTTTCTTCGTTACGATCCAAAGCATTTTGATTCACCTTATTTATTAAGTTGGGATGTGCCTTATCAACCTGGAGCAATTAAAGTTGTAGGCTATAAAAACGGAAAAAAGATAAACGATAAGGAAATTAAAACAGCTGGAAAACCGAAACAAATAAAACTTTCAGTAGATAGAAATGTAATTGATGCCGACGGAAAGGATTTAGCATATGTAACCGTTGAAATTTTAGATAAAAACGGAAATTTCTGTCCATTAGCCGATAATCAGGTGTATTTTGAAGTTTCAGGAACAGGAAAGTTAGTAGGAGTTGATAACGGAAGTCAAATTTCAACAGAATCCTTTCAGGCTTCAAAACGAAAAGTATTTAACGGTTTAGCATTGGCTATTTTAAATTCAAATGAAGGTGAAACCGGAACCATAAAACTGAAAGCGAAATCAAAAGGTTTAAAAGGAGCAACTGTATTAATTAATACTAATTAATTATTATAAAAAATGAAACCATTAAAATCATCATATTTAATTCTATTACTTTTAAGTTTAACACTTATAAATTGTACTAATTCCGAAGAAAAAAAGGAAAACAATCCACGATATCCAGTATTAATGAATATGGTGCATCACAATCCGGGAGAGCCACGATTCAATACAAAATATACCGAACCGGCATATATTAAAAAGTTAGGCTACAACGGGCAAGTACCAAAGTTTGAAATTCAGTGTGCGGTAACTTATGATGATTATGAAGCCAATTTAGTGCCAGATAATACACCTGAAAAATTGTGGATTGAGCGAAAAGCTCACGATGTACGAATAATGTTGGAAAATGCCAAACGTACAGGAATGCCGATTTATCCGTTTACTGATGTGTTGGTAGTGCCAAAATCGGTAATGGAAAAGTACGGTGATGAGATGAAAGAAGACGGAAGATTGTCCATTCACAAACCGCGAACACAGGAAATTTTAAAGGCTCAAATTGCTGAAATATTTAAAAAATTTCCAGAATTAGGTGGATTAACCATTCGTTTTGGAGAAACCTATTTACACGATACGCCTTTTCATACCGGAAACAGACCGGTTTATGGAGCAGAAGACCATAAAGAAATTCTTAATTTATTAAGAGAAGAAGTTTGTGTAAAAAGAAACAAAAAGTTGTTTTACAGAACGTGGGATTGGGGAAAAATCAAAAAGAAATTTCATTTGAGACCGGATGTGTATTTGGAAATTACAAATGCCGTGGAACCACATCCAAATTTGTATTTCTCCATTAAACACGTAAACGGGGATTTTCTGAGAGACCTTCCGTTTAATAAAACCATTGGCATAGGAAAACATCAGCAAATTGTAGAAGTTTCAATCAATCAGGCGGGAATGTATGGCAGAAATGCACACCCTTATTACATAGGAAAAGGCGTAACCGAAGGTTGGCCGGAAATGAAAGAAAAGAAAGGTTTACGTGATTTATACGAAAATCAGCAGGTAAAAGGAATCTGGACGTGGACTTGGGGAGACGGTTGGTACGGACCATATTTTGGAAATGAATTCTGGATGGATTTAAATGAATACATTATCAGAGAATTTGCCAAAAATCCATTAAAAACAGAAGAAGAACTTTTTAATGAATATGCTCAAGAGGTTTTAAAAATGTCTTCAGAAAACATTAAAAAACTGCGTGAATTGTGTTTGTTATCTGTAAATGCAGTGTTTAAAGGTCAGGCAACAAGTATGCAGTATATGCAACCTTGGTGGATTAGAGATCACTTTTTCTCAGCGCAGGATATGTCTATTTATGTAAAAAAAGGAATTGCAAATAAAGTACTAAAAGAGAAAAAAGAAAACCTGAAACAATGGTATAAAATGGAAGACATTGCTAATAGTATTTCATTACCAAATAAAGAAGATGAACAATTTATAAAAGTTTCAACTACCTATGGAAGAATAAAATACGAGTTAATAGAATTGATTTTCCGAACACAAATTATGTTTGCTCAACTAGAAAAAGGAAAGCCATTCAATAAAGAAGAAGCAAAATTAATTTTAGATACCTACGATCAAAAATGGAACGAGTGGAGAGCTTTAAAGAAAAACAATTCTTGTTGTCCAACATTGTATGTAGATTATGAAGCAACCCATTGCCAAGGAAATAAACCATTTATTACTTCAATTAAAAAATTAGAACAACTTTTAGTTAAGAATAACTAGTAATATTGTTAGAGAATTCTGCAATAGTAAATGATAATATTTTAAAAAATTAAAGATATATATGAAAACAATAAAAACAACATTAATAATCCTAAGCTTCCTATTTGTAGGAAAAGCTATTGCTCAGCAACCAAACGTACTTTATATTTTAACAGACGATCATCGTTATGATGTAGTGCGTTCATTCAATAAAATGATAACTGGAAATGAAATGAGTGAATTGGGGTATGTTGAATCTCCGGAAATTGACAAGTTGGCTGAAATGGGAACTACTTTTATTAATACCTATTGTCAGGCTCAGGGTTGTGCGCCATCTCGTGCTTCTATGCATTACGGGCGATACCCTTTTCGATCTGGAATTTACGAGTTTGAATATCACAATAATACATTAGAACATTCAAAACCTACATTGCCAGAGCAAATGGCAAAATTAGGTTATCAAACTTTTCATGTAGGTAAACTTGGTGTACGTATTAAAACATTAAAAGATGGAAAAACCAAGCCATACGCTATTTATCAAACAGATATAGACTTTAGAACTTTAGCAAGAGAAAATTTAACTGCGTGGGGAAGTGATTGGCTAAGAGAAGTGAATGGACATAAGTTAGAGAAACCAAAAAATTATTCTTTCATAGTTAATGATAATGGTGAACGCGAGTACATTTCTACTGAAATTGAAGATATGGGTTTTCAAAAGAAAGGAACTGCGGAGGCTACTGTGAAAAAGTACGATTTGTTGCGTAAAATTAAAGGTAAAAAGAAAACTACTTTTGATATGGGAATGATTATTGGCGGTGTAAGTGCACGCAAGGCTGGGAAAACTCGTGATGGTTATTATACTTCTGTATTTCAAGATTATTTAAATAATGCAGACAAACCTTTTTCAGTTGGTTCTTTAACTTACAATGGAATTAATTCTTCTAAACCTGTATTTTGTCATATTGGGTATGATTTTCCGCATACACCAGTGCTTCCACCTGCCGATTATAGAGAGCGTTTTAAACAACATAAATATAAAGTTCCAGAGCTTAGCGATGAAGAATATACCGCAATGGCAAAGCAAATGAAAAAAGTAGTTGACAGGAATTTCACTAATAATTATAGTGATAAAGACAAACAAACTATGATCCAAGATTATTTTGCTTTTTGTGCTTATGGAGACAAATTAATAGGTGATGCTGTAGATACTTTTATAAAATATAGCGAGTCGAAAAAACAAGAATGGATGGTTATTTATGTTCATGGAGATCACGGTTGGAAATTGAATGAGCATGGTGCTATTTCTAAATTTACTCCGTGGGATATTGATAGTCATAACCCAATTGTAGTGGTATCTTCTGATAAAAATAAATTTCCAGCAGGAAAGGTTGTTAGTGATTTTACAGAGTTTGTAGATATTGCTCCAACCGCATTGGCTGCTGCCGGAGCTAAATTAAAAAATGAAGAATTTAGTTATTTAGATGGTTTAGATTTAGCAAAGATTGTACAAGGGAAAGCACCAGTTCGTGATTATGTTATTGGTGAAAGTCATGCAGTTACAGGTCCACGTGCATTTATTCGTACTAACGAATATGTGTTTTCAATACAAACTCGTCCTAACACTAAACACGGCGAAAATATGAAATGGGCTTTAAATGCAAATTATAAAGATTTGGACCCAGCTTTATATCATATTACTAAAGATCCACAAGAAATTAACAATGTAGCGTTTGATAAAAAGTACAAATCTATTGCCAAAGCTATGAAAGAAAAATTGCTGAATATTGTTTTGGGAGATAACAGAGTTGAAGTGGAATGGGAAAAATGGGGAAGCGGTACAAAAGTATTTCATAGTAATTTTGCTCCAGGTTCGCATGATTTTAAGTTGAAATTACCAAAATAGTATAGAATACGAGTAGCTGCATTTTGAAAACATTAAGCCATAGAATTAAAATATCAACTAAAATGAAATACATAAAACTTTTATTTTTAATTATCATAATTAATTCGTGTAACAAAAAACAACATAATATTAATGTTTTTATTGAATCAGAAAATGCTCAAACCGAATATGCAGTTTCTAACGCAGGAAAGTTGTTTGATACTGATATTCTACAACGAGTTTTTGAAAAGCAGGAAGCCGATATCATTGTATCTGTAAATGAAGCTGAAAATTTAAAGCCAGAAGGATTCATTTTAACAAGAAATTCCGAAGGAAAACTAGAAATAGTCGGTAAAGATACCAATGGTGCTATGTATGGGATTTTTGATGTTGCTGAACAACTATCTTTTGGTAAGAATTTTCAAAACCTTAAAGAAAAGACAATTAATCCATCATTGAAAAATCGATTTGTAAAATTTAATTTACCTTGGAGTCCATATCGAAAAGGAGAAGTAATTTCTCAACACGAAGAAACTTGTAGAGATACGCTTTATTGGAAATCGTTTTTAGATATGATGGCTACAAATAGGTTAAATGTATTGTCGTTATGGAATTTGCATCCGTTTACAGATATGATCAAGCCTGAAAAGTATCCTGAAGCTTCTTCGTTAAGTGATTCTGAACTAGCAGAACGTAAACAATTCTGGAAAACAGTGTTGCAAATGGCCAAAGAGCGTGGTATTCAAACATATATTGTTAATTGGAATATATTTTTGCCTGATGAATTTGTAGCTGCTCATAATCTCTCAGATTATAAAATGACTGATAAACATTGGGGGCAAGGTTATACTTCAGAATTAATTGAAGACTATACGCGAGAATGTATAAAACAGGTAATTAATGAATATCCAGATTTAACAGGAATTGGTCTTACGCTTGGTGAAGGAATGGGAGGAATGACATCTACTGAGCGCAGAGATTGGGCAAACAGAGCCATTATTGAAGGAATGCAAATGGCAAACCGAAAGGCAAAACTGCTATATCGAGCTCCTTTATCTGCCTCAACAGCAAGTACAGGTGACACCGATAAAATAACCGAAGTACTAACTCGCGAAACGTTAGATACTTTAAGTATTCCTTCTGAAACAATTATAAGTTTTAAATACAATTGGTCGCACGGACATTCATCAGACAAATTATTTATAGTTCACGGAGGAAAATTATCAGATACGTATTGGAACCCTGCACCAAAAAATTACTCGGTTCTTTGGACTGTTCGAAACGAAGACTTTTTTGTTCACCGTTGGGCACAACCTGATTTTGTGAGACGTTTTATTAAAAATAATGTCTCACAATCGTATATGTCTGGTTGCATAATAGGTTCCGAATGTTATATACCTGCTAAAGATTATTTTTCAAATAATGCTGCAAAAAATCAATTTAAATATGCGTATGAGCGCCAATGGTTGTGGTATTCCATTTGGGGTAGATTGCTATATGATACACAAACAGATGACGAATTATTTGCACAGCAATTAAATAAAAAGTTTGGTGTTGAATACGGAAATGAGCTGTTAGAAACTTGGAAAACAGCAAGTGACTATTACCATTTATTTTCGTCATTTTATATTGGTTCTTGGGATGCAGCATTGTATTCCGAAGGATTTTCTTCAATTATGCGCGGCTCAAATGTTGATAAGAAAAATAAATTTGACATTATTACAATGCAAGCGTTAGGAAATCGTCCGGTGTTGGATACTTCAAAATTTATAAATATTCAGGATTATGTATTGGGAAAAGATTCTGTTTCCGAAGAAATTATAACTCCGCCGGAATTAGTTGATGTTTTGAATAAAAATGCTAAAAGAATTCTTAATGACCTTGAAAAATATAGAAAAGCATCTACAAATCAAGAGCTAGAAATCGAATTAACAGATTTGGAAACATTAGCCTATTTACAAAAGTTTTTTGCAGAAAGAATTAATGCAACCTTATTGTTAGCCGAACATATTTTATTGGATAAAAATCTTGAAGAAGAACAAATTAAACAGCATTTGGATGTATCAATTGCATATTGGGAAAAGATTACAGAATTAAAAGAGCGGTACAATAAACAAGTTATACCAAACATTTTTAATAAAAATTTAGATTACCAAAAATATTTAGAAACATTGACTGATGAACGAAATAATTTTCAAGAAATAAAAGAATTTTATAAGCATCACGTAAGCACATTATCATTTTAACCATTGAATTAACGAGTAAATAGCCATAGAATTATGATTAACAAATTATTGAAACCATTTTTGTTGTTGTTTTTGCTAACACCAACAATTGTTATCAACGCACAAGAATTTTGGAAAGATAAACAAGTATATACCGTTGGAACTGAACCACATTCGGCAACGCATTATGTATTTCCAGATGTTGCTTCGGCTTTAGAAGGAAATTATAAAGAATCTACATATTATAAAGATTTATCGGGAGATTGGAAGTTTAATTGGGTAGCAAAACCAGCAGATAAACCAACAGATTTTTATAAACCATTATTTGATGATAGTAATTGGAAAACTATTCCTGTGCCTTCTTGTTGGGAGCGTCAAGGTTATGGTGTGCCTTCACATCGAGGACTTGGAGCTTTGGTAAGAGATGAAAAAATTAAAATTCCAAGTGTACCAGATGAAAATCCGGTAGGGAGTTACAGAACCACTTTTGAAGTTCCTGAAAATTGGAAAGAGCGTCAAACATTACTTCATTTTAATGGAGTTTCAAGTGCGTTTTACTTATGGATAAACGGAGAATTGGTTGGTTATGATGAAGATTCTATGACAAGTTCGGTATTTAATATTTCTTCATATTTAAAAGAAGGAACAAATACAATGGCTGTTCAAGTATACCGTTGGACAACAGGAAGTTATTTAGAATCTGGAGATACATGGACATTCAGCGGAATTTTTAGAGATGTTTATTTGCAAAGTAAACCTCCGGTGCAAATCAAAGATTTTTATTTGACTTCAAGTTTAGACGAAGCTTATAAAGATGCAGTTTTTAAGGCTAAAATTAAAATTCAGAATAATAGTGAAGAAGTAGCCAAAGCTTACAAAGTAAATATTGCAGTTTATGATGAAAATGGAAAAATAATTTCTGAATCTAAAGATAAAAGTCCAACATTGGGTTGGCGAATGGGGAATTTAGGAGCAGAGACTATTTTAAGTTATTCAGCCAAAATTGAAAGTCCGAAGTTGTGGTCTGCTGAATTTCCTAACTTGTACACAGTAGTATTGAGTTTGATTGATAAAGATGGAAAAACAGTTGAGGTAACGCAAAGTCCTTTTGGTTTTAGAGAAGTTAAAATTAAAGATTTACAAGTATGTATTAACGGACAACCAATTAAAATTAAAGGGGTAAACCGTGGAGAAACACATCCTGAAACTGGTAAAACTTTATCTGAAGAATCAATGATTCAAGATATTTTATTAATGAAGCGACATAATATAAATGCGGTTCGTTCTAGCCATCATCCAAACGATCCTAGATGGTATGGTTTATGCGATAAATACGGATTGTATGTAATGGATGAAGCCTTAGAATCTCCAGATTATTTTATTAGAGGAAATGGTTTGCCAGGTAGTGATATTGGTTGGTTAGCAACTGCTTTAGACCGAACTGTGGCGATGGTTGAACGTGCCAAAAACCATCCTTCAATAATATTTTGGTCTTTAGGAAATGAATCCGGTTGGGGACAAAATTTTGCATTGATGAGCGATTATATTCGTCGTTTTGATCCAACAAGACCAATTTCATATGATGGAAGAGAAACAGATTGTTGGTCTGAAAAGGATTATTTTGATATGAATAGTTCAATGTATCCATTTATTGAAGACGATGAAAAACAGAAACATTGGAAACTATTGAGTTTTTGGGCTGAACCAAAATACGAAAAACCATATATAATGATTGAATATGCACACGCTCAAGGAAATTCGTTAGGGAATTTTGCTGAATATTGGCGTGTGGTAGATAGAAATAAATCGTTTGTAGGCGGTTATATTTGGGATTGGGTAAACCAAACGTATTATGAAAAAATGCCTGATGGAAGTAAAAGAGAAAGTCATAGATTGGATTATCATCCAATAGATAGTCTTCCTGTTAACGGCGATTTTTCTAATGTACTGAAATTAAAAAATGAATGTGCCAAAGGAATTATTTTTGCTGATAGAACTATAAAACCAACAATTTTAGAAGTTAAAAAAGCACAACAATTTATTGAAATAACTGCAGACGAAAATTCGAAGCAGGTATTTCATATAAAAAACAAATATTACTTTACAAATCTAGATTATTTTGTTGGAAGCTGGACGCTGCTTAAAAATGGAGAAAAAGTTAAAGAAGGAACTATTTCAGAATTAAATATTGCTCCACAAAAAACAGGAAAGTTTGAAGTTAAACTACCTCAGTTCAAACAAAATGCAGAGTATGTACTTCAATTTAGTTATCGTTTAAAAAATGCAACTATTTGGGCTGAAGTAGGTCACGAAGTAGCGAAAGAAGAAGTAATACTTCAAAAATGGAAACCTTCAGAATTAAAGGCTTTGGGTAAAGTTTTAGTTAAAGAAACTGTAAATGAAATTGATGTTGTTGGGAAAAATTTTAAAGTGATTTTTGATAAAAATACAGGGATTATTTCATCAATTCAAAAGAATAAAAAAGAACTGATTGCTCAAAGCGGAGCAGTGAAAGGACCAAAATTAAACGTGTATCGTTCACCGATTGAGAATGATAGTAAATTCAAGAAAAGTTGGGCTGAAGCAAAGTTGAAGAGTTTGGAACAAAACCTAGTTTCAATAAAATCAAAACAAGTAAATTCTTCATTGTTTTCCGTTGAGGTTGTTATCGATTATAAATCTGAAAAGGGAAGTTTTAAGCACGAAAGTGTTTATGAAATTTCAGGAAACGGAAGTGTTAAAATGAATAATAAAGTAATACCAACAGGCTTTGACGATATGGTAACTTTACCAAGAGTTGGTGTTAAATTAGGGCTGGTTTCAGGCTTAGAAAATGTTGAATGGTACGGAAAAGGTCCACAGGAAAATTACCCTGATAGAAACGAGTCTGCACATCTTGGAATTTACAATTCAACTGCCACAGATTTATTTACACCGTATTTAGTTCCGCAAGAAAATGGAGCGCGATCAGATGCTCGTTGGTTAGCGTTAGCTTTCAAAAATAATAAGAAATCTGCTTTAAAAATTGAAGCTGATACACCATTTGTTTTTTCAGCATTACATTATGATGCAAGCGATTTGGACAAGGCAAGTAGACCTGCGTTTTTAAAAAGCAGAAAGGAAACGATTTTAAATTTAGATGCTAAAATTTTAGGTTTAGGTAACGCTAGTTGTGGCCCAGTGCCATTAAAACAGTATTTACTTCCAGTAGAAACGTATGAGTTTAGTTTTATGTTTAAGTTGTTTTAGTAAATTAAAGATTAGAAAAAAATTTAAATAAATACTAACCCAACTGAATTTTTAGTTGGGTTTTGTTTTTTTATAATGTTAAGCTATTAAATTTAATTAGGTATTTCTCTAAATTTATTTTCTTTAGATTCAACAAAAAACACGAAATTTACCCTAATGAAAAAATATGCTTTTATATTTCTTTTTTATCTATTAACTTTTGGGTTGAGTGCAACGGAGTTTCATAAATTGACAACTTTAGATGGGCTTTCTCAAAACGATGTTAATTATATTTTTCAGGATAGTAGAGGTTTTATTTGGATTGGTACTAATGACGGATTGAATAGATATGATGGATATAATTTTAAAGTATTTAGAAAAGAGCCTAGAGAACAAGGAGGATTACGTAGTAATATTATAAATTCAATAGTTGAAGATAAACAAGGGAATTTATGGGTAGGTTCACTAGATAACGGTGTTAGTAAATACAATATTTCAACAAATAAATTTACATCCATTATTAATAAGGGTAATAATCCCGAAATTTTTGCTTCAAACGGAAGTTTAAAATTGATGGCCGATAGTAGAGGGAATATTTGGGTGCTAACCAATAATGGAATTGAAATTATTAATTCTAAAAACAATAAGATTGAGAGTGTTATTCAAAATAAAAACCTTGTAAATTCTCCACAAACATTTTTTGAAGATAAAAGCGGTATTGTATGGATTGGTACCTCGAATGGACTTTTAAAATTGAACCCAAAAACATTTGAATTAGAAAAGGAGTTTAAGTTGGAAACATCTGTAATTTATATTTCACAATGGGGTAATAACTTATTTTTTTCCAATAATGATGGCGTTTATCAATTTAAAGAAAAAGAGAGTAGCGCACATAAAATACCAAATGTTATTGGTGGAAAATCAATCTTTGTAGATGATAATAATTTGTGGGTAGCTTCTTTTAAAAAGGGAATTTTTGTTTACAATTTATCTAAAGAAAATACAATTTCGGCTAGTTCAAATAGTATAAAATGGAATTCGAGAAAGAATGATTTTATGAACTATAATGTTTCATCCTTATTAAAAGATAATTCAGGATTAATTTGGATAGGTACAAGTGGTGGAGGTGTTGAAGTTTACAATCCAAAAGGTCAATTTTTTAAACATTATACAGCAACAAAAAATAAAGGTAGTTTATCTCATAAAACAGTTAGATCGGTTTTAGAAGATAATTATCAGAATTTATGGGTTGGAACTGAAAATGGAGGGTTGAATTTCCTTCCAAAAGAACATAAAAATAATTATAATAAAGGTTTTATTTCAATTTTACCCAACCATAGCTTTGTTACGGTGTTAAGCCTTGATAAAAAAAATGATAGAGTTTGGGTAGGTTTACCAGCTGGAATTAAAATATTTAGTGCTAAAACAGGCGAAGAAATTTCTTTACCTAAGAATAGTTTTAATGGAATAAACGCTGTTTTTTCAATATTAATTGATAGTACTGGTGTTGTTTGGATAGGAACCTACGGCAAAGGGTTGTGGCGATTAAAATTGGACAAAAATGGAAACTATTTAAAAACTAGATTTATTGCTGAAGGAAAAAATAATTCATTGTCTGCAAATATTGTAAGAAGTATTTTAGAAGATAAAAACGGTAATATTTGGGTTGGAACTTCAGCAGGTTTAAACAAAATTAAGTTTGAAGATAAGTTAAAGAATAAACTCAGTTTTGAAGTTTATAAAAATGATATTAATAACCCTAAAAGCATAAGCCATAATTATATTTTACCCTTATTTGAAACTTCAACAGGAGACTTATGGATTGGTACTTTGGGTGGTGGTTTAAATAAATTATGTGAAGGCGAAAATGGAACTCATTATTTTGAAACAATAACAACAAATAATGGTTTACCAAACAATGCAATAAAAGGCATTTTAGAAGATGAAAAAGGAAATTTATGGATTTCTACAAATAAAGGAATCAGCCGCTTTAATCCAGAAAATAAAAGCATTCGAAATTTTGGTGTAAGCGATGGCTTACAAGATTTTGAGTTTAGAGATTTTGCTTGTTACAAGCGTGCATCTGGAGAAATGATTTTTGGTGGAGTTAACGGATTCAATACATTTTTTCCGAATAAAATATCGCTCGATACAACTATTAATAAAGTTGTTTTTACAGATCTTGAAATTCTAAATCAACCAATTGGTGTAGGCGATGAGTATAAAGGCAGAGTTATTTTAAACCAATCAATTAATAGTTTAGATGAATTAGAACTCAAGTACCAAGAAAACAGTTTTACCATTTATTTTTCAGGTTTGCATTATGCTTCGCCAAGTAAAAATCAATACAAATACAAACTAGAAGGTTTTGATGATGCTTGGGTTTCGGTAAATTCGAATACTCGATTTGCGAAATACACGAATTTAAATTCAGGAAAATATACCTTAAATGTAATTGCTTCAAATAGTGATGGACATTGGAATACTAACCCGAAATCAATTACAATAATTGTAAAATCACCGTGGTATTTCTCGGGTTTTGCAATAGCTATTTATGTATTGTTATTTGCACTGGCATTGTGGTTTTTTAGGCGTTTTACAATAATTGGAGTACAGCGCAAAAGTAAATTGGAAATGGAAAGTTTTGAGAAAGAAAAAATTCAAAAACTTTCACAAATGAAACTTCAATTTTTTACAAATATTTCACACGAGTTTAGAACGCCATTAACATTAATTATTGGTCCCATAGCTAAATTGCTGAAAGAAAAAGAGTCAATGCCCATTGAAAAGGTTGAAGAAAATTATGAGATTATTAATAGAAATGCCATTAGTTTGCAAAGGTTGGTAAATCAATTAATGGATTTTAGAAAATTTGAACAAGGTAAAATAAATATAAAAGCAAGTGAAGGAAATCTAATTGGGTTTATTCAAAAAGTTATGACTTCATTCAATTTTATAGCTGAACAAAAAGAAATTGAATTTACATTTAAGCACCTATCACATAATTTACCATTATGGTTTGATGCCAATAAACTTGAAAAAGTATTGATGAATTTATTATCCAATGCATTTAAATTTACAAACAGAAACGGAAGTATTACACTAAAAGTTGAAGAAGAAAAAAATAATGTTTTTATTTCTGTAGAAGATAATGGAATTGGTATTTCAAAAGAAAAACAGGAGTTTGTATTCAATAGGTTTTTTCAAGCAGATAAAATTGATGATAAAGTTGAAGGAACCGGAATTGGTTTGTCCTATTCCAAAGGTTTGGTTGAAATGCATCACGGTACAATTCAGTTAATTAGCGAAGAGCGAAAAGGAACCAAATTTATTGTAACTTTATTAAAAGGGAAAGAGCATTTTAGCGATAAAGAGTTATTAGTAAAAGAAAATTATTCTCAGTTCAATGTTCCTGTAGAGGTTGAAAAAGAAGAAGTAAGCTTTATAAGTGAAGCAGAAAATGAAAATAACATTAATAAGCAAACATTACTTATTGTTGAAGATAATATTGAATTGCGAAAGTTTGTAGTGAATAGCTTAAGTAGTAGGTATACAATTTTTGAAGCTGAAAATGGAGAAGAAGGTATTGAACAATGTACAAAACATTTTCCAGATTTAATTATTAGTGATGTTATGATGCCCAAAATGGATGGTTTTGAAATGTGTAAAACTATTAAAACCACTATAGATTTAAGTCACATTCCTATCATACTATTAACAGCAAAAACAAGTTCAGATAATAAAGTAAAAGGTTATAGTTTAGGCGCAAATGCTTATGTAGAAAAACCATTTAATTTAGAAGTTTTAAAAGCTCAAATAGAAACTTTAATTAAAAATAAAGAATTGCTTCAGCAAAAATTTAAAAGTACTTTAGAGATAGAGCCTTCTGAATTTTCTACAACAAAAGTTGATGATAAGTTATTGACTAAAATTCTTGAAATTGTTGAGTCTAAAATTACAGATGAAGTATTAACCGTACAATTTATTGCTTCAGAATGTGGAATGACACAAACTGTATTAAATAAAAAATTAAAAGCATTAACAGGTAAAACTTCCGCTGCTTTTATTAGATCCATCCGATTAAAAAGAGCCGCAAAATTACTTTCAACAGGAAGATATTCTGTAAGTGATGTAACCTACGAAGTTGGCTTTACCGATTTAAAATATTTTAGAAACTGCTTTAAAAATGAGTTCTCAGTTTCACCTTCAGAATATAAAAAGAAAGCTATTCAGTAATTTCTGTTTTCAATAGCGTTTATAGGCTTTAAACTAGTCTAAAATAGAATACCCCTGCCTTTTATACAATTTTCACCCCTGTTTTTTTGTGCTTATATAGTTAATTTAGCTAGAGATAGTAGGTGTAATGCCTTTAAATCAGTCTAAATATTTTAATAAGAATTGTTCTTGTTGAATTTTATCTAGATAGATTGAAAAATAGAACATTTGATTAATTATTTGCCACATATGGGTACTTAATTTTTTGTACTAAAAAATGAACCTAAATTGTAGAAGCACAAAAACCAAATAAATATGAAATACAAGTTTTCAATAATTTTTGCATTAGCAGTAATATTCTTTTTCGGAAATGTAAATGCACAAAAAAAGCAGTCAGTAGAAATTCCAATTAACAAAAAATTTGATACCAATTCTATCATCTTAAAAACAAGATTAAGGGAACTAAATAAAGATATTGAATCTTACGGAATTTTATTAGATACTGTTATTACAAATAAAAAATTGTTAACTGGATATAGATACGAGCAATTTTACGATTGGGATTTATATTTCGAGAATATCTACATGTCTTATTATGGAATTTCAAAATACAACTTCGATAATTTAGAAGGCTTTTTTGCAATACAACATCCTGATGGTTTTATAAAACGTTCATTTGGTTCAAAAAACTTTGGAGCCGACCACCATTTTAAGCCTTTTATTGCACAAATAATTGTGTTGGGTTCTCGTCAAACTGGAAATTGGGAATGGGCAAAAAAATACTACGAAAAAACACAATTGTATTTAAAACATTGGTTTGAATACGATACTGATAAAAATGGATTAGCATATTGGTCTGGACAACAAAAAGGAAGTTGGTCTGGAGCAGCAGACCATAGTGGAATGGATAACCAAAACACACGAACGTTAGGTTTAAGTGAAGGAGTAGATTTAAACTGTTACTTGGTTCGTGAATTAGAAGCAATGGCTGTAATTGCCAAAAAAATAGGGAAGAAGAAAGATGTTAAAGGATATTTAGAACACGCTGAAAAATTGAAAAACCTGATTAATGAGCACCTTTGGGATGAAAAATCAGGTTTTTATTATGATAGAAATGAGGAAAACGGAAAAACAACTTATGTAAAGTCAGTTTCGTGTTTTACACCAATATGGGCAGGAGTTGCTTCAAAAGAACAAGTAAAACGTATGGTTGAGGAACATTTAAAAAACCCGAAAGAGTTTTGGACAAAGTTTCCTGTTCCTGGTTATGCCTTAACAGAACCAGATTACCGTCAAAATTATCAAGGGCAAAAAGGATGTAATTGGAAAGGTTCAACTTGGATACCTACAAATTATATGATTTGCCACGGATTAACCGATTATGGTTATAAAGATTTAGCAAAAGAGATTGCTCACAAAACCTATAATCTGGTATTAAATAATAAAAGTACACGTGAGTTTTTTAATGCTGAGACTGGTGAAGGTTTAGGTATGAATCCATTTTTTGGATGGTCTTCATTAGCTTATTATTTACCGTTGGAATTGGAATTGAATTACAATCCAATGGATTTAAAAGAGAAAAATATTCAAAAGTTAAGTGAAAAAATTGGAGTTAATTTTAAATAAAATATAATGAATTTTAAAGTATTTAAGTTATTCGTTTTAGTGGTTGTTATTTCGGTTGAATTTATTTCAGCTCAAAATAAAGTAACAAAACGTCCAAATATAATTATAATTAATGCTGATGATTTAGGTTATGGAGACCCAAGTTGTTATGGCGGAAAATTATTTGAAACCAAAAACATTGATCGTCTTGCAAAAGAAGGAATCAAATTCACGAATGGTTATGTATCGTCATCGGTGTGTTCACCAAGTCGTCACGGATTATTAACAGGTGCATATCAAACACGTTTTGGAGTACAATGGAATCACGATACATATGGCTTGCCTGGTCAAAAAGATAAAAAACGTAAATCATTAATTCCAAGTGAGCATCGTTATATCAACCAAGCATTTTCCGAAGCTGGTTATGTAACTGCAATGGCTGGTAAAATTGGTATTCCAACCTATCCAAAAACTACTTTTGATCACGAGTTTTCTTTAACTTCAGCAGGATGTAACTATTTTCCTGATGAAACAGGAAACTATGGAGGAGTTGATGGTCATCCAAAACCAAAAGGAGGTTGGACTATGACACAATGGGGGCCAGATAGAAAGGGCGAGGAATATATAACAGACAGATGTGGAAGACAAACTATTGAATTTATTGAAGCTAATAAAAATAAAGAGAATCCGTTCTTTTTCTATTTAGCTTTTAACGCACCACATACACCACTGCAAGCTAAAAAGGTTGATAGAAAACGTGTTAAACATATCAAATCTGAATCAATGAAATTGTATGCTGCAATGGTGTTGGCAATTGATGATAATGTTGGGAAAATTTTAGATTATTTAGATAAAGAAGGATTGCGTGAAAATACAATTGTAGTATTTTTAAGTGATAATGGACCTATGAATCCTATTCATTTTCAAGAACCTGATTGGTGGCCAGACAATTCACCATATCATATTATGGGACAACGAGGTGGACTTTCAGGCTACAAAGGAATTTTTAGAGAAGCAGGTATCCGTATTCCTTATATAATGAGTTGGCCAGGGCATTTACAGCAAAATACTACGTATGAAAAAACGGTAAGCACGTTAGATTTATATCCAACTTTATGTTCTGCAGCAAATGTAAAGTTGCCTGAAAACACGCATTTAGATGGCGTAAATATTTTACCTTATTTACAAGGAGGTTATGCGAATGAAGAACCACACGATTATTTATTTTGGTATGCAAATCGAATGGGTGCAGTAAGAAGTGGAAAATGGAAATTATACATTGAAGATAACAAGCATTATTTATTCGATTTAGAAAATGATGTATCTGAAACTACAAATGTAAGTCGAGAAAATCCTGAAGCGATGCAAGATTTATTTGGGGCTTTTATAGCGCATAGAAATGAAATGCCACCATTAAGAAATCCGTTTATTAGACCAATTGATCTTCCTTCAGATGCTGTTAAAAATTTGCATCCAGTAGATCCTAAGTAATAATTATAATACTTAAAACAAATGTATAAAAGTAAAATCATTTTACTTCTGTTAAGTGTAATAGCACTAAATACTAGTTGTCAATCTAAAAAGGTTGAAAAAAAACCAAACCTTCTATTTTGTATTGCTGATGATGTAAGTTTTATTCATACTTCAATAAATGGAACTGCAGAATTAAGTACACCAAATTTTGATAGAGTTGCAAATAGTGGTGTTTTATTTAACAATGCCTATTGTAATGTTTCATCTTGTGCGCCATCAAGAGCTTCAATTTTAACAGGAAAAAACATTTGGGAGCTAGAAGAAGGAGGTTTATTATTTGGTGGCCTGAAAAAAGAATACCCTACATTTTCAACGGCATTAAAAAATATAGGTTATGCTACTGGCTACAGTGGTAAAGGCTATATGCCGGCAAGTCACAAAGAACCATATCAAGCACAACCTTTGGCTCCTGAGTACAATAAGATAAGAAATAAAGTTCCGCAGTTTATGTCTAATAAAGATTATGCTGGGAATTTTGATGAATTTTTGTCTAAAAAAGACAAAGATGCTCCTTTCTTTTTCTGGTATGGATCTCACGAAGCACACAGAAAATACAATCCTGGAATTGGAGTAAAATCAGGGAAGGACATTTCTAAAATTAAAGTACCTGGGTTTTTACCTGATAATGATTTGGTGAGAAGTGATATTGCAGATTATTATTATGAAATTGAATGGTTTGATTCTCATTTAGGAAGAATGATTAAAACTTTGGAAGAAGCTGGAGAACTAGAAAATACCATAATTATTGTAACTGCAGATAATGGAATGCCATTTCCTCGTGCAAAAGCTAGTTGTTATGATTATGGAACACATATGCCATTAGCAATTTGTTGGGGAAATAAAATTAAAGGAGGAGCTACAGTAGATGACTTTATAAGTTTTACAGATTTTGCTCCAACATTATTAGAAGCAGTTGGATTAGAAATTCCTAAAGGAACAACAGGGAAAAGCTTTTTAGATGTTTTATTTTCTGAAAAAAGCGGACAAGTAGATAAAAAAAGAGATAGAGTTTTTACAGCTTTAGAACGTCACGCATATTGTAGGCCAGAAGGATTGACTTATCCAGTGCGTACCATTCGAAAAGGAGATTTTTTATATATGGTAAATTTTGAACCAAGTAGATATCCAGGTGGTGATCCAGATTTTTTCTCGCCTCATCAAGGATTTTACGGAGAGGTTGATGCTAGTCCTTCACGCACACATTTAATTGAAAATAAGGATAGTGAGCCAACTAAATATTATTTCGATTTACAGTTTGCAAAACGCCCTAAAATAGAATTATACAACGTAAAAGAAGATCCATATAACTTACATAATCTGGCTTCAAATGAAAAATATGCAGAATTATGTAAAGAGCTAAAAGCAGAACTTTTTCAATACCTAAAAGAAACGGGAGATCCTAGAATGGAAGGTAAAGCACCTTGGGATAACTATCCGTATTACTTCAATGGCTTGGATAAAAAACATTTGTTGCCTATTGGAAAACGTGATGTTGATTATCAGAAAAATCAAGAAAAAACAACAAGAATATACTAATCAGAATATAAAATTAAGACTATAATATGAAAAATAGAGTAATAACATTAATAGTAGCAATTATTGCTACAGTTACTTTAACCAACGCACAAGAAAAATTTAAGCCAGAGTGGGAGAGTTTAAAAAAACATAAAGTAACACCAGAGTGGTTTGCCGATGCTAAATTGGGAGTTTATTTTCACTGGGGAGTTTACAATGTTCCAGCAAATGGAAATGAATGGTACGGTAGATTTATGTACGAGAAAGACCGTAGAAAAACTTGGGGAAAAGACATTTACGATTACCACACAAAAACATATGGAAGAGATGTGCATTACCACGATTTTATTCCGCAATGGAAGGCTGAAAAATTTTCAGCAAAACGTTGGGTAGATATGTTCGAAAATATGGGAGCCAAATTTATTGGAACCATTGCCGAACATCACGATGGTTTTTCATTATGGGAAAGTAAAGTGAACCCTTGGAATTCAAAAGATAAAGGGCCTAAAATTGATGTTGTAAAACAAATTGCTAAAGAAGTAAAAAGTCGTGATTTAAAATTTATGACAACTTTTCATCACGGTTTTCATATGATGTTTTTTCCAAAAAAGGAAAACAGTGCACTTCGTCCGTTAAGTGAGCATAACGCGGTTTATAAAAACCCTGAAGTTCCACAAGATCCAAAGTATCGTGCACTTTATGGAACAATGTCTTATAAAGAAGAATGTGATATTTGGTTAGGAAAATTAGATGAAGTAATAGAAGAATATTGTCCAGATTATATTTGGATGGATTTTGCTCAAGGGTATGTGCAAGAAAATTATCGTCAGCAATTTTTGGCTAATTATTTTAATAAAGCACAAGAATTAAACAAAGAAGTTGTAGTAAATACAAAAGGAGACTTTTTCCCTACCGATGTAGCTGTTGTTAATGTAGAGCGAGCTACAATGGTAGATATTACACCATTTGTTTGGGTAACGGATTTTCAATTAGGAAGCTCTTGGGGATATAACAAAGACAAACGTACCGCTTTAGATCCTAAAAAAGCAATTAGAATTCTTGCTGAAGTTGTAAGTAAAAATGGAGTTATGATTTTAGCCGCAGCTCCAATGGCAGAAGGTGTAATTCCAATTGAACAAGCACAAGCAATGGAAGGTATAGGTGCTTGGTTAAATTTATATGGAGAATCTATATACAACACAAGACCTTTTGTTGAATTTGGACAAGGGCCAACGGAATTAAAGAGAAATCCTAATGATAATTGGAATGCTTATGGTTCTATTAAAGCAGGTTTAAATAGCTTAAATAGTCAAGATGTTCGTTATACAAAAAATGGTAAAAATGTATATGCAATTCAATTAGGTTGGCCAGGTTCTAAAAAAGAAATTACACTAAAAACTTTTGCAGGAAAAGCAAAGGATTTAAAAATTAGATCTATTTCTGTTCTAGGTTCAAAAGAAAGAATTAAGTGGAAAAAAACTTCAAAAGGATTGGTAGTTACTTCACCAAAAAATAAACCTGCTGAAGGTGATGCTGCTATAGTTTATAAAATTAAACTGAAATAGTTTATTATGAAGTTTAGAATTATAATTATTATTCTTTGCTGTTTTCTAGGGTCAAAGCGTATAAATGCTCAAAAGCAACCAAATTTCATCATCATTTTTACAGATGATCAAGGTTATGAAGATTTAAGTTGTTTTGGCTCAAATAAATTAAAGACACCAAACATTGATAAAATGGCTGATGAAGGTGTAAAATTGACAAGTTTTTATGTAGCTTCTTCAGTTTGTTCGCCTTCAAGAGCAGCTCTGTTAACTGGTAGAATGCCAAAAAGAGTTGGTATTCCAAGAGTTTTATTTCCGAAGAAAAATGAAAAAGGATTACCAACAGAAGAAATTACAATTGCAGAATTGTTGAAAGAGAAAAATTATGCTACAGCTTTGGTGGGTAAATGGCATTTAGGTCACGATAAGAAGTATTCACCTTTAAATCAAGGGTTTGATTCTTATTTTGGGATTCCTTATAGCAATAATATGTCAATTGCATCAGGTATTGATATTTCTCCAAATATTGTTTTAAATGATGGTTATACATTGGAGAAAATGCATTCAGATATGCAATTGGTGGATGCTTCTGGAAACAAAGATGCTAAAAAGAGTTTAAAAAACAAGCCACCTTTAATGCGAGGAAATGAAATAGTTGAATATCCAACCAATCAAACTACGTTAACCGAGCGATACACAAACGAAGCCGTTTCATTTATTAATAAAAATAAAGAAAAACCATTCTTTTTATATGTAGCCCATTCATTTCCACACGTACCAATTTTTGTTGGTGATAAGTTTAAAGGTTCAAGCGGAACAACACCGTTTTACGATGCTGTTCAGGAAATTGATTGGAGTGTTGGTGAAGTTTTCAAAGCTTTAAAAGAAAACGGATTGGATGAAAATACCATCGTTATTTTTACTTCAGACAATGGTCCAAATAGTCACGGTTCAGCAAAGCCATTAAAAGGAAGAAAGTTTGATACTTATGAAGGCGGACAAAGAGTACCTGCAATTTTCTGGGCACCAAATAAAGTAAAAGCTGGCGTTGTAAGTGATGAGATTGTTTCTTCGTTAGATATTTTTCCAACAATAGCAAAATATGCAGGAATTTCTATGCCAAAAGATAGAGTTTTTGACGGTTATAATCTTTCAAAATATTTAGAAGGGAAATCTAAAAAATCACCTCGAAAAGAAATGTATTTCTATGGTTCTAATTCCACTAAAATTGATGGTGTTCGTTTAAGTGATTGGAAATATTTAATTGAAGGTTATAGAAAAGCTTCTTGGCGAAAGCTTACTGAAGAAGATACTAAAATTAAGCTGTTCAATTTAAAAGAAGACAAGTCTGAATCTAAAAATGTAATAGACTTAAATGCTAAACAAGCAAAAAAACTGTTGAAAAAAATGCAACGTTTTGATGCAGAATTAGAAAAAGACATTTTAACAAAGTAAAATTTTAAGACTCACATTATGAAGCGTAAGCTGAATATTTTATTACTACTGTTAGCAGTTCAATTATTTGCTCAGAAACAACCCAATATTGTTTTAATAATGGCAGATGATATGGGTTTTTCAGATATTGGTTGTTACGGTGGTGAAATTAAAACGCCAAACTTAGACAAACTAGCTGAAAATGGAGTCCGGTTTACTCAATTTTACAATAATGCTAGGTGTTGCCCAACGCGTGCGGCATTGTTAACTGGTTTGTATCCACATCAAGTAGGAGTTGGCGGTATGGTTGGTCACGGTTATGGAGATTTGAATAATAAATGTGTAACAATTGCAGAAGCATTAAAAACAAATGGCTATGCCACGTACATGACAGGTAAATGGCATGTGGCAGATTCTAATACTAACGATGATATTCATAACTGGCCAATTCAACGTGGTTTTGATAAATTTTACGGTACTATAAAAGGTGTAGGAAGCTATTTTGATCCTTATACATTAACAAATAATAATGAAAATGTTAAGCTAAAACCAGATGATAAATTTTATTACACCGATGCTATATCCGATTCTACAGTAACTTTTCTCGATAAACATTTTAAACAAAAAGCAAATAAACCATTTTTCTTTTATGTGGCTTATACTGCTCCACATTGGCCTTTGCATGCTTTAGAAAAAGACATTGCAAAATATGAAGGTGTTTTTGATAAAGGTTGGGATGTTTTAAGAGAAGAACGTTTGGTAAGAATGAAAAAAATGGGAATTATTCCAAAAAACACCAAACTTAGTCAGCGAGACTTTAGAGCTACAGAATGGAATTCTGTTGAAAACAAAGAATGGGAAATTCAACGTATGAAAACTTATGCAGCTCAAATTGATAATATGGACCAAGGAATTGGAAGAATTATTGACAAGTTAAAAAAGGAAGGCGAGTTTGAAAATACACTAATTATATTTTTATCGGATAATGGAGGCTGTGCTGAAACACTACAAGGTGTTGAAAAATGGGTGAGCGAAAAAGAAGTTACTGTTACTTTAAAAGGAAAAAAAGTTACTCCAGGAAATGTCTCAAATCTTATGTCTGGACCAGCTACTACGTATATGAGTTATGGCGAATCTTGGGCTAATTTAAGTAATACACCTTATCGAAAATTTAAGAAATCAGGTCATGAAGGTGGTGTAGCAACACCATTTATTATGCATTGGCCTAAAAAGCTTAAAAAAAAGAATGTTCTAAAAAAAGATGTAGCTAGTATTATAGATGTATTGCCAACCATTGTTGATATATCAAATACTAGTTATCCACTTTCATATAACGGAAATAAAATTCAACCAATGGAAGGGTTAAGTCTAATGCCTGTATTTAAAGGTGAAAACTTAAATAGAGATGAATGGTTTATGGAACACGGAAGCAATAAAGCATACCGAAAAGGAAACTGGAAAGTTGCTTGGTCTAAAGATAAAGATGGAAAAAAATGGGAGCTTTTTAATTTAAAAAAAGACCCAACAGAACAAATTGATGTAGCAGTAAAATATCCAAAAAGACTTTCAGAAATGAAAGCGAGATGGTTTGAATGGGGGAAGAGAGTAAAAGTTGTAAAAAAATAAATATGAAGCTAAATAATAGATATTCAATTAAGGGAAATAGTTTAATGTTTCTTGTTTTATTGGTGAGTAATTTACTGTTTTTTACAGTAGTTTCGGCTCAAGGTGAAGACCAAAATTGGCATCTACCTGATTTGTCTGAAAAGTTTAAATCTCACCCTAAGGGAATTTTTGTAGAGTTGGCCGACTCAATTCCAATTCGAGGAACTTTATATAGAATCCGAGTACCTAAAAATTGGAATGGAATTTTACTTAGTGATTTAGATTATTATAAATCTGCAGATTCTCAACGCAATGTAAAACTCTTAGAAATGGGATATGCTTTATCAGGAACAAAAAGGCGCCCAGGTAGAATGAAAGCATACGATCCTGCTCATGAAATACATGATATAATTTCTGTATTAGATATATTTGAAGCCAATTTTGGAAAACCTTCAAAAACTATTCAATTAGGTTGCTCAGGTGGAGGCACAATTACTATTGCCATGGCTGAAATTCATCCTGATAGAATAGATGGTGCAATTGCATTGTGTGGAGCAACAAGTCCTTGGATGGCAAATACGCATTTAGATGCATTATTTGTTTTAAAGGCACTTTTGGCACCTGAACTTCCTATTTTAGAAATTCCTCTTAAAGGTGCTGAAATGCAAAGTATCGCAAAAGATTGGGAAAACGTGGTGAAAGCTGCGCAAAAAACTCCAGAAGGTCGTGCTAGAATCGCTCTGGCAATAACAATTGGACAATGGCAAGCTTGGGGAGGAAAAGGAGAAGCACCTGTTCCTAACCCAAATTTGAATAATACTATAGAATTACAAAATAGCATGTATGAAAGTTTGGTTCGTCTTTTACCAAATAGAGGAACTTTTGGAACTACAATGATTGAACTTGCTGCACCAGGACAAATAAAAGGAAATACAGATGTAGATTATAGAGAATTTTATGAAAACGGTAATGAGTTGTATAAAAAAACTGTTGAAGATTTATACAAGAAAGCTGGAATTAGCCTAAAAAGCGATATTAAAAAGGTGAATAACTTTCCTAGGATTAAAGCTGATGCTTCAGCAAAAAAATGGTGGAGTAAACCTGGACGTACACATATTGGAGAACCTAAAATTCCATTTTTACGATTGAGTACTAGTGGAGATGGTTTAGTATATCCAGCAATGGTTAAAGGTTATGAAGATTTAGTGGTTAAAAATGGATATTCAAAACTTTTTCGCAGTGCTTATGTAAATCGTTGGGGACATTGCACATTTTCTGTTGGGGAATGGCTGGCAGCTATTGAAACGGTGAAGCAACGAATAGAAAAAGGAGTTTGGCCAAATACAAAGCCTAAAGAGCTTAACAGATTAGCCAAAAAGTTAGATTCTAATTCAAAGGCTGAATATTTTGAATTCAAAACAGTAAAAAAGTATAACCGTACTTGGGTGCCAGACATTAATGACTTTATAGGCGAATAATAATAAACAAAATTTTAAGTAATGAAAAAACAATTAATATTCGTATTTCTTTTTTGTATCAGTACTATTGTGCTTCATGCAGAAGTTAAGGTAGCCAATGTTTTTGGTAGCCACATGGTGTTACAACGTCATCAACAAAATCCAATTTGGGGAACTGCGAATGTTGGGGAGAAAATAACAGTGTCAATTGCTGGCCAGTTGCATAAAACGGTTGCCAATCGCAAAGGAGAATGGCGAATTCAATTAGATGCTATGAAAGCTGGTGGACCTTATAAAATGATTGTTGAAGGAGAGAATAAAATTGTTTTTGAAGATATTCTTATTGGTGAAGTGTGGATATGTACAGGACAATCTAATATGCAATGGAGTGTAGAAAATTCTAATCATGCTGAGCTTGAAATGCTTTCAGCAAACTATCCTAAAATACGACTTATCAGTATTCCTTTAGTTGGAGTCTCAGAACCTCAAACAGATATAAAGGAAGCAAATTGGGTAGCTTGTAGTTCAGAAACAATTCCAAAGTTTTCAGCTGCAGGTTATTTTTTTGGAAGAAGACTACATCAAATTTTAGATGTTCCTGTAGGATTGATAAATGCTTCTTGGGGAGCATCTTCCTTAGAATCTTGGATTCCAAGAGATGCTATCGAAAAAAAGTACAAGCATAAAGAGTTTTTAGAAGATTGGGATTGGAGAATTAATCAATTTACAGATCAAATGTTAATTGATTATACCAAAAAATATGAAGCTTGGGAAAAGGCAGGTAAACCTGGGCAAAAAAAACGTCCTCCTAGAGATATTAGAATTGGACAAAATAGACCTGCAAATGCATATAATGGAGTAATTCACCCAGTAATTGGCTATGGTATTAGAGGTTCAATTTGGTGTCAAGGTGAAAGTAATCTTGGACGAGGTGATCAATACAGTGAGTTATTTCCAATAATGATTAATTCGTGGAGAGAACGTTGGAAAAATGGCGATTTTCCTTTTTATTGGATTCAAATTGCAAGTATGAAAGAACCTGATTTAGAGCCTGAAAATAGTTCTTGGGCCGAATTGCGTGAAGGAATGTCAAAAACATTATCGTTACCAAACACAGGAGAAGTAATTTCTATGGATGTAGGTGAAGGAAATGATATTCATTATAGAAACAAGCAAGAAATGGGTAATCGTCTTGCCCGTTTAGCTTTAGACGATACTTATAATTTTAAAATTGAAGGTAGAAGTCCTAGATATAAATCAATGGAGATTCAAGGAAACAAAATAACTATCCAATTTGATAATATAGATCAAGGTTTGTATGCCTTTAATTCTAGTATTGTGAAGGGGTTTTCAATTGCTGGAGAAAATCAAAAATTTGTTTGGGCAGATGCTAAAATTATTGGTAAAAATAAAGTTGAGGTGAGTTCAGTTGGAATTAAAAACCCAGAGGCAGTAAGATACGCTTGGTCTAACAAGCCTGTTTCAAATTTAATAGATAGAAATGGATTGCCAGTTGCTTGTTTTAGAACGGATAAGTGGCAAATTCCTTCCGAAGGAAAAGTTTTAGCGCAGAAACGTTATAAGTATCCTAATTCAAAAAAAGATTAAAGCAGCTGAGCATTAAATAAATGTAATATGAAACTTAAAATCGTTTTTATTGTACTGTCTGTATTGGTGTTTAACCAAGTAAATGCGCAAACAAATAAGGTGTTAGTGCCAAAACAAGCCAACAATTATGTTGAAATTTATCAACCAGCAGGAGATTATTTTTTTGGACCAAATACTAAGGAATTAAAAGAAGGAGAATGGTACGACCGCTGGATCCCAAACGATCATTGTTTTGTAAAAGCAGAAGATGGTTTATGGCATATATTTGGAATTACACACCCATATACCGATCCTAAATTGGGTAATATTCATCAAGGTGAATATGCTTCTTTTCATGCTGTTTCATCAAAATCAAATTTCAAAAAAACGGTTAAAGAACATCATTATAAAGATTTAAAAAAAGTATTAACTCCTAAAGAACGTCCAGGAGAAATTCCTGCGAATCACGCTCCTTATATTGTGAAGAAAGGTGGTTTGTATTATATGGTGTATGGTCATAGTCCAATACGTTTAGCAACCTCGCCAGATTTGTATAAATGGACCCCAAGAGGTACACTGTTTGAAGAAGAAAAAGGAGCACGTGATCCAAATTTAATACTACATAATGGAATCTATTATATGACATATTGTTCAGAAAAATGTGTTCGTATGAGAACTTCAAAAGATTTAATTGAATGGAGCGAGGCTAAAACGGTACTAACAACCAATGAGTTTGACCCTGAATCTCCATCGGTTATTTTTCATAACAATACTTTTTATCTTTTTGTGTGTTCGTGGAAAAAAGGACAATGGGATAGGGTTAGCTTAATGGGAGCATACACACATAATGCGCACGTATATGCATCAGATGATATTTCAAATTTCGGAACAGATAGCGAAAAAGAAATAACAATACTAAATGCGCACGCTCCTGAAATTTTTCAAGGAGAAGACGGACAGTGGTATATTTCTAGTGTGGTTTACCCAGATATGGGAGTGAGTATTGATAAATTAGAATGGATTGAAACTAAATAAAATATTAAAAATGTATAAGAAAGTAAATTTTAAACAACTTGTTTTGGTTGTAATATTAGGGTTGTATGTTATTTCAGGCTACTCGCAGAATAATAAGCGTCCAAATATCATTTTCATTTTAACCGACGATCAATCCTATGGAATGATGGGGTGTACAGGAAATAAAATTATACAAACTCCTAATTTAGATAAGTTGGCTGGTGAAAGTGTTTTGTTTACAAATGCACACGTAAGTAGTGCTATTTGTACACCAAGTAGGGTTTCTATTTTGTTAGGACAGTATGAACGTAAACACGGGGTAAATTTTAATTCAGCTACAACTGTTTCAAATGAAGCTTGGTCAGAATCGTATCCAGTTTTAATGCGTAAAGCTGGTTATTATACAGGTTATATTGGTAAAAATCATTCACCAATTGGAAAAGGAGGTTATGAAAGTGGTTTGTTAGAGAAAAGCTTTGATTATTGGTATGCAAGTCATGGAGGTGTTTATTTTTATCCAAAGGAAAAACGTGAAATTTTTCAAGATGCTATTGCAGATACGCAGGTTGAAATTTTACAAGAAGGAGTAGAACAGTTTTTAGATCCAAATGCAAGAAGACTAAAAGGAGCCATTAGTTTTTTAGATAGCAGACCTAAAGATCAACCTTTTTTATTGAATTTAAATTTCAATATTCCACATGGAGCAACAACTAGCTCTATGCGTCAAAAAGAAACGGATGATGCTATTTACAAAACGCTTTACAGAGATTTAGAAATTCCATTGCCAGAAAACTATATTGCAAGAGCAGATATTAAAACGCCCAAGCTTCCTGCAGAAATTCATCATGCAGATGATAGACAAACAGGTTATGATTATGTGGATACTCCTGAAGGATTTCGTGAACGTTATATTCGTCAATTGCAATGTATAACTGGAGTTGATAGGTTGGTAGGTAAACTTCGTGAAAAATTAAAAGAACTAAAATTAGATAAAAATACCATTATCATTTTTACTTCAGATCACGGATTATTTATGGGAGAATTTGGCTTAGGAGGAAAATCGTTGTGTTATGAAAAAACAACACACGTACCTATGTTTATGTACAACCCAAAACAGAAAAAAGGTTTTAAAAGTGATGCTTTAGTACAAACTATTGATGTTGCTCCAACATTATTATCATTAGCAGGTGCTGAGATTCCAAATTCAATGCAAGGAAAAGATCTTTCCAATTTTATAAATGGAGAAAGACCAAAAGTTAGAGATTATTTATACACCGAAAATTTATGGTCTACAACCTTTGGGAATCCTAGATGTGAAGCTGTTCAAACAAAAGATTGGAAATACATTAGATATTATAAAAACAACAATATTTCAGCTCAAAAGAGAGTAGAACTAGCCAAAGAATATAAAATTCCTTTGCGAGTAATGTTGTATGAAGTGCACCCAAGTCAAATGGCGGTTTATAGAAGTTTTGTTGAAGGACCTATAAACGGAGAACAACCTGTTTATGAAGAGTTATATCATTTAAAGAAAGATCCAAACGAGGTTCACAATTTAGTAAACGAATCGAAGCACAAAGCAATTCTTGAAGAATTAAGACAAGCTTGGAAAATTGAAATTAAAAAAGCTAGAGGTAAAGGCAAGCCCAAAGTTTACAGTTATACAAATATAAAATCAAAAATTTAAAATTCAGAGATGAAACAACTTATTAAACAGATATTATTTCTATTTGCATTTTCAATAGGGATAGGAAACGCGCAATCACAAGAAACAGATTTTATTATTCATACGGATATGCAGACTGGAGGAATTCAGAAGATTATGCATAAGAATGATAAGCATAATATGAATTGGATTTTTGCTGCAGATGGAAGTGAGTTAGAATGGTTTACTCCTGAATTTGGTTGGGGTTTAGGTTTTATAACCATAGAAAAAGCAGGAAAAAAAGAAACCTTTAAATGGAATTCAATTTCTAATATTTCAGTAAAAGATGGAAAAACAACTTACACGTATAACTTTCCAGATTTTAATATGAATATCACAAGATCATTCAACAATGAAGGAGAATTAATTGAGAATTTTAATGTTGAAAACACCAGTTCAAAAGATTTAAAAGTTGTTGATATGGGTATTTACACACCGTTAAAAGATTGGTATGCTGGTGGAGCAGAAGTTTGTATGACAAGCCGTTGTAATGTACATGTTTGGGCAGGAGGATACAATTCATCGTACTTAAATGCTATTAGAATGGGAACAGAAGCACCTCATTTAGGTTTGGTGGTAACTGATGGAAGTATTCGTCATTACGAACTTGTAAACACGAGTACAATGCCAAGAAAAGTAGCAGGTTCAAATCTACGTGGTGGAATTACATTAAAAGTAGAGCCAAAAACTATAAAACCAAATAGTACTTATGGATTAACGTGGAAAGTATTTTGGCATAATGGTTATGAAGATTTTTATGCAAAAGCATTAGCAAACGGAACCGTAATTGCAGAGGCTGATAAGTATTTTATTCCATTGGGTGAAACTGCTAAAATGCGTTTTAAATCGAACAAAAAATTAGAGAATGTGAGTTGTTCGGTGGAAGGAACTCCAATTAGTTTCAAGCAAACAGGTAATGTAATAACAGCAGAATTCAAAGCAAAAAAAATAGGAGATAAAGTTGTAACCTTAAATTATAATGGTAAAAAAACGGTAATCAACCTATATTTTTCGCTTCCAACAAAAAAGTTATTGAAAAAAAGGGTCGATTTTATTATTGATAAGCAACAAATGAAAGATAAATCAGATCCACGTTTTGGTGCTTATATGGTGTATGATAATGAAGAAAATGAGATTTATCAAAACATTCCATTTAAAGTAGATCACGATGAAGGTGCAGAACGTTTAGGAATGGGTGTTGCCATTGCAAATTGGTTGCAGCAATTTCCAAATTCAAAAAAGAAATATAAAGAGTCTTTAGAAGAATATTACCAGTTTGTACGCTATAAATTACAAACGCCAGAGTATAAGGTTTATTCAACAGTAGATCATACAAAACGACACAGAGGTTATAATTATCCTTGGGTTGCTGCTTTTTATGCAGAATTATACAAACAAACTAAAAATCCAGTTTACATTAAAGATTGTTACCACACAATGCGTAAATGGTATAAAGAGTTTGGTTACGATTTCTATGCTATTTGTGTACCTATTAAAAAAAGTATCGATTATTTACGTGAAGCTGGGTTTAATAAAGAAGCTGAAATTTTGTTGAATGATTATAAAATGGTGGCTAAAGAATATGATAAAAACGGAATTAATTATCCTAGTCACGAAGTTGTTTTTGAGCAGTCTATTGTTTCGCCAGCTGTTAATTTCTATTTGGAATTATATCACATTACCAAAGACAAACATTATTTAGAAGAAGGTGAAAAACATCTTAAAATATTGGAAGCTTTTAATGGCCAACAACCAGATTATCATTTAAATGAAGTAGGTATTCGTCATTGGGATGGATATTGGTTTGGAAAAAGACAATCGTGGGGAGATACTATGCCGCATTATTGGTCTGCATTAACAGGTAGAGCATATATTCAGTATTACGCAGCTACAGGAAATGAAGAATACTTACGTAGAGGAAAAATATGTTTAGAAAACAACCTTTGTAATATTAGAGACAATGGTACTGGAGCAGCAGTATATATTTATCCAGAAAAAGTGAACGGTGTAAAAGCAGAATTTTACGATGAATGGGCAAATGACCAAGATTGGGCATTGTTCTTTTTCTTAGAAATGAATGAAATATTAAAATGGAAATAATAAAAGTTGAGAACCACAAAATAGTTTAACCATTCAAATACAACAATTCAATGAAAATAAATGATATAACTAAATATTCTATCTGCTTTTTTGTATTCATGTTTGTAAACCTATCATTACAGGTTAAGGAATACAACATTAGTGACTACGGTGCAGTAAACGATGGTAAAACAATAAATTCATTATAAATGCAAATTATACAAAAATACCGACTTGTTTTTTTCGTTGGAATCTTCATTTTAATAAGTTCTTGCCAATCAAAATCTTCTTGGGATATTAGAGAGTTTGGAGCTGTTGCTGATAGCACCACAATTAATACAGTAGCCATTCAAAATGCCATTGATGCTTGTAGTGAAGCAGGAGGTGGAATGGTGATAATGAAAGAAGGTAATTATATTACTGGAACAATTTTGTTGAAGAATAATGTTATCCTTAAAATTGATGAAGGAGCAAAACTAATAGGAAGTAAAAATCCATTAGATTATAAAAGTATTGACCCTTTTACAGATGCCGTTGGGCAACTTAGAGGTAAGTGTTTAGTTGGCGCTGAAGACGTTTCTAATATTGGAATTATTGGAAACGGAACAATAGATGGAATGGGGAAACATTTTTTAAGAGAAAACCTATTGCTGAATGCTGATAAATTTGGGTTTGAAAAATCTAAAGTTAGAAAGTATCAATCAAACCGTCCTTTTTTAGTTCGATTCGTAAAGTCATCAAATATTACGGTTAAAGATGTTCATCTTCGTTCTGCAGCGGCTTGGGCTTTACATTTTTTTCAGTCCAATAAAATTAATGTGGATGGAATTGATATTTATAACCATAATAATCATAATACCGATGGTATTGATATGGATTCGAGTTCTGATGCTGTGATTAAAAATTGCAATATAGACACAGCCGATGATGCTATTTGTTTTAAAACAACAAGTCCAGTTCCTACTCAAAATATATTAGTGGAAAATTGTCGTTTAAAAAGTAATTGGGGAGCCGTAAAATTTGGAACGGAAAGTATGGGAGACTTTAAAAATATTACGGTGAAGAATTGCTACCTACATAATACCAAAGGAGGAGGAATAAAAGTGCTAAGTGTTGATGGTGCTAACATAAGTGATATAGTTCTAGATAGTCTTACAATGAAAAATGTTGATATGCCAATTTTTGTTCGTCTTGGAGAGCGTTTAAGAACATATCGTTATGCTCCTAAACAAAAGGTAGGAAGCATTAACAACATAAGTATCAGCAATATTTCTGCAATTTCCCGAAGCATTGAGGAATCTCGTGTTTCACCACCATCTGGAATTTTTATAACAGGTACTTCCAATCATAAAATAGGCAAGGTGAGTTTAAATAATATAAAAATTACACTACCTGGAGGAGGTAATGAAGAACACTCAAAAATAGTGGTTGCAGAGGATGAAAAACGATATCCTGAGTTTAGCTTTTTTGGAGTGTCTCCAGCTTATGGTATTTATGCCCGACATATTAATAATCTTAAAACTGACAATATAAAATTTACGCTACTTGATGATGATCAGCGTAAAGAGATTGTATTTGATGATGTAAACTAAAATAATGATGAAAAAAGAAATGAGAGAAAAAGCAATAGAATTAGGTGATACAAAAAAGTATAAGGACACTATAGTTGATTTTTGGGATTTTTACTGATTGAAGTAACCTAAGAAAAGATTTAGTGAATAAGTGAAATCTCATGAATAAGAGTAGATAAAATATAATTTTCTTATTGAGAGAAATGAATGAAATATTAAAGTGGAAATAAATTCAAAAATGAAAGTATTTAAAATAAAAATAGTAGTTGCACTTATAACTTTACTAACGGTGTTTAGTGTTGAAATGTTTGCGCAAAAAAACAGCAGACCAAATGTTATTGTTGTATTAGCAGATGATTTAGGAACAGGTGATGTTTCATATTATAGAAAATTACACAGTAATAAAATTGTTTTGGAAACACCTAACTTAGATAAACTTGCTAATGAAGGAATGATTTTTACAAACGCACATTCGCCAGCAGCTTTGTGTGCAACATCACGTTACGCTATTATGACAGGTAATAGCTGTTACCGAAGTGCAGAAGGTTGGGGTGTTTGGGGAGGATATTCAAAACCAGTGATTAAAGAGGAACAATTAACCTTGGGTCGTTTAATGAAACAAGCCAATTATAACACTGCATTTTTTGGTAAATGGCATATTGGTACTGGTTTCGGAAGAAAAGATAATTCCGAAGTGTTATTTATTTCAAATAGACAAGAAAAGAAGAATCCACGTGTACCAGTAGATATTACTAAAATATTATATGGTCCAAAACAGTTTGGTTTTGATTATAGTCTTTCATTACCTGCTGGTATACAAAACACGCCGTATGCTATTTATGAGAACCATAAATGGTTAAAGCTAAAAGAAAATTCAACAATAAAAGTTATTAATCAAGAAGATTATAAACGTTTAGGTGTAGATCATTTTAATAAGCCGGGTTGGGGAGATTCTAATTGGAATCCAAGCGAAATGGGGCCTCTTTTAGCAAGTAAAGCCGTTGATTATATTGCTGAAAATGCAAATAAAACAGCACCGTTTTTTATGTATTACTGTTCACAAGCTGTTCATACACCACACGCTCCACCAACTGAAATTAATGGTGTTAAAATCAAAGGAACAACTCCATCAAAACATTTAGATATGGTTAAAGAGTTGGATCAACAAGTAGGTATGTTAATTAACGAACTAAAAAAACAAGGAGTTTATGATAATACGGTAATAATTTTCACTTCTGATAATGGAGGATTGGGACCAGATATTGTTCCAGATAGTTATTCTTCAGGTCATCAACCAAGTAGCATATATCGAGGCTCTAAAAATTTACCATATGAAGGCGGACATCGTGTGCCTTTTATAGTGTCATGGCCTCATAATATAAAGAAACAACAGCAATCTAGTCAGCCAATAATTGGTATGGATATTATGGCAACATTGGCAGGAATTACAAATCAAACTATTGGAAAATCTGTTGCGCAAGATTCTCATAACTTAATGCCAGTTCTTAAAAATGTTAAAGGAGCCAAAACACATGATTTTTTAATGGTTCAAGGTGGTGCAGATAAAGAATATATTATAAATGATAAAGGTTGGAAATTAATTCTTCAAGTCAATAAAAAAACGAAAGATTATTTAGACGCAACTCCTATTGGATTATTTAATTTGAATGATAACCAAATTGAAGAACAATCCAAAGATTATATCAATAACCCTGCTTATCAAGACAAAGTAGCTTCATTGTTAAAGAAGTATAAAGAAACTATTAAATCTAATGTTTATTTAGGAAATCATTAATATATAGCTTATTTAATTATGTGCCCGTAATATAAATCAATGAAGCATTAAATAAGCAAAGATATGTTGGGTAATACTAAATGTTGAAGAACTTTGTAAGTTGAAAAGAATAGAGTGAGATGGATTTAAATAGAAAAAATATAGTTTTAATAGTAGTTTTACTAATTGCAATACAATTAACAGCGCAGAAAAAACCAAACATCATTTTAATAATGGCAGATGATGTTAGCTGGAATTGTTTTGGTACTTATGGAGCACAAGACTATAAAACGCCAAATATTGATGCTTTGGCTTCAAAGGGAGTTCAATTTAATCATTGTTATTCTATGCCTATTTGTACACCATCACGTGTAAAAATTATGACTGGTCAATATAATTTTAGGAATTATACACATTTTGGTTACCTAAACCCAAAGGATAAAACATTCGGACATTTAATGAAAAATGCAGGTTATAAAACTGCCATTGCAGGTAAGTGGCAATTGAACGGATTGTACAATAATTTACCTGGCTCTTTAGATAAATCAAGACCTCAAAAAGCTGGTTTTGATGAGTCGTGTTTGTGGCAAGTTACTACACGTAAAACTGGTGAAAATGGTGGGGAGCGTTTTTGGAGTCCGCCGTTGCTTCAAAATGGAGAATTTTTAACTGTTGAAGATAATAAAGACAAATATGGACCAGATATTATGTCTGATTTTGTTTGTGACTTTATTGAAAAGAATAAAGATGAACCATTTTTTGTGTATTATCCAACTGTTTTAGTTCATAGTCCATTTGTTCCAACACCTGATACAATTGGTGATAAACCTAGAACTCAGGATGCTAATAAAACACCAAAAGACAAAGATTTAAAGAAAGCAAATTATGTTGCAATGGTTAATTATTTAGATAAATTGGTTGGTAAAATTGTTGACAAAGTTGAATCAATCGGACAGCTCGATAATACAATTATTTTGTTTACTTCAGATAACGGAACAGCTTCAATTACCTCTAAGTGGAAAGGAAAAAACATTACTGGAGCCAAAGGTAAAACTGTAGATATGGGAACTCACGTACCATTAGTAGCTTATTGGAAAGGACACACTCCACAAGGTGTAAAAAGTAATGATTTAATTGATTTTACTGATTTCTATACAACCATTGCTGATGCTGCTAATATTAAACATGCTGCTGATGATCCAATTGATGGAAGAAGTTTTTTACCTCAATTACAAGGTAAAACGGGCAAGCCTCGCGATTGGGTGTTTTGGCAATATCAACCGTATTGGGGAAAATTTAAAGGAGTTCAATTTGTTCGAAATCAATCTTATAAGCTGTATAAAACTGGTGAGTTGTATGATGTTCCAAATGATATTCATGAGAAGCATAATTTAATGCAGGTTTCAAACAATAAAGCAGCCAAAAAAGCAAAAAAAAGTCTTCAAAAAGTTCTTGATTTAGCGCCACCAGCACCTTCGATTATAGGAGGTAGAAATGCAAAAGAACGTGTTTTATATACGAATTGGGAGAATATTGTAAATCCAAATGATTAACTAGAAAATAATGAGAAAGTATAAACTTTACAGGAAATTATACTTATAAGAAAGGTTATAAACTTCTTTTCTTAGTAATGTTATTTTAGGTTTTATATTATTTAAAAAAATAAACGCAAATCAATTGATGTTACAATTTTAGCTTCTAATCGTTATAGGTTTTAGAATTTTTAGTATAAAATTTTATATTTGTTAAATGGCAGATTCTTCAAAATCTATAGCAGTACTTCCTTTTGTTAATATGAGTAATGATGTTAACAATGAGTATTTTAGCGATGGTATTACTGAAGAAATTATCAATGCACTTACCAAAATAGAAGGTTTAAAAGTAATTGCCAGAACTTCATCCTTTTCGTTTAAAGGAAAAAATATTGACATTAGAACTATAGGAGAAAAGTTAAGTGTAAAAACTATTTTAGAAGGAAGTGTAAGAAAATCACAAAATAGAGTTCGGATTACTGCTCAATTAATAGAATCGGAAACTGGTTTACATTATTGGTCAGAAAATTTTGACAGAGAATTAGATGATATTTTTCAACTTCAAGACGAAATTAGTTTGTTGATCGCAGATAGAATTAGAGAGAATTTTGGGCATTTAAATATCAATGAACATTTAGTGTTAATTGATACCAAAAATGTAGAAGCCTATCAAGCATATTTAAAAGCTAGAGCACTTCAGTTAAATTGGAATTTAGAAGATATTTACAAAGCTATTAAGCAATACAAAAAATGTATTGAAATTGATGAGAACTACTCTGATGCTTATATTGCAATTGGTTGGTGCTATGGAATTTTGGCTAGTTGGGGTTTTATGGATCAAGAGGAAGGATTTTCGTTAAGTGAATTTTTTCTAAATAAAGGTAAAGAGTTAAACCCCAATTCGTTTAAGCTGTATTTTGCCCAATCTACCAATAGTTTTTGGAGAGATTGGAATTATAAAAAAGGACTCGAATTTTTAAATAAGAGCATTGAGATTAATCCAGGATATTCCGATGTTTTTGAAGCCAAAGCAGAAATTTTTACAGCTATAGGTTATTGGAAAGAAGCAATTAAATATGTAGATAAAGCATTGGATTTAAATCCGCTATCTCCCAATCATTTTTATACCAAAGGAGTTATTTATTATTTAAATAAAGATTACAATACTGCTTTAAAATATTTAGAAAAAGCTATTGAAATAGATTCAGAGTTTTCATTGGCAATTCAAACAAAGTTAGCTTGTTTTATATGGTTAAATAATTGGAAATCATTTGTTAATTTTATTGAAAGTAATGATGTTTTGAAGGATTTAAAATTAGTACTTCATAAATTATTTTGTAGTATAAATAAAAAAGAGCTTCCAAATGCATCTTTAAATAAGCTATTAAATTCAAATTCTGAAACTAAACAAAGCTCACTAATAGATTGGGATTTCTATTTAGCTATTCAAGAAGAAAATTTAGAAACAAATTTTCAAAAATTGGAGTACATAATTAATACAAAACCTGGACAATTTGTAAATTTCAATAACGATCCATTTTTAAAAATACTAAGAAAAGAACCTAAGTTTAAAGCGTTACAAGATAAAGTTTTTTATAACGATGTTTTGCCAATTAAAAATGAAGTTAAAAAGTCGAAGCCAAGGCAACTGCTTTTGAGTGAAGATGAAATTGCACATTTTAAAACTAAAATAGCTCAAACTATAAATGAAGATGCTAATTATTTAAAGTCTGATTTAACACTTAAAGGTTTGGCTGAAAACATTGAATTACACCCAAATAAGTTATCTTGGTTATTAAACACAGCATATCATCAAAATTTTAATGATTATATCAATTCATTTAGAATAAATCATTTTAAAAAACTTGTTATAGACCCTAAAAACAGCCATATAACTATTCTTGGTTTGGCGTACGATAGTGGTTTCAATTCTAAAAGTGTATTTAATACATATTTCAAAAAGGTAGAAGGTATTACTCCAAGTCAGTGGGTTAAAAATCAGTCTCTTTAAAACTTTAATTACACTTCTCTTTGTTTGTTAAGTGCTTATTGTAAAAGCGTTCTGAAATGTAATTCAGTACTATTTACCATTCCATTTTATATAAGTTTGAAAAAATTTTGAAAGAAAATTAAAAAAATGTGTGATTTTTTTTCTGAAGAACGATTAATGAAGTAAACAAGTATTTGAAATTATAATTAAAAATGAAATATTCAAATAAGAATATAGAAATAGCAACTCTTATTGAAGAAAATAGGCGATTAATTTACAAGGTGGTTAATAGTTATTGTACAGATGTTAATGAGCAAGAAGATTTAATTCAAGAAATTATTTTTCAAATCATTAATAGTTACCAGAATTTCGACCATAAAGTAAAAACAACTACTTGGATGTATAAAATTGCTTTTAATGTTGCTATCTCTCATTACCGTAAAACAAACAATCGTAAAAAATATTTTGCAGAAATGCCATCTAAAGTGGTAACTATTGAAGAAACTTACAATCACGAAATGGATGAGAAAGTGAAGATGTTAAGACAGTTTATTCAAGAATTTGATCCGTTAAACAAAGCAATTTTAATTATGTATTTAGATGGTAATAGCCATACCGAAATTTCAAAAGTTGTTGGAATTTCCGTGAGTAATGTAGGCACCAAAATAGGTAGAATAAAAAAACAATTACAAAAAAAGTTTAAAAAATAATAGTATGGAACATATAGATATACAAGATATTTGGAGACAGAACGAAATGATTCTTGAACAAAATAGAAAATTTAATATAGAACTACTAAAAGAAGTTAAAATTGACAAAGCAAAATCATCATTAAAGAATTTACTTTTTTTACCAATAAGCACATTACTATTCAACACTTTAGTTGCTTCATATGCATTGTGTTTTACCGTTTTAAATTATGAATTTTGGTATTTTGTATTTTCAGGATTAATGATTTCCTTTTTTTCAATTTGGTTTGTGATTTCATCTATCAAACAACTGAAATTGATACTTTTAGTAGACTACAAAAATGAAATTTTAACGATTCAGGAAGACTTATCTAAAATTAAAATAGCAGTAGTTAAAAACTTACGAATTGCAAGCTATTTATTGCCCTTTGGACCATTTATAGCGTTGTTTTTATTCAAAGCAATTTTAAATATAGATTTAATGGAAGTATTAGACTTTAAAATGCTGGTTTCCTTCGGAATTAGTACAGTTGTCCTTGAAATTATTTCATTAGTAGTATTGAGAGCTTTAAAGCCTAAAAACATAAATAAAAAATGGCTAAACTGGTTATTAATGGGAAATGGAAGTCAGGTTAATGATGCTATAGTTTTTTTAGATGATATAAAAACATTTGAAGAAAATAATCAATAATATTTAATTCAATACTACACTAAAAACCAGGTTCAATCATACTTTTTTGAACTAGAATATCACATCAATTTTTTAATAATATTCCGAACGTTTGAAATTATAATCTCGAACGATTTGAAGGAAACTATTGGTCAAATTTGCAGTGTTGATTTCAACAATTAATAATAACTAAAAAAACAAAAAATGAAGACAAAATTAATTTTAAGCTTAACCATATGCATTTTAGCATTAAGCGTTAATGCACAAACAAGATTTGTAAAAGTAAATGATACAATTAGACAATTTACGGTGTATAAACCCAATAAAATTGACTCAACTAAAAAGGTACCACTTTTATTAAATTTTCACGGATCAGGTATGACGGCTTTAGAGCAAATGTTTTATACCAATACAAATACCCTAGCAGAAGATATTGAAATTGTTGTGGCCTATCCACAAGGAATAAACAACGATTGGAATGTTGGTTTTGAACAAGATTATGATACAGGAACAAAAGATGTTGAATTTATAAAAGTTTTAATTGAAAAGTTAGTAAAAAATTATTCTATCGATAAAAATAGAATTTATGCAACAGGACTTTCAAGAGGAGGTTTTTTTATTCAAAGATTGGTTGCTGAATTACCTAACCAAATAAAAGGTTTTGTAGCTGTTGGAGCTCCAATGCCAGTTGAAGTTAAAAACAGAATGCAATCTAACGAGCCTGTTAAAGCAATGTTTGTTCACGGAACTGCAGATTATATTGTAAAAATGGATGGTAAAGAGAATGCATATGTATCACATTCTGAATGTATAGATTATTGGAAAAAAAGAAATAATGCAACTGACAAAGCCAAAATTGAAACTATTAATACTGTTGAAGATGAAACTTCAGTAACCATTAAAAATTACGATTCTGTAACTGAAATTCTAATTGAAAATGGTGGTCACACTTGGCCAGGAACAGATTCTTTTAATGTAGGTTTTCCTTTAGGAAAAACAACTCAAGATATAAACTTCAACAACATATTAGCAAACTTTATAAATAACTAAAAAAAACACAAATTATAATATTATGAAAACACTATGTAAAATCTCAGTAATCTTAGCATTATTAATAACAGGATTATTAACGTCTTGCTCAAGCGATGACAATGATGTTAATCCACCAATCAATAGCTATACAACTGTTGAAGATTTATTAACTGAAGTTGATTTTCAAGGTTTTGCAATTGTAACTAAGAACGGAAATGATTTAGTACGTCAAGGTTTTGGATTGGCAAATGAATCCACAGGATTAGCACAAGATTTTGAACTTGAATATAGAATAGGTTCAGTAAGTAAAACATTAACAGCTTCGGCAATTGTTCAACTAAAAAGAGATGGCTACATCAGTAGTTTTAATCAAACTTTAGATGAATTTGATGCTGAATTCCCAAATGGAAATCAAATTACAATTGCACATTTATTATCGCATCAATCAGGTATTCCAGACTATCAATTTGTAGTTGAAGAATCTTACAAACAAGGTGAAACCTTTGATGAAGAAGGTATTTATGAAGTAATTACAGAGATGGTGTCAGAAGACGGTTTAAATTTTACACCAGGTTCAGGAAAACAATATAGTAATTCAAACTTTCTTATTGCAGCAATGTTAGTTCAGGAAATGTCTCAAATGTCTTACCACGAATATCTTCAGCAAAAAATATTATCACCTTTAAGTATGGCTAACACAAGTAAAGGTTTAAATGTAATTAATACTGATACGCACGCTGAAGGTTATAATAACGGTAACATTAATAGTACGTATCCAATGCCAATTGCATTTGGAGCAGGTGACTTTAGTAGTACTCCAAAAGATATGGAAGTTTGGACAAACGCAGTAAGAACAAACTGGTTTACTGAAGCTGAAAAAGATGAAATTTTTGCTCAAAATGTTCCAAGTGGTTATGTAGATTTTGGTTTAGGATGGTTTACAACACAAGAAGGTAATACTACAATGTATTGGCACGGAGGCGATATTAATGGTTATTGGAGTATGATTGGTTTTATTCCAGAATACAATGCAACAATTGTATTATTAAGTAATCAACAAGATGATACAGGAACGCAACGAAATACCATTATTGAGCAATTGTTACCAAACGAATTTAACTAAGAAAACAAATTAAAAACATTTAGAAAATGAAAAAATTAGTAGCTACAATCACTTTATTTACATTATTAGTCACAACTATTTTTGCTCAGGAAAAACCAAAACAAGAGTTTGAGATTAAAGTTATTACAAGTGTAGAATCTATTGTTCCTAGCGGATTAGGAAGATCTCGTATAATTTCATCAAATAACGAAATAGATTATAAACAATTTACATCTAGTCAAACAGCAGAAAATAATACTCGTAATAAGTCTAAAAGAAAAGATATTAGAACAAAAGGTTTTGAGGAAACCAAATTATTGAACTTTTACAATATTGCAGGCATACGATTTCAAAATATAGCATCAAATGACGCTTTAATTTCTTCAAAATTAACTGCGATGCTTTCTGAAGGTTGGGATTTATTGTTTGTAACAAGTGCAGTAGAAAGTGATGCAGGCGTAAAAGATGACAATGGAATTTTTATTACACGATATATTTTTAAAAGAAGATTAAACTAAATTATAAATAATGAAACATACCAACGTATTATTAGCAGGTGCTACAGGATATTTAGGTAGTTATTTGTTAAAAGCATTAGAAAAGAATCAAAAGCAAGTTGTAGCAATTGTTCGTAATCCTGATAAATTAAAAAACACGAATGAAAACTATGTAGAAATTAAACAAGCTGAAGTAACAAAGCCAAAAACATTAAAAGATGTTTGTAAAGGAATTGACGTGGTAATTTCTACTGTTGGAATAACAAGGCAAAAGGATGGTTTAACCTATATGGATGTAGATTATCAGGCAAATTTAAATTTACTTGAAGAAGCTAAAAAACAAAAAGTAAAGCGGTTTATTTATGTATCTGCAATTAATGGAGATAAACATAGAAACCTTAAAATTTTTGAAGCAAAAGAAAAGTTTGTAGATGCATTAAAAGCTTCAGGTTTAAATTATACAGTGGTAAGACCAAACGGTTTTTTTTCTGATATGAAAGATTTTTTAAATATGGCAAAATTAGGCAAAGTATATCTTTTTGGAAGTGGTAAGCAATTATTAAATCCAATTCACGGAGAAGATTTAGCAAATAAAATAGTTGATTTAATTTCAGAGGATATTGAAGAAATAAGTATTGGAGGACCCGATATTTTAAGTTTGGATGATATTAGTGAACTCGCATTAGAAGCTTTAGATAAACCTATTAAAATATACCATTTACCAGATTGGATTAGAAAATTTATAATTTGGTTTTTAAGAACTTTTACAAGCGTTAAAACATACGGTCCTATTGAGTTTTTCTTAACCTTAATGGCTGAAGATAATATTGCCCCAAGTTATGGAAAACAGAAGCTTAAAAACTTTTTTGAAAAGAGTTCTAAATTATAATTCAAAACGATTGGTGTAGCTGTTTTATAAATATTTGCATCAAACAATTACTACTAAAAACTAAAGAAATGAAAACACAATTAAAATTAATTATAGCAATTTTTATACTTAGTCTAAGTTTTTCAACTTATGCTCAAGAACAAAAAGAAAAATCTTATCAAACAAAAGAATTTAAACACTCCATAAGTGCTTGCCCTGTGGCAGTTGCTTTTGGTATTTATTCAATTAATTATGAATACTTACACAATCAAAAGCACGGTTTTGTAGCACGGTTCGACTATGAAGCTATTCCAAAAACATATACCGATGCGAATATAGAATCCAATGGTTGTTCTGTTTTATTAAATTACAGATATCATATAGATAAAAAAATGAATTCTTGTTTTGTTGGTGCTTATGCAAGATATAGAGAGTTTAATGGAGATGGAATGATAAACGAAACTGCATTCGATTTTAATATGCCAGATGTAAGTTTTGGTATTAATGCAGGAAAAAAATGGGTTTGGAATAGTGGGTTTACAATGACTTTTGCTTTGGGGTACGGATTTTCTAACGAAGATTGGGATAGCAATCCAGATACTGTAGAAGTGAATGATGTGATAAAGGATTATAGAAAAGCATATGATTTTATAGATCCTTTTTATGGTGAGTTTTCTATAGGTTATTCATTTTAAATTATGAAAAAAGTATTATTTATAGCAACATTTATAGTTTCTTGTTCATTAATTGGACAAGAGACTATTGAAAATAAATTTCAGCAAGTATTTAATAAAGAATTGTCTAAAGAGAACGTTCACAATGCTTTTTTAAAGGTTTATTCTGGTAAAAATAAGATAGATGTTGAGTTTTTTGGAGGAGATTCCATAACTGAAAATACGCCATTTTATCTTGCTAGTATTGCCAAAACATTTACTGCTGTTTCTGTAGCTATTTTAAAGGAAAACGGACAAATTTCATTTAATGATAGAATATCTAAATATTTATCGAAAGACATTATAAAAAACCTTCATATAATTGATGATGTAGATTATTCTAATGAAATAACAATAGCTCATTTATTGCAACATACTTCTGGTTTAAGCGATTATTTTTCAGATAAAACTATGGATGGAACTCCAAGACTAATTGATCAGTTGTTGCTAAATCCTTCTAAAATTTATAATCCAATTGAATTAATTCAATTTTATAAAGATAAAATGAAGCCAATTTTCCCTCCAGGAAAAGGCTATCATTACACAGATACTGAATATGTTTTACTTGGCTTAATTATTGAAAAAGTAAGTGGTTTAGAATTACATAAATTTTACAAAGAGCATATTTTTAAACCTTTAAAAATGAACAATACATTTCTAAATTTAAGGTCTAAACCAATTTCTGAAACTAAAAAAATGGCAAATTTTTATGCAAGTGCTTATGAAGTTTCAAGTTTTAATAGCTTAAGTGCTGATTGGGCAGGAGGAGGCTTAGTTTCTACCAATTCAGATTTATTAAAATTTCAAAAAGCCTTATTTGAAGGTGAAATTATTAGTAAAAATACTTTAAAGGAAGTGCAACAATGGATTCCAGAAACTTTAGGAATGGAATATGGTTTTGGGCTAAGAAAAATAAATTTGAATGAGCTAAGTACCGGTTGGCCAAACCTAGAAATTATTGGTCATTCAGGTAGTACAGGATCTTTTATGTTCTATTGTCCCAAATTAAACACATATATCTCTGGAACATTAAACCAAATGGAAGAATCACGAAATACAATAGCTTTAATAACTGAAATTTTAACAATTATACAAAGTCAACTGTAATATGAAACTTCAATTAATTAAACCAAAATTTTATATACAGCTATTTAGAGAGTTAATAGGGTTTATCAAACAACCTAAATTAGAAATTAATGATACTAAAACCGTAAAAACAAAAGTTATAGAAACTATTGGGCTGTTTGTAATTAAAATGATGGCAACAATTACAATTGCTATTGTTTTAGGATTGTTTTACGAGCCAACAAACATTACAGATTCTAAAATGGCTGAAAGATTTACGCCATTAATTTTTGTATTAGTTGGAGGGTTTGTTTTACCTGCTTTTGAAGAAATTACCTTTAGGCTTTCGTTAAAATTTAACGTTTGTTATGCAAGTTTATCTATAACAACAATAACGTATTATATACTTACAAAAGCTGTTTTTAAAACAAATTTAAGTTTAGTAGATGATAGTTTTTATTTAAGAATATTGTATTCGATTGGCATTGGAGTTTTGAGCCTAATAGTGTTGAATTTCAATTCAATAAAAAAAAGGTTAAATAACTACTGGAATCGTAATTTTAGGTTTATTTATTATACTTCTTGCATACTTTTTGCTTGGTTACATATATTTAATTTTGAACTCTCAATTTTAAATTTAGTATTGCTTCCAATAATAACACTGCCTCAATTATTTAGTGCCACAATAGCTGGTTATACTAGAGTAGCTTTTGGTTTTCAATATCCTTTAATTATTCATATGTTTACCAATACAATTTTTATAAGTTTAACTTTTATACCTTTAGATTAATGAAATCACAAGCGTATTCACTTCAAAATAAATAGAAAATGCAAGCACCAAACCCAGATAATTTGTTTCCTATTGAAGGCTACGAAAAATTATGTTTTTTGAAAAACATTATAAAGAATCCAAATATTGTAGTTGGTGATTTTACCTATTATGATGATTTTGAAGATGTAAATAATTTTGAAAAAAATGTAAAATATCATTTCGATTTTATTGGTGATAAATTAATCATTGGCAAGTTTTGTATGATTGCTTCAGGTGTGTCTTTTATTATGAATGGAGGTAATCATTTAACTGAGGCAACATCAGCATATCCTTTCGCAATTTTTGGACGAAATTGGAAAAATGCTATGGATGGAAAAACTTACCCGACAAAAGGAGACACAATTGTAGGCAATGACGTTTGGATTGGTCATAACGCAACTATTATGCCTGGTGTAACTATTGGAGATGGCGCTATAATTGCTTCAAATTCTGTTGTAACTAAGAATGTTGAACCTTATACAATTGTTGGTGGAAATCCTGCTAAACCAATTAGAAAGCGTTTTGAAGAAAACACAATTGAAAAACTACTCCATTTAAAATGGTGGGATTGGGAGCTTTCTAAAATCACAGAAAATGTGCAGTTGCTTACTTCTTCACCTCAAGAGTTTTTCAGTAAATATATCTAAATGATTCTAGGTTATTTACAAATAAAACATAAGGTTTTTATTAATTTGAATTTTTAGTCAGCTTTTTTTGTTTTGCTAATTCAAATTCTTTTGTTCTCTTTAGTTGTTCTTCGAGATTCCATTCAAAATTGAATCTATTTTTTAGAAATATTGCAATGGAGTCAAGCCCAATTTCAGTTCTTCTATTGTCTATATTTACAGGGTCAAAAACTGGCCATAAATTAAAACTTTTAGTTTTTGAGTAGTATTTCATTTGTCCACCATAAATTTGTAAATCACCTCTTTCTGTAGCAATTCTATCTTCAGCTCTAACTAAAAATCGAGGCTCTAATTTTTTCTCTTTTACGGCTTGTCTCATCATTGGAAGATATTCTATTCGAACTTCATTGTCTGAATGTTGAATTACATTACAAATAGTCCAATTACCACGTTCACCTGACATTTCTTTTGTAGGCCAACCATATTTATCTAGAATATTCTTTACCTTTCTTTCATTAATACTATGGTTTTTCCTGTAGATTGCTTGTTGTTCTTTAACTAAATCTGATTCAGCACCATATATTTTCATAAGTGAATCTCTTAATGTAATTGGTCGCTGTTCGGCATTCCAAATAGTGTCTAGAACAGCAATCAAATTTACTTGATTAACAGTTGTTGTCGATTTTTTTTCTGATTTGATTTTACTAGAGCAACTTAATGTTAATAGTAAACTTATTACTAGAATATATTTCATTTTTAAAACCTTTTTTAATATCATCATTTAATAATAAATAAAATTCATTATTAAATGATGATATATGGTGTTTATTATTAAAGCTTATAACCAGCTAAATCCTAATCCTACATTAAAAATTACTGCATCTCTATGTGCATCTTCATCTAACGAAGCACGACCAAGTACAAGTTTTGATTGTAGGTTAAGTGCAAAGTTATTCTTTTTATAAAATTCATAACCTGTACTTGCCATAACAGCACAACCAAAGTTCCAATCATCATTTACATCATCTTTAATATCATATAGTGCTGGTGAATCTATAGCTAAACCAATTCCACCATGAACCCACCAACGATCTTTTACCCAAAATTGTACCGATGGAATAAAACCTCCAAAGTGTCTGTCATTATCTTGATACTCGTATATATTTCCTGGCAAAGAAACAGTAATGGCAAGTTTTTCATTTAACATATAACCAAACTTTAAATCTGGAAAAACGAATGTTCCTTGAGATTCGTCGAAAGTTTGAATACTAGCGCTATCTTCTAAACTGATAATACCACCACCTACGACAAATTCAAAGATGAAACCATCTCTTTGTGTTGTTTCTGAGTTTTTGTTTTGTGCGTATGTTATACTAGATACTAATGCAAAGGCTACACAAGTCATTCTTAATAAAATTTGCTTTTTGATTGTTCTCATTTTAATTGTTTTCATAATTGTTCTGTTTTTGATTGTTTTAATTTTAATTGAATTTATAATTGTTCTTTTTTTGAATTGATTAATTTTTTAAGACTAAATCTTCTATTATTTTAAAATTTTTATTGTCTGGAACATGTTTTGAATCTTGTAATAAGATTATTTCCTTTAATGATGGAAAAATTTGTTTTGCTTTTTTTACCTGGAAACATAAGATCTTTTTCCGCAGCTATTATTGTAAGTGGTGTTAAGAATACTTTTTGTTTTTATACATTGTCAGCACTTGTTTTTCTTTTTAATACTTTAATTCCAAGTGCTATTAATACTACTATCAATGCAATAAAAAATATACTTGTTGAAATGCTTTTTATAACCGAAAATATATTAGTTGCATAAACTGTAGTCTCTTTCAATTTGGGATAATTTTTAAGCATTGTAATAATCCCTAAATTCTCCAAATAATCTGCAACTCCGGCAATTATTGGTAATAGACTAAGAAAGATATAAGGGGAATTTAATTTGTTCAATTTTTTTAAGAAATATCCCAAAAGTAAACAGTAAGTGAGTCCGAATAATAGTGGGTAAATCATATCCACAGGTATTTGGTTGTTTAGATAAGTCGAACGTCCATTTTCTCCAAGTAAATTGAATAATTTACTTACATAATCCAAATCATATCCTGTAGGCATCATATCCAATAATCTCATTCCGTTAGAGAATTCCATTGTTTTGGGAATTGTAACAGTCAGCATAAAGGTGTACACAACATTTGTCAAGAAAAAAAGTCCTAGAACTTTTTTTCCTGAAATATTCCTTTCTATAAATTTGATTAATCGTTCCATTTTTCTTTTCCTTTTTTAGTTTTGAAAAACATATACTGTTCGTTTTTTAATTAATTATTATTGATTGATGATAACTATATTCCCTACTTTTCGACCAGTTTCAAGATATTCATGGGCTAGCTTTATTTCTGACAATTTGTAGGCTTTATCAATATTGGTGTGAAGTTTTTCGTCTTTAAAAAGAGAAACTAATTCTTTAAATAATTGTTTTAATTCCTCTGTTTTTTTAAGACCTGTAGCAGCAAATTTTACTTTTTTAGAATTTATTATTGAATGCCATAGTGTTCCAAAACTTAAAACAGGAGTCATAAAAATTCCTTTATTGGTTAAAACATTCTCACAGTCTTTAAAATTTAAAGTTCCAACAGAATCATAAATGATATCATATTTATTTTGAGAATTTGTAAAATCTTCATTTTTATAATCAATAACTTCATCAGCTCCTATAGATTTTACAAAATTTACGTTTTTAGTACTGCAAACTCCTGTTACTTTTGCACCCATAAGTTTTGCCAGTTGAACTGCAGCAGTTCCCAAACTACCAGAAGCTCCATTTACTAAAATATGTTGCCCTTTTTTTATATTTGCAATGTCTTTTAAGAAGTTATAAGAGGTTAAAAAACCATCGCAAATTGGAGCTGCTTCTTGATGTGAAATAGTAATTGGTTTATGTTCAACTATCATATCTTCAGCAATACATATATAATCTGCATTACAACCATTACTAAATAGTTTTTCACCAAATACGGCATCACCAATATTAAATTTTGAAACTTCATCACCTATAAACTCAATTACACCTGAAAATCCTGTGCCTAGTGACGTATTCTTAGGCTTAAAAAAGCCTAAAAACAATCTTCTAAATTTTGGTGAACCTTGCCTCATCATAGTATCTGCTCTTGTTGAAGATGAAGCTTTTATTTTTATTAAAACCTCATTAGGTTTAGGTGTTGGTATTTCAGTATCGATAACCTGAATAACTTTTGGAGAACCGTATGTTTTATAAATTGCTGCTTTCATAATTGTTATTTATTACAATAAAGTTGGTGAAAAGTTTAAGTTTTAAACGTTCATATTTAGAGGCTTGAACTAACTTATGCGTATTAATAATTACTTAATAATTGTAAAAGTTTTACAATTATTAAACGTAAGGTTTAAGTCAATTTAGTTTCTTGTTTAAAGACGTTTTTATACTTAAGATGTAACTTTTTATGTGCTTAAAATTTCATTAACTATTTTAAGGTCAATTGATTATGTGTTTTAATACATGTTTATTAATTATTAGTAGTAAGGTTATTTATTTAAAACCATTTCTAGGAATTTTGTTTTCCCAACTTTACCAACTGCGTAATTAATTACTTTTCCATTTGGGTCAATAATAATTGTTGTTGGTGTGGTGCTAATATTATATTGCTTTATGAGCTTTTCAAAATTTGGGTCATCCATATCAACCTCAACCGGAATAACTTTATATTGAATTGCTTTCATAATTTTAGTATCAGCAAAAACTTCACGTTTCATAATTCTACAAGGTGAGCACCATTTTCCTGTAAAGAATATCAGTACATTTTTGTTTGAATTTTTTGCTAGTTCTTTTGATGCTACTATATCATTACTCCAAACTACATTGTTAGTAGGTACATAGAATGAATACCAAGCATACCAAAGAGATACAACAAGAAAAGTTAGCCAAAAAAAGCTCCAAAATGGATGAGATTTCTTTTTTGATTTATTTTGTTTCATAATTTGATAGTTTTTTAATTCCATTAATTTTTATTCTGAAGTTCAGTATAGGTAACTTTTAGTTTCTGTAATGATTCAATGGCATTACCATAAGCCTCTCGATTTTGTGCAATCGTAGTCATTCTTGTTAAAACCATATTTTCAAAATAGATGTCTTTGCCATAATTTTTAGATGAGGTTCCCATATTCCTAAATTTTACGTTTCTCATCAAAAAATTTTCGTAATACGCTTCAATTGTCTTTTGTTCTGAAGATTCAAGTTTTTCTATTGGGTTGAATGTTTCATATGTTTCAGAGATAGCATTGCGTAAGTTTAAATCATCAAATAATTTTAAATCACCAGAAAATTTTAAATTTTCATAGGTTATCATAATTGGATAAAATTTTTTAGACATGATTAAATAGAATGATTTTGTCGATAACCTTGGGTTATCATAATCTTTGTATAATAAAATTTTGAATACTGTATCTAACTCTTTAAGCATTTGCAATGCCTCATCATCAAGAAGAGTTAACTTTTTTAGGTTGCGCTCTGCTTCATCATGTAACTGAATAATGTAAGAATTTCGTAACTCTAATTTCTTCTTGCTATTTGAATGTTCATTAATTGTTAATGCGATAAGAATTCCTACAATAACAAGAATAATTTCTCCAGCAGCATAAGCAAAATAATTTGTAAATTTATTTTTAGCCAGTATTTTTCGTCTATTTTTTCTAAATATTTTAATCATAATTTAGTGGTTTATCGAATTGATACGCTGGTTATTGGATTGGTTCTATATACGTTTTAGTTGTTTCTGTATTACATTTTTAAATTTCCAGTCTAAACCAAATAATGGCCTTAAAATTGAAATTCTTCGTATTATAAATTCATACAGTAAATAGCATCCAACAAATGTGATAAGTATTATTAGAATGAATGCAATAAGTGCAGGTAAGTGAAAAGGCAATATAAATTTCGCAGCTAGATACAATACAACCATATGTATGATATATACTGGATATGCAGCCTTACTTAAATATGATAAAGCTTTACTTGGTTTGTTAAGGTATTGGTAGCAGAATCCAAATATTGAGAATATCCAACAATTGCTTTCAATAGAAATTAAGTATAATGGACCTTCAGTAGCGAAGACTACATATCTTACGGTATATAAAATAGCAGCTAATCCCAAAAATAACCATTTCCATTGTTTTACGGTATTCCAAAATACTTTTCCTGTTTGCATAAAAAGGAAGCCGAAAAAGAAAGCCAACAAACCAATTGCAAAACCATGCCAAGTTTGAGCATACAATGCAAAAGGTTTTGGTTGAAATATTAAAACCTCTGCAACAAAAAATACATTTACAGCTAATAAACCAAGTGGATTATTAAATAATCGCGTTGAAAAAGATAGTAGTTTTAAAAACATACCTTTTTTTATTCCATAAAAAATAGGAAGTCCAAGTAGTACATAAATAAAAATATTTCCTAAAAACCAAAGATGTCCCATTTGCGGATAGTAATTTAATCCCAAATTATAATAATCTTGAAAAACAAACATATGTAAAGGACTTATAGCCACAACTCCAAACAAAAATGGAAGTAATATTCTTTTTGAGCGTTCTATAAGTAATTCTATATTATTACGTTTTCTCAAGGCAAAATAAACACCCATACCAGACACATAGAAAAGTATTGGTATTCTCCATATATTTAATAGTGTCATTGGTTGCCATATTGCAGTAGAAATTTCATCACTTCTTATAAAGGCTATAAACATTGCCCAAGGTTGAAACACAATAGAAATGTGATAAATTAATAAAAGTGTTATAGCAATTACTCGTAGCCAATCGATATCGTAACGCCTTTCAATATACATAATATGGAATTTTAGATGATTTATTTTAGTATTAATTCTTTGTACAGATAACCTATAACCAATTTATAGGCATTTAATTTATTGTAACATCATAGCTACAACAGGTCTCGCTTTTTCTAATTCTTTAAGATCTAAGGTGAAACCCATAGGTTGTAATTGTAAAATTAACATCTCATAAATAGGCTTCATTTGTGCAAAATCTACCATTGCTGTTTCCCTCGCTGTGGCTCCATAATTATTACGAATGGTTTTATCTGTTTTTGCATCTATAAGTAATTGTACAATTTCGATACGACCAAAAAATGCTGCCGTGTGTAGAGCTGTTCCTCCATCATTGTTTTTTACAGATAAATCTGCATTTGCATTAATAAGTACTTTAGCAATTTCTGGTTTATTAAATGTGACTGCAGACATTAAAGGTGTAGATCCAGACATAGCTTCTTTTTGATTAATATCTGTCCCAGCTTCAATATGTTGCTTAACCGCTTCCAAATTCCCGGTTAATACAGCACCATGAATATCTATACTTGGTTTGTTTATTTCCTTTTTTGAAATGTTTGAAGTATTTTTAGTTTCTTTTTTTTGTGAACATGATGTAAGAGAAATTATAATTGCACTTACAATTGCTATACATATTACTTGAAATTTGATTAATTTTATCATGGTTTTAAATTTTAAAAATTATTGTTTCATTTTGTTGATACAAAGATGCGATCAACTGTGATGCAACAGTAAACAGCTATGATTCAAGTGTTATGAAGTTTAACGCAAGACTATAATTTATGACGCAAGGCTATAAATTATGGCGCATTTTATGTTTTTGTTAAAAAAATCTTTGTATAAAGTCAGTTTTCAAAATTTACTTATATTCGTTTAAATTAAAAACTGAATGACTTCAAATTCTACTTCAAATTCATTTTTAACAGAAGCTAAATCTGTTCTTTTAGATAATATTTCTAACGAGCAATTTGGGGTTTCTGAATTGGCTGATGAAATGAGTATGAGCCGATCTAGTTTGCTGAGAAAAATTAAAAAGCAAACCAATTTATCTGCCAGTCAGTTTATGCGTGAAATACGTTTACAAGAAGCAGCAAAAATGTTACAAGAAACGGAGCTTACTGCTTCAGAAATTTCATTTGAAGTTGGGTTTAGCAATCCGTCTTATTTTACAAAATGTTACCGTGAATATTATGGTTATCCTCCTAGTGAAACAAAAACAAAAAAAGAAGAAGAATTAAATGAAGAGGAAAATAATGAAGACGAAGCAAAAGAAATAATCATAAAAAAAACAAACGTTAATAAATATATTATAGCGATAAGTACTATTGCAATAATAGCTATTGTTTATTTGTTTAAGGATCAATTCACTTCTTTTGAATCTAAAGCTACTAAAGAAAAGTCGGTTGCATTTTTACCTTTTAAAAATTTGAGTGAAGATAATTCTAATTTATATTTTATTAATGGAGTTATGGAATCTTCACTTAATAATCTTCAAAAAATTAAAGATTTACGAGTAATTAGTAGAACTTCTACAGAAAAGTATAGAAGTAATCCTAAAACCGTTTCTGAAATTGCCGATGAATTACAAGTAAATTATTTGATTGAAGGTAGCGGACAAAAAATAGGAAATGAAGTACTTATAAGCATTCAATTGATAGATGCTATTGAAGATAGTCCTATTTGGTCTGAACAATACAAATATCAACTCGATAATGTTTTTGAGCTTCAAAATACTATAGCAAAAAAAATTGCAATTGCAATAGAAGCCAATGTAACACCAAAAGAATTGGAGCTTATTGATAAACAACCTACAGAAAATATCACTGCTTATGATTTTTATTTAAAAGGATTAGAAAATCAGAAAGAACAAAGCGAAGCAGGATTAAATAAGGCAATCTTGAATTTTGAAAAAGCAATAGGAGAGGATTCTAAATACGCTAACGCTTATGCTCAGATTGCTATTTGTTACTATTATCTAGATCTAAATAAAATTGAAAAGAAATATTTAGATAAGTTAAATGAATATGCCGACAATTCTCTGTTGTATGATGCTACTTCTGAATTACCTCTGATAGCAAAAGCACTTTATTATATAAATGTAAACGAGTTTAAGTTAGCAATACCTTACTTGGAAAAAGCACTAGAATACAATCCCAATGCTTCATCTGCGGTATTAATTTTATCCGATTTATATGCTCGAATTGTTCCAGATACAAGTAAATACCTTACTTATGCATTAAAAGGAATTAAATTGAATATTGAAGCTAATGATTCTGTATCTAAGAGTTTTACCTATTTGCACCTGAGCAATGCCTTAGTGCAAAACGGATTTGCAAAAAAAGCCTCTGAATACATTGAAGAATCTTTAAAATATAATCCTAGTAATCCTTACGCTTCTTATTTAAAAAACTTTATAGATTATGCTAATGACAGAGATTTAAAATCTTTAACAAATAAAATGCTTCTGGAGTGGAAAAAAGACACTACACGAACTGATATTACACAAGAATTAGCGAAGATGTATTATTTTCAAGAAGATTTTGAGAATGCATTGTTTTATTATAAAAAATACATTAACATACTTACTATCAATAAAATAGATTTGTACCCTGCAGAGAATATAAAAATTGCATATACTTATTATAAAATGGGATTTTCTAGTAAAGCTGAGGAATACTTAAATAAATATAAGGCGTTTTTAGAAAAAGATGAATCAATTTACAAAGAGGCAATTTTAGCAATGCTTTATCTTTATGAAAATGAGCCAGACAAAGCTATAGAAGCTTATAATAAATTTAGTTTACAAGATGATTTCCAATATTGGGTACTTTTATTTATTAAGGAAGATCCTTTATTTAAGCAATTGCAAAACCACCCAAAATACAATGAAACTATTGAGAATATTGAAATGAAATTTTGGGAAAAACATAAAAAACTTAAGGGAACCCTAGAAAAAGAAAAGTTACTGTAAGTTTTTGATGTATAGGTGTGTGTCTAATTAAAAATGGACTAAAAGAATGGGAAGGAAAAAAGAAATGATGAAAAGTTTATTGAGGTATTAACTTTAAAAGTTAATTTAATTAGCTTAATATTTTTCTTCAACTCCTTTAGTAAAGAGGGAAAATAATAATTAAATTTCTTAAAATTTCAAAATATTAAAATTATGCAACTAAGAATAGTGCTTTTAGTAACTTTTTTATTGATTTCAATTAACAGTATTGGACAAAAGAAAGAGGTTATATATAATAGGAAAAGTGTGCAATTAAAGAAGTATCAAGTAGTAGATGTGTCCTTTTTTGCTAAAAAAATAGTGAAACAACCTTTTGAAGTTAATTTTGGTGCAATTTTTACCAAACCAAATGGTGAAAAGCTAAAGGTTTTAGGTTTTTATAATGATGCTAAAGAATGGTTACTGCGTTTTTCAGCAAATGAAATTGGAGAATGGACATACATTACATTTTCTTCTTTAAAAGAACTAGATAATAAAAAAGGAAAGTTTAACATTTCTACTTCGGAAGTAATTAAACATGGAGCAATTGTAATTGATAAAAATAATCCAAAAAAATTCGCTTATGAAGATGGCGCGCCTTACTTTTTACAAGCGTTTGAGATTGATTGGTTATTTGCTTTGGACTATGATAATGATAAAGCAATTCCTAAAACAGAACATTTATTAAGCTTAATAAAAGAAAATGGTTTTAATCAAGTAGTAACTACATTGTACTCTTACGATGTGAGATGGGAAAAGGATGAAAAATTAAAACTACATCCAGAACACGAATTTGGATCAAGAGAAGATATTTTTCCGTTTTTAGGAAGTAACAGCAAGCCAGATCATTCTTCATTAAATATAGCGTTTTTTAAAAAATTTGATCGTGTAATTAGTTCAATGCACAATAAAGATATTGTTGCTAATTTAATGATTTATGTATGGAATAAAAAAGTGAAATGGCCAAAAGCCGGCTCACTAGAAGATGATCGATTTTTTGATTATGTGTTAAAGCGTTATCAAGCATTTCCAAATGTGGTTTGGAATATTTCAAAAGAAGCATTTAGACAATCTATTCCGTATATGTCTGAGCGTATAGAAAGAGCTAAAAAGTTAGATGCATATAATCGTTTGGTTACTATTCACGATTTTAGAAAGGCAGAAGAAGCGCCAATTGATTTTATATCATACCAAGGTGGTTGGAGTACACTTTATACCAAAATGATTGCTGAATATGAAAAGCACAAGAAACCTGTTGTGAATATTGAAAACGCAGGATATTCAGAGGCTAGTTATATGGTTTTTCCGTGTGATTTTATTATTTCCGAAGAATGTTTAAAACGTAATTATCAATGTTATTTTGCAGGTGTATATACTAATTATTATTGGCAAGCTTTGGCTTGGAACGTAATGGTTTATAATCCATATGAGCAAGATGAAAATTTTATAAAACCAGATTTTGAGTATTATAAATATTTAGAGAACTTTTTTACAACTTATAATTATCAAGATTTTTATCCTGTTTGGAATGAACGAAAGATTGGTCATTGCTTAAAAAGTGATAAAGGTGTTTACTTGTACTATATGGAAAAAGAAAACTATCAACTTTCTATATATTCTAATAAAGGCGTTGGATTACCACAAGGAACATATAGGTGGTTTAATACATTTACTGGAGAATTTTCCGAAGAGGTACAATACCAAGGAAAGCATATTGTAAATCCGTTTCATCGTGTTGCCGATGCAATTTTAATACGTGATATAAATAAGTAATTTAAGCCATTTTTTAATATGAAATTCTAGAAAAAGCTTACTGAAACAGTAAGCTTTTTCTATACAACACATCGGATTAGAACAATTTCGAACGATTTTAAGGTACAAATGGTTTTTTTCTTTAATATAAGTGATAATGGTTTTAACTTAGTGAAAGTTAATATTAAATAAATAGAAATATAATTTTCAGTATGAAATCAACAATAAAAATATCTCAACAAATTTCAGTGTTAATAATGTTATTAATTGCTAGTACAATGTTCGCTCAAAAAGCGCCAACTTTTTTAAAAGGTGAAGATCCAAAGCCAAGTAACAAAAAATGGAAACTAATTAAAAATATGTCTGATGAGTTTAATGGAAAAAAGTTAAATCAAGCAAAATGGCAATCATCTGGGCAGGGTTGGATTGGTAGAGCTCCAGGATTGTTTTTAGCAGAAAATGTAAAAGTAGCTGACGGAAGTTTACAAATTACAACTACTAAAATGGATAAAACTGTTGTAAAAAATAAAAAAGAATTTACACATGGTGGAGGTTATGTTGGTTCAAGAAATGGTATGAAATATGGATACTACGAATGTTCAATGAAAGCAAATAAAACATTTATGTCTTCAACATTTTGGTTAATTAACGAAAGTAGAGGAGTGCAAGGTTGCGATAAAAGAACAACTGAACTAGATATTCAAGAATGTGTTGGGCAAATTGTAAACGATGCCAAATGGATGAAGGAATTTGATCAAAAAATGAACTCAAACACGCATAGTAGAAATATTCCTGAAGGTTGCGATTTTAAAAAAGGAACTAGTAAAGGTGGTGGAGCACTTGGAGGAAAAGTGTATGATGATTATCACGTATATGGTGTTTGGTGGAAAAGTAAAGATGAAGTATTGTTCTTTTTAGATGGAAAATTGGTGAAAAAAGTAACGCCACCTGCAGATTTTAGTATTCCAATGCATTTAAGAATGGTTGTTGAAACATACGACTGGAACCCAGTTCCTGCAGATGGAGGAATGAATAAAACAAAAGAAGAAAGAACAACAAAATACGATTGGGTGCGCTCTTGGAAGTTAGTTAATTAGTTTTTTGTTTCAGAAATAAAAAATTCAATAATGAATATTTTTAAACAGTTTGCAATGCTAGTTTTACTTCTTATAACTAGTTCGATAATTGCTCAAAAGGCACCTACCTTCAAAAAAGGTGAAGATCCAAAACCAACTAATAAAAAATGGGAATTGGTAAAGGAAATGTCTGATGAGTTTAACGGTAAAAAGTTAAACAATAAAAAGTGGCAAAGTTCTGGGCAAGATTGGATTGGACGCGCACCAGGATTATTTTTACCTGAAAATGTAAAGGTGGCTGATGGTTATTTAAAAATTACAACTACTAAAATGCCTAAAACCATTGTTAAAAAAGGTAGAGAGTATACTCACGGAGGCGGCTATGTTGGATCTAGAGAAGGAATGACCTATGGTTACTACGAATGCGAAATGAAGGCCAATAAAACATTTATGTCTTCAACTTTTTGGTTGTATAATAATAGAGAAGATGGTGAAGGTTGTGATAAAAGAACAACCGAATTAGATATTCAAGAAGCTGTTGGGCAAATAACTGGTGATGATTATGAAGATTTAAAAAAGTTTAAAAACCATATGAATTACAACACTCATAGTAGAGGTGTTGAAGCAGGTTGTAATGTAAAAAAAGATATTGTAGGAGGAAAGGCCTTAGCTGATAGTAATGTATATGATGAGTTTCATGTGTTTGGTGTTTGGTGGAAAAGCAAAGATGAGGTGTTATTCTTTTTGGATGGAAAATTTGTTGCTAAAGTAACACCTCCGGCAGATTTTAATTTACCAATGTATTTAAGAATGGTTGTAGAAACGTATAATTGGAATCCTGTTCCTGCAGATGGAGGAATGACAGGTACAAAAGAAGATAGAACAACTTTATATAATTGGGTTCGATCTTGGAAATTAGTTGATTAAACATATGTTTTAGGAAGAAACCCATATGAGAATATGAGTTGTATAAAAATTGATTTCTTTTGTTGAAAATATTTACATGAGAATTTCAAAAAACTTTTTAGCATTCATAATCGTGGCTTTCTTAATAAAAATTGGAAATGCTCAACACAAAAAACCTAACATACTTGTTATTTTAGCTGATGATTTAGGGTATGCAACTACAAGTGTTTATGCAGGTAAATCTGCTAAAATAGAAACACCAAATATTAACCGTATTGCTAAAGAAGGTGCAAGATTTACAGATGCTTATGTAACCGCTTCTGTTTGTGGACCATCTAGATCTGGATTGTTAACTGGTAGATATCAACAGCGTTTTGGTATATATGCAAATTTCGATACACAAAGAGGACCTGGAGTTCCTGCTTCAGAAAAAGCAATGGGAACTTATTTTAAAGAAGCCGGATATACAACAGCAGCTATTGGTAAATGGCATGTTGGAGTAAAGTTACCTGGCCAACACCCTATTGATAGAGGTTTTGATAAATACTATGGTTTTAATAGCGCTCAAACAGATTATTTTAATTCCCCTATATTATTTGATGGAAAGAAGAAAGTAAAAAAACACGATTATTTAACTTTTCAATTTACAGATGAAGCAATTGACTTTATTGATGAAAATAACAAGTCTTCAGAAAAAAAGCCTTTCTTTATGTACCTTGCTTATAACGCTGTTCACGGACCAAATCAGGCTCCTGAAGATTATATAGCAAAATTTAAAAATCAACCAAAAGCTATTGCAAAACAAATGGCAATGGTAAATGCTTTGGATGATAGTATTGGACGTTTATTAGATGCTTTAAAAAAAATGGGTGTAGAAGAAAATACATTGGTGTACTTTTTAAGTGATAATGGAGGTTTACCAAATTGGTGGAAAGATTCTAATAAACCTTGGCGTGGTTTTAAACGCGAACAATGGGAAGGAGGTTGTCATGTACAATTTTTAATGAAATGGCCAGGAGTAATACCAGCAGGAGTAACTCGTAATGAAATGGTAAGTTCATTAGATATTTTAACAACAAGTTTAGCCGCAGCTAAAATAAAACAGCCTAAAAATATTCAATTAGATGGTGAAAATATTTTACCAATTTTTAAAAGTGAAAAGAAAGTAGAAATTCATAAATCACTTTTTTGGGCAGGTTCACATGTTGCTCGTTCTGGGGTAGAATATAAAAAAGGAGCTAAACTTTCTTATAAACAAGATAATCCTCCACCATCATGGGCTGTAAGAAAAGGAAAATGGAAACTAGTACAAATGTTGGAGTATTATAAACCAATGCTTTACGATTTAAATACTGATCCAAGAGAAACAAATGATTTATCAGCATCTAATCCAAAAGTTGTACAAAAATTAACTAAAGATTTTAGTGTTTGGTTTAACGATATGAGTGAGCCAATGAGTTGGGATAAAAAATGGTTTAAACAATTAAAGAAAATAAAATAATAAATATGAGAAGTCTTAAAAGTGTAGGCGTAAAATTGTTATCAGTATTAATTTTACTGTTAATTTCAAACAAAATTTTTGCTCAAGAAAAACCTAATATTTTAGTAATATTGGCAGATGACTTAGGATATGCAGATTTAGGGTTTACGGGTTCAAAAGATATAAAAACACCTAATCTGGATCAATTAGCGAGTGAAGGTGTTATTATGAAAAATGGTTATGTAACACACCCTTATTGTGGACCATCGAGATCTGGGTTAATGACGGGGCGTTATCAAGCTCGTTTTGGTATGGAAATAAACCTAACCAATTCGCATTACGATATGTACAACGGTTTACCATTAACTGAACAGACTTTTGCTACTAGATTAAAAAAATCGGGATATAAAACAGGAGTCATTGGAAAATGGCATTTAGGAGGGGCAAATCCGTTTCATCCAAATAATAGAGGTTTTGATTACTTCTATGGATTTTTATCAGGTGGACATACGTATTTTCCATCAAATGTAAAAACTCACATGCCTTTGATTATTCCAAAAAATAACAAACCACATTATGGTGCAAATGAAGGGAGTTTTTGGCCTTTAACTAGAAATAATCAAGCTGGAGAGTTTAAAGAATATTTAACTACAGCTTTGAGTAAAGATGCAGCTAAGTTTATTGAAGATTCAGAAAAACCATTTTGTTTGTATTTAGCATATAATGCACCACATTTACCGTTAGAAGCACCAAAAGAAACTATTGAAAAATACAGTTTTATTAAAGATAAAAAAAGAAGAGTTTATTCAGCAATGGTTGATGAATTGGATCAAGGAGTTGGAATTGTTGTTGAAGCTCTAAAGAAATCTGGAAAGTTTGATAATACCTTAATTTTCTTCTTGTCTGATAACGGTGGGCCAAGAAAAGGAGGAGAAACCTTTGCTAATAATGGTAATTTTAAAGAAGGAAAAGGAAGTATGTACGAAGGTGGATGTCACGTACCATTTATTGTTCATTGGCCTAAAGGAAATTTAAAAACAGGTGAGTTTACTGGATTAGTTTCGGCATTAGATATCGCCGCAACTTCTGTAGCTTTAGGAAAAGGAGATACTTCAGGAAATGAATTAGAAGGTGTTAATTTAATTCCTTTTTTAACTGGAGAAAAGAAAGGTTCTCCACACAATGCTTTGTATTGGAGAATGCAAGATGGCAAAGCTTGGGCTGTTAGAACTGAAGAATCTAAATTTTTGTTGTTAAATAAAAAAGAAGCCAAGCCAGAGTTATTCAATATGGAAAAAGATCCTTTTGAATCAAAAAATATTGTCAATTCTGAAAAGAAAAGGAGAAAAGAAATGGCAAAACTATGGAATGAATGGAATCAAGGAAATAAAGCAAATATCTATTTACAATCAGGTCAATATCAAAAGCAGCGTTTAAATTTTTATAAAGAATTGTATGAAAAACTAGAGGCAAAAGCTTCAAAAAAGAAACCTTTAGTTATTGAGTAGTTTTTATTAGGAGTAAAGAGTAATTAATTATGTTAAAAAAAAGTATTCTAATAGTATTTAGTATAGCGTTAATTTCTTGTAGTTCAAAAGTTGAAAAAGATAAAGTGGTCGATCCAGTGTTGTCATTTTTAAATTTGAATTTTGGTATGTTCATTCATTATAATATGGGAACATATCACGCCGAACAATGGGCAAAACCTAACCACGATCCAAAATCGTTTGCACCAACAAATTTAGATTGTAATCAATGGGCAAAAGCAGCGAAATCAGCTAAAATGAATTATGCTGTGTTTACTACAAAACACCACGATGGATTTTGTTTATGGGATACTAAAGTAACCGATTACGATATTGCAAGTAGTTTATACAACGGCGATATTGTAAAGGAATATGTAGACGCTTTTAGAAAAGAAGATATAAAAATTGGTCTATATTTTTCTGTTTGGGATAGACAACATAAGATTGAAAATGGTAATATAAATCCGGATAACATTCAATTTACAAAGGATCAGTTAACAGAGCTTTTAACCAATTATGGCGAAGTAATTTGTATTGTTATAGATGGTTGGGGATCAAAATGGGGAAGAGGGCCAAATTTTGAAGAATTACCATTTAATGTATTGGCAGATCATATTCATTCAATCCAGCCAAATTGTTTGGTTATAAATCACAGTTGTAAAACCGATTTAAATGTAACTCAATTAGTGCATTATGAAGCTACACACGGACAACATTGTCCGTTTGATAATACGTTGCCTTCGCAACAAGGCCCAACATTGCAATCTACTTGGTTTTGGGAAAAAGGTTATGAAAACCAAGAATTAAAATCTGTAGCTTCAGTTGTTAAAGAATTGAATTTTGCAAATTCACATTATTCGAATTATTTATTGAATGCAGCGCCAAATGATAAAGGTTTAATGGATGAAAACGTGGTGAATCGATTAAAAGAAATAGGTGAAACTGTTAGCTTTCCAAAACCTTTAGTAGCGTTACCGAAAATTGAAAAACCACATAAAAATGTAAAAGTAATAGCGTCTAGTTCTTCTTCAGAAGAGTTTAAGCCAGAAAATGTTATTGATTGTGATTTATTTACTCGTTGGCAATTTGCTGAAGGAGATGAAAATCCTTGGATTGAATTAGATTTTGGAAAACCAGAAACTTTTAACCAAGTAATTTGTGGTGAGTTTAAAAAAGGTGTAGAGAAATTTAAAATTGAAGCTTTGATTCATGGAGATTGGAAATTGTTAGCTGAAGGAAATAGAATTACCAATAATTTTAATGCTTCATTTAATGATGTAACCGCTCAAAAATATAGATTAACAGTATTGGAAAGTTCTCAATTACCTAGAATTGCTGAAATTACTTTTGTGAAATATTAATGACTAATAAAATAACTAAACATAATTTTAATAATGGCAGGCATGATAATTAAGTTTGGTTTGATGCTGGATTTAATAGAAATAAAAGTATGATTACTTCAATATTGAACAAATTAGCTTAAAAAGAGGGGTTTTCCATCGATTTTATTTGCATCTGCTTGTTCATAAATAACAAGTGTAAAAATTGGTAGAAACTCATTAAGTATGGAAATTTCAACTGCTAATTCTTGTAATATAAAAAAGTTGTAAATAACTATTGAAGAGTTTGTTAAAAAGGAAAGCTATGCAATAGGGCATTAAGCTTCTAAAAGAAATTGAAAGAGGTTATTTAAAGTAATTTTAGATTAAAAAGGTACTACCAATAAAGTTTCAAGACTTAGATTGGTCCTGTCTTTTCCATAAGCCTTATATACTGCTGTAAAATGAGCTTTTCCTTTTAGGTGTTTTTTGTTGAAGACTTTTAGAGAGTCAGCGTTCGTAAAATATTCCATAGTAGCCATAACACCCATTCCGTGATCTGAGAAAAATATAAACTGTGAGGTGTTTTGAGGACCTGGAATTCTTGAAACAATTGCAATATCCGATTCTTGTCCTGATAAATTTAAATTAAGCTTTTTAGGTGGAGATTCTTTGGTTCCTGTAAATATTAACTCTTTATTTTCAATTTTAAAATATGGATTGGCGTTGTTGAAAATTGAAATAAATTTAGTTTCATTCCTTAAGGGGCCAACATACAAATTATTTCCTTTTTTTAGATCTATTATAGAGGTGTTTGAAGAATATCTAATAGAAAAATCATTATTGAATTTTGTAAACAGTTTGGCTAAATCGTGAGCAGATTGCGCTCCCATTTCTGTAATGTATGAGTAGGTTGCTGGTTTGGTTACATCCTTTAATTCAGGCTTTTTTTCAACAAGTTTATAATAATCTTCTGTTTTGTTTATCGAGTAATCTCGTGTCCAACCGGTTGAGCCGGTTACTGTTTTTCCTAGAATTCCAAAAGCATCACCAATTACTAGTGTTGTTGGTTTCTTATTGCTAAAGAAATCTTCCCATACTTTAGGAGGTGTTGGTTTTAAATTATTAATAAATATGAATAACCCTAAAAGAAAAATTATAGCATAGGGTAATAGATGTTTAGGCTTTAAATTTGATAGGAATTTTTTACTAGTATATTGTTTTTCAAATCTAACACTGTATTGACCTTTATCAATGCATATTTTCCAGTCGTTATGTAGTCCAATAGAGGTATAATAAGTATCTAATTTTTTTCGAAGATTATAAATATTTACTCTAACTCGTGGGTTTGTTTTATCGAAGCTAGATTTACTTCCAAAGAATTCAAAATCGATAATGTCTTCTTTTAAAAAGCTACCTTCAATATTTGCTTTCACTAAATAACGTAGTAATGCCGAACTTTTAGGTGATTTTTGAAATACCTTACTTTGTATAATTTCTTCTGTAAGTGCTAATTTTTTTTCTTCTGAAATCATTAGTTTCAAGTGTTTTTAACCGTTACAAGTACCGTTAAATTTAGGTTAAATATAGTTATTTTAATTCATTGTAGTAATTTGTGCTAGCATTATAAAAAAATAATAGATTTATAATGTTGTAAAAGTAAAACCTAATAGAATTAATTAAAATATATAATGAAAAACTTAATCACTTTAGTAATTACATTAACAATAATATTTAGTGTAAATGCTCAAAAAACACAAGATCTTTTTAACGGAAAAAATTTAAAAGGGTGGAAAGCCTTAAATGGTTTTGCAAAATTCGAAGTTGAAGATAATGCAATTGTTGGAATCTCTACAAAAGGATCGCCAAGTACATATTTATCAACTAAAAAGGAATTCACCAATTTTATTTTGGAATACGAAATTAAAATTGATGAAACATTAAATGGAGGGGTTCAAATTCGAAGTCATCACGATCCTTCTAAAGGGGATAATTCTGTGTATGGACCACAAGTAGAAGCAGAAACTTCTCCAAGAGGTTGGAATGGTGGAATCTTCGATCAAAGTAGACTTAATTGGAGATATACTGTTGAATACAATCCCGAAGTTAAAACTGCTTGGAATAATGGAGTGTGGAATAGTGTAAAAGTTATAGCAACTGGAAATAGAATTTCAACTTGGATAAACGGTGTAAATATCGCTAACCTTATTGAAGAAAAAGTAGAAACTGGATTTATAGCATTGCAGGTTCACGCAGCAGGTGGAGCCAAAATTGGTAAAAAAACCAGATGGAGAAATATTAAACTTACTGAAATTTCAGATAATTATAAGTTTGAAACTACTGCTCCTGTTATGAGTTATTTAAAGAATGAACTTACCCAAGAAGAAAAGAATAATGGATGGAAAATGCTTTGGGATGGAAAAACTACTAATGGTTGGAGAGGTGCTAAACAAAATGGTTTTCCTAAGAAAGGTTGGAGTATAAAAGATGGTGTTCTTTCAGTACATGCTTCTGGTGGTGGAGAATCTGAACACGGAGGAGATATTGTTACTATAAAATCATATAAGAATTTTATATTAGAATTAGACTTTAAGTTTACTGAAGGAGCTAATAGTGGTATCAAATATTTTGTTGATACTAATTTAAATAAAGGTAAAGGTTCTGCAATTGGTTGTGAGTATCAAATATTAGACGATAAAAAACATCCTGATGCTAAAAAAGGAGTGGATGGAAACCGAACTTTATCATCATTATACGATTTAATTCGAGGAAATGCTCAAGAGTATATACCTTCACTTTACACCAAGAAATATGTAAATAAAACGGGTTGGAACAGAGCTAGAATTGTAGTGGATGGTAATAAAGTCCAACACTTTTTAAATGGTTGCAAAACTGTTGAATATGTTAGAGGAACTCAGCAATGGAGAGCCTTAGTTAAATATAGTAAATATAAAAATTGGCCTAACTTTGGTGAAGCTAAAGAAGGTCTTATTTTATTACAGGATCACGGAGATGAGGTTCATTTTAAAAATATAAAAATAAAAGAATTGAATTAACCTGTTGTTATTATGAAATCTAAATTTTTTAAAATCATTTTTAGCATATCACTTGTGCTTTTAGTTATTGGCTGTGAAAATTCAATTCAAAAACCTTCAAAAAGTGAAGTAAAAGCAATTACTAAAAAAGTGGCCGATTGGCAAATAAAAACTTTCGAAGATCAGGGTAAATATAGAGCATTGCCGTTACCTGAAAATCAAAAAAAGTGGCATCACAGAAATAGGTACCACGATGCAGAGTGGATGGGAGCAGCATTGTACGCTGGAATGTATGAATTTTCTACTATTACTGCAGATCCAACCTATAGCAAATGGTTGTATGGAATTGGGCAAAAAAACAATTGGAAATTATATAAAAGAATGCATCATGCCGATGATCACGCTGTTGGGCAAATGTACTTGAATATGCAAAAGATGTTTGGAAATCATCGGTTGATAAAACCGTTGCGTAACCAGTTCGATTCAATTTTAAATAGCGATGAAAGAGATAAATGGCACTGGCATTGGGCAGATGCCTTGTTTATGGCTCCTCCAGTTTGGGCAAGATTAGCTAAAACTACCAAACAACAAAAATATTTGGAGTATATGGATGAGCAGTATCATAAAACGTATGATGCTTTATGGGATAAGGAGGAACATTTATTTTATAGAGATAAGAAATATTTAGATCAAAAAGAAGAGAATGGTAAAGGTATATTTTGGTCGCGTGGAAATGGATGGGTTTTTGGTGGTTTAGCCCTAATGATACCAGATTTCCCTAACGATTGGGATGGTAAACAGTTTTATGTTGAAACATTTCAACAAATGGCAGAAACGTTGAAAAATACACAACGAAAAGATGGAACTTGGTCTTCGGGAATATTAGGTGGTGAAAAAGCATATCCAACAAAAGAAATTAGTGGTTCTGCATTTTTTGTGTTTGGATTGGCTTGGGGAATTAATAACGGAATATTGAATGCTGAAGTTTATGAACCAACTTTAATTAAAGGTTGGAAAGCTTTAACAGAATGTGTTACCGAAGATGGTTTGGTTGGCTATATACAACCTGTTGGAGCTGCTCCTGGAAATAGCTTTCCAAATTATACAGAATTGTATGGTGTGGGTGCTTTTTTAGCTGCTGGAGCAGAAATGTATAAATATGTTGAGAAAATTGAGGACGCAAATTCAACCAAAAAAGAAGTTAGCGAATTTACTACTTTTATGAATGATGGTGGTTGGTGTTGGTATCAAGATCCACGCGCTATTATAAATAATGGAAAGTTGGTTATTGGAGGTTTAAGTGGCCAAAGTGGAGATGTAAAAGTGAGCGTGTACGATTTAGAAACAAATACAAATAAAGGTACAGTTGTTTTAGATAAAAACTTTCAAGCTGATGATCACGATGTGCCAGCTTTGTATGCTAGACCTGATGGAAGTATTCTTTCTGTTTGGGCAAAACATGGTAACGAAAAAATTCATCATTACAATATTTCATCACCTTCAAACTATTTAGAATGGAATAATAAAAGTGAATTTAAATACGATTATAACGATAATAGAGGTGTAACTTATATGAATCTGTATTATTTAGAAAATGAAAATAATCTGTATAATTTTTATAGAGATGGAGAAACTTATAATCCAAGCTTTATAACATCAAAAGATCACGGAACTACTTGGGGAAACAGAACTCATTTTATTGCTGATGATGTTGAAGGTCGTCAGCGTCCGTATGCTCGATATTTTCAAAAAGATAACAATACTGTGGGAGTTTCATTTACAGATGGTCATCCACGTCAATACGGAAATAGTTTGTATTATGCTGAATATAGAAACGGTGCATTTTACAATGTTGATGGTTCAAAAATTAAAGATTTAAAAGAACCTTTAAGAACTCCTGAAGCTGAAAAAATTTATATAGGTAGCGAAACTAAAGTAAAGCCAAAAGGTTTTGAAAGTGTACCAAATAGTGCTTGGACGTGTGCTATGGGAAAAGATTCAGAAAACAATCCGCATATTGGTTATTCGCTATATTTGAGTAATAATGATCACCGTTATAGAATTGCCGCTTGGGATGGAAAAAAATGGATTGATAAAGAAATTGCATATGCAGGAACGTGTTTGTACACTATGGAAAGTAGTTACACTGGTTTAATGGCTTTTGACCCTGAAGATCCAACTCAGGTTTATATTTCAACAGATGTAAATCCTTCAACAGGTGAAAAAATGAATAATATTCACGAGATTTATAGCGCGAAAATTGGATTAAATGACGATATTTCAACTATAAAATGGAAAGCAATTACTTCAAATTCTGAATATAGAAATATCCGCCCAATTGTTGTAGCAGGTGAAGGGCATAAAGCCTTGATTTGGTTAAACGGACCTTGGAATTCTTTTGTGAATTACAAAGCAGATGTAAAAGGAATAATACTTTCTTCAAAAAAATAAAAAATGAAACAAATTAGAATAGTATTTATTGTTTTAATAAGTGTATTTACAGGTTCATTGATAGCTCAATCTAAAAAGCAAAAAAATATTCTTCTAATTTGTATTGATGATTTACGTCCAGAATTGGCTTCATTTGGAGCGTCGTATATAAAGTCGCCCAATATTGATAAATTGGCAAGTGAAGGTAGAGCGTTTCATAATCATTATGTGAATTCGCCTACTTGTGGAGCCTCAAGGTTTACAATGCTAACAGGAATGTATGGAACCTCCAAAAACGATGCGCTTTTTTTAAGAGCAAAAACAATGGCTAAAAAACCGGCTGAAGTGAATCCTAGTATGCCAGAGTGGTTTCGGAATAATGGATATACAACTGTTTCTGTAGGGAAAGTTTCGCACCATCCAGGAGGAAGAGGCGGTAAGAATTGGGATGAACCTAACGTTATTGAAATGCCAAATGCTTGGGATAAACATTTAATGCCAGTTGCAGAATGGGAACACCCAAGAGGTGGAATGCACGGATTGGCACATGGCGAAATTAGAGTAAAAGCCAATGAAATGGATCTTTTTCAGTCTGTTGAAGGTGAAGATACTATTTACCCTGATGGACATATTACAAATGAGGCTTTAAATCAGATAGATGATTTAACTCACAACTCCGAAAAACCTTTCTTTTTAGCTGTAGGAATTATCAGGCCTCATTTACCGTTTGGAGCACCAAAAAAGTATTTAGATTTATATAAAGGTGTTGAGATACCTGCAATTCCAAGTCCTGAAAAGCCAAAAGGGAAAACAACTTGGCACGGTTCAGGAGAATTTATGAAATACAATCGTTGGGGTAAAAACCCAAATGAAGATACTGTGTTTGCCGAGGAAGTTAGAAGGCATTATGCGGCCTGTGTAAGTTATGCCGATGCGCAGGTTGGTAAAATTATTTCAAAATTAAAAGAAACTGGAGCGGCTGAAAATACAATTGTTGTTTTGTGGGGAGATCACGGTTGGAATTTAGGTGATCACGCAATTTGGGGTAAACATAATTTATTTGAAGAAGGTGTGCATTCGCCATTAATTATTTCTTATCCAAATTTGAAAAAGAAAGGGAAAAGTACCAATGCCATAGTTGAAACAGTTGATATATTTCCAACATTATGTGATTTAACCGGATTAGAAATTCCAGTATTTATTAATGGGAAATCTTTAAAACCGCAATTAAAAAAGTATAATAAAACAGGACATACTGCTTTTTCTTATAGAAATGGAGTGCATACAATTAGAACTGACAAATACCGATTTACAGTGCATAAGAATGGTGAAATGGAATTATATAACCATAAAACGGATCCTTATGAAACTAAAAATATAGCATCAGAAAATTCTGCTGTAACTAAAAAATTAATGGTGTTACTTTCTAAAAAAATAAATTCGGTAAAATAGTTATTCAACTATACCAAAATCATAAATAACAACTTCGTTATATTTTTCGTTAGGCTTTAATAAAGTTGATGGGAAATTTGAATGATTTGGGCTATCAGGGAAATGCTCAGTTTCCAAACAAAAAGCTGAATGTTGCCCATATTTTATTCCTTTTTTACCAGTAAAATCTCCAATTGCATTTCCTGAGTAAAATTGAACTCCAGGTTGAGTTGTGGTAACGGTTAAAGTTCTTCCAGATGTAGGTTCAATTACTTTAATAACTTCTTCCAACTTATTTTCAGGTTTGTTAAAAATATAGCAGTAGTGATATCCATTATGATTTAATTGGTGGATATTATCTCCAATTCTTGTCATTTTTGTTAAATCCCAATCAGTTCCTTTTACTGTTGAAATTTTTCCAGTTGGAACTATGTCTTCATCAATTTCGGTATAATTATCTGCTTTAATTTGAATTTTATGATTGTAAATTTTTTCTTTCATAGCAGTTAGGTTAAAATAACTATGCTGCGTAAGATTTACATGCGTTGTTTTGTTGGTTGTTGCTTCAAATTGTACGTGAATAGCATTGTTTTTTGTTAAAGTGTAAGTAACATAAACATCTAAATTACCAGGAAACCCATTTGTTCCATCTTTTGAAAAATGATGAAATTTAATTCCTTTGCCTATTTTATTTTCAACGTATGTTCCATCCCAAAGCGTTCTGTCAAATTCATTAGCACCATGTGAACAATGAACTTTATCATTTTGTTTAAGCTGGTATTTTACACCATCAATTTCAAACTGACCATTTCTAATTCTATTTGCAAACCTACCAATAGTTGCTCCAAAGCAAGGATTTTTATCTAAATATTGTTGTAAATTATCAAAACCTAAAACTACATCTTCAAAAACTCCGTTTTTATCTGGTGCTAAAACAGAAGTAATAATACCTCCATAATTGGTTAGTTTAACGGTCATTCCATTTTTATTTGTAAGTGTATATAAAAAAGCAGTTTTCCCATTAACAGTTCCCCATTCTTCTTTTTGAAATCCTGTTTTTTTGGTTGAACAACTTGTTAGTAATACTATACAAAATATATATAGTATGGTGTTTTTTTGAAAGTAGATACTTTTTAATACGTTTAGTAACATTTTGTGTTATGGTTAGTTGTTTGTGTATGGTTTAGATTTAGTGTTTCATAAAAACGAAATCTTATAGCCAAATATACCTACTAAAATATCAAAATAGAAATAAATTCAACCTTTATAAATGTTGCTATAAATGTGTATTAAATAAAACATTTGTTATATATAATTTTACATATGCCACTATAATTAGCTTTAAGGTTTCTTATTTTTACACAAAACCTAATCTAGGTAATTAACCTAAAAAATAATAGAATGAAGTTTTCAAGAATAATAATGTTGCTGATGTTGTTTCCGTTAATTGGATTGGCTCAAGAATTTTCAAGTGGTTTCGAAAATTCATTAAGTAGTGAATGGCACTCAGATACAAAAGGTGCCGGGTTATCTAAATTTGAAATTAGCACTGTTTCAAAATACCAAGGTGCTAATGGTTTTCATATGGATTTTAGTGCAACGGGTCAAAAGGGAAATTTATGGACACCTAAAAACCTAACGTTTGAAAGTGGTGTTAAATATCGAATTTCATTTTGGTATAAAACGTTGGAGCCAACTGATAATAATGAAACAAATATTAAAATTTTTGACGATGGTGGAACAAAAATTGGGCATATAAATGTTAATGCTTTAACAAATACTGAGTGGACTAAATATACAACAGAGTATACAAGTACAGCTAGTGGAACAGCTTGCCAGGTGCTTTTTTCTTTTAGACCATCAAATTCTGGAGGAAGTGCTTATTATTTAGATGATTTTTTAGTGGAAGAAATAATTGATAATTCAGCATTTTTTAATTCACTAAGGTCTTTTGATGTTGTTTCAGATGAAAGTATAGTATGGAAACAATTTGGGCCTGGAATGAGTGGAAATAATAAGGGAGCTCAATGGCACCCAACAGATTCAGATGTGTTATACATAGCACCTAATATGGGAAATGCATATCGTTCAACAGATAGAGGTTTTACTTATGAAACTATGATGAACTTTGACGCTCCTTCTTATAGTAACGGTATTAGAGGACCAAGAGATTTTACATCAATAGATTTTTCTAGAGTAAATCCAGATTATGGTTTTTGTACAGATGAAAATAATAAAGGAATTTATCATTCAACAGATAAAGGGAAAACATGGGAACTTCAAGATAAATTTGGAGGTGCTTATTTGTCTTGTGTAACTGTTGATCCAAATAATGAAAACGTATGGTTTGTAGGAGCTGGAAGAATGAGAAATTTAGGAAGAATTTTATTCCCTCAAGCAACACCAAGAGGAACTTATACTGATAGTAATAGCGAAGGTAAAATATGGAAAAGTACAGATAAAGGGGTGAACTGGACATTGTTTAATGCTGGTCTAGATTCAAATGCAGATGTGGAAACTATTATTGTAGACCCAGAAAATTCTTCAACGGTTTATGCTTCTACAAACTACGGTTTTTATAAGAGTATTGATGGCGGAGTAAATTGGATGAAAAAAACAGTAGAAGCAGGAGGATTAGATGTAATTCGCTCTTTCACAATGCATCATAATACAAGTTCTGGAGATTTAACTTTTTATGTAATTAGTAGTGTTATGTGGCAAGCTAACGGCAGTTCTGTTGAAGATTTGTCAGGTGGAATTTTTAAAAGTACAGATAGAGGTGAAACTTGGCAAAAAGTGAATGGTAATATTGCTTTAGATTTAACTCAGTTTAGCAGTAATTACCAAATTAAAAAAAGTTTTTATGGAGCGGTTGGATACTTTTTTGGTATTTCTGATAGTGAAGCTCAATCTACATATTCAACATTACCATCAAGTATAACACAGCGTTTTAATACAATAACTGTTGATCCAAATGATCCTAACAATGTGTATGTGAATAACATGTATTCAAATGCTTCAGATAATAACTTTAAGCCTGGTCAAATATGGAGAAGTAAAGATGGTGGAGTTAATTGGTATGTAACTTTTAGAAATGGAAAAAACTGGAACAGTGGAAGCGATATTGCTTATTGGCAAGGAAGAGGAAACCCTACAGGTAGTAATGTGTCTATTAAATATTTAAACCATTGGGTGAATAGAGATGATTACGAAAGAAAATCTTGTAATTTTATGAAGTTTAATGCTAATGGAACAGTACTTCATACTCAAATGGCAAAAATTTCATTAATGTCTTATGATGGTGGTGATACTTGGGTTGATATAGATGATCAAGAAACAACAACACCTGAAAGTTATGTTGGAGCTGGAAATTCTAATGTGCCTGGACACGGATTTTTTCAGCATATAGATATTAGAGATAAAGTATTTTGTGCCGCAGGAGAAAATACACTTTGGGTAACTAATGATGAAGGAGAGGAAGTAAGAGCTGGAGCTCAAGCAGCAACAGCATATAAAATTGGAGATGATGAGCAATCATTAAGTGCATATGCAATTCACCCTAATGATATTAATATACATTATGCGCTTTTTTTCCGACAAACAGGAAAAGGTAAATTATATAGGTCAACAGATGGAGGTGTAAATTGGGAACATCACGGTACACCAATTCCAACTTGGCCAGATAATCCAGATATCTCTGGAGGAGATCAATCTGTACATCAATTAAGTTTTATTATTGATAAGAGTAATCCAAATTATATGTATTTCTGTGTACCTGTTAGGTCAGACAAAATTCAATATGTAGGACAATCTGTTGGTGAATATGGAGTGTATAAATCTTCAGATGGAGGGGAAACATGGAGTAAAAAGAATTCAGGTTTACCTAATTCACCTGATGCATCTGCAGCTTATCCTGGTCCTGATGTAACAGCTGTGGCAATTGATCCGAGTAATGCAAATATTTTATATGCCACTCTTGAAGGTACAGATGGAGGCTTATATAAATCTATTGATAGAGGTGAAAATTGGTTGGAGGTTTCATCTGTAGCTACTTTATTAAGTAGGTATGGAGTAAATGACATTCATTTTGCTAATGATGGAAAAGTTTATATTACAACAGGTTTTACTTGGTGGGATGATGATGAAGGAGGTTTATGGGTAAGTGAAGATAATATGGCTACTTGGACAAGAATTTTTGATTTTCCTTGGGTGTACAGAGTAGAAACTGCTAATTACGATTCAAATACTATTTTAATATCAACCTTTGGTAACAATGCCAATGATAATAGAAACCCAGGAACGTACTTATCAAAAGATAGTGGACAAACTTGGATTAAAATTAATAAAGGGAACGGCCAATCGGATAGAATAAACGATATAGCGATAGATAATTATACGCCAGGAAAATATTATGTTTCAACTTATGGAAGTGGGTGGTATGTTGCTTTAGATCCAAATCCAAATACATTAAGTGTAAAAAACGAAAACGTATTAAAAAATGATATTTATATATATCCAAACCCTGTAAGTGATACTTTTCGAATTAAAGGATTTAAAACAGGTTTTAATCTTCAAATTTATTCTGTTGAAGGTAAATTGCTGAAGAAATTTAATAAAAATAATAAAAATAATAAAAACAGCTTTTCTGTTTCAAATTTAAATTCAGGAATCTACATCTATACTATTTCAAATAGTAATAATGAAAGAGTTAAATCAGGAAAATTTATAAAATTATAATCATAAAAAATGAAGTTATTAAAAATAGGAATTTCCATTTTTACAATGCTGATATTGTTTTCAGTAAATGCACAAAAAAATGAAAGTAAAAAGCCAAATATAATTGTTGTTTTAGCAGACGATGTTGGAGTTGGAGATATTTCAAAATATAGAAGGTTACACAGCCCAAAAATAATTATTGAAACACCAAATATTGATAAACTGGCTGAAGGTGGTATGATGTTCACAAATGCACATGCACCAGCATCTTTATGTGCAACTTCACGTTATTCAATAATGACAGGTAACTATAATTTTAGAAGTCCACTACCTTGGGGAGTTTGGTCTGGGTATGCATCAGGTGTTTTTACAAATGAAACATTAACCTTGGGTAGATTAATGAAAAAAGCAGATTACAACACTGCTTTTATCGGAAAATGGCATTTAGGAACACGATTTAAGGATAAAACAAACCCAGAAAAATTATACGATTTAAAAAGAGGTAAAGCTTTAAATTTAAACGTAGATATTACAAGTATTGCTGATGGTGGACCAATGCAATTTGGTTTTGATTACAGTTTTACATTACCATCAGGTATTCAAAATGAACCATATTCAGCTTATGAAAATGATAAATGGTTTCCGTTGCACGAAAAATCTTTGATAGGTTTAATAGATGCTGCTTATTGCAATCGTTTAGGTTTTGAGTTGGATAAAAAAGAAGGTTTGGGAGATTCTATGTGGAACCCTAGTGAAATTGGGCCACTAATCGCTAACAAAGCCGTAAATTATATAAAAGAAAATGCTAAAAAAGACAAACCGTTTTTTATGTACTACTGTTCTCAAGCAGTGCATACACCGCATACAGCTCCTGAAGAATTAGATGGAATTAAAGTTAAGGGAACAACTCCTTCAAAACATTTGGATATGGTTAAAGAGCTTGATATTCAAATGAAAATGATGATTGACGAATTAAAAGCACAAGGTATTTATGAAAATACTGTGTTTATTTTTACGTCAGATAATGGAGGTTTACATACTGATGGAGACACTTGGAATGCAAGACACGAACCAAGTGATATTTATAGAGGTTGTAAAAATGATCCTTATGAAGGTGGAAGTAGAGTTCCGTTTATAGTTTCTTGGCCAGGAAAAGTAAAAGCTGAAGCAAAAGCAAATCAGCCAGTTTTAGGAACCGATATTTTAGCAACTATTGCTTCAATTTCTGGTGTAGAACTTGGAAATAATGAAGCATTAGATTCTTACAATTTAGTGCCTGTATTAAAGCAACCTAAAAAAGCAAAAACAAGACCATTTGTAATAATTCAAGGAGGTTCAGGTAAAGAAGGTATGATTGTAAAAGATGGATGGAAATTAATAATTCAATTCGATAAAAAAGACAAAACAGATAAAACAAGAACGCCAATAGCTTTATTCGATTTAAAAAATAACATTTGGGAACACGAAGAGTTAAACCAAATAAACAATTCAAAATATAAAAAGAAAGTTACTAGTTTACTAAAATTGTATAATGAAACTAGAGATAATGGTATTGCTACAAGAAAAAATATATAATTAAAACAAACAAGAATTAAGAACAAACAAAATGAGAAAAGTACTTTACGTAATGAGTTTTTTAATGCTAACATTTGTTGGTGTAAACAAAACTCAAGCACAAGACATTAAGTTTAATGATGATTGGCGCTTTTTTAATGCTGAAGCCGAAGGAGCTGAAAAAAATAGCTTTGACGATTCAAAATGGAGAAATTTAAATTTACCACACGATTGGGCAATTGAAGGTCCTTTTAGTGAAGAATACAATGCACGTTGTGGAGGTTTACCATTTCACGGTACAGGTTGGTATCGAAAAAACTTTAAAATGGAAGCATCAGCAAAAGGAAAAGTTGTTAGAATGGAGTTTGAAGGAGCAATGTATGATGCTCATATATGGGTAAATGGAGAATTTGTAGGTAACAGACCTTACGGTTATATTGGTTTTGAATTCGATATTAGTAACTATTTAAAATACGATGGTTCAGATAATGTAGTGGCTGTGCGTTTACGTCCACAAGATTTATCTTCTCGTTGGTATCCAGGAGCAGGTTTATATCGTTCAGTTTGGTTAAAAATTGACAACCCAGTACACGTTGAACAATGGGGAGCATATATTACAACTCCAACAGTTTCAGAAAAACTAGGAGTTGTTCAAAATGAAACAACTGTTGTAAACACAAGTAATAAAGACGCTAAAGTTGTAGTGAAACAAGAGTATTTTTCACCTGAAGGGAAATTAGCAGCTTCAATTGAAGATGAAATTACGGTGAAGGCAAATTCGAAAGAGGTTTCTGGAACTTACGTAAATGTGAAAAACCCTAAAATTTGGGATACTGAAAATCCAAGTATTTACAAAGCCGTTACTACGGTTTCAAAAAATGGAAAAGTAATTGATACGTACAATTCAACCTTCGGAATTAGAGCTATTTCATTTTCTACTGAAGGATTTTTCTTAAACGGGAAGAAAATTCGATTTAACGGTGTTTGTTTACATCACGATAATGGGTCATTAGGTTCTGCCGTTTACAAAAGAGCTGATGAACGTAAATTACAAATTATGAAAAGTATGGGTGTAAATGCAATCCGTACAAGTCATAATCCACCTTCAAGAGAATTTTTAGAAGTATGTGATGAGTTAGGTTTATTAGTTTTAGATGAAGCTTTTGATGTTTGGGCTGAAGCAAAAGTTCCAAATGGATACAATGTATTTTTTAATGAATGGGCCGAGCGTGATATTAAAGATATGGTGAAAAGAGATAGAAATCACCCATCAATTATTATGTGGAGTACAGGAAATGAAATTCATGAACAACACAACAAAAAAGAAGGTTGGAAAGTTGCAAGAATGTTGAGTAATTACTGTAAAGAAGTAGATCCAACGCGTCCTACAACATTAGGAATGAACAATTTTGAAGCGCCTTATAAAATGAATTTTGCAGCGCAATCTGATATTGCAGGAATTAATTACAAGCCTACAAAATACGGTTACATTCACGAAACATATCCACAATTAGCTTTATATGGTTCAGAAACTTCAAGTTGTACAAGCAGTAGAGGTGTATATCATTTACCAATTGAAAAATACACCACACACGAATCTTTGCACGTAACAAGTTACGATTTAATTGGCCCACCTTGGGCATATCCACCAGATGTAGAATTCCATTTTCAAGAACAAAATCCAAACATTATGGGTGAGTTTATTTGGACTGGATTTGATTATTTAGGAGAGCCAACGCCTTATGGAGGTAAAGACAACTCAACAAATGGATATTGGAACGGTCACTGGCCATCAAAAAGTTCATATTTTGGAGCTGTAGATTTATGTGGTTTCCCTAAAGATAGATTCTATTTATATCAAAGTCAGTGGACTTCAAAGCCAATGATTCACTTATTACCACATTGGAACTGGAAAGGAATGGAAGGACAAGATATTCCGGTTTATTGTTATACAAACTGTGATGAAGCAGAACTTTTTGTGAACGGAAAATCAATGGGTAAAAAAGTGAAAGGAAAAGATTTGACCGAATTAATAGTGAAATTTTCTAGATATGAAGGTGACTCATTTCAATCAAAATACCGTTTATCTTGGAATGTGCCTTACCAAGCAGGGAACATAAAAGTAGTTGGTTATAAAGATGGAAAGCAAGTATTAGAAAAACAAATTAATACAGCTGGTAAACCTGCAAAAGTTAGCTTAAAAGTTGATAGAAGAGAAATTAATGCAAATGGTGAAGATTTGGCCTATGTAACTGTTAGAATTGAAGATAAAAACGGAAATTTATGTCCTAATGCAACAAACTTGGTAAACTTCTCTGTAAAAGGTGCAGGAGAATTGGTTGGAGTTGATAATGGAAATCAAATTAGTTTAGAGTCTTTTCAAGCAAATCATAGAAAAGCATTTAGTGGAATGTGTTTAGCAATTTTAAAGTCTTCAAAAACATCAGGAAAAATAACATTAACAGCTAAATCTAAACGATTAAAAAGCGCTGTAGTTGTTGTAGAAACTAAATAATTTATGTTGGATATCGTCACCCTGAACTTGTTTCAGGGTCTCATAAAGAAGGTTAACAACATTAAAACTATGAGATGCTGAAATAAATTCAGTATGACGTAGATATTCATTAAAAGATGCTAAAAATGAAATTAAAAAATTTCATATTAATTTGTGCTTGTACAATTGGTTTTATACCAGTTTTACAAGCACAAATTGCTTTATTGGGAGATAACTCTCCTCATAAAAATGTAAACGACGGTAATTTTGAGCAGGTAAAAGCATATTCTTGGAGAAAGGGCTTTCAATCTCCAAAATGGACTTGTAGCCATGGTGCAGATGAACATACAGGAGATAACCGAATGGCATTGTTTCAAGGAAGAATGTATAGTTCTGTTCCAGTTGGGATAATAGAATCTATTGTGTTGGATAATATTTCTGAATATTCTAAACCAAGAGTAGGTGATGTATTAAACTGGAGTTTTGGTGCAGATTCCGAATATGATTGCAATGCAAAAATTACAATTAGTTTAGTTTTTGGTAAAAATGAAAGAGTTTTGGCTGAAAAAAAAGCAATTAAAGGTGGTGATCTATTAGTTCAAGAATTTAGCGGGACTTATACAATTACTAAAAAAGATGCTGAACAAGGAATGCCTTTTGTCAGAGCTACGTTGTATTCAAATGATGGTGTAAAGGTATTTTTGAACTATGTGAATATTAGCGTTCAAAACCCTGAAACCAACGGTCCTGAAAAATTAAATGCAAGTATTGTTTCTGAAGGAATTCAGTTGAATTGGATAGATAATAAACATTCCGAAGGAATAACATATAACGTTTACCGCGGAGAAAAACTAAGAAATACCTATAAAAAACTAGCAGAAAATGTAAAAGCTTTCAGTTATACAGATTCGAGTTTAATTAATGGTAAGCAATATCATTATTTGGTAACAAGAATTGGTGAAAAAGAATCGTCCAAATCACCAGTTGTAACCATTACTAAAATTGATAAAGTAGCTCCAGCACCACCAACAAATCTTTCTGTAAAAGTTTTTGATACAGAGGTTGAAATCACTTGGAAAAAAAGTGTTGATAGGGATGTAAAGAATTATTCGGTATACAGAAGCGATTCAAAAGGAAATAATTTGCGTCAAATTGCTCACGATGTCACAAAGAATAGGTTTGTAGATTTTACACCAGTTAAGGATATTGAAAATACATATGTTGTTTTTGCACACGATTTTAGCGGGAATAAAAGCAACCCTTCAAAACCAATAAAAGCAAAGGTAAAAGCAGTTTTTGGAACTTCGTTTAGCGATTTAATTTTACCAATGCCAATTACAGATAAATTGCGTTCTGATATTTGGGGAGCAGATGGAGTTATTCCTCGTGATCCAAATAACGGAATTGAAGATCCAGAATGGAGTTATTGGGGAGGAAGACCTGTTAAAGATAAAGATGGTAAATACCATATGAATGTTACACGTTGGCCAGCAAATGCTACAAAAGGACATTGGGAATGGCCATTTTCTACAGTAGCTTATACAGTTGCAGACAATCCAATTGGACCTTATAAAGTAAAAAAAGAGATTGCTTATGATTTTCATAATGGTTTAGGGCACAATCCAGATATAATTTTATTGAATGATGGAACATATATGTTGTATTCTCTAATTGACTGGGAAGCAACGTTGTTTACTTCAAATTCGATGGCTGGACCATGGAAACGTTTGGGAGTGATGCAAGTGGATAAAAACACCAATTTAGAAGACCCTGAAAGAATGTATAGGTTTGAAAGAAATCTATCAGGTGTTCATCTAACTGATGGTCGTTTTTTATTTGTTACCAAGGCTGGAGGAATGATGATAAGTGAAGGAACTGATCCTTTAGGTCCATATAAAATAGTTTCAAAAGAGATTAGACACAATCCAATTATTCCAGAAAAATATCGTAATTCAGGTTATGAAGATCCCGTACTTTGGAAAGATGATGTTCAATTTCATATGATGATTAATGCCTTTTGGGATTATAGAGCCATTTATTTACGTTCTCCTGATGGAATTCATTGGAAGTTCAATCCAGGAACTGCTTATACACCACACGATACTTCATATGAAGATGGTACGCAAACACATTGGTATAAGTTAGAACGTCCACACGTTTTACAAGATGAATTTGGAAGGGCAACACATTTGTCTTTGGCGGTTATTGATGTTCCTAAAAGAGATGATTTAGCTAAAGATAAGCACAATTCAAAAAATATTATTATGCCTTTGGTTTTGCATAAGCGAATTAAAATGCTGAATAAAAAACCTATAAATAAGCATACAAAAAACATTAAAATTTTAATTAAAAGTGAAGATGAATTTAATGCTCAAAAGGATATTGATTTGTCTTCCTTAAGATATGGAGCTTCAGAAGAAGTGAATTTTGGAAGAGGTTCTAAAATTTTAAAAACGAAGAAAAAAGGAAAAGATTTAATTCTAATTTTTAACGGTGAAGGTAATGGAATTACGGATGTTAATTTTGCTGGAAAATTATTAGGGAAAACAAAAAATGGAAAATTATTAATTGGCTTTTCAAAGCTAATTGCAGAATAAATAAATTATGACTAAAAATTACATATTAGTAATAGTAGCTTGTATAATGTTATTTTCTTGTGGTGTAAAAACTACTTCAGAAATAAAAGATTATAAAAATTTAGGCTTTACACCAATTTCACCAGAAACTGTTGCAAGTTTTCAGAATAACCAAACAACAAAACAAGTATTGGTGGAGCCAGATAAATTTGTTTGGGGATTGAGTGTAGTTAAATGGGAAGGAAAATACCATGCATATTATTCTCGTTGGAATAAAAAATATGAACATAAAGGTTGGATGACAAATTGTGAAATTGCACATGCAGTATCAGATACTCCAGAAGGGCCTTTTAAGTTTGTGAATGTGGTTTTAGAAGATCAAAAAACAACAGGTTGGGATTTAAACAATTCTCATAATCCGTATGCTACCATTGCTGAAGGAAAAATATGTTTGTATTACATAGCAAATGATATTAAAGGGTTGCTTAAGAAAGATAAAATTGAGTATCCAAACGAAGATTGGTTTAATGAAAATAGAAAACCTATACGTGATAGTCAACGAATTGGTGTTGCGGTAGCTGAAAATCCTTCTGGTCCATTTGTGCGTTCAGAAAAAGTGGTGGTTGAACCTGATAATGTAAAGTTTAAAAAAATTGCAGTAAATCCAGCAGTAATTCACAAAGACGGTAAATACTTAATGATTATGAAAGGTGATGATTTAAAGCACGAAAAACCTTTTAGAATTCAGTTGGTAGGTAGTTCTAAAAATGCTGAAGGGCCTTTTGTTTTTAAAAAGAAACCTGTATATGCCGAAGCCCAAACAGAAGATGCTTGTATGTGGTTTGATCAAGTAATGAATAAGTATTATATGGTTTGTCACGTTATGGGAAAAAAGGATTTGGCGTTGTTTAATTCTGAAAATGGATTCGATTGGCAACAAGATGAAAGAAGCGTTTTTATGAAGAAAGAATTTGTACTTTCGGATGGAACTCTTTGGAAACCAAAACGTGTAGAACGTCCGTTTGTTTTAACCAATGAAAAAGGACAGCCAACAATGATTTATGTAGCAGTTTACGATAATAATGTAAATGGAAATATTGCCATTCCAATTGAATATAATAACATTGAAAAATAAAAAATATGAAAAAAATAATTTCACTTCTAACTCTAGTTTTTGCCTTATTTGTATCGTGTAATACAGATAAAAAAGTAGAGAAGAAAACATCTGAACCAGAAAAGAAAAACATTTTATTCATTCTTGCAGATGATTATGGTTACAATGATATGAGTTTTAGAAACGATAGTTTTTATGAAACTCCAAATATTGATGCCATAGCAAAAAGCGGAACTGTTTTTAGTAATGGTTATGCCAATTGCCAAGTGTGTAGCCCTTCAAGAGCAAGTATTATGAACGGTAAATTTCCGGCACGCCACGGAATTACGGATTGGATTGGAGCTCGTGAAGGTGAAAAATGGAGAGAGAAAAAAAGATTTTCAAAATTAATGCCTGCAAGTTATAAGCACAATTTGGCGCATAAAGATGTTACGTTGCCTGAAGCTCTAAAAGAAGAAGGTTATGCTACGTTTTTTGCTGGAAAATGGCATTTAGGTGAGAAAGGTTCGTGGCCAGAAGATCACGGTTTTGATATTAATAAAGGTGGTTGGGATGCTGGTGGACCTCGAGGAGGTTATTATTCACCATATAGCAATCCAAATTTAAAAGATGGAGAAGATGGTGAGAGTTTAAGTATGCGTTTGGCTAAAGAAACAGTAGATTTTATGAAAGCTAATAAAGACGAAAAGTTCTTTGCTTATTTGTCGTTTTATGCTGTTCACGGTCCAATTCAAACTTCAAAAGAAAAATGGGAAAAATACCGTAAGAAAGCGGAAAAGAATGGAATTGCTGAAAGCTCTTTTAAAATGAAGAAATTTTTCCCAATGAGAGAAACTCAAGACAATCCAGTATACGCAGGTTTGGTTGAAACAATGGATGATGCAGTTGGAGTTGTGCTTAAAGGATTAAAAGATTTAGGTTTAGATAAAAATACCATTGTTGTTTTTACTTCAGATAATGGTGGAGTTTCTGCTGGTGATGCTTATTCTACTTCAAACTTGCCATTAAGAGGGGGTAAAGGTTATCAATATGAAGGTGGAATTAGAGAGCCATATTTTATAAAAGTTCCTTGGTTAGAAAAAAGGATTGAAGAAAATAATACACCAGTTTCTGGAGCAGATTTTTATCCAACATTGTTAGATTTGGTTGGAGCTAAATTAAAGCCTGAGGAGCATTTAGATGGTGTAAGTTTGTTACCGCTTTTAAAAGGTGAAACTATTAATGAGCGCCCACTTATTTGGCATTATCCACACTACGGAAATCAAGGTGGAGAGCCTTCTTCAATTATTAGAAAAGGTGATTGGAAATTGATTCATTATTACGAAGATGGCAGAAATGAACTATTCAACTTGAAAAATGATTTAAGTGAAATGAATGAAGTTTCAAAAGAGAATTCAGAATTAGTAGCTTCATTAAAAACAGAATTGTTCGATTATTTAAAAGAAGTTGGAGCAAATTTTCCTAAAAAAGATCCATTGTATAATGCAGAGTTAGAAGCCAAACATTTAAATAAAATGGCAACTAAAAAACTACAAAGTTTAGAAAAACAACGTAAAGCATATTTATCACCAGATTTTGATCCTAAAAATAATTGGTGGGGAAGTTTTCAAACAATAGATTAGTGAAATAAAGAAATTGATTTATAAAGTATAAAATGGCAGTTGGTTTAAAAACCTACTGCCATTTCTAGTTTAATATCTGTGTTTGTTCTGTTTTGTCCTTTTACTTTAAATAATGCAGTAAAGTGAGATTTATCTTTTAGATGGGTGTTTGTAAACTTTTCAATACTATCCAAATTTGTGAATAATTCTGAAGTTGCGCTTACACCTATATCGTGATCTGAGAAAAACACAAAATGTTCCGTGTTTTCTATCCCTGCATATCTTGAAACTATTGCATATTCTTCATTTATTTCAGTAGTTTTTAGATTGAATATAGTGTCCTTTCGTTCAGTGTGGTTATGAAAGTATAGCTTATTATTTTTAATTTCAAAATAAGGGTTTCCTTCATTAAAAAAATGAATAAATTGATTATTATTTTTAATTGGACCAGCATAAATTGCATTCCCTTCTTTTATTTCAGAAATGGAAGTTAATGTAGAAAAACGAATTGGTAAATCTTGATTGTAATGTTGAAATAATCTTTCAAACTGTTGAGTTGCCAGTGCTGCCATTCTAGTAGTATAGGTGTAATTTGCAGGTTTTTGAGACACTTTTAATTGTGGCTTTTTTTCAAGTAATTCATAAAATTCGTTAACGCTATTTATATTGAAGTCTCTCGTCCATCCAACTCCACCAGTAATAGTATTCCCGGCAATACCAAAATGGTCTCCTATAAATAAATTTGTTGGTTTCTCTTTATTTATAATTGATTTCCAGATAGTTGGTGTTTTAGGAGATGTGTTTGTAAAAATAAGAGCAAATAATGTAATTACCAGAGCAACATAAGGAATTATATGAACCCATTTAATTCTTTTTACTAGTTGTTTGCTTAATTGTTTTTTGAAAAATCGAACTTCATATTGTCCTTTGTCAATAGTTAAATGCCAAACGTCATCTTTACCTTCATTCTCATAATATTGAGCAATTTTTTTTCGAAGATTGTAAATGTTAACTCGTACTCTGGGGTTGTTTTTGTCTGAAACTTCTTTGCTGCCGAAGAATTCTATATCTATAACACTTTCCTTTAAATTTACACCTTTCAATGTAGCTTCATTTAAATATTGCAATAAAGCATTACTTGTTGAAGCCTTTTTAAAGGTGTTACTTTCTCTTATTTTAGTAACAATTTCTTGTTTTTGAGTAGTTGTAAGTTTTGCGTTAATCATTTTATAGTTGTTAGGTATTCAGCTTTATACAAGCCATCATTAACCGTTATAGGTACCGTTAAAGATGCGTTAAAGTTATTAAATATAATCTTTATAAATATATTTGAGTAGAGAATTTTTAATAATTAATAAGGAAGACAAAATGAAACCATTTTTGGATAAAAACTTTATTCTTGAAACTGAAACAGCTATTGATTTATTTCAAAATAGTGCTGTAAAAATGCCAATTATAGATTATCACTGTCATTTAAGTCCAAAACAGATTGCTGAAAATAAAAACTTCAACAATTTAACAGATTTATGGTTGTATGGAGATCATTATAAATGGAGGGCTATGCGAACCAATGGTGTAGATGAAAGATATTGCACAGGTAACGCAACGGATTGGGAGAAGTTCGAAAAGTGGGCAGAAACTGTTCCTTATACTTTAAGAAACCCATTATACCATTGGACACATATGGAGTTGAAAATGTATTTTGGTTTTGAAGGAATATTAAATAAAAATACAGCAAAAGAAGTTTGGGATTTGGCTAATGAAAAATTGAAAACAGAAGCTTATAAGCCTCAAGGTTTAATGAAAATGAAGAATGTTGAAGTAGTTTGTACTACAGATGATCCAACCGATTCTTTAGAATATCATATTCAAATTGCTAAAAGTGATTGTGACATAAAAGTACTTCCTACTTGGAGACCAGATATGGCAATGGCGGTAGAAGACGCTGAAGCTTTTAATGAATATATGGTGAAATTATCTGATGTTTCGGGTATTTACATTAGTTCTTTTGAAGATTTATTGGAAGCTTTAAATGCTCGTCACGACTTTTTCCATGAAGTTGGCTGTAGATTATCAGATCACGGAATAGAATCTTTTTATGCTGAAGATTATGAAGCAACTGAAATAAGAACAATCTTTTTCAAAATTAGATCTGGAATCGAATTAGATTCAGAAGAAATTTTAAAGTTCAAATCTGCTATGTTGTATGAGTTTGGGTTAATGGATCATAAAAAAGGTTGGACACAACAATTTCATTATGGAGCTATTAGAAATAATAATACTCGATTATTATCAAAATTAGGGCCAGACACAGGTTTCGATTCTATCCACGATATTAATAGTGTAGCTTCAATGTCTAAATTTTTAAATGGTTTAGATTTAGAAGATAAATTAGCAAAAACAATTATTTACAATTTAAATCCTGCTCAAAACGAAGTAGTTGCTACAATGATTGGGAATTTTCAAGATGGTTCAATTCCTGGGAAAATTCAATTTGGTTCAGGTTGGTGGTTTTTAGATCAAAAATCAGGTATGGAAAGCCAAATGAATGCCTTGTCAAACCTTGGTTTGTTAAGTCGTTTTGTTGGAATGTTAACTGATTCGCGTTGTTTTATATCCTATTCTCGTCACGACTATTTCAGAAGAATTTTATGTAACCTTTTAGGTAATGATGTAGAGAACGGATTAATACCAAATGACATGGAATTATTAAGCAATATGGTAAAAGATATTTGCTATAACAACGCAAAAAATTATTTCAAATTTTAAATATCGAAGTATGAAAGTTTTAAAAATAGTTCTGCTAATACTAGTTGTGATTTCAACTCAGTTAGGAAATGCACAAGGTAAACACGAAACCCAAATTCAATATTTATCTGGAACTGACAAAGACAATCTTGTTGATTGGGATTTTTATTGTTCGGAAGGACGAAAAAGCGGTGAATGGGTCAAAATAGGTGTTCCATCTTGTTGGGAACAGCAAGGTTTTGGAAACTACAATTATGGAAGTGATGATGAAAAAAACAGAGCCAAAGAGTTTGGATTGTATAAGCATACTTTTAATGTGCCAAACAACTGGAAAAACAAAGACGTAAAACTTGTTTTTGAAGGTGTAATGACGGATGCTGAAGTGAAAATAAATGGAAAATTGGCAGGAGAAATTCATCAAGGTTCTTTTTATGAATTTAATTATACCATTTCAAAATTGTTGAAATACGGAAAAGAAAACCTATTAGAAGTAAAAGTAAATAAAATTTCAGCAAACGAATCTATCAATCACGCAGAGCGTGTGGCTGATTTTTGGATTTTTGGAGGAATTTATCGTCCAGTTTATTTAACTATTTCACCTAAAGACAATATTGATAGAGTTGCAATAGACGCAAAAGCAGATGGAAACATTATTTCAGATGTTTTTATAGATTCAAAAAAGGCAGATAAAGTTCAATTGTCTTTATTCGATTTAAAAGGAAAGAAACTTCAAGATATTAGAGTAGAAAATATTCAAAAAGAAATAGGAAAGTTTAAAATTTCAGGAATAGCAAACAATGTAAAAACTTGGAATCCAGAACAGCCAAACTTATATGTGTTACAATTTGATTTGTTGGATAAGAAAGGAAATATTCTTCATCAAATAAATAAACGAATTGGATTTAGAACCGTTGAAGTTTTAGAAGGTGATGGAATTTATGTAAACGGTGAACGTATAAAATTCAAAGGTGTAAATCGTCATTCATTTCATCCAAAATCTGGACGAACAACATCAAAAGCATTAAGCATTGAGCACGCAAAAATGATGAAAGATATGAATATGAATGCGGTTCGTATGGCTCATTATCCGCCAGATACTCATTTTTTAGAAGTATGTGATTCAATTGGGTTATTTGTTATCGATGAAATTTGCACGTGGCACAATCCAATGCTAGACACTAAAGTTGCTCGTAAAATTGTAAAAGAAACGGTGGTTCGTGATGTAAATCATCCATCAGTTTTATTGTGGGCAAATGGAAATGAGCAAGGTTGGAATCCTGAAGTGGATGATGATTACGCAAAATGGGATATTCAAAACAGAGAAGTAATTCACCCTTGGAGTATTTACAAAAAAACAAATACCATACATTATAGCCATTATCACTCGTTAATTAACGATGCTTATACAAAAGATAAAATTTTATTTCCAACAGAATTTTTGCACGGATTATACGATGGTGGTCACGGTGCAGGATTGGATGATTATTGGAATGTAATGTGGAATTTACCTTTAAGTGCTGGAGGTTTTCTTTGGGATTTTGCCGATGAAGGTATTGAGCGAACTGACCGAAATAATGAGATTGATTTACAAGGAAATAAAGCTCCTGATGGAATAGTTGGACCTTACGGTGAAAAAGAAGGAAGTTACTTCACAATTAAAGAAATTTGGTCGCCAATCTATATCGAAAATCGTTTTATTAGAAATGATTTTAATGGAGTTTTTAGAATTGAAAACCGTTACCATTACACCAATTTAGAAGAATGTACAATGACCGCTAAATGGGTAAAGTTTGAAGCTCCAAACGAGGGATTGAAAACAACAATATTAGATGAAAATAAAGTGATGCTTCCAAGTTTAGAGCCTTTAGAAAAAGGAACTTTTAAAGTTGAAAAGCCTCAAAATTGGCAGTCTGCTGATGCGTTGCATTTAACAGCAATCGATGCTCACGGAATGGAAATTTTTACGTGGACATATCCAGTAGCTAAGCCAAAAGAAGTAAGTAACTCAAAAATTGATTATTCAACAGAAGGAAGTGTTAAAACTGAAACCACCAATAAAATTATTAAAGTTGAAGCAAATGGAATTATGTATTCATTTTCAGAAGAGAACGGTTTGCTTACAGAAGTTAAAAAAGGAAACAAAATAATTCCATTAAATAATGGCCCAATTATTTTAAATCAGAAGGATAAAATCATTGATGTTAGTGTAAAAGAACTTGATGGTAAAACCGAAATTCAAGTAACTTTTGAAGAGAAAAAATGGATGCCAGCTTGGTCAACTATCAAAGAAAAACGTTCAGATATTATCAAATGGACCGTTCATTCTAACGGATTATTAGATTTAAAAGTTGAGTTTAAAGGATTTAGAAATTTAAAAGGATTTAGAGGAATAACGTTTTCTTTTCCAGAAGAAGAAGTTGCTGGTATGAAATGGTTGGGTGATGGCCCATACAGAGTTTGGAGAAATAGAATGAAAGGAACAAAATTTCAAGTTTGGGAAAACGATTATAACAACACCGTAACAGGAGAATCTGGTTTTGTGTATCCTGAATTTAAAGGGTTCTTTTCAAGTTTATATTGGTCAAAAGTAAAAGGAAATAACAATAACGGATTTACAGTGTATTGCAAAACGCCACACACGTATTTGCGAATGCTAACTCCGCAAGAACCAAAAGAAAATAAAAAAGGAAAAACACATCCTGAATTTCCAAAAGGTGATATTTCATTTGTAATGAATATTCCAGGAATTGGTACAAAATTTCAGTTCCCAGAAAGTACAGGTCCACAAGGAAATAAAGAACACTATTTTGGTAACGATGACAAACCTATAGTTCTTGATTTAACATTTGAATTTTAATTGATAAAAAATGAAATATTATAAAATATTTACACTTCTAATAGTTGCTTTTCTATTCAGTAATTCAGAAGTTGTTTTGGCTCAAAATTTAATAGAAACTCAATATTTGTCTGGTACAGATAAAGACAATTTGGTTGAATGGGATTTTTATTGTTCAGATGGAATGAACAGTAAAAAATGGACTAAAATTGGGGTGCCTTCTTGTTGGGAGTTACAAGGTTTTGGAAATTACAATTACGGACGTGATTATAAAATACCAAAAGAGTATCACGATGAATATGGTTTATATAAACACAAATTTATAGTTTCAAAAGCGTGGAAAAATAAAGAAGTGAAAATTGTTTTTGAAGGCGTTATGACGGATGCTGAAGTAAAAATAAACGGAAAATTAGCTGGAGAAATTCATCAAGGAGCTTTTTATGAATTCAAATATTCCATTACAAAATTATTAAAATATGGAACAGAGAATTTAGTAGAAGTGAAGGTGCACAAAATGTCATCAAACAAATCTATTAATAGTGCTGAACGTAATACAGATTTCTGGATTTTCGGAGGAATTTACCGTCCTGTTTATTTACAAGCCTTTCCGAAAGAGCATATTGAACGCGTTGCTGTGGATGCTAAAGCAGATGGAACAATTAAGGCAGAGCTGTTTACAAAATCAAAAAAAGCCGTAGAAACTAAAATTGTTTTAGCGAATGCTAAAGGAGAGAAAATAAAAGTTTTAAATGTAGAGCAATTGGCTAAAGAAAAAGGAATATGGACAGTTTCAGCCAAAGCTTCAGATATAAAATCTTGGAATCCTGAAAAACCTGTGATGTATCAATTACATTTTAGTTTATTAGATAAAAATGGGAAAAATCTTCATACTTATATTCAAAAAATAGGGTTTAGAACGGTTGAAGTTAGAGAGGGAGACGGAATTTATGTAAACAACCAACGTATTAAGTTTAAAGGTGTAAATCGTCATTCGTTTCATCCAGAATCTGGACGTACAACTTCAAAAGCATTGAGTATTGAGCATATTAAAATGATGAAGGATATGAATATGAATGCCGTTCGTATGTCACATTATCCACCAGATGTTCACTTTTTAGAGGCTTGTGATTCTTTAGGGTTATTTGTACTTGATGAGCTTTGTACTTGGCACACACCGTATTTAGATACCAAAGTTGGAAAAAAATTGGTTAAAGAAACAGTAGTTAGAGATGTCAATCATCCATCAATTGTACTTTGGGATAATGGAAATGAAAGTGGATGGAATACTGAATTGGATAATGAATTTTCTAAATGGGATATTCAAAATAGAGAGGTAATTCATCCGTGGGGAATTTTCAAAAAAACAAATACATTCCATTATTTACCATATCACGGACTAGCTTATGATGGTTATGTAAAAGATAAAATATCATTTCCTACTGAATTTTTACACGGATTGTATGATGGTGGTCACGGAGCCGGTTTAGATGAATATTGGAAAATAATGTGGGATTTACCATTATCAGCTGGAGGATTTTTATGGGATTTTGCAGATGAAGCAGTTGTTAGAACAGATAAAAATAGAGCTTTAGATGCCGATGGAAATCACGCACCTGATGGTATTGTTGGTCCTTACGGAGAAAAAGAAGGAAGTTACTTTACAATTAAAGAAGTTTGGTCTCCAATTTATATTGAAGATCGTTATATAAGAGAAAATTTTAATGGTGAGTTTAGAGTTGAAAATCGCTATCACTACACAAATTTGAATGCTTGTACTATAAAAGCAAAATGGGTGAAGTTTGATGGTCCAAAAGGTTCAGCAGAAGAGCAAATAATTTCAGAAAGCAATGTAAATCTACCTTCAATAAAACCAGAGCAAAAAGGAATTTTTAAAGTTGATTTACCTCAAAATTGGACTTCAGCTGATGCATTGTATTTAACAGCTACAGATCAACACGGAATGGAAATTTTTACGTGGTCGTATCCTGTTAAGCTTCCAAAAAGTTATAATAAAGGTAAGGTAAGTTACTCTGGTAATGGAAAAATAGCAACAAAAATAAATGATTCAAAAATTGAAGTTTCAACAAAAAGTCTAGACTTGTCTTTTTCATCAAAAACGGGTTTAATTGAAAAGGTTGTTAAAAACGGAGTATTGATTCCATTATCAAATGGACCAATTATTTTAGATAGTAAAAACAAAATAGATACTGTTTATGTAAATTCTTCCGAAGAAAAAGTAGAAGTAATAGCCTTATTTGAAGCCAACAAAAAATACTATGATTGGAAAGATAATAACGAAATGACAAGAGAATCTATTAAATGGACAATTCATTCAAACGGTATTGTAGATTTAAATGTTGAAATAAGAAGTACACGTAAAACAAAGGGCTTTAAAGGTCTCACATTTTCATTTCCAGAAAAAGAAGTTGCAGGTATGAAATGGTTAGGTGATGGGCCGTACAGAGTTTGGCGAAATAGAATGAAAGGAACTCAATTAAAAGTTTGGGAAAACGATTATAACAATACAATAACAGGAGAATCTGGTTATGTGTATCCAGAATTTAAAGGTTATTTCTCAAGTTTATATTGGATGCAATTACTTGGCAATAATAACAATGGTTTTAATGTATATAACCATAATGCGCATACTTTTTTACGTATGCTTACTCCAGATAAACCTTTCGAAGCATTACGAGGTTCAGATGATACAAAATGGCCTAGTGGAGATATTTCGTTTGTGAAAAATATTTCACCTATTGGATCTAAATTTAAACAAATTGGAGAAATGGGACCAACTAGTAACGAAGAAATGATTTTTGGTAACGATGATGAGCCAATTAAAATAGATTTAACCTTTGAATTTTAATCAATATTATGAAAAAACTTATTTACATTGTTATAGCAAGTTTAGCAATATACTCTTGCGAGCAAAAACAAGCTACGGAACAAAAAGAAGCTAAAGAAGAGACTTCAACTGAAGAATTTCCATTCTTTATTCCTTCTGAAAAACCAAACAGACCTTTAAGTAAAGCTGTAGAAAGAAATTATGATGCTTATGAACATATTCGTCCTGAAGCTTCAGAATTATACACGCAATTTAAATACACTAAACTAAAAGGGTTTGATTATAGTGATGGTGATGGAACAATTACTCGTAGAGATCCATCAAAAGTAATTTTTGAAAACGGAAAATATTATGTTTGGTATACACATAGAAAATCTCCGGTTAAGCCAGTTGGAATGTCAAGAGCAAAAGAAGCAACAGATGTAATTCCATCTGCAGATTGGGATTTGTCTGATATTTTTTATGCAACTTCAGAAGATGGTTTTACGTGGGAAGAACAAGGCGTTGCCGTTCCTCGTCCACCAAAACCACAACCAGGTTGGCGTTCAGTTACCACAACCGATATTTTAAAATTTAAAGGAAAATACTATTTATACTTTCAGGCTTTTATGGAAGCAAGTGGATTACGTGGTGATTTTTGTCCGGTTTCTGTAGCTTGGGCTGATTCTCCAGATGGACCTTGGGAACATACTGGGAAAATTGTAATTCCAAACGGACCAGAAGGCTCGTGGGATCAATACTCAATTCACGATCCGTACCCATTAGTGCACGATGGAAAAATTTATTTGTATTACAAAGGAGATTTCGATAAACGCCCTGAATTTAAACCTTCAAAAATAAGAATGCAAGGTATAGCAATTGCTGAAGATCCTTTAGGTCCTTTTACCAAACATCCATTAAACCCAGTAATTAATTCTGGACACGAAACAACGTTATTTCCTTTTAAAGAAGGTGTTGCAGCCATTGTTCAACGCGATGGACAAGAACATAATACCATTCAATATGCAAAAGACTGGGTAAATTTTGACATAGCCTCAATTACAGAAATGTTACCTGTAGCAGCTGGTCCATTTGTTCCAGATGCGTTTACAGATACAAAAGATGGTAGAGGAATTACTTGGGGAATTTCGCACGTAATTAATGCAGGTGGAAATTGGAGACATACTATTTTAGTGCGTTTTGATTGCGATTTAAGTCAAGATGTAGATGATCAAAAAATGAAAGATCATTATATGAATTACAGACCAGAATATTTGTACAAACACGGATTAAATGCGAAGCAAAAGGCACGTATAAAAAAGCAAACAGACGAACTTAAAAAACAAAAATAATGAGGTTAATTTCAAAAATTCGATTTGTATTTGGGTTACTACTGTTGATGAGTATTTCGTTAATAGCTCAAGAGAAGAAATCGCCAAAAAGAATAGTACACGATTTAAGTGGATTCCATTGGAAAGTACAAGGAACTTTACCTGGTAGAGGTTTAGAAGAAAAATTCCCTGAAATTAGTTACGATCATATGGGAGATGCTTTGAATTGGGCACCAGCTCACGTTCCAGGAGATGTATTTACAGATTTATGGAGAGTTGGTCGTATTGAAGATCCACATTTTGGAAGAAACAGTGTAAAGGCTAAATGGGTAAACGAATATGAGTGGTGGTATTTGAACATTTTCAATGTGCCGGAGGAAATGAAAGGTAAAACCATTGAATTGACTTTTGATGGAGTTGATTATGCTTGTGATGTTTTTGTAAACGGAAAAATGTTGGGATCGCACGAAGGAATGTTTACTTCGTTTTCTTATGATATTACAGATTTAGTAAGTTTTGAATATAAACGTAGAGGTAGAAATACTTTAGCTGTTCGTTTACATCCAGCTCCAAGGCGTTACAGTCAGGTAGCAGGAAGAAAACCTGCTTGGCACGGAGACTATTGGGTTGATGTGGTGCCAACAGGAATTTGGAAACCAGTTCGATTAGAGGCTTTTGATGCTGCAAAAGTGAAAGATATTTACGTAAAATCTAAATTAGGAAAGAAAAATGATGCAACTTTAGATATTCAGGTTGAAATTGATAATACTACAAGTACTGCGACATCTGTTGATATTGATATTGAAATTCAAGGAGAGAATTTCAAATCGAAAACGTATACAAAAACAATTAAAAAAACGTTAACGGCTGGTGCAAACACATTAAAAACTTCAATAAAAATTCCAGAGGCAAAACTATGGTATCCTTGGGATTTGGGTGATCAAAATTTATATATAGCCAATGTTTCTGTAAAAAGTAATAATAAACTGTTAGATGCAGACAAGTTGTTATTTGGTGTTAGAGAGCTAAAAATGGAAATGAATCCAGGTTATACGAAAGACGAAGTAGAAAATCCGTGGACTGTTATGGTAAACGGAAAACGTCACTTTATTCGTTCAGGAACTTGGGGTGGACCACCAGATATTTTCTTTGGAAGAGCTACAAATGATAAATATGAAGAATTTATCCGTTTGGCAAAGGCTGCAAATATGAATAACCTTCGAATTTTTGGATGGCATCCAACAGAAATTCCTTATTTCTATGAGCTGTGTAATCGTGAAGGAATTACGGTTTGGCAAGATATTTTACCAATTGCAAGTTTATCTTTGCCTAAAACAGAAGAGTTTAAAAAGGCTATTTTTTCTGAAGCTATTTCAGTAGTAAAAGATTTACGAAATCATCCGTGTATGGTTATTATTGAAGGTGGAGAAGAAATTTTAATGACAGCTTCTGATCCGTTATACAACCTTAATTTAATGAAAGAATTAGGTAAGGTGGTTAAACCATATACCGATTTACATTATGTTCCAGTTTCACCATTAAGTGACCACATTGGTGTTGAATTAGGTTTTAAACCGAAAGAAAGTACTCACGCAAATGGATTATTTTATGGTGAAGGAAGAAAGAATATGGAACGTTTTTTTAATAGTAAAGATTTTGCAGCGGTGCCAGAATTAGCAATTTCATCGTGTCCTAATGTTGAAAGTATTAAGAAATTCATTCCAAAAGATGAATTATGGCCGCCAGGACCAAGTTGGGGACATCATTGGACAGATTTTGATACGTTTAGAACCTTAAATTTCGATACTTTAAATACGCAGGCTACTGGAAGTATGCAAGAATTTGTAGATGCTACTCAAATTGCACAAGGTGTTATTTTTCAATATGGTTTGGAATATTTCCGAAGAAGAAAACCAAAATCTAGTGCTATAAGTATTTGTCATTATATCACTTTTGCACCAGATATGAAATGGGGAATTGTTGATTATTACAAGCAACCAAAAATATCTTATGACTATGTAAAAAGAGCCTATCAACCATTATTAGTGAGTTTGGAGCACGGAAGAAGACGTTGGTTGCCAGGAGAAGATTTTATAGGTAAGTTATGGGTTGTAAACGATTTATATAAAGACTTTAAAGCTTGTAAAGCTGAAGTTGTTTTCTATGACAATAATAAAAATGAAGTTAAAAGAGAAATTGTAACTATTGGAAATGTAGCTGAAGACAGTTCAAAAAAATATGCAACTTTAAAGTGTAAAGTTCCAGGTAAATTAGGAGACCAATTCCACGTAGAAATTGAAATGAAAGACAAATCTGGTAAAGTAGTTTCAGAAAATAACTATTTGTTATTAGTTGGTGATGAAAAAGTTGATTTACCTAGATTAAGAGAAATTGGACAAGAAGCCATTGATAAAAAAGCGAAATATGGTTCGCATAATTATTTAAGATATTTTGAAGGTTTAAACGGTGCTCGTGGGGTAAAACAAGCAGATGAAAAGTTACCAACAGTTAAAGAGTTTGAAAAGAATTAAAAAGAAAAAAGAATGAATTTAAATTTACTACGATTTATAGTTTTTGTGCTGATGGGGAGTCTTTTGGCTTGTTCAGAGCAAAAGGCTGCAAAGCAAAATAAGGAAGAACAAAAAGTAGCTCATTTTGAACCAAATTTTGAGTCGTTGTCTAGGCATAAAGCAGCGCCAGAATGGTTTGCTGATGCAAAATTAGGAATGTATTTTCATTGGGGGCCGTATAGTGTTCCTGCTTATGGAAGTGCTTGGTATCCTGCTAATATGTACATAAAAGGAAGTTCGGTAAATAAGTTTCACGAAGAAAAATTTGGGCCAATTGAAGAGTTTGGTTACGAAGATTTTATTCCTATGTTCACTGCAGAACATTTTGATGCTGAAGATTGGGCAGATTTATTTGAAATGACTGGAGCTAAATTTGCAGGGCCTGTTGCACAGCACCACGATGGTTTTGCAATGTGGGATAGTGAAGTAAATCCTTGGAATGCTGCTGATATGGGGCCAAAACGTGACATTACAGGAGAGTTGTTTAAATCTCTTAAGAAACGTAATATAAAAACTTTAGCAACTTTTCATCACGCTCGAAATGGTCAACGTAACTCAAATAAACCTGAGTATTGGGGTAAAAATGGATTTCAAAGTCATTATCCTTACCACCCAGATTTACCAACTGCTACAACAGATCCAAAGCTTAGAAAGTTGTTTGGAAATTGGGAAAATATTGAAGACTTCAACCAGTATTGGTTAGACCAAGTTGAAGAGGTTGTGGATAAATACAATCCGGATATGTTGTGGTATGATTCGTGGTTAAATATGATTCCTGAAGACAAGATAAATGAAATGTTGGCTTATCATTTCAATAGTGGTGTTAAAAATAATCAGGAAGTTGTAGTTTGTAGTAAACATCAAGATATTCCTTTAGAAATTGGAATTGATGATTTAGAGCAAGGTGGGCGCAGAGATATTTACCCTTTGCCTTGGATGACAGATATTACTTTAAGTCAAAGTAGGTGGATGTATGTTGAAGGTCACCCGTACAAAGATGCTGCATTGGTAGTCCGTAATATGATTGATGTGTGGAGTAAAAACGGAACAGTATTACTTAATATTTCACCTAGAGCTGATGGAGTTATTAATAAAGAGCAACGCGATATTTTAAAAGAAATTGGAGCTTGGATGAAAATTCATGGTGAAGCTGTTTATGGTACACGTCCGTTTAAAGTATTTGGTTATGGAACGGCCAATGCAACAGATGCATCGCACGATGGTCAATCAGCAAAAGTTAAATATACTGCAAATGATGTTCGTTATACGGTTGCTAAAGACAAGAAATCTATGTATGTTTTCTTTTTAGGAGTACCCAAAGCTGGAAAAACCATAAAAATGAGAGCAATTGGTGGTTTCCATAGAAATTTACCTCCTTCACCAATAAAAAATATTAAGTTAATGGGAGCAGATATTGATATTGATTGGAAGCTTACACCGCAAACGTTGTTACTTAAAATGCCTGAAGTGGAGTATAATCAAATAGCTACTGTTTTAAAATTAGAATTGGAATAAATATTCATAATTTATAATAATAAAAAGGGTTATTAAACATTGTTTAATAACCCTTTTATTTTGTTGAATCAGTTATTCTGAATTTGTTTCAAAATCTCATTAGATTAATACTCAATTATTATATGAACCCGAAATAAATTGAGGTAAACTGAAGTGTAGTATTTGAAAATTTAATATTATAAGTTAGTAATGTAGTCTTCTAAGCTGTCTGAGCGCTCAAGACCAAGTTTTTTACGAATTCTAGACCTAGAAATATTTACACTATGAGGTTCAATATTTAAAATTCGAGCCATTTCTTTTGTGCTAAATTTTAGCTTTATTAAAGCACTATGTTTTTGCTCAGTTACAGTTAAGTTTGGGTGTTTTAATTTTAATCGGTTATAAAAATCTGAGTTTACTTCAGTAAATCTAAGGTTAAATTCATCCCATAAATCTTTTGCGCCTTTTTTATATTTTGAATTTAACGATTTATAAGATGAAGGAGATTTCTCTTTCAAAATTCTTAGAAGCTCATCAATAGCACTATCTTTATCTATTAATTGCAGAGCATACGATGTGAGTTCTTTACTTTTTAGTTTTATAGCTTCTTCGCCTTTTTCTTTTTCTTGTTTCGATTTTAATTCCGTTTCAGCTTTGTCAATTAACGACTTTTTAAGTTTTAAACGTATTCTAGAAACCCAGAATAGTATTATTCCTAAAATTAGGACGAAACCTAAAATAATTTTTAATCGAAGCTGTGTTTCCTTACTTTCTTTAATAACAAGATTTTGTTCGTTTAACAGGTTTTCTTTTTCAAGTAAAGATTCTAAATGAGTGTTTTTAATTTCAATTAATTCACTAAAAGCATTGTTTTTATGTTTCATAATGCTATCAGTAATCGAGTTTTTTCTTATCAAATAGTTATAGGCCTTTTTAGTTTTATTTTTTTTGATATAGGCTTTAGATAATCTAGATAATACATAAGATGTGTTGGCTTTGGTTAAGTTTAAGCTATCCATTAAGTTTAAACTTTGCTCGAAATAATATATGGAGCTATCTAGTTGTTTGTCGGCACTTTTAAGTTCTCCTAGATATTGATATATACGTATTTTTTTACCTAATTCATTTTGTTTAACCTTAGCCTTAGAGTTGTAAAGTAACTCATATGCTTTTTTAAGGTTTCCACTTTCAATCATTAAAAAGCTTCTTTCTAATTCAATATTTGAAAGTATATAACTATTGTTTTTGACAAGTTTTTCCGTAACAACACAAGAATCTAAATACCTTTGTGCTTTTCTAAAATTTCCAGACTTTCGTTGTCGAATTGCTAGATTTAAGTAGTTTGAATTTAATTGTTGAGCGTTTTGATCATTTTCAAACATTATTTCTTTTGAAAAATGTAAAGCTCGTTCTAAATGGTAAAGAGATTCTTCTCCTTTATTGAAGGTGTCATAAAGAGCAGAAAGTTTTCGGTGAATAGTTGCTTTGTTTGAACTTTTGTTTGTTTGTTTTACAAAATACAAAGCTTCCCATAAATGATCAAATGCTTGGCCTAGTTTACCACTAGACTTTTTTATGTCGGACATGTTTGTTAAACATTGAAAAATCTTTTTTTGATTGCCAATTTTTTTAAAAAAATGGAGGCTTGATTTTAATTCTCTGTATGATTTCCATGGAAATTGTTTACTTTGTTTTATTGCGACAGATACTTTGTTTGTATAATAATTTATGGAGTCTGATTTTATTTTATTTTCTTTTTTTTGAGCCTCTATAGAGTTTGAAAATAGAAAAAGAGTAAAAAATATTACTAGTATTTGTTTGATATTCAATGTTTGTTGGGTTTTGTAATTCAAAAATTAGTTGCCAATTGTGAATTAGATTTAAAAAATTAAAATTACGAAAAAAATGTGATTGTATAATGTTTGTGTACTTGTAATTTTCTGTGTTTGATTTTTTATTAAGTACTTTTGATGCGATTGGTTAAAAATAATAGTTTGGTTTAGTAAATAACCTTTGGTCTATCTTTTCTTTAAAGTTTTGGCTGAAGGTTATTTAATTTAGTAACCAAATTATAACTCAATTTGTTGCTTTTTAGAGAAACACACAATTGTTAGTTTTTGTGAATTAAAAGTTCTTAAATTTTGAAGGTTTATTAAAGTTATGTCTAGTTGTAATTCTTTTAAAAATATTTTGCATCATATAATATCTAGGTGTATTTTTTTGTCAAAAAAATGTTAATCGTTAGCTTTGAGAGAATAAAATAGATAACTTAAATTTAAAGTAGTTTTTAATTCTAATAAATCAAATTTCAATATTAAATTATGTATAGTAATATGTTTAATCTCAAGCAAGTTTTAATAATTGTTCTGGTAGCTTCACTGTTTTCTTGTAAAACAGAAGTTAAAGATGAAAAACCAGAAAAGAAAACATTAACTTCATTTCCTCAAAAACTTCCAGAAGAAAAACCTGATATGGAATTGAGTGCAGCATTAAACAGATTGTACGATGCGTATCCAGCTCCAAAACCTCAAGATAATGAGTTGTTTTCTCAATTTAAATACACTGAATTAAAAGGTTTTGATTATAACAATCACGATGGTACAATTTCAAGAAGAGATCCTTCAAAAGTGATTTTTGAAAATGGGAAGTATTATGTTTGGTATACCTACAGAAATACGCCAACACCACCACGCGGAGCAGATAAATGTACAGATGTAATTCCATCATCAGATTGGGATTTAGCAGAAATTTGGTACGCAACTAGTGAAGACGGATTTACTTGGGAAGAGCAAGGTGTTGCAATTAAAAGGCCTGAAAAACCAATAGTTGGTTGGAGAGCAGTTACTACTACTGATATTTTAAAGTGGAAAGGTAAATATTATTTATACTATCAGGGATTTATGGAAGCTAGCGGAAAGCGTGGAGACGATTGTCCTGTTGCTGTTTCATATGCAGATTCACCAGATGGACCTTGGACACCTTATAATAAAATTGTAATTCCAAATGGGCCAGAAGGAGCTTGGGATCAATTCTCAATTCACGATCCATATCCACTAGTACATAATGGAAAGATTTATTTATACTATAAATCAGATTTTGGTCAAAAAGGAGATTGGATTCGTATGCAAGGCTTAGCAACAGCCGATAATCCGTTGGGACCATTTACAAAACACCCTTTAAACCCTGTAATAAATTCAGGTCACGAAACTTCATTGTTTCCTTTTAAAACAGGAATTGCAGCATTAGTTTATAAAGATGGTAATGAGCATAATACAGTGCAATATGCTGAAGATGGAGTTAATTTTGAAATAGCTGCTATTTCTGAACTAATGCCTTATGCTGCCGCACCATTTGTACCTGATGCATTTACAGATACTAAAGATGGTAGAGGAATAACTTGGGGGTTATCTCACTTTATTAATCTTGGAGGTAAAGGTCAGTTTCACTCAATGTTAGCTCGTTTTGATTGTGATTTAAGTAGAGATGTTAATGATCCTATTATGAAAGAACCAAGAGTAATGTATGGTCCTGATTTCTATTTCAAACAAAATTTAACAGCTAAACAAAAAAAGAAAATAAACGATCAAACTGAAAAATTAAGAATTAAATAATTTCAACATAAAATGAAAAAATATCTTATTGCTGCTTGTGTGATTTTTATTCAGGTTTTAACTGTTCAAGCCCAATTAATTAATAAATCGCAACCAAACGTAATAATTATTTTAACAGATGATCAGGGTGTTGGAGATCTTGGATGTCAAGGAAATCCTTGGATTAAAACACCAAATATCGATTCGTTTTATAAAGAATCTGTTCGGTTAACAGATTTTCATGTAAGTCCGTTGTGTGCACCAACTCGTAGTGCAATTATAACAGGTAAATATCCAATAAATAATGGTGTTTGGGCTACCTATAAGGGTAGAGATGCATTGAGTGAAGGAACACAAACTATGGCAAGCGTTTTTAAACAAAGTGGTTATAAAACGGCTATGTTTGGAAAATGGCATTTAGGTGATAATTATCCAGTTAGACCAACAGATGTTGGTTTTGATGAGGTGGTTCAGCATAAAGCAGGTGGAGTTGGTGAATTGTCTGATTATTGGGGGAATAGTTATTTTAATGATGTGTATTTTGTAAATAATGAACCAAAACAATTTAATGGCTATTGTACCGATGTTTGGTTTGAAGAAGCAATTAAGTTTATTAAAAAATCAAAAGAAAAACCATTCTTTATTTACTTATCAACAAATGCGCCGCATAGCCCTTTAATTGTTGCTGAAAAATATGCTGAACCGTATAGAAAATTAGAAAGTAAAAATATACCAAGTGCTAATTTTTACGGAATGATAGCTAACATAGATGAGAATTTTGGAAAGTTCGATGCATTTTTGAAAAAAGAAGGGCTGGCGGATAATACCATTTTAATTTTTATGACAGATAATGGTTCAGGAAATGGAGTTAGCAAAGATGGTAAATTAGGTTATAATAAAGGCTTTAGAGGCAAAAAAGGTACTAAAACTGAAGGAGGACATAGAGTACCATTTTTTATTAGATGGCCAAACGGAAAAATTGAAGGTGGTAAAGATATTAGTGAGTTGACTGCTCACGTAGATATGTTGCCAACATTAGCAAATTTATGTAATATTCAATTGGATAAATCTTCAAAAATGGACGGGATTAATCTTTCTTCATTGTTAAAAAATGAGAGTGTTAAACTTCAAGATAGAACCGTGTTTGTGCATCATCGCCAAGATTGGAGACCACCAAAAGATATTGATAAAACAGCTTTGTTAAACCAAAAATGGAGATTGGTAAATGGAAATCAGTTGTATAATATTGAAGACGATCTTTATCAAAAAAATAATTTAGCATCAGAATATCCTGAAGTTGTAAAATTATTTTTGAAGAATAACAAAAGCTTCCTTCAAAAATCAAAATTAAATACAGCATATAATGAACTTCCTGTGGCTATTTTAGGGAGTTCAAATCAAAAGGAAATTACCTTAACCATTCAACATGCTATTGGAGATAGTGCTGGAATTTGGAAAGCAGAGCAAGTTTCTGAAGGTTTTAAAAGTAAGAATAATACGCATGCTTTAAAAATTGAGAAGGCTGGTTTGTATAAAATTTCTTGCAGAAGATGGCCAAAAGAATGTGCTGGGCCAATTTTAGGGGTTCCTTTGAAAAATCCAAAAGGAGGAATGTATAATTATAAGCAAATAAAACCTAAAAAAGTACGTATTCAAATAGCTAATCAATTATTAGAAAAAGAAATTTTTGAAGATGACGAGGAGGTGTTTTTTAATGTGAATTTAGAAAAAGGAAAAACATTATTAGTTACCGATTTTATTGAAGGCAAAGAAAAATACGGTGTGTATTATACATACATTTCACTAAAGGAAAACTAAAAAAATATTGAAGGATGAGAATTAATAATCTAAAGTATGCAATTTTAATTTTAATAAGTTTACTAGATGTTAAAAATTCAAATGGGCAATCTAAGCCTAATATTCTTTGGATAATAACTGATGATCATAGACCAGATTCGATAGAGTATTTTAATGAAGTAACAACAGGGAAAAAGGAAAGTAGTTTAGGGTATGTTTCTTCGCCAAATATTAATAAAATGGCAAAAGAAGGTACAATGTTTACCAATGCTTTTTGTAATTCGCCAATGTGTACGCCTTCTCGAAGCTCTATGCAATCGGGTAGATATCCTTTTCGTAGTGGACATTATAAATTTAAATCCAATCAAACCGCAGAACATACACGCCCAACAGTTTCTCAAACGTTAAGAGAAAATGGCTACGGAACAGCAGTTTTTGGAAAAACGGGTTGGGGAATTCAAAATAAAGGTGGAGACAAAGCTTTTTACGACCATACAATTCAATTTGGACGAGATTTACTAAGACAAGGATTTGGAGATATTTATACAAGTGGAGGAAAATATGAATTTCCAGATGGAATTTTTGAAGTGGTGTATTCAGACGAAACAGTTATTTACCCAGACGGAAAAACAGTAAGTTATAGAAAACAACAGCGTGATGGTGAAATATTAAAAAAAGATAAAGTACTTAAAACGAAAATTGATGAAGAATTCGATATTTTAAGAGTTTACACGCGCCCTAATCAAGGTTTGATTATTGGAGGTGTAAACCCACAACCAATAGGAAAAACATTAGATAGCTATGTTTTACAAGAGTTTGAAAACTACCTTAAAAATCAAGATAAAAGGTTTAAAACCTTGGCAGGAAAAGAAATTGATGGTGCCAGTTCTACAAAACCTTTAATGGTTAATATTGGTTATACTTGGCCGCATACACCAGTGCTTCCTCCTAAAAAGTTTAGAGATAAATTCAAAAATAAAAAATACAATATACCTGAATTTTCTACCGATGAACTTTCAAATTTTCCACCACAATTGGTAACACTTTATAATGAATGTAAAGCGGACCAATTAACGGATGAAGAAAAGTTACAAGCAATTCAAGATTATTATGCTTTTTGCGCTTATGGTGATGCTTTAATTGGAGAATCTGTCGAAGCCTTTAAAAAGTATTGTAAAAAGAATAAGCAAGAATATATAATCATTTTTACCATAGGAGACCACGGATGGCATTTAGGTGAACAAGGAATAATGGCAAAATTTGGACCTTGGAAACAATCAGTTCATAACGCAGCAATTGTAGTTTCTTCAGATAAAAATAAATTTCCTGCAGGTAAAGTTGTAGATAATATAGTTGAATTTGTTGACTTTGCACCAACAATGCTTACTTCCGCAGGAATTAATATAAATGAAGAGAAATACAATTATTTGGACGGTTATAATTTGGCTGAAGTTATTTCAAAACCTGAAGAAACTAATAGAGAATATGCAATTGGTGAAGTAAACGTTGTATGTGGTCATAGAGCATTTATGAGAACTAAAGATTTTGGTTTTTCTATGAGAACTCGTGATCGTTGGGATGTGGCAAATTCAACTAATTTAAATAAGGATATTCAATGGGCTTTAACTTGTGAAAGACTAAAAGCAGATATGGCTTTATACGATTTACGAGTTGATCCATTAGAAAAACACAATTTGGCTAATGATAAAAAATATTTAGCCTTGGCAGACTGGTTTAGAAATAAATTAGGATCTATTGTTTTGGGTGATGGAAGAGCAGAAGTAGATTGGATTAAACCTAATAGTTATTCAATAAGTAATTTTGCTGGAGGTGCCGATGATAAAAAATTATCGATACCTAAAAACATAATTCCTGAAATTTAGCCTATTTAATTTAGGTCATATAAGTTATTTTCAAAATCATTTGTATTATGTTGTAGCTACAAGATATTTTATATTTGAAGTATATTTTAATTTGATGGAAAAGAGTTATTTTTATCAATTCAATAAAACAAATTACAGATTGTAATTAAATGAGATTAGCAACACTTTTATTTTTTGTTTCAATACTAACGGTAACGTTGCATGCTCAAAATTCAGAAGATGCACCTTTTTTTTCTGAAGACTTATTTACGCAAAGCAATCAAGTAGAGAGTAATTTAAAACCAAATAGTAATGATGCTGTAAGAGGTAGAGTAGCTGATTTTTTGGTGGAAGCTGATAGTTGTTTTACAATTCAATCAAATAAACGAAGTAAAGATATATCGGTTAGTTTTTGGTTTTTACCTAAACAATTAGACGTACATTCAGGAACTTTAATTGGTGAAGACGGTGTTTTTTATTTTCGTTATTTGTCTAACCGACAAATTCAATTCAATCACTTTCATAAAGCAGATATAAATACAGAAAGTTTACTGAGTAACAATGTTTGGCAACATTTGGGTTTTACCTTGTCAAAAAATGGGAGCCTAACAATTTATTTTAATGGCGAACCAGTTTTAAAAGAAACAATTTCTTCTAATTGGTGGAAACAAAAAGCTTCAAAATTAATTATTGGAAATGATAGGTATGGAGTAAAGGCTGAAGGAAGTATAGATCGGTTAAAAATCTGGGACAGAACATTGACTGCCAAAGAATTTAAAAATGATTTCGAAACTTCTTCTTTTCAAACAAATCTTTATCACAAATTACAAGCGTATTTGCCTTTGCAGGGTAATTTTGAAGATCAATCTTTAGAGTCAAAAGATATTGAACTTGTAAGGGATATTGACTTTGTAAATGATTCTGAAAAAGGAATTGTAGCAAATTTTAACAAAGAAACTTCACTTTTAAAAATTAAAAATTTAAAGTTTGATAAACAACTTACCATTTCCGCTTGGATAAATCCAGTTAAGCAAGAAGGAGTTATGGGAATTGCTGGTAATAAAGATTTTTCTTTTCGTTATAAACCCAATACTCAAAGCTTATGGTTTAGTGTACCTATGATGTTTAAAACTGTTAGTACACAGCCAAAAGAAGATATTGCAAACTGGTTGCATTTGGCGGTAACAGTAAATTATAACCATAGAGTAAACTTTTTTATAAATGGTAAACTTGTAGATAGTAAAACTATTGGGGGAAATACAGGGAAAGAGGATTATTTAGAAATTGGTAAAAGTCTTTGGGGTGATACTTTTAAGGGGCAAATGAGTCAATTTGCTATTTGGAATAAAGTGCTTTCGCCAAAAGAAATTAAATCGGTTTTTGAAGGAAAGTTAGAGGCAGATAAATTACTGTATAAAAAAACGAATAAAACAACAGTATATCTAATAACAATATTTTTACTAGTAATAGTTTTTGTACTTGTATATTTAATTTTGAAAAAAAGAAAGCAACAAAAAGTTAGAGTAGAAAAAGCTGTTGTTACTCTGCAATTTCCACAGAAAAACGCTATTTATTTGTTTGATGTTTTTAGAGCCTTCGACAAAAACGGTAATGATATTTCACACGAATTTACACCAACATTAGTACGATTATTCAGTTTAATTTTATTGTTTCCAAGAGTTGTTAAGAGACATATTGGTTCGGCTGAACTTTCAGATATTTTATGGGAAACCGAAACTGTTTCGCAACAAAAAAATAATAGAGGTGCAAATATGCATAGGCTTCGTAAAATTTTAAAGGAGTTTAATGGCATAACTTTAAATTATGAAGATAAAAAGTGGAAATTTAATTTAGATGAGCAATTATTTATAGATGCTGTTTTTTATAATGAAGCTTCCAATGAAAAAGTAATTGCCTACCCATTTAAAAATTTACAATTATCCAAGTCTTTAAAAATTGCAAATTTCGATACTGTTATTTCTCAACTAAATGAGCAGCATATTCAAAAAACAAAAGAAATTTGTGCTGGAAATTTAGATGTTGAAGATTGGAAAACTCTTAGAAAAAGTGCTAGTTTATTGCTAAGCATTGATCCTTTATCTGAATTGGCATTAAAGTATAAAATAACAGCTTTAGTAGGTTTAAATGAAAAGCAATTGGCATTAAATTGCTTTAAATCATTTGCAGCGAATTACAAAGTTATGCTTGTTCAAGAATTTCCTTTAACTTTTGAAGAATGTATGTTTTAGTTCTAAAACATATGTGTTTTACGGCTATTTAACCCTTTTTTTAACCCTTTTATTTACCTAGTTTTTAATCTAGTAGTTCTTTTATTTGTATATATATTTAAGAGTGTTAATTATAATTTACAATAGAAAAAACAATCATGAGAAAAATTAAAGCGTATTTATTAGCCGTTTCGTTAATTACATTAATTGTGTCTTGTTCTACTAAAACTGTTTGGGATGTTAGAGATTATGGAGCAGTTGCAGATAAAACAACTATTAATACTAAATCAATTCAAAAAGCAGTTGACGAGTGTAACAAAGCAGGTGGTGGAACAGTTTTAATAACTGAAGGAACTTATTTATCTGGAACAATTTTATTGAAAAGTAATGTAAACCTTAAAGTGGCAGAAGGAGCTACTTTATTGGGAAGTATCAATCCTAATGATTATCCAGCAGTTGAACCATTTATTGATGCTACAGGGCAATATAGAGGACAATGTTTTATTGGTGCAATTGATGTTGAAAATGCTTCAATTACAGGTAAAGGAACCATTAACGGTCAAGGAGAAATGTTTACGCCTGCAAATATTAAAAAGACAGTTAAAAAATTAGGGATAACGTTGGATAAGCCAGATTTAACTGGGTTAATTTCAAAAACCAATAAATACGTTAGCAGTACAATTAGAACTTCAAACCGACCTTTTTTGGTGCGTATGGTTCGTTCAAAAAATGTAAAATTAGTTGATATTCATTTACGTCAGCCAGCCGCTTGGACATTGCATTTTTTAGAATGTAATAATTTTGAAGTTAATGGAATAAGTATTCATAGTCATGCAAATAGAAATAATGATGCTATTGATATAGATTCTAGTACAAACGGTGTAATTAGAAATGCAACTATTGACTCTGGAGATGATGCTATTTGTTTTAAATCTACAAGTCCAAAACCAACTACAGATATTGAAGTTTACGATTGTAAATTAAAAAGCCATTGGGGAGCCATAAAATTTGGAACAGAATCTATGGGTGATTTTAAAAACATTACTGTTAGAGATTGTTTTGTGCACGATACAAAAGGTGGAGGTATTAAAATTTTAAGTGCCGACGGTGCCAATGTAGATAATATTTTAATAGAAAATATTACTATGGAAAATGTAGAAATGCCAATCTTTATCCGTTTATGCGAGCGTCGTTTAGTATATAGAAATGCAGAAAGAAAACCAGTAGGAAGCATTAATAATGTAGTAATTAGAAATATTACAGCTAAAGTTACAGATACTGTAGATTTAAGAATGAATCCACCAACAGGTTTTTATTTTTCAGGGACTCCAAATCATAAATTAGGGAAAATTACTATTGATAATGTAAAGGTTGATTTACCAGGAGGAGGAACCTTAGAAGATGCTAAAATTGTAGTTCCAGAAAATGAAATTCAATACCCTGAGTTTACCAAATTAGGAGTAACACCAGCTTACGGATTGTATGCAAGACATATTGAAAATCTAAAAACCAGCAATGTATCTTTTACCCTTAGAGGAAAAGATGAAAGAAAAGAAGTGGTTAAAATTAATGTAAACTAGTTTGTAATGAAAAATTTGTTTAAAATTTGTTTGTTGGCAATTCTAGTTTCAACAAATCTTGTTGCTCAAAAAAAATCAGATAAACCAAATGTGCTTTTAATTTATACAGATGACCATAGGTATTCTGGTATTCATGAACTGGCAGGCGAAGTAGTAAAAACTCCAAATATTGATGCTTTAGCTAAAGAAGGAATCATTTTTACAAACACGTACTTAATGGGAGCATATAATGGCGGAACGTGTATGCCAAGTAGAGCTCAATTGTTAACAGGTAGAAATTTATTCAATTTAAAAGGTATAGGACGTGTTATACCAAAAGAACATAAAACTATTGGAGAAACGTTTCAATCTGAAGGTTATAATGCACATTTTGTAGGTAAATGGCATCAAGACAATCAATCTTTGGGTAGAATGTTTACAAGTGGAGGTTCAGTAATGAGTAGAGGGATTTATTTAACTGATCATTATAGAATGCCTTTATGGGATTGGCGAGCAGATGGAAAATATAAAAAAGATGAAGCTTATATTTTTGTGTACGATAAAAAAGGAAATATTGTAAAAAGAGCAGTTGATAAAAGTGAAGTAAGAGGGCCAATAAATAACGAGCATAATGGACCTCATACTTCTGAAATATATGCTGATGAAGCAATAGATTTTATTTCAGAAAATAATAAAGAAAAACCATTTTTTATGTACTTGGCTTTTCACGCTCCGCACGATCCTAGACAAGCTCCGAAAAAATATAAGGATATGTATCCTGAAGATAAAATGGAGTTATTACCTTCTTATATGCCGCAACATCCTTTTGATAATGGGCATATGACAATTAGAGACGAAGCTTTGGCAACATGGCCAAGAACTCCAGAAATTGCCCGTAAACATTTATCAGATTATTACGCAATAATTACACATTTAGATGCTCAAATAGGAAGAGTAATTAAAACGCTAAAAAAAACAGGACAATATGAAAACACTATTATTGTTTTATCTGGAGATAGCGGATTAGGTGTTGGAAATCACGGATTGTTAGGAAAACAAAATGTGTATGATGAAGATGGAATTCACGTTCCTTTTATTATTTCAGGAAAAATTAAAGGCAAAGGAAAAAGATATGATGCCTTTAGTTATATACACGATATTTATCCAACAGTTTGCGATATTGCTAATATTGAAATTCCTAATTCAGTAACAGGTAAAAGTTTATTACCAGTTATAAATGGTGAAAAAAAACAGGTGAGAAATTATACGTATCACGCGTATAGACAACACCAAAGAGCTTTTAGAAAAGGTGAATATAAATTAATAGAATTTGTAAGAGCACCAGACAGTGATAAAAAAACGAATGCAACATTTGTTTCTGGTACTAAAACAACCTTGCTTTTCAATTTTAAAAAAGACCCTTGGGAAACAACTAATTTGGCGTTTTTACCTGAATATAAAGAGCTTTTAGCTTCTATGAGAAAAGAAATGAGAGCAAAAGCAATTGAACTAAACGATTATAAAGAACACAATAATTACCCTGTTGATTTTTGGGATTATTATTAATAAACGCTACAAAATGAAAAATATAACAAGCATTATTTTATTGTTGTTAACTGTGTTTAGTATAAACGCTCAGCAATATTTCGGAAAAAGTAAAGAAGCTGCTTTAACTTCAATAAAACCTGAAGGATGGATAAAAGAGTTTTTACAAAGACAAGCTAATGGTTTAGGAAGCAGTCCAACAGTTTCAGGATATCCTTTCAATACCAATATGTGGATGGAAGATATTAATATTCCTGTAGGGCACGCAGGAAAAGATTGGTGGCCTTATGAACAAACAGCTTATTATATTGATGGTACTTTAAGATGCGGTTATTTAATAAACGATACAGCTTTGATTAACTATGCCAAGCAAAATTTTGAATACACATTTAATAATATAGATGAAAGTGGCATACTTGGACAACCAAAGGCAGATGGTTGGGCACGAGTAGTTTATTTTAGAGCATTAATGGCGGAATACGAGGTTTCAAAAAATGAAGAGATTTTATCTAAAATGACAGATAATTTCTTGAAGACACCACGTTTATTTGATGAAGGAAGAGTATTGTTGAACATTGAACAAATTTTGTGGCTCTATAGCAAAACCAACAATAACAAACTTCTTGAATTAGCAATTAATAGTTTTCATTCAAACAAAGGAACAAGTTTGGGTGGAGAATATGGGAATGAAAAAAAGGGAGTTAATTTACCTTCGAAATTGTTAGATAGAATGCTTTCTGATGAAACGCCTTCAGGGCACGGAGTTGGTTTTGTTGAGCAAGTGAAAATCCCGGCAATTTTATACTTGTACACAGGCAATAAAAAATATTTAGATGCATCATTAAATGCTTTACATAAATTGGAGAAACACCATATGTTGGTAGATGGTTGTCAAAGTTCTGTAGAACATTTAGGTGGTAAAGCCGTAAATATGGCTCACGAAACTTGTGATATTGTAGACCTTTCTTGGAGTGCAGGATATATGTTTATGGCAACTAATGATGGACATTGGGGAGATATTATTGAAAGAGCAATTTTTAATGCAGGTTTAGGATCGTTGGATAAAAATTTTAAAGCACATCAATATTATTCAGCGCCCAATCAACCAGTTGCTGCGGAAGAAACAAGTCAGTTTAATATACATTTAGATTGGGGTGGAATGGCTACAGGAAGAATGTGTTATAGAACAGGACATGATACAGAATGTTGTACTGGAAATATTCAACGAATGATGCCTGTTTATGTAAGTAGAATGTGGTTGCAAAATTCAGATAATTCAGGTGTAACGGCGGCATTGTATGGTGCTTCAGAATTTAGTTTCAACCAAAATGAAGCAGAGATAAAAATTAAACAAGAGACAAATTATCCGTTTGATGAAGCTATTTCGTTTACCTTTAATATGAAGCAAAAAAATAAGTTTGCTTTTAGAATGAGAATTCCTGAATGGTGTAAAAACCCAGAGATATTAGTGAATGGCAAACAATTAAAAAGGTTTGTAATTGAAAAAGGAATGGTTCAAGTTGAACGAAAATTTGCTAATAACGACAATATAATACTTAAACTTCCAATGGAATTGAAGTTAACCACTTGGGGAGAAAAAAATGAAGGATTTGCAGTTGAAAGAGGTCCTTTGGTGTATTCACTTCCTGTTAATAAAAAAGAAATTATGTTCCCTTATATAGGAGATGCAAAGTTGGCTAACTTTCCAAATAAATTAATGTATCCAACTTCTAATTGGAGTTATGCATTAGATATTAAAAATGGTAGTGAAGCTAAATTTAGTCAAACAACAATAAGTGAAAATCAATACCCTTGGGATTTAGAAAACACACCAGTAAAAATAAAAGTTTCAGCAAAAAAAGTTAATAATTGGAAAATTGATGGTACAAAACATGCGCCTTCTTTTCCAAATGAATTAGAGCTAGATAATAAAATTGAAACATTAGAATTAGTGCCTTTGGGAGCTACATATTTAAGAATGACAATTTTTCCAAAAACAAATTAAAATACTATGGGTAAAAGAATTTTAATTGTTTGTTTTCTTGCATTTTTTAGTCAATTTCTTTCAGCTCAAAACACAAAACCAAACATTGTCGTAATTTTTGCTGATGATTTGGGCTATTCAGATATTGGATGTTATGGAGGTGAAATTCAAACTCCAAATATTGATAAATTAGCCAAGGAAGGTATTCGATTTACCCATTTTATAAATGGATCTAAATGTGCACCTTCAAGAGCATCTTTATTAACAGGTTTATATCCAATAGAAACAGGTTGTGCTGGTCCGCCAACTCAAATGCAAAACGGAGTTACCATTGCTGAAATGCTTAAAAAAGCAGGTTATAAAACATTAATGACAGGGAAATGGCACGGAAAAGAACATCCCGTAAAAAGAGGTTTTGACCATTTTTTTGGAACCGTAAGTGGTTCATTTAACTATTTTAAGCCTGGCGCCAAACAAAAGTATATGGAAGATGCTGAGGTTTTGAAATCATTTCCTTCGGAATTAAAACAAAATTTTTACACTACAGATACTTTTACTAACAAAGCTCTTAACTACTTAGATGCCCAAGAAAATAATAACGAGCCTTTTTTCTTGTATGTAGCCTACAATGCTCCACATTATCCACTACAAGCTTGGCCAGAAGATATTGCAAAACATAGAGGGAAATACTTAAAAGGTTGGGATGTGTTAAGGAAAGAAAGATTTCAACGTCAGCAGAAAATGGGAATTGTTGAACCTAATTGGGAGTTAACAAAAAGAGATGAAAAAGTAACTGTTTGGGAAAATTATAAAAATAAAGATATTGCTGATTTAACTATGGCAACTTATGCTGCAATGGTTGATAGAATGGATCAAAATATTGGAAAACTTATAGCAAAATTAGAAGAGACTGGTAAAAAAGAAAATACCTTAATTATTTTTCTTTCGGACAATGGCGGAAATGCAGAAGGACATATGTGGGATGGTGTTAATCCAAACAACAAACCTGGATTAAAAAACTCTCAGGCAAAATTAGGGATTGAATGGGCAAATGCTTCAAATACACCTTTTAAAAGTTACAAACGCTCAACTTTTAATGGTGGGCAAGTAACACCATTTATTGTTAGTTGGCCAAATGGAAACTTAAAAAAGGGCTCAATTACACGACAAAAAGGAAATTTAACTGATATAATGCCTACTTTTTTAGAATTGGCAAAAGTCACCTATCCTGAAGGTGAAACTTGGAAAGTTCCAGCAGAAGGAAAATTAAAAACTTCTTGGAAAATAAGGCCCTTATCAGGAAAAAGTTTGGTGCCTGCTTTTTATAATGAAGGTGTAACACGTGAAAATTTTAAAGGTTATTTTCAAGGAAGTAGAATGTTAATTGCAAACGATTGGAAAATTGTTTCAGACGGTGGAGATGGAGCAATTTTACATTTGTACGATTACCCTTGGGAATTATACAATTTGAAAAAAGATGGTGCCGAAACCAATAATTTGGCTCGTAAATTTCCAAAATTGGTAGATTCATTAGATGTAGTTTATAGAAATTGGATTGACGATGTTGATAGCTATACAGGGTTAAAATCACATATGTATTTTCAGTCATATTATACAAAGCAACAAAAACAAATTCTTAAGAGGCTAGAAGAGAAAAAACAATATAAAAAGTTGATGAACAAAAGAAGAGGTATTGGTTTAAGTATTGTAGAAGAACTGAAAAAATCTAAGGTGAAGATGAAGACAACTTTGGGAATGGAGAAATTACCAATGTCTTATTTCGCTTTGGTAAATTCAGGTAGAAAATATTCCGAGTATAATTCTGTATTAAGCAACCTTTACAAGTCTTATGATAAGAATATTAAAATTTGTAAAACCTTTTGTGATAATCTGGGAATTGAATTTTCAGAAGTATGGAAAATTCAAGAAAAAATAAGAAATCAAACTACTTCACTAGAAGTAAATTAAATTGTTAAATAATGAATAAACATCTATGGTCAATTTTAGCATTAGTTATTACGCTATTTGCAAGTTGCGAATCAAAACAAACTGAAAAACCTGAAGTTAAAAAAGAAGCTTACCAAGCTAATTGGAACTCCTTACAAAAGCACGATACACCACAATGGATGTTAGATGCAAAATTTGGAATTTATAGCCATTGGGGAGCCCAATCTGTAAAGTTGGAATTAGGAAAAAAAGATTTACCAGATTATGAGGCAATTGATTTATGGAAGGGAGAAAAGTTTAATGCTAAGGAATGGGTTGGATTATTTGAAAAAGCTGGAGCTCAATTTGCAGGCCCTGTAGCTTGGCACGTAAATGGTTGCTTAAATTGGGATAGTCAAATTACAGATTGGAATTCGACTAAAAAAGGCCCAAAAGTTGATATTTATGGTGAGTTAGCAAAGGAAATTCGCAAAACGGACATGAAATTGATGGCTTCATTCCATAGCACAACGCTTTGGGGAGCTATGAGTAAATCTGATAAAACGTATATGAATCCAGAAGGCGATTATTCAAAGCGAGGAAATACACCAAAAGTTCATGATAAAAATGGTCGTTATACTGCTGAGTATTTGGATGGTTGGTTAGATAGAATGAAAGAAGGTTATGAATTATATCAACCAGATATGGTATGGGTTGATGTTGGTTTTGGAGGAACTGTAGGTTTAGAATTAAAAAAACAATTAGTAGAAGGTAAGTTGGTTGAAACTGAAAGGGAGTTTTTTGTAGATGGTATTCGAGAAGAAGTTCAAAAAGATTACCTAAGTAGTTATTTTAATGCAGCATTAGATTGGGGTAAAGAAGTTGAATTTGTTTATAAAAGTTTCGATATTCCACCTGGAGTAGCTATGAGAGATATTGAAAATGGTAATCTAGATGGGTTACAATTTGATCCTTGGATGGCAGATATCAATATGCAACAGCATATGGCTTGGCCTGCAGTTTGGTTTTACAATCCAAAGAATAAATTGAAAGATGCTAATATTTTAGTAGATATGTTGGCAGATATTATTTCAAAAAATGGAAGAATTTTATTGAATGTTCCTCCAAAAGCTGATGGTTCTTTTGCTGATGAAGTAAAACAAGAATTATATAAAATTGGTGATTGGTTAAAATTAAATGGTGAAGCTATTTATGGAACTACACCTTGGACCATTTATGGAGAAGGACCAGCGTATGTTAAAAATGCTGGACATCACGGTCAAGGTAAAAAACATGGTACAGAAATTCCTAAATACACTTCAAAAGATATTCGTTACACCCAGAAAGACGGTGTTTTATATGCGATAGTTTTAGATTGGCCAGAAGATGAATTAGAAGTTAAAGCATTTGGTTTCGATGGAAAATTGTATCCGGGAGAAATAAAAAGTATTAGTTTAATTGGAAGTAAAGCTAAATTAAAATGGAAACAAAATGCTCAAAGTTTGAACATCGAATTTCCAAAAGATAAACCTTGTGAATATGCTTATGTGTTAAAAGTTGAAAGAAATTAGGAATCATGATTAATAGAATAATTTATTTCGGAATTTGTATTCTTATAAGTTTGAGTGTTTCTTGTATATCCAATGTGAAATCAATTGAAGGTACTCAACCAAATATCTTAATCCTATTTTTGGATGATTTGGATCCAGATTTTAGGTGTTATGGAAATACGTTGGTTACAACTCCAAACATAGATAAATTAGCTTCAGAAGGAATGTTATTTACAAGAGCTTATTCTGCGGCAACAGTTTGTAGTCCTAGTCATACAACTTTATTTACTGGTTGTTACGCTTCAACAATTGGAGCGCCCCATCACAGAAGTTCATACATAGATAAATTGCCAGATGGATATTCAATTCTTACAGATTTAATGAGTGATGCAGGGTATTTTACAGTGAATTTTAGAAGTAAAGGAGATTTAATGTATCAAAAATTGTACGGTGCTACTGCTAAAACCGATTTAAATTTTGATAGAGGAAAACCAGAAAATAATAGAGAAAGTGGTAAAGAAGTTTTTAAAAATCTTCAAACTATAGATCCAGAAAATATTGAAACTTATTTTAAGGGCGGAAAATGGAATTCAAAGGAAAGTAATCAACCATTTTTTGCATATGCCAATATTGAAACTGGAAAAAAACACGGATTTGTTCCTGGTAGAAAATGGGCAAAAGAAAGAGGAATTGCTGTAGATTCAACAAAAATTAAAATTCCACCTCATTATTCAGATACAGATGAAGTTCGCAGTGTTTTGGCTTCAAGTTTAGATGCTGTTTCTCATGTAGATTTTGAAGTTGGCAAATTTTTGAAGGCATTGGAAAAATCTGGTTACGCAAACAATACGTTGGTAATTTTAATGTCTGATCACGGAGCTACGTTACAGCGACACAAACAAAGTTTATGGACATCAGGAATTCATATTCCTATGATTATTAAATGGCCAAACAAAATTAAACCTTCAGAAATAAATGAAGAACTTGCTAGTATAATTGATATTGCTCCAACCTGTTTAAATGCTGCAGGAATTAAAATTCCTAAAACAATGGAGGGTTTAGATTTATTAAGTAACAAACCGAATAATAGAAAGTACATTTTTGCAACACGAGATGGTATGAACAATTTTTTTGATTGTTCAAGAGCAGTAATTTCAAAAGAATATCAGTATATACATCACTTTTTTCCAGAGTTGTCATTTAGAGGGAATGGCTATGCAAAACGAACACTTACTTTTAAAAGTATGCTAGAATTGTACAAAAAAGATAGTTTAAATGAATTGCAGCGAGCCTATTTCAAGCCTTCAAAAAATTATGCATTTGAATTATACAATTTAAATAACGATACTGAAGAAACTGTAAACTTAGCCTTAAATTCAGCTTACAAAGAGGAAACCTTAAAGTATCAGCATATATTGTTTCAATGGCAAAAAGAAACAGGTGATAAAGTTTTAAACGCAAGAAAACTATTAAATGTTGAAAAAGTACCTGAAGGTACAAAAGTGGATAATCTATTAAAATTAAAAAGATGAACAAATTAAAATTAACGCTTCTATTAACTCTTCTTACAATAGTGTCAGTAGTTGCAAAAGAATATAATATTGCTACCTATGGAGCTATAAATGATGGGAAAACGGTAAATACTATTGCAGTTCAAAAAGCAATAGATGATTGTAACAAAAATGGAGGCGGAACTGTTATGATTGACGGTGGAGGAATTTATGTTATTGGAACCATTTTTATGAAAAGCAATGTTACATTGCACGTAGATAATGGAACGGTGTTACAAGGAAGTGCAAACCAAAATGATTATCCGCTAGAAGGTGTGCATAAAAATATGTACAAAGGAGAGATTTCAAAAAACGCTTGTTTAATTTATGCTGAAAATGCAACTTCAATTGCTTTTGAAGGTCACGGCACAATTGATGGTAACGGGCATTATAAGAATTTCCCTCGAAAGGCAAAAATTATGCGTCCAATGTTAATACGATTAAAAGATTGTTCTAATATTTCTTTGCGTGATATTCATTTAATAAATCCAGCTGCTTGGACTTCGGCATTTTTGTATTGTAACAATATTACGGTAGATGGAATTACAATTATTAGTAGAGCTAATTTTAATGGAGATGGATTAGATTTTGATGGTTGTCAAAATGTAAGAGTCAGTAATTCAAACTTTGATAATAGTGATGATTGTATTTGTTTGCAAACTTCACTTCCAGAGAAACCTTGTAGAAATGTAACTATTACCAATTGTAATTTTACCACAAAATGGGGAGGTATTAGAATTGGATTATTGTCTAGAGGAGATATTGAGTATGTTACGGTTTCTAACTGTACATTTAGAGATATACAAGATTCTGGATTGAAAATTCAGCAAAATGAAGGTGGAAATATGAGTCATATGACGTTTAGTAATTTGGTTATGGAAAACGTTCCAAGACCTATATTTATGACTTTCTGCCAGCAAATTGCCAGTGTTGAAACTCCTAATGGAGAGTATGAGCCTTTAAAACGAATGCATAATATGAAATTCGATAATATTATTGTAGATAATTCTAAAGGAGATAAACATTCAGCTTTTTTCTTAACAGGAATTCCAGGACACGAAATTGAAGATATTTCAATTTCAAATGTAGATTTTATTGTCTCAGGTGGTGGTACTATTGAAGATGCAGGAAAGTTAGATGTTAAAGAATATACTTTAGATAATATGAAGCGCTGGCCAGAATTTTATGTTGTTGAAGGTTTACCAGCTTATGGTATTTACGCAAGACATTTAAATGGTTTAAATTTGCAAAACATTTCAATTAAAACCAATACTGAAGATAAGCGTGTACCTGTAATATTGAACCATGTTAAAAATCATTATGGTAGAAATCTTAAAGCAAATGGAAAGGTTTTAAAGAAAAGTGATATTTTAATTCAAAATTAAAATAAATGAAGAAATTTTTACAGTTGTTATTGTTAGTTCCAACAATAATTATAGCTCAAAACAGTAAACCTAATATAGTTTTTTTATTAGTTGATGATGTAGGTTGGGGAGATTTTGGTTGTTACGGAGCAGAATTTAATGAAACCCCAAATATTGATAAATTAGCTAGTCAAGGAATGCTATTTACAAACGGTTACGCTGCTTGTACTGTGTGTTCACCAAGCAGAGCGGCAATATTAACAGGGAAATATCCAGCACGTTTAAAATTAACTGATTGGATTGTTGGGCACAATAGACCACACGCAAAACTTGCTGTACCTGATTGGAATATGAGAATGGAGCATAAAGAAGTTTTGTTGCCAGAAGCCTTGAAAGAAGTGGGTTATTCAACAGCTTTTTTAGGAAAATGGCATTTAATGCCTATTGGGCAAGATGATTTTGAAGAACACTACCCAACAAGCCACGGTTTTGATATAAATATTGGCGGACGAGAATGGGGAGCCCCAAGAGGTAAAGGTAGATACTTTTCACCTTTTGATATGCCAAATTTAGATGATGGAAAACCAGGCGACTTTTTAACGGATAAGCTTACAGATGCAGCTATAGATATTTTAGATGATTTTGATAAGAATAAGCCATTTTTAATGTACTTTTCATATTATACTATTCACGGTCCAGTAATGTCTCCTCCAGAATTGGTAAAAAAGTATAAAGAAAAAGCAAAGACATTTAAAAATACTAAAAATCAATATTTAGATCCAGCAAGAGCCGGAATGGTTGAAAAACTAGATAATAGTGTTGGAAGAATTTTAGATAAGTTAGATGAATTGGGAATTGCTGATAACACCATAGTTGTTTTAACCGGAGATAATGGCGGTAATTACGATGAAACTACAGGCGGATTAAAAGCGTACAAAGGGTTTTCACACGAAGGAGGAACTAGAGAGCCTTTTGTTGTAAAATGGCCTAAAAATATTAAGGGAGGTTCAACTTGCGATGAAATGGTTATAGGAACTGATTTTTATCCAACTTTATTGGATTTAGCCGGTATTGAACAAAAACCAAAACAGCATTTAGATGGAGTTAGTATTAAATCTTTACTAACAGGAACTTCAAAAAAAATTAAAAGAAAAGAACTGTATTGGCATTATCCACATTACCACAGAACAAATCCGTATGGAGCAATTAGAGATGGGAACTGGAAGTTAATTGAGTTTTACGAAGATGGCAGTTTAGAACTTTACAATTTGAAGAATGACATTAATGAGACTACAAATCTTACAAGTTCCAATCCAAAGAAAGCTGCTTTATTATTAAAAAAATTAAAAGCTTGGAGATCTTCCATAGATGCTCAAATGATGACAGAAAACCCTAATTTTGATATTGAAAAAGAGAAATTAAAGAAAAGACATTATTAAATACAGATAAAGAATGAAGAATTATTTAAGTATATTATTGGTGTTGCTGTTTTCAGCTTCAGTATCAACGTACAGTGCGAGTCCAATAAAATCTAAGTTTATAACTATTGAAAAATGGGAAGTTTTAGATGTTAATTTAAAAAGTTCAGGAAAAGTAAAGAGCCCTTTTAATGTAGATTTATCAGCTAATTTCATACATGAAGATGGTGAGGAAATGAAAATTTCAGGGTTTTATAATGGAGGAAAAGAGTGGATTTTAAGATTTTCATCATCTAAACCAGGAAAGTGGATTTATACTACAAAATCTTCGAATAAAGGATTAAATAACAAAAAGGGAACTGTTGTTGTATTGGATAAAAACTCTAAAAATCATCATGGAGAAATAATTGTTGACCCGAAGAACCCAGAATATTTTATTTATGAAGATGGAACGCCATATTTTCTAATGGCTTTCGAATGTGATTGGATGTACGCTTTAGATTATAAAAATGAAGAAGGGATTCCAAAAACAGATCACTTGTTAAATCTAATAAGTGAGAATGGATTTAATCAAGTGGTAACAACTGTTTTTTCTTATGATGTAGATTGGAAGAAATCACCACAATATTGGCCAAAGGATGAAAAATTACAGGATTATCCAGAACACGAATATGGAGCACCAAAGGATATTTATCCATTTTTAGGAAATAATGTAAATCCGGATTTCTCATCGCTAAATATTGATTATTTTAAAAAATTAGATAGAGTAGTAGCTTCAATGCACGATAAAAATATTGTGGCTCATTTAATGATTTACGTTTGGAACAAATTGGTTTCTTGGCCAGAGCCAAATTCAGAATCTGATAAAATGTATTTTGATTATGTAATAAAGAGATACCAAGCGTATCCGAATATTCTTTGGGATATTTCCAAAGAAGCTATGTTATACGGAACTGTTGATGAATCGTTTTTCTTAGAAAAAATTGAACGAGTTAGAAAGGCAGATGCTTTTTCTCGATTAGTAACAGTACACGACTTTGGATTCTGTAAAAGAAATGAGGATAAAGTAGACTTTATTTCTCGTCAAGACTGGTCTTATTTGTTGTATGATAAAATGTTAGATAATACCAATACATATAAAAACAAACCGGTATTTAATATTGAACATGGAGGTTATGAAGAATCTCCATATGAAGTGTTTACCGGCTTTTATACAGATGCTGAAACGTGTTTGGATAGAAATTATCAATGTGCATTTTCAGGATCTTATTCAACATATTATTGGCAGGCAGCTTCTTGGGATGTTATTATTCATAACGCTTATAAACAACCTGAAAGTTTTAAAAAGCCAAGATTTGAGTATTTCAAGCATTTTACGAACTTTTTTAAGAAACATACGTTTTCAGATTACAAACCTTTTCCAAAAAAGAATATGGCAGGTTATTGTATGAAAGGTAATGAAGATAATTATATTCTTTACATGCCAAAAAGTAGTTATAGAATTTTTACTGGATGGCTTTTTGAGAAAAAAATTAAAACTAGAACAATACAATGGTTTAATACCTTAACTGGAGAATATTCTAAAGAAGAAAAAATTACTAAAAAATCTGTAGTTACTTCTCCTTGGTATAAAGAAGCAGCAGTTATTTTAGTTGTTAAGTAATTTATAGCTTAAAATATTTTTATAGCATATCTATTTTATTATGGTTGATTATAAATAATAATCACAGTTTATTAAAAGAATACCTAATTACAGATAAATTCAATTTGTAATTAGGTATTTTTTTGCTGTTAATTTTGTGGAACCTACAATAAATTTACAGCAACAGACATTTTCTAAACGTAAAGAAACAAATGTTTTGTTTTATTGAAGCATTTTTACATTGTTGAAAATTTAAAATATAGTTAATGAGAAGTTTAGGTTTGAATAAGATGCTGAAAAAAAATAAAATTTTAACAGTGTTTATACTGTTTAGTTTTTTGGATGTAGTTCCTGTGTTTGCTCAGTTAGAAGAAACGGCAAATACTAAAATTACAGAGTTAAAAAATCTTATAGCTCAGGCAGAAACTAAGGGGATTGATGTTTTAAAAGAAGAAGCAACAATTAGAACAGCTGAGGTTTTTTTAAAGTACGCTAATTGGGATGAAGAAAATGTAGCAACAAATACAGAGTATTTTTCTCTGGTTCATATTTATAAAGATAATGCGGCTCAAATGGCTGAAGATTTACCAGATTTTGAAAGAAACGAAATCATATTAATGCTAGACGAAGCCATTTTAAATATAACCAAGCTAATTAATGGTGAAGTAACCCGAAAAGCTAGCCCCAAAATTGATTGGTCGCAAGTATCAATAAGTGGAAATAAAATAATGTTTCAAGGAAAGCCCGTATTTTTAGAAGACTATACTTGGAAACCACGAATTGAAGAGTTAACGGAGTTTTATGGTAATAAAGATGGTGTTTTTATAACCCCTACAGATGTTACTAATTCAAGTGGAGCAATTAAAGGTGATTTAATTGCTGAAATTCAAGGTAAAACAGATAATGTAGCTTTTGGAAGTATATTTTTAAATCATAAAAATGTACCTGATTGGGCAGAAACTACCTATGGGCCTGGTTTTAAAATGCGAGAAGATACGTTTACCGCTTATGATATAGATAATCCTGGAGCAAGAGAACTGCAAAGCCATTTGTTAGGTGCCACTGTACCGCTTATGGCTGGTAAAAAGTATACCGAACTTGGTTATATGTTAGTTAATGAACCTCATTTTATTACTACAAAAGATGGTACAAAAGATGTTTGGGCATCTGGACCAGTTTCTAATTATACTATCGATAAGTTTAAAATTTGGTTAGAAAATAAACACACATCAATTTCAGAATTAAATATGTTATGGGAAACTAGTTTTGCTAGTTTTAATGAGGTTACAATTGAAATTCCAATTGAAATATCGCTACGAGGAACACCAATGTGGTACGATTGGCAACTGTTTAATATGAATAGAGTTACGGAATGGTATAGTTTTTTAAGGTCCAAAATTCAAGAACACGATCCGTTGGCTAAAACACATTTAAAATTAATACCAAAAATGTGGTCGGGTAATGGTAGAGATCACGGTTTAGATTTTGAAGCGTTAACAATGCAAAGTGAAATAATTGGTAACGATGCTGGTAGCCATAATAGTTATATGTGGGGTTCTGTTGAAGAATGGGAAAGTCGCTACAATTTTGAATGGAGAGAGTTAGCAATGTCATACGATTTTTTTAAATCTATAAGTCCAAATAAAATAAACTATAATTCAGAAGGCCATTTTCTTTCAACTACTAAATTTAGAGATTTATATCAAAAGCCTTCTTATGCGAGAATGACATATTGGTTGGCGCATATACACGGTTTAAATGTAATTCAAACTTGGTTTTGGTCTAGAAGAGAAGATGGTTCAATAAGAAATAATTCAGGAAAAAGTTATGCAGGTTCTAATAATCAGCAGCCTAGAATAGTTAATGAAGTTGCTTCAACAATGCTTGATATAAATGCTTTTGCTGAAGAATTTACAGCTTTACAAAATATGAGGAAGCCGATAAGAATTTTTCATTCAAAAACTTCAGCTTTAAACAAAACCAACCATATGGACGATGTGTTTGAGTTGTATGAAGAATTATATTTTAATGGTTTATCATTAGGTTTTGCTACAGAAAATATAATTACACAACAAAATAACTCTTTATGGGATGTTATAGTGGTAAATAACACGCAATATGTTACACTTAGCGAGTTAAATAGCTTACAACAATACTTGGATAACGGCGGAACTGTTATATTGGATTCAGAGAGCTTAAAAATGGATGAGTATGGTAGAAATCATAATGTTTACTTAAATACAAATAATGGAGGGGTATTAATTTCTAATTCGTCGGTGTCTAGTATGGCAAATTCAGCATTAGATGTTGTAGAATCTAAAGGTGGAATGCCAAAAATTAGTGTAGCTGAAACTAATAGTTTGGGTAAAAAAGGAGTAAGTTGGAGAGTAGTGGCTGTCAATGGAAAAAATATAATTTCATTAGTAAATATAGGTAAGGAAACCGCAACAGTAACGCTTGGTTTAAATGGAAGTTCAACTATTGGGTTAACAAATTTATTAACCGGAGAAAATTTAAGTAGAACTTTTGAAATGGAGCCAGAAAAAGTTTATTTATTAGAGGCAGTAGATGCAACTTTAAGTGTGGAGGAGTTTGATATTGAGGCTGTAAATGAAGCTTGTCCAGATGAAGATAACGGAAAAATTAAAATTTCAGCAGTTAATACCAATAATTACACTCTTAATTTTAATGGTACAGAGGTTAATTTTACAAATGATGCTGCTTTAGAAAATTTAGCTCCAGGTTTTTATGAGTTTTGTATTACTAATAATAGTACTAATTTGGAGCAATGTTATAACTTGAAAATAGACGAAGCAACTTCAATTGCGGGGAAAACAGAAGCATTTTCGAGTCGAATATTTGTAAATATTGAGCAAGGTACTGCTCCTTTTGAAGTAGTTGTAAATAATGAGACTGTTTTAAATACCAACTCAAAATCTTTTTCAGTGGCCACTAATAAAGGTGATTTGGTAAAAATAAAGTCAAGTATAGATTGTGAAGGTGAGCTAATTCAAAGCACTATAACTGCATATCCAAATCCAACTACTGGAGTTGTACAGATATCTGTAAATTCAGAAAAGAAAAATATAAGTGTAGAAATTTACAATTCGCAATCACAAATTTTAGTAAAAGAAAGTAAAATTATTAATAATGGAGTTTTACAATTTAATATTGAAGCCTATCCTTCAGGATTGTATTTTGTAAAATTACAGTTAGAAAACGAAGAGTCTGTAAATTTAAAAGTAATGAAGCTTTAAGTTTTATTTAAAGCATTTTAACAAATTAAAAGAGTCGATTAAAATTTTAATCGACTCTTTTTTATACTTATAGAAAATTAAATATAATTTTTTTTGAATAAAATACTGGTATAAAAAAAAGACTAAACAATTAAGTTTAGTCTTTTTTTGTACTCGAGATGGGACTTGAACCCATACGGACCTTACAGTCCACTGGATTTTAAGTCCAGCGTGTCTACCAATTCCACCACTCGAGCATTGGTATTTTATATATTGTAGAGCGAAAGACGGGATTTGAACCCGCGACCCTCACCTTGGCAAGGTGATGCTCTACCCCTGAGCTACTTTCGCAGTCATATTTTAAAGATCGATGCAATTGTTATTCCCAAATGCGAGTGCAAATTTAAACGAAAATTATTAACTACAAAGACTTTTTTGAATTAATTTTAAAAGAATTTTCTAATCCCTTAATTTTTAGGTTGTAAATATGTAATAAAAAAATATATTTGCAGAAATATAAACGTACTTAATGCAGTCAACATCAAATTCTATTCATAAAAAAACAAATTTTTCGGTTGTTTTTGGAGATTTTAAACAACTTACAAAAGTTGGGTTATCACTTAGTGTTGTTTTTTCATCATTAGCCGGTTATTTGTTAGGAGCCGAAGAAATTAAAATTTCAATATTAATACTTTTAGCTATTGGAGGTTATTTAATGGTTGGAGCTTCAAATGCATTTAATCAAATTATTGAAAAAGATACAGACGCTTTAATGAAGCGAACAAAAAACAGACCATTACCTGCTAAAAGAATGAATGTTTCTACAGCTTTGGTAATTGCTGTTTCTTTTACGGTGTTAGGTTTGGCTATATTGTACAGTATAAATCCAAAAAGTGCTTTATTTGGTGCTATTTCAATATTTTTATATACAAGTATCTACACGCCATTAAAAGCTGTTACACCGCTGTCTGTGTTTGTTGGAGCAATACCAGGAGCTATTCCATTTATGTTAGGTTGGGTTGCAGCTACTAACGATTTTTCAATTGAGCCAGGAATGTTATTTTTAATTCAATTTTTTTGGCAATTCCCTCATTTTTGGGCAATAGCTTGGTTACAATACGATGAATATAAAAAAGCAGGATTTAATTTAATGCCTATGGGGCAAAAAAATAAAAAAGCAGTTATTCAAATTATAATATATACAGTTTGTTTAATTATAGTTTCAATAATTCCTGTACTAAAAATGACTGGAGCTTTTTATATTCACCCTATTACAGCAGTTATTTTAGTTTTATTAGGAAGTACAATGTTGTATTACGGAGTAAAATTATATAAACATCAAACTGATAAAGAAGCAAGACAATTGATGCTGTCAAGTGTTTTATACATAACTTTGATACAAGTAATTTACGTTGTAGATAAATTTTTACATTAAAAAAATGAGAGAATCTTTAGAAAAAGAATACAAGCAAGCTAAAAGAAAGTCAGCAAAACCTATGTTATGGGTATCTATGATAAGTATGACAATGATGTTTGCTGGGTTAACAAGTGCATACGTTGTAAGTAGAAAAAGACACGATTGGGTGTCGTTTGATTTGCCTGATGCATTTTTTACAAGTACTATATTGATTGTTTTAAGCAGTATAGCTTTTATTTTGGCTAAATTTTTTATTAAAAGAGATAATAGGCAGTTAACTTCTATATTTTTATTAGCAACTTTAGCCTTAGGTGTTGGATTTATTTATTATCAATTTGAAGGTTTTAGTGAATTGTATAATGAAGGATTGGTATTTGCAGGAAAAGATAGCACAGTTAAATCTTCATTTATTTATGGTATTACTTTGGCGCATTTAGCGCATATAGCTGCAGGTGTTATTGTGTTGTTAGTAGTGCTATTTAGACATTTTGCAGCAAAATATTCATCAAAAGATTATCTTGGTTTAGAGCTTGGAGCAATCTTCTGGCACTTTGTAGATATTCTTTGGATTTACTTATTTTTATTTTTCTATTTTATTAGATAATAAAAATTATATATATTTGGCACAACTATAACTAAAAATCAAATATAACTTTATGGAAGCAACTATTGCTACTACTAAAGCTAATGGTAACTCCTGGAGTGGAGGTAACAACAAGCCGCTAGGCTCTAGTTACGGAAAAATGATGATGTGGTTCTTCATTTTATCAGATGCTCTAACTTTTTCAGGATTCTTAGCTGCTTACGGATTAATGCGTTTTAAATTTATTGATTCTTGGCCAATTGCCGATGAGGTATTTACGCATTTTCCTTTCTTACACGGATTACATGCACCAATGTATTATGTGGCATTGATGACCTTTATTTTAATATTTTCATCAGTAACAATGGTATTAGCTGTTGATGCTGGGCATCAAATGAAAAAAGGAAAGGTTACTTTTTATATGTTTCTAACAATAATTGGTGGTTTAATATTTCTAGGTTCTCAAGGTTGGGAATGGAAAAATTTTATTCAAGGTTCGTACGGAGCAGTTCAGTTAAATGATGGAAAAATAATCCAATTTGTAGATGCTTCTGGGCATCAAGTTACTCTAGAAAGTTTTGCGGCATCTTCGCATTCAGAAAGAGTACAACATACAAAAGATAAAGGTATTTGGTTTTCAAAAGAAGCTGCTTTGCCACCTGTTTCATTAACGCAAGTTATGGAAGGTTTTAAAGCACATCCAGAAATTACAATTAGAACTGAACAAATTGATGCCGCTACAAAATCTAAAATTATTGTTCCACGAGAAAATGCAATGGCTTATTTAAGTGAAGCAAAAGCAGTAGTAAAAGGGGCAAACTTAAAAGTTAACGAGTACGGTAGAACGTTGTTTGCAGATTTCTTTTTCTTTATTACAGGTTTTCACGGTTTTCACGTTTTGTCTGGTGTTATAATTAACATAATTATATTTTTCAATGTAATTATTGGTACTTATGAAAGAAGAGGACATTATGAAATGGTTGAAAAGGTTGGTTTATACTGGCACTTTGTAGATTTGGTTTGGGTGTTTGTATTTACATTCTTCTACTTAGTTTAATTAAAAAAAGATTTAAAAAATGGGAGCACACGCACAGGAACATACATCGCACACTAAATTAATTTGGAAAGTATTTATCATTCTTTCTTTAATTACAATTGTTGAAGTAGCTTTTGGTATTTGGAAACCAGATTTTTTACACTTAACAACAATGTTAGGTACAAGTCCGTTAAATATTATTTTCTTAGTATTGACCTTAGTAAAAGCATATTATATTACTTGGTTTTTTATGCATATGGTCGATGAGAAAAAGAATATGAGACGAGCTGTAGTTTGGACTGGAGTATTTTTAATATGTTATTTAGCTACCTTACTTTTAATTGAAGGAAGTTATATTCACGACGTATTAGGACCACTAACAAAATGGAATTACTAAAAACAAATTAAAATAATTTATAAAGGTGGTTTTTAACCACCTTTTTTTATGTTAAATTTGAAGTATGAAAAAATTCTTAGTACTATTTAGTCTATTTGTTTTACCATTGGTATTTTATATTTTTTTGTCGAAGGGAATTTATAAATATTCAAACTTACCAATACTAACTAAAGAAGTTCAAAATGTTAATAATTCTAGCACTTCATTTGCAGAACATTTAAATGTTGTTTGCTTTTTAGGTAGCAATGTAAATACCGCAAAGGCTAGTTTGTTTAATTTAAACCAAACAATTTATAAGCGTTATTATCAAAAGCCATTATTTCAAGTAACAGCTATTTTACCAGCAGGAACTGCTAACGATTATAAAGAAACTTTCGAAGAACTTTCTGCATTTACAGATATTAGTAAATGGAATTTTGTTTATAAAACTGAAGCTGAAATAAAAGAATTGTTTAATAGTTTTGAAACCCCTTATAGTTTAAATGAAAATTTATATTCAGAAAACGCATATATAATTGATATGGAACTGCGTTTAAGAGGAAGAAAAGACGATGAAGATACCGAAAGTGGTAAATTGTATGGCTATAATATGAAATCTGTTTCGACGCTTAAAAACAAAATGAAAGATGATATTGATATTATTTATTATCAATTAAAAAAATCTGCCGAAAAAGAAGCTCGAAGAAAAAGAGAAATATAATTTAAAATGAAAAAATACTCATACGTTGGTGTTGCATTTATAATTTTAATTTTTGGAATTTATGCAGTCCCAAAAATTGTAAATAAATTTAAAACACCAAATTTAGTAACAATTGGTAAAGTTCCTTCGTTTGAATTTACCAATCAAGATGGCAATAAAATTTCAAATTCATTTTACAATAATAAGGTGTATGTTATAGAGTTTTTCTTTACTACGTGCCCAACAATTTGCCCAAAAATGAATGAAAATATGGTGAAGATTCAAAATAAATTCTATGGAAATTTAGATTTTGGTATTGCATCGTTTAGTATAAATCCAGAATATGACACTCCTAAAATATTAAAGGCCTATGCTAAACATCACGGAGCAACTTTAAAGAATTGGAATTTTTTAACAGGCGATAAAAAAGAAATTTACACATTGGCAAATAATGGAATTGCATTGTATGCTGGTGAAAATGCTGAAGCAGAAGGAGGTTTTGAACATTCAGGAATGTTTGCTTTGGTAGATAAAAAAGGAAATATAAGATCTAGACTAGATGATTTAGGAAACCCAATTGCCTTTTATGATGGTTTGGATAATAAATCTATTCAAATGATTAAAGAAGATATAGAAATACTTTTAAAAGAATAATGGAAAATTCAACTTCAACAAAATACAATAAATGGATTGTAATTTTATCAATTGCAATTCCATTAGTAGTAGCAGTACTATTTGGTGTAAAATTAGATGTAGAATTACCTGTTTTTTTACCACCAATTTATGCAACAATAAACGGTTTAACTGCATTTATTTTAATTGCTGCAGTTTGGGCGGTTAAGAATAAAAAAATAAAGCTACATGAAAATTTAATAAAAACAGCTATTGGATTTTCAGCAGTATTTTTAGTTATGTATGTGCTATACCATATGACCTCTAATTCAACACAATTTGAAGGAGAAGGTGGTGTTAAGTTTGTTTATTTTACAATTTTAATATCTCATATTATTTTATCTATAGCTGTAATTCCTTTTGTATTAATAACTTTTGTTAGAGGTATAACTAATGATGTTGAAAAACACAAGAAAATAGCTAAAATTACTTTCCCGCTATGGTTGTATGTAGCTGTGAGCGGAGTTGTGGTTTATGTAATGATTTCACCTTATTATTAATGAAAAGATTATTACTCATAGCATTTATATTTTTATTTGAAGTTGCAAATGCACAATGCGCTATGTGTAAGGCTGTAGTTGAAAGTGGTAATGCATCAGAAGCTGAAGGGTTAAATACAGGAATACTTTATTTAATGGTTTTTCCGTATATTTTGGTTGGTACTTTACTATACTTTATAATTAAATATCGAAGAAAAAATAAACTTTAACACTTCTATAAGAGACAATAAGTGTAACAAATAATTATTTTAGTCGTCATATAGCAAGATTCATTAAATTCTAAGTGCCAATAAAGGTTAGAATTATAAGTGATTAATAAGATATTAAACTCAACAACTATTCAAATGAAAACCAAAATTGTTACTTTTTTAGCATTATTATTTATTGTTAGTATAAATGCACAGGATAAGAAATGGACGTTACAAGAATGCGTAAAATATGCATTAGATAATAACATATCTATAAAGCAAAGTGAGCTTAATGTTGCTGTTAGTGAAGAAAATGTTATTAGTTCTAAAGGTAATTTTTTACCTAATTTAAATGCTTCAACAAACGGAAGTTTAAATTTTGGGTCTGGATTTGATCCTGTAAGTAACGATCGTGTTTCTACAAGTACTTACGGAGGCTCCTTTGGCTTGAGTTCTGGTATTACTGTTTTTAACGGTTATAGAAATTTAAATTCTTACAAACAAGCTCAGTTAGGTGTTGAATCTAGTAAGTTAAGTTTGCAAAAAATACAAGATGATATTTCTTTATATGTAGTAAATACCTATTTAAATGTACTATTTGCAAAAGAAAACTTGAATGTAGCAAAAGTTCAGTATGAAATAAGTAAAAAGCAAATAGAACTTGCTAAAACTCAATTTGAAGCTGGTTCTAAGCCAAAAGGAGATTTGTTAAACGCGCAATCTAAAGCTGCAACCGATGAACAATCTGTAGTTTTAAATGAGAATACTTTAAATATAGCATTGCTTAATTTAGCGCAGTTATTGCAAATAAGTCCTGCTAATTTTGATGTTGAAAATATAGAAGTTGGAAGCCCAGGAGTTGCTATGTTATATAACAATCCTAATGATGTTTATAAAAAAGCTGTTGTAAACAGACCAGAAATTAAAAACGCAGAATTAGCTATAGAATCGGCAAATTATAATATAGAAATTGCTAAAGCAGGATTTTTACCGTCGCTTTCTGTAAGTGCAAATGCAAGTTCTGGCTATGGTTATGACTTAAAAAACAACCAGTTTCATAAACCATTTTTTACACAAATGGACGATAATTTCGGTTACGGTTTAGGATTTAATTTAAACATTCCTATTTTTAATAGAGGTCAAACTAAATCTAACGTTAACCGACAACTAATAAATTATGAGATTTCTAAATTTGGTTTAGAAAGTAAAAAATTAGAATTAGAGCAAACTATTCAAAAAGCATTTTACGATGCTAAAGCAGCTGCAAAAACATATGAATCTGCAGAAAAATCTTTATTAGCACAGAATGAAGCTTTTAAAAATGCGCAAGAAAGTTTTAATCTTGGAGCTATGACATCTTTTGATTTTGACCAAGTTAGAAATAGATTGGTTACTGCTGAAGGTGCAATTATTAGAGCAAAATATGATTACGTATTTAAAACAAAAGTGTTGAAATTCTATTACGGAGAAGCTTTTGTAGATTAAAAAAAATTAAATAATAAGTAAAAACGCCCAATGAAATTTCGTTGGGCGTTTTCATTTTATAGAAACAGCAAAATAAGTATCTTTGTAAACTAAATAAATATTGATTTGGCTTTTATATTAAATATTGAAACTGCAACAAAAAACTGTTCGGTAAGTGTTGCTGAAAATGGAAAAACCATTGCTTTAAAAGAATACAATGATGGAGGATACTCGCATGCTGAAAAACTTCATAAATTTATAAAAGAAGTATGTGAACAAAGTAATATTGAATTAAGTCAGTTAGCTGCTGTAGCTGTTAGTAAAGGTCCTGGTTCTTATACGGGCTTAAGAATTGGAGTTTCAGCTGCAAAAGGGCTTTGTTTTGCGTTAAACTTACCTTTAATTTCAATCCATACGTTGGAAGCTTTAGCAAATACTATTGAAACTGAAAATAAGGTAGTAATTCCTTTGTTGGATGCTCGAAGAATGGAAGTTTATTGTGCAATTTTTAAAAATGGTAAAACTGTTGAAAAAGTTAGCGCTAAAATTATAGACGAAAATTCTTTTAGTGAATATCTAGTTGAATCTAAAGTTTACTTTGTAGGTGATGGAGCAGAAAAATGTAAATCAATACTAAAAAGTGAAAATGCTATTTTTATAGATGATAAATTTCCTTCAGCAAATGAAATGTCTGAATTGTCATTTTATAAGTACAAAAAAAACGACATCGAAGATGTCGCTTATTTTGAACCTTTTTATTTAAAAGATTTTGTAACTACAGTTTCAAAAAAGTAATTCTTATAAAGAATCGTAGTGTTTAAATACTATAATTGAATTAGTTTGTTTCTGTTTAAAAATTAACTTTCTTTTTTTATTTCAACAGCATGTGGATAAGGTATTTCAATACCAGCTTTGTCTAATGCTATTTTAACAGCTTCTGTTGTTTCAAAATATACATCCCAGTAGTTTTCAGGTGTAGCCCAAGGTCTAACAGCAAAGTTTACAGAGCTATCAGCTAATTCAGAAACATTAACTGTTGGAGCAGGATCTTTTAAAACTTTAGAGTTGTTAAGCATAACATTCATTAAAACCTCTTTAGTTTGTTTTATGTCTTCATCATAGCCAACACCAATAGTTAAGTCTACACGAAGCTTTCCTTCTTCAGTATAGTTTTTAATATTTCCATTAGATAAAATTCCATTTGGGATAATAACTAATTTGTTACCCGGAGAGATAATTTTAGTAACAAAAATTTGAATTTCTTTTACCGCACCTATTTCACCTTGAGCTTCAATTAAGTCTCCAACTTTAAAAGGTTTAAAAATCATAATTAATGCACCACCAGCAAAATTAGCTAAAGAACCTTGCAATGCTAATCCAACAGCTAAACCAGCAGCACCAAGTATAGCAACAAATGATGTGGTTTCAACTCCAAGTTGAGAAATTGTAGTAATAAATATTAGAATTTTTAATACCCAAGAAAGTAAATCTCCTAAAAACTTTTGAAGTGTAACATCAACACCGTTTTTATTCATTATTTTTTTTGTGATGTTTACAATTTTTTTAACTAACCATAATCCAATTATTAAAATTAGAATGGCAAAAATTACTCTTGATGCATTGTCTTGTACAAATTGAGACGCAAGGTCTAAATATTTTTTATAATCCATAGTTTATTTAAATTTGAAACAAAAATAATATTATTCCTAATATAGCTGGAATACTTTGTATTAAAAATATCTTATTTTTTTTGGTTGAATAGGCTCCATAAATTCCAGCAATAGTAATGCATATTAGAAAAAATAGTGCAACTGACGGATTTTTAATTAATACAGCCCAAACTAAACCTGCAGCTAAAAAGCCATTATACAAGCCTTGGTTTTGTGCTAGTACTTTAGTTGTTTTTGCTTCTTCTAGTTTTAAGCCGAAAGCTTTTAGCCCTTGTGGTTTTGTCCAATAAAACATTTCTAAAATCATAAAGTAGAAATGTTCAAAAGCAATAAACAAAACAATAATTATTTGTAGTGTAGTCATTTATAAATTTATATTTAATTGTTCTATAGCTTTGTTTATATCTGTTTCTGGAAGTTTACATGCACCATCAACACATATGTAAATTAAAGTTTTAGAACCGCTATCTCTACCCTCCATTAATGGAATACTACTTTTTTTAGTGCTGCCTGCAATAAGCTTATTTGGAAAGTAATTTTTGTTTAGCTCTTTAATAATTTCTAGTGAGTTTTCTCCAGTAACTGCAACTTCATAATAACTACCAGAGAAATTACACATTAAATAAAGCCAGTTAGCATATGCCAAGCCGTATTTCATAGTTTTCTCTTTAACATTAGAAAGCATTTGTTTGCTAGTTTTTAAATAATAGCTGTTAGAGTAGTAGTGGCTAAGTTTAAATAAATTAGTTGCCATAATAGAGTTTGAAGAAGAAATTACATTGTCCTCAATTTCCATTTTACGCGCAATTAAGCTTTCATCTATATTAGATGTAAAATAAAACATAGATTTTTCAGAATCGTAAAAATGATCAAAAGAATAATCGGTTAATTGTTTAGCTGTTGTTAACCAAAACTCATTTAAAGTTATTTCATACAGAGCAATATAAGCGTCAATTACTGTGGCGTAATCTTCTAGATATCCATTAATAGTACTTTTGCCATTTTTGTAATTATGGTTTAAATTACCATCCGTTTGTAATTGTTTAGAGTATATGAATTTAGCGTTTTTTAAAGCAGTTTCTAAAAATTTAGACTCACCAAAAACCTTATAAGCATCAATATATCCTTTTAGCATTAGAGCATTCCACGATGTTAATGATTTATCATCTAACCTAGGTTTTTCTCTTTTGTTACGCTCGTTAAGTAATATTTTTTTCCAAGAATTAATTTTATTGTGTAATTCTTCAATAGAAATTGAATGTTTTTTTATAAAATCACTGTCTGTATCTTTTCTTATTAGAACATAATTTTCGTGTTCCCAATAGCCGTAGTAATTTATGCTATAGTAGTCTGAAAATAATGAGTAGTCATCTTTTAGTAATTTTTGAAGTTCTAAAGATTTCCACACATAAAAAGCACCTTCTTCTAATTTGTTTTCTTTATTTAAACTATCAGCATCTAAGCTCGAATAAAAAGCACCTTCTGTTGTTGTTAATTCTTCTTCTATAAATTGTAATGTATTGTATACCGTTTCTTTATAAAGTGGGTTTTTTGTTGCTTGGTAAGCTTCAGAATATAAGCTTACTAATTGACCATTGTCATAAAGCATTTTCTCAAAATGTGGAACATGCCATTTTTTATCTACAGAATATCTTGAAAAACCACCACCAATTTGGTCGTTAATTCCACCAAGAGCCATTTTGGTTAAGGTTGTGTTTACAAAATCTAAAATTGCAGTATTATTAGTTTGGGTAGCATACCTTAATAAAAATAGATAGTTATTTGGCATTGGAAATTTTGGAGCTCCGCTTCTTCCTCCTAAATCAAGATCTATATAGTTTACCCATTCTTCAACAGCTATATTTAAATCTTTTATGCTGAAATTTTCTTCACTATTATTAGCAGTAATTAAGTCAGAGTTTTTAACTCCTTCTGTTAGTTTTTCAGCATAATCAATAATTTTTTCAGGAGACTCTTTATAAAGTTCTGCAATTTTTTGAAGTGTACCTATCCAACGTTCTTTTTGGAAATAAGTACCTCCCCAAAAAGGTCTTCCATCAGGTAATGCAATACAATTTAAAGGCCAACCACCGCTACCAGTTATTAGTTGCACGGCATTCATATAAATTTGATCAATATCTGGGCGTTCTTCTCTATCAACTTTAATATTAATAAAGTTTTTATTCATAACTGTAGCTACTTCTTCGTTTTCAAAGCTTTCATGTTCCATAACATGGCACCAATGACAAGATGAATAACCAACAGAAATTAATAGTAATTTGTTTTCTTTTTTTGCTAATTCTAGGGTTTCACTATTCCAAGCATACCAATCTACTGGATTGTGTGCGTGTTGGAGTAAGTAAGGACTAGTTTCGTTTATAAGTTTGTTGGTGAATTTATGTGCAGACATTTTTTTTGAAGGATTGTTTTGACAACTAATAAGTATTATAAGCAAAAATAGAAGTATAAGCAGTTGTATTGACCAAATGTATAAATCTAAACCTGTAATAAAAAAAGCACTCTATTAAAGTGCTTTTATTTTAATTTATAGAATTTTTAAAATCTATTTTACTTCAAAAGTAATTTTTAAATTTACTCTAAACTCATCAACTTTATTGTCGTTTACAACTACACTTTGTGATTGTACGTAAGCTGATTTGATATTTTTTACACTTTTTCCTGCTTGTGCAATAGCCTTTTTTGTAGCTTCTTCCCAACTTTTGTCAGAGTTTGCCATAACTTCAATAACTTTCATTATTGCCATAACATTTTATTTTTTAAGTTAATATTCCTTAAATATACAACAAAAATGAAAATCTATGATATTTATCATAACATTAAAATATATTTTCAGACTTAATTAGTAGGTTTTTAATGATTTGTAAAAATGAAGTTTTACTAAAACGTTTTATTAATAATTACTTAAAATGAAGAATGGAGGCTGACGAGTTAAGTAAATTTGTAGTGTTAATCACTTTGAAATAAAATGAAAAAAATAGTGCTATTGGCATTACTTATTTTAACAGTAAATAAGGCCGTGTCTCAAACAGAAATATTAAAAGATCGAGGTTCTTGGTTAACATTTATAAATAAAGTTAAGCTATCAGAAAAGTTTTATTTTTTGAATGTAACCCAGCAACGTAGAGTTCGTTTTTTGAAAGAAACACAAAGTTATTTATTTATGCCAAGTATAAATTATAAGCTGAACAATAGTGTTACTGTTGGTGCGGGTTATTTGTATTATAAGTATTATCCAAATGGTGTTTCTCATTCTTCAATTCATAAAAGTGAAAATAGATTTTTTCAACATATTAGTTTAACAAACACTTCTGGAAAATTTAAAATAGGACACCGATTAATGTTTGAAGAACGAGTTATTGATTTAATTAATACCAGTGTTACTCCAAATGTTATTGAAAGTAATAAATATGTAAATCGTTTACGTTATAGATTACGTGCTACTACTAATTTATTTAAGTTGAAAAATGATAAACATATTATGGGCAGATTGTCTAACGAAATTAGAATACGATTTGCTAATGGAATTACTGAGCCAGATTTTGACCAAAATAATTTTGAAGCTTTGTTAGGTTATAAGTTGTTAAGTAATTCTACAATTTGGGCAGGGTATGGAAGGTATTACTTCAGGAAAAATTCAGCCAAATATGTGTCTAATAATATTATGCATATAACGCTAAGTTATAATTTTGATGTAACTAAGAAGAGCTAATCTAAGAATTAAAAAAAGGCCGAAACAATTGTTTCGGCCTTTTTTTAATTTATTTAATATGTTAATTAGCTAACTGCTTTTGCAATTCTACTAATAGCTTCTCTAATTTGTTCTTCTGAAGCTGCATAAGAAATTCTAATACAATCAGGTGCTCCAAAAGCATCACCAGTTACAGTTGCTACGTTTGCGTACTCTAATAAATATAACGCAAAGTCAGATGCGTTTTCAATTTTTACACCGTTTAATTCTTTTCCAAAGAAAGCAGAAACATCTGGGAATACATAAAATGCTCCTTCAGGTACATTTAATTTAAAACCATCAATTTCACCTAATAATTCTAAAACAATGTCTCTTCTTTTATGGAATTCTTCAACCATATAGTCAATTTTAGAAACAGGTGCTTCTAATGCTGCAATTGTTGCACGTTGTGCAATACAGTTGGCTCCAGAAGTAATTTGTCCTTGCATTTTATTACAAGCTCTTGCAATCCATTCAGGTGCTCCAATATAACCAATTCTCCAACCAGTCATTGCAAATGCTTTTGCAACACCGTTTACAGTAATTGTTCTATCGTACATACTTGGTATAGCAGCAAAACTAAAAGTTTCAGCTCCGTAGTTTATGTGCTCATAAATTTCATCAGATAATACGTAGATGTTTGGATATTTTTCTAAAACTGCAGCAAGTGCTCTATAATCAGCTTCACTATAAATAGTACCACTTGGGTTATTTGGTGAGTTGAATAAAATTAATTTAGTTTTTGGTGTAATTGCAGCTTCTAATTGCTCAGGAGTAATTTTAAAATCTGTATCAATAGAAGATGGAATTTCTTTGTATGTTGCTTCAGATAAAATAGCTAAAGCAGAATAACTTACCCAATATGGTGCAGGTAATAAAACTTCATCTCCAGGATTTAATAATACTTGTAATGTGTTAGCAATAGATTGTTTTGCTCCTGTTGAAACTACAATTTGACTTGGCTTATACTCTAAATTATTATCGCGCTTAAATTTTGCAATAACTGCATCTTTTAAATCTGCGTACCCATCAACTGGACTGTAAGAATTGTAATTCTCGTCAATTGCTTGTTTAGCAGCTTCTTTAATAAAATCTGGAGTGTTAAAGTCAGGTTCACCTAAACTTAAACCAATAATGTCTTTTCCTTGTCCTTTTAGTTCACGTGCTTTAGCGGCCATTGCTAAAGTTGCCGAAGCAGGTAAGTTGTTAATTCTGTCTGATAGTTGGTTGCTCATGTTGTTTGTTTTTTATACGTGTGCTGGATTTGCTCCTAGCGTTTTAAGTTGTTTGAAATGTTCAAATATTGCTTTTCGCATTGTCCTATACTCATTGTAAGGTAAGTTAAATTCTAATGCGGTTTCTTTTACTATTTTGGCAATTTTTCCGTAATGTATATGTGATATATGAGGAAAAATATGATGTTCGACTTGATGATTTAAACCTCCCGTGTACCAAGATACAAATTTGTTTGTTGGTGCAAAGTTAGAAGTTGTGTATAATTGGTGAATTGCCCAAGTATGTTCTAAATTTCCGTCTTTATCTGGTAAAGGCATTTCTGTTTTTGGAACCACGTGTGCTAATTGAAAAACAACACTTAAAATCATTCCTGCAGTATAATGCATTACAAAAAAGCCTATTAAAACTTTCCACCAAGCAATATCTAAAACAGCTAATGGTAAAACTATCCAAAGTAAGTAATATGCAATTTTTGTGATAATTAAAACAGTCCATTCGGTAGCTGGATTTGGAAATTCTCCATAAGATAATTTCTTTTTTAAATACCTACGCATTTGTTTAAAATCGGTAGTTATTGCCCAGTTTATAGTTAATAAACCATATAAAAAAATTGAATAATACTTTTGAAATTTATGAATATTCATCCATTTTGCATGTTTAGAAAATCGAATGATTCTTCCAGCATCAATATCTTCATCATGACCTTGAATATTGGTAAATGTATGATGTAAAACGTTGTGCTGCACTTTCCAATTGTAAACATTACCAGCAAGTATGTACATACTGCTTCCCATTAACTTATTTACCCATTTTTTACTGGAAAATGATTCGTGGTTACTATCGTGCATAACATTCATACCTACACCAGCCATACCTATACCAATTACTATAGTAAGTAAAAGTAGTACCCATTGTGGCATTGGAACTGTTAATATTAGAACCAAAGGAATTAAAAATAAACTAAACATTATAATGGCTTTGGAGTATAATTTCCAATTACCTGTACGTTTAATTTTATTTTCTTTAAAGTAGGTGTTAACCCTCTTGTTAAGAGTTCTAAAAAATTTAGCTTTATCTATTCTTGAAAAGCTTATGTTGTTATCGTTTGTCATATTTTTAGGTGTATATGTATATATACAACGGTCAAAAATAACCAATTATATAAAGTAAATGCTATTTTATAAAAAAAATAACAATTTAACAAAAGATGTTATTTTAATTATAGAAATACTAATTTTGCAATCACATTAGAACAAATATGAAAACAATTTTAAAATACTTTCCAGATTTAACCGATGAGCAAATAGAGCAGTTCTCTAAATTAGGTGAATTATATGCAGAATGGAACGCTCAAATTAATGTAATTTCAAGAAAAGATATTGATGAATTGTATCTAAGACACGTACTTCATTCTTTGGGTATAGCTAAAGTACAAGCTTTTGAGCCAAACAGTTCTATTTTAGATGTTGGTACAGGAGGTGGTTTTCCTGGAATACCGTTAGCTATTCTTTACCCTGAAGTAAATTTTTATTTAGTAGATTCAATTGGTAAAAAAATAAAAGTTGTTAATGAGGTTGCAAATGCGTTAGGTTTAACTAATGTAAAAGCCGAACATATTAGAGCCGAAAAAGTGAAAGGTGAGTTTGATTTTGTTGTTAGCAGAGCTGTAACTCGTATGGATGATTTTATGAAATGGGTCAAAACTAAAGTTGCTAAAAAACAAAAACACCATTTAAAAAATGGTATTTTGTATTTAAAAGGTGGTGACTTAACCGAAGAACTACAAAATTTTCCAAAAGCAGAGTTATTCGATTTAACCAATATTTTTGATGAAGACTTCTTTGAAACAAAAAAAGTAGTTCATATTCCACTAAAATTTAAGCCTTCAAAATCTAAAAAGTAGTACTTAAAGCAAGTCCAAAACCTGTAGATTCTGGAACAAATCTACAAACACCACCAACACATACTAACCCTCCACGTTGTCTACCATAATTTAAGGCAATACGTGTGCTGTTTTTTGTAAAGCTTCCTCCAAAATTATAGTAATGTATTTTTTTAGTTTCATTACCATAGTTGTACATATCTGTAGCAAAAAACGAAACTCTAGGCGATAGGTTTACTTCTAGTGTACCTGCTAACCAGTTTTTTTTGTCGTCTTTAGTCCATAAATGTTGTGCTTCAACTCTAATAGATTTTTTAGGGGCGTATTTATAAGTGCTTTCCGCCATTACTGTAGTGGCTCTAACATCACCAACAGTTTCTTCAATATATTTTTTGTTATAATAAATATTTCCAATTGTAAAAAGTGAAGCCCATTGCTTAGACCATTTTTTTCTCACTTCAAGGTTTAAATCTGTAAAATATTTATTACCAAAAGTTAAAAATTCAGAAGAGTAAGTTCTATCTACAATATTGTATTTAGCATCTAAACCGTACCAAGTTGCATAATTTAAAGCCAGTTTAGTGCCGTATTTACCACCTAAAGCAGAACCTTTTTTTAAGTTGTAGTAAATATCTATTTGTGTTCCAATTTCACCCGCTTTACCTAATGGATTGTATGATAGTTTTGGTTGTGCTTGGTAAACATATATGTTAGCTAAACTATAATCGTGTTGTTTTGTTAAGCTTGGTAAATAATTTACTACCTGTTGGTTGTATATGTTACCATCTTCTTCTCGGTCTGAATAAAAGTTCATGTTTTCCAATCTTCTAAAAGTAGCATCTATACCAAAACCTTTTTTAGAGTATCCTGTATTAAAAATAAATGCATTTCCTTCAGCTAATTTATTAGTGTTAACAGTTCCTAATTCAACTAGTGCATCTTCAGTTTTAAACACATATTCTATGTTCGAGTAAATATTTCCTTTAGAAAAATTAAGTCTTCCAGAAAAAGCATCTGTATTTTTGTTGAAGTTAGGATTTGTATTTGTTGCTTCTTCATTAACTCTTCTAACGGCACTTAAACCAATGTTTAATGTTGAATTTGTTGATTTTAATAAATCAGTAATGTTTATTTCTGAATCTAAACCAAAAACTTCTCCATTAGAAAGTTCAAACCCTTTACGCTGTTTTCCGTAAAGTGCTGTTAATTGAATGGCATTTATGGGAGTGTAATTTACTTTTCCACCCATTAGCGCATTGTTAATACCAAGTTCTCTATCTTCCCAAGATCTTAAAACTAAACCACTACCAAATTGCTCGTAAAAATGTCCAACTGTAATATCAAGTTTTTCATTTTTATAATTAGCAAAATAAGTTGCTAATCCAATTTCTTTATTAAAAGTTGGCGAAAAGTTTAAAATAGCTTGTGGAACGTAACCTTCTATTTGAACACCAAAACTAAAGTTTTTATATAAGGCATCTAACTTTAAATAATTATTAGATCTAAATCTATCATCCTCAGTAAAATCTCCAGTTTTAGAATCATCTACATAATATTGTGAGTTTGAATTAAAGCTTCCACTAAACCATTTTTCTTGTGCTGATACTTGTATAGAAACAACAACAGCCACTAATAATAAATATTTTTTCATATAAAATTTATTCTGCTAATTCTTTAATTTTTTCATACAATTCTATTTCACTGCCAGGAGTGTACCCCGAATGAGTGTATAAGATTTTATTATTTTTTACAATAATAATATGTGGAATAGTATTTGCATTTATTGCTCGCTTAAAATCTTGATTTGTATCTAAAAGAATTTCGTATTCCCATTCTTTACCATTAACTAGAGGTTTAATTCTAGAGCTAGTTCTTGCATTGTCAGTAGCAACAGCTATAAGTTTAAAGTTGGTTTCTTCTGTCCAATCTTCATATTCATCATTTATAGCATCTAGCTCATTAATACAAGGTACACACCAAGTGGCCCAAAAGGAATAAACTACAACTTGGTCTTTTTCACCAAAATCAACAAGGTTAATAGTTTTTCCGTCAATTGTTTTTAGAGATAAATTTGGTAATGAATTTTGCGAGTAACTTAAAAAATTACAGCTTAATAGCACTGTAATTAATAGAATTATTTTTTTCATAGAGGTTTGTTATATGTACAACAAAAATAACGTTTTTTTGTGAATTTGGAATAAAATATAGCGTTTAAGTTTTAAGTTTTGGTTATATTCGCTTAAATTCAAAAAATTATTTATATGAAATTTAATTCTTTTACGAAGTACATGCTAGTGATACTTCCTTTTTTTATGCTTTCTTGTAGTAGCTCATCTAGTAGTGGAGATGATGTTGTTGAAGATAAAGCAACTTCCATATCAATTGCGGTTGATAAAACAGTAGCTGATATAGGTGAAACATTTACGTTTAGCGTAAAAGACAATTTAGGTAATGTGGTAACTGCACAAAGTTCTATTTATTTTAATGATGTTTCTATTTCAGGGAACACATATACTGCATCAGAAGATGGAACATTTAAAGCGTATGCAACTTACAATGGTTTAACAAGTTCTAAGCTTAATGTAAAAGTTAATGAAGCTGCAGCTGTACTAACTTCACTAATATTAAAGGTTGATAATGATGAAATTCTTTTGGGAGACACAGTAACTTTTACAGTTAAAGGTAATGATGGTTCTACATTAACTGATGAAGCAACCTATTACGTTAATGGTACTGAAATAACAGGTAATTCTTATGTTTCTACTAGTAGAGGAATTGAAAAATATACGGCTAAATACAATGATATTACAAGTAATGAATTAAGTGTATTAGTTGGCCATAAGCAAAAAGTATTAATCGAAGATTATACAGGAGCATGGTGTGGTTATTGCCCAAGAGTTGCTTGGGGAATTGAATTAGTTTTAGATGAAACTTCAGATGCTATCCCGGTTGCAATTCATAGAGGAAATACTGATCCAACGGCTGGTAGTCATGATCCATATAACTATCCTGCTTCAGATTTAGAAGATTATATTGGGTTATCTGGTTATCCTACAGCTATGCTTAATAGAAAAACATCTTGGACGTATCCAGAACCTTCAAATGTTAGTCAAATAACAAATATGTTAGCTACATTTAACAAGCCAAAGGTTACAAATATAGGATTAAGTGTTGCAACTGTGCTTAGTGGTGATAAATTAGATATTACAATTGGATCTAGTGTGCTGAACGAAAATCAAACTTTAGATGGTGAAAAATTAGTAGTTTATATTTTGGAAAACGGACTTGTTTATGATCAACAGAACTATACAGAGTATTATGGAGGTGTAGCTGTAATAAAAGACTTTGTTCACGATAATGTGTTGAGACAAGTGCCTACTGATATTTTTGGTGATGCAATTGAGGCTTCTCAATTTGATTCGGATAAGAATTCTTATCAAAAAACTTTTAGTGTAGATTTAACTTCGAATATTGAAGATAAAACAAAGTTAAGTGTAGTTGCATTTATAGTTGATAGTAATGGAAATACTAAAAATGTTCAGCATGCAACTGTTGGAATTGACAAGGATTTCGATTAAAGGAATCATATTTATTTCTAGTAAAGAGGGTGTTATTATTATAATATCCTCTTTTTTTATGTCAAATCACGTAGAAAATTGCAAAAAGTATGACATTTGTTAGGGTTTATTTAAAGATTAAAAGGTAAATTTGTCTTGTATTGTTAAAGAGAAATTTATGTCAGAAAATAAAACATGTATTGTATGTAACGCTAGTAGTACTGAGATACCTGTAACGAAATTTTATTATCAAGAAAGTAATTTCTATATATGCCCACAGCATATTCCAATTTTAATTCATAACCCTCAAGAGTTAATTGGTATGTTACCCGGGGCTGAAAAACTTAAAAAAGGATAATAAGATGTTTAAACATTAGTAAAAAAAAACTCGCCATTTGGCGAGTTTTTTGATTTTATATATGTTCTTATTTTTTTATTCTTCTAAGAATGGGTATCTGTAATCTGTTGGAGGAACAAAAGTTTCTTTTATTGTTCTGTTACTTACCCAACGTAATAAATTCCAAACTGAACCAGCTTTATCATTTGTTCCAGATCCACGAGCACCACCAAATGGTTGTTGACCTACAACAGCACCTGTCGGCTTGTCGTTAATATAAAAGTTACCTGCAGCGTTTTCTAATTTGTTAGTTGCTATATCAATTACATAACGGTCTCCACTAAAAATAGCTCCAGTTAAAGCAAATTCACCAGTTTGGTCAACTAAATCTAAAACTTCTTCCCATTGTTCATCTTCATAAATATAAATGGTAATAATAGGGCCAAATAATTCAGTAGTCATAGTTTTGTACTGAGGGTTTGTAGTTAAAACAACAGTTGGCTCTATAAAATACCCAACAGAATCGTCGTATCCACCACCCATAATAATTTCAGCATCTTTATCTTCTTTAACTTGCTCAATGTAGCTAGATAGTTTTTTGAAAGCTCTATCGTCAATAACTGAGTTTATAAAGTTTGTTGGGTCTTCTGGAGTTCCCATTTTAAAAGAAGCTAAATCTTTTTCTACTGAAGCTTTAATATCTGCCCATAAGCTTTTTGGTAAATAAGCTCTAGAAGCAGCAGAACATTTTTGTCCTTGGTATTCAAAAGCTCCTCTCGAAATTGCTGTAGCAACTTCTTGCGCGTTTGAACTTGGGTGTGCCCAAATAAAATCTTTACCACCAGTTTCACCAACAATTCTTGGATACGTTTTGTACGTGTCCATATTTTTACCAATAGTTTCCCAGAAGCTGTTAAATACTGGTGTAGAACCTGTAAAGTGAACACCAGAAAAATCAGAACTGTTTAATAAAACATCAGTAATTGTTCCAGAATTTCCTGTAACCATATTAATAACACCATCAGGTAAGCCGGCAGCCTTAAATAATTCCATAATTACTTGTGCAGAATATACTTGAGATCTTGCAGGTTTCCAAATAACAACATTACCCATTAATGCAGGTGCAGCAGGTAAGTTACCAGCAATTGCTGTAAAGTTAAAAGGTGTAATTGCATATACAAAACCTTCTAACGGACGGTATTCCATTCGGTTCCAAATTCCAGGAGCAGATTGTGGTTGGTTGCTATAAATTTCTGTCATAAACTCTACGTTAAAACGTAAAAAGTCTATTAACTCACAAGCCGAATCAATTTCTGCTTGGTATACATTTTTAGATTGCGCAATCATAGTTGCAGCATTCATTTTATATCTAAATGGTCCTGCTAATAAATCTGCAGCTTTTAAAAATATTGCAGCTCTATGTTCCCAGCTTGTTTTTGCCCATTTAACTCTAGCTTCAGCAGCTTTTTCAATTGCTAATTCTATATGTTCTTTATCTGCTGTATGGTATTGACCAACACAATGTTTGTGATCGTGTGGTGGATGAATGTCTACAGTATTTCCTGTTCTAAATTCTTTTCCTCCTATATAAAAAGGTATATCTACCTTTTCATTATACATTTTCTTGTAAGTGTCTAATAAAAGTTTACGTTCTGGAGATCCAGGTGCGTAAGATTTTACTGGTTCATTTACTGCCTTTGGTACATTATAAAATCCTGAAGCCATAATTAATATTATTTTCTAATTTTTTAGTTTAAATTTGCTAGCAAAGTTACAAAATAGTATCTAGTTTTTATTTTGAAAACTGATACTGATTAAACAAATTTTGATAGTATGTGTACAGTTACCTTTCTTCCGTTAGAAGAAAATAATTTTATATTAACCTCTAGTAGAGACGAGAATAGAAACAGAGAAACTATTTTGCCAAAAAAATATATTGAAGATGATGTTGAATTAATGTACCCTAAAGATAAGATCGCAGGAGGAACATGGATAGGTGAAAGTTCTAAAAATAGATTGGTTTGTGTGTTAAATGGTGCATTTATAAACCATATAAAAAAAGGTAATTACAAAAAAAGTAGAGGCGTAATAGCTAAAGATATTTTAAAATCGAATAATTTTATTAGTTATGTTGAAGGTCTAAATTTAGAAGGTATTGAACCTTTTACTATGGTAATTTTAGATTGGAATAAAGAATTAAGTTTGTTTGAACTTATTTGGGACGAAAAAACAAAGCACTTTACTCTCTTAGAGCAAGAGCCTAAAATTTGGTCGTCATCTACATTATATTCTAACGTTAATAAAGTAAAACGTAAAAATTTGTTTAACTCTTGGATGCAAGAGAATAAATTTACTTCAAAAAACATACTGCAATTTCATCATTCAGAAGAAGGAGACAAGGAGCAAGCTATTTTAATGAAACGTACTAATGTAGAAACGGTAAGTATTACTTCAATAAAAAAACAACAAGATTCAATACAATGGTTTTATAAAGATGTTGTTAATAGTGAAGTTTATGAGCCTGTTATTTAGTTTGTTGCAAATGAAATAATAAATACAATTACAAAACCTATTGCAGATAAAAACAAGTAATAGCTGTTTAATAGTATAAATTTTATAATTGTTTTCTTTCTGGTTTGGTTATAAAAATTTCTAAGTGCTTTATATAAATATATAAGAAAAAGGATAGTAAACACCCAAGCATTATTTTCCATTTCAACTATAAAACTTAGTGAGTAATATATAATAAAAAGCAAAAAGAATACTGTTTGGGTATGGAATACAAATACCATATGCTCCATATATGTATAAGGCTTTCGAATATATAATAACAATAAAAACATAGTAAATATTGGTAGAAAAATAAAAAGAGATATAGAAATATGGGACATTAACTTTTTTACAAACCTTTCGCTGTTATCATTTTTTAATTGATTGTAATTTTTTCTAATTGCTGAAAGATGTTTATAGTAAAATTTGTTCCAAAAGGTTTTCTTATAACCTAAACTATCTAGGGCTTTAGTGGTTGATAATTTAGTGTGCTCTTTTTGAAAATGGAAAAAATCATTTAATTTATCTCCAATACTTATTTGTTTTATAGTATCTGTTTTTATGTGGTAAGTGTATTTTTCCTCAGCTTTGTTGTCATCTTTTTCTGAAAGTTTGAATATAGAGCCTAGTTCAACTAATTTATTAATCTTTATAGAGTCTTTACTGTTTTTGTTTATTTCGTTCTGGGTTTGCGAAATAATAGAATCAATTTGCTGTGTGTTTATTGTAGAAGTTAACGAATCTATTTTTTCTGTATCTATTATTGTTTTTGTAGTATTTTCGCTTGTTTTATTTGAAAAACCTAGCAATAGGAAAAAAATAATAGAAACACTCAAATAAAAACGAAACGGATTTACAAAACGAGCTCTTTTGCCTTCAATATACTGTTTTGAAACTTGGCCTGGTTTAATAAGTAACGGAATAAATGTTCTCCAAAATCTTGAATCGTATGAGAGAAAACCAGAAGTAAGATTGCTTATAAAAACACTAAATCTTAGTTTTTTAGAAGTGTTTTTTTGCCCACAGTAAGAACAAAATTTATCGTTTGAAGAGAATGGTTGCCCACAATTTAAACATTCTAAATTTTTAATATCTTTTTTTGAATTGCCTAAGATAGGAAGCTTAAGTTTCATTTAGCTGTTTTTTAATAGGCTAAATATACTTAAAAAATTAATTAAGTATACTTGGTACCATTAATTGAAAGCTTGGAATGTATACTTTAAAAATATTTGATGATGAGAAATCTACCATTCTATAAAAACCTTTCATAGATCCGCAAGGAGATGTTAACAAGCAATTTGATTTGTAAGTATGATTTTCTCCTGGTTTTAAAATTGGTTTTTTACCAATTACTCCAGGGCCTTCAACAATCTCGGTGTGGTTAAGCGAGTCAAAAATAGTCCAACGTCGTTCTAAAAGTTGAACAGTATTGTTACTTTGGTTTTCGATAGAAACTTGGTAGCTAAAGGCAAAATAGAGTCTGTAATCTCGATAGGTAGTGCCTTCGAAATTAGATTTTACAGAAACTTTTATGCCGTTAGTAACTTGCTGTACCATTGCTTATAGCTTGATATTCAGTAACAAATATAATAAAATTATAAGTTGCTAATTGTTAATATTTCTTGAATTTCCATATCCAATACCTATAACTTCTGTATATCTACTTCCAAATTTTTTGTAGTAAACTAAAACAGTATAATTGTTTTCGGTTAAATAGTGAGATCCATCAATATCGTAATTACTTAATACTCCTTCTTTATTTTTTGTAATAAATTGATAGTTGTAAAAACCCTGTTTTAATAAAATATTAGCTTGATATAGCCCTAGTTTGTTGTTGTATATAAGTTTGTTGCTATCTTTTAATTGCCAATTGTTAAAGTTTCCGTGTACATAAATATCTTTTCCACTTAAATCTTCTAAACACTCTAGTGAAAAATGTACCCAGCTATAATCCGCATCAATAGTAGAGTCTTGACCATCAATACTTCTAATAACAAAATTACCGTTTATATCTTCGCGTAAAGTATATGGTTGGCCATTGCGTTCTTCATTAGTAAAAAGATACGAGTGGTATAGGTTTTTGCCTTGTTCAACTCTAGCTATATTTAACGAAGAATTTCGGATGGATTTAGAATCGAAATATAAAAACTCGTTTCCAGCCCAAAAACTAGTCTCTTTATTATACTTGTACAAAAGTTGATTGCCACGGTAAAATTGAGGTTTTAAGTTGGTAATGGCAGTTTGCCAATTATCGTTTTGTAAAACAATAGGAATAATTTCTTCTCTTGGGTTGTTAATTCTAAAATCTGGGTGATTTATACTAAATTCTACAGCTTGCTTTGTGTTGTAATGTTTTAAATCTCTACTTTTAAAAATAGCAACGCCTACGGTAACCTTGTTTTCGTAAACTATAAATTTACGTTTAAAAACTACCTGGTTATCTTCATCTAAAACAGAAATTATATAGTTACCAGAAATTTTAATACGAGTATCTTCATTAGGAATACTAACTGAATAATGTGTGTACGGCAGTAAAGTGTTAAATGAATTTGTAAAGTTTCTAATTCTATCTTCAGCATAGCCACTAATAAATTCAGAATCTATTAAGTCAGAAGGTTTCCAATCTATTGTGCAATGTTCAATTCTGTAAGAATAATCATATTCATCAGCATTTAAATCGTCAAAACTAAGTGTTATTGTTTGTCCAAGTCTAACGTATGGTGCGTATAAATTGGCTCCTGAAGGTTTTAAAATTATAGTTTTAATATATTCAGGTTCAGCGAACTTAGATTGTGCATTACTTATTTGGGAAACAAACAGGCAGATAAATAAAAAATTAAAATACTTCAATTTATAAAAGTTTAGAGATTTAAAAACGTCAAATTTTGTACCAAAAGTATAAAGGTAAATAGAAATAAAACGTTTTAGTTAAATAAACTTCTTAATTATGAATCAAAAAAGTGTTAAAATATGCTAAAAAATAGCTTAAAAATTGTTACTTTTGCACCGTTTTTTATAGACTATTAATTAAACTTAAAATATGTCACAGGACATCAAAATTAAAAAAGGTTTAGATATTAAGTTAAAAGGTAAGGCTGAGAAGGTTACCGAAACTTCAGTATCTAGCAATGTTTACACATTAAAACCTGAAGATTTCCACAGTATTATACCAAAGTTATCTGTTAAAGTTGGTGCTAAGTTAAAGGCTGGTGAAGCAGTATTCTTTAATAAAGCTAACGAAGACATGAAATTTCCATCGCCAGTAAGTGGTGAGTTGGTAGATATCATTCGTGGTGAAAAAAGAAAAATTTTAGAACTTAAAATTGAAGCTGACTCTACTCAAGAGTTTGTTGATTTTGGAGTGAAAAACCCAAAAGAAATGAACGGAGAAGAAATTAAAGCTCATTTGTTAGCAAGTGGTTGTTGGCCATTTATTAAACAAAGACCTTATGATGTTGTTGCAGATGCTGCAAATTCACCAAAAGCAATCTTTGTTTCTGCTTATGCAAGTGCTCCTTTAGCTGCTAATTACAATTATGTGTTAGACGGCAAAGATAAAGAGCTACAAGCTGCAGTTACTGCATTAAGCAAGTTAACAAGTGGAGATGTACACGTTTCAGTTGGTAAAAAAGGGAAATCTCCTTTAGAAGGTCTAGATAATTGTACAATACACAAAGTGTCTGGTCCACATCCAGTTGGAAATGTTGGAACTCAAATAGCAAAAATTAACCCAATTAATAAAGGTGAAATTGTTTGGACAGTTACTCCTCAAGATCTTGTAATAATTGGAGAGTTGTTATTAACAGGTAAGTTTAATGCAGAGCGTACAATTGCTTTAGCAGGAGCTTCAGTTAAAGATCCAAAATATTATACTACAAAAATTGGAGCTAATATGGCTTCTATTGTTGAAGGTAAAATAAAAGATGGAAACCAAAGAATTATAAGCGGTAACGTATTAACTGGTAAAGCTCAAGATTTAAAAGGAGCTTTAGGGTTTTATGATAACGTGGTAACAGTAATTCCAGAAGGAGATGATTATGAGTTTTTTGGATGGACTATGCCAGTTTTCAAAAAAATATCTACAACTAGAGCATTAACTTTTTCTTGGTTAAGTCCTAAAAAGAAATACAATTTAAATACCAATACAAACGGAGAGCATAGAGCATTTGTTGTTACTGGTCAATATGAAGAAGTATTTCCTTTAGACATTTTTCCAATGCAAATTTTAAAAGCTTGTATGTATAAAGATTTGGATGAAATGGAAGCATTAGGTATGTATGAAGTAGCACCAGAAGACTTTGCGTTAACTGAGTTTGTTTGTATTTCTAAGCAACCACACCAAGAGATTATTAGAAAAGGCTTAGACTTAATGTTAAAAGAAATAGGATAGGGTTATGGGATTAAAACAAAATTTACATAAATTTAAAGAACAGAATAAGGACAAAAAGTGGTTGCCTGCTTTTAGTGCTATTCATACTTTTTTATATACGCCTAATGAAACTACACATTCAGGAGGTCACGTAAGAGGAGCAGACGATTTAAAAAGAACAATGAACATGGTGGTTTTAGCACTTGTTCCTTGTTTAATATTTGGAATGTTCAACACAGGTTTTCAACATTATGCAGCAATTGGAGAGTCTGTAGATTTTTTATCTATGGATGCTTTTTTAGTTGGTTTAACTAAAGTTTTACCACTAGTAATTGTATCATATGTTGTTGGTTTAGGAGTTGAATTTATATTCGCAATTATTAAAGGTCACGAAGTAGAAGAAGGTTACTTAGTAACAGGAATGTTAGTTCCATTAATTGTACCAGTAGATATTCCATTATGGATGTTAGCTGTAGCAGTAATTTTTGGAGTAGTAATTGGTAAAGAAGTTTTTGGTGGTACAGGAATGAACATTCTAAATCCAGCATTAACAATTCGTGCATTTTTATTCTTTGCATATCCAACTTGGATGAGTGGAGATAAAGTTTGGGTTCACGGAGCAGATCCAAGAGTTCAAAACTTAGTTGAAGGTGCTACACCTGATGCAATTTCAGGAGAAACTATCATGGGAGCTCTTGCTCAAGGTAAAGAAATGGCATACACAGTTTCAGATATGTTCTTTGGTTTTATACCAGGGTCAGTTGGTGAAACTTCAACATTACTTATTTTATTAGCAGGATTATTCTTAATCTTTACTAAAATTGGTAGCTGGAGAATTATGTTATCATCTGTAGTTGGAGCTTTAGTAATGGGATTAATTTTTAACGGTGTTGTTAGCGCAGGTTGGATTACTGAAACTAGCAAATTTTATAGCTTAATGAGTACTGAGTTCTGGCACCACTTATTAATTGGAGGTTTTGCTTTTGGAGTTGTGTTTATGGCTACAGATCCTGTAACAGCATCACAAACAACTAAAGGTAAATGGATTTATGGTTTCTTAATTGGATTTATTTCAATTATGATACGTGTATTTAACCCAGCATACCCAGAAGGAGTAATGTTAGCAATTTTATTAATGAATGTATTTGCACCAACTATTGACCATTACGTTGTACAAGGTAATGTAAAAAGAAGGTTAAAACGTTTAAAAGCAAAAACCGCATAACAATGGCAAAGAATACTGATAGTAATACTTATACAGTTTTGTTCGCAACAGGTATGGTACTTGTTGTAGGAACTTTATTAGCTTTTTTAGCATCTTCGCTAAAAGAAAAAATAGCTGAAAACAAACGTATAGAAAAACAACAAAACATTTTATACGCAATGGGCGTAAATGAAAATGAAGAAGGTAGTTTAGCCTTTGTTGCAAAAGAAAATGTTGAAAGTGAGTTTTCTAAATATATAACTAAGCAAGTAGTAATTGAAGGTGAAAAAGTTACCGAAAATAACGAAGCTTATTTAATTGATTTAAAGAAAGAAGCTGCAAGTGCAAAAGTTGCTTCATACACTAGAAAATTACCATTATTTGTTGGTAATAAAGAAGGTAAAGAGTTTTACATTGTTCCAATGAGAGGAAAAGGATTATGGGATGCCATTTGGGGATATGTAGCTTTAGACAATCAATTAGTTGTACAAGGAGTTTATTTTGATCACGCTGGAGAAACACCAGGTTTAGGATCAAATATTAAAGAACGTTATTTTATGGACGATTTTATTGGTGAGCATATTTTAGATGGTGATACATTTAAAGGAATTACTGCTGCTAAAGGAAACTCAGATCCAAAAAACGTAGATAAAACAGATTTTGAGGTAGATGCAATTGCAGGTGCTACAATTACTGGAGATGGTCTTTCGGCAATGTTAAAGAAAGATTTGAAAATGTATTTACCTTATTTAAAAACATTAAAGAAATAATTTATGGGACTTTTATCAAAAAAAGACGCAAAATTAATTACTGATCCGTTAGCAGATAACAACCCAATTACTTTACAAGTATTAGGTATTTGTTCAGCTTTAGCAATTACGGCAGAATTAAAAGCATCTATAGTAATGTCTGTAGCTGTGTTGTTTGTACTAGGTTTAGGAAACGTAGTTATTTCATTAATGCGAAATATTATTCCTTCAAAAATTAGAATTATTGTTCAACTTATTGTAGTTGCAACTCTAGTAATTATTGTAGATTTAGTATTAAAAGCATTTGCATACGAACTAAGTAAAACGTTATCTGTATTTGTTGGTTTAATTATTACCAACTGTATTATTATGGGGCGTTTTGAGGCATTTGCATTAGCAAACGGACCTTGGAAATCTTTCTTAGATGGAATTGGAAACTCATTAGGTTATGCAGTAATATTAATTATTATTGGATTCTTTAGAGAGTTATTAGGTTCTGGAACTTTATTAGGTTTTAAAGTTTTAGGAGATCCTATTGAAAAAACAGGAGTTTATGCTTTTGGTTATGAAAACAACGGATTTATGTTATTAGCGCCAATGGCTCTAATTACTGTTGGAATCATTATCTGGGTACAACGTTATAAGAATCAAGATTTAATTGAAGAGAACTAGAATATGGAACATTTAGAATTATTTTTTAAGTCAATATTTGTAGATAACATGGTGTTCGCAACATTCTTAGGAATGTGTTCGTACCTAGCTGTATCTAAAAAAGTATCAACTGCAGTAGGTTTAGGAGCAGCTGTTATTTTTGTAATGGCAATTACAGTTCCTTTAAACTGGTTGTTAGACACCTATATATTAAAAGACGGAGCTTTAGTTTGGTTAGGAGAAGAGTATGCATCATACGATTTAAGTTTCCTTTCTTTTATTATGTTTATTGCAACCATTGCAACAATGGTACAATTAGTAGAGATAATAGTTGAGAAATTCTCACCATCATTATACAATTCATTAGGTATATTTTTACCGTTAATTGCTGTAAACTGTGCTATTTTAGGAGGGTCATTATTTATGCAGTCTCGTGAAATTCAATCAGTAGGTTTAGCATTTAATTATGGTGTAAGCTCTGGAATTGGATGGTTTTTAGCAATTTTAGCTATTGCTGCAATTCGCGAAAAAATTAGATACTCAAACGTACCAGGACCATTAAGAGGTTTAGGAATAACTTTTATTATTACTGGTTTAATGGCCATTGGTTTTATGAGTTTTGGTGGTATGTTAACTGGAGGTGAAGAAGAAGCTGTTGAAGAAAAAACAGCTCAGGTTGAAACTATCGAGGAGGCTAAAAATTTAGCTAATAACGAACTTGAAATAAAAGAATAGATAATGATATTAGCAGTAAATACCTTAGGTACAATTGTTGCAACGGTGGTAGCGTTTTTAGTTATTACACTACTATTAGTTGCATTATTGTTGTTTGTAAAACAAAAATTATCACCATCTGGTCCTGTAAAGATTAGAATTAATGGTGAAAAAGAGATAGAAGTAGCCTCTGGAAGTTCGTTATTAACAACTTTAGGAAACGAAAAAATATTTTTACCATCTGCTTGTGGTGGTGGAGGAACTTGTATTCAGTGTGAATGTCACGTGCATTCTGGTGGAGGTGAAGCTTTACCAACTGAAACACCTCACTTTACACGTAAGCAATTAAAAGAAGGAGCTCGTTTATCTTGTCAGGTAAAAGTAAAACAAGATATGGACATTTCTATTCCAGAAGAAGTATTCGGAATTAAGAAATGGGAAGCAACAGTTGTAAGAAATTACAATGTAGCATCATTTATTAAGGAATTCGTTGTTGAAATTCCAGAAGATATGGGTTACAAAGCTGGTGGATATATCCAAATTGAAATTCCAGAATGTGAGGTTGATTTTAAGGATATGGATATTACAGCACATCCTGAAGAACACGAAACTCCAGATAAATTCCAAATGGAATGGGATAAATTCGGTTTATGGGATTTAAAAATGAAAAATAGTGAAAATGTAGAACGTGCATATTCAATGGCTTCTTACCCTGCAGAAGGAAGAGAAATTATGTTGAATGTTCGTATTGCTACTCCACCTTGGGATAGAGCTAAAAATGGATGGATGAGTGTGAACCCTGGTGTTGCTTCTTCATACATTTTCAATTGTAAACCTGGTGATAAAGTAACAATTTCAGGTCCTTATGGAGAATTCTTTATTAATGAATCTGATGCAGAAATGTTATATGTTGGTGGAGGAGCAGGTATGGCGCCAATGCGTTCGCACTTGTATCACTTATTCAAAACATTAAAAACAGGTAGAAAAGTTACTTACTGGTATGGTGGACGTTCTAAACGTGAGTTATTCTATTTAAAACATTTTTATGATTTAGAGAGAGACTTCCCTAACTTTAAGTTTTACTTAGTATTATCTGAACCAGCTGAAGAAGATAACTGGGTTAATAAAACTGATGTAAATGATACAAAAGGAGACGGATTTACAGGGTTTGTACATCAAGCAGTAATTGATGAGTACTTATCTAAACACGATGCTCCAGAAGATTTAGAATTATACTTCTGTGGACCACCATTAATGAATAAAGCAGTTCAAAAAATGGGTGAAGACTTTGGTTTAGCCGATGAGAATATTAGATTTGATGACTTTGGAGGATAATCTAACAAAATTTTAAATATTTATAAAAACCGATACGAAAGTGTCGGTTTTTTTCGTTTTAAAACTATGAAAAAGATTTTCTTATTTATTGGGTTATTAATATTGTTATTATTAATAGGTCTGCAAATTAAACCGGTTAAACAAGTAGCAAAAGCAATTGTAACGTCTCCAAGTTATTTGAACAAAGAAGGTTTAATTGTTAAAGATCGAGTTATAATTCCCGCTGGTTTTGAAAGAAAGACTTCTAAAGTTGGTTCATTTGAAAGTTATATAAGAAATTATACTTTAAAACCATTTGGTGCAAAAGTTATAAATTACGATGGAAGCCATTATTTTAATCAAATTGGTCATTTTGGAGTATTAGATATACCAGTACCAGAAAATGGTTTACAGCAATGTGCAGATGCATTAATTAGAATTAGAAGTGAGTATTTATGGACTACAAATAAGAAAAATAAAATCGGATTCAATTTTACTAGTGGTCATTATTGTTCTTGGATAAAATATGCCGAAGGTTATAGGCCAAAAGTAAAGGGAAATAAAGTCACGTTTCATAAAACTGCAACAAAGAATCATTCAAAAGAGAATTTTTACAAGTATTTGAATTTAATTTATATGTATTCTGGTACTATTTCTTTGTTTAATGAAATGACTAGGGTAAACTCAATTAAAAATTTACAAGTGGGTGATATGTTAATTGTAGGTGGTTCACCTGGACATGTTGTTATGATTGGAGATGTAATAAAAAATGATAAAGGAGAAAAATTATTTTTACTATTTCAAGGAAATACACCTGCTCAAAGTGTTCATTTATTGAAAAACTTAGATGATATTTCTATCTCTCCGTGGTATAATTTGGAATTGAATTCCGAAGTAAATATACCAGGTTATACTTTTTATAGTTCAAAATTTATTAGATTTAAATAAGTTATTTATTTAAATACAAAAAACAATATTATTTTTGCGCTATGAGTAGACCTTTAACAGATCAAGAATTACATAATTTGGCAATGAATATTGTTGGGAAAGAATTAGAAACAAGAGGCTTCGAATTTTTAGCCGTTAATAGTCAGCTAAAAAAGCACCCACAATTTGTTTGTATAGATAAGAGTAATAATCAGTTTTTTGTTATTGTAAAGGCTTCAGAAATTACCGAAAAACCAATTGGATATGATGTTGTTTGGATGGAAACTTTTAAAGCTCATGCAAGAAAACAAAACTCTAAAGTGTTATTTGCTGGTGTTGGCCTTGGAAGTAAAAAGAATAAATTACAACGGCCATTATTAAATGAAGAGTATTTATTGCAATATGATGGAATAGAGCGTTTAGATGTAGAATTAAACTAATAAAAAAGCCTTACAATTTGCAAGGCTTTTTTTGAATATTGAGATGTTGATTTTTTGTTAATCAACTTTGTTTTCTAGTAATTCAAAGAATTGCTCTAATTTAGGCATTAATACAATTCTTGTTCTTCTGTTTCTAGATCTACCTTCAACAGTGTCGTTACTTTCTAATGGCTTGTATTCACTTCTACCAGCAGCAATTAAACGGCTTGGTTCAATGCTAAAGTCAGTTTGTAACACTCTAATAATAGAAGTTGCACGTTTAACACTTAAATCCCAGTTATCTTTAATACCAGCAGTACTAATTGGTTTGTTATCAGTATAACCTTCAACCATTACTTCTAAATCTGGTTGAGCAGAAATTACTTGAGCAACTTTACCTAGTACACTTTTAGCTTCACCAGAAACTGTTGAGCTTCCGCTTTTAAATAATAATTTATCAGCAATAGAAATATAAACTACTGTTTTTTCAACATCAACTTGAATATCTTGATCGTTGAAACCTTCTTTTAACACACTTTTAAGTTGGAAACCTAAAGCAAGGTTAATAGAATCTTTACGAGTCATAGCTTTTTGAATATGTTGGATATACTCATCCTTTTTACCCATTTGAGCTAATGTTTCTTTAATATTGTCAGATGCTGATTTAGATAACACAGTTAAATTATCAACATATTCTAATGTTTTTTCTTTGTCCTTCTTTAAGTCACCAATTTGACTTTCAAGAGCAGAAACTTTTTCAGCTTCTATTTTACATTTCATTAAATCAGCCTTAACATCAACAAGCTCTTGTTTTTTTTTGTTGAAATTAGACTCTAAATCTGCGTACTGCTTCTTAGATACGCAAGAACTTAATACTACTGAAGTTAGTAAACTTATTACTAATATTTTTTTCATAATTCAAAAAGGATTTTAACAGTTACAAATTTAAAAAAAATTAAACGTAAATTTTACATTTTTGTTATTTTTTAAGACACATTTAAGATACTTTATGTTATATCTTTGTACAAAACGATTTAAAATTAAGATTAAATGAGATTTTTTTTAATAATAGCTTCATTTTTAGTGTTTATATCTTGTCAGCCACAAGGTAGCGAATTACAAGTTTTAACTGGTAATGCAATTGGTACTACTTTTTCTATAAGATATTTAGGAGATTCAATTCCTAATTTTGAAAAAAAGGTAGATAGTTTAATTGAAAAAGTAAATAAATCTACTTCTACATATATTCCTAGTTCAGATATTTCTAAAATAAATAAAGGAGATTCAACTGTAGTTATTGATGCTTATTTTAAAGAAGTTTTTGAAAAATCGAATAGAATTTATAAAGAGACTAATGGTGATTTTGACCCAACGGTTGGAGTTTTAGTAAATGCGTGGGGTTTTGGACCTGAAGATAAATTGGAAAATTTAGATTCTATAAAAATTAAAAATTTATTAAAATTTGTAGGTTTTAATAAGGTTGTATTAAACAATAACAAAATTAAAAAGCAGTATTCACAAATTTATTTTGATTTTAACGCTATTGGAAAAGGATATTTAGTAGATGTTGTTGGTAGGTTGTTTGAGGCTTATGATGTTGAAAATTATTTGGTTGAAATTGGTGGAGAAATTAGAGCAAGAGGTGTAAATCATAAAAATATTCCTTGGAGAATTGCTATTGAAGAACCAAATTTTGATGGAACACGCTCGTATGCTACAACAATTGGTTTAGAAAATGAATCTATTGCAACATCTGGAAATTATAGAAAATTTAGAGTTGATGAGAACGGTAAAAAGTTTGTTCATACAATAAATGCAAAAACAGGTTATGCTACGGAAAGTAATTTGCTTAGTGCCTCAGTTATTTTAAAGGGAGATTGCGCAGATGTTGATGGTTATGCAACTGCTTTTATGGCTATGGGATTAGAAAAAACAAAAGCATTTTTAAAAGAGCATAAAGAGCTAAAAGCATTTCTAATTTTTATGAATAATAAAGGAGAATTGGAAACTTTTGCTTCAGAAGGATTGAAAGAATAATTTATTTAGTGCACACAGGTAAAATTTCACCTTTTACCAAACAGTATTTTTTTATTGTTTCTTCTGAAATACTAGCTGAATAATCAACTTCTTCAACATTAAAACCTGCAGAACGTAGCCTATTAAAATAATCTCGACCATAAACTCTAACGTGGTCGTATTGCCCAAAATGTTTAGCTCTTTTTTCAGGAGAAGTTATGCTAAAATCTTCGTAAGTGGTTTCTCGTTCAAGCTCTTGCGGAATTTGGAATATTCCAAAACCTCCGGGTTTTAAAACACGATATAATTCACTCATTGCTTTAGCATCATCTATAATATGTTCTAAAACGTGATTACAAAAAACAACATCAAAACTATTATCTTCAAAAGGTAAATTGCAAATGTCTGCTTTTACATCTGCTATTGGCGAATACAAATCTGCTGTAATATAATCTAGATTTTTTTGTTGTTTAAACAATTTTAAAAAGCATTGTTCAGGAGCAATATGTAGCACTTTTTTTTCTGAAGCAAAAAAATCTGTTTCATTTTTTAAATACAACCAAAGTAAACGGTGTCGTTCTAAAGAAAGTGTACTAGGTGAAAGTACATTTATACGTTGGGTGCCATAACCATATGGTAAAAATTTTCGAAAACTTTTTCCATCAATAGGATCGGTAAAAGTTGTTCCTTTCAAAAATAAAGCAATAACTGGGCGTACCCAATAGCTAGCTTTAATTAGAATTGGTCTTGGTATATGGTTGAGTATAAATTTAAATAACTTCATTAAAAATTATTGTCTAAACTCGTCTTCTTCATTTGTTTTAATACCTAAAGCTTCGTTTACGTATTTAAAAGTTGAAAGTAATTCTGGTTTACCGTTTACTATAGCAACATCGTGTTCGAAATGAGCACTTGGCTTGTTATCTTTAGTTAAAATTGTCCAACCATCTTTAAGTTGATTAATTCTATGTGTACCTAAATTTACCATTGGTTCAATAGCTACAACCATACCTTCAGTAAATTTTTTTCCTCTACCTCTTCTTCCGTAGTTTGGCATTTCAGGGTCTTCGTGCATAGTTCTACCTAAACCGTGGCCAACTAATTCTCGAACAATTCCATAGCCGTGTTTTTCGCAGTAGTTTTGAATTGCAAAACCAACATCTCCAACTCTGTTACCAGCTTTAAATTCTCTAATACCTTCGTATAAACTTTCTTTGGTTACTTGTAATAATTTTTTAGTTTCTGGAGCTACTTCACCTACTTCAAAAGTATAAGCGTGGTCGCCGTAGAAACCATTTTTTAAAGCGCCACAATCAATTGAGATTATATCACCTTCAACTAAAGGTTTATCGTTTGGAATACCATGTACTACTTGTGCATTAGGACTCATACAAAGCGTGTTAGGAAAATCATACAAACCTAAAAATCCAGGTACAGCACCTTCAGCTCTTATAAATTCTTCAGCAAGTTTATCTAAATGTAAAGTGGTTATACCAGGTTTAACTTCTTTAGCTAACATTCCTAAAGTTTTAGACACAATTAATGCACTTTCACGCATTAATTCAATTTCCTCACGAGTTTTTATTACAATCATTAAAATAGTTTATTAATTGTGCAAAGGTAAATCAAAAAAAGAAATAAAATGCAAGTACATTAGATTATGATAGTATTGCAATAAGTTTAAAAAATATAACTTTAAACAGTGTTTTATTGCTAAATTGTGATTAAATTTAGTTTTTAACTTTCAAATATATATTATGTATAAAGCTGTAACTGCTGAAGAGGCCGTAAAAATTATAAAATCTGACGATAGAGTGTATATACAAGCTGCCGCAGCTGCTCCGCAAGAATTAATAAATGCGATGTCTGCGAGACACGAAGAACTTAGAAATGTTGAAGTTTGCCATTTGCATATTGAAGGAGAAACTCCTTATGCAGACCCAAAATATAGAGATAGTTTTCATGTAAATTCTTTTTTTATTGGAAAAAATGTACGACACACTATTAAAGCAGGAAATGGGTCATACACTCCGGTTTTTTTAAGTGAAGTACCAAATTTATTTAAAAGAAATGTGTTGCCGGTAGATGTTGCTTTAATTCAAGTTTCTACACCAGATAAGCATGGGTATTGTTCTTTAGGTGTTTCTGTTGAAGCAACTTTAGCAGCTATTGATAATGCAAAACATGTAATTGCACAAATAAATTCATATATGCCACGTGTGCATGGAGAAGGAATTATTCATATATCTGAATTAGATACTTTTGTTGAAGTAAATAATCCAATTCATGAGTTTATTATTCCGGCACCAACTGATATTGAAAATACAATAGGTGATTATATTGCTGAATTAATAGAAGACAGAAGTACGCTGCAAATGGGAATTGGAACTATTCCTAACGCTGTATTATCTCGTTTAGGAAACCATAAAGATTTAGGTTTGCATACCGAAATGTTTTCGGATGGGGTTATAGATTTAATTTTAAAAAATGTAATTAATGGTAATTATAAAGGCTTAGGGCGTGGTAGAGCGTTAACTACGTTTTTAGCTGGATCGCAACGTTTGTATGATTATGTGGATGACAATCCGTTTGTAGAAGCTAGATCTTGCGATTATGTAAATGATGTTGCTAATATTCGTCAAAATCCAAAAATGGTTGCAATAAACTCAGCTATTCAAGTTGATTTAACAGGCCAAGTTTGTGCAGATTCTATTGGAAATAGAATGTATAGTGGTGTTGGTGGTCAAATGGATTTTATTAGAGGTGCTAGTTTAAGTGAAGGTGGAAAAGCAATAATTGCAATGCCTTCTTTAACAAATAAAGGAGTGAGTAGAATTGTACCTTCGCTTTATAAAGGAGCTGGAGTTGTTACAACTCGAGCACATGTTCAATACATAGTTACAGAATATGGAGTTGCAAATATGTATGGAAAAACAATTAAACAAAGGGTTCAAGAACTTGTAAAAATTGCGCATCCAGACCATAGAGAAGAAATAGATAAGGCATATTATGAAGCAACACATTAATTTGTGTTTAGTTTTTAAAATAAATAAAATGGTTTCTAATTTTTTTAGAGGCCATTTTTTATAAGCTAATTACAGTATAAATAATTTCTGTAGAATATGTTTCTGCAGGTATTGTTACGCTTAATCCAGAAATTTTATATTGTAATTTAATATTACTTTGTTTACCGATAGTTTCAAAAAATAAATTTGAGTAATTGGTAACTTCTTGATATTGTTTTCCTGTAGAATTTCCGTGAGTATTTGAAGTTATCTTTACTTCTAAGTTTAAATTAGAATGCCAGTTAAAATCTGCTTTATGCACAAATACTTTAAAGCGTGTATATTTTCTGTTATACCAACTATTTGGAATAGGTGAAACCGTAAGTCTAGTTTGGTTTGTTTTACTTTCATAATAAGGAGCATAATCGTTTCCTGCAATAGAAATATCGGTTACACTTAGAGTTTTATTCCAATTTCCAGAAACTTTTATCTTTTGAGAAAAAACAGACGTTGAAATTAATATTAGCAATACGTAAATTATGTTTTTCATTAGAAATCTGTTAAGGTTAAACTAATTGTTAATACTTGACTGTTGTTTCTGTTTAATAGCTTATAGTCATAAATATCTAGTAGATATGTAATTTTATATCCGTTATTTGTTCCTGATCCAGTGTAAGCACCTCCAATATCAGATATTATAGTTTGGGAACTTTTATTTAATGAAACAATATTAGTTTTTACACCTAATTGCCCTTTGCCGTTGCCAGTATAATTGTCTGTTTTTAATTTTAACTCTATTCCATTAGGTATATTTCCATCCTCTATTTTAACCAGTAAGTTTCTTTTTGAAGAGCTGTTAGATATAGCTGAAGTAAAGTTTATCCATTTTTCATTATTAACAGAAGTAGTTTTTACTTTGTCTCCAGAAAAATCTGGGCTACCTAAATTTAACATAACTGTAGAATTGTTTGGCTCAATACTTAGCAATGCAATTTCTTTCAATTTGAAAGATGCGTTTTTACTTTCAACATTTTTTTGGCTATAGCCTAAAAATGAATTTAAAACAATTATATATATAATTTTTTTTATCATAGTTTAAAAGTTTTTTTACTCTTTTTAAGTCTTCTGTTTTTTGTAGCGGCATTAAATTCTACATTAGTAGTTTCATCTGGTTTAATAATAATATTTTTTATAGGTTTTGTAAATGTAAAATCTTTGGCTAAAGATTTAATAATTAACTCAACTCTCCATTCACCAGGTACTAATTTATTAAATGTAAATTGCCCTTTAGCATTGGTTTGTGTTAAAAACTTAGTGTCTTTATTTGAAATTTTTACAACAACTCTAGGTAGCTTTTTTTCAAATTTAGAAGATCTAGTTGATTTAATTTCTTTTAAATTAATTACACCATTTAAGCTACCTGTTTTGCCAACATTCAATTCTATATAGGATTCTTTATTTGGAGCTATGTTAATTTTTAATGGTGTACGCTCTACAATTATTTTATTTTTTGGTAAACTTGATTGTGCAACAGTTAATGAATATTGATTAGGAACCAGGTTATAAAAAATAAATTCCCCTTTTTTATTTGTAACTGCGGCTTTACTTTCTAAAGAAATAAGAATTCCTTCTAGGTTCTCATTGTCTTTAGATATTATTTTTCCCTTTAAACTTCCTTTAGTTTTATCTTTAGAAAGAGGAGTGTTAATAATTAAATTATACGACGCACTTAAAAAGAGTTCTTTGTTTTTAGTGCTAGTTTGAGAAGGTAAACTAGCTTGTGAAGCTGAAAAACTAAAGCGATGGTTATTATTATAATTATATTGAATTTGCGCTTCTAAAAAGCTTTGAGCATCTGCTTCTAACTCATCTATTGCATAATCATTTCTGTAAAATAAGCTTAAATTTAGTTTGTTTTTTAGTTGGTATTGAATGTTTCCTCCATAGTAAATAGAGCTTTGTATATTGTTTGTTGTAGAGTTTCTACTAGTATATTCGTAGTTAGCGGAAAGGCTAATGTTTAAATTTTTAAAAATTGAATAAGATATATCTGCTGTACTATAAAAAGCCGTAGTTTCATCTGCATTTTCAATAAGTAAATTTTGAGTAGTTCCATAACTGTTTGAAAGTTGTAAACTGTAATTGTTCATTTTCAGTTTTGAATAAAATATACTAATTAAATTTTCTTTAAAATGAAATTTTTTTGGTTCTAACCTATCTTCTTTTTTTCTATAGCTGGCACCAAGTTTTAATCCGTTAGTTCTATTTAGTTTATAATTTATTCCAACTTTATAATTTTCTATTATTGGTGACGAGTTGTAGTTTATTTCATCTCTCTCAGGATTTATAGACCTATAAATACCGCTAGAGTGTAAGTTTATTTTATTTAATAGTTGGTAATTAATAAGTGTTGTAAAGGATTTACTATTTCTTAAATAGCCTTTAAAGTCTTTATCAGAATATTGTATTGAGTTTACCCATTGTAGTTTTCGTTTATTATAAAAAGAGTCGAAAGAGAGTCCAAACCCATTTGTTAAATCGTTGTTTTCAAAAGCAACTTCACCAGTTACTTTAAAGTATTTAGCAGCATACGTAGAAGACAAACTGTAAATTTGAGATTTTAGTGATATGTCATTTTCTAGAATAGTTCTATTAATTAGCCCAAATTTAATAAGCGATTTTTCGGATAAACTCCATTGAATATCACCACCAAATATTCCGGATATTCTATCTGTAAATCGAGGCTCAAGGAAAAAAACAGAAGCGTTTGATTTTGCAAAATTGTAAGTTATAATTGAGCCTCTACCATTTCTAGATGCTTCAGAAATATTTGATAATGTATAAGAAACGTCACCAGCGTTAACTTCTAATTTTTTAGATTTATAAAGTATGTTGTACTGGTCATACTCACCAAATCTAACGAGCTTTGGTTGATTAGGGCCAGAATATGAGAAATTTAAATAATGGTTGTGCTTTCTATCTAAAAAACCTGAGCCGCTTACATTATATTTAAAAGCATTAATAGTTTCATCACCGTTTAAATAATTAAATACTGTAGCTATTGAAATAGGGTATCTATGATATAAATCTGGTTTTTTTGTGCTGTTTGGGTAAACTGTAATTGGTGTTCTATTAGAAAATTTTATTCCTGAAGACGCTACTTGTGCGCTTAAAACATTTAAAGCTAACGTTTTGCTAAAAGGAGTAAATGGCACTGCTTGTACAACTGTTACAACAGCAGAAGAATCAGGGCTAAGTGTAATATGGGTAGGTTTAACGCTTATACTTCGTGATGATTCTAATTGAATGTTTTCAGCACTATTACCTTTGTTAGTAACGGTATATTTACAAGTAAAATCTTTTTCAAATCTAAGGTATTTGGGAGATTCTAAAGGTGTAATATCTAGGTTAAAAATTTTATCAACCTCTAAATTTATTTTGAAATTAGCAACAGGTTTTTCTTCAATATTTGCAATAATTTCAATGTTAAAATTTTCAGCTTTGCAATATTTATCTACAGAAAAAGAAAATATAATATTTTTTTTTCCTGAAGCAGCTATTGTCTTTGTTTTTGATGCTAAAATTGGTTTAAATTGATTTGGTAAATTATAAACAAAATTCAATTTAATAGGTTTATTTGAGGGGTTTAGAACTTCAAATAATATAGTGTAATGTTTACCAGGTTTTATTTTTTTTAATTTAGTTTTTGAATTTATGGTAATGGTTGATGATTGAGGTAAACAAATATTAACAGCAAAAAAAAGAACAAATAGTAAAGGTGTTATTTTATATGATAATAAATTCACTCAGTTTATTAGACTATTTGTAATAAATAATTATTTTTCGAATTCAATGTCTATGGCGTACATATCTTCGCCATAATCGGCAACAATTACACCTGTATAATTTCCTTTTGGTAAGGTGGATATATCTAGCGTAAATACTTTGCAGCTTTTTGGGTATATTTTTTTGAATTTTACTTCTTGTTTGCCTTTTTGTTCACCTTCTTCATTAAAAACTTCTAAAACTATTGTTGGTTCAACATAAAAAGCACCTAAGTTTTGTGCTTCAACAGCTATAGAAACAGGAACATTGTTTTCATCTTTATCAATTTTTATATCGAAAAATTCAAGCTCCGAACTTGTTTTATCATTAACATCAGCAATTAGTTGAATTCCGTATCTAATTTTAGATTGTAATTTTACGCTGTAATCTAAAGAATCTTCTTTAATAGGTTCTTCAACTTCAATCATTAATACACCCCAGTAAGATCCTAATAAGGAAGAGTCGCTAGGTATTTTTAGTGTGTATATTAATTCATATTCTTCTTTTCCTTGAAGTACATATTCGTTAATTTCTGTTGAAACCCATTTTTCAATAGATTTATTGTGGGTAGTTTTGTTTGTTAAAACAGTTTCTTCTCCACAATTTTGAAATAAGTCATTAAAATAAATAATAACTCTTTGTTCAGATTCTTTGGTGTTTTTGAGTTTAATTATTCCAGTAACTACATCTCCAGACTTAGTTTTGTGTGTATGAGTTAATCCGTTAAGGATAATTACATTGGAAAATGTTTGTTGAAATAATAATAGGGTAATTATTAATAGAAGGTTTTTCATATGTAGGGTATTTTTAATACAAACTTAAGTAGTTTGATTATATAAAGATAAGTATAAACTTAAAAAGGTCCTTCATTTGAAGGACCTTTTTTTATGTTTTTTAATTTTAATTGTCAGATAATGTGTAAACAATAGTAAGCGTTGTGGAATCATCAAAATCTAAAAAAGCATAAGAATTTGCCTCATCACTTTGAGCAATTTTATAAGTAAGGTTATGTCCCTTTTTTGCTCCGTTACCAGTGTAAGCACTTCCAATTCCTTCAATTATATTAGTTGCTTTTTTATCATTTAAAATTATTGGTTGTTCTACAACTTTTCCAATATGTCCTTCGCCATCTCCTAAATATTTGTTTGCAGAAACCATTAGGTTAATTCCTTCAGGTACTTCACCATCTATAACCTGTACAGTAACATTTCTAGCTGAGTTATTTTTGGCAATAGAAGAATAATTTAACCAAAGATCATTATTACTTTGATTAAGTTCTACTTTTTCACCAGCATCATTAGGTGCAGTTCCTTTTAATGAAATGGCATTTGAGTTTGTTGAATTAATTTCTAAATGAGCAACAGTATTTAAATTAATTGTTAAAGTGTGGGAGTCTGTCTCAGTTTGGGATACTGAATTTGTTATACTAAATAACAATACAGCTATTAGTAAGTGTAGGGGTTTCATATGTCTTTTTTTTGGGGTTTATACAATTGTTTAATAAAAAACGATTGTATATCAAATATACCTCTTTGTTTGCTCGAAATAACGATGAAGTAGACGAGTGGAGGATAACTATAGGCGAGATACAGTTAAGTGTCGATGAATAGCAAATGATTACCGATTAAGGAAAAAGTATCAATTGCTGTATCGATGAAATTGAATAAAGAATTAGTGCTATTTAAAAATTATTTTTTACAAGAAAATAAAAGAGCCGTTTTATCATGTTGATAAACGGCTCTTTTATTATGATTTTTAATTTTTACTGTTTAATAAATTGAGAGGTAGATAAATTATCGTTAATTCCTATTATTTTTATAAAGTACAATCCGCTTGGTAGGTTTTGAATGTTTACATTTTTCATTTCGCTTATTAAAACAATTTGGCCTTGAGTATTGTAAATAGTAACTTTTTTAATTGGAGTATTAATATTCAATATTTCTGAAGCTGGATTAGGGTAAATACCTATTTGAGCAGTTTCAAAATTGCTGGTTCCCAGCGTTCCACATTCAGCTTCAGTTTCAATAAATGTATTTGCAGCGTCTTTGTTAGTCCAATTATTAGTACTGTAAGTAGAATCATCTACGTAAATACAATTTAAATTAGGAGTGCTAGAACTAGAGAAATTAGCATCGGTAATTAAGGTGTTATTTCCGTTTCTAAGATCTATAGTAGTTAAAGGTTCGTTTTGACTACAGTCAAGTATTTCTAATAATACATTTTTGGTTAAATCAAGAGATTGCAGTTTATTACGATCGATATCTAATTTTTTTAAAGATTCGTTAGCTGATAGATCTATTGTTGTAAGTTCATTAATAATACATGCTAGGCTTAATAAGTTAATGTTTTTAGATATATCTAATGTAGATAGCCCATTATTAGCACAGGAAAGATATTGCAGAGAAACATTTTTAGTAACATCTAAAGTTGTTAAAGGGTTATGACTAGTGTTTAAATTTATAAGAGCTGTATTAGTTGAAAGATCTATACTGGAAATATCATTTTGGTCTATAGTAAGTTGAGTAAGTAATGTATTCGCAGAAACATTTAAACTAGTAATATTATTAGAACCACAACTCAGATTAGTAAGTAGAGTGTTTGCTGAGATATCTAAACTACTAATATCATTAGCTCCGCAATTAAGGTAAGTAAGTAATGTATTTGCAGAAACATTTAAATTGGTAATATCATTACCATTGCAACTTAGGTTAGTAAGTTGCGTATTTGTCAAGACATCTAGACTAGTAATATTGTTATATCCACAATTCAGATTAGTAAGTGACGTATTAGCTGAAACATCTAAACTTGTAATGTCATTAAAAGAACAATAGAGTTTATTAAGTAGCGTGTTAGCTGAAATATCTAAAGCACTAATGCTATTAGAATCACAATATAGTTCGTTAAGTAATGTGTTAGTTGAAACATCTAAACTGGTTATGTTATTATAAGAACAACTAAGTTTAATTAGTTTTGTGTTTTTTGATACGTCTAAACTAATTAAATTATTACTGTTACATACCAAACTGTAAATTTCTGTAAAATATTCAATACCTGTTAAATCGGATATGTTATTATTTGGTATATATATTTCTCCGTTAAAAGAGTTTGCTTCAGAAACTTGTATTTCATCGTCTCCGTTTACATTTATTAAACCATAGTTAAGTAAATAATCTTTAAATATTGTATCAGGAATATTCACAATATCATTAGGACTCGCTGCTGGAAGTAAAGCATCATCATAAATTTTTGTTACAGTACCATTACCAATATTGGTAACGTACATATTACCTAAATTATCTATTTCAATTAATCTAGGTTCATCTAAAGATGTTATTACAAAATCTGATATAGCTTCAGTTGTTGGATTGTATTTCATAATTTTGTTTTCAACAGGAAACGAATTATACGAAGTAAAATAAACTTCATCTGTTGGAGAAACCGCTACACCTCTAATATTTGTAATATTACTAGCAACAGTTGTTTTGGTTCCAGTAGGTGTTATTTTAAATAATTTTCTATCATTCCTATCTGCTACATATAAATTTCCATTTGAGTCAAAAGCAATACCTTCAGGAGTAAATAAACCTGTAGTATAATCAGTTGTAGTTAAATTAGCATTAATTTGAATTACTTTTCCTGATGTTTCCGAAGAAAAATATAATAAGTCATTATAAATTGCTAATCCGTAAGGCGAGTTTCCGTTAGGAAAGGTAGATATATAATCGCTTTTAATTAAAGTGTTAGTATTAATAACAGAAATCTTATTTAAAAAAGGCTCTGCTATATATAAATTATTATTGGCATCAAAAACCATATCATTTGCATATCCTCCGGCAGTTGCAATTTCAACTTTGGTTCCGTTAGAAAGTAAATGGTAAATTTTTCCAGAGTCATGTTCAGAAACATAAATCTCATTGTTAAGGTTTATTGCAATACCTTCTAAAGAAGTAAATCCAGAAGAGTATTCTGTAATTGTTTGGCTTAAAGCCACATAATTTGTTAGGACTAAACAAATTATAAGGGTAATTTTTTTCATAAAATTGTTTGTATTAATACATTAATATTTAATGCTATTGCATAAAAAAAATAACCTTAGGAGAACAGTGAGGGATAATCTATCTTTTGAGTATTATATTTTTCAATAACAATTAGCAGGGCAAAAATAGATAATTTTATAAGTATTTAAAAATATTACTCTTCGTAAGAATGTTTATAAGGTTTGCCACTTATAATTTTTAATAAATCAGCTTCAATAGTTTCTCTAGGGTATTCAACAAGCCTACCAATTTCTTCATTATTTTTAAATATAATAATGGTAGGTACTCTAATTATGTTGAAACCTTTTTGTAAGCTTTTTGGAGCCTTTTTTTTGCGGTTAACAGTAACCATTTCTAAATTATTGAAATTAAATTCTGTAGCTTCTAGTACTTTGTAAAATACAGGTATTTGTTCTTGGCTATCTCCGCACCAAGTACCCATAAAAGTTTTAATTTTTACTGAATTTATTAAGGGTTTTAGTTGTTTAATAATTTCTTTGTTTGGCGTATAATCATTATAACTAAAATCGAACCAGTCTTTATGTGGTTCAACTAAAAAATTACTTTTTATGGCAATTCCAATTAAATCTCCATCATTATTAGTTGTAGCTTTAGTTGTTTTTTTCTGAATTTTACAGCTAATTAATAAAGTTAGCAGACTTAATAAAAGTAAATTTTTCATAAAGTGATTATTTTTATTTATTGAAATGTAACCAAAAAAAATGAGAATATACACTAGTATATTCTCATTTTTAAAATATAGTTTTTATTTATATCTACAACTAGATTAATGAATGTCTAGTCATTGCTTCTGGTTGTTCTATTCCCATTAATTTTAAAATTGTTGGAGCAATATCACCTAAAACACCGTCTTCTACTTTTGTAATATCTTTGTCTACTACAATAAAAGGTACTGGGTTTGTTGTGTGAGCTGTGTTAGGACTTCCATCAGGGTTTTTCATTGTTTCACAGTTACCGTGATCTGCAATTACAATTGTTGTGTAATCGTTATCTGATGCAGTTGTAATAACATCTTTTACACATTCATCTACAGCTTCACAAGCTTTAATTGCAGCTTCCATAACACCTGTATGTCCAACCATATCTCCATTGGCAAAGTTTAAACATACAAAATCTACATCACCTTTTTCTAATTCAGGGTTAATAGCATCACGAATTTCATAAGCACTCATTTCTGGTTTTAAATCGTATGTTGCCACCTTTGGAGATGGGCATAATAATCTTTTTTCACCTTTAAATTCTGCTTCTTGCCCTCCAGAGAAGAAAAATGTTACGTGAGGATATTTTTCAGTTTCTGCAATTCTAATTTGTTTTTTATTTGCATTTTCTAAAACTTCACCTAAAGTATCTACAAGGTTATCTGTATTATAAATTACATTAATTCCTTTGTATGTTTCATCATAATTAGTAATTGTAACATAGTGTAAAGGCAATGTTTTCATACCAAACTCTGGGTAATCTTGTTGTGTAAGTACTTCTGTAAGCTCACGACCTCTATCTGTTCTGTAGTTAAAGAAAATTACTACATCATCTTCACTAATTTTTGCTTTTGGTGCTCCGTTTGCATCAGCCATAATAATTGGCTTAATAAACTCATCAGTAATATCATTAGCATAGCTTTTTTCAATACTTTCAACAGCGTTTGTAGATAATTCACCAGTTGCGTTAACCATAGCATCGTATGATGTTTTAACACGTTCCCAACGCTTATCTCTATCCATTGCATAGTAACGACCAGTTACTGAAGCTAATTCTCCAGTTGTTTTAGCCATATGCTCTTGAATATCGTTAATAAAGTAAGCTCCAGATTTAGGGTCGCAGTCTCTTCCATCAGAAAAAGCGTGTAAATAAACGTTTTCTGCATTGTTTTCAGCAGCAACATCTAATAAACCTTTTAAATGATCTATATGTGAGTGAATACCACCATTAGAAACTAAACCTAATAAATGTATGTTTTTATTGTTTTCTTTAGCATAAGAAATTGCATCTAAAAGAACTTTTTCTTTTCCTAAAGTTTTTTCTTCAACAGCCATATTTATTCTAACTAAGTTTTGGTATACAATTCTACCAGCACCTAAATTCATATGTCCAACTTCACTGTTACCCATTTGACCAACAGGTAAACCAACATGTTCTCCATCAGTTCTTAAACTTGCGTTAGCATATTTAGTATATAAACTGTCTATATATGATGTTTTTGCATTAAAAATAGCAGAAACTTCTGGCTCTTGAGTTATTCCCCAGCCATCTAAAATCATTAAAATTACTTTCTTATTCATTTGGTAATTACATTAATTAATTTGAAGTATCAAATATACAAAGATATGGTGTTAAGTGCTTTATAATTAGACTTTAATTAGACTAAAATTTACTAAAACGATTGCGATAAAATAAAATGTTAAAAAGGTTAAAGTATTGTTAATGAGTATGGTTTTATGTAACAAGAATTTTGTTTGGTAGTCTTTTAGTATATAACACTTAACTTAAAACTATTAAAAAATGAAAAAATCTATCTTATCTATCGTATTACTATTATCAGTTGTATTAGTATCTGCAAAAAGCAATGTAAATGAAACTTTATTACCAACAAAAACAGTTTACTCTACTAGTGTAAATGCATTTTGTAAATTAATTCAAATGGGAGACTTTGAAACCGTAAAATCTTTAATTAAAGAAGGTGAAGATGTAAACAGAAAATCTAATGGTTTAACTCCTTTAATGTTTGCAGCTAGACATAATAAAGCTAAAATTGCAGCTTTACTAATTGAAAATGGCGCGAAATTAAAATTAAAGTCTCAAAGAGGTATAACTGCTTTGAAATATGCAGAATTGTCAAATGCTAAAGATAGCTATAAAGTAATTTCTGAAGCAATTTCAAAAAACAAAAAATCTAAGAAAAGAAAAAAATAATCTTTTCAACATTGTGTAATAAAAAAGAGGCGTTTTGAACGCCTCTTTTTTTATTTGCCATATTTTTTAATTGCTTCTTTAATTTTTTCAATCCTATTTTCAGGGTCAGGATGTGTGCTCATTCTTTCTGGAGTTCGATTTGGTCCGGCAGCAGCTTTTAATATTTGCATTACTCCAATTAATTCAGCCGGATTGTATCCTGCATCTATCATAAATTTTACACCTAATTCATCGCTTTCTAATTCATCATCACGACCATAACTCATATTAATAACGTTAGCAATAGCAGCTGCACCTTGCGCTGTGCTTGGGTCAAAGCCAACTGCTACACCACTTAAAATACCTTGTGTTAAACCTTGTTTAGCCATACGTTCTGCAGAATGTCTCCCAACCACGTGACCAATTTCGTGACCTAAAACACCAGCTAATTGATCTTCATTTTTTAATTTTGAAAACAACGCATAGGTAATAAATATTTGTCCTCCAGGTAGTGCAAATGCATTTATAGTGTTTGGATCACGTAATAAGTGAAAATCATATCTATAATTTGTTTGTCTAGCAACACTATTATCTACCAGTTTTTGGCCAACTCTATCAACCATTTTTTGATAGTTTTGATCTGGGTACAAACCGCCGTGTTGTTGTGCCATTTGCGGAGCACTTTGTAAGCCAATAGCAACTTCTTCATCCGTTGTCATTGAAATATGTTGTTTTTTACCAGTAAATTCGTTCACTTCACTATTAGAATAATATTTAAATAGCGTAAACAAAACAATACCAACACCAATAAGTAATTTTACTTTTGAATTTCCTCTTCTCATTTTTTTTTAATTATGTAAGTGTTGTAAATATAGAAAAATATTTGACTTTTAAAAATCTATTTTAAATACAGGCAAGCTAACTTTAATACTTAAGAAAATCATAAATAGTAACACGTGTTACCAATATTAGTATTTTATCTTATATATTTGCCTCAAAATTAAAAAGTATTAGAAATGAGTTTTTTTGGATTATTTGGTGGAAGTGCCGAGCCTATTGAAGAATATTTAAAAGATGGAGCAGTTGTAATTGATGTTAGAACTGTAGATGAATTTAATAGTGGAAATGTAAATGGGTCTAAAAATATTGTGTTAAATACAATACCTGGTAAAATTGCTGAAATTAAAGCAATGAACAAAAAGGTAATTGCTGTTTGTAGAAGTGGTGCTCGTAGTGGACAAGCAACTTCGTTTTTAAAACAAAATGGTATAGATGTTATTAATGGCGGACCTTGGCAAAATGTTGCTAAGTTTGTAAATGAATAACAGTGTTATAAAAAATATAAAAAAGGGAGAAGTTTTAACTTCTCCCTTTTTTATTAGAATATAATTTGATGCTGGTTTTTTAAATTATCAATTTTCTGCTCAAGTTTTTCTAAAAACAATTGATGCTGTTTCGAGCTTGTGTTAAATGGTTTGTGTGCCAATCCTTTTTGAATTGTTTCAACTTCATTCATAATTGAAGTTGTATTTTCATTAACCCAAACATTCTTAAACTGTTCCCAAATATAATTTATAGCCAATTCATTTGGGTGAACCATATCTTCATTATAAAATCGATAATCACGTAAATCATCTAGCATAATTTCATAAGAAGGAAAGTAAAAGGTGCTATTTCTTTTATCTGTAACTTTATTAATTGCAGAAATTAAATGAGCTTTACTAACAGTATTTTCAACAAAACCATCCTTTAAATGACGAACAGGACTTACCGTAAAAATTATTTTTATTGAAGGGTTTTCGGCTTGTACTAAAGTAATAATGTTTTCTAGAGAAGCGATAATTTCTTCAACAGTAAGTAATTCTTGTAAAAACTTTTTTTGAGGCACTTTATGGCAATTTCCAACTATAGAGTCACTTTCAATATGTCTATAAACTCTTGCTGTACCTAATGTAATTACTAGGTGAGTAGTAGTTGCAAGTTGTTTTTTTGTTGAAGTTATTGCTGTATTTAAATTTTTAAGTATTTCTTCTTCAGAAGTTGCGCTTAAATCGGAGTGTGCATAAAAACAATGCCAACGTTCATTTAAATTAAATACATCCTTTTCTGAATATACTCTCTCATTAATTGCATTGGTTATTAAGTTTTCAATAGCAATAGGATTAAATAATATACCAAAAGGATTACTAAAAGTTTGAAACTTGTAGTAATCCAATTTTTTATAGATGTTTTCTGAAAAACAAGAGCCAATTAATAACAGTTTAGAATTATAATCAATTTGATTATGTTCTTTGTTAAGTTTTATGTTGGTTCTAAAATTCATTCAGTAATTTCAATTAAGTTTCCTTCAGGGTCTAAAATAACACTTTCATAATAACCATCTCCTGTAGTGCGTGGTTCTCCAATAATTTGGTAACCATTTTTTCTAATAATTTCAGTTAATTCATTTACCTTTTCAATACTTCCTGTTGAAATTGCTATATGAGCATACCCAAAACTATCTGAATTGTTTTTAATTACCTCACTAACTTTTGGTGAGTGCATTAACTCAATTCGTGCACCATTTTCAAAAGATAAAAAATAGGAGCTAAATTCTTTTTTTGGGTTGTAATATTTTTTATTAGAAGTTACATCAAAAAACTGTAAATAAAATTCTTTAATTTTTTCTAAATCATTAACCCAAATAGCAATATGATCTATTTTCATTTAACTATGAAATATACTCTTTAGCTTTTTCTAGAGCTTCCTCAATACCAGCAGGGTTTTTACCTCCAGCCGTTGCAAAATTAGGTTGGCCTCCTCCGCCACCTTGAATTAGTTTACCAAGTTCTCTAACAATTTGACCAGCATTTAAACTTTTTTCTTCAACTAAATTTTTAGAAATATAACAGGTTAATCCTGCTTTTCCGTTGTTTTCTGTTCCTGCAATCAGGAACAAGTTTTCTACTTGAGTTCCAATTTCAAAAGCTAAGTCTTTTAAACTACCAGCGTCTAAATCTAGTTTTTTAGCTAAAAAGTTTACGCCATTAATTTCTTCAACTTCATTAATTAATTCGCTTTTTAAGTTTTTAGCTTTATCCTTTAATAAACCTTCAATTTGTTTTTTAAGTGCTGTATTTTCATTCTGTAAATCAGCAATTGCTTTTTGTGGGTTTTTAGGGTTTTTTAATAAATCTTTTATTTCAAAAAATGCTCTATTGTTTTCAAAATAGAAATCTTTAGTAGCATCTCCAGTAATAGCTTCAATACGTCTAATTCCTGAAGCAATTGCGCTTTCGCTTACAATTTTAAAATGCCAAATGTCGCTGGTGTTTTCAACGTGAGTACCACCACATAATTCAACAGAGTTTCCAAATTGAATTGCTCTTACAGTATCACCATATTTTTCGCCAAATAAAGCCATTGCACCTTTATCTTGTGCTGTTTGCATTGGTATGTTTCTAAATTCTTCTAGCGGAATTTTACTTTCTATACGTGCATTTACAAAATCTTCAACGGCACGTAACTCATCAACTGTTAATTTAGAAAAATGAGAAAAATCGAAACGTAAATTTTTAGAATGAACTGCAGATCCTTTTTGTTCAACATGAGTTCCTAAAATTTCGCGTAATGCTTGGTGTAATAAATGAGTTGCAGTATGATTGCAATTTGTTCTAAAACGTTGCTTTTCATCTACAACAGCATTAAAAGTTTGTGTTGGGTTTTTTGGTAAACTTTTGGCAAAATGAATTATTAGATTGTTTTCCTTTTTAGTGTCTACAATATAAATTACGTTTCCATTGTCTACTTCAATATATCCTTTATCTCCAACTTGACCACCACCTTCAGCATAAAAAGGTGTCATATTAAATACCAATTGATATAATTCTCCATCTTTTTTTGAAGAAACTTTACGGTAACGAGTAATTTTTACTTTAGTAGCTAAGGTGTCGTACCCAATAAATTCTTCTTCAGTATCTTCTTGTAAAACAACCCAGTCATCAGTTTCTACAACAGCAGCAGCTCTAGATCTATTTTTTTGTTTTTCTAATTCTACATTAAAATCAGACTCATTTAAAGTCATATTTTTTTCTGAAAGAATTAAAGCTGTTAAATCTATTGGAAAACCATAAGTATCAAATAATTCGAATGCTTTTTTACCAGAAACTTCTGTTCCTTTTGTGTTTTTTATAATACCATCTAATAGTATTAAACCTTGTTCAAGTGTTCTTAAAAATGAATTTTCTTCTTCTTTAATTACATTTGTAACTAGTTGTTTTTGAGCTTTAATTTCTGGGAAATTAGCTCCCATTTGTTTGCTTAAAGTGGTAACTAATTTATAAATAAAAGGTTCTTTTTTGTTTAAGAACGTAAATCCGTAACGAATAGCACGTCTTAAAATTCTACGAATTACATAACCAGCACCATTGTTTGATGGTAATTGACCATCTGCAATTGCAAAAGCAACCGCACGAACGTGGTCTGATATTACTCGAATGGCAATATCAACTTCTTCATTTTTACCATAATCATTTTCAGTAATTGCTTCAACCTCTCTAATTAGTGGTGTAAAACAATCTGTATCGTAGTTAGATTGTACGTTTTGCATTACCATACATAAACGCTCAAATCCCATACCAGTATCTACGTGTTTAGAAGGTAGTTTTTCTAAAGAACCATCAGCTTTACGGTTATACTCCATAAATACTAAATTCCAAATTTCCACAACTTGTGGGTGGTCCATATTTACCAGGCTTTTACCAGAAATCTTAGCTTTTTCTTCAGCAGAACGAATATCTACGTGAATTTCAGAACAAGGTCCACAAGGTCCTTGCGCACCCATTTCCCAAAAGTTATCTTTTTTATTACCGTTAATAATTCGGTCTTCATCAATTAATTCTTTCCAAAAGTCAAATGCTTCTTGGTCAAAACCTAATCCATCTTCTTTTGCTCCTTCAAAAACCGATACATACAAACAATCTTTGTCAATTTTTAAAACATCAACTAAAAATTCCCAAGCCCAAGAAATTGCTTCTTTTTTAAAGTAATCTCCAAAACTCCAGTTACCAAGCATTTCGAACATAGTGTGGTGGTAAGTATCTTTACCTACTTCCTCTAAATCGTTATGTTTTCCAGAAACACGTAAACATTTTTGAGAATCGGCTACACGTGCATTAGTTGCCTTTTTTTGACCTAAAAAATATTCCTTAAACGGAACCATTCCGGCATTTGTAAACATCAATGTTGGATCGTTTTTTAAAACCATTGGTGCAGATGGTACAATTGCGTGTTTTTTTGATTCGAAAAAATCTAAAAACTGTTGACGGATTTCTTGTGATTTCATACGTTAATTATATGCTAAATAATGACTGTTTTACTGGTATTGTAAAACATTTTGTAATTTTGTTAATTATGCGCCGCAATATAACTAAATACTGTTGCGTTTAAAAATGCAAAAATAATATAATTTTAAACAATGGCGAAGGTAAAATATTATTACGATTCTGAAACCTTATCTTACCAAAAGATAAAAACTAAAAAGGGACAAAAAATAAGAAGAGTTTTGTTGTCGGTTTTGGCTGCAGTAATTTTTATGTTTCTAGGTTTTGTGGTGTTAACACCTGTGTTTGAGTCGCCTAAAGAAAAGGAGTTAAAACGAGAATTAGAATTTGTAAAACTAAATGAGCAACTTCATAATAAAAAAATAAAGCAGTTAGAAACTGTTTTGCACGATATTCAAGAGAGAGATAATAATATTTACAGGTTGTATTTTGAAGTAAATCCAATACCTGAAGAACAACGAAAAGCAGGATTTGGCGGTGTAAATAGATATAAAGCTTTGGAAGGTTTCGATAATTCGGAAATGATTGCAGATGTTACTAAGAATATGGATATTTTGTCTAAGCAATTATATGTGCAATCAAAATCTTTAGATGAAATTGTGAAATTGGCGGAGAATAAAGAGAAATTATTGGCTGCTATACCAGCAATTCAACCAGTTAAAAAAGAAGATTTAACACGTATGGCGTCTGGTTATGGTTGGCGTACAGATCCATTTACAAAAGCAAGAAAGAAACATTGGGGTATGGATTTTACAGCTCCAACTGGAACACCAATTTATGCTTCAGGAGATGGTAAAATTATTAGAGCCGATCAAAATTCATCGGGTTACGGAAAACATGTTCGTATAGATCACGGGTTTGGTTATGTATCATTATACGCGCATATGAGTAAATACAATGTTCGTAAAGGGCAAAAAGTAAAACGTGGAGATTTAATTGGTTTTGTTGGTAGCACAGGGCGTTCTCAAGCACCGCATTTACATTATGAAATTATTAAAAAAGGAACTAAAATAAATCCAATTAATTTTTATTACGGAAATTTATCTCCTAAAGAGTTTGAGGCAATGCAAAAAGCTGCTGAAATTGAAGGACAATCGCTAGACTAATGTATATAGACTTACCGGAAAAAAGATATTATAAAATAGGTGAAGTGGCCAAAGCTTTTGGTGTTAATACTTCGCATATACGCTTTTGGGAAAAAGAGTTTGATATTTTAAAGCCTAAAAAAAATAAAAAAGGGAATAGACTTTTTACACAAGAAGATGTAAAAAACTTACAGCTAATTTACCATTTAGTTAAAGAGAAAGGTTTTACGCTTGAAGGTGCTAAAACTAAGATGAAAGAAGGATTTAAAACTACAAAAAGTAATCACGATATGATTACAAGATTAGAGCGAATTAAAGCTGAACTAATTAAAATTAAAAAAGAAATTTCGTAAAACAGTAACGAAATACTATTTTTAGTGTCAAATAATAGAATATAAATTTAAAAATAGAATAAAATGAAAAAGTGGTTAATTCCTGTAGGTATAATTGTTGTAGTTGCATTTGCAATCTATAAAATGGCAGTTGGATTTTATAATACAGCTGTAGATTTAGAACAAGATAGTAAAACAGCTTGGTCTAATGTAGAAAGTGCTTACCAGCGTAGAGCAGATTTAATTCCTAATTTAGTTTCAACAGTAAAAGGGTATGCAGCTCACGAAAAAGAAACTTTAGAAGGTGTTATTAAAGCGCGTTCTGAAGCTACAAAAACAACAATAGACCCAACAAATATTACTCCAGAAAAAATGGCAGCTTTTCAAAAAGCACAGGAAGGTTTAAGTGGAGCATTGTCTAGATTATTAGTTACGGTTGAAAGGTATCCAGACTTAAAAGCAAATCAAAACTTTTTAGAGTTGCAAAGTCAATTAGAAGGTACAGAGAATAGAATTAATGTAGAAAGAAATAAATTTAATGAAACAGTTAATAAATTTTCTAAACACATTAAAAAATTCCCAAATAATTTTTTGAATGGATTTATAGGGAATTTTAAAGAGATGCCACGCTTTGAGTCAGCTCCAGGTAGTGATGTTGCTCCAAAAGTAGAATTTTAGAAATGTCAAAAGTTGAAGATTTTTTAACTCAAGCACAAGAGCAAGATATAATAAAAGCAATTAAAGTTGCTGAAAAAAACACATCAGGCGAAATACGTGTGCATATAGAAAAAACAACTAGCAAACCTCCAATGGATAGAGCATTGGAGGTTTTCTATTTACTTGAAATGGAAAAAACAGAACAACGAAATGGCGTTTTGTTTTATGTAGCTGTTGAAAGTAAAAAGTTTGCAATTATTGGTGATGAAGGTATAAACTCTTTAGTGCCAGAAAATTTTTGGGATAGTGAAAAAGAGCTTGTTTTATCTCATTTTGTAAATGGACAAGCTTCATTAGGTTTACAGTTAGCGATAAAAGAAGTAGGAGAAAAATTGAAAGATTTTTTCCCATACCTATCAAATGATAAAAACGAATTGTCTGACGAAATCTCAAAAGGATAAATGAAAAATAACATCAAATTTATTACAGTAATCGTTTCGTTAATTTTAAGTGTTCAAGTAAGTTTTGGACAAGATTTTATACCTAAAAAACCAAAATTCATACCAGCCGTTGTTGATAGTGTTGGGTTACTTTCAGCTAGTCAAAAAGCAGGATTAGAGCATAAACTTGAAGTGTATTCTGACTCGACTTCTACTGAAGTTTTTTTAATGATAGTTAAAGATACGAGAGGAGAAGAAATAAAATACTATGCGGCACAATTGGGTTATAAATGGGGAATAGGTCAAAAAGGCTTAGATAATGGAATTATTATTTTGCTGGCTGAAGGAGATAGAAAAATAGCTATTGAAACAGGCTATGGTATCGAGCATAAATTAACTGACGCGCTAAGTAGAAGAATTATTGAAAATGAAATTATTCCTGAGTTTAAGAATGGAGATTATTTTGGAGGGTTAGATAAAGGAACGGATGCTATTTTTGAAGTTTTAAATGGTACTTATAAAAAGAATAACACTAAAGAAAATGAATCAGGCTTTCCTTTTATACTAATTGTAATTATCATATTTATATTAATTATTATTTTTTCTCGAAAAAACAGAGGGAATGGAGGGAGCGGAGGAAGAGGCTTTAGAAGAAACACAGCAACCGATATTTTAGAAACCATAATTTTAAGTGGAGCTGGAAGAAGTAGTGGCGGAGGTTTTGGTAGCGGCGGATTTGGTGGTGGAAGCTCTGGTGGATTTGGCGGATTTGGCGGAGGCGGAAGTTTTGGTGGCGGTGGAGCTAGTGGAAGCTGGTAATTTATACAACAACAAATTTAATGAAAGAATTTTGGGATTCACGTTATAGTGAACAAGAATACGCATATGGAACTGAACCTAATCAGTTTTTTAAAAGTGCTTTAGATTCTTATGCTGTAGAAGGTTCAATTTTATTTCCTGCAGAAGGTGAAGGTAGAAATGCTATTTATGCAGCTAAAAAAGGGTTAGATGTTTATGCCTTTGATATAAGTGAAGAAGGGAAAAAGAAAGCCTTAAAACTTGCGAAAAATGAAAAGGTATCAATTAATTATGAAGTAGGAGAACTATTCAACTTGAATTTAATTGATACAAAGTTTAATGCTACTGCGTTAATTTTTGCTCATTTTCCAACTGATATTTTAAAAGAATATCATCAAAAAATTGCTGATTTAATTAAGCCAAAAGGCATTGTTATTCTAGAAGGTTACAGTAAAAATCATACAGGGCACGGAGGTCCTAAAAACCGAGATATGTTGTTTACTAAAGAAATGATTCAGCAACATTTTTCTAATTTTAAAATAATTTCATTAGTAGAGAAGGAAGTGAAACTTTCTGAAGGAAAATACCATCAAGGTTTAGGAACTGTAATTAGGTTTATTGGCGAAAAAATAAGTTAGAATATCTTCTTTTTTTGAAACCAACGTCCGTTTAAACTTAGGTTTAACGATAGCTTGTGAATATTATCAACAATTAAATTATTATCTAAAGTACCTTCTTTTCCGTAAGAATACGTTAGGTTTAACATAGAAGAGCTGTTTTTTGAGAATGGTAAACCAAGCCCAGCCGATACTCCATAGCTGTCAATTTTTGTGTCTGAAACAGTTAAATATCCAGAATCGTAATTTGCACCAAATCTATAAGCCACAGTATTCCAATATTTAAAATTGTCTGTAGATGGTTTGTATTCTAAACCAACACCAAAAGTGTTTTGATCGCTGTAAGTATATGATGAGTTAGATTGGTAGCTGTCGCTCCAAAAACTTTTTCTATAATCTACATTTACAGTTACGTTTTTTATTTGAGATGAAATACCAACACCAATTTTTAAAGGTAATTCATAATCGTCTATAGATTCGTCCGTTTCAGATAAAACAGATACAGAAGACGTACTGAATGATTTTGTACCTTCAACATCTTGACTTCCTTTTAAGGTTGAAGGTAAACTTACTGTTGCTCCAAAAGTAGTTTTACTACCTAGTAGGTTATTTAAAGTATATTGAAATCCTGTTTTTAAACCTACACCATTGTAATGGTTGCTTTCTTCAAGTAAAACTTCAGAAGAACCATAGGTAATTATTTGTTCTTGATCTATGGAACCAAAATAAGCCATTAATTGTAAACCCACAGAAAAGTTTTTTGTTAATTGATAACCGTGTCCCCAAGAAATTTCACTTATACCTCCAGAACCAATAATGTTAGTATAATAGTCTGCTTGGCTACCTTCAATAGGTTGTTCTAAATCTATTTCGTAGCTAACTTTTGTTGTTGGTATTAAGCTAAAACTCATTTTCCATTTTTTAGAAACGGCAAAACCAATACCAATGTTTGTAAAGTTAAAATCGTTGTTACTTTGTGTTGTTTGGTAATCTTCTTTGGTAGAAAAAGTATTACTCACTCCAACTTCATATAAAAATAAACCAGGTGTTAGGGCTGTTAAAGAAGCAGGGTTTAAGTTGTTTAATAGGCGAGAAGAACTATATGCTATTCCCGTATTTCCCATAGCATTTGAATTTCCAAATAGCGTTGAGTTTTCTTTACCAATTCCAAAAATTGAATATGGCGAATCAAAATCGCTTTGCGCTAATACTGAAAATGAAATACCGAATATAAATAATATAACTAGTTGAGGTTTCATATTAGAATGTTAAATAAGTTAGAATTAGCTTCATTTTAAGGTTAGAATCTTCTGGACTTTCAGAATCGTGAATTAATAATTGATTAATACTTTTAGTATTTTCTGGAAATTCTAGCATTAGAGAATAATCTAAGTTGTAAGAACTTGTAAGTATTTCTTCTGTAAAATAACTTACGTCTGCAGTGTAGTAAATGTTATTATCAAACTCATTATCTGTACTAATAAGTTGGGCATAAACACTATTACCACTATAACTTGTAAGTTGTTGTATTTTTCTGTTTTTTTTATCAACCACGTAAACAGCTAAAGAATCAATTAAGTTAATTTCGTTATAACTATTTTTATCTGGATACATTTTTAGAACGGCACTAAGCGCAGTTCCATCATTTTCTAAATCGTTTAACGATTTTAAGTTAGGAATATCTACTCGCATTGCAACTCCTGTACCCGATTGTAAATACACTTTGTTTGAAGTATTGGAACTTGAAAGTATATCTTCACTATCAGTTAAAGAGCTTATTTGAGTGGTCGATTTATCGCTAGTTATACTGTTAAAGGTAGTATTTGTACCTGTTAATGTAAAGTCTAATATGTAGTCATTATCTTCATCGTCATCATCGTCAATAGAGTAAAAAAAACGAATGGCAGAATAATTATAAGTACTACCTGTAGAATATTTAAAGCCTAAAATTGTATTTGTTTCGTTTTCTGGTACAATAGTAATTCCTCTAAATTCTTTCTCAAGGTCAGATGTGGTTTCAATTTCGTTATTTTTTATTTTATCAAAAAGAGATTTACCAAACTCATTTTTTAATGTTATTGAAATTGAATCCTTTTTATTTGGATATGGGGTAAAAGAGGCTTCACCCAAAATTTCGCTATCAAAGTCTAGAAATGAAGTATTGTAAAAATACAAATCATCATCTTCATCATTCGGTTCAAATTTTTCAATTACTTCGTGTATTTTGTAAGTTTGAACTAGAGTAGTATCTCCATAATAATACCTGTCGTAGTGCATTACTAAGGCTACGGAATCGAACACAGCATCCGTATCAATAGTAAATGTTGAAGGTGTGTATTTTAAATAACTTTGAGAAGTTAAATTTCCAAATGTTTCATTTTGCAGCTTTCCTATTAATAATCTACCAGAGTCTGATGTTATTAATGAGTCTGCAATTATTGTTGAAGCTTCTAAAGTTATGGTATCTGTTTGAAATAGATGTTGATCTGTTTCTAAAAAATCTACACCAACCTCATATAACTTAGAATCATCAGAACAGGAAAATAAACTTATTAAGCCTATAAATATTACTATAAAATATTGTTTCATTCTACTTTTTTGAGCAAAAGTATTTGATGAGGTGTGTATTTAGGTTACAAAATAGATAAAGGATTAAAAAGTATAGATGAAGGTGTTAATTAAAAGTTAAATAGCAGTAAATCAGCACGTTTAATTGTTTGTTGATGGATTTGGCTATTTGGTAGATAAAAAGCTATAGTTTGTCTATTATGTTATTCTCCATTGAATTTAACATTATAGTTTTGTTTCGAAATTAAGAATGGAATATGACAAATAAGATTTTAATGATTTTACTACTTTTTAGTGTTGTAAACGTAGTAGGGCAAGATAGAAACCTTTTTAATATAGAAATTGGAGGTTTACCGGCAAGTTCGGATGCTGTATCATTAAAAATGGTAGAAGCTAAATTAAATATTCCAGTTAAGTTGAAGACAGGAGTGCTTATAAACAGCCTTTCATTTTCAAGTTTAAAATTAGATTATGAAGATTATCAACTTTTAAATACAGATGAGTTGGAAGAGTTTAAGGCGGTATCATATAGTATAGGTTATATGAATAGAATAAATGAAAAATGGAGTTATATGGTGAATTTTTCGCCTCAAATAGCTTCAAATTTTGAAGCAAGCCTAACTTTAGATGATTTTAATTTTAATGGAGGTGTAATTTTTACAAAAACAAGCAGTAATAGTAAATTGAATTTAGGTTTAGTAATAAATTCTGGATTCGGTTTAGCAGTTCCATTGCCAGTAATTAGTTACTCAAAACAAGTTAATGAGCGTTTTTCTTATGTATTGGGTATGCCAGTTACAAAGGCTGAATATAAGTTTAACAAAAGAAATAAGGTAAGTTTATTTGTAAAGCCGAAAGGATTTATTGCCAACCTATCTAACAATATTCAATTTGAAAATGGTTTGGCCAAAAAAGCTAGATATACGTCTATTGTTTCAGGTTTAAGTTTTGGACATCAAATAGACGATAACTGGGGTATAAATTTTAACGGAGGTTATCAATTGTATTCTAATTATAGCCTTCAAAGTAACGATAGAACAGAATTATATGATTTTAATACATCTAATGGAATATACGCAAGCGTAGGCTTGAGTTTTAATTTAATAAACAATAAAAAAAGAAAGAATTAATTATGAAATTTAAAAACGTATTATTAAAATTTATACCCATATTATTAATTGGTTTGGTTGTAAGTTGTAGCGATGATGACGATACAGAATATGGAAACTGGGTAGAAAGTTCATCTTTTGATGGAGACGCTCGGGGTAATTCAGTATCTTTTGTAATAGGAGATAAAGGATATTTAGTTGCCGGTTATGATGGAGATGATTATTTAAGTGATGTTTGGGAGTATGATAAAGAAGGAGATTATTGGGTTCAAAAAGCAGATTTTCCAGGAGTAGCACGTAGTGGAGCTGTAGGGTTTGCAATTGATGGAAAAGGATATTTTGGTACGGGATTTGATGGAGATGATAAACTAAAAGATTTTTGGAGTTTTGATCCTGTAGCTAATGTTTGGGAACAAAAAGCAGATTTTATTGGAAGCGAAAGGTATGGAGCTGTTGGTTTTGCTGTTTCAGGAATGGGATATGTAGGAACAGGTTATGACGGAAGCGAATTAAAAGATTTCTATAAGTACAACCCAACTACAGATCAATGGGAGCAGTCTGTTGGTTTTGGTGGAGACAAAAGAAAAGATGCTGCAGTTTTTGTAATAGGAGACAATGCTTATATGGGAACAGGGCTGCATAATGGAGCTTACGAGAATGATTTTTATGTATTTGATGGTACTTCTGAAACTTGGACTAGATTAAAAGATTTAGATGATGACGATGAGGATTATACAATATTATTATCAGGTGGTGTAGGCTTTTCATTACAAGGTATGGGATACATTGTAACTGGTGGAGCGAGTGGAGTTTCAACAGCTGTTTGGGAATATGATCCAGTTACAGATACTTGGGATGATAGACCAGATTATGAAGGTTCTGCAAGACAAGATGCTATAGCTTTTAGTTTTTCAGATAAAGCATTTGTAGCTATGGGTAGAAGTGGAAGTTATTATTTTGATGATAACTGGGAATTTAGACCTCTTGAAGAAGAAGATGAAGACGATTAAATTTGTAAGGTAAATTTATATTAAATATTGTAAAGGGCTAATGCTATAGTTTTAGTGTTAGCCTTTTTTAGACTTATGAAACATAAAATAATAGCAATGGTGGTCGTTTTATTAGTTTTGGTAGTGTCCATAAAACTAGTAGTAGCAACAAAAAATGATACTAATTATACAATAAAAACATTTCAAATTGAAAAAGGTTGGGGTTATAGTATTTTTAAAGGAAACAATATAATTATTCGTCAAGGTGAAATACCTTCTATAAAAGAGCGAAAACACTTTTTAAATGAAGAAGATGCATTAAATTGTGGTAAAATAATGTTAAAAAAGCTTACAGAACACCGTTTGCCTAGCGTTTCTTATGAAGAGCTAGAGCAGAATGGAGTACATTTGTAATTGAATTATTAAAGTGTCAAATAGCAAGAGAAATATCAACCCAATAATTATCCATGTTTTATGTTGGATAGTATTTTTATTAATAAATGTTTCAACATTTTATTTAAGATTTGGTTTTTTACCAGACCATTCTTTTGTTTTTCGTTTTGGGTTTGAAATTTTAATTTTTTATCTGAATTTTTCAATTTTAGTTCCAAAATTATTGTTGAACAATAAAGTGGTACTATATGTTGTTACTTCAGGGGTATTTATTGTTTTTGCTTCTTTTGTTTCGGATACGTTATTTGTTTCAGAATTGGTTGAAAAAGTTAATATTGAAAGAGCTCGACTTCACGGAGACCCTAATGGACCGGTTCGAAAACTTCATTTTATAATATTTATTCTTTCGTTTGCAATTGGAACAAGTGTTAAGCTAGTTTCGGAATGGTATAAGTCCGAAAAGTTAAAGCAACAAATTGAAAATCAAAAAATTAGTGCGGAGATTTCGTTTTTAAAAACACAATTAAACCCTCATTTTTTATTCAACTCATTAAATAGTATTTATTCCTTAGCCAATAAAAAATCTGACGATACTACTGAAGCTATTGTAACACTTTCGGAGTTAATGCGATATATGATTTATGAAACTCAAAAAGAGCTAGTGCCTTTGGCAGATGAAATAAATTATATTAAAAATTATATAGATCTTCAAAATTTAAGATTGAAAGATTCTAGCGGTGTTAGAGTTAATATTCATGGTAAAATTGATCATAAAATTGAACCATTGTTGTTAATCTCATTTATTGAAAACGCCTTTAAATATGGTACAGATTATAACGGTAAAACAGATATTAGAATTTGTATTGAGGTTGTTGATAGTAATTTAACCTTAGAAGTTTCAAATTATGTTTCTATTCATAAAAGAGACGATCAGAACTCTGGAATTGGGCTTAAAAATGTGAAAAACAGATTGCAATTGCAATATCCAAATTCACACGAGTTAAAAATTGAAGAAGAAGACAAAAGATTTTCAGTTAAATTAAAACTAAAGCTTAAAAGCAATTGATTATGATGAAATGTTTAATTATTGATGATGAGCCTTTGGCAATTGAGTTATTAGAAGATTTTGTGTCTAAAGTATCTTTTTTAGAATTGGTAAAAAGCTGCTCTAGTGCGTTTGAAGCTATGGAAGCTATTCAAACAGAAAAAATAGATTTAATATTTTCTGATATTGAAATGCCTGATTTTACAGGAATTGAATTTATAAAATCTTTAGAGCAAAAACCATTAATTATTTTTACAACGGCATACTCACATTATGCAGTTGAAGGTTTTAATTTAAATGCGGTAGATTATCTAGTAAAACCAATTCCGTTTCATCGATTTATAAAGGCGGTAAATAGAGCTCAAGAGCTATTTAATTTAAAGTTAGAGCAAGAAGAAACTGTAGTAGCAATTCCTGAAGTTGTTAAGCCAAAAGTTGATTTTATTTTTGTAAAATCCGAGTATGAAAATGTGAAAGTAAACTTAAGTAAAGTTAAATATATTGAAGGTTTAAAAGATTATATTAAGATATATACAGATAAGCCAAACCCAATTTTAACTTTAAACAGTTTAAAAGCTTTTGAAGATAAATTACCAACTAATTTTGTTCGTGTACATCGTTCTTTTATTGTATCTCTAGATTATATAGATTCTGTTCAAAGAAACAGAATTGTTATAGAGAAAGTTAGAGTTCCAATAGGTCAAAATTATAAAGACGAATTTCTGAAGCGAATAGAAAGTTAAGAGGTTTAGATCTCTATGTAGTGTTGGTAGTGTTTTTTTTATTGAAATACTTATTGCTTATTGAGTTAAAATAGTGATTTTAAAAACTTAAAATTTGAAATGTTGAATTTCGTAAAACTGTAAAAAAACTTTACTTCAAAATAAAAAAGCAAAAAATAAACACTACATCAAAAAAGTAAACCCAGCAAAATCAATAGGGGAAGACTATTAACAACTCTCAATATATTTTCTAAAACCTACAAGCTAATAAATATCATACTTGTAGCTAGTATTAGAGAGTAGCTTTGTCATATTAAAGTTAATGATATGATAAAAATATTTAAAACTTCAAAAAATGTTATTGTTAATATAGATGAGTATTTCGATAATGTTGAATTAGGGATACTAAATTTTAAAGAAGGAGTAAATAACTATTTAAATGGGAATTCTTCGGCTTTTGAAAATAACCTACATAAAATAGAAGAACTTGAAGGTAAAGCAGATTCTATTATTAAAAAAAGGAAAAATAATTAATAAAGTAGGTAACAAAATCTACCATATTAATGTTATTCAAAAATTTTATACAGAGCTTGGTATTGAGTTTAAGCGTTACCGTGTAATAATGAATAGAAAAGGAATTAAACGTATTGAACCAGTTGAATTAGACAGTTTTTAAGTAGTCTTCTAATAACTCAGAAATAGCATCAGTTTTAACTAGTTTGTATTCGAAGCTTCCTTTTTGTAGCGTTTTTCTCATATACTTTCCAACTGCTCTTACCAGTAATAAATCTATATCAACTAAAATGTCTAAAAGTTCATCGTGGTTGTGTTCACCGTGTTCGTGCTTATGTCCAATATGGTTGTGTTCATCATTTTCACCACGGAGATGTCCTTCGTTTCTGTCGTGGTCGTGGCTATTTGTATTTTTTACATATTTTACAGATTCAATTATGCCGTTATTTATGGTGTAAAAGGCAAATTCAGAAGCTCTTCCGGTTCTTTTTGCAATCGATTTTCTGTCGTTTGTAGGTAGTGCAATTTTCATAATGTTTATTTTTTATTTAGCTTCTCTTTTAATTTTTTAGCTAGAATTATAGCTAAGGTTCCTCCTAAAAATGATACAATTAAATTTATAGTAAGAAGGCTATAATTTATATTTTCTAGTTTAACTATTGATAAAGGATTAAAACCAAGCTTTCCCAAAGACTTAATAAAAAAGATACTGCCAAAAACACCTGCAATAGTATTGCCTATAATTCCAAAGGAATATTTTTTGAAAATTACCGCTGTAATATTTGCGCCTATTATTCCAACTAAAATACTTATTAATGAAATTAATGTTGCAGTCATAGTTATTTTGTTAATGTCCGTAATCCATCTTGTCAATTTTTCCTTTAAGTAATCTTTTTTGAATTATAAAATAGATTACAACTAGTATTACACCAACAATTGCCCAATTAAAAGCAATAGATAATCCGTAGTTTTCCGTAGCTGTATTATAAATTGTTAAAGATTCGTTTATTGTATTTGTTGAAGGTAATATTACCGGAAATAATGATGCTAAAGATGAGGTAATACCACCAATTATTAGCAAGGTTGAAAGTATAAAACCGTGATTGTCTTTCTTAATTTTTTTTATGAAAAGCAAACCAAATAACCCGATTAAATAAAGTAAAGGAAATACTATTAAGTATGGTCTTTCAACAAAATTATTTAATGAATTTGGATTTACAATTTGCCAAACAATTATAGAAAATACTGTTAATACAATTAAAACAATAGTTAAATTAAAAATAACTGTTTTTAATTTTTTATTAATGGAAGCTTCTGTTTTTAAGCGTATCCAAGTAGCGCCGTGAATAGCTAAAGTAACTACAGCAATTATTCCAATAATTAAGGTAAACCAATCTATAACTCCAGGAGTTTCACTTAAAGGGCTAAAACTACTATCCCATAATGGTAGAAAAAAGTAGTGAGCTTCGTGTAGCGATTTTCCGTTTTCAACACTACCTAAATTTACACCTCTAACAATGTTTCCTAAAGCAATTCCGAAAAATAAAGCCAATAATAAACTAGATACTCCGAAGGATTTATCCCAAATAGAGGTCCACATTTCATTGTTAAACTGACTTCTAAATTCTAAACCTATAGCTCTAAATATAATTAGCCATAACACAATAATTAGCGGAAGGTAAAAACCACTAAATACTGAAGCATAAAAAGTAGGAAAGGCCATAAAAAGCATTCCACCTGCAGCAACTAACCAAACTTCATTAGAATCCCAAAATAATCCAGCAGCTTTTGCTATAACTTTTTTATCTTTTTCTTTTTTAGCAAAGAATAAGTGAATAATTCCTGTACCAAAATCATAACCATCTAAAACAAAGAAAATAGCTAAAACAAGAGCAATAAGTATAAACCAAAATAATTCCATAATTTAATGTTTTAAAGGTTTTGGACCTTGATGAATGGTTTTACCAACCAATATTAAAAATAACAATCCTAATAGCATATATAAGGCTACAAAGCCCAAAAGTGTAAACAATGTGTTTCCTGAAGAAACTGTAGGAGAAACTCCTTCACTAGTTTTTAGTAAACCATAAACTAAGTATGGTTGTCTACCTAATTCTGCAACATACCAACCTGTAAGATTAGCTATGTATGGAAACGGAACTAAAAACATAATTGTCCAAAGTAAAGGTTTTACTGTATGTAATTTTCTTTTCCATAATTGGAAAGCTGCCAAAAACATAACCCCAATAAATATAGTTCCTAAACCAACCATAATATGGTATGAATAGTAAAGCGCAGGAATATTATCTGGTAATTCTTCTTTTTTAAACTGATCCATTCCTGGAATTTGTCTACTCCAATCTTGGTAAGTTAAAAAGCTTAATATATTTGGAACAGCAATTTTATTGTCTAATTTTTTTTCAACCATATTAGGTTGTCCAATTAATACAATTTCTGCTCCAGCGTGTTCTGTTTCAAAAATACCTTCCATAGCAGCAAAACTTGCAGGTTGAAATTTAGCTACATTTTTAGCATTCCAGTCTCCAGTAGGAAAAGCAACTAATAAACTAGATACTAACCCAAAAATAACACCTGTTTTTAAAAACAATTTTCCGTGTTCAGAGTATTTGTTTCTTAATATGTAAAAAGCACCAATACTAGCTACAACAAAAGCAGAGGTAACTACAGAGGCAAATTGATTGTGTAAAAATGCCGGTAATAACCAAGGGTTTGTAAACAACTCAGAAAAGTTTTCAAGTACAAATTTACCATTGTCTAAAATTTCATAACCTACTGGGTGTTGCATCCAAGCGTTTGTGGCTAAAATAAACCAACCACTTGCCCAAGAACCTAGAAAAACTAGAAAACCTGTTAAAAAATGAAGTTTTTGACCCATTAGTTTTTCACCAAAAATAAAGAGTGCTAAAAAGGAAGATTCTAAAAAGAAGGAAAACATTCCTTCCATAGCCAATGTTTGTCCAATTATACCGCCTGTTAATTCTGAGAATTTTGCCCAATTAGTACCAAACTGAAATTCCATTGGAATACCTGTAACTACACCCATTGTAAAGTTAATGGCAAATATTTTCATAAAAAATAAGGCAGCATCATTATACTTTTGAATCTTTGTTTTTAAGAATTTCCACTTAAAAAAAACAATAATTAAAGATAGTCCCATTGTTAATTGTGGGAATATGTAGTGAAATGTGATAGTAAATGCAAACTGCAATCTATCGTAGAAAATCATATCTTCCATTTTCAGAAAAAAAATTATAGCTGTTTAGCTAATTAGAAAGTGTAAAATTACGAATTAAACCAAGAACTTATGTAAGTAAAACTACACTAGTTTTTAAATAAAATGCTCTAGAAGTACTTTACTGCTTGACTTTGTAAGTTTTACGTAGTAAAAAAATAAACCACTTAGTATTTTGCATGACTAAGTGGTTTATTTTAAATGTTAAAGTATGTAGTTTTTATTTCTTTCTGAAGTAAATAATTATTGGCACACCTTTAAAATCGTATAATTCACGTAATTTGTTTTCAACAAAACGTTTGTATGGATCTCTAATGTATTGTGGTAAATTACAGAAAAACACAAACTGAGGTGTTGGTGTTGGTAATTGCATACAATATTTAATTTTTACAAATTTACCTTTATAAGCTGGTGGCGGGTTTTGTTTCATGAAATCTAACAACGCTTCGTTTAATTTACTTGTAGGAATACGTTTTTTACGATTTTCAAAAACTTCAACAGCAGATTCTATGGCTTTAAAAACACGTTGTTTTGTTAATGCACTAATAAATACTATTGGTACATCGGTAAAAGGGGCAATTTCTCGTCTAATATAAGCATCAAAATCACGCATTGTATTGGTTTCTTTTTCAATTAAATCCCATTTGTTAACTAATACAATAATTCCTTTTTTGTTTTTTTCAGCCAACCAAAATATATTTTCGTCTTGACCTTCAAAACCTCTAGATGCATCTAAAACAAGAATTGCAACATCACAATGTTCAATTGCTCTTACAGCTCTCATTACAGAGTAAAATTCTAAATCTTCTTTTACTTTAGATTTTTTTCTAATTCCGGCAGTGTCAACTAAGTTAAATTCAAACCCAAAACGGTTGTATTTAGTATCTATAGAATCTCTTGTTGTACCTGCAATATTGGTAACAATATTTCTGTCTTCACCAATTAAAGCATTGATAAATGAAGATTTTCCTGCATTTGGCCGACCAACTACAGCAAAACGAGGTAATTCGCTTTCTTCTTCAAATTCGTTTTCTAATTTTAATGCTAAAGCATCTAAAAGTTCTCCTGTTCCACCACCGTTAATAGATGATATGGTGTGATATTCTCCAAGTCCTAAATTATAAAACTCAACAGCATCGTTTTCGCGCATTGCATTATCTACTTTGTTAACAGCCATAAAAACAGGCTTTTTAACTTTACGTAAAATATTTGCAACTTCAGTATCCATTGGCGTAATACCTTCTTCAACATCTACAACAAAAACAATAATATCAGCTTCATCTATAGCTAATTCTACTTGTTTTCTAATTTCACCTTCAAAAATATCGTCCGATCCAATAGCGTAACCACCAGTATCAATTACCGAAAATTCTTTTCCATTCCAATCACTTTTACCATAATGTCTATCACGCGTAACACCACTAACTGAATCTACAATTGCTTGGCGCTGCTTGATTAAACGATTAAATAATGTTGATTTTCCAACATTTGGTCTTCCTACTATGGCTACAATATTACTCATTGATGCTTTTAATTTTTTGCAAAAATACACTTTTTTATTTTGAATAAACGCTAGTTAACCTGCTGAAAATAGGATATTCACATAATTTAGGTATATTACAACACCTAAAAATAACTTTTATGCAAGAAGAACGCAATAGTAATATACATTTAAGGCCTCGATTTAAAATGGAATTTGAAGAAAATAAGGAGCAGCTTATTAATAAATTTCATGATAATTTAAATGATGGTGAATGTAAATATTGTAGTAAAATTGTAGATGGACACATTATAATTGATGTTCCTAAAGAAAATAGTCATTTTTGGTCGCCACAACTAAATATTCAAGTAGAAAAAGCAGAAGGTGAAAAAACAATTGTAAAAGGGTTATTTGGGCCAAAACCTACTGTTTGGACATTTTTTATGTTTATTCACTTTGCAGCAGCAGTTGCATTTATTGGTTTTTCTATAATGTGGTATGTAAAATATACTATAAAGCAGGATACTACTTTAGCTATGGTAATGACAATTAGTTTACCTGTTTTTTGGTTTATTCTTTATTTTTTAGGAAGAATGGGTAAAAGAACCGGCCATAAGCAAATGGACGAACTGCATAGTTTTATGATGAAAACATTGGATAAAAAGCTTTAGTTAATCATTGTAACCAAAACGTTTTAATTGTCGCTTGTCATTTCTCCAATTTTTATTCACTTTAACATATAATTCAATATGAATTTTTTTATTGAAGAATTTCTCTAAGTCTTTTCTAGCTTCAGTACCAACTCTTTTTAGGGCAGCACCTTTATGACCAATAATAATTCCTTTTTGAGTATCACGTTCAACCATAATAACCGAACGGATTTTAATAATTTTATCTGTTTCAATAAACTCTTCGGTTTCAATTTCTACAGCGTAAGGAATTTCTTTTTTATAGTGAAGTAATATTTTTTCTCTAATAGCTTCATTAATAAAAAAGCGTTCTGGTTTATCTGTTAATTGATCTTTAGGGTAAAATGCTGGAGATTCTGGTAGTAATTCTAAAATTCTATCAAAAACATTTTGAACGTTGAAGTTTTCTAATGCTGAAATTACATGAATTTCTGCATTTGGAACTTTGCTTTTCCAATAGTCTAATTTTTCTTCTACTTGGTCTTGTGTAGACTTGTCTATTTTATTAAGCAATAATAAAACAGGTATTTTAGAATTAATTATTTTATTGAAAAAATTTTCATCTTTTAAATCCTTTTCTCCAATTTCAACCATATAAATTAATACATCTGCATCTTCAAAAGCCGATTTTACAAAATCCATCATAGAAGATTGTAACTCGTAAGCTGGTTTTATAATTCCAGGAGTGTCAGATAAAATTACTTGAAAATCATCACCATTTACTATACCTAAAATTCGGTGTCGTGTAGTTTGCGCTTTAGATGTAATAATAGATAAACGTTCACCAATAAACGCATTCATTAATGTAGATTTACCTACGTTAGGATTTCCAATAATATTTACAAAACCTGCTTTGTGTGCCATAGTATTAACTTATAAAACGGCAAAGTTAGGGCAATTGAACCTTTTTAACTTACATTTTATAAAAAAGTTAATGGTTTAAACGTTTTGTTTAGTATTGTTTTATCATCGACTTGCATCCAATTTTTAAGAATTGTAGCATAAATTCTTCTAAAATCTACCGAGTATTTTAAATCTCCATTTTCATCTAAATCACTTAGGTTTGGCATTTCATTATAAATTCCATTTTTTTTTAGGTTCTTTCCAATAATAAATACATTGTTTGCAGTACCATGGTCAGTACCATTGGCGGCATTTTGTTTTACTCTTCGGCCAAATTCAGAAAAAGTTAAAATTAACGTATCTTTTAAGGTGTCATTTTTTTCTAAATCTTTAACAAACGCTTCTATAGATTCCGCATAAACACTCAATAATCGTTCTTGACGACCAATTTGATTAAAATGTGTATCGAAACCACCTAATGATGTATAAAGTACCTTGCAATCTACACCAGAGTTTATAAATTCTGCTGCTGTTTTTAACTGGTTTCCTAATGGGTTGTTTGGGTATTCTTGTGTTGATTTGTATGTTTTAGATTTGTTGTAAATGTATTTTGCTGAATTTTCTGCAGCAATCATTGTTTTGTATAAATAACCTAAATTATGCTCACTTAAATGCTGATCGTTATGGTGTTCGAGCACTTTTTTAAAATAAGGGTCTTGTGCATTGTTAAACAATTGCTTGGCGTCTTGAATGGCCATTCCGTTCAATTTATTACCTTTCATAACTAACGATAAACTATCGTCTACTTCAATGGCATTATGGGGAGTTTTACCATAAGAATCTAAATATCTACCTAACCATCCAGAATTTAAATATTGATCGGAATTACTTGCTGTATGCCAAATATCGGTAGACCTAAAATGCGAACGATTTGGGTTTGGATAACCTACGTTGTTAATAATGGATAAGTAACCTTTGTCATATAAATTTTTAATAGGAGCTAAGTTTTTATGAAGTCCTAACTCGTCATTTAGTTTTAAAATATTGTTACCTTTTTGACTAATAGTTGGTCTGTTTTTATAGTAAATGTCATTTCTATATGGTACAACAGTGTTTAAACCATCGTTACCTCCAGAAAGTTGAACAATTACCAAGCGTTTGTAACCAGCTAGATTTAAATTTAAGTTGTTAAAAGCATTTACAAAACTTGGCACGTAAAATAAGCTACTTGCAAGTGCACTATTTTTTAAAAATTCTCTTCTTTTCATGTGGTAAATTTTAACAAAGTTGGTATTCTGGTAACGACATTAATTGCAGGCAATAATCTTTAGGTTTGTCAAAAGCAATGTTAGATAATAATACCTTAGCATCTTCACTTAATTTGCCACTTAATAGGTGCTGTTGTATTTGTAATGCATTTAAGTTTGAATAATTAGAGTTAAACTCCGTTTCATTAACCTCAATTTTTAGATAACTTTTCCGTCTTTTTCTATTTTTTAAATATTGCTCATAGGTATCTTCAAATTCAGAAATACCAGCTAAAGAAATTACTGCGTTGTTAAAAAGAATAGCAGGTAATTTTAATCTAAGCATTAACGTATTAGTGTCTATCCAACTTTGACCACCTTCCCAGCCTGCTACATTAATTGGGTTTAGTAATTGTTGTCCTAATCTTTTTTGAAGGTAAAGCAACTGTTTTTTTGATTTAAATTTATAGGGTGCAACATTGTTAATGCCAGCAAGTAAGTCTATTGGCGATTTTATTTTTGTACCAATATTTTCTTCATTATAAAACCATTTAGACATAAAAATAAAACGCATTAGTTTTTCAATATTATAATTGGGATAAAATACCCTAACCATTTCGTTTATATGGTTTGTGTTAATAGTGGTATTAACAAAATAGCGGTAAATTTTTTCGCATATAAATTGTGCACATTGCTTTTGTTCTAAAATTATATCAATAATATCTTCACCATTGAAGTTTCCTTTTTTATTGAAAAACTCTTTTTCTCCAAAATCGTGGTGTCTTTCTCTTAAAATAAAATCTCCATTTAATTTATGATTCCAGCCAGTAAATGCCTTGGCAGATTCTTTTATGTCTTTTTCAGAATAGTTCCCAACACCTAGCGTAAAAAGTTCCATTAATTCGCGAGCAAAGTTTTCATTAGGGCTTTGCTTTTTATTCTGTTTGGCGTTTAAATATTTAATCATCGAAGCCGATTTAGAAACCTCTTTAACAAAATCTCCAAAATTACCTAGTGCATTTTTTCTTAAAATATTATTGAATTGTTGAATGTGAAATATGTTTTGAGCCTTACAAACAAAATGGTTAGCCCAAAATAAGGTCATACGTTCTCTAAGTATTTCATTTGGATTAAATATTCTATCTATCCAAGCTACATTTAACTCGATAATTTTTTTTCTGTTTAGTTTTTGAAGCTCCCTTTTTTCATCTGCATTTAAATTTCGAAAATCTTTATACTTTTTTATATCGTTAAAGCTAGCAATTTTTACAGGAGTACTATTTTTTGAAGTTTCAAAAAGTTGATTTACCAGTTGTTTTTTGCTTTTTTGCTGAAGTTTAGAAAAATCTTTAGGATTTATTCCAAAACCACCTCTTGAATATAAATGTCGTATGTGTTTGGGCTTCATATGTTTACTTTAGAACTTGTTTTTGTTTGACTTTAAAATTACAAAAAAGTTTAATTATAAGTTAAAAAATACTTGCAGCATTACAAAAAAGCTGTATATTTGCCATCCAAATCGCGGGGTAGAGCAGTAGGTAGCTCGTCGGGCTCATAACCCGAAGGTCGCTGGTTCGAGTCCAGTCCCCGCTACTATAAGTAGCAAAGCTTCACAGAAATGTGAGGCTTTTTTTATGCGAAAAAGAATTAAATCAGGATTTTAATAGTAGTATTTGGATATAAATATTTAAATAAACCGAGTAATGCGCTTAGTTATTTATAGTGTAATAATGTACAGCAAAATTTAAAAGTTGATAAAGATAAAAATATAGAAGGAGTTTGTTAACGAACTAATTTTTTGTTTAATTAATTTAAATTAGCAGTATTTAGCACATATTTAAGATACTTTTAATACATAAGCCAGTATTAAAAGGGGTATCTTTGTTTTCGTTTTATAAAGTAAAAAAATAACTTATGAATAGAAGGAAGTTTTTTAAGAATGGTTCTCTTCTCGCAATTGGCTCATCATTATTAAATCCATTTGATTTAAGTGCTTCAACCTTAGATTTAGATATAATAGATAAAAATAAAAAAGCAAAAAACATTATTATTTTAGTAAGTGATGGTATGAGTACTGGAACTTTAAATATGACAGATTTATACCTTTCAAGAAAAACAGGGAATGGTACAAATTGGCTTCAGTTATATAAAGATAATAAAGTAAGTAGAGCTCTAATGGATATGGCTTCTGCTAGTTCTATTGTTACAGATTCTGCTGCCGCAAGTTCTTCTTGGGGAAGCGGTTTTAGAATAAATAATGGAGGTATAAATATTGGAACCAAAGGAGAAATATACACTCCTTTATGGCAAAAATTTAAAAAAGTAGGTAAAAAAGCAGGTTGCGTAACTACAGTGCCTATAACTCATGCAACACCTGCTGGATTTTGTGTAAATAGCAAAAGTAGAAATGACCAAGAAGGTATTGCAGAAAAATATTTAGAACAAAGGTTTGATGTAATGATGGGTGGAGGAGATAATTATTTTTCTTCAGAACATAGAAAAGACAAGGTAAATATGTACCACAAATTTGAGGTAGAAGGTTATCAGGTTGTAAAAAACAGAGATGAAATGTTGAAGACAACCAATAAAAAACCAATTCTAGGTGTTTTTTATAATGAAGGATTACCTTATACTGTAGATAGAAATAACAGTAAAAATCTTACTCAAAAAGTTCCAACACTAGGCGAAATGACTAAGAAAGCCATTGACCATATGAAAAATAGTGAAGAAGGTTTTGTGTTGCAAGTAGAAGCTGGTAAAGTAGATTGGGCAGCTCACGGAAATGATATTGCAGGATTATTATTTGATCAAACAGCTCATGACGAGGCAATTAAAGTAGCAATGGATTTTGCAGAAAAGGACAAGAACACTCTTGTTATTATTACTACAGATCACGGAAATGCAAATCCAGGAGTAATTTATGGTAAAAAGGCAAATAAACAATTTGATAGTATTCAGCATTATAAACATTCTAATGATTGGATTTTGAATGGCTTAGGAAAAGAAACTTCAATTTCTCAAATAAAGCAAAGAATTGAATATGCAAATAATATTGTAGTAACCACAGAGCAAGCAAATACTCTTTTAGGATATTATAATAATTTAAATACAGAAAAGGGACTATACAATCCAAAACATTTACCTTTTAATGAGTTAGCAAAAATTCAAAAACAACACAATTCTGTTGGTTGGATTAGTATGCAACATTCAGCGGATTATGTTGAGCTAGCTATGTTTGGTCCAGGAAGTAATTTGTTAAAACCTTTTATTAAAAATACTGAATTACATTATCTAATGCTTGAAGCTGCAGAAATAGAAAATAATTTTTAATTTTTTTGTTAACGGTAAGTGTGGTTTTTTAATAAAACACCAATAATATTTAGCGTGAGACGCCTGAATAAGTTGTGGTTTTTTTGAATTGAAAATTGTAACTTGCACGAATTTGAAAACAGCAACATTTGTTGCGTTAAAATTTTAAATACTGTTCTAATTTAGTGGCGTAAAATAATTATAAAACTTGCAGAACAGAACTTCGTTCTGATGAATGATGAAAATGAAGATATCTATGACAAATAACATACCTATTGAAAATCAATATAAAAGAACCAATTTATTTGAAAAAGAGAATGTTAATTACCTTGTTCGAGTATTAAAAAGATTTAATACTGTTCCTAAGGTAAATAATATTAATATTATTACTTCTACAAGTAAACCCAATATATTTAAAATTGTACCTAATGAATCTATAATTATTGGAGCTTCTTTTTTAAAAAAACCTGTTTTAGCATTGGTTTATTTAAGGTACGGTATTGAATGGCAATTATGGTATAAAGCTTTAAGTGCGGAAAAGAAAGATATTGCTTTATGTGATGTAGCAGCTTTTAAAGTAACTCGAATTTTTTATGAATTATTACCAAAAGATGATAAAGAAAAGTTAGAGTCTCTAGATTATTTTTTAATTAATTTAATTAAAGAAAAAGCAACTATAGATCCAGAAACTTTATTAAGTTATAAGGAGATAAATACGTTTCATGGATTAAATAATGATAGTAAGTCTTTTAAAGAATCTTGGAAACCTATTATTGAGAATTTGGCTAAACCAACCGAGTATTTATTAATGGATGGTGGTGATTTTAGATTAAATATAGATGAAGTTGCATTGTTAAATAAATATGGATGTCGCCCTTTTCCTAGGCCAGAGGCATTCACTTTCGCATCGTCTACAGCAACAAGTGTATCTAACTTTGCTTTTGATAAAACAGATAAGGTTAGAAGTATTTTAATTAAAAATAGTTTGAAAAATGGTTTTAAAGATGCAACCATTCAATTTTCTGAACTATTAAAAAATAATCTTAAAAAAATATTTAAATTAAACGAAGAGTGTCAAATAATATTTTCACCTTCAGGAACCGATTCATCTCTTCAAATTGCAGCGATAACTCAAGTAATTTCCAATAAAGATATAACACATGTATTAGTTGCATCTGATGAAACTGGTAGTGGAGTACCGGCAGCATTAAAAGGTTGTCACTTCGAAAATAATACAGCTTTAAATTATCCGGTTAATAAAGGAGATTTAATTGAAGGTTTTAGAGATATCGATTTAATTAAAGTTCCGTTTAGAGATGAAAAAGGAGAATTAAAATCGGCTAATCAATTAGACGATGAAGTTTTTAACGCTATTTCAAAAACTAATAAACAAGGAAAGCATATTGTATTGCATGTAATGGATCAATCTAAATTAGGATACCAATCTCCTAGTGAAGAAATGATGCAGAAATTGGAATCATTAGATAATTTGTCTATGCAAGTTATTGTAGATGCAGCACAGCTTAGATTAGACGCTACAGATATACAAAATTATTTAAATAGAGGTTTTATTGTTTCCGTAACTGGAAGTAAATATTTTACTGGGCCTCCTTATTCTGGGGCTTTAATTTTGCCTCAATGTGTTAGTAAATTAATTTCTTCTGTAAAAAAGACATTGCCAAAAGGAATTACTCAATATTTTAATAGATCAGATTGGCCTACAGCTTGGGGTTGCGCAAATAATTTATCCGAAGGTTATAATTTTGGTTCTTATATGCGCTGGAATGCAGCTATAGTTGAAATGGATAGATATTTTAAAACTCCTATTTTATATAGAAATATGGGAATTGAAATGTTCTGTAATTTTGTTGAGGACTCTATTAAAGAAGCTTCATTTTTAGAACCAATTTTTGGAGATGAAGCAAAAACTAACAGTTATAATAGTAAAGATTTTGGTATAAGAAATATTCGTACAATATTTCCTTTCTTTATTCTTAAAAACAATGAAGTATTACCCGTAGAGAAAGTAAAGAAATTGTACTTATTGTTAAATTCAGATTTATCAGATCAGTTTAAAGATTCACCTTTAAAAACTATTAGACTTGCAGGGCAGAAATGCCATATAGGTCAGGCGGTTAATGTTAAATATGGTAACGACATTCAAAGTGCTATTTTAAGAATTAGTTTAGGAGCTAGAGTTATTTCTGAAAGTTGGGTAAACAGAGATATAAGCCTTTATTTTAGAAATATTGAAATACAAATGAATCAGATTACCGTAATTATTAAAAAGATAGAATTAATATTAGATAATCCTGAGCTTTTAAATTAGATTAATTTATGCTGTTTTCGTAGTATTTTAACAATACGGTTAATTATAATTTCTGATAGATTCCAATTATAACCTTCAAAATCAGTTGTATTCATAAATTGAACTACAACTGTGTCAATATCTTTATGGTATTCTGCAAGGCTTTGATATCCTGGAACTAAGCCTCCGTGTTCATAAACGTAAATTGAGGTGTATATTTCCTGTTCACCTTCTTTAAAAACAGAACCATTGTTAAGTGCTCTTAAGAAAATTCCAACATCTTGAGCTGTAGCTAGCATTCCATATTCGTTAGTTTTAAAATCTTCTTCAACACCAACATAATAGCCACTCATAACGTTTTCTATATCAACTTCATTAAGAGAAAAGAATGTGTTTTTTAAGTTTAAAGGAATTAAAATTTTCTCCTTAATGTATTGTTGATGAGTTTTACCTGTAACTTTTTCAATAATTTGGCGAAGTAATAAATAGTTTGTATTCGAATATTCATAGCCTTTATCTGGTTTAAAACTAGCAGGTAAATCAAGTGCAAATTCGAGTGCATTTTTACCGTTTTCTTGTTCGTTTTCCCAAAAAGAAGGATTGTTAGTAAAATTTGGAATTCCACTTCGGTGTTGTACCATTAGTTTTAGGCTAATTTTATCTGCATTTTCAATTCTACCTTTAAGTTCTGGAAAATAATCAGTAAGTTTTTCATCTAATGATAAACGATTTTTATGGGCAAGTTTTGCAATAGAAACAGCAGTGTATAATTTACTAATACTAGCAATTTTAAATAATGAGTTAGGATCTGTAGGTGTTTTTTGGTTTCGGTCTTTCCAACCACCAGTATAAAAAGCAGGAGGCTTTCCGGCTTCATCTACGTATACAATCATTCCATCAAATCCATAATCAATAGCCTCGTCTACTTGTTCTTGAACTGTATTTGGTAATGGTATTATCCAGGCTTTTACCAAAATCCAAGGAACAAAGAATAGAGAAGTTACTGTTCCAACAAGTAATATAATTCTAAATATTAGTTTTTTCATTATATGGTATTAAATGCTAAATATTTTTAATGGGCTTAATAAATTAGTTCGCTATTGTTCGATAATATTTTTGTGTTATATCAAAATGTTTTATAAATAAGCACAAGCCTTTATAAGACTGTAGTTTAATTGAAGTGTTACAATTTTTATAAGAATATTTAAATTAACGTATGTTTTTTAGTGGTATGAGAGTTTATTATTTCTAAAAGTAATTTTTTATTTATAGGTTTAGAAATGTTATCGTTGCAACCAGCTTCAATTGTTTTTTCTTTATCGCCCATTAATACATATGCTGTTTGCGCTATAATAATTACATCTTTGTTAAACTTTCTAATTTCACGTGTTGCATCGATACCACTTATAACAGGCATTTTAATATCCATTAATATTAGATCTATTTCAGAATGGTTTTTACAATAATCAATAGCGTCTTGGCCATTGTTCAGAATAATTATTTTTTTAAAACAACCTTCAAGTATAGTTTCTAATAATTTAGAACTAATATCATCATCATCAACAATTAATAGGTTTAAATTAGTAAAATTAAACTCATTGCTTGGTTGTGGTGTTATTGTTTTTTCTGAATTTTCTTCTTCAATTGTATTTAATGGCAGTGTAAATGTAAATGTAGAACCTTCGCCTTCTTTAGATGTTACAAAAATTTCGCCTCCAAGCATTTCTACATATGCTTTTGTTATAGTAAGCCCTAATCCTGAGCCTTGAAGGGCTTTAGAATCTTCAATATCTGCTTGTTCAAAACGGTTAAAAACTGCGTGTATTCTATTTTCTGGAATTCCAATACCTGTATCTTTTACAAAAAATTCTATAAAATTATTTTTAATTGAATATCCAAAATGTATAGACCCAGATTCGGTGTATTTGATAGCATTTTTAATAAGGTTAGTTAATATACCATGAAGTTTATGTGCGTCTGTATAAATAATTATTTCTTCTTCTAATAAAGTAGGGTTTATGTATAAGGTTATTCCATTTGATTTTGCATCGGGAAAATGAAAAGAAAAAAGTTCATCAAGTTCTGTATTTAAATAAGTTTTGGATAAAGTAGTACTTATTTGTCCTGATTCAATTTTGGAGATATCAATAATATTGTTAATAGTGTTAAGTAACCTATTTCCACTTTTATTAATAATTTTTGAATATGAATCAATTTGTTCTTTGTCTAAGTTAGATTCATTAAGTAGATCAATAAACCCAAGTATACCATTCATAGGTGTACGTATTTCGTGACTCATATTAGCTAAAAATGCAGATTTTAAACGATCACTTTCCTCTGCTCTTTCTTTAGCTATAATTAGTTCTTTTTCTGCATTTTTTCGTAAGGTTATATCTCTAAAAATACAAAAATAACCTGTGCTTTCACCACTTTTGTTTACTTGTAAAGTAGTTGTAACTAATAAGGTAAGTATTTGGTTAGCGTTGTTTTTTATTTCTATTTCGCAAGTTGTTTTTTTACATAAAAGTTGATCTATGGCAGAGTTGTTAAATGGGCTTTTGTTGTTTTTAGAAATAATAAAACTATTTAAGTTTTGTCCAATAAGTTTTCCAGAATCAACATTAAATATTTTTTCTGCTGAAGGGTTTGTAAATACAAAAATGTTGTTAGTGTCAATAATACAAATACCTTCACCTTGATTTTCTATAAGAGTTCTATATTTTTCTTCACTATCAATTAGAGCTTGTTGTTTTTTTTTGAGTTCTATTTTTTGTACTGTACTTATTATTAATGATGGTAATCTAAATAAATAACTATCACTTTTAGTAAGATATTCTGATGCTCCTAATTTTAAAGATTGAACTACTAGTTCTTCGTTTCCTTGACCAGTTACTAGAATTATAGGCGTTATTAATTTTAGTTTTTGTCTTATAATTTTAATCAACTCCATTGAATTAGTTCCAATTAAGCGATAATCCATTAATATTACATCAAATTTTTTATTAGCATTAAGCTTGTCTAACGCTTCTTCGGCGGTAGATACAGCATTAATTAGTAAGTTAGGCGCATATTGGTGCATATGCCTTTTAGTAAGGTCAATATCATGTATGTTATGTTCAACATACAACACATTTATTGTTTTGGTTTTTTCTATTAAGTTTTGATTAAAATTACTAATTGCAAACTCAATAATAGAAGGTAATTGCGAAATGTAATCTTGTTTTTTTACAATATAATCATTTGCCCCCATTTTTAATGCTGTGGCAGCTACCTCTTCATTTCCAGAACCGGTAAGCATTATTATAGCTGTTTTTAATTCCTGTTGTCTAATTTCGGTTAATAAATCTAACCCAATTCCATCAGGCAATTGCATATCTAGTAAAGCTATATCGTATAAATTTCCTTTTTGTATAAATTCTTTTCCAATTTTTATAGTAGGCGCTATGTCAATAGTACAATTTGGTATTGTACTTATGAGTTCTCTTTTCGTTAAATCAGCATCGGTCGAATTATCTTCCAAAAGTAAAATATACATAATATTTAAATTTTATTAAAACCTTAAAATATAGGGTGTTAAACAGGTTTGTTTAAGACTCTCCAATACAGTTCTATTTGACCTGCAACTTCAATAAATTTTTCAAAATCTACAGGTTTTATAATATATGAATTAGCACCTAATTCATATGCTGTTTTAACGTCAGAGTCTTCAGATGAGGTTGTTAAAATAACCACAGGTACTGTTTTAAAATATTTGTTAGACTTAATTTCTTTAAGAACCTCTAAACCGTGAACTTTAGGCATTTTAAGGTCTAGAAGAATTACTATTGGTAATGGATTACCTACTCTCCAATTATTAATGTATTGAATGGCTTCTTCTCCATCACGTGCTATATCAATAGGGTTTAGTAACTTTTTCATCTTAAACGCTCGTAACGTAAGGTCAAGATCTACTGGGTTGTCTTCAACCAATAAAATTGGGTTTGTTAAATTATCTTTTTCCATTGTTTTTTCTTTTAGGTATATTTAAATAAAATGTTGATCCAATATTTTGTGTGCTCTTTACAAAAGCATTACCATTCATTCTATGCATTGCTTTTTTTACCATTGCTAACCCAATTCCAGTACCAGAATAATCTTCAGCTCTATGTAAGCGTTGGAAAATTTCAAAAATCCTTTCCTTATATTTCATGTCGAAACCAATACCATTATCTTCTATACTAATTTGCCAAAATTTAGGTTTTTCTTTTAATGAAATAATAATTTTAGGGTCTGGTGTTCCTTTAGTAAACTTAATAGCGTTTTCTATTAGGTTTCGAAGCGCTATAGATAAGCCTTTTGAATCTACTTCTAGTTCAATATTATCAATATTAATTTGTAATTGAAAATTTTCTTTATCAAGTTCCATTTTATAAACGGATGTAAGAGCATTTATAAAATCTTTAATATTAATTTTTTCAATTCTCATTTGAGCTCTTTCAAGTCTAGAATAATCTAAAAGATCGTTAATCAGTTCGTTCATTTTAAGTGCAGAGCTTCTAATATTTGAAAGGAAGTATTTTCCTTCTTCATCAATTGTGTTTTGATATAAGTCTTGAAGTAGTTTACTGTAGCCATCTATACCTCTTAATGGTGCTTTTAAATCATGAGAAACAGAATATGTAAAGGTTTCAAGTTCTTTGTTAGTAGTTTCTAGTTGAGCGGTTCTATCCTTTACTTTTTGTTCTAGCTCTGTATTTAATTTATGTATTTTATTCTGAGCTTCAGTTTCTTTAGTAATATCATGAGAAGTATATAGTATGTATTTTGTTTTATCTTCTTCTTGAACTATTGGTGTATAAGATGTTTTAGAATGGTAGATTTTATTATTAATATCTAAAGTTTCAAGATATTTAATTTGTTGATTGGTATCTATTGCTTGTTGATAATAATTTATGGTGTACTCAAACACTTCTTCATTTAAATGGATAACATTTAGTAGAACGTCTTCTAAAAATTTTCCAACCAAGTCATTATGAGAAACGTTTAACCCAAAAGCTTGTAAAGATTTAATATATGCTGTATTAACTGCTGCAATTTTGAATTTTTTTCTACCTAAATATTGTGTAAGTAACTGTGCATCCGAAGTGTTATTAAAAATAGCAGAAAGGTTATTCTGAATGTCTCGTAATTTTAATTCATTCTTTTTACGTTCGGTTATATCGACTTCTGTTACATATATAAGTGGTGGTCTATCTTCAAAAATTATTCGATTTGCATGAGCTAAAACAATAAATGTAGAGCCATCTTTACGTACGTGCGTTGTTTCAATATGTAAATCTTCACCAGCTAGAATTCTTTTGGAGCGATCTAAACTTAGTTTTTTTGCTTCATCGTCATCAATTTCGGCAACGGTATTTCCAATTAATTCTTCCTTAGTGTATCCTAAAGCTTTGCTAAATGCTTTGTTAACATCTGCAATTATAGGTATTCCAGATTCGGTATTTGGATCCATAACCATGCAATAATCACCGGCTTGTTCAAATAAAGTTTGAAATTTTTTCGCATTAACTTTAATTTCTTTTTCAGCCTTTAAACGTTCTGTTAAATCTGTATTACTACCAATATATCCAGTTATAATTCCATTTTCATTTTTTAGAGGTGTTGCAGTTCCCCAAACCCAAGTTATTTTGTTGTTAGGAGTGCAAAAACGATATTCAAAATTCCAAGAATTACCTGTTTTTGCATATTTATACCATAGTTCACTAATTTTATCTCTATCATCTGGGTGTATGGCATTAATCCAACCGTTTCCTTTTGCTTGTTCTTCAGTTAAACCAGATAATTCGCACCATTTTTTATTTACTGTTAGGCAATTTCCATTTTCATCAGTTTCATAAATAGCGGCAGGCGAGCTTTCAAAAATTGCTTGAAATTTTTGTTCAGCTTTTATTTTGTCTGTAATGTCTTGTGTAAATCCAGTACCTCTTATACATTTTCCTGAGCTGTCAAAAATAAGATCTGCTTTTTCTCTAACCCATTTTATTTCACCGTCATCCATTAAAAGGCGGTGGTTAATATCGTATTTTTCACCACCATTTATTGCGGTATTCCACTTTTTATTAACGTATTTTTTATCTTCAGGATGAATACGATTTAAAAAAGTTTCATAAGTTAGGGGTGTTCCAATTGGCAAGCCGAAGATTCTATAGTTTTCATCGGTCCAAATAAGTTCATTTTGTTTAATGTTTAAATCCCAAGATCCAATTTTTCCAAGTGATTGTGCATTTTCAAGATAATATTGCTTTTTTTTAAGGTTTATTTCCGCCTGTTTTTGTTCGCTAATATCAGTTGCTTGTACTAAAATATATTTTAAATTGTTGTTGCTGTCTCTAATTCCAGTGTATGCAGCTAATGCAGTATGTAGTTTTCCATCTTCAGCATAAAAAGAATCTTCAGTATGAAGTGGAGTGTTCATAGTTGCAGCTTGTAAAACTTGATTCTTTATTTTTTCTTTTAGCTTTTTATTTTTTTTCCAAGTTGGAGATTCCCAAAAATAATTACCAATATATTCTTTTTTAATAACACCTTGTACATCTAATGGAAGGTTGTTTATTTCTAATGTAATTCCTTTAGGTGAAAGAATAGCCATAAATTGAAACTGCTGATTAAAAGCCATATTAAATCGTTCAGCTTGTAAATCACGCTCTATTTCAATTTTTTTACGGTCTGTAATGTCTTGGACAATACCAAACATTTTAATTGGGTTTTGTTCTGCATCAAATTCTTGATGTCCAGTAGCCCAAATCCATTTAATTTTATTATTGTCATTTCGTTTAATTCTACATTCAAAATTCCAATCTGTTTTTGTTTCGAGAGCTTTTTTAAACTTAAAATCTACTCGCTCTCTGTCTTCTGGAATTACATGTGCTAGAAACATTTCGTAGGTCCATTCGTCAAGCGGTTTTGAGTAGCCAAAAATTTGGTCGTGTTTAAACATTCTCCAAGAGTCAAACTTTTTTAAATCCAATTCCCAGGCTCCAGTTTCAATATTGTTTAGCGCATATTCGAAACGATTTTTATTTGTTATTTCTTCTGTTTTGGTAGTGTTTTGATTTGAATTATTTTGAGAGCTATTGTTTAATTTTTTTTCACATAGAACTAGCTCTTCTTTAACTTTATTTAATTCAGAAGTTTTTGATTTTAAAAGTTTTTTTAAAATGTTAATCTCTTCATTAAGTTTCTTTTTGTTCATTGCTTTTTTTTTGGTTGTTCCAATTTTTCGTTAAAAAAATATAAATTACATATAAAATGATTTATATATAAAATAGTTCCACAATATAATACTTTTATATTGAATGCTTGATAGTCAAAAAGTTGAAGCTTTATTTGGTAAGCTCTATGAAGGAGTTTTAATACCCCATTGTGTTATTAAACAATAGGGATTAGGTATGATTAATGTAGATTATCGTTGTACTTCTTTATGATAATTTACCTTAAATTCTTTAGGAGAAATACCGTGTTTTTTCTTAAAAGATCTATTAAAATTAGAGAGAGAATTGAAACCTGCAGAAATTGAAATTTCATTAATAGACATATTAGTTTCAGTTAAAAGTTTTGTTACTACGCCTAGTCGATAATCCATTAAATAACTTGTAAAACTTTGACTAGTTCGCTTTTTAAAATAATGACTAAATGCAGATTCAGACATATTTACCATTTCTGCAACTTTAGAAAGTTTAATTTCTTGATCGTAATTATTTATAATGTAATTGGTAATTAAAGAGATTCTTCTACTTTCTCTTTTTTGACTATAATTAGCACTTGGAGGGCTACTTAATACTTTAATATCTTTTGATGTAGATAATATATGTAATATTTCAAGAAATGTTAAAAGCGATTTAAAATCAGTATTGTTTTCAATTGATTGAACTTTTTTACTAACAAGTTTTTTAGTAGGGTTCGAAAATGAGATTCCACGTTTTGATAGCTCCAAAAGTTTCTTAATGTCTTTTGAAACAGAATAGCTCATAATTTTAGAATGCAAAAAGTGTTCTTGAAATTGTATAGTAATAACGCCAGAGTTACTTACAACTTTATCAGATTTCCATAAATGCTTTAACTCTGGGCCTAGTAAAGTTAAATCGGTTTCTTCACATTGTTCAACCGAATCTCCAACAGTTCTACTACCTTCAAAATTGGTTATTAAAGTCAATTCATATTCATTATGAAAATGCAAAGGATAATCAAATAATGCATTTTTGTGTTTTAAAATCACAAAAGGATCATCAGACTTTATTGGTGTTATTTCTTTAATAGATTTCATTTAATATGGTAAGTTTTAGGCTGAATCCTTTAATTATGAATTTACTATACAAATTTAATAATTAAAAATTACTGTGCGTAAATTTAATGAATTGATAATACAATTGCGTGAAATTAAGAAAATGTTAATTATAATTCAATAAATGCACAGTTTTAAACCTAATTTTGTCATTATTGTGTTTTGATGATCTATAACTTTGAACCATAATTAATAACTTAAAACTTAACTGATGAATAAACAAAATCGAATATGGCTCTTATCTGCTATTTTGATTGTTCTTTGTGTAGGAACAATAAATGCACAAATTAATATAGGTGGTGTGGTTACCGATCAACTCGGTTTGCCAATTCCTGGTGCAAATATTTTAGAGAAAGGAACTACTAACGGAGCAACAACAGATTTCGACGGTAAATTCCAATTAGCTGTGGCTAGTAAAAAATCTAGTATTGAAGTTTCTTTTATGGGGTTTCAAACAGCAGTTCTTCAAGTTGGAGACAAAACTACTTTTACAATTTCTTTAAAAGAAGATGTTGCAGCTTTAGATGAAGTTGTGGTTGTTGGGTATGGTTCAATGAAAAAAAGTGACCTTACAGGTTCTGTAACTTCTGTAAAAATGGATGATATTCCATCTAAACCTTCAAATTCAATTGATGGGTTGCTGCAAGGTCAAGTAGCAGGTGTACAGGTAATTACTTCTTCAGATGATCCTGGAGCTGGAGCAACTGTAAGAATTAGAGGTGGAAGCTCTTTAAATGGAGGAAACGATCCTTTAGTTGTTGTAGATGGTTTTCCTATTGGTTATGCGGGTGATTTAAAACAAATTTCACCTCAAGATATTGCCTCTATGGAAGTGTTGAAGGATGCATCAGCTTCTGCAATTTATGGTTCTCGTGGTGCAAATGGTGTAATTATGATTACTACTAAAAAAGGAGCCAAGCACACAACCGAAGTTACTGTGTCTCAACAAAACACGTTTTCAAGCTTTACTTCAGACTTAAATTTATGGAGAGACCCTGTTTTAATGGCTGAATTAAGTAATGAAAGTCGTATAAATGGTGGTTTTGTTCCTTTATATATTGGAACTGAAGATGCAAATGGAGTTTATTACCCATCTTTAGGAGAATTAAAAGACGGTAGTTGGTCGTACAATACAAAATGGGACGATGTTGTGTTTAGAAGCCCAGTTTCAAACAATACAAACTTAGCTATTCGTAGTCAAACCGATAAAACTCAATTTAGCTTAAGTACAACTCACTTTACACAAGAAGGTGTTTATATTGAAGATGATTATAAAAAATTAAACATAAACCTAAATGTAATTCATAAATTATACGATGGTAAGGTATCAGTTGGAGGTAATGTAATTTATTCAAAAGGAGATAGAACTAATAATAGTGATTTAGCTTACTGGAGAAATCCTATTTTCCCTGTTTATGAAAATAACGATCCAACACAGGATTATTTTTTAGCAGGATCTCAAGATTATTCTCATCCTATTGCTTTGGTAGAAAATAGAACCAATACTAATGAATTTAAAGATTTTATTGGGTCGGCTTTTGTTGATATTCAATTATTACCTTCATTAAAATTAAAAACGCAATTAAACTATAAAACAGGGCAATCTATTACAGATTATTACAACCCTAAAATTTATACAGAAGACGGAACTTTTAATAATGGTTCTGGAGGAATTAATAATTGGGATAGTGAAGAAACTGTTGCTGAAACATTTTTAACTTATAATAAAATGTTTAACGAAAAGCATAAGTTTACTGCAATGGGAGGTTTTTCATACCAATACTATGAAGCTCGTTCATCAGATTTGAAAGCGTACGATTTTTTAAATGAATCTTTAGGAAACGGTAACTTAGCTGCAGGTAATCCAGAAAAACAAACTGTAGCCAACGCTTATACAGAAACGGTAATGTATTCTGGTTTAGGTCGTTTCAATTATGTTTATGATGATAAGTATATGGCAACATTTACAATGCGTGCCGATGGTTCTTCAAAATTTGGAGATAATAATAAATGGGCTTATTTCCCTTCTGGAGCATTGGGATGGAAAATGCATCAAGAAGATTTTATTAAAGATTTAGATGTATTTAATGAATTAAAATTACGTGCAAGTTTTGGTATATCAGGTAACCAAGGTATTTCTCCCTACTTAATTAATAGTAGATATGGACAAGATCAATACTATGTAAACGGTGGGTGGCAAACTGCTATTGGACCTGGTTATGTTGTAGGTTGGGATAGTCAAACTGGTAAAAAAACTTGGGGAGGAATTCCTAATCCTGATTTAAAATGGGAGACTACAAGACAGTTTAACATTGGTGGAGATTTTGCATTTTTTGACAGAAAATTAAAAGTAACATTAGATTATTACAATAAATATACTACAGATTTATTGCGTGAACGTTTATTGTCACCTTCATCTTCATATGATAAAATGTGGGTTAACGATGGTGAAATAGAAAATCAAGGAATTGAATTAACAATTAACGGAACTATTTTTAAGAATGAAGATTGGAGCTTTGGAGGTTCATTAATGTTTTCAAAAAATAAAAATGAAGTTGTTAGTTTAGGTAACGAATTATCTTCAGGTTTAACTACAGATGCTTTAACAGGTATAAAATATGAATTTTCTGGAAGTACTGTTGAAGCTTTTCGTGCCATACCAAATATTTTAGCAGTTGGACAACCAATAAATGTATTCTATGGTTACAGAGTAGATGGTATAGTACAAAGCGAAGCTGAAGGTTTAGCTGCTGGTTTAACAGGAGATTTAGCTCAGCCAGGTGAGTTTAAATATGTAGATTTAAATGAAGACGGTGTTATTGATGAAGATGATCGTTCTATTATTGGAGATCCAAATCCAGATTTTATTGCAAGTTTAAACTTACAAGCTAGTTATAAAAACTTTGATATTTCAATGTTCTTTAACGGTAGTTTTGGACAAGATATTTTTAATACCAAAAGTTTTGGTGAAGCAGGAAATATGCCTTTACGTTGGACACAAGATAACCCAACAAATAGTTACCCAAGTTTAAGAGATGGCCGTACAAATTATATGTCTGATTGGTACATTGAAGAAGGAAGCTTTGTTCGTTTGCAAAACCTTTCTATTGGATATAATCTAAATGATATTGATTTGCCTTGGTTAAAAAGAGGAAGAATATTTGTAAATGGAACTAACTTATTTACAATTACAGATTTTAAAGGATACGATCCAGAAATTGGAACTGATGGAATCTACTGGGGTGGATATCCAAAATTAAGAAACTGGACTTTAGGTGTAGAATTCACATTTTAATTTCAGAAGATGAAAAAAGCATTTACAATAATAAAAGAATTGAAAATGAGACAAATAAAAAATATAATAATGGGATTAACCTTGGTACTAGGTTTTGTGTCCTGTGAAAGTTTAGATGTAGAGCCAAAAGGATTCTATTCTGATGAGAATTTCTATAAAACAATAGAAGATGCAGAAGCTTCAATGTTATATGCATATGATGGTTTAACGCAGGTAAGCTACGCGCCAGTTACTTATTATTTAACTGAGTTAGCTAGTGATAACTGTATTGTAAAACCAGATGAAGGAGCAGATGCTCAAGCGTTTGTAAACTGGGAAGTTACTTCTCAAAATCAATTATTAACTCAATATTACAGATCTTGCTATATTGCTATTAATAGAGCAAATGCAGTAATTGAGAACGTGGAAGGAAGAGGTTTTAACGAAAATGATGAGAACCGTTTATTAGGTGAAGCCTTGTTTTTAAGAGCTTACAATCATTTTAACGCTGTAAAAGCATTTGGATTGGCTCCGTTGCAAACGTCATTAATTGATAAGTTAGATGAAACTACAGCTTCTTTACCTGCAGATATGCAAGTGGTATACGCGTTTTTAATTAGCGATTTAGAAAGAGCAATAAATTATTTAGAAGTAAATAGAGTTGTTGGTCGAGTAGATAAAATTGCAGCACAAGCATTGCTGTCTAAAGTATACTTATTTGCAGCTTCAGCAAAAGAAAGCGGAGTTCCAAAATATGAAACAATTTTAGAAAGTGTAGAAAATTTATATGCAAAAGCTGCTCAATATTCAGGAGATGTTTTATTTAATCAAGGTGAATATAGCCACGATTTAAATCTTCAAAATATTTACAATGTTGAAATGCCAAACGGACCAGAACATATTTTCATATTATCTATGGATAGTTCAGGAACCGCTGAAGGTGATTATTCTAAATTATCAAAATATTTTATTCCTTGGATTGGTGGAGCTACAGTTTACCTGAAAAATATAGACGATAGCTTCTCTCCAACACACGATGGTTGGAGCGTTTTTCAAACTACAGATGATTTATTTACAGCTTACAATACAGATGATTTACGTAGAAATAATTTATTTGTTTCAGAAGTTTTTGATGAAACAGGAGCTTCTTTAGGAACTACAGGAGATGGTGTTGTTGCTTATCCGTTTACAAGAAAGTATATCGACCCTAATTTTGAAGGAGATAAAACAAGCACTCGACCTTATTTATTACGTTATTCAGATATTCAATTAGTATATGCAGAAGCTGCTGCAAATGCAGAGGGTTTAGTTCAGTATAACAATATTAGAAATAGAGCTGGAGTTAGTGAGTTAGCTGATTTAAGTGGATTGTCAAAAGAAGAATTTAGACAATTAGTAATTGAAGAGCGTCAAAGAGAATTAGCATATGAAGGAGATCGTTTATGGGATTTAAGACGTACAAATACAGTGCAGGCTAAAGTAACTCAGGCAGCAGGTTTATCACCAGAGGCAGTAGCGTTTTATCCAATTCCACAACGTGAAATAGATTTAAACCCAAACATTAACTAAAAGGATTCGAAAAATGAAAAAAATATTTAATATATGGCTTATTGTATTAGCAATATTTGCGGTTGCTTGTACAGAAAATCCTCTAGAAGATGTAGAGGGAACTGGTTGGAAAAAAGAGCGTAACATTGTTTCAATTTTAGTTGAAGGTCAAATAGGTACGGCCGTTGTTAATCGTAATTTTGATGAGGCTAAAATTACAATTTATGCTAAATATGAAAACATAAGCGACATTGCTAATGTTGAAATTAAAAATATAGAACTTTCTTATGGTGCAACAACAGTAAATGAAGTAGGAACAACATTAGATTTTACTTCAGGAACTTCAAGTATTTCGGTTGTTTCTGGTGCAGGCGAAACATTAACTTGGGAGGTAACGTTAAACCCATTTAAATCAGATTTAGAAGGTGTTTGGTACGTTGGAGACGCACGTATGTATTGTGATATGTTTACCTGGGAAAGCTGGGGATGGGAAAAGAACGAAAGCATTTTTGGGTATTTGCCAGAATTAGGTCCGGAATTAGATAATACAATTTCTTTTACTGTTGAAGGAGCTGATGAAAATGGTAATCCATTTGGAAATTATGAACATAGCGCAGGTAACGATGGAGAATATGGAAACTTTGGAGATGAAGGCAAAGGATGGGATTTTAATGAAAGATTCCGTAAAATACCTACAGGTAGTGGAACTTGGTTGCGCGATTTTGAACGTAATAAAGTAATTATTACTGATGAAAATAAAGTAGAACACGAATTAGATCTAGAATTGTTGCCTGACAACAAAGTTTCATTAAAGGCTGCATTACCATATTTAGCAGACCAATTTAATTGGAATGATACAGATTGGAGTTATGAAGAATTGGCTCATATGTCTAACCCAATGTGGTATGTGTTAACAAAAGAATATACTGAGCAAACAGGTAATAACATTACATCTTTAGGTGTTGCAAATCAAGTTGGAGATGCTTCAATAGATGTTGATAATAAAACAGTAACGGTTAAAATTGAAGATAATGGGGCTGATATTTCAGCAATTGAAATTACAGCTTTAGGAACTTCATATGCAGCAACAGCAGATAAGGCAGTTGGAGAAATGTTAGATTTTTCTACTGGTAATTCAACTCAAATAACAGTTACATCTGAAGCTGGAGAAGCAGTTGTGTGGACTGTTAATTTAGAAATAGATATAGATGTTAGTGATATTTCAATAGCAGGAACTTGGACTATTGGAGAAATAGGAATTTACTGTGACTTATTTACCTGGGAAAGTTGGGGATGGGATAAATCTGAATTATTAAACAATTATTTATCTGGTGCAAGTAAAGAGTTAGATAATGCTATAACATTTGTTGTTGAAGGTAAAAATGGAGATAATCCTTTTGGAACCTATGAAAATAATGCAGGGTCAGATGGTGAATTTGGAGATTTTGTATCTGATGATGCAAGTTGGCCAGAAACTGATTTCAATTCTAGATTTAGAAAAGTACCAACTGGAGCAGGAACCTGGGAACTAGTAGGAGAAACTGTTACAATAACTGATGCTTCTGGAACAGAATATGTTTTAACCCTAGAAGTAAAAACTGAAACAGAAATAGCTTTAACAACAGTGTTACCATATTATTCAGAATTATTTAATTGGACTGATACCAATTATAGTTATGAAGAAGTAGCGCATATGTCTAATAAAATGTGGTATAACTTAAGTAAATAATAGATAATTTAATCCACTTGCTTTAATGCAAGTGGATGTATAATACTTTAGAAATGAATAAAACAAATATAAAATATATGATTAGCTTTTTATTATCTCTAGTTCTTGTTTTTACAGCTTGTGAAGATGATGATTTAAATGATAAAATAGCTGAGGTTGTTCAAGAAAATAGAGAAATTACTATTACGAACAAAGTTGTTTCGACCAACTTTATTGGTAATGGTGTACAATGGGGAGGTTACGATTTAGTGCCAACCTGGTTAGGTGAAGAAACCTTAAGTGAAGCAGATTGGAATACATTGTTTAATAGAATTGACTTTATGCGACCACCGTTTTTAAGAATTATGACTAATTCTGGTTGGGCGTACGATAATAATGGAGTGTATGATGAAACAACAAAAACCACTTCATTATTTAAAATGTTAGACTATGCACAGAGCAGAAATATTGAAATAACTTATGGAGAATGGGGACACCAATCAACGGGAAATATTAGTGATATTGATATGAACTGGATAGCTAATTCAGTAAAATTTTTAAACCATTTAGTTAATGAAAAAGGATACACAGTTATAAAAACCGTAAATATAATTAATGAGCCTAACGGAAGCTGGGCTTCAACACAAGGAAACTACGATATTTATAGAGATGTTCAGTTAGCTTATATTGCAGAAATGGCAAACTATTCTTTATCTAATGTTAAGTTAATGGGACCAGATATTGCTGTATTTAATACTGCAAGTCAAACAGAATGGTTTACAAATACTGAAACAGATTTAGGTGATAATGTTGGTTTATATGATATTCACGTATATCCAAAGCAACAATTAGTTCGTAATGGTGAGTTTGCAGAAATGTTAAGAGTCTATAAAGAGAATACTCCAGCAGATAAACAAGTTGTTTTGGGTGAAATAGGTTTTAAATATGATGCTGTAGATGCTGAACTTAAATTAGAAAATGAAGAAGCAATAGAAAATGATCCATTTGCAGGAGAAGATTCTAACATGATGGTTTATAAAGCATTCTATGGAATTGATATGGCAGATGCATTAATTCAATCTATGAGAGAAGGTTTTTCTGGTTCTTTAGTTTGGAATATGGATGACGCAATGTATAACAGTCCAGACAATGGAGATTATCAAACAACTATGTTAAAGCGTTGGGGCTTCTGGAATATTTTAGGTGAAGAATTAATAGGCAATGCTTCAGATGAAGCTATTCGTCCGTACTTCTACCCAGTATCTTTATTAACACGTTATTTCCCTGCAGGAAGTGATATTTACAATGTAGAATTACCGAATAAAAAAGGAGTTAGAGCTGTAGTTGGTGTAAATAATGGAAAATATACTATTGCACTAGTTAATTCACATTACACAACTTATGAAATCAATTTAAAATCAGAATTTATTAGCTCGGTTACTTTAAATAAGTATATGTACAAATCAAATTCAGATGGTTCATTTGTGGGTGAAGTTGATAGTAATGGTTTTGCTGCTCCTTCAGAAATTGGAATGAATTTGAATTTTGAAATAGGTGAAAAAATGACACTTGAAGGAGAGTCATTTATGTTATTTACAAATATGGATTAATCTAAAAATAACCAATTATACAAGATTAGTTTAAGTAAAAATTTAGGAAAATTGAAGAGAATGAATACTATTGAAAAAAATAGCACAGATTTGGTACGTTTAAAAAAATATGAAAACAACCCTATTTTTAGCCCAAACCCTGATAATTACTGGGAAAATATTGTAGTTTGTAATCCTGGTGTTTGGTACGAAAATGGAAAATTTTCAATGCTATATAGAGCAGCAGGAGATGATAAAGAACATTATATAAGATTTGGTTTAGCCGAAAGTACAGATGGAATAAACTTTACAAGAGTTTCAGATGAGCCTGTATTTTCACCAAGTATAGATGGACCAGATATGGGTGGAGTTGAAGACCCAAGAATTGTGAAATTTGGTGATGAATATTACATTACATATGCGTATAGACCATTTCCTCCAGGTCAATATTGGAAATTTGGACACGATGAAATTTTATTGCCAGAATCTGGTGAAGACACGCCATTAGTGTATAAAAATAATATTGCAAATTCAGGGTTGGCAATTACAAAAGATTTCAAAAATTACAAACGTTTAGGTAGAATTACAACTTCTAATTTAGATGATAGAGATGTAATTTTGTTTCCAGAAAAAGTGAATGGTAAATTTGTAATGCTTCACAGACCGAAAGAATGGGTTGGTGAAGGTTACGAAACTGATAAACCAGCAATTTGGATTCGTTTTTCAGACGATTTAATGGTTTGGGAAGAGCCAAGTACAATGTTATTAGCAGGAAAAGATGGAACTTGGGAAGAGAAAATAGGAGGAAGCACACCACCTTTAAAAACTAAAGATGGTTGGTTAATTATTTATCACGGCGTTGAAAACGGTGGTTTAGGTTATTATCGTGCAGGTGCAGCTTTATTAGATTTAGAAGACCCAACAAAAGTAATAGGTAGATTAGATCATTGGATTTTAGAACCAGAACATGATTACGAAATTGAAGGGTATTACAAAGGTTGTGTTTTTCCAACTGGTAATATGATTATAGATAATACTTTACACGTATATTATGGTGCCGCTGATAAACATATTGGTTTAGCAACGTGTGATATTAATGAATTATTAGAAGCTTTAAAAAAGTAACATGAACAAATCACTCATCCTAATTATAGTAGTAGCCGTTATAGTTTTGTTTGGTAGCTGTACTGCTGAAAAACAAAAAACCGATATAACAATTTCATTTAACAAAACAGATCAATTAGATTTCCCTTTTATTGGTCACGGAGTTCAATGGTCAGCATATCCACACGCAGATTCTGAAGATGCAGAATGGGGATTTTTAATGACTGACGAAAAATGGAATGAATTATATAAGCGTTTAGATTTTGTAAATCCACATATAATTAGGGTGATGGATATTGCTTCTTGGCGTTACTTTAAAGGTATTGACAAAAATAATCAACCAATTTTAGATTTTGAAACTCAAGAAGTAAAAAGTCTTTGCAAGTTATTGGACTATTGCCAGAAAAATAATATTGAAGTATTATTTGGTGAATGGGGAGCTCCAGGAATGTGGAAATCAGATAAAAAAACAAATCATATCAATTTAGCGAGTGATAGCAGGTGGCACCAAATGATTTCAGAGTATTTGAACTTTCTGATTATTGAAAAAGGTTACACGTGTATTAAATATTACAATTTAGTAAACGAACCTAACGGTTATTGGGCATCTACAGATGGAAATTGGGAAGAATGGAAAGAAGGTTATCAAAAATTAAATAAAGTGTTGGTTGAAAAAGGGTTAGATAAGTATGTTACAATGTCTGGACCAGATGCGGTAACTCAGTGGGATCATCCAACGCATCCAAAAAAGGCACACGATTGGGTGTATTCAACAGTTTCAGACTTAAATGAGATAACTGGTTTATACGATTTTCATATTTATGCAGATCAAGAGTTGATTAGAACTGGAAATTTTATCGATTATTTAAAACCATTTACTTCAAAAATTAATGCAACCAAAAAGCCTTTGGTTTTAGGTGAATTAGGAATGAAGTACAGCGGTGATTTAAAAGAAGAAAACCGAAAAAGAGGCGAGGCAGATCCTTTTGCAGGCCCTGATGATTCATCAATGTTTGTGTACGATTATTTTTATGGAGTTGATATGGCCGATGCAGCAATACAAAGTATGTTGGCAAGTGTTGGTGGTGCAATTGCTTGGGATGTAGATGATGCAATGCATACTGTTGGAGATTTAGGCCAAAAAGATCAATTAAAAAAATGGGGAATGTGGAATATTTTAGCTGAAGAATTTGGTGATTTAGAAGCTGATAAAACTCCTAGACCTTGGGCTTATTCTTGGACATTGCTTTGTAATTTGTTTGAACCAAATTCAACAATTTATGAACCACAGTATTCGGTTGAAAATAAGAGTATTCGTGCAGTAGCTTCAACATTAAATAATAATTTTACAACTGCAATTGTAAACCAGTCAAACTCGATAAAAACAGTGAGTTTAAATTCAGAATTAAATACTTCTAAAGATTTGTATTTATATGAATATGCTGAAGAAAACAGACCTGTTAATGAAGATGGCTTTCCAATTGTAACAAAAAAAATAAAAGCAGAAAAAGAAATGATTGTTGAGGTTAAAGCCAATAGTGTAGTTTTTTTAAGCACAATTTTAATAAAATAATAACCGAAAGGTTAAAGAAATAAAAATGGAATATAATTTAGGAATTGTAGACATAACAGTATTAGTACTGTATTTTATATTTATAGTTTGGTTTGGAATAAAATCTTCTAAAAAAGGAAGTAATTCAACTAAAGATTACTTTCTTGCCGGAAGAAATATGACTTGGCCAATAATTGGGTTTTCATTATTTGCCGCAAGTATTTCGAGTACAACTTTAATTGGAAAAAGTGGTGATGCATATTCTACTGGAATTGCAGTTTTTAATTACGATTTAGTTTCGGTATTGGTAATGGTATTTTTTGCCATGTTCTTTTTGCCGTTTTATATAAAATCAGGAATTTTTACCATTCCTGAATTTTTAGAAAAACGTTTCGATAAACGTTCAAGATATTACTTTTCATTCATCACATTAATTGGTTCTACATTTTTAGATGCAGCAGGTGCTTTATATGCAGCTTCATTATTAATGAAATTAGTTTTTCCAGCATTATCTATAATGGAACTGTCTGTGATTTTTGCCATAATTGTTGCGGCCTATACAATTCCAGGTGGACTTTCAGCAGCCATTAAGGTAGATTTAATTCAAGGGATATTATTGTTGGTTGGAACCTTTATACTAACATTTTTAGCAATGCAAAATGGTGGTTTAGACTATCTAAAAGAGTTACTACTAGCTGATGATACAATGATGAAATTGATAAGACCGAATGACGATTCTTCCGTTCCTTGGCTTGGAATGATAGTTGGTATACCTATACTCGGCTTTTACTTCTGGGGAAACAATCAAATGTTGGTGCAACGTGTGTTAACGGCAAAATCTGTAGACCACGGTAGAAAAGGTATTTTATTAGTTGGGTTTTTAACAGTTTCGTTAATCTTCATTATTATTTTTCCAGCTGTAATTGGGAAACATTTATTCCCAGGGTTGCCAAAAAACGATATGGTGTATCCTAAATTAGTTATTGAGCTAATGCCAACCGGATTATTAGGCCTAATGTTGGCGGCAATGGTAGCGGCATTAACATCATCTTTAAGTGCATTGTTAAATTCTGTAGCAACATTATTTACAATGGACTTTTATATAAAATTTAAGAAAAATACATCGCAAAAAGAACAAGTGTACGTTGGTAAGATTGTATCGGTAGTAGTACTAGTTTTGGCAGTATTATGGGTGCCATTTATTGCAATGTTCGATTCTTTATTAAAATATTACCAAGAAATGCTCACGTACATTGCTCCACCAGTTGTAGCAGTATTCTTTTTAGGTGTTTTTTGGAAACGTATTAATAAACACGGAGCTTTTTGGGGATTAATGGGTGGTGCATTTGCAGCAGTTACAACGGTATTAGCAAAAGTGTTTTTTGAATATGAATTATTGGGAGATATTCACTTTTTATTAAAAGTTCCCTTCTACTTTGTGTTTAGTGCTGTTATAATAATTGTTGTTAGTTTAGTATCGAAACCTGATGATGAAAAACAAATAGCAGATTTTATTTGGACTAAGAAAATTTATAGAGAAGAAACTGAAGAATTGAAAGGAGTTCCAATCTATAAAAACTTTAGAGTTTGGTCTGTAATTTTAATAGTATTCTGTTTCTTGGTTTTATACATTTATCAATAAACTTAAATTATGAAAAATATAAAAAATATATTGTTTATTGGGTTAGTTTTAATTACAATGAACACGTATTCACAAGATAAGAATTTTCATATTTATTTATGTTTTGGACAATCTAATATGGAAGGTTCTGCAACTATTGAGGAGCAAGATAAAGTTGGTAACAAACGTTTTAAGGTGTTACAATCTTTAGATTGTGATAATTTAGGATATAAAAAGAATGAGTGGAGAACTGCAACACCGCCTTTAAGTCAGTGTTATGTTGGTTTATCTCCAGCTGATTATTTTGGTAGAACTATGGTGAAAAACTTACCAGATTCAATAAAAGTTGGAGTGATAAATGTAGCTGTTGGAGGGTCTGATATTAGAATGTTTGATAAAGACTTGTACAAAGATTATTTAGAAACTTACCCAGAAGATTGGTTTACAAAAAAGATTGATGATTATGGTAGAAATCCATATAGGCACTTTATTACTTTGGCAAAAGAGACTCAAAAAGTTGGAGTAATAAAAGGAATATTATTACATCAAGGTGAAACGAATCAAGATGATGAAAATTGGCCAAAATATGTAAAGGCTGTTTATGAAAATATGCTGAAAGATTTAAACTTGAATGCTAAAGATGTTCCATTATTAGCTGGTGAAGTAGTTCACGAAGAACAAAAAGGAGTTTGTGCTAGTATGAATCCAATTATTAATAAACTTCCTGAAGTTGTGCCAACAGCTTATGTTATTTCATCAAAAGGTTGTGAGGTTAGAGACGATATGGTTCACTTTAACTCGAAAGGAGTTAGAGAATTAGGAAAGCGCTATGCTGAAAAAATGCTAGAGCTAAAAGGAATTTTTTGTAATACAAAGAAAAAATCTTGTTGTCCTTCAAAAATTAAGTAATATGTAATTAGGTTTAAAAGTATTGATGCAATTTAATTTTTGTGTTGATACTTTTTTTAATTTTAAAAGTATGTTTTATAAAAGTATCTATAATCTAAAATTTGTTGTTTTATTTTTGATAATTTCTTCTTGCAACCAATCTCCAAATGTCATTTCTAAGAAGCTGAATGTTGGTTGGGAGTTTAAATCTGTTCAAGATTCAATTTGGATGAAAGCATCTGTGCCAGGAACAGTACATACCGATTTAATGGCGAATGGAATTATTGAAGATTCATTCTATAGATTAAATGAAAAAAATCAGCAATGGATTGATAAGCAAGATTGGGAATATAAAACTACATTTTTAGTTGATGAGCACCTTCTTAAAAAGGACAAAATTGAACTTAATTTTGAAGGATTAGATACCTATGCAAATGTATATGTAAACGATTCTCTTATTTTGAAAACCGAAAATATGTTTATCGGTTATACTACAGATTGCAAACAATATTTAAAAGAAGGAAATAATGAATTAAAAATTCTATTCGATTCACCTATAAAAATAGGGCTTAAAAAAAGAGCTAAATTGGGTTATCAATTACCAAATGCAGTAAATGATCAGTCCGAAAATGGAGGCTTGGGTAAAAAGCAAGTATCTATTTTTAATAGAAAAGCTGGTTATCATTTTGGTTGGGATTGGGGTCCACGTTTGGTTTCTAGTGGTGTTTGGCAAGATGTAAATTTGAATGCTTGGGATAAAGCAAGTATTAGCAATGTACACATTCAGCAAAAAAAACTATCTAGTGAAACCGCAAATTTATTAGCAGATATAAAAATTGAAGCTACAGAAAGTTTTGAAACGCCATTACTTATTAAAGTAGATTCAGAATTAATTTACGAGAAAAAAATTGAGCTCAAAAAAGGAATAAACAATATTAAAATACCTTTTAATATTGACAGTCCAGAATTATGGTGGACTAATGGACTCGGAAATCAAAAATTATATACTATTTCGGTTGAATTAAAAAAATGGAAACAAACTTTAGCTGTTAATTCAAATAAAATTGGATTAAAAACTTTAAAAGTAGTTCAAGAAAAAGATACTGTTGGAGAAAGTTTTTATTTTGAATTAAATGGAGTTCCTGTTTTTATGAAGGGAGCAAATTATATTCCTCAAGATGTATTTTTAAGTAGAGTTTCTGTTAAAGATTATGAAGAAACCATTCAAAATATGGTAGATGCAAATTTCAATATGATTCGAGTTTGGGGAGGTGGAATTTATGAGAAAGAAATTTTTTACGATTTATGTGATAAAAATGGAATTCTAGTATGGCAAGATTTTATGTTTGCCTGCGCAATGTTTCCTGGAGATGAAGCCTTCTTAGAAAATGTAAAAAAAGAAGCCGAATACAATGTAAAGCGCTTACGAAACCACACAAGTATTGCACTTTGGTGTGGTAATAACGAAAATCTTACAGCTTGGAAAAATTGGGGTTGGATTCCACAAACCTTAAATAGCCAAGGTCAAGAAGTAGTAGACAAAGTTTGGAAAGGTTATACTGATGTTTTTCACGAAATATTACCAGAAGTGGTTGAAGAATTTGATAATGATACGTTTTATTGGGCATCGTCACCAACATCTGCAAGAGGTGTAGATGCTACTTTAACTTCGGGCGATTATCATTATTGGGGAGTTTGGGGACAAAAATCACCATTCTCAACTCTTAATGAATTTATTCCTCGATTTATGTCGGAATATGGGTTTCAATCGTTTCCAGAATTTGAATCTGTAAAGAAATTTACGGTAGAAGAAGATTGGGATATTTATTCTGAAGTAATGAAATCACATCAGCGTCATTTTTCCGGAAATCAAAATATTGAACATTATATGAAGCCTTTGTATAAAGACCCAAAGAATTTTGAGTCTTATTTATACGTAAGTCAGTTATTGCAAGCTCGTGGAATGCAAATTGCTATTGAAGCTCACCGTAGAAATATGCCTTATTGTATGGGAACATTGTATTGGCAAATTAATGATTGTTGGCCAGTTGCTTCGTGGTCTAGTATAGATTATTATGGAAATTGGAAAGCTTCACACTATAAAGTGAAAGACTTGTACAAACCAATTAAATCAATGTTTTTTAAGACAGAGAATGAAATAGAATTACATATTATTTCGGACGAATTGGAAGAAAAAACAGCAAAATTAAAAGTGTCTGTAATGGATTTTAAAGGCGTTATATTAAACACTTTTGAAAAGGAAATTGAAATAAAACCAAACTCAAGTAAAATCTATTTTAATAATGATTTGGTTAAGTTAGTTTCAAAATACAACAAATTTAATATCTTTATATTTGCAGAGTTAGTTGGTCTAGAAAATAATGTGTTTGACGAAAGTATTTACTTTTTTGAAATGCCAAATAAATTAGAATTAACAAAACCAACAATAGATATTACTGTTTTAAAAACATCAAGTAAAAAGGTTGTTGTTGAAGTTAAAGCAGACGTTTTAGTAAAAGATATTTGCTTTACTGCTCCATTTTCAGGAAGATTTTCAAATAATTATTTTGATATGATTCCAAATAAAAAGTATAAAATAGAATTTATTTCAGAAGAAGAATTAAGCCCAAAGAAATTAAAAGAAAACTTAGAGATATTGTCGTTAATTGATACCTACTAAATATTATAAAACATAACTAATATGAAATTGAATTATCCAATTAAATTTAACCCCATTTTAAAAGAAAGAATTTGGGGTGGAGAAAAACTAATTACAACGTTTAAAAAAAAATCTGAGAAAGCTAACATCGGCGAAAGTTGGGAAATTTCAGATGTAGAAGGAGATGTTTCTATAGTTTCTAATGGAGCTTTAAAAGGTAAAAGTTTAAGAGATTTAATAAAAGAATTTAAAGGCGAATTTATAGGAGAAAAAGTTTATAAACAATTTGGAAATGAATTTCCTATTCTAATTAAATTTATTGATGCAAAAACACCACTATCTATTCAGGTTCACCCAGATAATGAATTAGCAAAAGAGCGTCATAATTCATTTGGAAAAAATGAAATGTGGTATATAATGGATGCTGATAAGGACGCTAATTTAATTGTTGGTTTTAATAAAGAAGTTTCTCAGCAAGAATATGTAAAGGCGTTAGATGAAGGTAAAGTTTTAGAAATTTTAAATTCAGAAGAAATAAAAACAGGAGATACATTTTATATTCCTACAGGTAGAGTTCACGCAATTGGAGCAGGAACTGTTTTAGCTGAAATTCAACAAACAAGCGATATTACTTATCGAATTTATGATTATGAGCGTGTTGATGCAGATGGTAATCAGCGTGAGTTACATACTGAGATGGCATTAGACGCTATAGATTATAAATTATACGATAATTATAAAACAGCTTATAAAGTAAGAGAAAATCAATCTGTCGAGTTAGTACATTCTCCATATTTTAAAACAGATATTATTGAGTTAAAAGGAGAACTTGAAAAAGATTATAGTAAACTAGATTCGTTTGTTATTTACATGTGTGTTGAAGGGGCTTTGGAAGTTGATTGCAACGGAGAAAAAATTCTAATGGAAAAAGGTGAAACTATTTTATTACCAGCAGCTATTAATAGTGTTAATTTAAATTCGGATTTAGCAACAATACTAGAGGTTTATTTATAGGATTTTTATTTTATAATTACATAAAGTATATAGAAAAGACATAAATTAGTTATGTCTTTTTTTATGTTTTAAACTATAGTTTAGCCTATTTTATTGGTGTAAATAATTTGTTTAATACCAGGGTATTATCGGTTTTAGAAAGTGTCGGTTTGTAAATGATAATACTGTAGCTGATAAAACTATGGAAACTACCATAAGTGGATTTAACTCACAAGCGGATATAATATGTGTATAGCTGTTTCTCCTACTAATAATAGTATAATTATTGGTGGAGTTAGAGGTTCATTTACAGGAAGCTCAACATTATATTTCTTTAATCGACAATAATTAACCATTCATCGATACTTAGATTTTACTAATCTAATTTTAAGTTTTAGGCTATTATCTCGCCATATATTTGCAGTGTAAATAACAACAAAGTTAGACACTTATTTAACAAAATATATAAAACATTAAAAACTTAAAATCATGAAAATTTCAAAATTATTTATCGCAGCTGTTTTGTTTATCGCAACTTCAAATGCTTTTGCTCAAGACACAGAAAAAGATTCTCATTCTTTAAAATTAGGTGTTCCACAAGTAGCTTTATTAGATATCGAATCTACAGTAGCTAAAGCAATTTCATTAAAAGCAACTGCACCAACAGAAGCAGGAGAAAAAGTAGAATTCAACCAATCTAATAGTGATTTATGGTTAAACTACTCTTCAATAGTAGGTAATGAATCTTCAAGAGCAATTACGGTACAAATTACAGATGGTGATGTACCAAGCGGAATTGACTTAACTGTATCTGCTAATAAATACGAAGGAGATGGAGAAGGAACAATGGGAGAAATTGCTGAGAAAAGTATTGTGTTAAACAACAAAAAAGCAACAAACATTATTAAAGGAATAGGAAGTGCTTATACTGGAAATGGCGCTAAAAATGGACATAACTTAACCTACAGAATAACTCAAAGCGAAGATAAAGATGCGTATGCAAATTTAAACTTCGATGAGTCAACAACACTAACAATTACTTATACATTATCTGATAACTAATAGAAAGTAAATAGATTGAATTAATAAATAGATTTTTAACAAAAGGGTAGAAAAAGCCGTTGCAATTGCAACGGCTTTTTTGTGTTAGTTATAATGAGTTTTTCCACAGCACTTTTTAAATTTTTTACCACTATTACAAGGACACGGACTGTTGCGGCTTATTTTTGTTTTTGCTGTGTTTAAATTTCGAGCAGACATATCTTGATTGAAAACCTTTTCTAATAAATTGTATAATTCAGGATGTTTACGTTCTAACAGTTTGGGACGTTCGAAAAAATATTCACTTGCTACAGAGAAAAATTCAGCTTTGTTAGTTCCTCCATAAGGGTTAATGTCAGATTCTCCATCATAAATTTCATCAATTTTTTTGTTTATTAAATCAATCCAAGGTATGGCATATTGCTTTTCCATAAGTAACGATGGAATACCATCAATTACACCGCCAGTTTTATCTATTAAATGAACAAACTCGTGAATAGCTGTATTTTTTTTGTCTGATTCATTTTTAAATCCGTGCTGTAAAGCTTCTTTAGAAAGTATCATAATTCCTTCCATATAACCACTTCCAACCATTCCTAAAATACGTCTATCTTCACCTTCTGTTTCAAACTCTTTATTGAAAGCATTTGGGTAAATTAAAACTTCGTTAATGTTGGTGTATTTCCAATTGTTAAAACCAAAAATTGGAATTATTGCACTAGATGCTACTAAAATTTTATCGGTAATATTAACTGTAGTTTCAATTCCTGTTATTCTACAATTCAGTAAAAATTCTTGAACTTTAAACTCAAATCTATTTTTTTCTTCTGAAGAAAGCGCATTATAAAAAGTAATTTTTTGAGTTAAAATTGATCTCCACTCTTTTGGAAAAGGCTTTGTTGGTGAAATCCATTTAGCTTTGTTTTTTCGTTTCCAAACATAAAAAACCAAACCACTTAATACTATAAATGTTATTATTGGAACCATACTATTTGTTATCTAATATTTTAAAAACCTTCATTGTAAAATATTTCTTGAACTGCTTTTTCATAATTTTTAATGTTCTTAGCTTTTTTTATTTTTTTTAAAGCTTTTGGTGTTTGTTCAAATAAAGGAATAAAGTATTCCCATAAATGGTACATTTTCAAAAGAATATGAGTTGCTCCAGATAAAGACTCACTGTATCCTTTATATAAAGTATTATGAAATTGATGCAACATCTCCAATTTGTTTTCTGGATACTCGAAAGTATTATTTTTAATCATCAAAGGTAAAAAAGGGTCAGCAATAAGGCCTCTACCAATCATCCAATGGTCTATTGAAGGAAAACGCTCTTGCATTTCGTTAAATTTTGCAACAGAAGTTATATCTCCATTATAATACAGTTTGTGTTTAGTGTTTTCAACACATTGCTGAAAAGCATCTAAATTAACGCCGCCTTTGTATAATTGTTTTCCTATGCGAGCGTGAATTGCAATGTTTTTTAAAGGATATTTATCTAAAATTGGAAGTGTTTTTAAAATTTCTTCAGCATTTTCGTAGCCTAAACGCATTTTCATAGAAACTAAAATATCACTTTCAATATGAACTTTATTTAAAATAGTATCAATTTTTTCTGGGCTATTAATTAATCCAGAGCCCATTCCGCATTTTGTAACCATTGGGTAAGGGCAACCAAGATTCCAATTTAACTCTTTGTAGCCAAGTTGTTTTACAAAATCTGCAACAAATAAAAACTCGTCTGCATTATTTGTAATTATTTGCGGTATAACTTCTAAACCAATATTGTTTTCGGGTAAAATGTCACGCTCATAAGCAGCTTTTATTTTTAGTTTCCCGTTAAGCCTTATGTAAGGAGAATAAAAAGTGTCGATACCTCCAAAAATTTTATTTTGGGTATTTCTAAATTTAAAATCTGTAAAACCTTGTAAAGGAGATGATAATAATTTGTAGCTCATTGTTGTTGAAATTCTCCATCGTTTTGGAAAAGTTCAAAATTAACCAAAAAAAAGCATATAGAATCTATTGCTTAACAGCACATGAAATTGATTATTTAATATTAGAAAGTTGATGAAACCTTATTGTCAAAATTTAATTGCTGATTCAATTTTTAATAAACTCTAAATTATTTTGGATATCGTATATTTTTTATAGGTAAAACACAAATAAAAAACATTGATTTCTTTTGTAAGTAATCATCATATTCATTTTGTTTTTATAAATAGAAAAACTAAAGAAGTTATATGTAGTTGTTAAAATGTTAAAAAGCTGTAATATTTTTGTGCTTTTTTTAAAATATTGAAATGTTTTTAGCTCTTTTATGTAATATGTTTAAAGTAGAAATATATTGAATTTTTGGTTGTGAAAAATTAGAATTGTTGAGTAAATACGAATAATAATATTTTGTAAAAAACATTAAAATGTAATAATAACTAAGAATATGTGAAAAACTTCTTTGGGTATCGTATATAAATAATAATTAAATTGAGAAGACTATAGTTTTTTTTAAATTTGCTGCCATTGTTTTAACTATAGAACTATCTATGGTTGTATTTATACATAAAATTAAAATTAAGATTAATGAGTACTACATTATTTGATAAAGTATGGGATTCGCATGTTGTTCGTAAAATTAAAGACGGACCAGATGTGTTTTTTATTGATAGACATTTAATTCACGAAGTTACAAGCCCTGTAGCCTTTTTAGGGTTAAAAGAAAGAAACAATTCAGTATTATTTTCAGGTCGTACATTTGCTACAGCAGATCATAATACCCCAACAATTAACCAACATTTACCAGTTGAAGATCCGTTATCGGCTAATCAATTAAAAGCCTTAGAAGAAAACTCTGCAGAGTGGGGAATTTCTCATTGGGGATTAGGTCACCAAAATAATGGTATTGTTCACGTTGTAGGGCCAGAAAATGGAATTACACTACCTGGAGCAACAATTGTTTGTGGAGATTCACATACATCTACACACGGTGCTTTTGGTGCAATTGCTTTTGGTATTGGTACTTCAGAAGTTGAAATGGTATTGACTTCACAATGTATTATGCAGCCAAAACCTAAAAAAATGAGAATTAACATTACTGGTGAACTTGGTTTAGGAGTTACTCCAAAGGATGTTGCATTATTCATTATATCTAAATTAACTACATCTGGTGCTACTGGTTATTTTGTTGAATATGCAGGTGATGTATTCAAACAAATGTCTATGGAAGGCCGTATGACTGTTTGTAATTTAAGTATTGAAATGGGTGCTCGTGGAGGTATTATTGCTCCAGATGAAAAAACATTTGAGTATGTAAAAGGTCGTCCGTTAGCTCCAAAAGGTGCAGATTGGGATAAAGCAATGACTTATTGGGAAACGTTAACAACAGATGAAGATGCTGTGTTTGACAAAGAGTTGACTTTTAGTGCAAGTGATATTGAACCTATGATTACTTACGGTACAAATCCGGGTATGGGAACAGGTATTTCAAACAATATTCCAAGTGCAGATCAGGTTGAAGGTGGAGAAGCTACTTACAAAAAATCGTTAGATTATATGGGGTATGCTGAAGGTGAAGCTATGATTGGTAAACACGTAGATTACGTATTTATTGGAAGTTGTACCAATGGTAGAATTGAAGATTTTAGAGCGTTTGCATCTATAGTAAAAGGAAAAAAGAAAGCAGATAATATAACAGCTTGGTTAGTGCCAGGTTCTCATATTGTTGAAGCAAAAATAAAAGAAGAAGGTTTATTAGATATTTTCCACGAAGCTGGATTTGTATTGCGTGAACCAGGATGTTCTGCTTGTTTAGCAATGAACGATGATAAGGTTCCTGCAGGAAAAGTTGCAGTAAGTACTTCAAACAGAAACTTTGAAGGACGTCAAGGACCAGGATCAAAAACATTATTAGCAAGTCCACTAGTTGCTGCTGCTACAGCTGTAACAGGAGTTGTAACTGATCCAAGAACATTGTTGTAATTGAAAGATTGAAAATTAAAAAATTAAATGTTTAGGTTTTTCTTGTTTAATAAAACTAACAACTAAAAACCAAGAACTAAAAACTAAACAAAATGGCTTACGATAAATTCGAAATATTAAAAAGTTCTGCGGTTCCATTACCAATAGAAAACGTAGACACAGACCAAATAATTCCAGCTCGTTTCTTAAAAGCAACAGAGCGTAAAGGATTTGGAGATAACTTATTTAGAGATTGGAGATACAATCCAGATAATACACCAAAAGAACAATTTGTTTTAAACAACCCAACATATTCAGGGAAAATATTAGTTGGTGGTAAAAACTTCGGTTCAGGTTCATCTAGAGAGCACGCAGCTTGGGCAGTATACGATTATGGATTTCGTTGTGTAGTATCTAGTTTCTTTGCTGATATTTTTAGAGGAAACTGTTTAAATATTGGTGTTTTACCAGTTCAGGTAAGTGCTGAATTTTTAGATAAAATATTTAAAGCAATTGAAGCAGACCCTAATACAGAATTAGAAATTGATTTACCAAAACAAACTATTACTTTATTAGTTACTGGTGAGCAAGAATCTTTTGATATTAATGGGTACAAGAAAGAGAATATGTTAAATGGTTTTGATGATATTGACTATTTAACAAAAATGAAAGATGAAATAAAAGACTTTGCTGATAAAAGACCATTCTAAAAGGTTTTTTAAATCGTTAGGCTGAACTTGTTTCAGCATCTCATCATTATTAGGTAACAAATAATGTGATAACCTGAATTAAGTATAGGTTGATGAGATTTATTTTTTAGAAGCAAAAACGAAATTTGTCATTCCTGCGAAGGCAGGAATCTATTATACGATATAATAAATGTCAAAAAGAAAAATTGAAATAATGGATACTACACTCCGTGATGGTGAACAAACATCAGGAGTGTCATTTCCTTCAGCAGAAAAACTTACCATAGCAAAATTGTTATTGGAAGAGTTAAATGTTGATAGAATTGAAGTAGCATCTGCCAGAGTTTCTGAAGGTGAGTTTCAGGCTGTTAAAGCAATAACAGATTGGGCAAATGAAAATGGATATATCAATAGAATTGAAATGTTAACTTTTGTTGATGGTGGAAGATCTATTGAATGGATGGACAAAGCTGGAGCAAAAGTTCAGAATTTATTAACTAAAGGTTCATTAAATCATTTAACACATCAACTAAAAAAAACTCCAGAACAACATTTTGCTGAAATAAAAAATGTTGTAGAATTGGCTCAAAATGCTGGAATTAAAACCAATGTTTATTTAGAAGATTGGAGTAATGGAATGCACAATTCACCTGAGTATGTTTTTCAATTTTTAGATTTTTTAGAAACACTTTCTTTAGAAAGAATTTTATTGCCAGATACTTTAGGAGTATTAACACACAATGAAACCTTTGATTATTTTTCAAAAATAACAGCTAAATATCCAAATACACATTTCGATTTTCACGCTCATAACGATTATGATTTGGGTGTGGCAAATGTTATGGAATCTATAAAAGCTGGAGCTAGCGGTTTACATTTAACTGTAAACGGAATGGGTGAGCGTGCTGGAAACGCACCAATGGCTAGTGTAATTGCTGTTATAAACGATTTTTTTAAAGATGAAGTTGAAATTCAAGTTAAAGAAACTTCGTTATACTCAGTAAGTAAAATTATTGAAACTTTTTCAGGAATTAGAATTCCTTCAAACAAGCCAATTGTTGGAGATAATGTTTTTACACAAACTGCTGGAATTCACGCAGATGGTGATAATAAAAATAACTTGTATTTTAACGATTTAATGCCAGAGCGTTTTGGTAGAAAACGTAAATATGCATTAGGTAAAACTTCTGGAAAAGCTAATATTGAAAAGAATTTACAAGAACTTGGTTTAGAGTTAGATCAGGTTGATTTGTTAAAAGTAACAGAGCGAATTATTGAGCTTGGAGATAAAAAAGAATTAGTTACCAAAGAAGATTTACCATACATTATTTCTGATGTATTGGATAGTAGTTTGTATGAAGAGCGAATTACAGTTGAATCGTACGTGTTAACCCATTCAAAAGGTTTAAAACCATCTACAACAGTTGCTGTTAAGATTGACGGCGATTTGTATGAGGAACACGCGCAAGGTGATGGACAGTTTGATGCTTTTATGAATGCGTTGAGAAAATTGTACAAAAAGAAAAATATGACAATGCCTAGCTTAGTAGATTATGCAGTTCGTATTCCTCCAGGAAGTACTTCCGCAGCACTTTGCGAAACTATTATTACTTGGGAGAGTGATTCAAATAAATTTATAACACGTGGTTTGGATTGCGATCAAACGGTATCTGCAATTAAAGCAACTCAAAAAATGTTAAATATTAGATAAGTTTAAAGTGGTGGCTGAGCTATGTCGAAGCTGAAAATTTAAATTTATAAACCTTTTGAAATTAGAAATAAAGAACAAACAAAAAATTAAAATTAAAGAATAATGAAATTAAATATAGCACTTTTAGCAGGAGACGGAATTGGACCAGAAGTGATAGATCAGGCTGTGAAAGTTTGTGATGTTGTAGCAACAAAATTTAATCATGAAATTACTTGGAAGCCAGCTTTAACTGGTGCTGCAGCTATTGATGCAGTTGGTGAACCTTATCCAGATGAAACTCACGAAATTTGTAAAAATTCAGATGCTGTTTTATTCGGTGCAATTGGACATCCTCGCTTTGATAATGATCCTTCAGCTAAAGTTCGTCCAGAACAAGGATTGTTAAAAATGCGTAAAGCTTTAGGTTTATTTGCAAACGTTCGTCCAACATTTACATTTCCTTCATTATTAGAAAAATCTCCTTTAAAAAGAGAGCGTATTGAAGGTACAGATTTAGTTTTTTTACGTGAATTAACTGGAGGAATTTACTTTGGTGAAAAGGGTAGAAGAGACGGCGGAGAAACTGCTTTTGATAACTGTGTTTATACAAGAGAAGAAGTACAACGTTTGGCTAAAAAAGGTTTTGAATTAGCAATGACACGTTCTAAAAAATTATGTTGTGTTGATAAAGCAAATGTATTAGAAACTTCACGTTTATGGAGAGAAACTGTACAAGCAATGGAAAAAGATTATCCGGAAGTTGAGGTTTCTTATGAATTTGTAGATGCAGTTGCAATGCGTTTAGTTCAATGGCCAAATAGTTACGATGTTTTAATTACTGAAAATTTATTTGGAGATATTTTAACTGATGAAGCTTCTGTAATTTCAGGTTCTATGGGATTAATGCCATCGGCATCTTTAGGTTCTGATATTGGTTTATTTGAGCCAATTCACGGTTCATACCCACAAGCAACAGGAAAAAACATTGCAAACCCAATGGCAACAGTTTTATCTGCAGCAATGATGTTTGAAAACTTTGGTTTACAAGAAGAAGGTAAAGCAATTAGAGAAGCAGTAAACAAAGCTTTAAATGAAGGTGTTGTTACTGAAGATTTAGCTGAAGGTGGAAAAGCTTACGGAACAAGCGAAGTAGGTGATTGGTTAGCAGCTAACGTATAATAAACTTTAATAAAATTTTTAAAGCCATTTTCTTAATTGAAAATGGCTTTTTTATTTAATAAAAAATGAATTAAAGTTAATTTTTATACTTAATTAATAATATTATCATTGATAAATAAGTTAATAAGTATAAATATTTTATATTTGGGAATTATAATTTAAGAAATGAAAAAGTTTAAGCTAATTATTGTTTGTTTTATGTTAATTGCTCCTTTATTTTTAAAGGCTCAAGAAACATTACCAATATATTCAGATTATTTATCAGATAATGTGTATTTAGTACATCCTTCTGCTGCTGGTATTGGAAATTGTGGTAAAATTCGATTAACTGCACGTAGCCAATGGGCAGGTATAGATGATGCACCAAGTTTACAAACATTAAGTGCGCATACAAGAGTTGGTACCAATGCAGGTGTTGGGTTAATACTTTTTAACGATAAGAATGGTTATCACTCTCAACAAGGTGTTCAAGCAACATATGCTTACCATATTGATTTAGCTCGACCAGATGAAATAAATCAATTATCATTTGGTATGAGTTTAATGGCGGTTAATAACAGTGTAGATGAAAGAACGTTTGTAATTTCAGATCCTGTTATTTCTCAAATTATTAGAAGTGAAAGTTATTTTAATGCAGACTTTAGTATGGCATACCATAATAAAGGGTTTTTCTCTTATTTTACAGCAAAAAATATTATGCTAAGTGCTAGAAGTTTGTATAATGATAGATTTGAATCTTTAAACTTAAGAAGATACTTAGTAACATTAGGTTATTATTTCGGTCAAGGAAAAAGTTTTCAATTAGAGCCATCTGTTATGGCACAGTCTATTGAAAGAACAGGAGAAAAGTTTGTAGATTTTAACTTAAAAGCTTACAAGCAAGTTGCAGAATCTCAAATTTGGGCAGCAATTTCTTACAGACAAGGTTTTGATAATGCAAATACAGAGGAACTTAGTTATTTAACTCCAATTGTTGGTATAAATTTTAGAAATATGATGATGTCTTATACATACACAAAACAATCTGGAGATATTTTGTTTGATGATGCTGGTTATCATCAAATTTCATTAGGATTTAATTTTGGCTGTAGAGAACCAAGGCGAAGTGGATGTCCTAATATAAACGCATCATTTTAATAAAAAATTAAAAAAGAAGTTTACTTTTAAGTAAACTTCTTTTTTTTCAATCAAATAGCATAGCAACTACCTCCAACTAAAATTCTTTTTCATTGCTTGTTTTTTTATTGAACCAATTAAGGCATTTTCTAAATTTTTATTTTTTGAAGTTTTAGTTTTTGTAGCAACATATTTTTTTCTAAGATTATTTAATTCTTGAATTTTTTGTTGAATTTCTTTTCTTTCTTTTTGTTTAGCTTCAACATATTTTTTTAATTCTGCTGTAGATTTATTTTGAAGGTGTTTAGGTAAACTTTTTTTGTTCAATTTGGCATAATCTACTTTTTTATCTTTTACAGCATCAACTAAATCCCAACTTGCATTTTTGTACATTCTGCTACTTTTACTAACAGCTCTTTTTACAACAACTTCTTCATCTAATTCTTCAGCTTTAGAGTCTTGCTCGTATTGTAATTTTTGTTTACTTTTTCCTATAGCGCCATAACTAATGTAGGTTTTGTTTAATCGGTTATTTTGTTCAATAATAATTCTGTCATAAGGTGTTTTAATATGTACAATTTTTTCGTTGTGGTCTATTGTCATATAATCACCTTTTGTTAAATGTGCACCTTCTTGCCATTTTCCAGAAATGCCATTTTCATAATTTCCACAAAAAATAGTATTAACAGTTACGTCTTTTTCATTTGCTAAAGAAGCTGCTTCTTTATAACTCAGTTTTCCTTGTGTAAAAGGTTCGTTTCCGGCAATAAAAATAATTTTTAAATCATCTTTATTAGTTCCCCATTTTAGGTTTTTTAATGAAGTATTTATCACTTGTCCACAGTATTCACTTCCACCATTAGTTTTTAAAGCAAACAGTTTTTCTGAAATTTCATCTAAATCTTCGCTAAAGTTTAAAACTTGTCGTATAAAGCCATCAGATTGTTCTAAGTCATCATTTCCATATTCATACAAAGCAATTTGTAAATCTGGTTGATTGGTTCCACATTTAGCATACGATAATTCGTTTACAATTTCCCAAAGCTGTGTTTTAGCTTGGTTAATAAGTCCGTCCATACTATTACTCGTATCAAGTAATAAAGCTACTTTAATTTGTTGTTTTGCTTTTGGATTATTAGCATTACAAGTAAAAGTTGAGATGGTTAGTGTGATGATTAATAATTTTAAAAGCGTTTTCATATGTATTGGTTTTAAAGATTAATTATTTTATTTGAAATTTTACGTGAACTTCAGCAGAAATTATAATGTTTCTAAATTCAAGGTTTTCAAAATTGAATTTGTTGCTTTTTGATCTTGAGCCATATCCAACAACAACCACTTCGTTCAATTGATTAAAGTTTTGTGTAGTATTAATAGCTTGTTCTTGAATATGTATGGCTTTACCAATGGTTTGTCCAATAGCTTCAGTATATTTTTTAGCTTTGGTTTTGGCCATTTTTATAGCGTTTACTTTAGTTTGAAGTTTAAATTCTTCAATTTCAGAATGATCTACTCTCGCAACAGAAATATTTGAAATTCCAATTTTTTCAAGGCTTTCATAAACTTTTCCTAGTTCTATTGCAGTGCTAACTTTTAGTTCGTAGGTTTTAGATTTATGAATATCAGTTTGTTTAAAAAAGTAATATTTATAACTACTAGTAAAATCTTTTACTTTAAAATTTTCTTCAAGTTTTATATTGTTTTTATTCAATTCGTTAATCATTAAAGCCTCTTGTTTTTCAACAGAGAGTTTTAGCTTTTTATTAGCTTCATTAATTACAATAGTTAAGTAAATTTCGTTGGGTGTAATTTCTAATTGAGATGAGCCGTTTAATTCAATATAATTTTCATCTATAAAGTTTTTTTGAAATTGGGCATTTACAATTACAGTTTGTATTAGTAGTAAACAAAAAAGTAGCTTTTTCATAATGTATTGGTTTAAATTCAAGGTAAAAGTAAGTGTAACTTTTAGGTTAAAAAACAAAGAATGAGCAACGCTATTTTATAATTGAGTAAACAGTACTTATTAATGAGTGAAAGTGTATTTTAGGCTGTTTAAATACCTGTTTACGGCTATTTTTATAAGAACTACGTTTTATTTAATGCTTTAAAGTGTGTAGCTTTACAGAACAATTATATATACATGAAACTAAAATCTACATTACTATTGTTTTTTATTGTATTTACATTTCAGGTAAATGCTCAAGTAAAGAATAGTAAATCTAATTCTAACTATTATTCCGATTTTGTTGCCGATGAAAACGGAAATAGACTGAATGATATAACAGTTAGAGTTCAAGGTTCTAACAGAACAACAAAAACAAATATTAATGGCGAGTTTACTATTGAAGCAAAAGAAGGTGATGTTATTGAATTAAGTAAAGACGGTTTGCTTATTAATACCTATGTGTACGACGGAAGTAGCGAATATCAAATTGAAGATAATTCTGGTAAAAGCAAAATTCAATCTAAATTTAAAAGTAGAATAGCAGATCAGTTTCCTGTGTTTTTAGATTCGGCACAGTATTATAAAAAAAACAATCCGTTTAAAAGTATTGAGTTTATAGAAAAAGCATTAAAATCTCAAACTTCAAAAAGAGGTAATTCAACAAATATTTCTAGTGCTTATGAAGTTTTAGGAGATGTTTATATGAATTTAAAACAGCACGATTTAGCTTCAAAAAATTATAAAACAGCATTAGGTAGTAAAAGTTCTACAACTCTAAAATTGAAGTTGGCAAAAGCACTTTCTTTTGAAAATAAGAATGAGGAAAGCACAAAAATATTAACTTCAATATTGAATAAGAAAATGACTTCTTTTCAAAAAATTGAAGTGTATGAAACTTTAGGTAATAACTATTTTCAGCTAAAAAATTACAGTAAAGCAAAAGAGTATTTTAATAATGCATTAGAATTTTCAAATACCAATAATTTTAATGAAAAAGTAACAGCAATAGGTTCTAAATTGGCAGAAGTTGCTCGTTTGCAAGGGAAAGTTACTGAAGCTAAAAAATATTTAGAAAACAGTATTAAAGTATCAAAAAAGGCAACTTTAAATAAGCGTGCTGTAATTACAAATACTGTTGCAAACCAATATAGAGATCAACAAAATTTTGACAAAGAAATTGAGCTGAAAAAGCAAACACTTCAAGAATTAGAAGATGCTGAGTTAAATGAAGTTATTACCGAAGATGATTCCGAAGAAAAAATTTCAGTTCAGCAATTAAACTTAGATATTGGAAATGCATATGCCAAAAAGAAATCATATAACAAAGCAATTGGTTATTTAGAAAAAAGTAAGAACGATGCAACCAAAGTTTTAGATATTGAAACAAAAAAAGAAGCAGTTGAGCAACTTTCAGAAATTTATAAAAACGTAGGTGACTATAAAAAAGCGCTAAGTAATTACCAAGAATATGTAAGTTTAGTAGATATTTTATATAAAAAGAAAGAGAAAGAGATTGAAGATGTTGTTGCTATAAATAAAAGCTTAGCCGAAAAACAAAACAGAATAAATAGTTTAGAAAAAGATAGAGAATTAACTGAAAGTAGTTACAAGTTATACGAGAGCGAACAACAAATTACAATTGAAAATTATAAGCGCCAACGTTTAATAATTTATTCGTTAATTGGCGGATTATTGTTGTTGTTAGTAGCTGTTTATTTTATGTATAAAAGTAATAAACAACGTAGATTGGCAAATAATTTATTGGCATTAAAATCGTTGAGAAGTCAAATGAACCCTCACTTTATTTTTAATGCATTAAATTCAGTAAACGGATTTATTGCTCAAAATGATGAGCGTACAGCTAATAGATATTTAACCGATTTTTCTACGCTAATGCGCAACGTATTAAACAATTCTGAAGAAGATTTTATACCGCTTTCTAAAGAAATTGAGTTGTTAGAGTTGTATATGAAATTGGAACATTCACGCTTTACAGATAAGTTTGATTATAAAGTTGAAATAGATCCAAATTTAAAAATTAGCGAATATCAAATTCCACCAATGTTATTGCAACCTTATATAGAAAATGCTGTGTGGCACGGTTTACGTTACAAGCAAGAGAAAGGATTTTTAAAAGTAGCATTTTACCAAAAAGACGCAGAAAGTATTTGCATTGAAATTTCAGATGATGGTATTGGGCGTAAAAAATCTAAGGAGTTAAAAACAGAGAATCAACAAAAACAAAAATCTAAAGGAATGGATAATATTAAAAAACGTGTTGCCATTTTAAACGAAATGTACAGCGATAAGGTTGATGTTTTTATTGAAGATTTATACAAAAACAATGCAGGAACAAAAGTGGTATTAACGCTAAAAAAAGATTAAATAAAACGAGCATATTCAAAAGTTTATACTCAGTTAAATGATTAATAGCGAACAGCAGGTAACCGCTAAAAAAAATAATAAATACACATGAAATTAAGAGCTATAATTGTTGAAGACGAACAAGCCAGTAGAGTAATACTTAAAAATTATGTTACCAAATATTGCCCGCAAATTACCATTTTGGGCGAAGCTGAGAATATAGACGAAGCGCTTGTTTTAATAAAAAGTAACGAGTTAGACTTGGTTTTTTTAGATGTTGAAATGCCGTATGGTAACGCATTCGATTTATTAGAGAAAGTAGGTAATCATACTTTTGAAACAATTTTTGTAACCGCATACAATCAATACGCAATTGAAGCTTTAAACAAACACGCATCGTATTATTTACTTAAACCAATTTCTATAGACGAGTTAATAAAAGCGGTAGATTATGTAGTTGAAGTAAAATCTAAAGAAAACGATTTGCAAAACACAGTGTTAATTCCAAAAACCAATTCTAACACCAAAAAAATTACCATTCCAACGCAAGATGGTTTTGAAGTGTTAGAAATTAAAGATATATTGTATTGCAAAGCAGATGATAATTACACGCATATATATTTACAAAACGAACACAAAAAATTAGTAAGTAAAACGTTAAAATATTTTGAAGAAATTTTAAAAGAAAGTAGCTTTGCTCGTATCCACAAATCCTATTTGGTAAACATTAATTATGTTACAAACTATAAAAAAGGAAAGGGTGGAAGCGTAACACTTACAAATGGTAAAGAGCTTTCAGTTTCTTCATCTAAAAAAGGAGAATTATTAGCTTTTTTTAAATAAAATATATAATGATTATAAAAGAATTAAACGGAGTTAAACCTCAATTTGGAGATGATTGCTTTTTGGCAGAAAACTGTGTAATTATTGGTCAGGTAGAAATGGGTAAGCAATGTAGTATTTGGTACAATGCTGTAATTAGAGGCGATGTACACTACATAAAAATGGGAGATAAGGTAAACGTGCAAGACGGTGCAGTTATACACGCAACCTACCAAAAATACCCAACAAATATTGGAAACAATGTTTCAATAGGTCACAATGCAATGGTACACGGTTGCACAATTCACGACAATGTTTTAATTGGTATGGGATCTATAGTAATGGACGATTGTGTGGTAGAAAGTAACTCAATTATTGCTGCCGGAGCTGTGGTTACAAAAGGAACTCATATCGAATCAGGAACCATATATGCAGGTATTCCAGCAAAAAAAGTAAAAGATATTAGTCAAGAATTAATTTCTGGAGAAATTGATAGAATTGCCAATAACTACGTAAAATATTCAGGTTGGTATAAATAATAGTTCAAATTTCATTAAGGTTTAACTTTTAAAATAAAACATATGAGTAATTTATCAAACATTAAAAACGAGATTGATACTTATGCAAGTACATCAAATTTAACAGAATTGCAAATTGTTGAAAAATTGAAAAGTCATTACTTCAATAAAAAAGTAAACGCAAATTTAAAGCTCTACAAACAGGGAAAGAAAAAAGTGAGTGATATTACAAAAGACCTAAAAATTTCATCTCGAAAATTTTATGCAATCTTAGAAAAAAAGAATATTGAGCATAAAAAATATAACAAAAAATAATTTTATTCTCAACTCTTGGGCGTTTCCCTTCGGGTCAGGCTCTCGCTACTCGCTTTTTTTGGAAATTGAGCAGAGTTTAAATCCAAAAAAGAGCTCAAACAAACCGCTCCATCCTTAACGCATTAGCATTTGGAATGGAGCGGTTTTGTAGTTTATATAAATAATAAAATAATAGTTAAAGCAAATCCACCAAAAGCAAAATACAATCCTTTTTTTAATAGTTTAGACTTTGGTAAAAACATAAAAAACGATGAAATTGCAAAAAACAATAATGAAATTCCAAAGAAAACATTAAGCCAATATACAGGCGAGTTTGTTGTTGCTTTATGTAAATGAACAAATTTATCTAATATAAAAGGCAATTGTTTAGAAGTGTATTTAGCAATACCGGTTTCTTTATTGTAAGTTCCATTTTTAAAGTAAATTACGCTGCCTTCTTCTTTAGTTACTTTAAAATTTCGCATTCTTAAAGCCTTTCCTAATTCATTTGTTTTAGTATTTGGCTTTAATTTTTTTTCTACTATTTTTTCGATTTTTAAAAAATCAGTATCTCTATAAATTAAAATTACTCCACTTAATGCGTATACGGTCATAATTCCTGCTAGAAAGAAACCTAAATAGCGGTGCACTATTCTAATTAATGCTGTTGTTGATTTTTTTTTATTCATTTAAAATTGATTTATATGTTATATTTAACTTTAAACATCCAGATTCTTGGTTGAATAAAATATAATGATGTTGTATTGCTATCTACAATTTGGTTTAAACTATCTCTGTTTATTGAAGAATTATTAGTTAAATTATCTGCAGATATTTGAAACTCCCATTTACTATTTGGTTGTTGGTAGTATAAATTAGCATTTAAAAACGAATAGTTATTTGTTACTGTTTTTTCATCATTTTCATAGTTATAATAACTATAATCTGCAGTTAAAATAAAGTTTTTTAAGAAACCAATTTCCATATTTGCAAAAGGCTTATCGGTTGTGCTTCCAGTATTAGAATAATCTGTAAACGATTTTTGGTATCCAATTTCAAAATTTGGAGCATCTTTAAATTTAGTAGCAACACTAGCTGTATAACTATGGGTTAAAGATTTTGATTTTACAGCTTGATTGTTTACAAAGTTGTTGTAAATATTATGAGAAACACTAGTTTTAAATCGTGTTTTCAATTTACTGTATGTTTTGTCGTATCTAAAATTTCCAGAAACAGATTCATCAGCAAATATTGAATTTATAGGGTACGATATTCTGTCTATGCCTATTAACTCGGTATTATTTTTTACAGTATTTACATTTTTAGAATAACTAACATTTGCATGAATATTAGTAAATGAAAACATACTAAAGCTAAAAAAGCTTAGAGAATATCTGTGTCTTAATGAGTTTTCTATATCTCTATTTCCTTTTGAAATTGCATTATATCTATCTAAAAAATAGCCTTCAGCAACTTTTTCAATATCAGAAAACTGAGTAGTTATAGCATAATTAAAACGTAAGTTAGACGATGAGTTAAAATCGTATTTAGCATAAAAACTAGGTAATACTTTAGTTAAATTGTTTTTGTTTTTAGTACCTAACTGTTTATCATTTGTTGTGTATTGGTGCAGTGTTACACCCGGATTTATAGTAAAATCTCCTAAAACAGCTTTATAGGTTACTCCTAAAAATAGATCTGTAAAATTATAATCTACATCATTAATTAATTCAGTTTCATTAAAATTTTCAGTAGTACCATTTTCAAGCTCTTGTTCAATATCCGATTCAAAGTTTTGTTTGCTAAAAGTACTTCCTAATGTTAAATTAATATTGCTTTTTTCGTTTAGTAAATAGTAATAATCAAATTTAGCATCAAACTTACTAGTTGTTGTTGTAGAGTTTTGAAATAAGTTAATTAAATCTGTTGGATCTTCTTGTACAGACGGTAATAATTCAAAAGGTTGTGTAGACGCAATTGAATTATACAACGGTTGGTCTTTTTGATATAAATGTTGTACTTCCGCAGCAAAAATATTTTTATCATCTATAGTATAATACAAGTTAAAGTTTTGATTTAAAGAAGCTGGCTGTTCTTCTAAATAGGTGTCTACAGCACCTCTATTAGAAGAAGTAACATCGTTTAATTCCGTTTGTTCAGATATTTTACCAAATATGTCATAATCTAAATGCACATTTGTATTTGGACGATATGTGGTACTAAATTTAATCATACCTAATTTACTACCTTGTAATGCTGCTGTTTCTTTATCTTCAACTAAACCAGTGTTATTGTAGGTAGTTTTGGAATCGGTTAGCATTGTAGTTTCAGAATCGTTTACAATTGCAAAACCGTTTAGATCTAATGTTTTTTTAGGTGAATAACTAAAGTTTACTGCACCAAATTTAGATTCTATTTTTTGAGCTCTATTATTTTGTGCGGTCGTAAAACCTAAGCCACCTTCAGATACGTTAAAACTTGTTCCACTATTATTCATAGATCCGCGCAAACCACCTGTAAATCTAAAATAGTCTCGCATTGTAAATGGAGTTTCTCCAATATTATTAATGTCTCCTAAAACATTTATACTTTTATTGGGGCTGTAATAAAATAGTTTTGGTTTTACTATATGTTTGTCATTTTCTCCAATTCCAGCATTAATTTCACCAAACCAAAATTTATTTTTCCCTTTTTTTAGTTTAATGTTTAAAGCAATATTGTCTTCGTTATTAGTAACTCCTTTCATTCCAGAAACTTCATTATAGTTTCTTAAAACTTGTACTTTATCAATTGCATTTGCAGGTATGTTTTGAGTAGCTAATTTTGAGTCACCATCAAAAAATTCTTTACCTTCTACTAAAACTTTTTGAACTTTTTTACCTTCAACTTCAACCTCACCATTGTCATCAATTTCAATTCCTGGTAATTTTTCTAAAACATCCTCTAATTTTTTTTCTTTTCCACTAGTAAACGAGTCGGAGTTATAAACAATGGTGTCGCCAACAATTTTTACAGGCATTTCATAGGTTATTTCCACCTCGTTTAATTTTTCGCTAGATTGTTGTAATTCAAAGTTTTTAGTAATATCGTTCGATGAATTGTCAACTTTAATATCTGCACTTAAACTATCGTAACCTAAATAACTAATTTTTAAAGTGTATTCTTGAGTGTCTTCAAGGCTTAATTTATACTTTCCGTTATGATCTGTAATAGAATACGATTGTAAAAATTTTGTTCCTTTTTTAAAGGCAATAACATTTGCCATTTCAAGCGGTTTTCCTTTAGTATCTTTTACAAAACCTTCTAATTTAACATTTTGTGAAATTCCAAAAAAAGATGTTAAAAATAAGAATGAAATTAAAATATATTTTTTCATTTGTTTTATTTTAATGTGAGTTTGCTAACTTGTATTAAATAATAAGTATTCTATTATCCTCCAAATCTCATTCTACCTCCATGATTTCCTCCTTTTTCACGTTCGTTACGCATACGCTCTCTCATTTCTTGAGTTTTTTCTAGTACAATTTTATCGTATTCTTTTTGAGTAACTACTTTTCCTTTTTTAGGTTCTTTTAACTCAATTTTATCTTTAGGGTTTATAACTATTTTAGTACATAAAATATTTGTGTTTGCATAAGATAATTCTAAAATTAAACCAGGTAAACCGTAATATTCACCAGGACCGTGACCTACAGGAATATCTAAAGTGTACCAAGCGGTAACAATGGTATCTACCATATCAGGATTAAACATTTTGTCTTCTTCTTTTTTTCTTTTTTCGTCGCTCTTTTTTTCTCCTGGTCTTCCTCTACCAAATTTCATTTCTCTAGGAGCTGGCATTTTTACAGTTGCTGTTGCCTGAAAACACATATAGTTACCTATAGTTTTGGTTTCTTGTTGCATTTTCCAATCGTATTTGGTTAAGTCATTTTTTATTAAAAAGTTTTTTCCACTAAATTCATTTTCTTTTGAGCTCTTTTTTGTCTGAATATTTTTATAGTGTTTACCAGAAGCTCCTCCGCCAAACATCATAAATCGCATACCGCGTCCACCTGTTGCGTTGTCTAATTTTTTTTCTTCCTTATAAATAGATTCAGATTTGTTGAAGGTTAACTTGTACGTTTTTTCAAGTCTACTTTTCATCATTTGTTTCATATGTTTTATTCTATCTGCTGGAATACCAGATTTTTCAAAATCAATATCTAAAGTAGTTTTGGTTTGGTAGGTAGCAATACCTTGAAAATTTTGGGCTGAAACCGAAAATGTTAAAAGTGAAATAAGGAATAATGAAAATTTGAAAACACGAGTAAACATAGAATATTATTTAAAATTACATTACAAATATATAACGAAGTTGTATTTTTTACCGTTAAGTAGTGTTAACGTCTGTTAACCAGTTGTGATATTTACTTTTCTATAACTACCTTTGAGATATGAATAATAAACGGTACCAATGGATTATATATATAATTGCTAGTGTAATAGTAGTAACTATTGCTGTCCAGGTGTATTGGAATTATCGAGAGTACCAATTAAATAAAAAACACTTAATAAGTAAGGTTAGACAAAGTTTAGATTCTTCTGTTGAAGATTATTTTGCCAATATAACAAAGTCTAGTTTTATTATTACTTCTAACGACTCTATAAACTCTACGGCAAAAAATGATACTATAAAATTTCGTACAAAATCTAGAAAGTTGATGTTTCAAAAAATAGATAGTACGTTGTTGAAATTGAGTGAAAAAGATAGTACAAAGGTTATCTTTTTTGGTAAAGGAGAATCGAGCCCTAGAAAGAATGAAGGTAAGAGGTTTCCTTATTTTAAGGGACCAGAGCATTTTACTAAAAATATTGATAGCATAATTTCTAAAGTAATTGTTTCGTTTTCTAAAGATACGTTAGATTTAGAGAAACTAAATAACCATATTTCTAAAGAATTTGAACGACAAAATATACATGTAAAGTATGCTTTAAAATTAAAGTATAAAACTTGGTTTGGCCGCGGAGATCCAGAAACAAAATCTCAATCGTTAAATTTAGAAAACTTTCCAAAAAAGCATTTAACGGTAACCACTAAATCACATTCTTTACCGCATAGAAGTAAGTTAGAACTGTACTTTACAAATAGTACTGTAGATATTTTAAAAGAATCGTTAATTAGTATTTTGTTATCGTTTCTTCTATCTGCAAGTGTTATTGCTAGTATAGTTTATTTGTTACGTACTATTAATAAACAAAAACAGTTAGCCGAAGTTAAAAATGATTTAATAAGTAATATTACTCACGAATTTAAAACGCCAATAGCTACAATTTCTACGGTTTTAGAAGCTATGAGAAGTTTTAATGTGTTGGAAGATAAAGAGAAATCGGAAAAGTATGTGGGTATGGCTACAACTCAAACCAAGAAATTACATTTAATGGTTGAAAAGTTGTTGGAAACTGCTTCTTTAAAACAAGAAGAGTTAAAATTATCTAAAGAGCCTTTTATTGTAAATGAGTTGTTAGAAAGTATTGTAGGAAAGTATAAAATGTTGAACCCAGAAAAGGTGTTTAATTTTGATAATAACAACGGAGATATTACCATAAATGTAGATGCATTTCATTTTGAAAATGCTATTTCTAATATAATTGAAAACGCTGTAAAATATGGTGGTGATAAAATATATACAGAACAAAAAAAGACAAATAAAGGTGTAGAAATATTAATTTGGGATAATGGAGATGGAATTTCAAAAAACCAAAAAGATAAAGTATTTGAGCAGTTTTATAGAGTTTCAACAGGAAATACACACAATGTAAAAGGGTTTGGAATAGGATTGTATTACACAAAAAAAATTATAGAAAAACACAACGGAAAAATTTCAATAGTTTATAATAATAAAGGTGAAACCGTATTTAAAATTGAATTGCTAAATGACTAAGAATATAAAAATAGTATTGGCAGAAGACGAACCTTCATTAGGTCAAATTGTAAAAGAAAGTTTAGAAACTAGAAACTTTGAAGTTTTACTTTGCGAAAATGGAGAAGAGGCTTATAAAACATTTAAAGCTGAACAACCAGAATTATTGGTTTTAGATGTAATGATGCCAAAAATGGATGGGTTTACATTGGCAAAAAAAATAAGAGTTGAAGATACTGAAGTGCCAATTATATTTTTAACTGCTAAATCTCAAACCGAAGATGTTGTAGAAGGTTTTAATTTAGGAGGTAATGATTACTTAAAAAAACCTTTTAGTATGGAAGAGTTAATTGTTAGGATTAATGCATTGTTAAAACGTAAAAAAACAATTGTAGCTTCTAAAGAACCAATTTCATTGGGAAATTATATGTTCGATGCTAAAAAACAAACATTACTGTTAAATACCGAAATTATTAAATTAACCCATAGAGAGTCTCAGCTATTACTGCATTTAATTCAGCATAAAAACCAAGTATTGGAACGCTCATTTATTCTGAAAAAACTATGGGGAAGCGATGATTTTTTTAATGCTAGAAGTATGGATGTTTTTATTACAAAGCTTCGGAAAAAATTAAAACAAGACACTTCAATTCAAATATTAAATGTAAGAGGTTTTGGATATAAATTAACTTATTAACAGTCTTAGTTTAGCACTATTCTATCATAAAAAAATTATTTACCTTTAGCCCTTTATAATTTCATTAAAATAAATCTATGCACGTAGCTATTGCAGGTAATATAGGAGCAGGAAAAACTACTTTAACAAAATTGTTAGCCAAACATTACAATTGGGAGCCTCATTTCGAATCTGTTGATGAAAATCCATATTTAGATGATTTTTATGGTGAAATGGAGCGTTGGTCTTTTAACTTACAAGTTTATTTTTTAAATAGTCGTTTTCGTCAAATTTTAGAAATTAGAGAAAGTGGTAAGGCTATTATACAAGATAGAACTATTTACGAAGATGCTAGAATATTTGCGCCAAACTTACACGCAATGGGCTTAATGACAAATAGAGATTATAGTAATTATGATTCTTTATTTGATTTAATGGAGCGTTTAGTATCTCCACCAGATTTATTAATTTATTTAAGAGCTTCAATTTCTACGTTGGTAGGGCAAATACATAAAAGAGGTAGAGATTATGAAAACTCTATTAGTATTGATTATTTAAGTAGGTTAAATGAGCGTTACGAAGCTTGGATTACTAAATATACCAAGGGGAAATTATTAATTATTGATGTAGATAATTTAGATTTTGTAGATAACCCAGAAGATTTAGGGTTTATTATAGATAAAATTGATGCCCAAATTAACGGTTTGTTTTAATCTAATTTGAAAATATATACCATAAAAAAAGCACGCTAATTAGCGTGCTTTTTTTATGGTATATACTAAAGTAATTAAGCTTTCTTAACTTTTACTTCAACATTTTTAAGCGCTTCAACTTGTGCTTTTACTTCTTCTTCTGAACCTGTAAAGATGTTCTCTTCAATAAGAGTTTCTCCGTTTTCAGAAGTAGTTGTAGTAACAATAGCTTTGTAAGAAGCATCTTCTTGTTTTTCTAATTTTACTTCAATATTTTTCTGAATTTCTTGAGCTACAATTTCTGTAGCTGCTTTTTCTTTAGTGTATTCAGCAACTGTTTCACTATCTAAAGCAATACTTGGAGCAATTACCAAAGCAACAACAGACATTAATTTTAATAAAATATTTAATGAAGGACCTGAAGTATCTTTAAATGGATCTCCAACAGTATCACCAACAACAGATGCTTTGTGAGCTTCTGTTCCTTTTCTACCTTCTTCTTCAATAGTTTTTTTAGCATTATCCCAAGCTCCACCTGCGTTAGATTGGAAAATAGCCATAAGTACACCACAAGTTGTAACACCAGCTAATAAACCACCTAACATTTCAGCTCCTCCAATAAAACCAATTGCAACAGGTACAATAATAGCTAATAAGCCAGGGAATACCATTTCTCTAAGTGATGCTTTTGTTGAAATATCAATACATTTTCCGTAGTCAGCAATACCATCAGCTTCGTCAAAAATAGCTCTGTCTTCTGCAGTTGCTTTTGACATGTCTGAATCGTATTTACGCATAACATCTAAAGCAGCTTTTAATTTAGGAATATCTCTAAATTGTCTTCTTACTTCTTCAATCATTGCCATTGCAGCTCTACCTACAGCATTCATAGATAATGCAGAGAATACAAATGGTAACATACCACCAATTAATAAACCAGCCATAATATTTGGACGAGACACATCGATAGAAGTTACGTTTGCAGTTTTCATAAATGCAGCAAATAAAGCTAAAGCTGTTAAGGCAGCAGATGCAATTGCAAATCCTTTACCTACCGCAGCAGTTGTGTTACCTACAGCATCTAATTTATCTGTACGTTCACGTACTTCACTTGGTAATTCAGCCATTTCAGCAATACCACCAGCATTATCACAAATTGGTCCGTAAGCATCTACAGCTAATTGAATACCTGTGTTAGCTAACATACCAACAGCAGCAATTGCAATACCGTATAAACCAGCAAAATGGTGTGATACAATAATTGCAGCAGCAATTAAAATAATTGGAATCGCAGTAGACATCATTCCAACACCTAAACCTGCAATAATATTTGTTGCCGAACCTGTTTCAGATTGTTTTACAATTGACATTACTGGTTTTTTACCAGTAGCTGTGTAATACTCTGTAATTTTTCCAACTAACAACCCAGCAACTAAACCTGCAATTGTAGCCATAAACACTCCTGTTGAAGTATATTCAACTCCAGCATCTACCCAAGAAGTTGGAAGCATTTCTTTAATAATAAAATAAGAGGCAACTAACATTAAACCAGCAGAACCAAATTCACCAATATTTAATGCTGTTTGAGGGTTTCCACCATCTTTAACACGAACAAATAGTGTTCCTAAAATAGACATTAAAATACCAACAGCAGCAAGTACTAGAGGTAAATAAACAGCTCCTAAACCATTAAAAGTTGCTTGAAATTCTGGTAAAGTAGCATATACAGCTCCTAAAACCATTGTACCTATAATAGAACCAACATAAGATTCAAATAAATCTGCTCCCATTCCGGCAACATCACCAACGTTATCACCAACGTTATCTGCAATTGTAGCAGGGTTTAATGGGTGATCTTCTGGAATACCAGCTTCAACCTTACCAACTAAATCTGCACCAACATCTGCAGCTTTTGTATAAATACCACCACCAACACGTGCAAAAAGTGCAATTGATGATGCTCCTAAAGAAAAACCAGAAAGTACATTTAATACCATTGCTAAGTTTTCTTGTCCAGACCACATTCCTTGGTAAATCATAAATAATCCGCTTAATCCAAGAACTCCAAGTCCTACAACACCTAATCCCATTACAGCACCACCAGCAAAAGCAACTTCTAAAGCTTTACCTAATGAAGTTCTAGCGGCTTGTGTAGTTCTTACGTTTGCTTTTGTAGCAACTTTCATTCCAATAAATCCAGCTAATGCAGAACAAATAGCACCAACAATAAATGATACCGCTACCATTCCGTTCGATCCTGTTTCATTTGTTCCTTTAAAGAAAAGTAATACAGCTACTGCTGCTACAAAAATAGCCAATACTTTGTATTCAGCTTTTAAAAATGACATTGCACCTTCTGCAATGTTTTTGGCTATCCTAGCCATTTTTTCTTCTCCTTCTTCTTGTTTAGAAACCCAAGCATTTTTAATAAATACAAATGCAAGCGCTACAACCCCAAAAAGAGGTAGAAATTTTACAATTAATTCCATGTTTGTAAAGTTTAGTTTAAATAATTAATTTTAAGCGACCGTAAAAATAAGCAATATCACATAATAAAAAAACTGCATTTAAAAAAATGCAGTTTTTTCATAAAAATGTAGTATTTATTAAATTGTAAACGTTCTTTTTTTCTTATGTTCACTATTCTCGTACCTTTCAACACATTCTTTGTAGATTTTAATAGCTTCTTCAGCGTTACCCCATCCTCCAGTATCAACTTTTTTCTCTTCTAAATCCTTATATACTTGAAAAAAGTGTTCAATTTCTTTCAATCTATGAGGGTTAATATCGTAAATATCTAACCTGTTACTCCAAATAGGATCAGACACAGGAACACATATAATTTTTTCATCAGGACCTTTTTCATCTGTCATATGGAAAACACCAATTGGTCTAACTTCCATAACAACCATTGGGTATGTTGGTTGAGAACCTAGTACTAAAACATCTAATGGATCTTGATCTAAAGCCAAAGTTTCAGGAACAAAACCATAATCTCCAGGATACATCATTGAAGAAAATAACATTCTATCAAACCTAATTTTGTGAAGCGTAAAATCGTATTCATATTTGTTTCTACTTCCTTTAGGAATTTCAATTAAAACATCGAATGTTATGTCTGATTTTTTTGCCGATACTTTTTCTTTTTCTTTACTACTCATATTTTATATTGATTTATTTTTAGTAAAAATACAAAAACGTTGCATTTATTATGTTATCTAAACTTAAATTTTAAAAATGGAACCCAAATGCTCCTTTTATTGCGAAATTATCTGCTCCGGGAATGTTTTTATAACTTCCTCTCCAAGTAAAGTCTAATCTAAAAACTTTAAATATATTTCCTATTCCAACACCATACTCATAATAACCGTTTTTTGGGGCAACGTAATTAATGTTTGTTGAAGCATTTAAAGCTATGTTCTCGTTAGAAATATCTCCCCAAACTCCTTTTACAGTTACAATTTCACGCAAGTTCAATTTTCTTAATAACGGTAGCCTAGAAAATAAGCGACCATTAAAATTATGTTCTAAGTGTACACTTGCATACTGATCGGTAATAAATTCGTAATAATCTAATAGTGCATATGTATTTTCTATTGTGAAGTAAGATTGGTTACCAGGAACTACATTTAATAGTCCTAAAGGTACTTCACCAAAAGTTTTACCAGCTTCAACAGTTGCAAACATTCTACCAAAACCACCTATTAATATTGGTTGACGATAATATAATTGAATTTTATCATAACTAAAATCACTATCTAAACCACCACCTTTAATACCTTTTGTGTAATTAAGAAATAGCGTAGAATATGTACTCGATACTTCGTTGCGTTCTACTCCGTAACCTATAGTTTTTCGGTTTGGTGTATATTTTAATGAAACATCAACTTCCGTTTGAGCTAATTCAGATTTTTTTATTCCATTTGTTTTATCAACCCAATAATCTAGATTAAATGTATTTGGTGATGCTGATTTTAAAGTTCTATAAGATGCACCTAATTTTAATTCTAAATTCTTTTTAGGTTCAATAGACATATATGCGCTAGACAAGTTGATAGAGGTTAATTTACTATTATCTCCACTAGCAAAAACAGCAGAAGATGCAAAACTTCTTCCTAATACATCATTAGTAGTTGTTAAACTAACCCCAATTTGTTCAATATCTCTTCTATTTCCACCACCAAAAGTTAACCTGTTTTTAGGGTTTACCATCCATTTACCAGAAATACCGTATTTAAATTGTTGGTCTTTAAATCCATATGCGGTATACCCTTGAATTCTCCAAGGCTCATTTCCGTCTATATAAGTTCTACCACCAACTCGAACTCTCCATCCTTCAACATCATTTTTGCCAATTGTTGAATAAATTGGTCCATAATCAAAATTGTTAAACTCTATGTATCCAGAACCAAGTATAGAAATTAAATTATATATACGTTTAAATTTAGGTACCTTAGTTAAGGTGTCTAACATTTTGTAAATACCCTTTTCGTTTTTATTTAATTTTTCTTGTCTGCTTGCAGCCCAATAATCATCTTTTTTATTGTAAATTTTTTCATCATAAACATCAATTTCTTTCGAGTAAAAGTGGTCCTTTTTAATGCTGTCAAAATTATAGTTGTTATACATGGTAGTACGTTTGCCATATAAACCTTTTGATTTGTCTTTTTTATTTATACTGAAATCAGACAACATGTAATCTCGTTTTAATAAAAAAACAGAATCGTTTAACACGTTAAATTCTTGTTCAATATAAATATCTTTTACCCAGTTAATATTTGCACTTCGGGTTGCTTGCATGTTAATTTCTTTAACGGCAAATGTGGTATCGTTTACCCAAAAATCTCCTTTAAAAGTAAGTTCGCTTTTTCTTCGAGGGTAGTACAAAATATTGTAACACCATTTATTATCTATATAAGCACTATCTGTTAGTACATAATTATAGGTAGAAACTCCAGAAGCTTTTGAGATAGGACTCACAAAACTTTTGTCAAATATTTTAATGTAGCTATCGTAAATATTATAGTCTACATATAAATCTTTTATAAATGCTATTACATTTTGGTTAGAATTAAACCCAGAGTTTTTATTAGCAACTAAGTCTTCTCTTAATTTTTTACCACCTTTATTTTTACCATAAGATTTATAAACAGATTCATTAATAAAGATTGGTAAAAATGCTTTACCGGTAATTCTAGAAGTATCGATACTGTTAAAAATAAACTCCATTCCATTGAATATTTTTCTATTCATTAGAAGGCTATCAATATTATTCATATCAAATTCGAGTTTTTCATATTTCTCGTATTGATATTGGTCAAAAAGGTATACCCCATTTTGGCGTTTTTTTGCCCAAATCTTTTTTAAGATAGCAATTGCAGGATTTCCTTTCTTTTTAACCTTACCAGAATAAATAACAACTTCTTTTAATTGAGCTGAAGTTTCTTTTAGTTCAATTTTTAAGTTGAAGGCCCTACTTTTAATATCTAAAATTTTGTTTTCGAATCCTAAAAAAGAGATTTCAATTTGATTGTAGTTTTCGTCAGCTTCTAAATAAAACTTTCCATTTTCGTCAGAAACTGTTCCAATTGTAGAACCTACAAAAACAACATTAGCAAATGGTACACTTTCTTGATTGCTGTCTAGAACAGTACCACTAACTTTTACCTGAGAAAACCCTACAAATCCTATAAGAAATAGGAGTAAGGTTTTTATAAATTTTTCTTTCATATTCATTTTAATAAAAAATTCCTTTCGAGAATAAATCTCAAAAGGAATCTATAACGCAATTACTATGCCTTTTATTTTATGTAAAGCACGTCTTTTACTGCTTTAATAACATCGTTGTAATTTGGTAACCACTCTTCTAATAGTACAGGAGAATATGCTGCTGGTGTATCTGCAGTTGTAATTCTTCTAACTGGAGCATCTAAATGGTCAAATATATTTTCTTGAACTTGGAATGTAATTTCAGAAGAAATACTAGCAAATGGCCAAGCTTCCTCTAATACTACTAACCTGTTTGTTTTTTTAACAGAAGTAAATATAGCTTCAAAATCCATTGGTCTAACAGTACGCATATCTAAAATTTCACAAGAAATTCCTTCTTTCGCTAATTCATCTGCAGCCTTGTAAGCTTCTTTAATTATTTTTCCAAAAGAAACAATTGTTACATCCGTTCCTTCTCTTTTTATGTCAGCAACTCCTAATGGTATAATGTATTCTCCCTCTGGAACTTCCATTTTGTCACCATACATTTGTTCAGACTCCATAAAAATAACTGGATCGTCATCTCTAATTGCAGCCTTTAATAAACCTTTGGCATCATATGGGTTAGAAGGTATAACTACTTTTAAACCAGGTGTGTTTGCAAACCAGTTTTCAAAAGCTTGAGAGTGTGTAGCTCCTAATTGACCAGCAGAACCTGTAGGACCTCTAAAAACAATAGGACAATTTAATTGACCACCAGACATTTGTCTAATTTTTGCGGCATTATTTATAATCTGGTCAATACCAACAAGGGCAAAGTTAAAGGTCATAAATTCAACAATTGGTCTATTACCATTCATTGCAGCACCTACAGAAATTCCAGAGAAACCTAATTCAGCAATTGGAGAGTCAATAACTCTTTTTGCTCCAAATTCATCAAGCATTCCTTTTGATGCTTTATAGGCACCATTATATTCTGCAACTTCTTCACCTATTAAAAAAATAGATTCATCACGACGCATTTCTTCACTCATTGCCTCACAAATAGCTTGTCTAAATTGTAATGTCTTCATTTATTTTTATTTTAAGAATTGCGAAAATACATAATAATCAAGCGTTTTACAATCAAAAATATAGAATATTGGATATTATTTTACTATGCACGCATAGTAATTTAATTTTTTTTAGTACATTCGTAGCGATTAAAAATCAAAAACACCTTAATTTTATTAAAAATTTAAACTTAACGAAGTATGAAAATATTAGTTTGTATTAGTCACGTACCTGACACTACATCAAAAATTAATTTTACTGAAAACGACACGAAGTTTGATTCTAATGGAGTGCAATTTGTAATTAACCCTTACGATGAATTTGCACTTACAAGAGCAATGTGGTTTAAAGAAAAACAAGGAGCTAGCGTTACCGTAGTAAATGTTGGTAATGCGTCAACAGAAGCTACTTTAAGAAAAGCATTAGCAATTGGAGCTGATGATGCTATTAGAGTTAATGCTGAAGCAACCGATGGATTAGCAGTAGCGAAAGAACTAGCTGAGATTGTAAAAAATGGATCTTTTAATTTAGTGTTAACAGGAAAAGAATCTATAGATTATAATGGCGGTATGGTTCCTGGAATGTTAGCAACTTTACTTGATTATAACTTTGTAAATGCTTGTATTGGTCTTGAAATTGAAGGAGAAACAGCAACTGTTTCTAGAGAAATTGATGGAGGAAAAGAAGTTTTAGCTTCGAGTTTACCATTGGTAGTAGCTGGACAAAAAGGGTTAGTAGAAGAAAAAGATCTTCGAATTCCTAATATGCGCGGTATTATGATGGCTCGTAAAAAACCATTAACTGTTGCAGAACCTATTGGAGCAGCTGTTTCAACAGAAACAACTTCATTTGAAAAGCCAGCAGCAAAATCGGCTTGTAAAATAGTTGATGCGGATAATGTAGATGAGTTAGTAAACTTATTGCATAACGAAGCCAAAGTAATTTAATTAATGTCTAATCTAACATCAAAATAATATATGTCAGTTTTAGTAGTAGCCGAATCTTCGGAAGGAAAATTAAAAAAATCTACGTTTGAAGTAGTAGCATACGGAAAAAAAGTAGCAGAACAATTAGGAACAAATATGGTTGTATTGGCAATTAATGCTAATGAACCAAACCAATTATATACATATGGGGCTGAAAAAGTACTTTCAGTAACTAACGATGCGTTAAAAACATTTAATGCAAAAATTTATGCAAATGTAATTCAGCAAGCCGCAGAAAAAGAAAGTGCAGCAGTTGTTGTAGTAGAATCAAATGCAAATGGATTGTATGTTGCACCAATGGTGGCAGTGAGTTTAAATGCTGGTTTTGCTAGTAATGTTGTGGCTTTACCAAGTAGTACAGCACCATTTACAGTTAAAAGAAAAGCATTTTCAAGTAAAGGGTTTAATAACACACAAATTACTACAGATGTTAAAGTAATTGCTTTAGCTAAAAATTCTTATGGTTTAGTTGAAGGTGAAGTTGCTGGAACAATTGAAGAGTTTTCACCATCTGTAATAGAAAGTGGAGTTAGCTCTACTTCAATAGAACAAACAACAGGTAAAATTACCATTGCAGATGCTGACATTGTGGTTTCTGGGGGTAGAGGATTAAAAGGACCAGAAAACTGGGGAATGGTAGAAGAGTTAGCAGAGGTTCTTGGAGCTGCAACAGCTTGTTCTAAACCAGTTTCGGATTTAGGTTGGAGGTCTCATAGTGAGCACGTTGGGCAAACAGGTAAGCCTGTAGCTTCGAATTTATACATAGCAATTGGTATTTCTGGAGCAATTCAACATTTAGCTGGAATAAACTCTTCTAAAGTAAAAGTTGTTATAAATACAGACCCTGAAGCGCCTTTCTTTAAAGCAGCAGATTATGGTATTGTTGGCGATGCTTTTGAAGTAGTTCCAAAACTTATAGAAAAGTTGAAAAATTTTAAGGAGAATAACGCATAATTTTACTAAATTGTGCCTCCTAAAAGGCTGTCTGATAATTGGACCTTTGTCCTTTAATCAGACAGCCTTTTTTTAATTTTAATTTATGAGTTTAGTTAGACTTAACATAAAAGGTATTTCTTACAGTCAAACACAAAGTGGGGCATATGCATTGGTTTTAAGTGAGGTGGATGGTTCTAGAACCTTACCCATTGTTATTGGAGCTTTTGAAGCACAATCTATAGCAATAGCACTTGAAAAAGAAATAAAACCTCCACGACCTTTAACCCACGATCTTTTTAAAAGCTTTGCAGATAGGTTTCAAATTGTAATAAAACAAGTTATTATACATAAGTTAGTAGACGGTGTTTTTTACTCGAGCCTAATTTGCGAACGTGATGGTATTGAAGAAATTATTGATACTAGAACATCAGATGCAATTGCTCTGGCTACAAGGTTTGATGCTCCAATTTTTACTTACGAGAATATTTTAGATAAAGCAGGGATTTATTTAAAAATAAATGAAGAGGATGAAGAAGTAAGCGAAGGAGAATTTAGTTTAGATGATTTAATTGAAGATGAAGAGGTGGAAGCTGAAGATAGTACGTTTTCAAAAGATACTTTGAAACAACTAACTGAAAAATTAGAAAAAGCAGTTCAAAATGAAGACTACGAATTGGCTGCTAAAATTAGAGATGAAATAAATAAACGATCATAAAATGATAAAAAAAATAAGTTTATCTGCATTACTTTTTTTTTGCACGCTTACATTTAACGCCCAAGAAACAATTCAGCAAACCATAATACCTAATCAAGGATTTTCTATAACATCGTTATGGCGAGGGGTTTTAGGTATGTTTTCATTATTGATTGTGGCCTATTTATTTAGTAGTAATAGAAAAGCAATAAATTGGAAAACTGTAGGAGCTGGTTTATCAGCTCAATTATTAATAGCTGTTGGAGTTTTAAAAGTACCTTTTATACAAGCAACTTTTGAATTTGTTGGTGGTGTTTTTATTAAAATATTAGATTTTACAAGAGCTGGAAGTGAGTTTTTACTAGGAGGAATGATGAATACAGAATCATACGGTTTTATTTTCGCCTTTCAGGTTTTACCAACTATAATTTTCTTTTCTGCATTAACATCGTTACTGTTTTATTTAGGGATTATTCAAAAGGTTGTACAAGGTTTAGCTTGGTTATTAACTAAATTATTAAAAATATCTGGTGCTGAAAGTTTATCAGTTGCTGGAAATATATTTTTAGGGCAAACTGAAGCTCCATTAATGATTAAAGCCTACTTGGAACGTATGACTCGTTCTGAAATTTTATTGGTAATGATTGGTGGAATGGCAACAGTTGCAGGTGGTGTTTTAGCAGCTTATATTGGTTTTTTAGGAGGAGAAGATCCTGCTTTAAGATTGGTTTTTGCAAAGCATTTATTAGCAGCATCAGTAATGGCGGCACCAGGAGCAATTGTAATTTCAAAAATGTTATGTCCACAAACTGAAAAAGTAAATACTGATGTAAGTGTTTCACAAGAAAAAATAGGATCAAATGTATTAGATGCAATTTCTAACGGAACAACAGAAGGTTTAAAATTAGCCGTAAACGTAGCAGCAATGTTACTTGTTTTTATAGCTTTTATAGCAATGATAAATTACGGTTTTGGTAAAATTGGTTACTATACTGGTTTAAACAGTTTGTTAGCAGAATACACTCCATATAAATCATTTTCTATTGAATCTATTTTAGGAATTGTTTTTGCGCCATTAATGTGGTTAATTGGTGTAGCAAAAGAAGATGTAATGATGATGGGGCAATTACTGGGTATAAAATTAGCAGCAAGTGAATTTGTTGGATATATTCAATTAGCAGGGTTAAAAGATGTAACAAGTGCATCTCACTTTACATATAATAAATCGGTAATTATGGCAACGTATATGTTATGTGGTTTTGCAAACTTTGCTTCTATAGGAATTCAAATTGGAGGTATTGGATCTTTAGCGCCTGGTAAACGTAAGTTATTGTCAGAATTTGGAATGAGAGCCTTATTAGGTGGTTCATTAGCATCGTTATTATCTGCTACAATAGCAGGTATGATTTTAGGGTAGTTATTGGTAAAGGATAAAGGGTTTATAGCATAATGAAACAATATTTAGATTTAATAAAACACGTTAGAGATAACGGTATTGGAAAAGAAGATAGAACAGGAACGGGAACAAAAAGTGTATTTGGCTATCAAATGCGTTTTGATTTAAGTGAAGGTTTTCCGATGTTAACTACTAAAAAGTTGCATTTAAAATCTATTATTCACGAGTTGTTATGGTTTTTAAAAGGCGAAACCAACATTGAGTATTTAAAAGAAAACAATGTAAAAATTTGGGATGCTTGGGCTGATGAAAATGGAGATTTAGGGCCAGTATACGGACACCAATGGAGAAATTGGAATAGTGAGGGGATAGACCAAATTACTGAAGTTATTGAGACTATTAAAACAAATCCAGATAGTAGAAGAATGATTGTTACTGCTTGGAATCCAAGCGTGTTGCCAGATACTTCTGTTTCGTTTTCAGAAAATGTTTCAAATGGTAAAGCAGCTTTGCCACCTTGTCATGCATTTTTTCAGTTTTATGTTACTGATGGTAAATTGTCTTGTCAGTTATACCAACGCAGTGCGGATATATTTTTAGGAGTACCATTTAATATTGCATCTTACGCTTTATTAAATATGATGATGGCGCAAGTTTGTGGTTTAGAGCCTGGAGATTTTGTGCATACTTTTGGAGATGCACACATATATAACAATCACATAGATCAAATAAATTTGCAACTATCTAGAGAGCCACGATCATTGCCAACAATGAAAATAAATCCTGATGTTAAAAACATATTCGATTTTACTTACGATGACTTTACTGTAGAAGACTACGACCCACACCCACATATTAAAGGGAAAGTATCGGTATAGATTTTTAAAATAATAATTTTATTAGCTATGAAAAATATTTTAACTTTTCTATTTATTTGTTCAATTACATTTTCTTTTGGACAAGTAGATAAAGAGTCTGCATTGAATAATGTTGATAAATGGGATACCTATACTAACCCAGGAACTGATAATTACTTTTACAATCATTTTAAAAAATATTTAACTTCTGAAATAATTTCAAAAGAGAAATTATCTAAATCCAAAAAGAAGATTTATGTTGAATTTAACTTGGTAGATGGAATAGTAGGTAATATTGAAACTAACGCTTCAAATAAATTTTTAAAAACCAAGATTAAATATGCATTTAATAAATTAGATTTTAACAAAGTTTCTATTAAAAAGAATAGTGCTTTTCATAAATTCTCACTTCAGCTAATTGAAAATGTTAATAATAGTGGTGTTTTAAAATGTAGTTCCGTTGTTTTACATGAAACACCTCCAATTTGTATAAATTGTGATAAACATATTGATCTTAAAAGCTATAATCAATGTATAAAAAAGAAACTTCTGCAATACTTAACGGCAAATATTGATAGTGCAAAATTTGCGAATTTAAATTTGAAAAAAGAGGAACAATATGTACCATTTGCTGTTTTAGGCAATAATAAAAGTGGAGTAAATGCTTATAGAGGAATTGAAATTAAGCTAAATTTTGATAATAATGGAAAAGTAAGTACTTCAAACAACGCTGAAAATAACGCTTTAAAAAATGAAATTAATACCATTTTAAATGGTTATAATTACGGCCAAATTTTACCCGCAACTTTTAATAATAAACCTGTTGGTTATTCTTATAAGTTATATACTTCTGAAAAAAGATTGTTAGAATCGTGGTTGTATAAAACTTCACCATCTAATAATTTATCAAAATATTTTAAAGAGAGAATTCCGCAGTCTTTAATTGATAAAGAAGAAATTGATGATTTTAGAAGTAGTGTTCGCATTAGTTTTTCGTTAGATAAAAAAGGTAGAATGGAAAGTATATCTTCTACAGCAAAAAATGAAGAATTGAATGAGCAATTAATTAAAGTTTTTAAAAAATATCCTGTAGAAAAACTAAACATTCCAACACCTATACATAAGTTAAGCACGTATAGTTTTACTGTAATTGTTGCTAATGATTTTAAAAACAGCATAGAATGTAGCAATTATATTTCTAATATGTTGGTTCCTATTGCAAAAGGGTGTGAAAAATCTAAAAGCTTTACTAGTTTAAAAAAATGTTTGCAAGACGCTATAACTTCACATGTAAATAGAAACTTTAATTCAAATTTGGCTAGAGAGCTGAAATTATCTCCAGGAGTTAAACGAATTTATGTTATGTTTAAAATTAACCACAAAGCAGAAATAGTAGATGTAAAAGCTAGAGCTCCTCATAAAAAATTAACTGCTGAAGCTATAAGAGTTGTTAAAACAATTGAAATTGTTGCACCAGCTTATCATATGGGTAATGTTGTAGGTATTAAATATTCTTTGCCAATTGCTTTTAGAGTTGCTCAAGGAGCAAAAAAAGATCCTTTTAAAGGAATGAATGATGATATAAATAAAAGAAGATATTAATTTATTATTTTAGCATTATAAAATAATTAAGTATGGCAAATAACGAACATCACGAGTTATATGAAAATGCAAGAAAACGTGTTAAGCAAAAAAAACGTTTGTATTTTCATTTTGTATTATTTTTAGTAGGTTCAATATTTTTAATAGTATTAAATAAAGTATTAAATGTTGGTGAGTTGATATTAAAAGACTGGTTTGTTTGGGCAATTATTTTATGGCTTTTCTTTTGGGTGTTACATTTTGTAAATGTATTTGTTACCAATAAGTTTATGGGTAAAGAGTGGGAGCGTATTCAAACAGATAAGTTAGTTTTAAAACAAGAATTGAAAATTGCTAAAATGGAAAAAGCTATTGCAAAAGAGGCGCAAATTAAAGCAGAAAGCGAACAATTTGCTGCAGAAGTAAAGGAAAGCGAGAATCCACAAATTAATAAAGAAAATTAATGATAACAATTATAGCAGCAATTGCAAATAATAATGCTTTAGGTAAAGACAATAAATTAATTTGGCATTTACCAGCAGATTTAAAAAGGTTTAAACAAGTTACATCTAAACACCATGTTATAATGGGTAGAAAAACTTACGAATCTTTGGGTAGACCACTACCAAATAGAGTAAACATAGTTATTACAAGAAATAAAAAATATAAAGCAGAAGGTTGTGTAATTGTGCATTCTTTGGCTGAAGCTATTGAAGCAGCCAAGGCTGATGAGAATCCTTTTATTTTGGGTGGAGCAGAAATTTATAAGCAAGCCCTAGAAGTTGCAGATAAGTTAGATTTAACTTTTGTACATCATACATTTGATGCTGATGCTTTTTTTCCAGAAATTGATATGCAAGTTTGGGAAGAAAGTAGTAGAGAATTTTACAATGCAGATGAAAAAAATGAGTATGCATTTAGTTTTGTTACTTTTTTAAGAAAAAAAAATGAGGCTTAATTAAAAGCCCCATTTTATCTAAACTTAAAATAATACAACAATTATATTTTTATATTTTCAATAAATGTTTTTCCGTTAGTTGTTAAATAGATTTTGTAATCACCATTAGGTACTTCAACAAAACTTAGTATACGTTTTAAATCTATACCTCCTTTTAGAGTTTCAGTATGAAGTAATTCACTTTTGTCGTCATAAACTTCAATTTTTAAAGGTTCGTTGTTTAAAGCTAGTTTTGTAATGGTAACGTTTTTATCTTTTGTTAAAGTAACAGGTTTGTAAATAACCGTATTTATATCACTTTTAAACTCAACGCTTTCTTCTGTTACTTCAAAAGTTAAATATTTAACTTTAGTTTCACCTGTTACCTCGAACCTATAAGTTCCTAGAGGTAGTGTGTTTAAGTCGAATTTTTTTGAGTAATATGTTCCTTGGAAATTTTCTGAATGTAAAATAACGTTTAACATGTCTTTGACTTGTACTTCAATAGCTCCATCATAATTATTTAATGTAAATTGAATTAGTTTAGAATTTAATTCTGTCGCTTTTACATTAAAATCGCTTTCATTTGCCTTACCTACTAAGCCAGTAACCATTACTGCCATTAGTACTACTTTTTTAATTAGTGCTTTCATAATATTGTTTTTTAAACTATTATGGTACAAATGTAAGAGCGATTTTTATTCTAAAATACCTCTCTTTTTTCTATTTTATATGCTTAATTACCATTGTAACGTATGTTAATTTAACGTTAAGTTAAAATAGAACATAAAAATGAAAAAAACAGATAGAATCATCAATTTTTTTATTAATTTTGTTGTAAATAATAAATTGTATGAAAAATACGAAACCAACTTTTAAAAAAATAAATCCTGAATTTGGAAGTTCTTTAGCTGTTAGGCAGCATACTGAAAAAATAGAGGGAGATTTACCTTTTTGGCACTTTCACCCGGAGCTAGAACTTATATATGTAAATAAAGCAAAAGGAAAAAGGCATATAGGTAGCCATTTATCTTATTTTAATAACAGTCAGTTATTATTATTAGGTGCAAATTTACCCCATAGTGGTTTTACAGATAGATTTACAACTAATGGATCTGAAACAATTATACAATTTAAAGAAGATTTTTTAGGTGAAGAGTTTTTAAATAAGCCAGAACTACTTTCTATTAAAAACTTATTTGAACGAGCAAAAAAAGGTTTGCTATTTTCTGTTGAAGCAAAAAAAGTAATTGGGCCAAAAATTGTAGAGCTTAAAAAGTTCGAAGGATTGGAACGAATTATTAAGTTTTTAGAAGTTTTAAAAGATTTAGCTCAAACACCACATTATACATTATTAAATGTAGATGGGTTTGCTTTTGAAGTAGAACCGCAAGACAATAAAAAGATAGATATTGTTTTTGGGCATGTGAGTAAAAACTTTAAACAACCAATTCCTTTAGATGAAATTGCAGAAAAGGTTAGTATGACGGTTCCTGCATTTTGTAGATACTTTAAAAAAGCAACGGGAAAAACATTTACTCAATTTGTAAATGAATTTAGAATTGTGCACGCAACCAAATTATTAGCAGAAAACCCAACAAGTATTACAGATATTTGTTTTGAAAGCGGATTTAATAATTTTTCGCATTTTAACAAGTTGTTTAAAAAATTTACAGGTAAAAGTCCTTTAAAGTATAGGAACGAGATGAAACAATTGCTTTCGCATAAATAATAAGTCTTAAAATATAACGCAAAAAAAAATGAGATCGAAAGATCTCATTTTTAAGTTAACCAAATATCTAAAAAGTACCAGTGCTCAATTGCTACTTAATAAGATTGTAAATATCTTAACCTCAATTATTACATTACAAATGTACGGCAAGAGCAAATATAATAGCTCATCATTATTTACAGGTTTGTGTTCTATTTTATCATTAACGAAAACGTTATCGTTAATTAAATGTTAATTTAACATACTAAATTGTTAAATTAACTACTTAATTTCTAAAATATAAGGAAGTCTAGCTTGTACTCCTTTTAAATTTGAAATTTGTTTTATGTTTTTATAAATCTTATAGTTTTCTTCTCCAAGTTCTTCTTTTAAAATATCTTCTTTAGCTTTTGAAAAAGGGAAAGAGCTAAACTTTTCTTCGAAATCTACTTTGTAGCTTGGGTAGTTTCTTACTTTATAATCTGTTGTTTCTGCTAATTCAGCCGCATATGCTATTGCATCATCTAAATTACCTAACTCATCAACAAGGCCAACTTTTAGAGCTTCGGTACCACTCCAAACTCTACCTTGAGCTATTTCATCAACTTCTTCAACAGTCATATTTCTACCATTAGCAACTCTGGTTAAAAAGGTAGTGTAAATTTGTTCAACACCTTCTTTAGTAACTGCTCTAAATTCTTCGGTCATAGGTTCAAATACACTATAGCTTGGCGATTTATTTGTACTTACTTGTTCTGCATTTATACCAATATTACCAGCTAATTCGCTAATATTAGGAATTGTACCAAAAACACCAATAGATCCTGTAATTGTTGTTGGTTCAGCAAAAATTTTATCTGCATTACAAGCAATATAATAACCTCCAGATGCTGCAACATTACCCATAGATACTACAAGTGGTAAAGAATCGGAAGTAATTTCAAGTTCTCGCCACATTAATTCGCTGGCAAGAGCACTACCTCCAGGAGAGTTAACTCTTAACACAATAGCTTTTACCTTTTTGTTTTTTCTAGCTTTTTTAAGAGCGTTTATAATTAAATCTTGTCCAATTTTTTCTTCATCACCTTTTCCGTAAATAATTTCACCTTGTGCATAAATAACAGCAATTTTATCAGATCCTGTTGAAGAAATTCTTCCTTTACCTGTAGATATGTAGCTTTCAATATCAATGGTGTTTAAAGTATCGTCGTTTTCAATACCAACTAAAGATTTTAACGTGCTCACATATTCATCAAAATAAATGGCTTTGTCAACTAAGTTGTTTTCAATTGCTAAATCTGCATTTCTTCCTAATAAATTATCTGCAATTGTATTTAATTTTTCTGTTGAAATATTTCTACTTTCCGCAATATCATCAATCAATTCATTCCAAATTGAGTTTAAAAAAGCTAAAGTTTGAGCTCTATTTGCTTCACTCATTTCATTGTACAAATATGGTTCAACAGCACTTTTGTATTTTCCGTGGCGAATAACCTCCATTTTCATACCTGTTTTATCTTGAAAATCTTTGTAATAAAGTACTTCTCCAGATAAACCTTTAAAATCTACAGCTCCAATTGGATTTACATAAATAGAATCTGCAACAGAACTTAAGTAATAAGATTTTTGGTCGTAAACATCTGCATAAGCATAAATAAATTTACCCGATTCTTTAAAGTCTACCAATTTGTCTCTCAAAGTTTGCGTTTGGGCAACTCCAGCGTTTATACCTAAAGTATGTATGTTTATACCTTTAATGTTTTCGTCTGTTTTTGCATTTTCAATAGCGTTAAGTAGTTGGTTCAAACCTACCTTTTTATCACTCATTTTAAAAATTTGTTCAAAAGGATCATCGCTTTTTGGAGCAAAATCCTTAACAATGGTTTTCATTTTTAAATTTAGAATGGAGTTCTTTTTTACGGTTACTTTGTCCGAACTTCCTGATATGGCGGCAATTCCAATAAATAGTACTAAAATAAGTCCTAGAGCTATTAACGTACCAAAAATAGCAGCTAGTAAGTTTCTTAAAAATTTCATATTAATTTTACTTTTTGAATAGACAAATATTTTGTCAAATGTTTATAAGTTGAGTAACAAAGATATGTTTTTATCTTATACTTTTCTTTTCTTTGTACCTCGTTTATGCAAATTTTAAGAACCACATATTTATCGCTTGGAAGTAATCAAGGAAATAAGTTTGAAAACTTACAACTAGCCGTTGATAATATTGGTGAAATTGTTGGTTTAGTTCAAAAAATATCGTGTGTTTATAAAACTGCATCTTGGGGTTTTGAAAGTGACAATTTTTATAATATTTGTATTAAAGTTTCTACAAGTTTAAATCCTGAAAATTTACTACTTAAACTTCAAAATATTGAAAATTTATTGGGTAGAAATAAAAAATCTAAGTCAACATATGAAGCAAGGCCAATAGATATTGATATTTTATTTTTTGAAGATGAAATTATTTTTTCAAAAGATTTAATTGTGCCTCATAAAGAAATGTTGAAGCGAAAATTTGTAATGATTCCTTTAGCAGAAATTGCTCCAAATTTTATACATCCAATAGAGCATAAACGAATTAGTGTTTGTGCCAATGCTTGTGTTGATGATACTGCGATTGAAAAAACTGATTTAAAGCTAGAAAAACCGGTATCTATTTCCGAAAAATACAATTACATTGCTATAGAAGGAAATATTGGGGCAGGTAAAACCACATTATCTAAAATGATTTCTGAGCAATTTAATGCGAAGGTAATTCTAGAGCGTTTTGCTGATAATCCTTTTTTACCAAAGTATTATAAAGATATGGAGCGTTATGCTTTTCCGTTGGAAATGAGTTTTTTAGCAGATAGATATCAGCAACTTTCTGATGATTTAGGACAATTCGATTTGTTTAAAAACTTTATTGTGTCTGACTATTATATTTTTAAGTCGTTAATTTTTGCACAGGTTTCCTTAGCTAAAGAAGAGTATTTACTGTATCGTAGAATGTTTGATATTATGTATAAGGAGATTTCTAAACCAGATTTGTACATTTATTTATACCAAAACACTCCTCGATTACTCGAAAATATTAAGAAAAGAGGTAGAGATTATGAGCAAAACATAGCAGCAGAATATCTAGATAAAATTCATAACGGTTATGTAGGCTTTATAAAAACACAAGAGAGTTTAAACTCTTTAATTATAGATGTTTCAGATAAAGATTTTGTAAATAATCCAGAAGATTATAAAGAAATTATTGACGCAATAAAAAAGGCGTAATTATTTTTTTATCAACTCTAATTTTTCTGCAAAATAGTCGCAAAAATCTCGCATAGTTGCACCCATTTTATTGTCGTTTGTTGCCATTTCAAAGGAGTTTGCCATAGAAACCAATGTTTGGTGGTAAAACTTTTTCATTTCATCTAAAGGCATATCTTTAGTCCATAAATCCATTCTAAGAGTATCTTTAGTTTTCGGATCCCAAACAGAAATCATTAAAGCTTTTGCTTCAGCATCTTTTATTGTTCCGTCATCTGCAGACCAATGCATTTCTTCAGGAACCTTGTTTTCGTCTAAGCCTACTGTAAATTCAATTTTAGATTTTTGTGATATAGCCATTATTTTTTTGGTTTGTATTTAGATTTTTTGAAAATTTCGTTAGCATTTGTTTCTAAAAGCTGGTGCAAAGTTACATTATTATTTTTCGAAAATGCTTTTACAATTTGCCAACCTAAATAAACACCAATTCTGCCAGGAGATTCTTTATCAATATCTATATAAAATTTAGAGAAAGGTGCGTTTGCTATAAAACGTTCGTTTAAATCGGTTTTTGTACTAAAAAGCAATTTGTTTTCGATAAAATATTTCCAAATCATAGCTTCGTTAGTTTCAGCCCATTCAAATTCATTTTGTGTATAACCAATTTTTTCAAAATCAGTTTTGTTAGGTAAATAACTATCAATTAAAAACATTTTTTTTCCTTCGTTAATAATAGCTGTTATAAATTCTCTGTTTCGTTCTTTAATTAAATAGTTTGAAGCTATGGATTCAGCAACATCTATTACTAAGCGACTTTTATTATAGTTTTTTGATAGATATTTTGGAAAATCGTTATAAACTTTGTTTTCACTACCTAAATACATATCTAGAGAAACTAGTAATAAACTATCTGCATAAATAATTTTGTTTTGGTAATCTAAATTGGTAATTAAAGTAATAGTTTTTGGTTCGTTAAAGCTAGGTTGGTAGTGTTTTATATGTTTAAACAGCTGTTCTAATTCCTTTTGTTCCGAAGAAAAATTATTAAATTTATTGCTTACTTGTTGAAATAATTCTTGCTCATTTTTAATTTTATTTAACCAAATACTGTCGTTATTTTGAGCTGGAAATAAGTAGGGAAACCTTTTTTTAACTTCATTTAAATTTTCTGAGGAAGCATTGTAAAACAATTGATCGAACCTTACAACTTTTGCCGTTGCATTAATGTTCGAAACGTCTATAGCTTTACTTTCTTTATCTTGACATGAAATAGCGAAAAATAAAATAATTATTACGGCTAAAAATTTATTCATTAATTTTTATATTTACGATTCTATTTTAAAAACGTTAAAAATACTAAATTAGTTTTATTATGAATGCAGAAAAAGTGGTTGAACATATTGTAGGTTGGTTAAAAGATTATGCAACAAATGCTGGTGTAAATGGTTTTGTTATTGGAATTTCTGGAGGTATTGACTCTGCAGTAACATCTACATTATGTGCAAAAACTGGTTTTCCTGTTTTATGTGTTGAAATGCCAATACATCAAGGAGCAAACCAAGTTTCTAGAGCAAAAGAGCATATAAATCAATTACAAGAGCGTTTTTATAAGGTAACTTCAATAGAAATAGATTTAACAAACACGTTCGAAGAGTATAAAAAGGTAATACCTGTAACGGATGATAAAGCTACAGTAAATTTATCTTTAGCTAATACAAGAGCTCGTTTACGTATGACAAATTTATATTACTTAGCAGGTTTACACGGTTTATTAGTAGCTGGTACAGGTAATAAAGTAGAAGATTTTGGTGTTGGTTTTTATACAAAATATGGTGATGGTGGTGTAGATTTAAGCCCAATTGCTGATTTAATGAAAAGTGAAGTTTATAAAATTGCTAAGGTATTAGAAGTTCCTGCTTCAATACAAGTGGCAAAACCAACAGATGGTTTATTTGGAGATAGTAGAACCGATGAAGACCAAATTGGTGCAAGTTATGATGAACTTGAATGGGCTATGAACGTTGCCGATGAAGGTAAAACTATTAACGATTTTGAAGGAAGACAAAAAGAAGTTTTTACTATTTATAGTCAAAGAAATAGAGCTAATAAACATAAAATGGATCCAATTCCAGTTTGTGAAATTCCTGCAGATTTAAAATAGAGTTATATAACTCTATTTAATCGTTCGGCTAATTGTTTTTTAAGACTGGTGTAGTTCATTATTTGTTCTAACATTTGTTCTCTTTCAATAACTTCATCTTCACCAGATATTATAGATTTTATTTTTTGATCTATTAATATTCGGCGCAAGTTATATATGGCGTCAAGTACCATTTTAGAAAGATTACTTTCTTTGCTTTTTACAACAATTTCTTTTCTACTCCAATCGCTAATGGTATGTTTTTCATCTTCCATTAATATATTAGTAACAATATTAGCTACTTCCATATTTGTATGGTTTACAAGCGTATCTATAGAAATAGTTTCATTTTGATTTAATTGATGAATAATATCAAAATAAATTTGCCTGAATTTCTCATCGGTAAATTCAATTTCGTCTTGTTGTAAGTTTAAGTAAATCTCTTTTGAAATTACATTGGTAAACTCAATTTTTTTTAATAATTGAACTTCCTCATCATCTACTTCGTCACCAGCAATAAAATCTACAAAATCTACTTCGTTATTGCCGTATAACAACAATATTTTTATAATTTCTTTTTCGTATTTACTAAGTTCGTTAAACTTTTCAATAGGTTTGTTTTTATGTACTTGAAAAGCTTCAGGGTATAGAGCATCTATTGGCGGCTGATTAGGATCTTGCGTATTACCGCTAATTGAACCTCGGTTTTGTTGTCCTGAAAAAGAAGATTTTGGTTTTGTAGAGCGCTGCTGTTTGTTATTTAGTTGTGCAAGTTCACTAAATAAAACACTTTCAGAAATGTCCATAATTTTAGAACATTCTTGAAGGTAAACCTCTTGCTGAATTCTATCTGGAATTTTTGAAATACTAATAACAATATCTCTAATTAAGCCTGCTTTTTTAACAGGATCATTTTTAGCATCTTCCATCAGTAAGGAAACCTTAAAGTTGATGAAATCTTGCGCATTGTTATTTAAATATTCTTTTAATTCTTCGCTCGAAACTTTTTTAGCAAAACTATCTGGGTCTTCACCATCAGGAAACATTAAAACTTTAACGTTCATTCCCTGTTCCAAAATTAAATCAATACCACGTAAGGATGCTCTAATTCCAGCAGCATCACCATCAAAAAGTATGGTAATGTTTTTTGTTAACCTGTTTATTAAACGAATTTGTTGCTCGGTAAGTGCAGTACCAGAAGATGCTACAACATTATGAACACCACTTTGATAAAACTGAATAACGTCAGTATAACCTTCCACCAAAAAACAATTGTCTTCTTTTGAAATTGTTTGCTTTGCGTAATAAATACCATATAAAATATTACTCTTGTGGTAAATATCACTATCTGGCGAGTTTAAATACTTTGCAGCTTTTTTATCGTTGGATAAAATTCTACCACCAAATCCCAAAACTCGTCCACTCATACTATGTATCGGGAACATAACACGGCCTTTAAAACGGTCGAATTGTTTTGCTCTTGGGCCATCATTTTTTACAATAGATAAACCTGTAGATTCTAAATATTTTAAATTGTAACCTTTGTTTAAAGCTTCCGTAGTAAAGGCTTCCCATTCGTCTAAAGAGTAACCTAATTGAAATTTATCAATAATCTCATCAGTAAAACCACGTTCTTTAAAGTAACTTAAACCAATAGCTTTTCCTTGCGGATTATTATGAATAATATCCTTAAAATAATCTCTAGCATATTCCGAAACCATAAACATACTTTCACGTTCATCAGCTTGTTGCTTTTGTTCGTCTGTTTGTTCGGTTTCTTCAATTTCAATATTGTATTTATTTGCTAAATATCTAATAGCTTCAGGGTAGGAGTAGTGTTCGTGTTCCATTAAAAATGAAACTGAATTACCACCTTTACCAGTACTAAAATCTTTCCAAATACCTTTTACAGGCGATACCATAAATGAAGGTGTTCTTTCTTCAGAAAACGGACTTAAACCTTTAAAGCTACTTCCCGATTTTTTAAGCTGAACAAATTCACCAATAACCTCTTCAACACGAGCGGTTTCAAAAACTTTGTCTATGGTACTTCTGTTAATCAATGTATTGGGTAATTTTTAGTGTTCTAAAATACAAAATTAAATAAAAAATCACCTATTAAAATAACAGGTGATTTTTTTATATTTTAAAACGAATTAAGAAACTGCTTTTAACTTTTTAAGCGTAGATTTATTAATCTTATCTTCAGCATATTTCTTGTTTATTTTTAGTAATTTTTCTTCTGAACTAGGCATTTCAAACATAGCATCAGTTAGTATTGCTTCACACAAAGAACGTAAACCACGAGCACCTAATTTGTACTCAACGGCTTTGTCTACAATATAACTTAAAGCACTTTCATTTATAGAAAAATCAATACCATCCATTTTAAATAGTTTTTGGTATTGTTTAATAATTGAATTTTTAGGCTCTGTTAAAATTGCTCTTAATGTATTAGCGTCTAACGGATTCATATGTGTTAAAACAGGTAAACGACCTATTATTTCTGGAATTAAACCAAACGATTTTAAATCGCTAGGAATAATATATTGTAATAAGTTTTCTTCGTCTACTTTATCAACTTTTATAGAAGCGCCGTAACCAACAGCTTGTCTGTTTAAACGTTTACTAATAACTCTATCTATACCAGAAAATGCACCTCCGGCAACAAATAAAATGTCTTTAGTATTTACTTCAATAAATTTTTGATCTGGGTGTTTTCTACCTCCTTTTGGTGGTACATTAACTGTAGAACCTTCTAATAGTTTTAATAAAGCCTGTTGCACACCTTCACCAGAAACATCTCTAGTAATCGAAGGGTTATCACCTTTACGTGCAATTTTATCTATTTCATCAATAAAAACAATTCCTCTTTCTGCTTTTGCAACATCATAATCCGCAGCTTGAAGTAAACGTGTTAAAATAGTTTCAACATCTTCACCAACATAACCAGCTTCGGTTAAAACAGTAGCATCAACAATACAAAAAGGAACATTTAACATTTTTGCAATTGTACGAGCAATTAAAGTTTTACCTGTACCAGTTTCACCAACTACAATTATATTACTTTTTTCAATTTCAATATCATCTTCTTCCTTTGTGTTAGGTTGAAGCAATCTTTTATAGTGGTTATATACGGCAACCGCCATTACACGTTTTGCATCTTCTTGCCCAATCATATATTGATCTAAAAAAGCCTTGATTTCCATAGGTTTTTTTACAATCAATTCCGATGCTAAAGAAGTATCGCTTTTTCCTGCAATTTCTTCAGCAACAATACCGTGAGCTTGTTCTATACATTTATCACAAATATGCGCATCTAAACCAGCAATTAATAAATCAGTTTCTGGTTTTTTTCTACCACAAAACGAGCATTCTAAAACTTCATCTTTTGCCATAATCTTATTATTCGTTTAAAATTTTAATGTTTATTATTTACGCATTAAAATTTCATCAATCATACCGTATTCTTTAGCTTCATTAGCCTTCATCCAATAATCTCTATCAGAATCAGCGTGTACTTTTTCCATAGTTTGACCAGAATGTTTAGAAATAATTTGGTATAATTCGTCTTTTAATTTTATAATTTCACGAGCCGTAATTTCAATATCACTAGCTTGTCCTTGTGCACCACCTAAAGGTTGGTGGATCATAATGCGAGAGTGTGGCAACGCAGAACGTTTTCCTTTTTCTCCTGCACACATTAAAACTGCCCCCATAGAAGCTGCCATACCTGTACAAATTGTAGCAACATCTGGCTTAATAAACTGCATAGTATCATACATTCCTAACCCAGCGTAAACACTTCCTCCAGGAGAATTAATGTAAATTGAAATATCTTTAGAGTTATCTACACTTTCTAAAAATAACAATTGAGCTTGTATTATGTTAGCTACATAATCGTCAATTGCTGTTCCTAAAAATATAATTCTGTCCATCATTAAACGCGAGAAAACATCCATTTGTGTAATGTTTAATTGGCGCTCTTCCATAATATATGGCGTTACGTTACTCACAATTTTATCATAGTACATACTGTTGATACCATGGTGTTGAGTCGCAAACTTTTTAAATTCTTTTCCGTAATCCATTTCTCAGGTTTTTTATTTTAATAAGAGTGTAAAGATAAGAAGTATAAACTAAAAATAAAGCTAATTATTATTTTGTATCAAATTAGCCTTGTTTTTTAGCGTAAACTTAAGTTTTGAGCGCTAAAACATATGTTTTGTTTGTATGAATTTGATTAAATTAGCGTTTAGAAACTTTTTTAGAATGAAATTTAAACTTTTTATAGCTCTTTTTATTGGTAGTATTTCAATACTTAAGGCTCAATATAACAATCCACAATACAAAATTATAGATGTAGAACATTACAAATTAACTTTAGAGGTTAACGATTCTACAAATGTAATTAATGCTAATATAAATGTGAATTTACAGTTTAAACAAGCAGCCAACGAATTCTATTTAGATTTGGTTGAACGTGATTCTGTATCTGGCAAAGGAATGAAGGTAGATTCCATTTATCAAAATAATGTAGAGGTAAATTTTAAACAATTAAATAATAAACTAATTATTTATCCAAAACATAATTTTCCAAATTTAACATACACCTATAAAATTAAGTATAAAGGAGAACCAAAAGATGGTTTGGTAATAAGTAAAAACTTACACGGAGATAGAACTTTTTTTGGAGATAACTGGCCAAATAGAGCTAAAAACTGGTTTCCATGTGTAGATCATCCATCAGATAAAGCTACGGTAGAATATATTATAAAAGCACCAAATCATTATCAAGCAATTGCAAATGGTTTTATGGTTGAAGAAACTAATATTTCTGAAAAAAGAAAGCAGTATTATTTTAAAACCGAAGTACCGCTACCAACTAAAGTAATGGTTGTTGGAATTGCTAAATTTGCTATTCAAAATATTGGTGAAGTTCAAAATGTACCAGTTTCTACTTGGGTGTATCCACAAACTAAAGAAAATGGTTTTCACGATTTTGAAATAGCTAAAAGCGTTCTTGATTTTTTTATTGAAAAAATTGGAGAGTATCCATATCAAAAATTAGCAAACGTGCAGTCTAAAACTCGTTTTGGAGGTATGGAAAATGCTGGTAATATATTTTATTTTGAAGAATCTGTAACAGGTAAACAAGAGCACGAAGACTTAATTGCTCACGAAATTGTACATCAGTGGTTTGGTAATTCGGCAACTGAAATAGATTGGTCTCATTTATGGTTAAGCGAAGGTTTTGCAACCTATTTAACCGATTTGTATATGTTAGAAAAGCATGGTGATGAAGTTTTTAAAACTAGATTGCGTAAAGAGAAATCTAAAGTATTAAGCTTTTATAAACAATCTAAAACTCCTGTTGTAGACGGAAAAACAAAAGACTTTATGAAGTTGCTAAACGCAAACTCCTACCAAAAAGGAGCTTGGGTTTTACATATGTTACGAGACAAAATTGGAAATGAATTATTTTGGCAAGGAATTAAAGAATATTATAATACTTATAAGTTTAAAAATGCTTCAACAAAAGATTTTAAACAGGTTATGGAGCAAGTTTCTGGCAAGAGTTTAGAGTTGTTTTTTAATCAATGGTTATTTAATGTTGGACACCCTATTTTAAAAACTGATTTTATTTATTTCAGAAAAAAATTAAGATTAACAGTAGAGCAGTTACAAGAAAAACCTTTTGAATTTCCGTTAGAAATAGCATTGTATTATAAGGATGGAAGTTCAGAAATAAAAACTATTGAAGTTCAAAATAAATCGTATGCTTACGAAATTGAAGCAAAAGGAGATGTTAAATACATTGAGTTGGACCCAAATACAAAACTTCTTTTTGAAGAAGAAAAGTAGAGAGGAGTTTTATTCAGGATATTATTAAAAAACACTATGAAAGATTTTTTAGAAAAGATAAAACTAATTGAATATTTTACTGTAGAATTAGAAATTCAGAAATTTGATTTTGTTTCAATATTAAAAAAACATGTAGACGAAGGAGATACTGGAATATTTTCAGATACTTTTGATATTTTTTCTTCAAGTAAAAATGAATATAAAGGACAAGTTGACTTCAATGGCTTTAAGATAAAAAGAAGAAAACGACTTTTTGATATGAATATGAATTTTGCAATTGCAAAAGGGAATTTCTCACAAAAAAATGAGAAACTAATTGTAGAAACTGAAGTAAATGGTTTTAGCAATATGATGATTCCTTTTTACATTATTGGAGTTGTGTTTTATACAATATTTATTGGAGCCTTTTTTATGGCTGATAATATTGAAGGAAATGGAGTAGGTTTTGCATTGCCTTTTATTTTAATACATGGAGCTTTTATGTTTGGTATTCCATATGTTTTTATGCGAAGAAGTGCTAAAAGAATGAAATACGAGTTAGAGCGTGAGTTTTATTATTTAATAAAAAAATAGTTTTAATTTTCTTGTTTTTATATCTTTTTAAGGTGAAATTGAATGTTTACCTTCAGAAAATGAAGAAATAAAAGATATGAAGGCATTATAATAGGTTGAAAATTTTTGAACTGTAATAATAGTTTATATTTGCAAAAAACTACAAGCAAATGAAATTTTCTGATTTAAATTTAAACCGTTTTTTACTAGATGCTTTAAATGAAATGGGTGTTGAAACTCCAACTCCAATTCAACAACAAGCTTTTAATGTAATTATGAGTAGTAAAGATATGGTTGGAATTGCCCAAACGGGTACAGGAAAAACATATGCATATTTATTGCCAATTTTACGCCAATTAACTTTTTCTGAACAAAAACACCCACGTGTTTTAATTGTTGTTCCTACAAGAGAATTAGTGGTGCAAGTAATAAAAGAAATTGAAAACTTAACGCCATATATTAATGTGCGGTTTACGGGTGTATACGGTGGTACAAATTTGAATAAACAAAAACAAACGGTATATGCTGGTCAAGATATTTTAGTTGCTACACCAGGTAGATTGTTAGATCTAGCTTTAGATGGAATTTTAAAATTAAAGTTTATTCAAAAATTAGTAATTGATGAGGTGGATGAAATGATGAATTTAGGCTTTAGATCCCAATTAATTACATTGCTAGATTTATTGCCAAAAAAACGTCAGAATATTTTGTTTTCAGCAACATTAACAAGTGAAGTTAATGGCTTGTTGGACGACTTTTTTAAATCGCCAGTAAAAATTGAAGTAGCGAGTAGTGGTAGTCCTTTGGATACAATTAAACAACTAGCTTACCCTGTTCCAAATTTTTATACAAAGGTTAATTTTTTAGTTAATTTATTACAAGATAAAGATACTTTTATTAAGGTATTGGTGTTTGTAAAAAATAAAAAGTGGGCTAATATTTTATTTGAAGAATTAGAAGAAACATTACCTAGTATTTCGAATGTTATTCACTCTAATAAAACTCAAAATTATAGATTACGTTCTGTAAAAAACTTTGAAAAAGGGAAATTTAGTGTACTTATAGCAACTGATATTATTGCACGAGGTTTGGATTTAACTGATGTAACCCACGTAATTAATTTTGATGTACCTATAGAGCCAGAAAATTATATTCATAGAATTGGTAGAACTGGTAGAGCAGAGCAAGAAGGAACTGCAATTTCGTTTTTTAATGAAACAGAAGCAGAATATTTAGGAGAAATTGAATTGTTAATGAACAAAGAAATAGATGTAGATGATATGCCAGATACTATTGAAATTTCTTCGAGAATGATAGATGAAGAAATGCCTAAAGTAGAACCAGAAAAAACACATTCTAGAAAATCTAGCGATGAACCAAGCGGACCTGCTTTTCACGAGAAAAAGGAAAAAAATAGAAAGAAAAACTTAGGAGGTTCTTATCGTAGAGAAATTGCCAAAAAATATAAAAAGCCTAAAACTAGAGGGCAAAAAAGAAAGTAATAGCTTCACTTATTTTTATTCATTTTAAGTTTTAATTGTCGTAACTTTATCAGTTAAATTACGACTATGCTATTTCCCAAAGATAAACTACTAGAAATTCACAATTATATAGATTTAGTACTTGCAAAACTGCAAGAGTATGAGGTTCGGTATAAAACACAAATAGAAAGTGTTCACCCTAATTACGCTAAAAGCGCAAAAAATCTAATTCATTATTTAGCTTTACGAAGTTTTAATGTAGATGAGTTTCAAAGTAAACTATCTGAAATTGGCTTTCCAAATTCTGGAGGTTCGGAATTAAGTATTCTTCACAATTTATTAAATTTTAGAACCATTGTAAATAGTTTATTAAAAATTGAAGAGTTAGAAGTTGTAGACGAGTTGTTTTTAACCAATAAAGAAGCAAAAAAACTGCTAAAAGTTAATTCGAAAGCATTATTTGGCCCTAAAAAAAATAATAGAAAAACAAGTATATTGGTTACACAACCAACAATTGCGGCTTCAGATAAAAATTTTACAACATCTTTATTAAAATTAGGAATGAATTGTGCACGTGTAAATTGTGCGCACGATGATGAGGAAATTTGGAAACAAATTATAACTAATATTAAAGAGGAGGAAGATACTTGTAAAATAATGATGGATTTAGGTGGTCCAAAATTACGTACCGGTAAAATGAAACCTGGCCATAAAGTTGTTCGTATAAAACCACAGCGTAATACATTGGGGCAGGTTACTGTACCAGCAAAAATTTGGTTAGCTCCTTATGGTAAATTACCGCCAGAAGGTGAAGTAGCAGATGTAATTATACCTGTTAATAAAAAATGGTTGAAAAAAACAGATGAAAAATCGTTCATCTTGTTTAAAGATTCGAGAGATAAAAAATGTAGAATAAATATTGATGCTGTTGAAGGTAATGGACGTTGGGCTTCTTGTTCAGATTCTGCTTTTGTAACCACAGGAACGCTATTAAATGTGTTTTTAGAAAAAAAAGCTTCTTCAGAAATTCATAGTGTACACGAACTATTGCCTTTAGAAGAGGTTATATTTTTGTATGAAGGAGATTTATTACGATTAGATAAAGAGCCTATTTTAGGCGAGCCAACAATATATAATGAAGATGGTACTGTAAAAGAAATTGCACACGTATCTTGTACGTTGCCAGAGATTTTCAATAATTTAGAAGTAAATGAATTAATTTATTTTGATGATGGTAAAATAGAAGGTGTTGTAAAGGAAATAGATTCGGAATATTTAATTATTGAAATTACTAGCACCAAAAAGAATGGTGGAAAATTAAAAGCTGATAAAGGAATTAACCTACCAAATAGTAAGTTAAAAGTTAGTGGTTTAACAGCTAAAGATAAATTAGATCTTGAGTTTGTTGCTGAATATGCAGATACTGTAAATTTTTCGTTTGTAAATAATAAGCAAGATGTAGAAGATTTACTAACTGAATTTAAACGATTAAACGCTAATTTGGGTATAATACTAAAAATTGAAACCAAAGAGTCTTTCAAAAATTTACCAAGTATACTTTTAAAGGCTATGGAAAATTATCCTGTTGGAGTTATGATTGCTCGTGGTGATTTAGCTATTGAAACTGGTTGGAAAAACTTTGCAATTATTCAAGAAGAAATACTGCAATTGTGTGAAGCTGCTCATTTACCTGATATATGGGCAACACAAGTTTTAGAAAATTTAGCCAAAAAAGGAATTCCAACAAGAGCTGAAATTACGGATGCTGCAATGGCACAACGTGCAGAATGTGTAATGTTAAACAAAGGACCTTATATTGAAAAGGCAGTTAAAATGCTGGATAAAATTTTGCGTAAAATGGAGAAAATTCAAAAGAAAAAAAGAACAATTTTACCAAAATTAGAGTATAACGAAAACTTGTAGTAAACATTAAGCTAATAAGTCAATTTTGTCTTTTATTGAGTAATTATTTATCGAATTGATGTTTGTGTTGTAAGAAATTGAATCGATGTAGTATTTGTTATAGTAAATTATATATAATTAACAGAAATTAATTGGTTTCTACGTATTTAAATGTTTTGTTAGCTACTGCAAAATATGCTGGTAACTTAACATTAGTCTTTCTATTTGTTAATCTTTTTTTGTGAAAAATAGTTGTGTGTTACCCTACATTTGGAGTATAACAAAAACAAAAAAATCATGAAAAAATTATCTATTTTATTTATTGCTTTATTTAGTGGTTTTGTAATGACTGCTAATTCGCCAAAAACAAATTACTCTAACCAAGTAAGAGCAAAAATTGTAAAATTATTAGAAAGTGCTCCTTTTAGAGTGTCTGCAGATGTAAATGCAGAAGTAGAGTTTTTAATAACTAAAAAAGGAGAAATAGTTGTTATTAATGTAAGCTCAAAAAATGCGTTGGTTGAAGATTATGTAAAATCTAAATTGAATTACCAAAAAGTATTTGTATCAACTAACTACAGGTCTCAATTTTTTAAAATGCCATTAAAAATTGTAAAAAAGGCTTAAAACCTTTTAAGTTGTAAATTGTTTCAATAAAAAAAAAGCCTTCACATTTTGTGAAGGCTTTTTAATAATATATAAGTTATACTATTTGTAAACTTCTTTTACAAAGTTTTCATAGTTTACTTCTTTTACTTTAAAAGTAATGTTCTCTTTATAGAAGTCTAATAATTTTTTGCTTACTAATTGCTCTTGTAAACGTTTAGCTTCTTCTTGGTTGCTTAATACACGTTGTACAATATCATCCAATTCTTTTTCTTCAGGATTTAATTGTCCGTATTGAGCCATTTGAGCTTTTACAAAACCTTTAGTAAAGTCTTTTAACTCATCGAAGTTAATTTGAAGTTCGTTGTCTTTTAAAACTTTTCCTTCAATTAATTGGTAACGTAAACCTTTTTCAGATTTCTCGTACTCTTCGTTAGCTTGCTCAGGAGTTAATGGATTTTCACCAGCAGTTGCTATCCATTTTTTTAAGAAGTCAGCAGGTAAATCAAACTTAGTGTTTTCAACCAAATACTCAGTTACTGCGTTTAATAATTGTTGGTCTGCTTGTGCTAAAAATTGTTTTTCAGCATCTTCTTTAATTTTTGCTTTTAACTCTTCAAGAGATTTTACAACGTCAGCACCAAATATTTTATCAAATAATTCTTGATTAATTTCAGCTAACTCAGTTACGTTAATTTCTTCAATTGTAAAAGTTAAAGGAATTTCTAACCCGTGAATTTCATCGTGAGTTAAACCTAATGCAGCCATTAATTTATGGTCGTCATCAAATAAACCTTTAGATTTTAATTCAATAACATCACCTACTTTTTTACCTACAAATTTCTTTAGGTTTACTTTACCTTTAATAGTGTTAAGTTCAATAGTAGTTTTGTTTTCAATTGCTTTTTCTTCGTTTGTAAAAGTACCAGCAACAGTAAAACCTTCTTCAACAACTTCTTGAGGAACTAATTTTCCAAAACGTTTTTGTAAGTTTTCAACTTCTTTATCTAATAATTCATCATCAGCAACAATATTGTACTGAGTAATTTTTTTCTTAGCTTTTAAGTCAACATCAAATTCAGGAGCTAATCCTAATTCGAACTCAAAAGAGAAATCTTCTGTGTCCCAGTTAAAATCTTCTTGCATTTTTGGAAGAGGATTTCCTAAGATGTCTAATTTTTCTTCAGTTAAAAAATTGTTTAATGATTCTTGTAATAATTTATTTACTTCATCAATCATTATAGATTTTCCGTATTGCTTTTTAATCATTCCAGCAGGTACATGACCTTTTCTAAAACCTGGAACATCAGCTTTTTTACGGTAATCTTGTAAGATTCCTTCTACTTTTTCTTGGTAATCTGCAGCTGAAATTTCAACCTTCACTACTGCGTTTAACGCATCAATATTTTCTTTAGTAATATTCATTTTGTGCTGTTTTAGCTTAAATCATTCAAAAATTGGGTGCAAAAGTACTATTTTTTATGCACGAGAACAAATATTTAATTCGTTCAAATTCAACTATTTTTCTTTCTTTTCTTTTAATAATGAGTATAATATAGATTGGAACAAGGATAAAAGCAAACTAAATAGTAGAGCTATCCAAAAGCCAGATACTGCAAAACCGGCTACAAAATAGTCTGCAAGCAAAATTATTACTGCATTAATTACCAATAAAAATAAGCCAAGAGTTACAATAGTGGCTGGTAGTGTAAAAAATATAAGTAGTGGTTTTACAGTAACTCTTAAAATACCTAAAACTAAGGCTACTATAATTGCACTTGTATATCCGTTTGTAAGTGTTACTCCAGGTAAAAATGTAGCTAAAACAACTACAGCTAATGCGGTAAGTAATATTTTTAAAATAAATTTCATTGTTTAATTTTTATAATTATGGTTTAAAGTTAACTATAATTATGCCAATTAACTTTTTATGCCAAAAATGTAATTACCTCATTAAAAAACTGTGTAGCATTCTCTGCATGAAGCCAATGACCTGCATTTTTGACAGTTATTATATTAGAATTTGGAAAGTGGGCTTCAATTAAACCGTGTTCGTTTTCAGTTATATAATTAGAGTTTTCTCCTCTTAAAAATAAAGTTTCACCTTCAAAAAATGTAAAAGAAGGTAATGCCTCACCAACTTCTGGATTATTTATGGTTAAACTTTGAAGGTTGAACCTGTATGCTAATTCGGTTTTAGTTTTTCGGTATACGTTTTTTAGTAGGAATTGAAGTATTCCAGGCTCTTTAATATCCATTTGCAAAACTTCTTCTATTTTTTTTCTAGTATTGTGTATGGAAAAATTAACAGAGTTTAAGGCAGCTAAAATAGTTTCGTGATGTGGTTTGTAATATTTGGGGCTAATATCTGCAACAATTAATTTGTGCATTAATTCTGGATAGGTAACAGCAAATAACATGGCTACTTTACCACCCATAGAATGGCCAATAATATTTATGGTTTTTAAGTTGTGGTGTTGAATGTAGCTGTGTAAATCTTCAACCAATAATTCGTAATCAAACTCATCGGCATGAAAACTACGCCCGTGGTTACGTTGGTCAATTAAGTGTACTTCAAAATTACTGGAAAACTTATTTCCTAGAGTTTTCCAATTGTCGCTCATTCCAAAATAACCGTGTAAAATTAATAATGGTTCTCCTTTACCTATAATGGTTGAGTGTAAAATTTGCATTTATTTTGTGTTGAAATTATTTTTTAGAATTACCAACTTTTAATTTATGCTTGTACATATTAACTACGTTTTCTAAACCTAAGTAAAGAGATTCAGCAATTAATGCATGTCCAATAGAAACCTCCAATAAATTTGGAATGTTTTCAGTAAAATACTGAATATTATCTAAGCTTAAATCGTGACCTGCATTTATACCTAAACCTAATTCGGTAGCTAAAACAGCACTTTGAGTATAAGGTTTAACACCTTCAAAGTTTCCTTTTGCATATTGCGTGGCAAAATCTTCAGTATATAATTCTATTCTATCTGCACCAGTAGTCGCAGCAGCTTCAATAAGCTTACTGTTGGTGTCAATAAATACAGATGTTCTAATTCCGTTAGCTTTAAATTCAGCAATTACTTCCTTTAAAAAGTCTTGATTTTTAATAGTATCCCACCCAGCATTTGAGGTAACAGCATCTACAGCATCTGGTACCAAAGTTACTTGTGTTGGTTTTGTTGCCAATACTAAGTCTATAAATTTAGGAATAGGGTTTCCTTCAATGTTAAATTCTGTAGTTACTATTTTTTTTAAATCGTACGCATCTTTATATCTAATATGTCTTTCATCTGGTCTTGGGTGAATAGTAATTCCTTCAGCACCAAATGATTCTATATCGGTAGAAACTTTTACAACATTTGGAAAGTCTGCACCTCTAGAATTTCTTAATGTAGCAATTTTGTTTACGTTTACGCTTAATTTTGTCATTATTAAAGTAGGTTTTATTTAAAACGAGCGACAAATTTACAAACTAAGAATATGTTTTTGGTTTTATTTTTAATTAATTTGCAGTATAATAATAAAGTAATGGATATAACCCCATACATTTTAAAAGATTTTAAACCGTTTACACTTCATTCTACAATTGAAGAAGTTAAAGAGTTTTTTAATACTACAACATTTAATCATTTTCCAATTGTTGAAAAAGATAAATTGGTTGGGCTAATTTCAGAAACCGAAATTCAAGGTTTAAATGAAGAAGAAAAAGAAATAGGTTACTATCAATATTTATTCGAGTTTTTTTCTGTTGAAGAAGAAGCTAATATTTTAGATGTGCTAAAGGAGTTTGCTTCGAACCAAACTACGATAATGCCAGTTTTAAATTTAAAAAATAACTACATTGGTTATTACGATGTAATTGACGTGTTGCATACTTATAACGAAACGCCATTTTTTAATTCGAATGGAGCTGTTTTATTATTAGAAAAGGAACTAAGAGATTATTCAATTAGCGAAGTATCTCAAATAATAGAATCAAATAATGGTAAAGTTTTAGGTGTTTTTGTTTCTGAAACTTCAGCAACATCAGTTAAAATAATGGTAAAATTTGATTCTCAAAATATTAATGAAATTATCCAATCTTTTAGAAGGTACGAGTATCAGGTTTTATCTAACCATAAAGACGATTCCTTTTTAGAAGATTTAAAAGATAGGTCTAATTATCTTCAAAAATATTTAAATATTTAACTATGAAAGTTGCCATTTACGGTCAGTATTATAAAACCGAGGATAAACAATATATAGAAGAATTATTTACAATTTTACAAACTAAAGATGTAAGTTTTTTAATTGAAGAAAACTATTATAATGGTTTAAAGGAGGAAGTTAATGTTGCAACTATAGAAACGTATTCTTGTTACGAAGAGTTAAATGATTCTTTCGATTTTATGTTTACAATTGGAGGTGATGGTACAATTTTAAGAGCTGTAACATATATTAGAGATCATAATATTCCAGTAGTTGGAATAAATACCGGTAGACTGGGTTTTTTAGCAACAGTTCAAAAAGACGAAATTTTAAGCGCTGTTGAATTACTGGTAAGTGGAAACTTTAAATTAAAACATAGGTCGTTACTAAGTGTAACAACATCGCCAGAAATGGATGGTTTGCAGCCCTTTAATTTTGCATTAAATGAAGTTTCAGTAAATAGAAGAAATACAGCTTCTATGATTACCATAAAAACGTATTTAGATGATGAGTATTTAACATCATATTGGGCAGATGGTTTAATAATTGCAACACCAACCGGTTCTACAGGTTATTCTTTAAGTTGTGGAGGGCCTATTATAACACCTTCTGCAAAAAACTTTGCGTTAACGCCAATTGCACCGCATAACTTAAGTGCAAGGCCAATGGTAATTCCAGATGAAACAAAGCTTAAATTTACTGTTAGCGGTAGAGAAGATGAGTTTTTCTTGTCGTTAGATTCTCGTATAACTACCATAAATAGTACTACACAAGTTTTTGTTGAAAAAGCAAATTTTAGCCTTAAAATGGTTCAAATTAAAAAACAAACATTTTTAAAAACACTACGTGAAAAACTACTTTGGGGGCAAGATACACGTAATTAACAATTAGTTGAATTGGTTACAATAAATTGGTAATTAATCAGTTTATCAAAAAAGACTTTGTTTAACTTCAAAAAGCAAATAGAATTAATTATATTTGCTGGCTATTTTTATTTATGAAAAGGTTAATTATATTATTTACATTTATCTGTGTAACAATTACTTCTAAAGCTCAAATTAACGAATTTGGGATTATGATTGGTGGTAGTAATTATATTGGAGATATAGGTTCTGAAACTTATATTAAACCAAATAATATTATGGCAGGGGTAATTTATAAGTGGAATATGAATCCAAGAGTTGCATTTAGAGGTACTTTTACGTATGCTAAAATTTCTGATGATGATGCAGACTCTAATAATATTGCCAGAAATTTAAGAGGAATACAATTTAAAAACTCAATTAAAGAGTTGGCTGTTGGTATGGAGTTTAACTTTTTTGAATATAATATTGACGATTATAGACACACACAAACACCTTATTTATTGTTTGAGTTAGCAGCTTTTAATTACGAAGTTATAGAAAGTGAATCTTCACCAGGAAATTACAACTACGCCAACAAAACATCATTTGCAATACCTTTTGGAGTAGGTTACAAAACCAAACTTATTCACGATTTTGCTATTGCTTTTGAAGTAAGAGCTAGATATACATTTAAAGACGATATAGATTATAACAATACTAAAATACCTGCATTAAATTTTGGAAACCCTAACAGTAACGACTGGTATATGTTTTCAGGAGTATCGTTAGTTTATACTTTTGGTAGACCACCATGTTACGCAACACCTTATTAATGACAAAGATTAAAGATAGAATAGACAAAACAAAATTGCCAAAGCATGTTGCTATTATTATGGATGGTAATGGGCGTTGGGCTAAGCAAAAAGGAAAACCACGTGTTTTTGGACATAAAAACGGAGTAAAATCTGTTAGAGATTCTATCGAGGGGTGTGCTGAATTGGGTATTGAGTGTTTAACACTATATGCTTTTTCTACAGAAAATTGGAATAGACCTAAATTAGAAGTAAAAACTTTAATGGCTTTATTGGTTAGTTCTTTAAAAAAAGAATTAGCACATCTTCAAAAAAACAACATTCAATTAAAAACAATTGGAAATGTAAATTTATTGCCAGAAAAAGCCCGAAAAGAGCTTTTTGATGTTGTAATTAAAACAGAAAAAAATACAGGATTAACATTAACTCTTGCTCTTAGTTATGGTTCTAGAGAAGAAATTGTTAATGCAATCAAAAATATATCAGAAAAAGTTGTTAATAATAGCTTAAAATGTGAAGAAATAGATGAAAAAATTATAAATAATCATTTATATACATTTTCTTTGCCTGACGTTGATTTAATGATTCGTACAAGTGGCGAACAAAGAATCAGCAATTTTTTATTATGGCAAATGGCTTATGCCGAATTGTACTTTACAGATACACTTTGGCCAGATTTTGATAAAGATAGCCTTTTTAGTGCCATTATTAATTATCAACAAAGAGAAAGACGATTTGGAAAAACCAGCGAACAAATTGAAAAAATCAATGAATAAATTTAAAATAGCTCTTATACTTTTTGCTTTTAGCCTTGCTAATATTTATGCTCAAGAAGTTAAAACTGATTCAATTCAGGTTAAAGAAAAAATAGTAGTAAAAGATTCCATAAAATCTATGCAAACGGCTTCGTTTGTTAAAGAAAAATCTTACGAGCTTGGTGGAATCACTGTTAAAGGGCTGGTAAAGTTCGAAGAACAAACAGTTAAAGTTTATACAGGGTTAAAAGTTGGTATGCAAATTAAATTGCCAGGTGATAAGCTTACAAGTTCTATTAAAAAACTATACGAAACAAAGCAATTTAGTAATGTAGATGTTTATGTTATAAATGTAGATGGAGATGTTGCTTATTTAGAATTTGAAGTAAAAGAACTTCCTCAATTAAATATAGTTTCAATTCAAGGAGTTAAAAAAAATAAAGCAAAAGAACTTCAAAAAGACGCAGAGCTTAAAAAAGGAGCAATGTTAACAGATAACTTGCTAATTACTTCAAAAAACTATTTCAAAAAGAAATACCAAGAAAAAGGATTTTTAAACACAAAAGTATTGGTAGATACCAAGTTAGATTCATCAGAAGTTAATGCGGTGAATATGTTGGTTAGAATTGATAAAGGAGATAAAGTTAAAATTAAATCTATCAATTTTGAAGGTAATGAAAAATTACACTCAAAAAGATTAAGAAAAAAGATGAAAAATACTAAGCAAAAAATGCTTGGTAGATTTTGGAAAGGGTCTAAATATATAGAAAAAGATTTTGAAGAAGATTTAGAAAGTTTAATCACTTTTTATAGTGAAAACGGTTATAGAGATGCCCGTATCTTAGATCATAAAGTAACTACTAATGAAGATAATTCTTTAAGCTTAGATATTAAAGTTGAAGAAGGTAAAAAATACTTGTTCGGAGATATTAAATTTTTAGGAAACAGTAAATATACCGATGCTCAATTACAACGTATTTTACGTATTGAAAAAGGGGATACATATAATGGTAAAGTATTAAAAGAAAGAGTAACAGGTGATGGAACTCCAGATTCTGAAGATATTTCAACCGTGTACCAAAATAACGGTTATTTATTTTCTAGAGTTTTACCAGTTGAAACACGTGTAAATAAAGATTCTATTGATGTAGAAATTAGAATTTTTGAAGACGAACCTACAAGGATTAGAAAAGTAAGCGTTAACGGTAACGATAGAACTAATGACCACGTTGTTTATAGAGAAATTAAAACAAGACCAGGTTACTTATATAGTAAGCAAGATATTATTAGAACCATTCGTGAAATTGGTCAGTTAGGATATTTTGATGCTGAAGCAGTTTCACCAGATTTACAACCAAATTATCAAGATAAAACAGTTGATATTGATTATACTGTTGCCGAAAAAGGTTCTAGTCAAATAGAATTGCAGGGTGGTTACGGTGGTGGATCATTTATTGGTACTGTTGGTTTGTCTTTTAATAACTTTTCAATTAGAAATTTATTCAATAAAAAAGCATACAAACCATTACCAATGGGTGATGGACAAACACTTTCTTTACGTTACCAAAAAAGTAGATATTATTCTACTTCTAGTTTTTCATTTACAGAGCCTTGGTTAGGTGGTAAAAAACCGAGATCATTCTCATTCTCTGTTTATAATTCTACACAATATAGATATGATTACTTAACTAATGGAGTAGATAAAGATCAACGTATTAATATTGTAGGTGCTTCTATAGGGTTAGGGGAAAGATTAAAATGGCCAGATAACTACTTTACATTGTCACAAAGTATTAGTTATAAATTATACGATTTAAAAGATTACCCAATTTCAACTTTTACGTTTTCAGACGGTAAATCTCACAACTTGGCATACAATATTTCATTTTCAAGAAATTCATCTGGACCAAATCCAATATTTCCACGATCAGGATCTGAGTTTAGTATTGGTGGTAAGTTAACAATCCCTTACTCTTTATTAAATGATAAAGATTACTCAACTTTAGATGATGATGAAAAGTACAAATGGTTAGAGTATTACAAAGCAAGTTTTAAAGGTAAATGGTATACACCATTAACAAGTGATGTGGTGTTAATGACAAATGCGGAATTTGGATATTTAGGTTTTTATAACGATGAGTTAAGTGATACACCTTTTGAAAGATACTATGTAGGTGGTGATGGTATGGCAAACTATCAATTAGATGGTAGAGAAACTATTAGATTAAGAGGTTATGAAAACGGAGCTTTATCTAATGTTTATGGTGGTAAAGTGTTTAATAAATTCGAAATGGAAGTTAGATACCCAATTACATTAAAACCTTCAGCATCTATTTATGCATTAGGATTTTTAGAAGCAGGTAACTCTTATGATGGTTTTGATGAATATAACCCATTTGAATTAAAAAGATCAGCAGGTTTAGGTTTAAGAATATTTATGCCAGCCTTTGGTTTATTAGGTATAGATTTTGCTCACGGGTTTGATGCAGTGCCTGGAACTACAGAAAAATCTGGTTGGCAAACACATTTCTATATAGGGCAACAATTTTGATGGAAATGAGTTATATTTGTAAACAAAAATAAATTGGCACGATTTTTTCTAAATAAATAATAGTCATGACAAAGAAAGTTCTTTTAATTACAATAGTTTTAATATTGGGGTTTGCAGTTAACGCACAAAAGGCTCAAAGAATCGGTTATATTGATATGGATTATATTTTAGAAAATATTCCAGAGTATACCGAGGCTCAAGCTAAAATTAATGCAAAAGGTATTACTTGGCAAAGCAATATTGAAAAACAACAAAAAGAAATTGATGGTTTAATTGCTGAGCTAGAAAATGAAAAAGCGTTGTTAACAAAAGATTTAATTGCCGAAAAAGAAGAAGATATTCAGATTAAAGAATTAGAATTAAAAAAATTACAATCTGCATACTTTGGAACAAAAGGAGATATTTATTTTTTGAGACAACAATTAGTTCAGCCAATACAAGATTTAGTTTTTAATGCAGTACAAGATATTGCAAAAAAAAGAAAATACGATTTTGTTTTAGATAAGTCAAGCGATTTAATAATGCTTTATACTAATAAATCTTTTGATATTAGCGATTTGGTAATTAATAGTATTACTAGAGCTAAAAAAACAAATGAAATTAAAAGTAAACAAGATAAAAGAAAAGCAGATATTGAAGCCAAAAAGAATAAGGTTGTAGTTCCAAATGAGGCTTTACAGAAAAAAGTTTCAGATAGAGAAGCGAAACAATTAGAGTTGAAGAAAAAAATTGAAGAGAAAAAAGCAGCTCAAATTAAAAAACGTGAAGAACTTAAAAAAGCAATAGAAGCTAAAAGATTAAAACGTATAAAAGAGATTGAAGATGCTAAAGCTGCAAAGCTTAAAAGAGCTCAGGAAATAGAAGAACAAAAAAAGGAAGAACAATAATTAATTTAAATAACTAGGAAAAAAATGAAAAAATTTAGAATTTTAGTATTAATAGCAATTGTAGCATTTGGTTTTAACACACTTCAAGCTCAAACAAAAGTAGGGCATATTAGTACTGATTTATTAATAAGTTTAATGCCTGAAACTAAAGCTTTAAACGCTGAATTAGAAAAGTTAAGTAAAACTTACGAAACAGAGTTAAAAGCTGAAAATGACAAGTTAGAAGCTAAATTAAAGAGATATGATGCAGAAGCTAAATCTCAAACTGATGAAGTAAACAAGCAAAGAAGTGTTGAAGTTCAACAAGATCAACAAAAATTATATCAATCTTCTCAAATTGCTCGTGAAGATATTGGTAAAAAGCGTGATGCTAAATTAAAGCCAATTTTAGAAAAAGCTAAAAAAGCTATTGACGAAGTTGCAACAGCAAATGGTTATACTTATGTTTTAGAAGCTTCTACATTAGTAGTAGCAAAAGGAACTGATTTATTACCTTTAGTAAAAGCAAAATTAGGTATTCAATAATACTTTAATTATATAAAATTAAAATCCCGCAATAGCGGGATTTTTTATACATTTATATTTCAAAAAAGATTAAAAGTGAATAATCAACCAATAGGCTTATTTGATTCAGGTATTGGAGGAACTTCAATTTGGAGAGAAGTTGTAAAGTTGTTACCAAACGAAAAAACAATTTATTTAGCAGATAGTAAAAATGCACCTTATGGAGCTAAATCTGAAGATGAAATTGTTGCCCTTTGTGTTAAAAATACTGAATTGCTATTAAGTAAAGGTTGTAAGCTAATAATTGTAGCCTGCAATACAGCAACTACAAATGCAATAGATTATTTACGTAAAACATATAAAGTGCCTTTTATAGGTATTGAACCAGCTATAAAACCAGCAGCATTATTTAGTAAATCAAAAGCTGTAGGAATTTTAGCAACAAAAGGAACTTTAAGTAGTAAATTATTTGAAAAAACAGCAAAAGAGTACACAAAGAATATAACAACTATTGAACAAAATGGTGAGGGTTTAGTTGCTTTAATTGAAAGCGGTAAATTGGTTTCTTTAGAAACAAAAACGCTTTTAGAAAAGTATCTAAAGCCAATGTTAAGTTTTAATATAGATCATCTGGTTTTGGGATGTACACATTATCCTTATTTAATACCTCAAATTAGAGAAATTGTAGGTGATAATGTTAGAATTATAGATTCGGGTGAAGCAGTAGCAAAACAAACAAAAGCTATTCTTAAAAAGTTTAATATTGAAGCTGTTTCTTCCGAAGAAAATAATTTACATCAGTTTTATATTAATATAAAAAAGAATGTTCTAGAAGGTATGTTAGCTGGTATTCCAAATAATTATTTGGTTGAAGAATTGAAATTTTAGCATTAAAAAAGCCCAATTGAAATTTCAATTGGGCTTTTTTATTAGTTTTAATACTATTTATAATTTAAAAGCTTCTTTTACTTTAGAAACATAATCTAATTTTTCCCAAGTAAATAATTCAACTTCAATTGTTTTATCTTCATTACCATTCATATTTTTAAATGTCTTGGTAACAATTTCATTTTTACGTCCCATATGTCCATAAGCAGCACTTTCTAAGTACATTGGTTGACGTAATTTTAAACGCTCTTCAATTGCTGAAGGTCTCATATCAAATATTGAAGAAACAATTTCTGCAATTTCTCCATCGGCTAAATCCACATTAGCAGTTCCGTAAGTGTTTACATAAATCCCCATAGGTTCTACAACTCCAATAGCGTAAGAAACCTGAATTAAAATTTCATCAGCAACACCTGCAGCAACTAAATTTTTAGCAATATGACGTGTAGCATACGCAGCACTTCTATCTACTTTACTAGGATCTTTTCCTGAAAAAGCGCCACCACCGTGAGCTCCTTTTCCTCCGTAAGTATCAACAATAATTTTTCTTCCGGTTAAACCGGTGTCACCGTGTGGTCCACCAATTACAAATTTACCAGTTGGATTTACGTGATATACTATATTATCATTAAATAAAGCTTGAATTGAAGCTGGTAATTTAGCAATTACACGTGGAATAAGAATGTTAATAATGTCGCTTTTAATTTTAGCTAACATTTCGTCATCATTTTCTAAAAACTGATCGTGTTGTGTAGAAACAACAATATCCTTAATTCTAAAAGGTACGTTGTCATCTGTATACTCAATAGTTACTTGGCTTTTAGAATCTGGGCGTAAATAAGTTATTTCATTATTTTCTCTTCTTAATAAAGCAAGTTCTTCTAAAATTTTATGACTTAAATCTAAAGCTAAAGGCATAAAGTTTTCGGTTTCGTTGGTTGCATAACCAAACATCATACCTTGGTCACCAGCACCTTGTTCTTCTTTAGTGTCTCTATCAACACCTTGATTTATATCTTGAGATTGCTCGTGAATTGCAGAAAATACTCCACAAGAATTTCCATCGAACATATATTCGCTTTTTGTGTAGCCAATTTTGTTAATTACATCTCTAGCTATTTTTTGAACATCTAAATATGTTTTAGACTTCACTTCACCTGCCAATACAACTTGTCCTGTAGTTACTAGTGTTTCACAAGCAACCTTAGAATCTTTATCAAATGCTAAAAAATTATCTACTAAAGCATCTGAAATTTGATCAGAAACTTTATCTGGGTGTCCTTCAGAAACAGATTCTGATGTAAATAAATACGACATATTTAATTTATTTTAATTATTACTGAAACGATAAGTTGACTGCATTGGTCGCTAAAAGAAGTAAAAAATTACGCTTTAGCATTTTTTAACGAGGTTGCAATCAGTTCAAATCCTTCCTCTTAGATTTTGAGCGTACAAATTTATAAATTCTATTTATATAAAAAATGTTTAATTGATTTTTTTATTGAAAATGTTTGGTTATTTAAATTTTGTCATTACATTTGTCGCAACAAAAAAAGTAAAAATGAATACAATGTTTAAAAATATGCGTACTATGATGTGTAAAAATTACACCAGGAGAGCTATTGTTTAAATATTAGTAAAATATAAAATATAAAGCCTCTGAATTATCAGAGGTTTTTTTTTAACAAAAAAATGAAGAATTCAAGATTAAATATAATGCGTAAAACTATGTTAATGCGAATGATGTGCATTGCAATGAGCAGGTATTACCTAAACTAAACGAACTAAAAAATCATTTTTATAGATTTAAGTCTCTTTGGTAATACCTAAACCAGAGAGACTTTTTTATTTAAAATTAAAATCAAAAACATTAAAATATATTATTATGAGTACTCAAAAAATTTCAACACAAGCTTTACACGCAGGACACGATACAAATTCAACTTCAGGAACAAGAGCAGTTCCAATTTATCAATCTTCATCATATGTATTTAACGATACAGAGCACGCAGCAAATTTATTTTCATTGAAAGAATTAGGGTTTATTTATACTAGATTAAATAACCCAACAAATGATATTTTACAACAACGTTTAGCTGCTATTGAAGGTGGTGTTGGAGCCGTAGTTTTTGCTTCAGGAACTTCTGCAATATCAACAGGGCTATTAACATTGTTAAAAGCTGGAGATCATATTGTGGCTTCAAGTAGTTTATATGGAGGTACATTTACGTTGTTAAGTGTTACATTGCCAAGATTAGGTATTACAACTACGTTTGTAGACGCTTCAAATCCGGATAACTTTAAGGATGCGGTACAAGACAATACAAGAGCATTTTTTGTTGAATCTTTAGGAAATCCAAAATTAGATGTATTAGATCTAGAGGCAATTGCAGAACATTCTAAAGCGGCTAAAGTTCCTTTTATTGTAGATAATACTGTGGCAAGTCCAGCATTGTTAAATCCAATTAAACATGGGGCAAATTTAGTAATACACTCATTAACAAAATATATTGGAGGACAAGGAAATTCATTAGGTGGAGCAATTATTGATGCTGGAACTTTTGATTGGGCAAATGGGAATTATCCTGAATTTACAGAGCCTTCAGCAGGTTACCACGGGTTAGTTTATAGCGAGGCTTTAGGAGCTGCAGCCTTTACTTTTAAATTAATATTAGAAGGTTTGCGTGATTTTGGTGGAGCATTAAGTCCATTCAATGCTTTTCAAATTATACAAGGTTTAGAAACATTACCAGTACGTATAAAACAACATAGTGCAAATGCGCTTGAATTAGCTGAGTGGTTAGAAAATAAAGAAGAAGTTGCTTGGGTAAATTATCCAGGATTAGAAAGTAGTAAGTACAATGCATTAGCTAAAAAATATTTACCAAAAGGTCAAAGTGGATTGGTAACTTTTGGATTAAAAGGAGGTTTTGAAGCTGCAAAATCAGTTACAGATGCAACTAAAATATTTTCATTATTAGCAAATATTGGAGATACAAAATCACTAATAATTCATCCAGCAAGTACAACACATCAACAATTAACTGATGAACAACAAGAATCGAGTGGAGTAACAAAAGATTTAATAAGGCTGTCTGTAGGGCTTGAAGATATTGAAGATTTAAAAGCTGATTTAGAGGAAGCTTTTGCTTCATTAAAATAATTTATTTTAAAAAGTGTTGGTTGAGAAAAAATTAATGCGTTAATTTGCGGTCGAGTTCATAAGCTTATTGAATATTGTTATCAAGAAAGGCAGAGGGAATAGACCCTGTGAAGCCTTAGCAACCCTTTATCTTTAAAGAAGGTGCTAAATTCTACCCAATTTGGATAGATAACTAACAAAATTACAACTGTAATTTTCTGCATTTTTTTCTTAACAATAATTAATAATCAACTAAAATATAATAGTAGATATAATTATTAATGAGTAATTTAAAACACATATCGGTAACTAATTTTAAATCAGAAAAGGGTGATATTTATCCTGAATTAAAATTATCGTATCAACAATTTGGGCGAGCGTTACATTCAGCTCCAATTGTTTTAGTAAACCACGCATTAACTGGCAATAGTAATGTTGCAGGTAAAGATGGTTGGTGGAGCGATTTAGTTGGAGAAAATAAAATTATTGACACCAATACATATACCGTTATTTCATTTAACATTCCTGGTAATGGTTTTGATGGTTTTGAAATTAAAAACTATAAAGATTTTGAAGCGCGTGACATTGCTAATATTTTTCTGTTAGGTTTAAAATTACTTAAAATTGAACAATTATTTGCTTTAGTTGGAGGTTCGTTAGGTGGTGGAATTGCTTGGGAAATGGCTGTAATTAATCCTGTAGTTACTAAACATTTAATTACTATAGCTACTGACTGGAAATCAACAGATTGGTTAATTGCTAACTGTCAAATTCAAGAGCAGTTTTTATCAAATTCTAGCAATCCAGTGCACGATGCGCGTATGCACGCAATGTTGTGCTACAGAACACCAGAATCATTTAAAGAAAGGTTTCAACGTTCAAAAAATGAGGAGCTTAAAATATTTAATGTAGAAAGTTGGTTGTTGCATCACGGAGAAAAATTACAAGAGCGTTTTCAACTATCAGCCTATAGATTAATGAATCAGTTGTTAAAAACAATTGATGTTACCAAAGGTAGAAGCGAAAATGTGTTAGATAGTATAAAAGCCAATATTCATATAATTGGGGTAGATTCAGATTTGTTTTTTACAGCTGAAGAGAATAAAGAAACGCATAAACAATTAGCATTAACCAACCCGAGTGTTACATATAACGAAATAAATTCGGTACATGGGCACGATGCATTTTTAATAGAATACAAACAATTAGGTAAAATAATAGAGCCAATTTTTAATCAAAGTTCTAAAAGTAATAAGATGAAAGTAGTAAAGTTTGGAGGAAAATCTTTAGCTAATGGCAAAGGTTTAGAAAGTACTATAAATATAGTAGCTAAAAAAGTAGAAAATGGAGAGCAAATTGCCTTAGTTGTTTCAGCTAGAGGAAAAACTACGGATCAATTAGAGTCTATTTTAGAAAAGGCAAAAAACAATTTACCTTATTTAGAAGAATTGCAAGAATTAAAAGAATATCAACTAAAAAATGATCCATCTTTTAATGTTGCTGAAGAGTTTAAGCTTTTAGATGAAATTTTTAAAGGAGTAAATTTATTAGGAGATTATAGTGCAAAAGTAAAAGATCAAATATTAGCGCAAGGTGAGATTTTATCAGCCAAAGTAATTGCGGATTTGCTTAAGAAAAAAGGATTAAAAGCAAACTTTGTTGATTCTAGGCAGCTAATTAAAACCAATGATGCATTTGGAAAAGCACAACCTTTTGAAAGTGTATCTGAAGATAATGTTGTTGCTCATTTTTCTAAACAAGACACTGATGAAATTCAAGTAATTACTGGGTTTATCGCTTCAAACTTAAAAGGAGAAACAACTACGTTGGGTAGAAATGGAAGTAATTATTCAGCAGCATTAATTGCTAATTTTTTAAATGCTTCTGAGTTTCAAAACTACACACACGTAAACGGAATTTATACTGCAAATCCAGATTTGGTCGAAAAAGCTAAAAAAATTGAACGTTTGTCGTATCAAGAAGCTAATGAAATGGCAAATTTTGGAGCTAATATTTTGCACGCCAAAACAGTTATTCCGTTAATTCAGAAGAATATTCCACTAAGAATTTTAAATACTTTTGATAATGAGAATGAAGGAACTTTAATTGGACCAGAAACTCAAGGTGGAGGAATTAAATCTTTATCGGTTCAAGAAGATGTTGCACTTGTTAATTTAGTTGGTAGAGGTTTATTAGGTAAAGTTGGTGTTGATGGTAGAATTTTTACAGCTTTAGGAAAAGAAAATATTAGCGTTAGTATTATTTCTCAAGGTTCTTCAGAAAGAGGAATCGGTTTTATTGTGGATGCTAAAAATGGTTACAAAGCTAAGCATGTGTTAGAAAATGAGTTTAAAAGCGATTTTCAAAGTAAAGATGTTAGCAAGGTTTATGTAACTGAAAATGTATCGGTTATTTCAATTATTGGACAAACATTAAATACATTCCATCAACCATATAGTGCTTTAATTAAAAATAACATTACACCTGTATTGATTAATAATACGGTTACAGGAGAAAATGTTTGTTTGGTTGTGAAACAAACAGAACTTAATAAGGCGGTAAATGTTGTTCACGGTGAAATTTTTGGAGTATCAAAAAATATAAATATTGCTGTTTTTGGAAAAGGTTTAGTTGGAGGAACGCTAATTGAGCAAATTTTAAAGAGTGAGCAGAATATTTTAAAACGTAAAAACATTCAACTAAATGTTTTTGCTGTTGGTAATTCCAAAAAAGTATTGTTGAATAAAAATGGAGTTTCTTCTAGTTGGGAGAATGATTTAAATGCTAAAGGCTTTGAAAATTATACAGTAAAAGATGTTATTGAGTATGCGGATAAAAACCATTTAGAAAATTTAATAGCAATTGATAATACTGCAAGTGCTCAATTTGTACAAAATTATATTGAGTTAGTTGAAAACGGTTTTGATTTAATTTCATCAAATAAAGTGGGTAATACCTTAAGTTATGATTTTTATAAAGAGTTGCGTGAAAAATTAGCAGCGCATAGAAAATCATACTTGTATGAAACTAACGTTGGTGCAGGCTTGCCTTTAATTGATACTATTAAAGTATTGCACGATTCAGGAGAAAATATTACAGGAATTAGAGGTGTATTCTCAGGTTCATTAAGTTACTTATTTAATAATTTTTCGGTTCAAGATAGACCATTTAGTGAAGTTTTAAGTGAAGCTATTGAAAATGGATATACAGAACCAGATCCGCGTGAAGATTTATGTGGAAATGATGTAGGAAGAAAATTATTGATTTTAGCTCGTGAGTTAGATTTACAAAATGAATTTGAAGATGTTCAAATTGAAAATTTAATTCCAGAAGATTTACGTGAAGGTTCTGCGGAAGAGTTTTTAGGTAAGTTAGAAGAAATGAATGCACACTTTAAACAAGTAAAAGACAATCAAAAAGAAGATCACGTGTTACGTTATATAGGTGATTTATCTGGTGATTTACAACAAGACAAGGGTGTTTTAGAAGTAAAATTAGTTTCAGTTCCAAAATCAAGTGCGTTAGGACAAATACAAGGTGCAGATGCAATTTTTGAAATATTTACAGAGTCTTACGGAGAAAAACCAATTGTAATTCAAGGAGCTGGAGCAGGAGCGGCAGTAACTGCACGTGGTGTGTTTGGTGATATTTTACGTTTAGCAGATAAAAATTAAATTTAGGGGCAACGAGCTGAGTCGAAGTGAAAAAGCGAAAAGCCAAAATTGCGTTAGCGATAGGAGTGACATCCTTTTTTGAAGAGTAACGTAAAAAAAGATATAACGGATAGCGCGACCTAAAAGGGAACGCCCAAATAATACAAATTAGTAATTAAGAATTGAAAAATGTGCGATTATAATTTTGAAACAGATGCAATTAGGAACCAGTTAGAGCGTTCTCAATTTCAAGAGCATTCTACACCAATGTATGTAACATCTAGTTTTGTGTTTGACGATGCTGAGGATATGAGAGCTTCATTTACGGAAGAAAAAATTAGAACCATATATTCTCGATATAGCAACCCAAATACTACAGAGTTTTTACAGAAAGTTGTAGCTATGGAAGGAGCGGAAGATGGTTTTGCTTTTGCTACTGGTATGGCGGCAATTTATTCAACTTTTGCTGCTTTGTTAGAAAGTGGGGATCATATTGTTTCGGCTCGTTCGGTTTTTGGATCAACGCATTCGTTGTTTACAAAGTATTTTCCAAAATGGAATATTACTACTTCATATTTCGATATAAATAAACCAGAAGAAATAGAGAGTTTTATTACGCCTTCAACAAAAATATTATATGCAGAAACTCCAACAAATCCAGGTGTAGATATTTTAGATTTAGAATTGTTAGGTAAGATTGCAAAAAAGCATAATTTATTATTAATTATAGATAACTGTTTTGCAACACCTTATATTCAACAACCAATAAAATATGGGGCGGATTTGGTAGTACATTCTGCAACCAAATTAATGGATGGTCAAGGTCGTGTGTTAGGCGGAGTTGTAGTTGGGAATACAGAATTGATTCGTGAAATTTATTTGTTTTCGCGTAATACTGGTCCGGCGTTGTCGCCTTTCAATGCTTGGGTGTTGAGTAAAAGTTTAGAAACTTTAGCAGTTAGAGTAGATAGGCATTGTGAAAATGCATTAAATCTAGCTGAGTTTTTAGAAGGGCACGAGCAAGTTTCAAAAGTAAAATATCCATTCTTAAAATCTCACCCTCAATATAAAATTGCTAAAAAGCAAATGAAATTGGGAGGTAATATTATTGCCATTGAAGTAAAAGGCGGTATAGAGTCGGGGAGGAAATTTTTGAATGCGATTAAAATGTGTTCGCTATCTGCAAACCTTGGTGATACGAGATCAATTGTTACGCATCCGGCATCTACAACGCATAGTAAACTAAGTGAAGAAGAGCGTTTAAATGTTGGAATTACTCCTGGTTTAGTGCGTATTTCTGTAGGTTTAGAGAATATATCAGACATTATTTCAGACATAAATCAGGCATTAAATAATTAATTTTTTATAGGTTTTTTTAAGGAAATGTTAAAAAAATGACTTTTTATAATTTTAAAGTCTACCAATTTGGTAGGGTAATAAATTAAATGTATGTTTGCAGCGTTAAAAAGTATAGTTTAAACTGTAAATAATGATATTAGATCAAATACTTATTCCGAATAAAAGTAAGGATGAAGTTAGTGCAAAGTCTGCAAAAACTTCAGAGAAACCGATTCGTAGTGCTGTAAAGGCTATTAGTTGGAGGATAATAGGGACTTTGGACACCATGATTATCTCTTATTTTATAACAGGAGAGTTAACAATGGCAATTTCAATAGGCTCTATTGAAGTAGTTACTAAGATGCTTCTTTATTATGGTCACGAACGTATTTGGAACCTTATTAAATGGAGGAAATAATGGAAAATTTAGATATAGAACAAATAAATAAAGATTTACAAGGTAAGTCGCCACAAGAAATTATTACTTGGGCTATTAGTGTAGCCAAAGCACCTTTAGTTACAACAAATTTTAGACCTTATGAAGTTGCAATTTTACATGCTTGTACACAGGTTGATGATAATTTAAAAGTAATTTGGTGCGATACAGGTTATAATACACCACAAACCTATAAGCATGCAAATGAGTTAATAAACACATTGCAATTAAATGTTCATTTGTATGTACCGCAACAAACATCTTCTCATAGAGATGCTACTATTGGTATTCCTCAAATTGAAGATCCTTTACATAAATTGTTTACAGAGCAAGTAAAGTTAGAGCCTTTTAACAGAGCAATGAGTGAGCATAAACCAGATGTTTGGTTTACAAATTTACGTAAGGGACAAACAGCTTTTAGAGATAGTATTAGTGTAGTATCATTAAGTAAAGATGGTGTTTTAAAAGTGAGTCCTTTTTATAATTGGACTGATGAGCAATTAGATGCTTATTTAGAAGAAAATAATTTACCAAACGAATTTAAATATTTCGACCCAACAAAGGTATTGTCGAATAGAGAATGTGGATTGCATTCATAAAAAAAGAAAGATGACAGAAACAGTTCAAATAAACGCACTTGAGAACGAAGCAATTTATATTTTTAGAGAGGTTGCTGCTCAATTTGAAAAGCCAGTATTATTATTTTCTGGTGGAAAAGACTCGATTACATTGGTGAGGTTAGCTCAAAAAGCATTTCACCCTGCAAAAATTCCTTTTCCATTAATGCATATTGACACAGGTCATAACTTTCCTGAAACAATTGAATTTAGAGATAGGCTAGTTGAAGAATTAGGGTTGGAATTAATTGTACGTAACGTGCAAGATTCAATAGACCAAGGTAAAGTAAAAGAAGAAACTGGTAGATATTCAAGTAGAAATATGCTGCAAACAACTACTTTGTTAGATGCTATTGAAGAGTTTAAGTTTGACGCGTGTATAGGTGGTGCAAGAAGAGATGAAGAAAAAGCAAGAGCTAAAGAACGTATTTTCTCTGTAAGAGATGATTTTGGTCAATGGGATGAAAGAAATCAGCGTCCTGAGTTATTCGATATGTTAAATGGTGAAATTGATTTTGGACAAAATGTACGTGTTTTTCCAATTTCTAACTGGACAGAATTAGATGTTTGGACTTATATAGAACGTGAAAATTTAGAAATTCCATCTATTTATTTTGCTCATAAACGTGAAGTGTTTTTAAGAGATGGACTTATTTGGTCTGCTTCGGAACATGTGTATAGAGATGATGATGAGGTTGTAGAAGAACGTATGGTTCGTTTTAGAACAGTAGGAGATATGAGTTGTACAGCAGCTGTAGATTCTTATGCAACTACAATTAGTAAAGTTGTTTCAGAAATTAGAGATTCTAGTATTTCAGAACGTGGAGCTAGAATTGATGATAAAAGATCTGAAGCAGCAATGGAAGAACGTAAACAACAAGGGTACTTTTAAGCCGGAAGTTTATAAAGTTAAAAAGTTTTAAAGTAGAAAGTTTAAAAGGAGTTGTTAATTGAAAAGGTGATTGAGCGGAGTCGAAATCAAATAACCTAACACTAGCAACTAACAACCAAAAGCAAAAAATGGAAGTTTTAAAAATAGCAACAGCAGGAAGTGTAGATGATGGAAAAAGTACTTTAATTGGAAGATTATTGTATGATACAAAATCATTAACTTCAGATAAATTAGAAGCAATAGAACGTAGCAGTAAGCAAAAAGGATACGATTATTTAGATTTTTCTTTAGCTACTGATGGTTTAGTTGCAGAAAGAGAGCAAGGTATTACAATTGATGTAGCACATATATATTTTTCAACAGCTACAAAAAGTTATATTATAGCAGATACTCCAGGTCACGTAGAATATACACGTAACATGGTTACAGGTGCTTCAACATCGCAAGTAGCAATTATTTTAATTGATGCACGTCACGGAGTAATTGAACAAACTTACCGTCACTTTTTTATCAATAATTTATTGCGTGTAAAAGATGTAATAGTTGCAGTAAATAAAATGGATTTAGTTGATTTTTCTGAAGAAAGATACAATGAAATTAAAGCTGAGTTTCAACAATTAGTTGAAAAAAGTGATTATGAAGATCAAAGTATTACGTTTATTCCTGTAAGTGCTTTAAAAGGAGATAATGTAGTTGAAAAATCAGATGTAATGTCTTGGTATAGTGGAGATACATTATTAGAGCATTTAGAAAAAATTGATACAGCAGATGTTTATAATAGAGGTAAAGCTCGTTTTCCTGTTCAATATGTAATTAGACCAAAAACTGAAGAATATCACGATTACAGAGGGTATGCTGGTAAAGTTTATGGAGGTTCTATTAGTGTTGGCGATGAGGTTGTTGTATTACCTTCAGAAACAAAAACAAAAGTAAAAGAAATTTATTTTTACGATAAACAATATGAAACTGCAGCACGTAGATCTTCAGTTACATTAACATTAGAGAATGATGTAAATGTAAGTAGAGGAGATATGATTGTGAAAGCTGATGAATTGCCAAAAGTTGAAAAAAGGCTAACAGCTACAATTTCTTGGATGGATGCTAAACAATTAGTACCAGGATCTAAATACGTTTTACAACACGGTGTAAATAAAGTGTTGGCAAAAGTAAGTGCAATAAATAATAAAATTAATCCAGATTATTCAGGAATTGAAACTGATGTAGAAGGATTAAAAATGAATGATATTGCATCAGTTTCATTTCAATTAAATAAACCAATATTTTTTGATGCTTTTAAAGAGCACAGAACAAATGGAGCATTTATTTTAATAGATCCACAAAGTAACAGCACCTCGGGTGTAGGGTTTATTGAATAGATAAAGAGAAGAAAATCAATTACATATAAATTAAGTAAAGCTCATAATTCCTTATAAACTAGGGAATCTATTACTACTAACTAAAAAATCAAATAGAATGCAAAGCTTTAGAAGCGAGATCGAAAATCCGATCGTCGAGAAGGATATTATTGACTTAGAAAGAAAGATTCAACAGTTTTATAAAGGTGAAATTGACGAAGAACGTTTTAGAAGTTTACGTCTTGCAAGAGGTGTTTACGGACAACGTCAGTTTGGTGTACAAATGATTCGTATTAAATTGCCTTATGGTAAATTAACTAGCGAACAATTGCATAGAATTGCCAATGTTTCTGATGAATATTCTAGAGGAAGATTACACATTACTACACGACAAGATATTCAAATTCACCATGTAAGTTTAGATAGAACACCTGAACTTTGGGCTGAATTAGAAAAAGATGATATTACCTTGCGTGAAGCTTGTGGTAATGCTGTTAGAAATGTAACGGCAAGTGAAACTGCAGGTATCGATAAAGATGAACCTTTTGATGTTTCGCCTTATGCACACGCTACATTCGAATTCTTTTTGCGTAACCCAATTTGTCAGGAATTAGGACGAAAGTTTAAAATTTCATTCTCTGGAACAGATAAAGATACTGCATTAAGCTTTATGCACGATTTAGGTTTTATTGCTAAAACTAAAAATGGAGTTAGAGGTTTTAAAATAATGGTTGCAGGTGGATTAGGTTCTCAAGCTAGATTAGCCGATACATTATTTGAATTTATTGAAACTGATAAAATTATACCAGTTACTGAGGCTGTTTTACGAGTGTTTGACAGGTTTGGTGAGCGTTCTAAAAGAGCAAAAGCAAGGTTAAAATTTTTAATTAAAGATATTGGTTTTGAAGCTTTTGTAAAGTTGGTTGAAGATGAGCAAAAAGCATTATCTGTTAAAACATTCCCAATCGATACGGCAGGTTTTGATAAAGATGTAGATGTTTCTCATGTAGAAATTCCTTCTGTAGAAATTAAAGATCAGCAAGCTTTTGAAACTTGGAAAGCAATTAATGTAATTGAACAAAAGCAAGAAGGTTTAAGTGCTATTGGTGTGAAAGTTCATTTAGGTGATTTTTATACTAAAGAGGCTAGAATTTTAGCAGATTTAATTAAAAAATATGCAGGTAATGAAATTCGTTTATCGTTACGTCAAAATATTTTAATTCGTCATGTAAAAAATGAATTATTGCCATTTTTCTATGTTGAATTGCAAAAACTTGGTTTTGTTGATGTAGGTTACGAAAGTACGTTAGATATTACATCTTGTCCAGGAACAGATACTTGTAATTTAGGTATTGCAAGTAGTACTGGGGTTTCTGCAGAGTTAGAGAGAGTATTAAAAACGGAATATCCTCAGTACGCAAACAATAAAGAAATTACTATAAAAATTAGTGGTTGTATGAACTCTTGTGGGCAACATACAATGGCTCATATTGGGTTTCAAGGTATGTCAATTAAATCTGGAAACTTAGTGGCACCTGCATTGCAAGTGTTGTTAGGTGGAAGTGTTTTAGGTGATGGAGCAGGAAGAATTGCAGATAAGGTGTTAAAAATACCTAGTAAAAGAGGACCGCAAGCATTGCGTGAAATTTTAAATGATTACCAATCTAATGTAAAAGTTGGAGAGTCATTCTTAAATTATTACGATCGTCAAGGTGAGCGTTATTTTTATACATTATTAAAACCATTAGCAGATACAACCAATTTAGAGCAAAGTGATTTTGTTGATTGGGGAGCTGATGAAGCGTATGTAAAAGCTGTTGGAGTAGGAGAATGTGCTGGTGTAGTTATCGATTTAATTGCAACATTGTTATTTGAAAGTGAAGAGAAATTAGAAAATGCTTCGGAATCATTAAAAAAAGAGCAATATGCAGATAGTATTTATTATGCTTATTTAAGTATTGTAAATACGGCAAAGGCATTGTTAATTTCAGAAGGAAAAAAGACGAATACACACGCCGGAATAATTTCTCAATTTGAAGAAGAATTTGCTTCAAAAATAGAATTGGATGTTCCTTTTTCAGAATTTATTTTCCAAATACAAAAGAATGAGCCAACTAAAGAGTTTGCAGAAAGCTATTTAATTGATGCACAATCTTTTTATAAAAAAGTAGATGCTTATAGAGCAAATATTGTATCAGATGAAGCTTAAAAAAAAATCTAAAGTAACGTTAATCGGTGCGGGTCCTGGTGACCCGGATTTGATTACGGTTAAAGGTGTTAAGGCACTTCAAAAGGCAAAAGTTATTTTGTATGACGCGTTAATAAATAGAGAATTGTTGGAGTACGCTCCAGATGCAAAAAAAATATTTGTTGGCAAACGTAAAGGTTATCATAGGTATTCTCAAGATGAGATTAATGAACTTATTGTAAAAAATGCTTTTGAATTTGGAGATGCTGTTCGTTTAAAAGGAGGTGATCCTTTTGTGTTTGGACGAGGATCTGAAGAGGTTGATTATATAGAATCTTTTGGTATTGAAACTGAAGTTATTTCAGGTATATCATCATCTATGGCAGTTCCTGCAAGTCAAGGAATTTCGTTAACAAAACGTGGTGTTTCAGAAAGTTTTTGGGTAATTACTGGAACAACTTCAGAAAGAAAATTATCTAACGATGTTTATTTAGCAGCTCAATCTACGGCAACTATTGTTATTTTAATGGGAATGAGTAAGCTTAGTGAAATAGTTGAAATATTTAAAAAATACAATAAAGCTGAAGTTCCTACTGCAATTATTCAGAATGGAACTACGGTAAACGAAAAGCTAGGGTTAGGAACTATAAATACAATTGAAGAAGTAGTTGAGCAAAAGCAATTATCTTCTCCTGCAATTATAGTTATTGGTGAAGTTGTTAAAGAAAGTTCGAAATTTCACTCTTTTTATCAAAATGTTCATTCTGAACTAACAAAGTAGGTAAAGTATATTTTATTACTAATTTTACAGCCTAAAATAAAATGAGTGTCATGAGTCAAAATGAGTTGTACCCAATATTTTTAAAAGTATCTCAACTAAACGTATTAATTATTGGTGGAGGAAATGTAGCATTAGAAAAATTAACTTTTTTGTTAAAATCTAGTCCTAATGCTCAGGTTTTAGTGGTTTCAAAAGATTTTGATGAAAAATTAATTGAATTAACTGAAGAGTTTAATGTTTCAACAGTAACTGCAGCATATAGTAAATCTGCACTAAAGAATAAGCAAATTGTTATTGCAGCAACTAATAATGAGCAAGTAAATAAGCAAATTTATTTGGATGCTAAATCTGAAAATATTTTAATTAATGTTGCCGATACACCAAAGTTGTGCGATTTTTATTTAGGTGGAATTGTTACTAAAGGAAACATTAAAATAGCTATTTCAACAAACGGAAAATCGCCAACGTTAGCAAAACGTTTACGTCAATTTTTTGAAGAAGTTATTCCAGATAATATTGATGATTTGGCAAATAATTTAAACGCTTTTAGAAAAACAATTAAAGGTAATTTTCAAGAAAAAGTTGATACTTTAAATGATTTAACTAAAGGAATTATTGAGAAAAAGTAATTTTTAATATAAAGTTTCTAAATTTTCACAAGCTTATAAGTTTCTTTACTTGCTTCGCAAACAGAGCAGCAATAATTATCTGGTAAATCACTAAACAAGGTTCCTGGTTCTATATTGGAAGCTTTATCTCCATAATCTTCATCATAAACAGTTAAGCATTCCGAACATTGATAGACTTCTTTTTCTAGCTTTTCATCAATGTCCATATTTTCATCTGAATTGTCATTTTCTCCAAGTTTTTCAAAATACAATTTACTTAATTCCATAAGTAAACCAGGTAATTCCATTTTATCTACATCTTGAGCGTAGGTAATATATTCCTTTGTATTTGGATTGAAGTTTTTACAATACAACACATTAAAAGTGGGGCGAACTTTGTATTGCTTAATAATAGTTGGAACTTGGTTTTTTTCAATTACTGCTGAAGTGAAATAAGTTTCGTTTTTTGAAATGTTTGAAACACTAAAATTTAAACCGTAGGTGCTAATATCATTTTGATCAAAATTTCGAACAATAAATTTTTTTAGTTCTAAAGCCTCTTTGTTTTCAACAGGTAAATGCCAATTTAACTCTAAAGAAGAATGTCTAACATTAATACCATTTTTACCTAAAAGTTTTTCCAAGTTAAGTTTATATTTTCTGTTAATTCCTTTAATAATAAAAGACTTCCAAGGAGTAATACAAATTTTACCTACTCTACTTTCTAAGCAAAAATCGCATAGAACTTTTAAAAAGTTAATATTGTATTCGTTGTTACGCCAATATAAACCTAACCAATATTCGTTGTCTCCCATTTTGTTCATTCCTTCGTAATACGGAAACGGATGAAATGGAATTTCTAATTTTTTCTCAATAGTTCGGTTATTGGTTTCAATTTTTTCATTTATTAAATCGAATAGTAGCGAAATATCAGTAGTTTCTTCATAAAACTCTTCAATAGCTTCAGCAATTTTTGGAATGTCCCAGCTATAAACAAGAACTGGAAAATCAACTTCTTCCCAGTTAGGTAGTTTTAAGTTTAAATACCAATAATCTTCATTTTCTGAAGCAATAAAATTTACTTGTCCATTAAAAATTGGAACTAGTTGTTGTTTAGGGTCAACAATATTAATTTTTAGGGTAGGATTAAATCTAAATTGTTCTAAAATATATAAATAAGTAGAACCTTTTAGCCAAGAAGTTGCAGGAAAAATATCTGCTGAAACATATGACGAAGCAATGTTTTGACGATCCTGATCTAAGTTTTTTTCAATATTAATTGTTGGATATACATCTGTAATTTCTTTGTTAGTGTCTTTATAAGGGATTAAAATATCTTGTCTAGATCCAAATTTAATGGTTGAATATCCAAGATCTTCGGCCATTTTAATAATTTGTTTTAACTCTCCAGGAGATAAAACACCACCTTTAATAAATATTCGTTGTAGTTTACGTTCCATAGTTTTGAGTTATTTTGTTTTTTGTAATAGTTCGCTAATTTCTGGTTTACAACTTCCACAGCCTAAACCAGCTCCAGATTTTGAGCATAATTCATTAAAATCTTTACAGCCATTATTAATTTCTTCAATTAAATTACCTTCACCAACCTGACTGCACGAGCAAATTAATTTTCCAATAACAGGTTTAGAATCATTTTTACCTCGAAGTAGTTCTGTTCTTTTTTCTGAAAGCTCTATTTTTTCTTCTATAAAACGTTTAAATTCTGCAAACTCATTTTTATCTCCCATTAAAATGGCACCGACTAACAAATCATTTTTAATAATGCATTTTTTATAAAAATGTTGATTTACATCTTTCAAAATTACTTCTTCATAGCTAGGGTTGTTTTTGGGTGTATTTACCATTCCAATACTGCATAAATCTAAATCTTCAAATTTTAAAATATTCATTAAAACTGAGCCTTTGTATATGCTGTTTAAATCTCCTAAAATAAATTTTGCGGCTATATCTGCTTGTTGTTCTGCTGCTGAGGTTATGCCAAATAGTGAGTTTTCAAATTCAGCAATTTCTCCTAATGCAAATATTTTTGGGTCGCTTGTTTGTAAATATTGATTTACAATAACACCTCTTCGGTAATTAATATTGCAACCTTTGGCAAGTTCAATATTTGGGCGAGTTCCTATAGCATAAACGATAGCATTTGCTTGGATAATTTTACCTGTTTTTAATGAAATCGAAAGCTTGTTAGGAATTTCTTCATCTTCAAAAACCGTACTTACTTCATTATCAAAATATATTTGAATGCCTCTTTCTTGAACATTTTCAGCTAATAATGTACTTGCAATTCTATCCAATTGGCGTTCCATTAACCTTGGCGCACGTTGTATAATGGTAATGTTTATATTTTTCTTTTTTAATGAAGCTGCTAATTCTAAACCTAGCAGTCCACCACCAACTATGGCAACGTGTTGCTCGTTTTCTGGTAAACCTGTTTTTTCTAAATAGGTTTTTAAACTATCTGCGTCTTGTTTTGTTCGCATTGTAAATCTACCAGGTAAGTGCAAGTGTCCATCTTTTGGTACAAAAGCTCTACTTCCTGTAGCCATAATAAGCGTATCGTAATTGTGTTTAATATTATTACTGTCTATTATGTATTTTTCTTTAGAATTTACTTGCGTAATGGAAACGTTTGTATGAAGACTTAATTTAAGTTTTTCAACCTCTCCTTTTTTTAATTTTTGAAGTTGTTCCCAGCTTAAATCCTCATTAATATATTCAGGTAGTAAAACTCTGTTGTAAAACGGATCTTCCTCTTTAGAGAAAATTGAAATTTCATCTTCAGCATTTAATGTTCTATAAGTTTGAACAAATCTATAAGCGGCTGCACCTGCACCAATTACACAAATTTTCTCTTTTTCTTTTTTGTGCTTGCTAACTTGCACAGCAGAGTATTTATAATCTGGCTCTTTAGAAACAGGGTCAATTAAATTATTGGTTAAGTTATTGGCTCTTCCAAAGTCATTTCCTCTAATTTTTCCCCAATGCATTGGTAAAAACACAACACCTTCTTTAATATCAAAGTTTAATTTAACCTTCACTTTTACAGTGCCTCTTTTGTTTTTAATTTCAACAATGTCACCTTCTTTAATGTTTCTTTCCATTGCGTCAATAACATTCATTTCTAATAGAGGAGAAGGAATGTGTGTAGTTAATCTATTTACTTTACCAGTTTTGGTTCTGGTATGCCATTGATCTCTTATTCTACCAGTTGTAAGAATTAGAGGTAGCTCTTTTGAAGTTTTTTCAGATTTATTTAGAATATTAACAGGTGTGTTTATATGTGCTTTTTGGTCTGAAGTTTGAAATATTTTGTCTTCAAAGAGACGAGGTGTTCCAGGATGAGTTTCGTGAGGAACTGGCCATTGAAAACTACCTTCTTCAATTAACCTTTTGTGAGATAGCCCTGAGATATCCATATTTGTGCCTTTGGTTAAGGCACAATGTTCATCGTAAACTTCGCTAGTATTTTCGTATTCAAATCCTTGAAAATTCATTTTTTGAGCGAATTTCCATAAAATTTCTGCGTCAGGTAAAGCCTCTCCAGGAGCATCAATTACCTTTGGTAAATAACTAATTCTTCTTTCAGAGTTTGTCATTGTACCTTCTTTTTCTATCCAGCCAGCAGCAGGTAACAATAAATCAGCATATTTTGTGGTTTCAGAATTGTGAGAAATATCTTGAACTACCACAAAGTTCGCTTTCTCTAAAGCTCGTTCAACTTTTTTGGCATCAGGTAAGCTTACTACTGGGTTGGTACAAATAATCCAAATTGCTTTTAGTTTTCCGTTATCTAATGCATCAAACATTTCGGTGGCAGTTAAACCAGGTTTTGGAGAAATTGGTTTACTTCCCCAAAAGTTAGCGACTTCATTTCTGTCTTGTTCGTTTAATAAGTTTTTATGTGCGGCTAATAAGTTTGCCATTCCACCAACTTCTCGACCTCCCATAGCATTTGGTTGTCCAGTTAATGAGAACGGACCTGAACCTGGTTTTCCAATATGACCGGTAATTAACGATAAGTTTATAAGCGAAACATTTTTATCAACACCAATAACGCTTTGGTTTAAGCCCATTGTCCACATATTAATAAATGCATTTGCTCTACCAATATAATTGGCAGCTTTTTTAATGTCGCTAGCATCAACACCGCAAATTTTTGCTGCATCTCTGTATGAAGTTTTATAAACTAACTCTTTTAATTCTTCAATACCAATTGTGTTTTTTTGAACAAACTGTTTGTCAATTCTATTTTTTTCAAATAAACGTCTAGCTATGGCATTGTATAAAACAACATCTGTACCAGGATTTATTTGTAAATGTAAATCTGCAATTGAACTTGTTTGAGTTTTTCTAGGGTCAACAACAACTATTTTAACATTTGGATTTTCTTGCTTGTGCTTTTCTAATCTTCTAAAAAGAATAGGGTGACACCAAGCAGGGTTAGCACCTGCAATAAAAAAAGTATCAGCAAGTTCAATGTCTTCATAAGATATAGGAACCATATCATCACCTAATGATTTTTTGTAGCCAACCACGGCAGAACTCATACAAAGTCTTGAATTGGTGTCTATATTATTGGTGCCTAAAAAACCTTTAGTTAATTTGTTTACTAAGTAATACTCTTCGGTTAAGCATTGGCCAGATACGTAAAAACCTACACTGTCCGAACCGTGTTTGTCAATAATGCTTTTAAAAACTGAAGCGGCTCTTGTAAAAGCATCGTCCCAAGAAACTCTTTGCATTGGGTGGTTTTTGCTCCACCTCATTTCAGGGTATAAAATTCTGTCTGAGGTTTCTTGTGCAACATAATTAAGGTTCATTCCTTTAGAGCAAAGCATTCCTTTATTTACGGGGTAATCCGGATCTCCTTCTACGCTTATTTTTTTGTTTGAATCCTGATTAACTAGAATTCCACATCCAACTCCGCAATATGAACAAATGGTTTTATGTGCTTTTAATTTCGACATACAATTAAATTTCTAAGCGTTATTATAACACAAAGATATTAAAAAATACGTATATATACGTAATATAATACGTATTTATTTAATTGCTGAAGGAATTTTGAAGTGTTTTTAATTAAACAAGGTTGTTTTTTTTGGCTTTGGTTGAAAGTTCAATTAGGTTTTTAACATTCATTTTTTTCATTAAGTTAAACCTATGCGTTTCAATAGTACGTTTGCTTTTGTTCAATTCTTCAGAAATTTCTTTATTTGTTTTACCAGCCAGAACTAAATGAAGAATTTCAATTTCTTTTTTTGTTAAATTAAAATTGTTTTGTACAGGTGTAATTTTCTTTTCTGAAGAAGTGCTATTTTTGTTAGCGGTAGATTTTTTAAGTAAGTTGTTTACAATAATATTGCTTATATCTCCACTAAAATATTTTTCGCCATTGTAAACAGTATGAATTGCTTTTAAAACTTCTGCTTTACTAGCGTCTTTTAATAAATAACCCATTGCATTTGCTTCAATAGATTCTAAAATGTATTCTTCAGAATCATGCATAGATAAAACAATGGACTTTGTTTTAACAGTTGTTGAGTTGATTAATTTAACGGCTTCAATTCCGTTCATTTCAGGCATTCTAACATCAATTATTAAAATATCTGGTTGTAAGTTTTTAACTAGTTCTATGGCTTCTAAACCATTTGAGCCTTCACCAATAATGGTTAAATTTTCATCTTCTTCTAATAAATACTTAATACCGTCTCTTACTATTGTGTGGTCGTCAACTAAAACAATGTTTATATTTTCTTTCAAAGTGTCATTTTTAGGTTTAACAAATGTACAGTTTAAATACGTAATTTTAAAATATACGTAGAAATAAGAAAAGGGGGAGTAAGAGGTTGGTTGAAAAGTGGTGAAATTTAAGTTGACTGTGATTTTTATTTCAAAACATACGTAGAAAATGAAAAGGCACTATACCGAAATTAAATAATTTCAGTATAGTGCTTTTAAAATTAAGAATTTTTTATAAAAACTTAGGTTTGATTACTAGCATTGCCCAAGCCCAATTTTGACTTCCAGCAGCTAAAGATTCATCTAAGCCTTTTAGTTCATACATTCCGTCTGAAGCAAACATTTGTGAGTAGCCTAGTTTTAATGCGTATCCTTTAAAGGCTTTAGAGAATACCAAATCTATTTCAGTTCCTAAAGCTTTATCTCCACTTGGTAATTCTTGTTCACCAGAGAAATTTAATACTTTTACTAATAAGCTAGACTTTTTTCCTAAGTTAAAATTTGCACTTGCATGGATATCAAATAATCCAATTGAGTTTGCGTGATTTCCTACATAAAAATAATCCATAAATCCGTTGAATTTATGGTTGGTTCCATATAGTGGGAAGAATGCTCCAGTTTCACCAGCGTCTGCATCGTTTCCACTTATTATTTCAGATCCAACACCTAAAGTTATTTTGTCAGATGCTTTTAAAGTAAAATCTAAACTAGCTAAATAAGCTCCTTTTACATCTACTTCACCTTGTCTTTTACCTGTTTGTAAAAATAAGTTAGCAGCTGCTCCAAATTTTCCTTTTTTATAATTTAAATGAGTTCCAATTGTTTGTAAATAACTAACATCATCAGTTTCTTGAAAACCATTGTTTAAAACTAATAAGCTTCCAGAAAACGCTTCCCAATTGTTTTTTAAGTACGCATATTGCATTGTTTTATAAGAGAAAAACCCTGTTGTGTTGTAGGTGTTTCCTGAAGAAATAAAACCAGTTGGGTTGTCATAATCTTGATTGAAAGCTAAACCTAGGTCAAACATAAATTTGTCTTTTTTGTACTTTAATAAAAGAGCATCGTGGTTTCTACCTTGTTGTGCCCAGTCTAATCCTCCAAATATTCTTTGATCGTCATAAGATATTGCTTGACGTCCTAATTTAGTTGAAAAACCTTCTCCTAACTTAATGTTTGCCCAAGCTTGAAATACAGCAAATGAATTATTTTCATCATCTGGTAAAATTTGCCTGTTTTCTCCCCAAACCATCACATCCTGTAAGCTTACAAAAAGATCGTAACCTTCGGCTTTGTATCCAAAATTTAAACGTGCTCTTGTGGATATTCCAAAACCTGGTTCTGCATCATCGGCAATTAAATTTCCAAAACCGCTTCTATATTCGGTTCTTGGTCTTAATTCTCCACTTAGAGAGAATTGAGCAGTGGCGGTTATTGTAATTAATAACAGCGCAGTTAAAAGTGTAAATTTGATTTTCATTTTATTCAATTTAAATAGTTAATAGTTGTGTTTAATGTTCTAAAAAGTCTATCAAGTGTTTTCTGTATTTGTAGTAATCATTATGTTCTATAATGGCTTTTCTAGACCTTGGTCTTTTAAATTCAATGTCTAGAATGTCTCCAATTTTGGCTCTAGGACCGCTAGTCATCATTACCACTCTGTCTGCTAAAAATATTGCTTCATCAACGTCATGTGTAATCATTACGGCTGTAATTTTTTCCTTATTCCAAATTTCAATTAATACATCTTGTAGTTCGCCTCTTGTAAGCGAATCTAACATTCCAAAAGGTTCGTCTAGTAGCAGTACTTTTGGTTTTATAGCGAAAGCTCTTGCAATTCCAACACGCTGTTGCATTCCTTGAGAAAGTTCACTTGCTTTTTTGTAAAATGAACCTTCAAGTCCAACTTTGCTTAAATAATATTTGCAAATATCCTCTCGCTGTTTCTTTTTTGCTTGTGGGAAAACTTGTCTTACGCCAAGCATTACATTTTCTAAAGTTGTTAACCAAGGCATTAAACTAGGAGATTGAAATATTACCCCTCTGTCTGGACCTGGTCCTTTTATTGGATTACTCAATACTGAAATTCTTCCATCGGAAATTGGGTTTAAACCCGCAATCATTGAAAGCATGGTGGTTTTTCCACAGCCAGAATGACCAATTATGGTAACAAATTCTTCCTTCATTATTTGAAGATTTAAATGTTCAAGTACTACATAATCACCTTTTGGTGTTGGGTACACTTTTTTTAAATCTTGTAAATCGAGCATTACTTTTGAAGTATATTCAATACCGTTTTCTGTAATGATATCAGGTCTTTTATTTTTTGATAGTAAGGCCATAGTTTTTTGTTTTTACGGGTGAATTTCTTCTGTTAGTCAAAGTATTTAGGTTCAAGATCTGGTAATACATATTCGGTTTCGTCTGTTGAAGTTGATCTTTCTTCTCCAATTTCCATTAAATACTCAATTATTCCATTTCTTGTTTTTTTAAATTCAGGATCATCATTTAAAGATGTCTTATCTCTTGGTCTTTCTATGTTTATTTTAAATTCAGGACCTAATGTTGCGTTTGGACCTGGGCGTAAAGGAATAATTCTATCTGCCATATAGATTCCTTCATCAACATCATTGGTAATTAGCAATGCAGTGCGTTTATCTTTATTCCAAATGTTTAAAATTTCATCCTGTAAATTTCCTCTTGTTAGCGCATCAAGTGCTCCTAAAGGTTCATCCATAATAATCATTTCTGGATCCATTGCTAAAGCTCTTGCAATAGAAACTCTTTGACGCATTCCTCCTGATAATTCTTTTGGTCTTTTGTTAATTGCAGGAGTTAAACTCACCATTTCTATATATTCTTTTACGCGTTCATCTCTAAATTGTTTGCTTTCTTTTGGAAAGGTTTCTTTAACTGCAACACTTATATTTTGATAAACTGTAAGCCAAGGAAGTAAAGAGTAATTTTGAAAAATAACACCTCTTTCGTGGCTAGTGTCAACAATTGGATTCCCTTTGAATAAAACTTCACCGCTGGTTGGTTGTAATAATCCATTTATTAGGTTTACTAGAGTTGTTTTTCCACTTCCAGAAAACCCTACAATTGCTACAAACTCACCTTCTTCAATGTGAAGATTTATATTCGATAATACTTCGGTAGCGTTGGCTCCTTTTCCATATGTTTTATTTACGTTGTTTAATTCTAAATATGCCATAGTTTTCTTTTTACGCTCCTTCGTTTTTGTTGAAAGACACAAATTTTTGAATAGTTAACATAATTCTATCAAGTAAGAAACCGATGATTCCAATTACAAACATTGCTACAATAATTTTTGAATTCGAATCGTTTGCTCCATTTTGAAATTCTTCCCAAACAAATGATCCTAATCCTGGACTTTGTGCCAGTAATTCAATAGCAATTAAAACCATCCAAGCAACTGATAATGTAATTCTTAAACCAGTGAATATTAATGGTAATGATGATGGTAAAATAACTTTAAATACTTTTTGAAAAGGTCCAAGTTTTAAAACCTTGGCTACGTTTAGAATGTCTTTATCTACTGTTGAAACTCCCATTACGGTGTTTACTAATGTAGCCCACATAGAACATAAACCAACACTAATAAATGAGATTATAAATGAACTGTCGGCATCTGAATCTTTAGTTAAAGTCTTAACAATCATAAAAACTAATAATAACCAAACTACAGGTGAAACAGGCTTGAAAATTTGGATTAACCAGTTAATAGAACTTCGTAAAGTTTCGCTTAAACCAATTACAACTCCAATAGGTACTGCAATAAAAATAGCCAATAAAAACCCAGCAAATACCGTTTTTATACTTGTAATAATTTGATCAACAAATGAAGGTCTACCGGTGTAAACAATAGGGTCTTTTCCTTCAGCAATTCGTTTTTTATTTAAGTCTGCCGTTTTTTCTTTAAAAGCTTTTTTATCAGCACTTATAGTTTTATGATCTTTTAATAAAGAATTAAATGATGCTTTAACTTGTGATGGTGATGGTAATGTGTTCGGCTGACAGTTAACTTCTCCAGACTCAATACATGCCGTCATTTCATCAGCTGCTTTTTGTCCTTGATCTTTAAAAGCTTTTTCAATTCGGTATTCTGCTTCTGTGTTGTATAATGCTGTAGCTCCGCTTTGCCATAATAGAATGAAAAGCAGTGTTGAAGCTAACGGAGCCACTATTTTTTTTAGAATCTCCGTTAGGTTCTTTTTAGTTTCTTCTCCTCTTGATAAACGGATAATTGGTTCTAAAAAACCTAATCCAATAAACCGTACGATTTTTATTAATTTATCACTCATTGTAATTTGTTTCTTGATTAATTATTTGGGTTTTAGTTCCTCCTTATTCAAGAGGAGAAGTATTTTGGTTAGTCTTTATTTCCTATTTTAAAGCTGTTGATGTATCCAATTGGGTCTTTTGCATTGTATGATTTTCCATCAATAAATTCATCAGTTACAGCTTTGTATCCGTCAGTAGTTGGAATATCAGTTGAGGGAATTTGACCTTCAGCAACTAATAAGTCTGCAGCCTTTTTCCAGATGTCAGGTCTGTAAATTTCTTTAATTTTAGAGTCGTACCATTCTGCTGATTTAGCTTCTGGGATTTGTCCCCAACGTCTCATTTGAGTTAAGAACCAAACACCATCTGAATAGAATGGGTAGGTTGCATTATATCTGTAGAAAACGTTAAAATCTGGCATTTCTCTTTTGTCTCCTTTTTCATATTCAAAAGTTCCTGTCATTGAGTTCGCTAAAACAACTTCATCGGCACCAACATATTGAGACATTGATAATATTTTTACAGCTTCAGCTCTGTTTCCCGGTGTGTCTAGCCATTTTCCAGCTCTAATAAGTGCTTTTGTAACGGCAACTGCTGTATTAGGATTTTCTTCAACAAACTTTTTAGTCATAACAAAAACTTTCTCTGGATTGTTTTTCCATATATCGTAATTTGTTACAACTGGAACACCAATTCCTTTAAATACTGCTTGTTGGTTCCAAGGTTCTCCAACGCAGTAACCATAAATTGTTCCTGCTTCTAATGTTGCTGGCATTTGTGGTGGTGGTGTTACGGAAAGTAATACTTCAGCATCAACTTGTCCTTGAATATTTTCTTTTGTGTAAATTCCTGGGTGAATACCTGCTGCTGCTAACCAATATCTTATTTCATAGTTGTGAGTTGATACTGGAAATACCATTCCCATTTTAAATGCTTTTCCTGAAGCTTTGTATCCTTCAATTACCGGTTTTAAGGCATCTGCTTTAATCGGGTGAATTGGTTTTCCTTCACCATCTACTGGAATGTTTGGTTTCATTTTGCTCCAAACATCATTAGATACAGTAATTCCATTTCCATTTAAGTCCATTGAAAATGCTGTTACTAATTCAGCTTGTCTTCCAAATCCTGCTCCAGCAGCAATTGGTTGACCTGCTAGCATATGTGATCCGTCTAATTGTCCATCAATTACTCGGTCTAAAATGTTTTTCCAGTTAGATTGTGCTTCAACAGAAACAAATAATCCTTCATCTTCAAAGAACCCTTTTTCTTTAGCAATTGCTAAAGGAGCCATATCAGTTAATTTGATAAAACCAAAGGTAAGTTGAGGTTTTTCTATATCTAACTTTTTTGTTTTGCTTTCTGTGATTGTTTTTTCTACTACTTCTTCAGTCTTTTTTTTCGTTTCTGTTCCGCAAGCTGTAATAAGAACTAATGCGAAAAGAACCAATGTTTTAAATGTTGTTGTTTTCATAATGTATAGATTTAAATAGTTTTTTAATGTAAATACGTAGAACTACGTAGGTTCATTGCAAATATATACGTATGTTATGAGTTGCACTATGTAATTAAGTTGGTTTGGGTAACGTTTTAAGCAGGGTAAAAACTGCAAAAAAACATAAAAACAGATTAACAATAATAGAATCAGTATTCAAAAAAAATACGTAGCACTTAAAAAGTGCTACGTATTTTAAAAAAGATATATTATAGTTTCTATTTGTCAGCTAAAGCCAGTTTTGGTTCTCTAATTTCATCTTCTTCAGTTTCTTGTTCTGTGTTGAATTTAATTGCTAATGAAATTAATGATATAGCAACAATCAATGCTCCAATAATAAAATATCCACTAGATACGGCTGCTGAGGATGCAGCAGATTGAGCTGCTTCTATGGCTTCGGCGCTTAATCCTTCGTTGGCAGCAATAGCAGCTTTTTCTGCAAATGCAGATTTTGATTTCAATAGTATGGCAGCAAAAAATGCTCCAACATTTCCTCCAGCACCTACAATTCCTGAAATAGAGCCAATTGCTTTTTTATTGATGAATGGAACTACAGAAAATGTTGCTCCTTCTGCCATTTGAACTGAAAGACTAAATGCAACTAAAAATCCTATGGCAACATATAGTGCAGACATACTTGAGAATGATGCAAGCATTAATCCTTCAACTGCGAGAATTGCAGCTAAGAATAAAACACGTCCTCTTAATCCGAATTTTTTTCCAAATCTATCTCCAAAGAATCCACCTAATGTACGGGCAAAAATATTCATTAAAGCAAAAGATAATACAATGTTTCCTGCTGTTGCTCTTTCTAATTGGAATGTGTTTTGAAGGTAATCATCCATGGTGCCGTATACTGTTAGTTCAATTCCAAAACAGCCTGCATATACTACAAATAAAATCCATACTCTATAATCTTTTAGTACTTCTAAAAATCCTACTTGGTCTTTTTTAGTATTTGGAAATTCACCTTTTGCTCTTAATTCTTTAAAGTTTCCGTTAAGTGTATCCTGTGTAAAGAAGTAATATACTAGTCCCATTGCGAAACATATAACTCCAGCAATTATCATAGAGTATCTCCAAGCATCTGCTTGGTCAGCAATTCCAAAGCTAACCACTGCTGCGGCAATTATTGGCATTCCTAATCTGTTAGCTCCACCACCTAAATTTCCCCAACCTGCGGAAGTTGCATTTGCTGTTCCTACTATGCTTGGTGAAAACATAATGGATGTATGAACTTGTGTGATTACAAAAGAAGCTCCAATAAACCCAATAAATAATCTGCAAATTAAAAATTGTAATGGTGTTTGAACAAAACCTATTGCTATTACTGGTATAGCTCCTAATACTAATAGCCAAGTATAACATAAACGTGGTCCATATTTATCGGTAAGTTTACCTATAAGTAAGCGGGCAAAAACTGTTCCTGATACGGCTAAAATAATTGAATTCCATTTTTGATCTGGAGTTAATCCTAAATCTCTAACAACATCGGGCATAAATGGTACAATTCCAAACCAAGCGAAAAAGCATAAGAAAAATGCTATTGATGTAATCCAAAAGGTTCTTGTTGCTGGATTGCTTAATTTTAATAATTCTAGTTTCGACGATTTTTTAAGTTCTGTAGTGCTCATATATTTAAAATTTTATAAATACGTATAAATACGTAGATAATGCAAATATATAGGTATGAGTCATTATGAAGTATGGTAAAACACTTTTTAAAACAAATTAATAAGCGTAAAAAAACCTGCGATAAAACATAGAAAAAAGGTAAAAAGCATAAAATCAATTAAATAAAAAAATACGCAGAACAATTAATTGTCTACGTATTTTCGAAATCAACTCTAAAAAAATGGAGTTTAGCTATCTAAAAAGTAGTTGTGTTCTGAAATTTCTTTTCTTAATAGGTTGAGGTTTGGTATTCCAATCTTCTTTCCTTGAATAGTTAAAAGCCCTTCTTTTTTTAGTGCTGAAATTGTTCTAATTACTTGTTCATCTGTGGTACCGGCAAAATCTGCTATTTCTTTTCTTTTTAATTGTATGTTAAGAAATTCTTTGTGGTTTACACCAAATTTACGGTGTATATATAATAAGGTGTCAACAACTTTTTCTCTTACCGTCATTTGAGCAATTGTTTTAACTTTAGATTCTGATCTATTTAGTTCTTCGGCATAAAACTTCATAAAATCCAAGGTTAAACTAGGTATCTTATGCAGCATTTCATTTAGGGTTTCATTGGAGAAGTTACATAATATGGTGTCCTCCAGAGTAGATGCTCCTATTGAGTAGTTTTTTTGAATCCCAAATCCTCTATGTCCAATTATTTCTCCATCTTTTACAAAGCGAAGAATTTGTTCTCTGCCATAAATTCCTGTTTTTAGAACTTTTGCCTTCCCTTTGTAAACAAAAAATAGACCATTAATAGGTGTTCCTTCTAGTATAAATTGTTGGTTTTTTTTGCAAATAATAGTGTTCTTGGCAAGCGCTAACTCTTGCATTATTTCTGATGTGATATTTTTTTTGATTAGGCAATCTGTGTTTAAACAAGAACTGCATCCAACTTGAGTTGTCATAATAGGTAGGATTTAATTGTTATAATTAATATAAGAGATCAATTTTTGATGTGATCACATATATGAATTAAGAACTCTTTGTATTTCTTCATCTAAGTATGAAGGGTGTTCAGCAACTACATCTCCAATAACAATAATTCCAGGAGAGGAATAATCAATTGATTCAATTGTGTTTTTGTAATTTTCTATGGTGTCAATTACTATCGTTTCATTTGGAAGAGATCCATTTTGGATAATTGCAAACGGAGTATACTTATGTCTGTATCTTTTAATTTCTTCCATAATTAAGGAGAAATTACGTAGTCCCATTAATATAACTAGGGTTGCCGATGATTGGGCGCCTAACTGAATGTCTTTCGAAATATTTCCATTAGACGTTGTTCCGGTAATAACCCAAAAACTTTCATTTACAGTTCTTTTTGTAAGTGGTATCCCTTGCATTGCAGGAATTGCCAATGAACTGCTAATACCAGGGATTATTTCTGTTTGAATGTTAAAAGATTCTATGTAGTCTATTTCTTCTGAACCTCTTCCAAATACAAATGGGTCACCTCCTTTAAGTCTAACAACATGTCCAAGTTCCAAAGCTTTTGAAACTAACAATTCGTTTATTTCATCTTGACTTAATCTGTGGTTGTTAAATCTTTTGCCTACATATATACAAGGCGTTCCTTTTTTGGTGTATTCTAAAATTTCTGGATTTACTAAGGCGTCATATAAAATACAATCTGCCTGTTCAATAGCAGATACTCCCTTTAAAGTAATTAAATCTTTATCTCCTGGTCCAGCTCCTACTAGAGTTACTTTTGAATTGTTATTTTTTACAGACATAATAAGGTAAATATAAGTATGTTAATTATTATTCTTTGCGAAAATACGTAAAAAAAATAAGAATACGTAGTTTAATTAAGTAAAAATACGTAGTTTTGTCGTGTATTACTTAAAATAGTAGCAATATGAAATCAATTTTAGTTGTAGGAAATGGGATGGTAGGTTATAAGTTTTGTGAGAAATTTGTAGCAAAAGAAACTTCAGAAGAATTTAAAATTACAGTTTTTGGTGAAGAACCACGACCAGCGTATGATAGAGTGCATTTAAGTGAGTTTTTTGAAAATAGTGATGCTAAGGCTTTAGAAATGGCACCTAGATCGTGGTATGAAGAACATAATATTGAGTTAATTACCAATGGAAGGGTTACGGATATTCATAGAGGTAGTAAAACAATAACAACTATTTCTGATAAAAAATATGAATATGATTATTTAGTACTAGCTACTGGGTCTTCTGCTTTTGTTCCTCCAATAAAGGGAGTTGAGAAAAAAGGGGTATTTGTATATCGTACTATTGAAGATTTGGAAGGGATGATGAGTTATGCTAATGAGCTTAAAAAGAAAAATCCAAATGCAAAGGCTGCGGTTTTAGGTGGAGGTTTATTAGGTTTAGAAGCAGGGAAAGCTGTTATGGATATGGGGTTAGAACCTCATATTGTTGAATTTGCCCCTAAGTTAATGCCAAGACAATTAGATTCAAGAAGTAGTAAGGTGCTTCAATTAAAATTAGAATCTATTGGTTTAAATATTCATTTAAGTAAAGCAACAAATCAAATTTTAGGAGAAGATGCTATTACAGGAATGGAGTTTGGTGAAGATGATGTTTTAGATGTAGAGATGTTGGTTATTTCTGCGGGAATTAGACCAAGAGATGAGTTAGGGAATACTTGTGGGTTAGCGATGGGAACGCGCGGAGGTATTGTTGTAAATAACAAAATGCAAACTTCAGATCCTGAAATATATGCAATTGGTGAAGTAGCTTTGTATAATGAAATGATTTATGGTTTGGTTGCTCCAGGTTATGATATGGCTGGAGTTGCGGTTGAACAAATTATTGGTAATGCAGAGATATTAATGCCAAGTGATATTGATATGTCTACCAAATTAAAATTAATTGGTGTAGATGTTGCAAGTTTTGGTGAGCCGTTTATGCCTGCATCCAAAGGACATTCAATTATATTTGAAAATAAAACAGAGTATTTATATAAGAGAATTAATGTAAGCTTAGATGGTAAAAAGTTGCTAGGTGGAATTCTTGTAGGGGATGCTGCTGATTATAATATGTTGCATCAGGTTTATTTAAATGGAATGGCAATGCCTGAAGATCCAGCGCAGTTGATTTTACCTGCGAGTGAAGGAGGTTCTTCATTTGGGAGTGCTTTAGACTTGCCAGATGAAGCTCAAATATGTTCTTGTGAAAATGTTAGTAAAGGTCAAATTTGTGGAGCTATTAAAGATGGTTCTTGCGAAGATTTAGCGGGTGTAATTTCATCAACTAAAGCGAGTACAAGTTGTGGAGGTTGTAAACCAATGGTTACAGATTTGGTAAACGAAACACTAAAATCTTTAGGGAAAACAGTAAAAAATGTAATCTGTGAACATTTCGAATACAGTCGTCAAGAGTTGTATGGAATAATAAAAGCTAAAAAATTAACTTCTTTTAATGAAGTATTAGACACTTGTGGTGTTGGAGATGGTTGTGAAACTTGTAAGCCTTTAGTTTCTTCTATTTTTGCTAGTTTATATAATGATACTCCAAATAAAGAAGATGTTGCGCAAGATACAAATGATAAATTTTTAGCAAACATTCAACGAAATGGAACTTATTCTGTAGTTCCAAGAATTGCTGGTGGAGAAATTACACCAGAAAATTTAATTGTGCTTGGTAAAATTGGATCAAAATATAATTTATACACTAAAATTACGGGAGGAGCTCGTATTGATTTCTTCGGAGCAGAATTAAATGATTTACCTGCTATTTGGAAAGAACTAATTGATGCTGGTTTTGAAAGTGGTCACGCTTATGGTAAATCCTTAAGAACTGTAAAAAGTTGTGTTGGTTCTACGTGGTGTCGTTACGGATTGGATGAAAGTATTTCTTTTGCTATTGAATTAGAGAATAGGTATAAAGGCTTGCGTTCGCCACATAAAATTAAAGGTGGAGTTTCTGGTTGTATTAGAGAATGTGCTGAAGCTCGTGGAAAAGATTTTGGAGTAATAGCGGTTGAAGGTGGATGGAATTTATATGTTGGTGGAAATGGAGGTGCTACTCCAAAACACGCTCAATTATTAGCCGAAAAAATAGACAATGAAACAGTAATAAAATATTTAGACAGGTACTTAATTTACTATATTCAAACTGCTGCTCCTTTAATGAGAACTGCTGCTTGGCTTGATAAATTAGAAGGTGGTATTGATCAATTGAAAAAAGTAGTAATTGATGATAGTTTAAATATTGCTGAAGATTTAGAAAAAGAAATGCAAAGTTTAGTAAATGCGTATGAGTGCGAGTGGAAACAAGCAGTAGAAAATGAAGAAGCGAAAAAACGTTTTACTCATTTTGTAAATTCAGAAGAAAGGGATGATAACTTAGTGTTTGTTCCGTTACGTGATCAAAAAATGCCAGAACACTGGAATAATTAAAGAATAAAAAATAGTATTTATGAATTCATTACTTTCAAAGTACACATCGGTAAAAGAGGAAGAAGTAAAAGTTTGGTTTAAAGCGGCTTCAGTAGATTCATTTTCAAAAGATGGAGGTGCGTGTGTTAAATATAAAGATAAGCAAATTGCAGTTTTTAATTTCGAAAGAAAAGGAGAGTGGTATGCTTGTCAAAATGTGTGTCCGCATAAAATGGAAATGGTGTTGTCTAGAGGAATGATTGGAGACGCTAATGGTATTCCAAAAGTTGCTTGCCCAATGCATAAAAAAACATTTTCACTGGAAAATGGTGAGAATTTAAATGGTGATTTGGATGCAATTGCAACTTATCCTGTGAAAATACAAGGCAACTTTGTGTATATCGGATTTTCTGAATAGATTTGATTTTAAATAAAATCAACTATGCAGCAAGAAAAATTCAAAAAGGCAATTAAATTATTTAATGAAGCAAATTCATTAGATCCAAATATGGAAATTCATAACGATGCTGAATTTCCAAAGGAATTATTGTACGCAGTAAGAATGACTGAAAAGTTAAATGATTTTGCTCCAAATTCTTCTGAAGCATTACAATTAGCAGTTTGTTGTCAGCATATATGTAGATGGGAAATTGCAAGAGATTCTTACGAAATGAATAGAGTTGGTTATTTAACTTGGCGAAAAGATTTAAAAGATTTTCATGCTAAAAAAGCTGCAGGAATATTAACATCTGTAGGTTATGAAAAGGAGCTGATAGATCAAGTTCAATTTTTATTACTGAAAAAGCAGTTAAAGAAAAATGCCGATACTCAAACATTAGAAGATGTAGTTTGTTTGGTGTTTTTAGAGTTTTACTTTTTGAAGTTTTCAAAAAAGTATTCAGAAGAAAAATTGATTGACATTGTTCAGAAAACTTGGAAAAAAATGTCAGATAAAGGACATGAAGCAGCATTAAAATTAGAATTGCCAAAACCTGCATTAGAACTTATTACAAAAGCACTTAATTAAGAGTTTTACTTTTTATGGGTGATAAAAACAATGGTATATCGTTAGATAATTCTACCTTTTTTAAATTTAGAAGGTTGTATATATTGGCGTTTTCCTTAATCGCCGGAATTATTATTGTTGCTCAAATACTAATTCAAAAACACTTAAACTCTCAAGTAAACGATTCACGGATTATTAATATTGCTGGTAGACAGCGAATGTTAAGTCAGAAATTAGTAAAAGAATCACTTTTTTTGTTGAATTCGAGTAGCGCAGAAAAATTAAAAAGCATTGAAGCTATTAAAAGTGATTCTGAAACTTTTTTAAATTCACATCAAAACCTGCAAGATGAGTTTAATGAGTTGGGAGAATTAACTCAAAATAATCCAGAATTAAAAAGCTTATTTCAAAATATAGAAATTCATCATTCAAAAATTATTGAATCTTGTAATTCTATTGTTCAATTAGTTGGTAGCAACCCATCATCAACAAATGATATTTTACTTCCTTATATTCAAATTTTAAAGAATGCTGAAAAACCATTTTTAAATAAAATGAATGAAATTGTATTTAAATTTGATGAAGTTAGTAAGCAAAAAGTAAAACAATTAAAGCGGATTGAATATATTTTATTAATTATTTCTTTACTAATCTTAGTTTTTGAAATTTTGTTTCTGTTCAAACCAATTTCAATTCATATTAAAAATGTAATTGGCGATTTAATTCAAACAAAAAAAGAAACACAAAAAAAGGCTGAAAAAATTGAAGAACTTTATTTGGCTAAAGATGCTTCTATGCAGGAATTAAAAGGATTGAATTATGCCTTGGATAATGCCGCTTTATTTATAAGTGTTGCTCAAGATGGATCCGTTGTTCATATAAGTAAAAAGTTTAAAAACTTATTAGGTGTTGATAATTTAAACTCTGAAAAAGGGCAATTAGAAGATGTATTATTGTTTGAAGAAAGTGAGAATCAAACTGTAGGTGAATTGTTGAAAGGAAAAAGAAGATCTATTTGGGTTGGGGAATTGCAAATAATTACTCTTAAAGAAGAGAAATTATGGCTCGAAATGTCTGTTATTCCAATGAATCAGTTAGGAGGAAATCAACGCGCTTTAATTTTATGTACGGATATTACCAAACGAAAAACCTCGCAAAATGAGATAAATATTTTGAATGAAGAGCGATTTGCTGAGCAAGTGAACCGTCAAAAAATACAAGCAAGTCAAATTGTTGAAGCTCAAGAAGAAGAAAGAAAGCGTATAGCAAAAGATATTCACGATGGAATAGGGCAAATGTTAACCGCATTAAAATTTAATATTGAATCTATTAATACAGAAAATGTTGAGAATACGGCTTTAAAAGTTGATAGGTTGAAAGATTTGCTTGGAAGTTTAATAAAGGAAGTTAGAGCTGTAACGTTTAATTTAACTCCACCGGAATTAATCGATTATGGTATTGTACCAACCATTCAAAAATTGGCTGAAAAATTAGCTGGGTTTACTGGGAAACAAATCTTTTTTGAAAACAAAACTAATTTTAAAGGCCGTTTCGATTCTTTGGTTGAAACTAATTTATATCGAGTTGTTCAAGAAGCTGTTAATAACGCGTTGAAATATGCAAATTCTAATTATATTTTAGTTTCAATTAGTCATTCAGATCAAGTTTTAAGTATTGTAATTGATGATGATGGAAAAGGATTTGATGTAGATAAATTACTTGCTGAAAAAAGTGAAGCAGGAATGGGATTATTTTTTATGAAAGAACGAATAAGTTATATAAATGGGAGAATTTTTATTAATTCTTCAAAAAATAATGGTACTCGTATCACTATTAATATAAACTTAGATAATTCTTAAATAAAACAATAGTTGTTTGTTATTCAAAAGAATATGCCGTTAATTTGCACAAAGTTCATAAACATACTTATTAGTTATTAAGAAAGGCAGAGGGAATAGACCTGTTGAAGCCTTAGCAACCCTTTAAAACTAAAGAAGGTGCTACGTTCTACCATATAATTTGGACAGATAACAATTACTTCTTAATAACTTCCTTGTGTTTATGCAAAATTTTAAAAATGGAAGACATTCGCAACATATTAAAAAATAAAATCCTAGTGCTTGACGGCGCTATGGGAACTATGATTCAACAGTATAAATTTACTGAAGAAGATTATAGAGGTGAAAAATTCAAAGATTTCAAAGTTTCGGTAAAAGGAAATAACGATATGCTTTCAATTACTCAACCTGAAGCTATTAAAACAATTCACGGAAAATATTTAGAAGCAGGAGCTGATATTATTGAAACAAATACCTTTTCAAGTACTACCATTGCAATGGCTGATTATGAAATGGAAGAGTATGTGTATGAATTAAACTATGAATCCGCAAAAATAGCGAAAGAAGTGGCTGAAGAGTTTACGGCAAAAAATCCAACTAAGCCACGTTTTGTAGCAGGTTCAATTGGACCAACAAACCGTACAGCAAGTATGTCTCCAGATGTAAATGATCCTGGTTTTAGAGCGGTAACATTTGACGATTTAAGAGTTGCATACAAGCAACAAGCTGAAGCTTTAATTGATGGTGGCGTAGATGTGTTATTGGTTGAAACAGTTTTTGATACCTTAAACGCTAAGGCAGCATTATTTGCTATTGAAGAAATTAAGGCTGAAAGAAATATTGATATTCCAGTTATGCTAAGTGGAACAATTACAGATGCCAGTGGAAGAACTTTATCAGGGCAAACAGCTGAAGCGTTTTTAATTTCAGTGTCTCATATTCCATTGTTAACAGTTGGGTTTAATTGCGCTTTGGGTGCAAAACAACTAACACCACATTTAGAAGTATTATCGCAAAAAGCTCAATTTGGTGTGTCAGCACATCCAAATGCAGGATTACCAAATGCTTTTGGAGAGTATGATGAAACTCCAGCCCAAATGGCGGATCAAATCAAAGAATATTTAGATAAAGGTTTGATAAATATAATTGGTGGTTGTTGCGGAACAACTCCTGGTCATATTAAAGCAATTGCTGAGGCTGTTGAAGGATATAAACCAAGATTGGTTGAATAAAAGTTTTAATTTTACGTCATTCTGAACTTGTTTCAGAATCTCATTCTTATAAAATGAATACAGAAAAAAAATACCTAAAACTATCAGGTCTTGAACCGTTAATTATTACTCCGGAAAGTAATTTTATAAACGTTGGTGAACGTACCAATGTTGCTGGATCTCGTAAGTTTTTACGATTAATAAAAGAAGAAAAATTTGATGAAGCATTAGCAATTGCTCGTCATCAAGTTGAAGGTGGAGCACAAATTATCGACATAAATATGGACGATGGTTTGTTAGATGGAAAAGAAGCGATGGTTCGTTTTATGAATTTAATTGCCGCAGAGCCAGATATTGCACGAGTTCCTATAATGATTGATAGTTCTAAATGGGAAATTATTGAAGCAGGTTTGCAAGTTGCTCAAGGTAAATGCGTTGTGAATTCAATTAGTTTAAAAGAAGGTGAAGCACAGTTTATTGAGCACGCAAAGAAAATAAAAATGTATGGGGCGGCCGTTATTGTAATGGCTTTTGATGAAGTTGGACAAGCAGATAATTATGAACGAAGAATTGAAATTTCAAAACGCTCGTATGATATTTTAGTAAATGAAGTCAACTTTCCTGCTGAAGATATTATTTTCGATTTAAATATATTTCCGGTAGCAACTGGAATGGAAGAGCATAGAAGAAATGCCATTGATTTTATTGAAGCTACGCGTTGGGTTCGAGAAAATTTACCAAATGCAAATGTAAGTGGAGGTGTAAGTAACGTTTCGTTTTCGTTTAGAGGAAACAATGCGGTTCGTGAAGCAATGCATTCTGTGTTTTTATATTATGCCATTAAAGCAGGTATGAATATTGGAATTGTAAATCCTGCAATGTTGGAGGTTTATGATGATATTCCGAAAGATTTATTAGAACATGTTGAAGATGTTATTTTAGATAGAAGAGAAGATGCAACTGAACGATTATTAGATTTTGCTGAAAGTGTAGTAAGCACTTCAAAAGAGCGTAAAGTTGATTTAAGTTGGAGGGAAAAACCATTACAAGAACGTATCACACATTCTTTAGTAAAAGGATTAGATGAATTTATTGTTGAAGATGTTGAAGCTGCACGTTTAGAAGCTGTAAAACCAATTGAAGTTATTGAAGGTAACTTAATGATTGGTATGAATGTAGTTGGAGATTTGTTTGGGTCAGGTAAAATGTTTTTACCACAGGTGGTGAAATCTGCTCGTGTAATGAAAAAAGCCGTAGCTTATTTATTGCCTTTTATTGAAGAAGATAAAGATGGAGCTAGTCAATCGAATGGGAAAATATTATTAGCAACAGTTAAAGGTGATGTGCATGATATTGGTAAAAATATTGTAGGTGTAGTTTTAGGTTGTAATAATTATGATATTGTAGATTTAGGAGTAATGGTTGCTCCTGAAAAAATTATTCAGGCGGCAAAAGATGAAAATGTAGATGCTATTGGTTTGAGTGGTTTAATTACACCAAGTTTAGATGAAATGGTGTATTTGGCTAAGGAAATGGAACGTCAGAATTTTGAAGTTCCGTTATTAATTGGTGGAGCTACAACTTCAAAAGCACACACGGCTGTAAAAATTGATCCTCAATATAAAAATGCGGTAGTTCACGTGCACGATGCTTCAAGAGCTGTAACCGTTGTGGGAGATTTATTGAACAAAAGAACCAATCAAAAATATGTTGGAGTTATTAAAGCTGATTATGTAAAGGTTCGTGAAGGTTTTGCTAACAGATCAAGTAAAAAAGAATATGTTTCTTTAGATGAAGCTAGAAAAAATAAATTCAAAATAGATTGGGATGCGGTAACTATTACAAAACCTAATTTTGAAGGAATTCAGGTGTTTGAAGATTTTAATTTAACTAAATTAGTTGATTATATAGATTGGACTCCGTTTTTTAGAACTTGGGAATTGGCAGGTAAATATCCGGCAATTTTAAACGATAAAGTTGTAGGTGGAGAAGCAACTAAGTTGTTTTCTGATGCTAAAATAATGTTAGCTCAAATTTTAAATGAAAAATTATTGACAGCAAAAGCTGTTTTTGGAATTTTCCCTGCTAATAGTGTTAATGATGATGTAGAGATTTTTGCAGATTCTGATAGAAATAAGGTGAATACAAAGTTTGTAACCTTACGTCAACAAGCTAAAAAGAAAGAAGGAATTGCTAATATTGCATTGGCAGATTTTATTGCGCCAAAAGAAAGTGAAATTGAAGATTATGTTGGGGCATTTTGTGTTTCAACTGGTTTTGGTACTGCTGAATTGGCTGCTGAATTTGAAAAAGATCATGACGATTATAATTCAATTATGATTAAAGCCTTAGCAGATAGATTGGCTGAAGCTTTTGCTGAATATTTACACGAAAAAGTACGTAAAGATTATTGGGGTTATGCTTCGAGTGAAGTATTGACTAATAACGAATTAATTAAAGAGGAATATAAAGGAATTCGTCCTGCTCCAGGTTATCCTGCTTGTCCAGACCATACAGAGAAATTAACAATTTGGGAATTGTTAAGTGTTAAAGAAACTATTGGGGTTGAATTAACTGATGGTTTAGCAATGTGGCCCGCAGCTTCAGTTTCGGGATATTATTTTGGTAACGAAAAATCGAAATATTTTGGTGTTGGTAAAATTACTGAAGACCAGGTTGAAGATTTTGCAGTACGAAAAGGTATGAGTATAGAGGAAGCTAAAAAATGGCTGAATCCTAATTTAGCTGAATAAGTTGATTTGCGTTAGCGATAGGAGTGGCATCCTTTTTTGAAGAGTAACGTAAAAAAAGATAAAACGGATAGCGCGACCTGAAAGGAAACGCCCAAAAAGAATAAGTTTAAAAGTTGAAAGTTTGTAAAGTTACCAATAACTAAAAACCAACAACAAACAACTAAGAAAAATGAAAGTAACAGATCATATAAAAAAAGCGAATGGTAAAACATTGTTTTCGTTTGAAATAGTACCGCCGCAAAAAGGTCAGAATATTCAGGATTTATACAATAATGTAGATCCGTTAATGGAGTTTAAACCACCTTTTATTGATGTAACAACATCGCGTGAGGAATATGTGTATATTAAGAAAGAAAACGGATTGTTGGAACAAAAAATGACTCGTATGCGCCCTGGTACTGTTGGTATTTGTGCAGCGTTAAAATATAAGTATGATGTGGATGCTATACCTCATGTATTATGCGGAGGTTTTACAAAAGAGGAGACTGAATATGTGTTAGTTGATTGCCATTATTTAGGGTTGGATAATATTATGGCGTTGCGTGGAGATGCAATGAAGCACGAGCAATATTTTATACCAACAAAAGATGGTAATAATTTTGCTTCGGATTTGGTGGGGCAAATAAAAAACTTGAACGAAGGGAAATATTTACATAATATTATTGAAACTAATAATAAACCAGATTTTTGTATTGGTGTTGCTGGGTATCCAGAAAAACATTTAGAGGCGCCAAGTATGGAAACCGATTTGCGTAGGCTAAAAGAGAAAGTAGATGCTGGTGCGGATTATGTGGTAACTCAGATGTTTTTTGATAATGAAAAATATTACAGTTTTGTTGAAAAAGCTAGAAGTATTGGTATTACAGTTCCAATAATTCCAGGTATAAAACCAATTGCGGTTAAAAGACATCAACAAATTTTGCCTCAAATATTTAGATTAGATTTGCCTGAGAATTTGATTAGTGCTATTGAAGGTTGTAAGGATAATAAACAAGTGCGACAAATTGGAATAGAGTGGGCTATTGAACAATCTAAAGATTTAATAGCTAATGGAGCTCCTGTTGTTCATTTTTATTCAATGGGAAAATCGGATAATATAAAGGCAATTGCTAAGGCAGTTTTTTAACTGTTAACAATAAGTATTTATATTGTTGATAGTTTAATAAATAAAAGTAATAAATGTTGAATTGTTTTGGATAAATATTTGTTTACTTTTGTACAGGTAAAATAGAAATTATTAATTAAAAGAATATAATAATATGGCATTAGAAGTAACAGATGCAACGTTTGATGAAGTAGTATTAAAATCAGATAAGCCAGTAATGGTCGATTTTTGGGCAGCTTGGTGTGGTCCTTGTAGAATGGTTGCTCCAATTATGGATCAATTAACAGGAGAGTACGAAGGAAAAGCTGTTATAGCTAAAGTTGATGTAGATGCTAACCAAGAGTTTGCAGCTAAATATGGAGTAAGAAATATTCCTACAGTTTTAGTTTTTAAAGGTGGAGAAGTTGTTGAAAAACAAGTTGGTGTTGCGCCAAAAACAACATACGCTGAAAAAATTGACGCTCACTTATAGTAGTTGATTTTTATAAGAAATTAAAGGCTTAACAATTAATTGTTAAGCCTTTTTCTTTTTTAATAGTTATATTTACAACAACTAATTTATAGTAATGAGTTCGATTTCGGTAAAACATATTTCAGAATTAAATAATTTAGAATTATTAGCCAAACAGGTTGTTGAAGGTTTTATTACAGGTATGCATAAAAGTCCGTTTCACGGTTTCTCTGTTGAGTTTGCTGAACATAGGTTGTATAATAAAGGTGAAAGCACTCGGCATATTGATTGGAAGTTGTATGCTAAAACTAAAAAGCTTTTTGTAAAACGATATGAGGAGGAAACTAATTTGCGTTGCCATTTAATTGTTGACAATTCTGCTTCTATGCATTACCCTCAAGTTAAAAATGAGACTATAAATAACTTATCTAAAATTAGTTTTTCGGCGATAGCTGCTTCTGCTTTAATGGAAATATTAAAGAGACAGCGCGATGCTGTTGGCTTAAGTGTTTATAGTGATAAGAATGATTATTATGCTCCTGCGAAAGGAAGTGAGCGACATAGAAGAGTGTTGTTGGCTCAATTGGAAGGCTTGCTTAAGAAAAAATCTACGAGTACTACAAAAACTTATAGTTTGCTTCATGAAATAGCAGAGAAAGTTCATAAACGTTCTTTAATATTTTTATTTACAGATATGTTTCAGGTAGATAAAGACGAAGAAGAATTATTTGAAGCTTTAAGGCATTTAAAATATAATAAACACGAGCTAGTATTGTTTCATACGTATGATGGAAAACGCGAATTAAATTTTGATTTTGAAGATTCTCCAAAAAAGTTTGTTGATGTTGAAAGTGGTGAAGAAATAAATTTGTTTGCATCTTCAGTTCAAAAAAAATACAAAGAAGAGGTTGAAAAATATTTTAAAGACTTGAAATTGAAATGTATGCAATACAAAATAGATTATGTTCCTGTAGATATAAATAAAGGGTTTGATCAAATACTTATATCGTATTTAGTAAGTAGAAAAAAATATTTGTAATTTTTATTTAAAAAGCTTTGCAAATATAAAAAACACGCTTATATTTGCATCCGCTAAGAGCAACGGTCTGGTAGTTCAGCTGGTTAGAATACCTGCCTGTCACGCAGGGGGTCGCGGGTTCGAGTCCCGTCCAGACCGCAAAAAGCATCTCAAAATTGAGATGCTTTTTTATTTTTATATAATTTGGATTTCATTTTTTAAAGCAGCCAATAAGATTAATAAGTTGGTCTAGTTTAACATTTGAAATTAATACTACGCCTAGGATAAAATAAGAACTTTATAACTTATGAATCCAATACTTTTTTGCGAAGTTATTGGGGTTGCTGCAGCTTGTAGTGAGGTAATTATTTTTTTATAAATTTTAAGTTTTTCTGAATTCCAGATTCATGCATTATTGATATTGTATAAACTCCATTAGTTTTTGGTAGTTGGTAATTAGTTAATTGCTTTGTTGAAGTGTTTTCTGAAACTAATAAATTTTCAGCATGAATAATTCTTCCTCGTAAATTTTTAATAAACAATCTATTATTGCCCATCATTTCTAATGGAAATTCTATATTTAATTTTTCAGCTACAGGGTTTGGGTATAACCTTAGAGATTTAATATTTAATGTAGATTCGGTTGAATTAAACTCTTCTATATTACTAGTTATTGAAGGTTTTGCTGATGTTGAAACACTTGGCTCTCCATAAATAAATATTTCATTTACAGCCGCATAAACATTATCATACATAGAAAAACGTAGGTATTTGGTTGTTACATCAACTTCATTAATACTCCAAGTATTATAACTATCACAAGGATCAACAAAAAGAGTTTTCCAATTAGTTCCATCACGATATTCAACAGTGAAATCATAAATATTATGCATATCATGTAAATTAATTTTTGTGATATCATAAGTCTTTCCTAAATCTAAAACTACATGGTAAGCTGTATTTTTCATTGTGTAATCTGGCTTCCAAGATTTACTTGTTGGATGTTCCGTTGATTCTGTATATAAATCTTGTTCATCAAACAAAAATAATGGTGAATTTACACTTCCACCCTCAACTAGATCAGTAACCATGCTTGAAGTTATTATTAAATGTTCTTCTCCTACGATCTCATCTAATTCATAAGCATTAAAAATTGGTGAACCGTAAATAATAATTTCATTTACTGCTGCATATGGACTATCTAACATAGCTAAACGCAAATAACGAGTTGTAATATTTACACTGTGTTTTGACCAAGTATTATAAAGGTCTAATGAATCTACAAATAATGTAGTCCAATTTAAAGGTTCTCCATATTCTACTGTAAAATCATGCACGTCGTTCATATCATGTAAGTCAATCTCAGAAATAGAATATTCTTTACCCAAATCTATAATAGCATAATATGGTGCATTTGCATTCGTATAATAAGGTTTCCAAGGGTCACTTGTTGGTTTTTCGCCAGAATCAATATCAATATCCTGTTCATCAAAAAGCAATATTGGAGAATTTACACTTCCTCCATCAACCATATCTACAACCATCTCAGAATTTATTACAATTTGACTGTCTGCTGTTGTTTCTTTTAAATAGCCATAAATAAAAATTTCGTTTACTGCGGCATATACATTATCATACATTGAAAATCGAAGGTATCGAGTTGTAATATCTGCTTCGTTTTTACTCCAAGTAATATAAGAATCACAAGGGTCTACAAAAAGAGTTGTCCAATTTTCATCTTGAACATATTCGACTGTAAAATTATGAACATCATGCATATCGTGTAAATCTATTTCAGATATATAATATTCAGCACCTAAATCCACAACTACATGATACGATGAACTGTTCATTGTATATGCCGGTTTCCAAGAAGCACTGGTAGGGTGTTCGTCATTTTCAATAGAGGTATCTTGTTCATCAAATAACAATAAAGGTGAATTAACACTTCCTCCACTAACCAAATCAGTGACCATATCACTAGTAATTATTATTTGACTAGGAGTTGATTCAATATACTCAGGGCCGCCTGGAGCACCTATGTTTTCATATTCAATTGGGTTTGCACTTGTAAGTGAATAATCATTATTATCAGGATCTGTAAATTCTATTTCTTGAATACTCTCCAATGCATTGTTTGTAACTGAAATATTCTCAGTATTACCAGATTCATTTAGAAAAAATGTAATATCTGTATCATAGATATTGTCTTTTGCAGTTATGAAATTATTTTCATTGTAATTTTTTATAACCTGGTTGCCAATTGTAGCTTTAAAATAATTTTGATTAAAAGTTATAGGAGATAAAGTATCACTTACAGTACGATCATCTATAAAAACTCCTGAGGTTGATGAAATATAGTTATTAGTAAATATACAATCTCCTTTTCCAAACACAATTATACCATTTGAAGGTGCATTTACAAGTATATTATTGTAAGCATTTACAACACTATTATCACCTATTTGAAGTACATTAGTATGAGCGTAAAGATTATCTAAACCAGCATTTATAAGTGTATTGTTATAAATTTCTACATCTTCAACCATGTTAGCTATTTGAATACATTCTCTTAAAGTATTCTTTACAATATTATTGTAAATTTTAACATGTTTAAACTCCATTCCTGGAGTCTTAGTTTCTCCTAAATACATTCCTTCAGAAACATTTTCAATAAAACAATCGTGAATTACAAGATTCTCAAATACAGGGTGTGGAGTTGGAGGATCACCACTATAATCTTTTTTAGCATAAATTCCGAAAAATCCATCGTGATTTACTTTTATAAATTCAGCTTCACAATCTGAACTTAATTCAGTAAATGCAAGTCCACATTGATCAGCAACTAATTCAAAGCCATATTTGTAATTAGAATGACCTGCACCACTTATTTTAATGTATTTGCAGTTTTCAAAAGTTATAGCTCCCCAATTATAGCTATCAGAATCTTCAATTTTTACTTGTCCTCCTTTATTTATAATAACAATTGGACTGCCTTCATCTCCCGTTAAGGATTTAAATTTAATTGGTTTTGTTCTAGTAGAAGAAACAAAAATAGTATCACCACCTATGGTTGCATTACCAAGCGATTCTTCATTAATTTCAAATGGATAACTATTATCTATAATGAAATTTTGATTCTGTGAATTCGCAAAAAGGAAACTGAATAGGGATAAAATAAATATGTAGCTCTTTTTCATAATTGGGGGTTTATTATAAATATAAGAATCAGAAAGATAGTAATTTTTAATAAAAGGTTTGTGGTAATTTCACAAAAAATGTAAAGCAATATTAATAATGGTTATTTGTTTAAAGTTTGTTATACAAGTTTTTCTTAATTTTTAATATCTCAAGTTTTAGAGTAATAGTTTAAAGTTGTTTTAAAATACTAGTGTTAATTTTATATATTTAGCATCCGCTAAGAGCAACGGTCTGGTAGTTCAGCTGGTTAGAATACCTGCCTGTCACGCAGGGGGTCGCGGGTTCGAGTCCCGTCCAGACCGCAAAAAGCATCTCAATTTTGAGATGCTTTTTTTATTTTAAATAATTTATAAAATATTTAGTGTATATGTAAATTCATTTTGTATATTTGCATTCGCTAAGAGCAACGGTCTGGTAGTTCAGCTGGTTAGAATACCTGCCTGTCACGCAGGGGGTCGCGGGTTCGAGTCCCGTCCAGACCGCAAAAAGCATCTCAATTTTGAGATGCTTTTTTTATTTTAAATAATTTATAAAATATTTAGTGTATATGTAAATTCATTTTGTATATTTGCATTCGCTAAGAGCAACGGTCTGGTAGTTCAGCTGGTTAGAATACCTGCCTGTCACGCAGGGGGTCGCGGGTTCGAGTCCCGTCCAGACCGCAAAAAGCATCTCAAAATTGAGATGCTTTTTTATTTTTATATAATTTGGATTTCATTTTTTAAAGCAGCCAATAAGATTAATAAGTTGGTCTAGTTTAACATTTGAAATTAATACTACGCCTAGGATAAAATAAGAACTTTATAACTTATGAATCCAATACTTTTTTGCGAAGTTATTGGGGTTGCTGCAGCTTGTAGTGAGGTAATTATTTTTTTATAAATTTTAAGTTTTTCTGAATTCCAGATTCATGCATTATTGATATTGTATAAACTCCATTAGTTTTTGGTAGTTGGTAATTAGTTAATTGCTTTGTTGAAGTGTTTTCTGAAACTAATAAATTTTCAGCATGAATAATTCTTCCTCGTAAATTTTTAATAAACAATCTATTATTGCCCATCATTTCTAATGGAAATTCTATATTTAATTTTTCAGCTACAGGGTTTGGGTATAACCTTAGAGATTTAATATTTAATGTAGATTCGGTTGAATTAAACTCTTCTATATTACTAGTTATTGAAGGTTTTGCTGATGTTGAAACACTTGGCTCTCCATAAATAAATATTTCATTTACAGCCGCATAAACATTATCATACATAGAAAAACGTAGGTATTTGGTTGTTACATCAACTTCATTAATACTCCAAGTATTATAACTATCACAAGGATCAACAAAAAGAGTTTTCCAATTAGTTCCATCACGATATTCAACAGTGAAATCATAAATATTATGCATATCATGTAAATTAATTTTTGTGATATCATAAGTCTTTCCTAAATCTAAAACTACATGGTAAGCTGTATTTTTCATTGTGTAATCTGGCTTCCAAGATTTACTTGTTGGATGTTCCGTTGATTCTGTATATAAATCTTGTTCATCAAACAAAAATAATGGTGAATTTACACTTCCACCCTCAACTAGATCAGTAACCATGCTTGAAGTTATTATTAAATGTTCTTCTCCTACGATCTCATCTAATTCATAAGCATTAAAAATTGGTGAACCGTAAATAATAATTTCATTTACTGCTGCATATGGACTATCTAACATAGCTAAACGCAAATAACGAGTTGTAATATTTACACTGTGTTTTGACCAAGTATTATAAAGGTCTAATGAATCTACAAATAATGTAGTCCAATTTAAAGGTTCTCCATATTCTACTGTAAAATCATGCACGTCGTTCATATCATGTAAGTCAATCTCAGAAATAGAATATTCTTTACCCAAATCTATAATAGCATAATATGGTGCATTTGCATTCGTATAATAAGGTTTCCAAGGGTCACTTGTTGGTTTTTCGCCAGAATCAATATCAATATCCTGTTCATCAAAAAGCAATATTGGAGAATTTACACTTCCTCCATCAACCATATCTACAACCATCTCAGAATTTATTACAATTTGACTGTCTGCTGTTGTTTCTTTTAAATAGCCATAAATAAAAATTTCGTTTACTGCGGCATATACATTATCATACATTGAAAATCGAAGGTATCGAGTTGTAATATCTGCTTCGTTTTTACTCCAAGTAATATAAGAATCACAAGGGTCTACAAAAAGAGTTGTCCAATTTTCATCTTGAACATATTCGACTGTAAAATTATGAACATCATGCATATCGTGTAAATCTATTTCAGATATATAATATTCAGCACCTAAATCCACAACTACATGATACGATGAACTGTTCATTGTATATGCCGGTTTCCAAGAAGCACTGGTAGGGTGTTCGTCATTTTCAATAGAGGTATCTTGTTCATCAAATAACAATAAAGGTGAATTAACACTTCCTCCACTAACCAAATCAGTGACCATATCACTAGTAATTATTATTTGACTAGGAGTTGATTCAATATACTCAGGGCCGCCTGGAGCACCTATGTTTTCATATTCAATTGGGTTTGCACTTGTAAGTGAATAATCATTATTATCAGGATCTGTAAATTCTATTTCTTGAATACTCTCCAATGCATTGTTTGTAACTGAAATATTCTCAGTATTACCAGATTCATTTAGAAAAAATGTAATATCTGTATCATAGATATTGTCTTTTGCAGTTATGAAATTATTTTCATTGTAATTTTTTATAACCTGGTTGCCAATTGTAGCTTTAAAATAATTTTGATTAAAAGTTATAGGAGATAAAGTATCACTTACAGTACGATCATCTATAAAAACTCCTGAGGTTGATGAAATATAGTTATTAGTAAATATACAATCTCCTTTTCCAAACACAATTATACCATTTGAAGGTGCATTTACAAGTATATTATTGTAAGCATTTACAACACTATTATCACCTATTTGAAGTACATTAGTATGAGCGTAAAGATTATCTAAACCAGCATTTATAAGTGTATTGTTATAAATTTCTACATCTTCAACCATGTTAGCTATTTGAATACATTCTCTTAAAGTATTCTTTACAATATTATTGTAAATTTTAACATGTTTAAACTCCATTCCTGGAGTCTTAGTTTCTCCTAAATACATTCCTTCAGAAACATTTTCAATAAAACAATCGTGAATTACAAGATTCTCAAATACAGGGTGTGGAGTTGGAGGATCACCACTATAATCTTTTTTAGCATAAATTCCGAAAAATCCATCGTGATTTACTTTTATAAATTCAGCTTCACAATCTGAACTTAATTCAGTAAATGCAAGTCCACATTGATCAGCAACTAATTCAAAGCCATATTTGTAATTAGAATGACCTGCACCACTTATTTTAATGTATTTGCAGTTTTCAAAAGTTATAGCTCCCCAATTATAGCTATCAGAATCTTCAATTTTTACTTGTCCTCCTTTATTTATAATAACAATTGGACTGCCTTCATCTCCCGTTAAGGATTTAAATTTAATTGGTTTTGTTCTAGTAGAAGAAACAAAAATAGTATCACCACCTATGGTTGCATTACCAAGCGATTCTTCATTAATTTCAAATGGATAACTATTATCTATAATGAAATTTTGATTCTGTGAATTCGCAAAAAGGAAACTGAATAGGGATAAAATAAATATGTAGCTCTTTTTCATAATTGGGGGTTTATTATAAATATAAGAATCAGAAAGATAGTAATTTTTAATAAAAGGTTTGTGGTAATTTCACAAAAAATGTAAAGCAATATTAATAATGGTTATTTGTTTAAAGTTTGTTATACAAGTTTTTCTTAATTTTTAATATCTCAAGTTTTAGAGTAATAGTTTAAAGTTGTTTTAAAATACTAGTGTTAATTTTATATATTTAGCATCCGCTAAGAGCAACGGTCTGGTAGTTCAGCTGGTTAGAATACCTGCCTGTCACGCAGGGGGTCGCGGGTTCGAGTCCCGTCCAGACCGCAAAAAGCATCTCAATTTTGAGATGCTTTTTTTATTTTAAATAATTTATAAAATATTTAGTGTATATGTAAATTCATTTTGTATATTTGCATTCGCTAAGAGCAACGGTCTGGTAGTTCAGCTGGTTAGAATACCTGCCTGTCACGCAGGGGGTCGCGGGTTCGAGTCCCGTCCAGACCGCAAAAAGCATCTCAATTTTGAGATGCTTTTTTTTATGTATAAAATTTTGTGTTTTTGAGGGTATTGTTAACTGTAGTTTTGAAGAAAGTCTTCTAGCGACATTGGTTTTAATTTTCGAGACTCATAATGCGCTACATATGTTTTGTAATTTTTTAGCGCAAATTTATTTATAGCTTTGGTGGCTGTTTCTGGAATTTTTAACGTTAGGGTTTTCATAATTCTATTGGGGTTAACTATGTGGTTGATATTTAATTGGTTATATAGCTGTAAATTTACAAAACAAATTGTAAAAAAACAAATGAAGGATATTGAGGTCTTAAATGTTTTTTAGAACAAAGAATAATCAATATTAAATAGTTAAATTCGCAAGAAGCAATCAAGTTTTTTTATTAGTTTAAAAAATGTGATTTTTTAAAGGAATGTTTTTTGGGAATATATTTGATTAATTTAAATTTAGAATATTTATGAAATCGATTTTAGTAACTGGAGGAGCTGGATTTATAGGTTCAAATTTGTTGGAGTTGTTAGTAGAAAAGTATCCAGATTATAAATTTGTATGTTTAGATTTACTGACCTATGCAGGGAATGTAGAAAATTTAAATTCAGTTAAAAACGCTAAAAATTTTACGTTTGTAAAAGGTAGTATTTGTGATAGGAGTTTGGTCGAAAGAATATTTCAACATTATTATATAAGCGGGGTTGTGCATTTAGCTGCGGAATCTCATGTGGATAATTCAATTACAAACCCAGATATTTTTATTGAAACTAATGTAAAAGGTACTTTTACTTTATTAGATGTTGCTTATAAGTATTGGATGACTAAGCCGTTTACATTTAAACAGGGTTTTGAAGATTCTAGATTTTTACATGTGTCTACTGATGAGGTTTATGGGAGTTTGGGTGAAACAGGTTTGTTTACTGAAGAGACTCCTTATGCTCCAAATTCGCCATACAGTGCTTCAAAAGCAAGTAGTGATATGATTGTGAGAAGTTACCATCATACTTATGGGTTGAATACAGTGATAACTAATTGTTCAAATAATTATGGGCCATTTCAACATGATGAAAAATTAATTCCAACAATAGTAAGAAAAGCTATAAAAGGTGAAAGTATACCAATTTATGGAGATGGAAGCAATGTAAGAGATTGGCTTTTTGTTATGGATCATTGTTTAGGTTTAGATAATGTATTTCATAACGGAAAGTTAGGAGAAACCTATAATATAGGAGGAGAAAATGAACATAATAATAATGATATTGTAAATTTAATTTGTGAATTATTAGATGAGCGCTTAAATAAAAGTAACAGTTATAAAAGCCAAATAATATTTGTTGAAGATAGAGCAGGGCACGATTATAGATATGCTATAGATGCAACAAAAATTAAATCAAAATTAAATTGGAAGCCCAATGAAAATTTTGAAACAGGAATTATAAAAACCATTGATTGGTATTTGAAAAAGTATAAAGTAGAAGAATAATATTAGATGAAAAAAAATATTAAAGTAGCAATTATAGGTTTAGGCTATGTGGGTTTACCGTTAGCTAGATTATTTGCAACAAAATATCCAGTTGTTGGGTTTGATATTGATAAAAATAGAATTTCAGAATTAAATAAAGGGATTGATAGTACTTTAGAAATAGATGAGGAAATATTAAATGAAGTTCTTGTAAAAGATTTGAATGATAAAGGGTTATTTCTAACTTCAGAAAAAAAAGAATTGGAGAGTTGTAATTATTTTGTAATTACTGTTCCAACTCCTGTAGATAAAAATCATAAACCGAATCTAACACCATTAGTAAAAGCAAGCGAAACTGTTGGTAGTGTGTTAAAAATAGGAGATATTGTAATATATGAATCTACTGTTTATCCAGGAGCTACAGAAGAAGTGTGTGTGCCTATTCTAGAAAAAGAATCTGGTTTAGTTTTTAATAAAGATTTTTATGTTGGTTATTCACCAGAACGAATAAATCCTGGAGATAAGGAACATACAGTAGATAAAATATTGAAAGTAACATCTGGTTCAACTATAGAAATAGGAAAAGACGTTGATGCTTTATATGCGTCGGTTATTTCTGCAGGAACACATTTGGCACCAACAATTAAAGTTGCTGAAGCTGCTAAGGTTATAGAGAACTCGCAAAGAGATATAAATATTGCTTTTGTAAATGAGTTGGCTAAAATATTTAATAAATTAGAAATAGATACAGAAGCTGTTTTGGAGGCGGCAGGCACTAAATGGAATTTTTTACCGTTTAAGCCAGGGTTAGTTGGTGGACATTGTATTGGTGTAGATCCATATTATTTAGCTCAAAAAGCTCAAGAAGTTGGTTATCACCCCGAAATTATTTTAGCAGGTAGAAGAATGAATGATAGTATGGGTAATTATGTTGCTTCAGAAGTAATTAAATTATTTATAAAAAATAATATTGAAATTAAAAATGCAAGAGTACTTGTGCTAGGAATTACGTTTAAAGAAAATTGTCCAGATGTTAGAAATACAAAAGTAGTTGATGTTATTAATAATTTAAAAGATTTTGGTACTGATGTTACTGTTTTTGATCCTTGGGCAAACCCAAAAGAAGTGTTTGAAGAGTATCAAATAGAAACACATAGAAATATGCCTCAAAATAAATTTGATGGAATTGTATTGGCAGTTTCACACAAAGAATATTTAGAAATAGATTTTTCTAAATTTTTAAATAAAAGTGGTATAATTTATGATGTAAAGGGTTTTCTAAATTGTGAAGTGCAAGGAAAACTATAATAAAGAAAGAGAAAAAAAATGAAAAATTTCGCTTTAATAGGAGCAAGTGGTTATATAGCGCCAAGACATATGAAAGCTATTAAAGAAACCGATAATAATTTGTTAGCTGCTTTAGATAAAAATGATAGTGTCGGAATTATAGATAGTTATTTTCCAGATGCAGATTTTTTTACTGAATATGAACGATTCGATCGCCATATATCAAAATTAAAATACGATCAAAATGTAGTGCTGGATTATGTAAGTATTTGTACTCCGAATTATTTACACGATGCTCATATTAGATTTGCTTTAAGGCAAGGGGCAGACGCTATTTGTGAAAAACCTTTAGTTTTGAACCCTTGGAATATCGATGCGTTAAGTAAAATTGAAAAAGAAACAGGGAAAAATATATATAATATTCTTCAGTTGAGGGTTCATCCTAGCATTATTGCTTTGAAGCAAAAGATTGAAAACGGGCCTAAAGATAAAATTTATGATGTTGATTTAACATATTTAACATCTCGAGGTCATTGGTATTATACTTCTTGGAAAGGAGATGTATCAAAATCTGGAGGAATTGCAACTAATATTGGAGTTCACTTTTTTGATATGCTATCTTGGATTTTTGGTGAATTAAAACAAAATGTTATTCACGTAAATACACATGATAGATCTGCTGGATATTTAGAATTTGAAAGAGCAAGGGTGCGTTGGTTTTTATCTATTAATTACAATGTATTGCCTGAGGCAATAAAAGAAAAAGGGCAAAGAACTTATAGGTCAATTACTATTGAAGGTGAAGAGCTTGAATTTAGTGGTGGGTTTACAGATTTACATACTGTTTCTTATCAAGAAATATTAAAAGGAAATGGTTATGGAATTGAAGCTCCAAGACAAGCTATTGAAATTGTTCATCAAGTAAGGCATTCAGACCCTATTGGTGCAAAGGGAGATTATCATCCATTTGTCAAAAAACCATTGGAGAAGCATCCATTTAATCTTTAATGATTACATTTGTAAAAAAATAAATCATGAAAATAGGTATTATTTTTAGTTTGTTTAATTTACTTTATATAGGGTATGTAAAAATGTTAGAAGAAGCTAAATATCAATGCAATTTTCTTATTTGTGGATTGCAAACTGATTCAATAATAATATAGTCTAGAAAAAATAGATCTGTTCTCTCTATAATTGAACGATATATTCAATTAAAAGGGTGTAGGTTTATAGATGAAATAGTACCATTATGCAGAGTAAGGTTTGGAAAGAGTATAACGAGCGTATAAAGTTGATGAGGGTATAGTAGAAGGTGAATACAAAACCAAAGATTTTAATGGTAGAAAATATAGTAAGAAAAAAGAAATAGAATTGTATTTTAATATTAGAAATCGCCGCTTTTCTAGTAGTGGATTAAGAAAATAAGTACATCAAAAGGAGAATAATAAAAAAAATAATTGTTTTTTTAGTATTAATATATGAAAATAGTAGTAGTAGGTTCAGGTTATGTAGGCTTAGTGTCGGGTACTTGTTTTTCAGAGATGGGAAATAAGGTAACATGTGTAGATATTGATATAGAGAAAGTTGAAAAACTTAAGAAAGGAATAATTCCAATTTATGAACCAGGTTTAGAGCCAATGGTTTTAAAAAATGTAAAAAATGGGAATTTAAAAATAACAACAAGCTTACCTGAAGCAATAAAAGATGCCGTAATTGTTTTTATAGCAGTAGGAACACCTATGGGACTTGATGGTTCTGCCGATTTACAATATGTGTTGTCAGTAGCTAAAGAAATTGGACAGTCTATGCAAAAAAGATTGATAATAGTAGATAAATCTACAGTGCCAATTGGAACAGCAGATAAAGTTAAAGCAACAATTCAAGCTGAATTGGATAAAAGAAATTTAGATTTAGAGTTTGATGTAGTTTCGAATCCTGAGTTTTTAAAAGAAGGGGCTGCTATTCAGGATTTTATGAAGCCAGATAGAGTGGTGATTGGTGCAGAGAGTGATTATGCAATGGAAACTATGAGGCAATTATATGCTCCATTTTGCATGAATCACGACCGTTTTATAGGTATGGATATTAAATCTGCTGAAATGACAAAATATGCAGCAAATGCTATGCTGGCAACTAAGATTTCATTTATGAATGAAATTGCGAATATTTGTGAACGTGTTGGAGCAGATGCTAATCAGGTTAGAATAGGAATAGGTTCAGATGCAAGGATTGGATATAGTTTCATTTATCCTGGCTGTGGTTATGGAGGTTCGTGTTTTCCAAAAGATGTAAAAGCTCTTAAAAAAATAGCTGAAGAATTTAATTACGATGCAAAAGTAATTACTGCTGTTGAGGAAGTAAATGATGCTCAAAAGTTTGTAATTGCAGAAAAAGTTGTAAAGCGTTTTGGAGAAGATCTTAAAGGAAAAACATTTGGTTTATGGGGATTAGCATTTAAACCAGGAACAGATGATATGAGAGAAGCACCTGCAATATATGTAGTTAAAGAACTAGTAAAAAGAGGAGCAAAAATTAAAGCTTATGATCCAAAGGCTATTGAAGAAGCAAAAGAATTTTATTTGAAAGATGTGGCTGTTGAATATGTAGATTCAAAATACAAAGCAATAGAAAATACCGATGCTTTAATTTTATTAACAGAGTGGAAAGAGTTTCGTTCTCCTGATTTTGAAGAAATTAAAATGCAATTAAAATCTCCAATTATTTTTGATGGTAGAAATCAATATAATATTTTCAAATTAGATGAAAAAGGATTTGAATATTACCAAATTGGCAAAAAGTAAATAGATAAGTTTATATGAAGTATTTAAAAAGTTTAATAATTGTTGCATTTCTTTTTGTGAGTCAATTTATGATAGCGCAAGGAATTGATGCTAGTCAGTTGTCAAAAATTAATGTAGATGATTTATCGGATGCTCAAATTGAATCTTATTGGAATAGAGCTAAAGAACAGGGTTACTCTATAAGCCAGCTTGAAGTTATTGCAGCTTCAAAAGGAATGTCTGCTACTCAAATTTCAAAATTAAAGCAAAGAATTAATAGCTTAGGTACATCAAGTTCTATAATTCAAAACTCAAATGTATCAATTGAAACTACTGTTCCTGTATCAGATTTGGAAAAATTTGGATTAACAGGAGGAGAGGATAAAAATGTGGAAAAATCATTGCTATTTGGTTACGACTTTTTTAGCAATCCAAATATTTCATTTACACCTAATTTAAATGTTGCTACACCAGCATCTTATCAAATTGGTCCTGGAGACGAATTAATGATAGATATTTGGGGTGCTGCAGAGAATACTTATAAAAAGGTTGTAGGTAAAGACGGAGCTATTAGAATTGAAAGTATTGGTCCTGTTTATGTGAGTGGTTTATCTATAGATAAGGCAAAAGCTAAGATTACATCTTATTTAAAAAGAATTTATAGTGGTATAAGTGCTTCTAACGGAAGTTATAATAAGGTGTATGCTGAAATCTCTTTAGCAAACGTAAGAACAGTACAAGTGAACATTATAGGTGAGGTTAAAGTGCCAGGTACTTATTCTTTAAGTGCATTGTCTTCAGTGTTAAATGCATTATATGCTGCTGGAGGTCCTACAGAAAATGGAACATTTAGAGAAATTAAAATTGTAAGAAGTGGACAAACACTTCCAAATTTTGATATTTATAAGTATTTAATTCAGGGAGATGAAGAAGGAAATGTTTTATTAAGAGACCAAGATATTATCATTGTTCAGCCATATGTAAGTAAAATTAAGGTTGAAGGAAGTGTAAAAAGACCTGGTGTATTTGAACTGAAAAAAGGCGAAACTATTTCGGACTTAGTAAGCTACTTTAGCGGGTTTACTTCTAATGCGTATAAAAATAGAATTATTGTTGAACGTGTTAATGGAACACAAAAAGAAATTAGTGAGGTTGTATTTAAAGAAACCCCTAATTTTTTATTGAATGATGGAGATAAAATAACTATAGGTAGAATTGTAAACAGGTTTGAAAATAGAGTAAGTATTGGAGGAGCAATTTATAGACCTGGCTATTTTGAATTAACTAAAGACTTAAAATTATCAGCCTTAATAAATAAAGCAGAGGGGGTTAAAGAGAATGCTTTTACAGGTAGAGGGATTATTTACAGAACAATAGATGATGTAAATCAAGAGATGGTGTCATTTTCAGTAAAAGATATTTTGTCTAAAGCTTCGGATTTGAATTTAAAAAGAGAGGATAGTGTGCATATATTTAAAAATGAGAATTTAAAAGAGGAATATACTTTATCAATTGATGGAGCAGTTAATAACCCTCAAACTATTCCTTTTATTGAGAAAATGCAGATTGAAGATTTTATTGCAGTATCTGGTGGTTTTACCGAAGGTGCTGATGTAAATGTAATTGATATATCAAGAAGAATAAATGATGATAGATTTGAAACGATTAGCAAAAATATTTCAAAATCAACTACAAAAAAATTAAATAGTAAAGATGACTTTTATTTAGAACCATTTGATAAAGTTTCTGTAAGGTATTTAAAAGGGTATACAAAACAAAGAAATGTTAGTGTAAAAGGTGAAGTTATATACCCTGGTGCATATTCAATTGGGAATAAAGATGAACGGGTATCTGATTTACTAGAAAAAGCAGGAGGGTTATCACCTTACGCATACATAAAAGGTGCTACTTTAATTAGAAAGACAAATAAGTTAATTGAAAAAGAGCAACTAAATTTATTAAATGAAATAGGAGCTAAAGATTCATTAGTGGAACAGGAAGTACATAAAAAAGAATTAAGTATTGGTGTTGACCTGAAAGAGATAATGAATGCTAAAGGTAAGAAATCTAAATATGATTTAATTTTAGAAGAAGGGGATGTCCTATTTATTCCAACAGAAAAACAAACTGTAGAGGTTAGAGGAGAAGTTCTAGCACCAACAATTATTCGGTTTGATAAAAAGCAATCTTTTAAAGAATATATTAATGGTTCAGGAGGTTTTTCAGAAAGTGCTAAAAAAAGTAAAACATACGTTGTTTATGCTAATGGAGATGTGAAATCTACAAGAAATTTTTTATTTTTTAAATCGTACCCTAAAATCGAGCCAGGTGCTGTAATTTTAGTTCCACATAAGGCAGCGAAAAGAGGGACATCTATACAAGAGATTATTGGTATTAGTACAGCATTAGGGACATTAGGTTTATTGATAAATTCATTTAACAATTAAAAGTGAAAAATGAGCATTAATAATAAGGTTTTTATTGAAGAAGAGGAAATAGATGTAATAAAATGGGCTAAAAAGCTATGGGTGAATAGGAGAACTATTTACTTATTTATTTTAGTGTTTATGTTTATTGGTTTTTTTGTAGCGATTTTTACAAAAAATGAATACACAGCAAAGACAACAATTTTACCTCAATCTGAGTCTGGAAGTACGGGTGGATTAGGAGGATTAGCAGCAATCGCTGGAGTAAAATTGTCAGGGTCATCTAATACAGATATTCCGCCATCTCTTTTTCCTAAGATTGTAAATAGCATTGGATTTAAGAAAGAGTTATTGAAAACAGAGATAACATTTTCAGAATTAGATAAAAAGGTGAGTTTTGAGGAGTATTTTAGAGATATTTACAAGCCGAGTGTAATTTCAACTATGAAAAAATATACAATTGGCCTACCAGGTATATTAATTGGGCTTATTAAAGGTGTTAATAACGAGGAGTCGAATAATAACCAAATAGAAAAATCAAAAGAAATTAATCTAATTCAAGTTTCTGCAGATGAGAATTCTAGGATTAAACAATTGAATAGTAGAGTATCAATGGATGTTAATACAATTGATGGTTATATTACAATTTCTGCTGTTATGCCAGAAGCAAGGGCTTCAGCTGAATTGGTGAGTAATTTTAAGTTATTATTGCAAAAATATATTATAGCGTTAAAAATTCAAAAATCTCAAGAAAAGTTGTTGTTTATCGAAAAACAATATAATGAAAGGGAGAAAATATTTAAAAAATCTCAAGATAAATTTGCTAGTTTTCAGGATCGAAATCAATATACAAATTCAGCTCTAGTAAGTACTAGGAAAGCGCGATTAAAATCGGAAAATGATATGGCGTATGAGATTTATCTTGAATTAGCTAAACAATTAGAAAATCAAAAAATAAAAGTTAAAGAGGATACTCCAATATTTACAGTATTAGAGGAAATAACGATTCCCTTAGAAAAGTCAAAACCAAGAAGGGGTTTTATAGTTATAGTTTATACATTTCTGGGAGCTTTTCTTGGAGTAATATTTGTATTCTTTAAACTTTATTCACCTATTTTTAAGGAGAATTGGAGAAAATCATAAAAAAAAGTAGTATGCTGAAAAATAAATCATTATTAATTACAGGAGGAACAGGATCATTAGGAAAAGCTTTAACTAAGCACATTTTAACTAATTATCCAGAAGTTAAAAGATTGGTAATTTTCTCAAGAGATGAGCAAAAACAGTTTCAAATGGCTCAGGAGTATTCTTCAGATAAATATCCTCAAATAAGATATTTTATTGGAGATGTTCGTGATAAAGAACGGTTAATAAGAGCCTTGCAGGGGGTAGATTACGTAATTCATGCTGCAGCTATGAAACACGTTCATATTGCTGAATATAATCCAGATGAATGTGTGAAAACCAATATTGGAGGAGCCGAAAATGTGGTGGAGGCTAGTTTGCAAACAAGCGTTGAAAGAGTTGTTGCGTTATCAACAGATAAGGCTTGTGCGCCAATAAACTTATATGGAGCCACTAAACTAACTTCTGATAAATTATTTATTGCTGCTAATAATATAAGAGGTAATAATCCAATTAAGTTTTCAGTAGTTAGATATGGAAATGTAATGGGCTCAAATGGTTCTGTAATACCATTTTTTATCGAAAAAAAGAAAAAAGAAGGAGTACTACCAATTACTGATCCAAATATGACTCGTTTTAATATTTCGCTTCAAGGTGGAGTTGATATGGTAATGCATGCATTGGAACACGCTTGGGGAGGGGAGTTATTTGTTCCTAAAATACCTTCTTATAAAATAACTGACGTAGCTGAAGCAATTGGGCCAAAATGTGAAAAACCTGTTGTTGGAATTCGTCCGGGAGAAAAAATTCATGAGGAAATGATAACACCATCAGATTCCTTTTACACCTATGATTTAGGTAAGTACTATGCAATTGTACCAACAACTCCACATTGGAATTTAGAAGAATTTATTGAAAAATTTGGAGCTGTAAAGGTAGTTAATGGTTTTAGTTATAATTCTGAAAATAATACGGAATGGGAAACTGTAGAAAGTTTGAGAGAGTTAATTAAATCACATGTAGATATCACATTTGAAGTATAATGAATATTAAAGGGATTCCATACGGTAGGCAGAATATAAGTGAAGAAGATATTGATGCTGTGGTAGAAACATTAAAGGCGGATTTTTTAACTCAAGGTCCGAAGGTTACTGAGTTTGAAGAGAAATTTGCTGAATATGTAGGTTCAAAGTATGCGCTTGCTGTTAGTAATGCAACGGCCGGTTTACATTTATCAGTACTAGCATTAGGAATTCAACCTGGAGATCGTGTAATTACAACTCCAATAACTTTTGCAGCATCTGCAAATTGTGTTAGGTATGGAGAAGGAGAAGTGTGGTTTGCAGATATAGATCCAGAGACTTATTTGCTGTCTTATGAGAAGACAAAAGAATTGATAGAGAGTAAACCCAAAGGTTTTTTTAAAGGGATTATTCCTGTCGATTTTGCAGGACTTCCTGTAGATTTGGAAAAGTTCAAGAAATTAGCAGAGAAGCATAGTTTATGGCTTATAGAAGATGCTTGTCATGCTCCAGGAGGATATTTTATTGATTCAAATGAAAAGAAACAACACTGTGGTAATGGAAATTATGCTGATATAGGAGTTTTTTCATTTCACCCTGTTAAACATATTGCTTGTGGAGAGGGAGGAATGCTTACCACAAATTCAGAAGAGTTATATAAAAAGCTTTCTTTATTAAGGACACATGGTATTACAAAAGAAGGAATGATAGAGAACCATGGAGGGTGGTATTATGAAATGCAAGATTTGGGATATAATTATAGGTTAACAGATATTCAATCTGCACTTGGAATTACTCAATTAGAAAAAAATTATAAAGGAGTTGAAAGAAGAAATGAAATAGCAAAAGAATATAAGAAAGCTTTTCAAGGACTGGTGAAATACCAAAAAAATCTTGAGAATAGTTATAATGCATATCATTTATTTGTAATAGAGGTAGAAGATAGATTAGGGTTGTATAATTTTTTGAGAGAGAATAAGATATATGCCCAAGTACATTACATCCCAGTGCATAAATTACCATATTACAACGAGATTGGCTACAACTCAGCTAATTTGAAAAATGCAGAAAAATATTATTCAAGGTGTCTTAGTTTGCCTATGTACCCTACTCTTACCGAAGATGAACAAAAATATGTTATAAAAAAAGTTTTTGAATTTGCACAGTGATAAAAAAATAATACTAGGTACTGTACAGTTTGGTTTAAATTATGGAATTAATAATAAATTTGGAAAACCAAACTTCGATGTTGTAAAACATATTCTAGATACGGCATTTAAAAAAGGTATTAAATTTTTAGATACTGCAGAAGTTTATGGTGATTCACATAATGTTATTTCTAGATACCATGAGGTATCCAACAATAGATTCAAAATTATAACTAAATATTCTGCATCTCAACTAAATTATTCAATTAATTTTTTGGATAGGATTAAAGAACTTGTTAAGTTATTTGATGTAGATTATTTATATGCTTATTTATTTCATTCTTATGAAGAATTTAAAAAAGTGGTAGATTATAACTTAAATGGATTTGATACTATTATTAATAACCCTTTAGTTACTAAGGTTGGAGTTTCTGTATATTCTAATGAGCAATTAGAGGATGTTTTAAATTATGACTTTGTGAAAATAGTTCAGGTTCCTTATAATTTATTAGACAATGATTTCCAAAGAGGGCAAGTTTTGTCAAAACTGCATGCCAAAGGTGTTGAAATTCATACTAGATCAGTTTTTTTACAAGGATTATTTTTTAAAGATGTAAAAAGTTTAACTGGAAATTTAATTGAGTTTAAAGAGAAACTAGAGCTAATAAACTCAATAAGTGATGAAAATGAACTAAAAAAAGTAGAACTAGCGCTTAACTATCCCCTTTCTAAAAAATATATTAGTAAGGTTCTTATAGGTGTAGATAGTTTAGAGCAACTAAAAGAAAATATAAAATCAATTAATTCTAGTATTGATTTAAAAGTCTGGAAGAAAATAGATAACATAAAAATAAAAGATAATCAATTATTAAATCCATCAAAATGGGACAAGTAAATTTATTTGCAGACATTAAAGATAAAGTTGTGCTGGTAACGGGGGGGTATGGTTATTTAGGATCTGCCATAAGCGAAATTTTAGCTGATTATGGGGCAGTAGTTTATGTTGGGGGAAGAAACATTCTAAAATTTAATGAAAAATTTAAAAACAATGATTCTATTAAATTTATTGAATTAGATGTTTCTGATATGGAATCAATTGAATTGTCTTTTCAGAGGATATTCGAAAAAGAAAAAAAAATAGATGTATTAATAAATAATGCATATTTTGGAGCAGCTAATCATCCAGAAAAATTGACTTCAGATGAGTGGCGCATGGGTATGGAAGGTGGAGTGAATCAATATTTTGATATGATAAAGACTTCAATACCTTATATAAAAAAATCAAAATTTGGTAAAATTATTAATATTGCCTCTATGTATGGGGTAGTTGTTCCAGATCTAGCTATTTATAATGGAAGAGAAGAGTTTTTAAACCCAGCAAATTATGGAACTTCAAAGGCGGCTATTATTCATTTAACAAAATACTATGCAATGTATTTGTCAAAGTATCAGATAAATGTTAATACGATTTCTCCTGGGCCTTTCCCTTCAAAAGAAGTGCAGAAAGATATTGAGTTTGTACAAAGGTTAAAGGATAAAACTAAATTAAAACGTATTGGTGAACCAGATGATTTAAAAGGAGTAATTCTTTTATTGGCTTCTAATTCATCAAATTATATAACAGGACAAAATATTAGTGTTGATGGTGGATGGACATTGTAAAATATTAGCTGTAATTCAGGCAAGATTAGGTTCAACAAGATTGCCGAATAAGGTGTTGATGTCAATGCCTGCGAATAGTGAGGTAAGTATTTTACAAAGAATTATTGATGCTTTGTATTTAGAAAAGAAAATATCAAAAGTAGTTGTGGCAACTTCAACAAATAAAATTAATGATGATATTGAAAATATTTGCGGCAAGCTAAATGTATCATGTTTTAGAGGGAGTGAAAATGATGTGTTGTCAAGATTTTATGAGGTTATAAAAGATAGTGATTATGATTTTGTTTTAAGGTTCACCGGGGATAACCCAATTTTAGATATTAAGCACCTTGATGTTTTTATTAAAAATCACTTAGAAAAGTCGTTAAATTATTCTTATTCTGAGGGTTTGCCTCTAGGTTGTAATTTTGAAATGATTAGTACTGAAGTATTAAAAATAGCTTACAAGGAGTCTACGGATTCTTATGATCGTGAGCACGTAACACCATTTATAAAAAGAAATTTTAAGCTTATTGAAACTTTTAATTTTTCTGTTTCTGAAAAATTTAAAAAATATAGATTTACAGTAGATTATCCAAGTGATTATGCTTTATTAAGTTTAATGTATAGTATGTTAGAAAATAAGGCTAGTTTCGAGCTATTAGACTTTATTGATTTAATTGACAAAAATCCTTGGTTGTTAAAAGTAAATGAAGAAAATACTCAAAAAAATAAATTTGATTCATTAGAAGAGGAGGTTAATTATATTTTACCTAAAGTGAGGGAACTAGAATTATTATTCATTGAAAAATTACTGTTAAATGCTAAAGAAAAATAAAATACTTTTTAGAGCTGATGGAAATTCAGAAATTGGTTTAGGGCATTTATATAGGCTTCTTGCTGTTGCAGAAATGTGTAAAGATTATTTTGATTTTGTTTTTTTAACAAAGTCAGATTCTTTTCTAGATGTTATACCTAAGAATTTTAGGCTAAAGACTATTCCTGAAAATATTACTATAAACGAAGAACCTAAATGGTTGTCAAATAATTATAAAGCTAAGAATTATTTAATAATAGCGGATGGTTATCAGTTTGTTTCAACATATCAAAAATTATTAAAAAAACATGGTTATCTCCTTGTTTATATTGACGATTTAACATCTGAACATATGTTTGCAGATGTTGTTGTTAACCATTCTCCAGGGTTAACTAAATCAAATTTTAAAGGCGAATTTTACACGAAATATGCATTAGGTATTAATTACGCAATGCTTAGACCTAAGTTTTTAGCAGAATCATTGGTTTATAGAGAGATAACAAAAATAGATAAAGCCTTTGTTTGTTTTGGAGGTGCTGATTATTTAGATTTGTCATTAAAGGCAACTAAAGCATTATTAGAAATTAGTCAGGTTACTGAAATACATGTGATATTAGGAGGTGCATATAAGTCATCTGAAATTTTTAAACTTGCAAAAGATTATCCTGAAATAAATTTATATCAGAACTTAGGGGAAGCAGAACTATTTCAGATAATGAAACAGTGTAATTTTGCAATTGCTCCAGCTAGTACTATTTTATATGAATTGTGTTCGATAAAAATTCCTGTTTTATCTGGATTTTTTGTTGATAATCAAAGACATATTTACAACTATTTTTCTAGTAAGAAAGTTGTGTTTTCAGGTGGCAATTTTTCAACATATACAGTAGAAATTTTTAAATCTAAAATACAAAGTATTATTTTAAATAAAAATTACAAAACTTTTATAGATAAACAACAACAATTATTTAATGGAGAGAGTCAAATCAATTTTCTTAACTTAATTAATAACCTGTTTTTAACAATTAGAAATATTAAAAAACAAGATATTCATTTTTTATATGAATTGTCTAATGATATGTTAGTTAGAAATAATTCTTTTAACTCTGATATAATATTATTTGAAAATCATAAAAAGTGGTTTAATTCAAAATTAAACGATGAGAATGTACTTATGTATATTGGAGAGTATAATTCAAAACCCTTTGGTGTTGTTAGGTATGAGAAGTATGTTGATTATTCAATTATTGGGATCTCTATTTCAAAAGAATTTAGAGGTGAAAAACTAGCCTCATTATTATTAAACAAAGCTATAAATGCTTATTTTAGAATTAATAAAAAGCCTATTCTTGCTTATATAAAAGAGGCTAATGTTGCATCTATAAAATCTTTTGAAAAGTCAGGTTTTACTTTCTTGAAGAAAGAAAATGTTAATGGTAGTTTGAGTAATGTATACAAATTAGAAAAGTAAATAATGGATACAGGTAAATGTTTTATAGTTGCTGAGTTATCAGCAAATCATGGAGGCGATATTGGTATTGCTAAAGAAACAATTAGAGCAGCGAAAAGAGCTGGTGCGGATGCAATAAAGCTACAAACGTATACAGCAGATACTATAACACTCAATGTGAGAAATAATTTTTTTAAAATAAATCAAGGTACAGCTTGGGATGGGCAATACCTACATGATTTATATACAAAAGCTTCTTTGCCATGGGAATGGCATAAAGAATTATTTGAACTTGCAGAGGAAGAAGGACTTGTATGTTTCTCTTCACCTTTTGATAAAACCGCAGTTGATTTATTGGAAAGTTTAAATAATCCAATTTATAAAATAGCTTCATTTGAAATAACAGATATCCCTTTAATTAGATATGTTGCTTCAAAGCAAAAGCCTATTGTAATTTCAACAGGTATAGCTTCTGAACAAGATATTGAATTAGCAATTAAGACGTGTAAAGAAGAGGGGAATACAAATATTACAATTCTGAAATGTACTTCAGCTTATCCTGCAGATCCAAAAGATGCTAATTTATTGACTATTCCAGATATTGTGAAGAAATTCAGGGTGAAATCAGGGTTGTCAGATCATACTAAGGGTATTGAAGGTGCAATTGTAGCTGTCTCCTTAGGTGCTAAATTTATTGAAAAACATTTTATATTAAATAAGGGTGTTGGAGGACCAGACGCTCATTTTTCACTTGATGAAAAAGAATTTAAAGAAATGGTTGATGCTGTTAGAACTGCCGAAAAATTTCTTGGAAAGGTAGATTACGAATTAACGGATACAAAATTAAAAAGTAGGGAGTTTTCAAGGTCGTTATTTGTAGTAGAAGATTTGCTTGAAGGCGATGTTATTAATGAAGATAATGTCAAATCAATCCGCCCAGGTTTTGGAATGCATCCTAAACATTTCAATGAAATTATAGGTCGTGTAGTTTCAAAAAATATAAGTAAAGGAACACCGCTATCTTGGGAATTAATTAAAGAATAGTTTTTATGGGGAAAATTTTATGGGTTTGTAAAGAATCCTTTACCAGTTTAACTAATTTTTGTATTCCATATTTTAACGAATATAAAAATGAAGCAATTTTTATTCATCCAACAGAGTCTTTACTAAGAGATACTACTTTTGTCAATTTTAAAAAGAATAATAATGATATAAAAATACACACATTAGACAAGATTGCTCATGTGTATTCAGATAATATTTCTGATAAATTATCAAAAGAGAGTACTAATAAACTTCAAGGGTTTGAAGAAAAATATTGCAAGAAAGTAGATTGGGGAACTTTATTAATGAGTTCTCAAATTTTTACAACTCCTTATCACTATAGATATTTTTTTAAAGATTTAACAGATGAAGAGAAAAATTATTGGGTTTTGCTTCTTTTTGAATATATGGAGAATTTAGTTAAAACATCAAAACCTGATTTTATTTTTGATTTTGATAATTCAGAAATTGGAAGGTCTGTATTGTGGTTAGTTGCAGATTTTTTTAACATTCCTTATATAACTATTGAACATACAAGGTATAATGGATACTTAATACCCAATTTTAATTTAGGTAGAAAAGTTGATGACTTTTTCATTGAGAAGTTTTTGTCTATAAAAAAAGCTGATTCTAGTTTTGAAACTGAGGTGATTTCTTATAGAAATAAAAGCGAAATAGCTAATAAAGATTATAAGAATAATAAAACTTTAAAAAAAAACAACAACTCATTATTTAAAGATTTAAAAAGATTAGGCACATATGAAATTAGTGCAATAAAAAAAATGAAATCTAAAATTCGTTTTTTAAAATCTAATTTTAGATTTCCGTTTATTGCTCATTTTCCAAGTATCTTTTTCTTTTTTTTAGAAATGGTTTTAAGAGAACGATATTTACTTTCAAGTTTAAATCCTTTTTTTAAAAACCCCGTAGAAGGCGAGAAATATATATATTTTCCTCTACACTTAGTTCCTGAGTCGAGTACTCTTATAAAGGCTCCTTTTTACCCAAATGAAGAAAGTGTAATTGCTTTTATTTCAAAAGCACTACCTTTAGGGTGGAAACTTTATATTAAAGAGCATGGAGCTATGATAGGTGAAAGGCCATTAAAATTTTATAAGAAAATCTCTCGTTTGTCAAATGTAGAATTTATAAAATTAGATGCTCATTCGGATCCTAAGAGTTGGATATTAAAATCACAAGGAGTAATAACTTTAACAGGAACATCAGCATTTGAGTCTGTAATGTTAGGGAAGCCAGCCATTGTTCTTGGGACAGTTCCATTTGAAATGATAAACGGAATAACTAAATGTAAAAGCTTATTGGCACTTCCAGGGATTATAAAGAAAGAATTTGTAGGCGTTTCTAAAATTGATAATTTTGAAAGTTGTGCAAAGTATTTACAAATTATAAATGAAATAGGAGAAATAGTTGAATTTACATTTTTGCATAATTCATGTTACAATTCTCTTTTATTTAAAACAGATCTGTGTGATAAAGCAAGAAACCAAATAGTTAAAATGGTAGAAGTGTTAAAAAAAGGTGTTAACTTATCAAGCTAAAAATGAATATTTCTCAATATGCTCCAGTAGTTTTGTTCGTATTTAATAGATTAGATCATGCAAAACAAACAATAGAATCTTTAAAAAAGAATAAATTTTCAGATAAAACTGATTTATTTATTTATTGTGATAATTACCTAAAGATTAAAGATGAGGAAGATGTAAGAAAGGTAAAAGATTTTGTTTATACTGTCACAGGCTTTAAATCAATATCAATTATAGAGAGAGAGCAAAATTATGGGCTCGCAAAGTCTATAAAAGAGGGGGTTTCTAGTGTAATTGAAAGTTACGGTAAAGTAATAGTTTTGGAGGATGATATTGTTACGTCTCCCTTTTTTTTGAGTTATATGAATAAAGCATTGCAAATTTACGCTAATGAAGAGAGAGTTATGCATATTTCAGGTTTTAATTATCCAATTAACAATAGTGAATTTGAATCGTCTTATTTTTCCTCAATGTCTGCTTGTTGGGGGTGGGCAACTTGGAAGAGAGCTTGGGATAAATTTGAAAATAATATTGAATTATTAGAAAATAAAATAACTGAGAAAGGAAAAGATAAATTTATTGTTTCAAGTAATTTTACCTATTGGGAACAATTGATATTAAATAAAAAGAAAAAATTAAAAACCTGGTTTATTTATTGGTATGGTACAATTTATATAAACAATGGACTTTGTTTATATCCAAAAAGCACATACACTCAAAATATTGGTTTGGATGGAACAGGAACAAATTCTCAAAATGGAAATGTTTATTATTCTGAATTAAATACAAGAGATATAGATTTTTTTCCAAGTAAGATTGAAGAATTTGAAAATAGTAATAATTCATTTAAAGAGTTTTTTGATAGAGTTGAAAAGAGTAAATTTGAAAAATATATAATTAACTTAGTAATTAAGATATTTGGTTTAGAAGGCTATAAAAAAGTAAAAAAAGTGATTAGCAAGTAGTATGAAAAGAATTTATAATTTATTACTAGGTGTAATTTCTAATTTATACCACATTTTTCAGTTAAAATATTTTAAGGTTTCTTATAGTTCATTTACTATTAATGGTTTTATGGCTATTAGAAATTATGGAGAATTAAAACTTGGTGAAAACTTGATTGTTAATTCTGGAAAAAATAATAACCCTATAGGAGGAGATGTTATTACAAGATTTATTGTTAAAGAACAAGGTAAGTTGATAATTGGAGATAATGTAGGTATATCTAATTCTACTATATTTTGTGAAAATTCAATAAAAATTGATGAAGGTGTGTATATTGGTGGTAGTTGTAAAATTTGGGATACAGACTTTCATTCATTAGATTCAAAATTAAGAGGTACTATTAATGACCTGCCTAATACATTGCCTGTTTATATTAAAAAGAACGCATTTATTGGTGCTAATTCAATAGTTTTAAAAGGAGTTGTTATTGGTGAAAACTCAATTGTTGGAGCAGGAAGTGTAGTAACTAAAAGTATCCCTTCAGGAGAAGTTTGGGCTGGAAATCCAGCTAAATTCATTAAAAAAATAAATCTATAATTATTCTAAATGAAAGCTATTATTATATTTTATATTAAGTTAATTTTAGGGGGTATCTATAGGTGTATTGAGCATATTATTTTAATAAATAAGTTTAGACTTAAATTTTTCAAAAAAGGTGTTCGAATACAGAAAAAAGTTTCTTTGAATAATCAAACAGTTTTAAAAGGTAAAAATATTATTTACAGTAATGCTAAAATTAAAAATGCTCATGTTGGTTTAGCATCATATATTGGTCCAAAAACAAATATTAATTACACTTATGTTGGTCGGTTTTGTTCAATTGGGCCTAGAGTTAGAGTTATTCAGGGGATGCATCCATCCAAAAAATTTGTAAGTACCCACCCAAGTTTTTTTTCTATAGATAAACAATGTGGATTTACATTTGTAAGTGAGACGATTTTTGAAGAATATAAGTATTCTGAAAAACAAAAAGAATATTATGTTGACATTGGATCAGATGTGTGGATTGGAGGGGATGCTACAATTTTGGCAGGTGTTTCAATTGGACATGGAGCAATAATTGCTAGTAATTCAAATATTGTTAAGAGTATTCCTCCATATGAAATCTGGGGAGGTAATCCAGCTAGATTTATTCGAAAACGCTTTACAGATGAAGAAATTGAAAGATTGTTAGAAGTTAGATGGTGGGATAAATCTTTTACCCAAATAGAATTAGATTCTATTAAATTTGAGAATATAGAAAGTTTTTTAAACGATACTTCTGAATTTTAATATTTTACACTTGTGAAAAAGATAGATTCTAAAATGAGTAAATCAGGTTTATTTGCTAAAATATCTAAGATTACTATAATTAATCTTTTGGCTCAATTAATATCAGTAATTGGCTTTAGTATTAATTCAAAATTGTATGGAGCAGAAGTTATTGGAGGTTTTGTAGTTGTTTTATCTTATTCTTCTATTATTTCTATTTTGTCTACAGGGTATTTAGAGCAAAGTTTTTTTGTAAAAAAAAATGAAGGGCTCTACAAGTATTTGATGATAAGTATTCTGTATTTGTCTACACTAGTTACTCTAGCTTCTAGTGTTTTTTTATATGTTTTAAATGTTTCGTATATATTTTTTATTGCAATAAATATTTTTTCAGAATCAATGTTAAAAACAATAACATCTTATAATATAGCTAATAATAAAATTTTATTTATTTCTTATTCAAGGTTAGTTTTAGCACCAATTATACCTGGTTTATATTTTGTTTTTTATAAAATGTTTGGAGCTGAAGAAATTTATTTAATATTAATTAGTAGTTGTTGTAACCTTTTATTTGCAATAATAATTACAATAGTTACCTTAAATTCATTTAAAATTAAATTTAAGTTTTATGAGTTGTTTAAATTTAAAATCTATAACTTATTAATAAAAAGATATTTTAAATTTGTTAAATATAGTATGACAGGTGAGTTAATGAGAACTATAGCATTTAGAGGTCCTACAATTGTTTTAGAAAAATATTTTGGTAAAGAAGTTGCTGGGTTTTACGGTATTGCAAATAGAATTGTATTAATGCCTATTTTAATTTTTGTAGGTACTGTTAGTCAAATTTATATAGAAAGAATTTCTAATTTTAAAAAGCAAAATAAAAAGATAATGATTCTTACTGCTAATTTATTGAAATTATTATCTATTGCAACCATTATAGGCTTTAGTATTTATTTTGTTTTTGGTAAATGGATGATAAATATTTTATTAGGAAATGAATTTGAAGAAGTGTATTATGTTATTATTTCATTGTTGCCATATGCCTTAGCCATAATAGTATTTAATCCTATTTTTAGTGTTTATTCAGTGTTTGAAAAACAAGAGTTTTTATTTAAAATGAAAGCGGGAATCTTATGTTTATCGATAATTTCTTTTTCAATTGCAATTATTCTTAATAATTATATATTAGGATTATCTTTGTTTTCACTTTCAATATTTGTAGTATATGTATTGTATGGTGTGAAATCTTTAAAAATTATTAAAAAATATGATAAAAAAAATAATTAAGTATTTATATAATAATTTGAAAGGAATAAAAGTAGATTTTAATTCTAAAATACCACTAAATATTATAGTGAAAGATAAAGATTCAAGATATCCAGTTTCAATTGTAAACTCTACATTTAACAATACTAGTTTTGGTTTAGGTTGTAAATTAAATAATTGCTTATGCTTAGGTGAAGTTCAATTAGGAAGATTTGTTTCAATATTTGGTCCTGGTACAGTGTTGAGTGCTATTAAAGGGCATATTAAAATTGGAAGTTTTTGTTCTATTGGTCAAAATGTTAGTATTCAAGAGTCATATCATAATTATAATAATGTGTCAAGTTATTTAATTGGGAAGAATATTTTGAAAGATAATGATAGTGATGATTTCATTAGTAAAGGGAATATTATTATTGAAGAAGATGTATGGATTGGTTCAAATTCGATAATTCTTTCAGGAGTTAGAATAGGACGAGGTTCAGTTATTGCTGCGGGATCAATAGTTACAAAAAATGTTCCAAGATATTCAATTTACGGAGGAAATCCAGCAAAGGAGATAAAGAAAAGGTTTGAAAATTCTAAAATTGATATTATTGAACAAAGTAAATGGTGGGAATGGGAAGTTAATAAGATTATTGAAAATAAGGATTTTTTCTATAATAAAAGTAATATAAATTAGTTTTTATGGAACGTAGAGTTATGGTTTTTGATAACCTAATTGTAGGGCATCATTTAGAATATATAAATCATTTATATAATATTGCTTTAAAAAAACAGAATCACAAGTTTATTTTTGTTGTACCAAAAGAATTTGTAAATATTAAAGATAAATTTAATTGGAATGATTCATCAAATATTGAATTTGATTACTTATCATCTAGAGAACTAATTAAATGTAACAATGTAAACTTATTTATTGGAGCTTATTATAAGTCTAGATTAGTAAAAAGAAAGCTTAAGGAGCATAATTGTAGTTCTTTGTTTTTGATTATGATAATGCAATTTCTACCATTTATAGCTTTTATGTTAAATGCAAGAGTGAAAATTTCAGGAATTATATACGCTGTTTATTTATATAAATGGAAGGAGTCAAATTTTATAATTAAAATGTTTAATATTTTTAAATATTTAATTATTGGGAGAGCAAAAGTTTTTGAGTCAGTATTTGTTTTAAATGATAATTCTTCTGCAAACTATTTTAATCACCTTTATAAAACTAGCAAATTTAAAAATTTACCAGACCCTTTTATTCCAATAAAAAATGACGGGTTGTTAGATATTAGAAATGAATATAATATCTCAAATGAAAAAAAAATATACATTCATTTTGGTGATTTGACAGAAAGAAAAGGAACTCTAACGATACTAAAATCAATAGAATTTTTAACGAAAGAAGAAGGGAAACAAAACTGTTTTATTTTTGCTGGACGAATTTCAAAAGATATAAAAGAAGAATTTAGTGAGCTTTTAAAAAGAATAAATTTAAGAGTACAAATTTTGGTCTTTGATGAGTTTTGTAGTTATGAATTTTTAGGTGCACTTTGTAGAGCTTCTAATTATATTTTAATACCTTATTCTAATATTTCTCAAAGTAGTGGTGTATTGGGGTATGCTGCTCAATTTGGCAGGCCTGTAGTTGGTCCAAAACAGGGCTTGTTAGGTAAACTGATACGTAAAAATAAACTGGGATATACACTAGAAAAAGTTGATGAAAATTATTTGTCAGATTTTTATAAAAGTAATTACACATATAAACCAAATAAAAGTAATTATTTAATTGAAAATAATGTGGAATCTTTTACTAAATGTATTATAGAAAATTTTATAGAATAGTTACTAAGGTCTGAATCTGAATGTTAGGGGTATTAAAAAATAGAGATAAAAATAAGCATTATAGTTTACAACTTGAGATAGGTTTAGCTTTAATACTTATAGGTATGCCCTTAGGAACCGCAATTAGAAATGTGCTTCCAAATCTGGAATTAGTAAATTTTATTATGTTTTTAAGTTTTCTATTAGTAATAGATTATAAAAACTTAATTAATTTAAAGCTGCCATTTTTAAGCTTCTGGTTTATTATATTAATTATTTTTCAAATTATTGAAATTTTATATGCTACTATAGAGAAGGTAAATGATTTTTATTTTTATCATATTTATTTAATATTAATTTTAATTGGGTTGTCTACACAAAGTAGAACCAAAACATTTTATAGTTTTTTAAGGATTATTTTTTACTTTAGTGGGTTTATTTCCTTTGTTGTTTTCTATCAAGCAACCTTAGGGTTAACTCAATTGATTGGTGGAGGGTATGTTGGAACAGGTAGACTATGGCTAGTAGAAGGAGGGGACCCAATAAATATGGCGCGGGCTCTTTTGGTTAATATAATAGTAGTCATGGTTTATAAAGGGAATTCACCCTTTGAAAAAATAATGAGATATGTGTTTTTGGTAACAAGCATAATAGGTCTTCTTGGTTTTGGTACTCGGTCATCTATTGTAGTTTCAATAATTGTTTTCACTCTATTTTTATGGAATAAGCAAATCTTGAAAATTACCACTACAAAAGATTTTTTCCGTATTGTTTCATATGTTTTTTTAATAACATTGGTGTTAATTTTTCTGTATTTGAAAAATGATTTTTTTTCGCAAAAGGTTGATTACATTATAGAAGCAGTTGAAAGAGGTGTTGCAACATATTTTTTAGGAAATTCAAATTTAGGAGTTGATGGTTCAACAATTGTTAGATATAGAACATTTAATAAAGCTTTAGAAATTATGCGTAATGATTTTGAATTTCATAATTTTGTTTTTGGAAATGGATATATGGGGTTTTACATTGATATACCTCTAATTCAAGTTTTTTTTGATCTAGGTATTTTTGGTTTTATTTATTTTATTTTCACAATAGTTTTCCCATTTAAAAGTAATGTTTTTAAAACGCGATTTAATGATGTTTATTTGTTTATTAAGTTATTTTGTGTGCAAATTTTATTTGATCAATTTTTTACTGGGTTACCATATTACTATACACAATTTGTGCCAATAATAATTTTGTTATTTGTTTCTAAAAGAAGGTTGTTAAATCAAAAAAAAACGGAATTTAATTTAAAATAAAATAAAATGAATTTGTTTATATTTCCGGCTATAGCTTCTTTTTCAGGAGGGTATGAGATTGCCGTTTATCATGCGTATAAAAAATTAAAACCTAAAGAGGAAGATGTTGTTATCTGGTATACAAATTCTACTGAAATTCCTTTTTTAAGAGAGCAAGATATAGTTTTACCACAGGCAAGCTTAAAATCAATAAAAAACATAAAAAATATATTATCTGGTAGGTTTAGTAAAGAGTTGTCAGTAAATGATTTAATTTTTCTAAAAAAATATGATTTTAATAATATTCATTGTGATGAAGTTGTTTTTTATAGAGCATTAAGAACGTTGTTTCCAGATAAATTAATAAATGTTCGTTTTCATAATTGTTTTAGTAGAATTTTACATAGAAAGGAACTTCTAAACATTAAACTAGATTTTAGATTTTGGTTAAAAATGAAGGTGTTGGCTATGTTAGAAAGAAAAATTTTTAGGGATAAAAATATCTATAAAATATTTTTATCTGATGAGGATAGAGATTATTATAAAGCTAATATCGGAAATAATTATGATTCTGAGGTTTGGAGCTTTAAAATTGATTTAGAGAAAATGAATGCTAACCGAAAAAACTATGTTCTGAAGAATAAGATAGTTTGGTTTGGAGGAATTGAATCTCATAAAAAGAAATCTGTAGAATGGTTTGTTACTAAAGTTTTTCCTGAAATTAAGAATCATTATCCAAAAATGGAGTTTCATTTGTATGGCAGAGGGACCGAAGATTTTAATTTACCACAAAAAAGCATTTTTGGCCACGGGTTTTATTTAAAGGAAGATTTTCCTTTTTCAACCGAAGCATTATACATTAACCCTGATCTAATAGGTGGAGGTGTAAAACTAAAGCTTTCAACTTATTTAGAAGAAGGGATTCCTTTTATAAGTACTCCATTTGGTTTTGAAGGTTATAAAAAAGAATTAAGAGACGATAAATATTGTTTTGTTGAAGAAGATAGTAACTGGGTCGAAAAAATTATTTCAATTTTTGATGTTGATTTAAATTAATAATTAAAATTTAATATGAAAGCTAATCTCGAATTATTTGATAATTCTACTTTTTGTAAAGGAGCAAGTAAAATAAAGCAAATTACTTGGTTGGTATTAAATGCAATATTTATTAAGTCTTCTTGGTTACCGTTTATGGGAGTTAAGGCTTTTTTATTGAGATTGTTTGGAGCCAAAATAGGAAAAGGGTTGGTAATAAAACCAGCTGTTAATATTAAATTTCCTTGGAAATTAACAATTGGAGACAATGTTTGGTTAGGAGAAAGTATTTGGATAGATAATTTAGATGAAGTTAAAATAGGAAGTAATGTTTGTATTTCTCAAGGAGCAATGTTGCTAACCGGAAATCATGATTATACTTTAACTACCTTTGACTATAAAAATGCTCCGATTGTAATTGAAGAAGGAGTATGGATTGGAGCAAAAACAGTAGTTTGTCCAGGAGTAATTTGTAAATCCCATAGCATATTAGTAGTTGGGTCAATTGCTACAAAAAATTTAGCAGAGTTTACAATTTATCAAGGAAATCCAGCAAAAGAAATTCGAAAAAGAAAACTAAAAAAGTAAGTTAATGAAGGTTTCTATTATAACCATTGTTTTTAATAATGAAGATTGTATTGACAACTGTTTAAATTCAGTAAAAAATCAAACATATATAAATATTGAACATATTGTAATTGATGGTGGTTCAATCGACAGAACATTAGATAGAATAGAACCTTATAAAAACAGCTTAGGTTATTTTATTTCTGAAAAAGATTCAGGCTTGTACAATGCCTTAAACAAAGGAATTAAAAAGGCTACAGGAGATGTGATTGGAATTTTACATTCTGATGATGTTTTTTATAGTACAGATAGTATTGAAAAAGTAGTTAAAGTATTTCAATCCAAAAATGCTGATATTGTTTATGCAAATGGAATGTACGTTGAAAGAGATGACACAAACAAAGTAAAAAGAATTTATAAATCGAAGCCATTTAAAAGAAGATATCTAAATTTCGGATGGATTCCATTACATACTACTATTTTTGTAAAAAAAGAAGTATTTAAATATGAAGGAATGTACAATGAGTCTTATAGCATAGCAAGTGATTATGATATTTCATTAAGGTGGTTTAAAAATAGAGAATTAAAAAAAGTGTTTTTAAATGAATGGTTGGTGAAAATGAGGTTAGGAGGTAAAAGTACCACAGCATCACTACAAAAAAGAAAATCAACAGAAGATTTAGAAATTATAAAAAAACATAAATTACTAGGGGGAATTACTCTGTTATTTAAAATAGCAAGAAAAGTCCCACAGTATGTTTTACCTAGAATAATAACATATAAAGTATAAAAAACGTTATTTTTGACAAAAATTTAAGTAGAGTATGAAAAACAAGGTAGCATTAATCACAGGGATTACGGGTCAAGATGGATCTTATTTAGCAGAATTGTTATTAGAAAAAGGATATATAGTACATGGTATAAAGAGAAGATCTTCATTGTTTAATACAGATCGTATAGATCATTTATATCAAGATCCTCACGACCCAGATCAACGATTGAAATTGCATTATGGAGACTTAACAGACTCAATGAATTTGACTCGAATTATCCAAGAGGCACAACCAGATGAGATATATAATTTAGGGGCCATGTCGCATGTTGCTGTTTCATTTGATACTCCTGAATATGTTGGGAATGTTGACGGATTGGGTACTTTAAGAATTTTAGAAGCAGTTAGAATTTTAGGATTAGAAAAGAAAACTAGAATTTATCAAGCATCGACTTCAGAATTATATGGGGGTATGCCTGAGAATAAAAATGAAAGAGGTTTTTATGATGAATCTTCACCGTTTTATCCGCGTTCACCATACGGTGTAGCAAAAATATATGGTTTTTGGATAACTAAAAATTATCGTGAAGCTTATGATATGTTTGCATGTAATGGTATTTTATTTAATCATGAATCACCAAGAAGAGGAGAAACTTTTGTAACTCGTAAAATTACTCGTGCCGTTGCAAAAATAGCTTTAGGTTTACAAGAGAAAGTATATTTAGGGAATTTAGAAGCAAAACGTGATTGGGGACATGCTAAAGATTATGTTCGTATGATGTGGATGATTTTACAAGCTGAAAAACCTGAAGATTGGGTAATTGCAACAGGAGTTACAACTACGGTACGTGATTTTGTACGTATGGCTTTTGAAGTAGTAGGCATTCAATTAGAATTTAAAGGAGAAGGTGTTGATGAGAAGGCTTACGTTAAAGCTTGTTCGAATAAAGATTATCAAGTAGAAATTGGTAAAGAAGTTTTGTCTATTGACCCATCTTATTTCCGTCCAACGGAGGTGGATTTATTAATTGGAGATCCAACAAAAGCAAAAGAGCAATTAGGTTGGGTGCCAGAGCATGACTTAAGAGACTTAGTTCAAGACATGATGGAAGGTGATGTTCAACTTATGAAAAAAGACGTTGACTTGTTAAAAGCAGGTCATGAAATATTGAAACAAGCAGAGTAATAGTTATGCAAAAAGATAGTAAAATATATGTTGCAGGGCATAGAGGTTTGGTAGGTTCTGCAATTGTTAAAAACTTAGAGGCAAAAGGTTATACTAATATAGTCTCTAGAGAGTTAGAGGAACTAGATTTAATTAACCAATCTGCAGTAGAATTATTTTTTGAATCTGAAAAACCAGAATATGTTGTGCTGGCAGCAGCTAAAGTTGGTGGTATTGTAGCAAATAATACATATAGAGGAGCATTTATATATGAAAATATGCAGATTCAAAATAATGTTATTCATCAATCATATGTTCATGGTGTAAAAAAACTATTGTTTTTGGGTTCTACATGTATTTATCCAAAAATGGCACCACAACCAATGCCAGAAGATTGTTTATTAACGGATGAATTGGAATATACAAATGAACCTTATGCAATAGCCAAAATTGCAGGGTTAAAAATGTGTGAATCATATAACTTGCAGTATGGAACAAATTTTATTTCTGTTATGCCTACAAATTTATATGGGCCAAACGATAATTTTAATTTAGAAACATCACATGTATTACCAGCAATGGTTCGAAAAATTCATTTATCTAAATGTTTAGAAGATAATAATTGGGAAGCTATCAGGAAAGATTTATCTTTAAGACCAATTGAAGGAGTTAATGGGGGGGCTAGTAAAGAAAATATTATTAATGTTTTTGAAAAGTACGGCATTTTAAATAAAGATGGTGTAACTTTACAATTATGGGGTACAGGTAAACCAATGAGAGAGTTTTTATGGAGTGAGGATATGGCTGATGCTTGTGTCTATTTATTAGAAAATAGAAATTTTGAAGATATTGTATCTTCAAAAAACAATAAAGAAATTAAAAATACTCATATTAATATTGGAACAGGAAAAGAAGTTTCAATTAATGAGTTAGCAGATATTATTAAAAGTGAAATTGGTTTTAAAGGAAATTTAACTTTTGATATAAATAAACCAGATGGTACAATGAGAAAATTAACTGATCCCTCTAAGCTACATTCTCTAGGCTGGAAACATAATATTGAATTGAAAGAAGGTATTAAGTTAATGTATAAGTATTATTTAAATTAGAAATAAATTAACTAATAATATTTTAATAAAATACAATATATGAAAAGTAATAACTATTTAGTAATAATGGCAGGTGGAGTTGGATCTCGATTTTGGCCAATGAGTACAGAGCAAAAACCAAAACAGTTTTTAGATGTTTTAGGTTTAGGAAGAACATTATTACAACAAACGGTAGATAGGTTTAAAGAGATTTGTCCTTCTGAAAATATTTTGGTTGTTACTTCTTCAAAGTATAAAAAACTAGTTTCAGAACAATGCCCAGAGTTGTTAGAATCTAATATACTTTTAGAACCTTGTATGCGAAATACAGCTCCTTGTATTGCATATGCTTCTTATAAAATAAAAGAGTTAAATTCCGAAGCAAATATTGTTGTAGCACCTTCCGATCATTTAATTACTAATACAACAGAATTTGTAAGAGTAATTAAGGAAGGTTTAGATTTTACAAGTAAAAATAAAGCATTGTTAACTTTAGGAATTATGCCGCATAAGCCTGAAACAGGTTATGGCTATATTCAAGCAAATAATAATAACCAGCAACCATTGAAGGTCGCAGCTTTTAAAGAAAAACCAAATTTAGAAACGGCTAAGTCTTATTTAAATGAAGGTAATTATTTTTGGAATTCAGGAATATTTCTTTGGTCACTAGATACAATATTAGAAGCTTTTGAAGCTAACCTGCCAGAAGTAGCTGAACTTTTCAAAAAAGGAAAAGAGATATATAATACACCAAAAGAGCAAGCTTTTATCGATATAGAATTTCCAAACTGTATAAATATATCAGTAGATTACGGAATTTTGGAAAAAGCAAATAACATTTTTGTTCAACCAGCAGATTTTGGATGGTCAGATTTAGGTACTTGGGGATCATTATGGGAAAAACAATCTAAATGTGAAAACCAAAATGCTGTTATTGGAGAGAATACACATTTGTTTGAAGTGAAAAATACTATTGTCCATGTTCCAAATGATAAAAAAGTTGTTATTCAGGGGTTAGATAATTTTATTGTTGTCGAGGAAAATGGCACCTTGTTAATCTGTAAGAAACAGGAGGAACAGAGAATTAAAGAGTTTAGATCTGCAGTCTTAGATAAATAAATTCTCAACTTAAAGAATAAATCTTTTTCCTAACATATTAGTAGTTTTTTGTAAGTTTGTATGTTGGGAAAAGGATATTATTACTTTAAATATAAACTTGTATTTTTTTCTTAAATAGTGGAATTTAAAATTTAATCTGTTAAAGCATTTTTAAAGTTGCAATATGTTTAAAGGAAAAAATAGATTTCAATCTATACTTTTATTTATACTTGATTTAAGTATCCTTATTAGTAGTTTTTATTTAGCTAGTTTTATAAGTTTTGGTGATTTTAATCCAAATTATTACTATTATTCATTATTGCTAGGTTGGGGTATTATATGGGTAGGTGTAGTTTTAAAATACAACTTGTATGAAGTACCTAGAATACTATATGTAGATAAAGTATTGTCAAAAAACTTTAGTGCTATTACTGTATTTATTGTTTTAAGTGCTGCGGCAATTTATTTTTTTACTAGTTATAAGTTTTCAAGAATATTTTTTATAACGGTAGTTTCATTATTTTCATTTCTTTTACTAATTTTTAGGATTCTTTTTTTGTATTTGGTAAAAAGCCAAAGGCTAAAAAAAGATTTTAGAAAAAGAGGGGTTATTATTGTTGGTATGAACCAAAATATTCAGAGGCTAATATCTAGAGTTTATAGCCGTCCTCAATATGCTTTTTTTATTGAAGGGATATTTACAGATACAAAATTAAAAGGTAGATTAAAAAATAACCATAAAGGCGGATTAGATGATGTAAAGGACTATTTATTGACTAATAACCCGAAAGAGGTCGTTATTTCATTACCTCATAGTTACGGGGATTATATTGATGAATTAATTCATATAGCAGATAATAATTTAGTTAGGGTTAGAGTGGTTCCTGAGTTTTCAGAGTATTTGTCACAGCGTTTTTCAATTAAATATGTGGAGAATGTTCCGGTTATGAAATTTAGAAAAGAGCCAATGCAAAGTTTATCTAATAGAATTTTAAAACGAAGTTTTGATATTGTTTTTTCTTTAATGGCAGTAGTATTCATTTTTTCTTGGTTGTTTCCAATTATAGCTTTGATTATAAAATTAACAAGTAAAGGGCCTGTGTTTTTTAGTCAGGAAAGAACAGGACAAGATAATGTGTCTTTTATGTGTTTGAAGTTTAGAAGTATGGTTGTAAATACAGATTCAGATAATTTACAAGCAACAAAAAACGATTCTAGAGTAACTCCTTTTGGTTCATTTATGAGAAAAACTAGTATAGATGAGCTTCCACAAATTATAAATGTATTATTTAATCAAATGTCTTTAGTTGGCCCAAGACCACATATGTTAAAGCATACTGAAGAGTACAGAGTTTTAGTTAATAAGTTTATGGTGCGCCATTTTGCTAAACCTGGTGTAACAGGTTGGGCTCAAATACTTGGTTTTAGAGGTGAGACAAAGACTGTGAAAGATATGGAAAAGAGAGCTAATGCAGATATTTGGTATATTGAAAATTGGAGCTTTATGCTAGATTTAAAAATAATTTTTAGAACTGTATTTGGTATGCTTTTTAAGAGAGATAAAAATGCATATTAATTAAAATTTTCCTTTTTTAATTATTTTTATAAAACCACCAATATTATTTTTAGATAAATTTCCTAAGTCTATTGAGCTACCTAGATAAAATTCAAAAGGAATTTTATCTAATTTCGGATTAATTTCAAAGTATGTTGAGAATTGATTGTAGTCCATGTTTTCATTTGAATCATACCAATTATCAAAATTTATATAGTCAATATTCATTTTATAACCTATATTCTTAACAAAACCTTTAATTCCAACATGTAAAGCAACAAACCTATTTAAACTTAAATCTGTTCCATATTCTTTATCGTTTGTTAAAATGTATGGCGTTCCAATTACATTTTTAAAATAGCTCCATCCAGAAAGATATACAAAATTATTGAAATATTCATCTCTACCACTAGCTGCATGGTACCCTGTTTCATCGGTGTAATGAGGTGCATTTCCGCTTCTATGCTTAGTGTACGTAATTTCAGCAAGCGCATGTGTTATTAAAGCTTTTTCTTTCTTGAGATCTAAAAAGAACCCATATAGGTTATCAGGATAATTCATTAATTCTCTTCCTGAGCGATCTTCAAAAGGATGAGATATATAAAAGTTCCAATTTGTTTTAGTTCCTTTATAATCGAATTGTAAAATATAAGAACCTAAGTGGTTTCCTAGAGCATTTATTTGTTCGAGTATTGAAGCTTCAGAACCTCCAGAGCTTCCAGTCACAGTTTTAATATAGTTTTTAAATCCACTAGGTTGTTTGCCGCTGCTTAATGAAGTGCCATTCCATTGTGCGTAATGATTAACTCCAGTAATAATATCTAGTTTGTTGTTAATTTTAGATTTAAAATGAAGACTTTTTTGATGTAGCAATGTATTATCAACATATCTTTCATCATTCATCCAGAAATCTCCATACGTAGCTTTGAATTTTAACCAATTTTTAGCAAAAGGAAGTTCAATAAAATCGACTGTACTAAGGTTGTAGCCAGGAATTGCTCTTGAGTTTGTGGACTTCATAAAGTTTCCGTTTGAAGAAGATAAACCCTCAAAAACAATTTCATCATTTTTACTTCCAATATCTAGCCTAACTTTTTTATATTTTAAACTAGCATATAATTCATTAATTATTGCGTCATTTTCTTCAGCAATTGAACCAGTTATACTTCCTTTAAAAGCAAAATCTATTTTATTAGAATTGTTATTACTAAAACTTTTACCAAATGTTGCAGTTGTTAATGCGTAATTAGAATTAGGAATTTTCCCAAATTTATTAGCTGTCATCCAAAATGGTAATGTTTTTTCAGAACTTACTCCTGAGTTTAATTCAACTTCATAAAAAAAAGAGTTGTTTTGAGCTATTGAATCAATAACGATCAGAGAAATAACGATTGAAAATAAATAGGATAATTTCATAGATAAGTTTTACTGCTATTTTTTTAGCAAATGTACTATTTTTGTTTAAAACACTTGGTTTTATAAAGTATTTAGAATTAAAGTATTTGAGAATAAATGATAAATTACTGTTTTGAATATGAATAATTCAATGGAATTGCTTCTATTCTTATAAAAGGATATAAATTTTATAAATTTATTGAATAGTATGGCTATTAACAAAATAATATATAGATTTGTCAGGAAAATTACGATTAATGAGATTAACTAATACATTCAACCGCTTCTATTTTTACTTTTATTTTATTAATAAAAGAGAGGCTTAGTGTATATTATTTAACAATAAAATATTTAAAAAGTCTCGATAAAAATCGAGACTTTTTTTTTAGATAAAAATTAAAATGAGAGTAGCAATACAAGGAATTAAAGGGTCATTTCATCATATAGTTGCAGAACAGTATTTTGGTAAAAATATTGACTTAGTTGAATGCTTGTCGTTTAGTGAAATGCCATTGTTGTTAACAGATGATAAAGCGGAAGTTTTAATTATGGCAATTGAAAATTCTATAGCAGGAGCTATTTTGCCAAATTATGCATTAATAGATAACAATAATTTAAATATTTGTGGGGAATTTCACTTACCAATTCATCATAATTTAATGGTGTTTAATGGTCAAAAAATTGAAGATATTAAAGAAGTTTATTCGCACCCAATGGCCTTACTACAGTGTCATAAATTTTTTAAAGATTATCCGCATATTAAATTAATTGAAGATACCGATACAGCAAATGTTGCCAAAAGAATACAAGAAAATAAATTGTTAGGTGTTGGAGCAATTGCTAGTTCGTTAGCTGCAGAAACATATAATTTAACAATAATTGCTCCTGAAATACAAACTATAAAAGATAACTCAACACGGTTTTTTATTCTTTCTAATGAAGAGCGTAAACAAAGCTTATCTGCTAACAAAGTTTCTATAAAATTTGTAGTAGGTCACGATGCAGGTAGTTTGGCTGAAGTATTATCAATTTTGGCTAAGCATAATTTAAATATGTCTAAAATACAATCTATGCCTGTTATCGAGACTCCTTGGAAATATGCATTTTTTGCAGATTTTATTTTTAATAGTTATGCAGATTATTACGATGCATTGGAAGAAATAAAAGAAAAAGTTGAAACAATAAAAGTATTAGGTGAATACACCAAAAGTAAAAGATAATGATACAAAAAGCTGATAGATTAAATAGTGTAACAGAATACTACTTTTCTACAAAATTAAGAGAAGTAGCAGCTTTACGAAATGAAGGTAAACCAATAATAAACATAGCAATTGGTAGTCCAGATTTAGCTCCGCCAAAAACTGTAATTGAAGCATTAGCAAATACTTCAATTTTGCCAACATCTCACCAGTATCAAAGTTATCAAGGTATTCCAGAATTTAGAGAATCTGTAGCTGGTTTTTATAAAAAACATTACAATGTTGCCTTAAATCCAGTAAATGAAATTTTACCATTAATGGGTTCTAAAGAAGGAATTATGCATATCTCTATGGCTTTTTTAAATAAAGGTGATAAAGTATTAATTCCAAATCCAGGTTACCCAACATACGCATCTGTAACCAAATTAGTTGAAGCAGAAGCGCTAGCCTATAATTTAAATGAAGCTAATAATTGGTTACCAAATTTTGAAGAACTTGAAAAAGAAGATCTTTCTAAAGTGAAAATTATGTGGGTAAATTATCCACATATGCCAACAGGAGCTGTAGCTTCAAAAGAAAATTTTAAACAATTAATAGCATTTGCTAAAAAGCACAATATTTTAGTTGTAAATGACAATCCGTATAGTTTTATTTTGAATGACAATCCTATTAGTATTTTAGAGGTTGAAGGAGCTAAAGATGTTGCTATAGAATTAAATTCTTTAAGTAAAACATTTAATATGGCGGGTTGGCGTGTAGGTATGGTAGTTGGTGATTCGGAAATAATAAAAACCATTTTACAAGTAAAAAGTAATATGGATTCTGGAATGTTTTTAGGTATTCAAAAAGGAGCAATTGCTGCTTTAAATTGCAGTAAAGATTGGTTTAATGAGTTAAATGCAATTTATGTAAAACGAAGAAAACTAGTTTGGCAAATATTTGACGCTTTAGGTTGCACTTACGATACTGAAATAGGAGGGTTATTTGTTTGGGCTAAGTTGCCGGAAGGAAGAAAAGCTGGAGAGTTTACCGATGAATTATTATATGAAAAAGATGTATTTATTACTCCAGGAATAATTTTTGGTACAAATGGAGAAGGATACATACGTTCATCACTATGTGTTGCAGAAAAAGTTTTAGAAGAAGTATTAAGTCGTTTAACTACAACCAATAATTAATATGAAAAAATTAGTAGTTGTAGGATTAGGACTAATAGGAGGTTCATTAGCACGAGATTTAAAATTACGAATGGATTATAAGGTCTATGGTGTTGATAACAACATAAATCATATAAATAAAGCAATTGAACTTGGTATTATTGATGAAGAAGGAAGTTTGAACGATGTTGCAGATGCTTCAGTTGTTATTGTAGCTGTACCTGTAAATGTAATGCCAGAAGTAATAAAAAAAGTTTTAGATAAAGTTGGGTTAGAAACATTGGTTTTTGATGTTGGTTCAGTAAAAAATGAAATATGTAAAGCTGTTGAATATCATCCAAATCGTAAAAATTTTGTTGCAGCTCACCCATTAGCAGGAACCGAGTTTTCTGGGCCTGAAGCAGCAATATTAGATTTGTTTGACGACAAGGTGAATATAATTTGTGAGGCCGATAAAACAGATTGGAGAATTTTAGATAACGCTATAAGCTTATTTAAAAAACTGAATATGCATATTAAAATGATGAACCCGGTAGAACACGATAGACATATTGCTTATGTATCACATCTTTCTCACGTTAGTTCATTTATGTTAGGAAAAACGGTTTTAGAAATAGAAAAAAATGAACAAGCTATTTTTGATATGGCAAGTACTGGTTTTGCTTCAACAGTAAGGTTAGCAAAAAGTTCATCATCAACTTGGACACCTATATTTTTAGGTAACAAAGAAAACGTGTTACAATCGTTAAAAGAATACATTAAAAATCTATCTGAATTTAAAGAGATGCTCGAAAATGAAGATGCGGAAGGATTAAATAAAACAATGAATAATACAAATTATATTAAGAAAGTATTAAACGGAATAGAACAAAACAACTAATTAATAAGATAATTATTTAAAAATGGAAATAACTAAACAAAACAGAAAGTGGTTAGACAATATGGGGTTAGATCATCCAATTGTAATTGCTGGCCCATGTAGTGCAGAAACTGAAGAGCAAGTATTAAAAACAGCTCATTTATTAAAAGAGACAGATACAAATGTATTTAGAGCTGGTATTTGGAAACCAAGAACAAGACCAGGTGGTTTTGAAGGTGTAGGTGCAGTTGGATTACCTTGGTTACAAAGAGTTAGAGAAGAAACTGGAATGAAAATTACTACTGAAGTTGGTAATGCTAACCACGTAGAACTTGCCTTAAAAGCAGATGTTGATATTTTATGGATTGGTGCACGTACAACTGTAAATCCATTTGCTGTTCAAGAAATTGCAGATGCATTAAAAGGTGTAGATAAGCCTGTTTTAGTTAAAAATCCAGTAAACCCAGATTTACCTTTATGGTTAGGTGGTGTAGAGCGTTTTAAAGCAAATGGAATTGACCAATTAGGTGTTATCCATAGAGGATTTTCTGCATACAATACTGGTCATTATAGAAATAAACCAAAATGGCATATTGCTATTGAGTTGAAAAAAGAATTTCCAGATTTACCTTTAATTTTAGATCCATCTCATATTTGTGGTCGTAGAGATACTATTTTAGATGTTTCTCAAACGGCATTAGATTTAAATTTTGATGGTTTTATGATTGAAACTCATATTGATCCAGATAATGCTTGGAGTGATGCTGCACAGCAAATTACACCAGCTCAATTAGACCAAATTACTCAAGACTTAAAAATTCGTCAAAAAAGTAGCGATAAGGAAAGTTTCCAAAGTAAATTAAACCTATACCGTAAAGAGCTTGATTTAATAGATAATAATATTATCGATATTTTAAGTGATAGAATGGGAGTTGCAGAGAACATTGGTAAATTAAAACATAAAGAAAACGTTGCTATTTTACAAAGTGGTCGTTGGTCAGATATTTTAAAAGCAATGATCGAAACTGGTCAAAGTAAAGGTTTAAGCAAAGAGTTTGTTGAAGAAGTTTTTAAAGCTATTCACGTTGAATCTATTAACATTCAGCATAAAGTATAATAACATATATTTTTAAAATTAAAAGAGGCTATCTGAAAAGGTAGCCTCTTTTTTTGTTTTAGAGTTACAGTTCATCAAATGAAAACTACCTTTTATAAACTCGTTATTTACAATGCTATTTTTTAAAAGAATATTAGCAAAAAATTATAAGAATAAAAATTTCTAAAAATTTAAGGGTAACAAAATAAGTAGGTCGCTTATATATAAGTAACAATCATTAAAAATTAACAAACATGAAAAAAATCATTTTTATTTTAACTCTTTCTGTACTAATGGCATCTTGCGGTTCTTCAAAAGTAGTTAGAAAATCTAAAAAAGTAATTAAAGGTAATTGGACATTAAACACAGTGGCGCTTCAGCAAAAAGGGAATTATAATATTAGTTTATTTAATGTGGCCGATAAAAGTTGTTTTGAAGGTAGTTCGTGGAAATTTATTCCAAATAATAATTCAGGTAACTATGCTTTTAATAACTCAAATTGCGACGCAAAACTTAGAAACTTCATTTTTACAATAAAAGAAATAGACCCAGAAACCGGGTTGTATGATTTCTTATTGAAGCCAACAAATTCAAAAGGAAAAAGCGAAAATAACCAAGGGTTTAGATTGCGATTATCTCAATTGTCAGATACTAATATGCAATGGCAATTAGCAGTTAATGTAAGTGGTAAAACAGAAATAATTAATATGAATTTTATAAAATAATATAGCAATGAAAAATATAGTTAAAAAAATAGGGTTAGGATTATGTGCGTTACTTGTTGTAATTAATTTTACAAGTTGTAATGCAGTAAAAAATGCAAATAACAAACAAAAAGGAGCTGTTATTGGTACTACAGCAGGTGCAGGAATTGGAGCTGTTTTAGGAAATAATTTAGGAAGAGGTGGAAAAGGAAAACTTGGAGGTTTAATTGGTGGCGTAGTTGGTGGAGCTGCAGGATTGCTTATTGGGAATAAAATGGATAAACAAGCGCAAAAAATTGAGGAAGAAATTCCAGGAGCTACGGTGGATAGAATTGATGATGCAATTGTAATTACTTTTGATGATAATAGCGGTGTACATTTTGATTCTGGTATGTATGTAATTAATACAGATTCTAGAGAAAGCTTAAATAAATTAGCTCGTGTTTTAATTGAATATCCAAATACAAATATTTTAGTTGAGGGTCATACAGATAGTGCAGGTGCTGATAATTTAAATTTTGAATTATCTAAAAAAAGAGCATATGCAGTAACAAATTATTTTATTCATTCAAAAAAATTAAACTCAAGTAGGTTTACAACTAAATGGCACGGAGAAAATAACCCAATTAGTGATAATTCCGTTGCAAGCGGAAGAGCAAAAAATAGACGTGTTAATGTTACTATTATTCCAGATGAAACTATGATTAACAATGCAAAATCTAGCACAAAAAACTAATCAATTAATATGAATAAATTATTTTATAGCTTAATAATAGTTCTAACATTTTTATCATCTTGTAGTAGTGATGATAATGAGGAAGAGGTTACAACAGGTGATAGTAAAATTGTATTTAGTTCTTTTGAAAACATTAATTGTGGCGATATTACAGTGAGTTTAGAAGGTGTTGGTAATAAAATAATACCATCAACAGCTACTCCAATTGGATTAGATATTTGTAATGACACGCATATAAACTTAGCAAAATTCGATAACCTAGTAGCTGGCTCATATAATTATTCTGCAAGTTGTACTAGTTATACTTGGACAGGTGTTATAACTGTTGGTAATATGGGATGTAGCGGATTGTCGTTCACCGTTTTATCTGCAGATTAGATATAAAAAAAGGGAAGTTATTAACTTCCCTTTTTTTATGTTTTATTGTTGAGGTTTAGGTCTTTTAAAAATATATCTAGTTACAAATATACCTTTACCATCACCTTTACCAGCATCACTTTCTACAGCACTTGTTACAAAAGCTAAATCCCAACCTTCAGTAACCATTGTATTTATTTTTGAAGATAATAAAGCATCATTAGAAGCTACATTTTGAAAATTAATACCAGCAATACTATAAAAGTTTACCAATTTAGTTTCTTCAAACTGATCAATTTTTGCATCTTTTCTTTTAGATTTATTTTGTTTTTTATTGTCTTCTGTTCTTTTTGAAGTAAAATCTTGATAGTTTCTATTTTCATCAGAAGAAATAATTCTAGATCTACCAAGTCCCATTGGTACAATAGATTCGATACTTGTAATTTGCTTGTACTCAAAAGTTTGAGCGTTTAATTCAATAATTGATGTAACAGTAATAGCTATTACTAATAAAAATTTTTTCATTTAAATTTTAATTTAATTGGGTTAAAAATGTTTTTTAAAGTAGTTGTATTTTAAACTATCTTTGTTAACTACTGTCGTTTGTAGTTAAGTCAAATGTACTGTTTTTAGTAAATAGAAAAAACATTTAAATAATAAATTAAGTGAAAGGAATTGTAACAAAATCAACAGGTAGTTGGTACACAGTTTTTTACAATGAAAAAGAAGTTGTAGAGTGTAGATTGAAGGGTAAATTTCGTATTAAAGGAATTAAAAGTACAAACCCTGTAGCAGTAGGTGATTTTGTTAGTTTCGAATTTGAAGAAGGAAAAGAAACAGGAGTTATAAATGAAATTTTAGATCGAAAAAATTATATCATTCGTAAATCTGTAAACTTATCTAAGCAAACGCACATTATTGCAGCAAATATTGATATTGCTTTTTTAGTAGTAACTATAGATAATCCCCCAACATTTCCTGGGTTTATAGATCGTTTTTTAGCAACTGCAGAAGCTTATAGTATAAAAGCTGTATTATTATTTAATAAGTTAGATTCTTATAATGATGAGCAGTTAGAAAAACTAGCTATTTTAGATGATATTTATACCGAAATAGGTTATCAATGCTTAGCAATTTCGGCAACTAAAAATATTGGAATAGATGAGGTTCAAGAGTTAATGAAAGGAAAAACAACAATGTTTTCTGGACATTCAGGAGTAGGAAAATCAACATTAATAAATGCAATTGAACCAAATTTAAATTTAAAAACAGCACAAGTTTCTAAACAGCATAAACAAGGAATGCACACAACTACATTTGCTGAAATGTTTAAGTTAAGTTTTGGAGGTTTTATAATAGATACACCAGGTATAAAAGGTTTTGGCGTTGTAGATTTTGAACCAGAAGAAATAACTGATTATTTTCCTGAGTTTTTTAGATTGAAATCTAACTGTAAATTTGGAAATTGCAAACATATAAACGAACCAAAATGTGCTATAAAAGAAGCTGTTGAAAATGGTGAAATAGCTTACTCAAGATACAATAGCTATTTGCAAATAATTGAAGGAGATGAAGAACATTACAGAACAGATATTTATAGTTAAGCTTACCAAATGAGAATTGTAATTCAAAGAGTTTCAGAGGCCTCTGTTACTATTAATCAAATTAAAGTTAGTGAAATTAAACAAGGAGTTTTAGTTCTTTTAGGAATTGAAGAAGCTGACGGAATGGAGGATATTGAATGGTTGGTAAATAAAATTGTTAACCTTCGAATTTTTAATGATGATAACGGAGTTATGAATAACTCTTTGATAAACGTTAATGGAGATGCTATTTTAGTAAGTCAGTTTACACTGCAAGCAAGTACCAAAAAGGGACACAGACCTTCATATATAAAGGCGGCTAAACCAGATATTGCAATACCTTTGTACGAGAAATTTATTAAAATTTTTGAACAAAAGTTAGGAAAACCAATTGGTACTGGAGAGTTTGGCGCAGATATGAAAGTTTCTTTAATTAATGATGGCCCTATTACAATATTAATAGACTCTAAAAACAGATAAATAACTGTTTTTTAAAAAATGATTTTAATCATATGAAGCTTTTTTATTTTTTATTATTTTAGTAAAAAATAAACGCTATGAAGCCCCTTAAAATAATTACCTTGCAATTTCTATTGCTTGTTACTTCTATTGTATACGCACAAGATATTAGTTTTAATACATTTACAATTTCTGAAGATTTAAAAAAAGATGCTAATTCAATAATTAGAAGCGAAAGTTTGTTTGTAAATATTAAATCGCAAACTTCTATGACTTTGAATGTAAAACGAGCAGTAACTGTTTTAAATAATCAAGGAGATAAGTTTAGGTACGTTGTTGTTAATTACGACAAAAACACTAAAATAACTAAATTAAAAACTACAATTTATAACGCTTTTGGAGGTGTTTTAAAAAAAGTAAAATCTAAAGAGTTTAAAGATATAAGCAATTATGATGGTTTTTCTTTATATTCAGACAATAGATTAAAGTACTTCGAGTATATACCAATTCAGTATCCTTATACTATTTATTACGAGTACGAAATAGCAACAGTTAATACAGGTTTTATTCCTACTTGGACACCTTTCGATCGTTTTGAAACTTCAGTAGAAAAAAGTGAATATAAAGTCGTTTCTCAAAACGATATGAAACTTAGAACTAAAGAATTTAATTTTGAAGGCTATAACATTTCAAAAACAGTAAATGATTATGCTATTAATTACAGTTTAACTAACCAACCTAGTATAAAACACGAAACGTTAAGTCCGGGAATAAATACATATACTCCAAAGTTAATGGTAGGGCTTTATAAGTTTTGTTTGGAAGGAATTAAGGGAGAAGCCGAAAATTGGGAAGAGTTTGGTAAATGGAGATACGATTTTTTAAAAAATGGAAACGATATTGTAGATGAAGGCATAAAAGCTAGAGTTGAAGGTTTAGTTGCTGGTGTTGATGATAATTTAGAAAAAGCAAGAATTATTTATGATTATGTACAAGGAAAAACTAGGTATATAAGTGTTCAAGAAGGAATTGGAGGTTGGAAACCTGCAAATGCAAATACTGTAGATCAGTTAGGTTATGGAGACTGTAAAGGGTTAACAAATTACACAAAAGCATTGCTAGATGCTGTTGGCGTAGAATCTTATTATTCAGTTATTTGGGCAGGGAAAACTAAAAAAAGTGTAGATAAAGATTTCTTTTCTATGCAAGGAAATCATATTATTTTAAACCTGCCAACCGATAAAGAAGATATTTGGTTAGAATGTACATCGCAAGATGTTGCTTTTGGTGAATTAGGAGACTTTACCGATGATAGAGATGTTTTGGTTATTACACCAAAAGGTGGAGTTATAAAACATACTAAAAAGTACAAACCATTAGAAAGCCAACAAACTACTGTTGGTAATTATAAAATTAACGATAATGGATCTATAGAAGCTAAGGTTGAAATTTCTAGCAAAGGAATTCAATACGACGATCATTTGGGCTGGTTTTTAGGTAAAACTCAAAAAGATTTAGACATAGAGTTTAAAGATTATTTTTCTCATATTAACAATATAGAGTTTTCGAAAATTGATATTTCTAATAATAAAAAGAAAGCTGTTTTTGAAGAGAATTTAGAGTTTAAAGCTCAAGATTATGCTTCAAAAAGTGGAGATCAAATGTTTATTCCTTTAAATGCATTTACCAACAGTACATATGTACCTAAGCGAGTAAGAAATAGAAAGTTGCCATTTAAAATTTCGAGAGGCTATTTTGATGTTGATATGGTGGATGTGCAATTGCCAAGAGGTTTTAAAGTTGAATACATTCCTAGTTCTATTGAATTGGAATCAGATTTTGGTGTATATAAAATAGAAGTCGAAAAAGTAAATGAGTTAGAATATAAGTATTCAAGAAAGTTAACAATTTACGATGGCGAATATACTAAAGATCAGTTTGATGCTTATAGAGATTTTAGAAAGAAAATTAGAAAATACGATAACAGAAAAATAATAATTACTAAATAATAAAATATGAAAAAGATTTTAGTTATAATTTTTATAGGGTTTCTAACAACCTCAATTTCAGCTCAAGATTATAAATTTGGAAAAGTTTCTAAAGCTGAATTGGAAGAAAAAGTATACGCTTTAGATTCGTCAGCTAATGCGGTAGTATTGTATAAAAGCAGAAAAACTTCATTTAATTATGTACAAGGTGAAGGATTTCAGCAAAAAACAGAAATACATGAACGCATTAAAATTTATAATAAAGAAGGTTATAGATGGGCAACTAAATTAATAAAGTATTATGTACCAGATACTGGCGATAAAGAGAATGTTTCTAAGCTTTCGGCAAAAACATATGTATTAGAAAATGGTAAAGTAAAAGGGTATAAGGTTCAAAAAAATCAAATTTTTACTGAGAAAAATAATAAGTATTGGTCTCAAAAAAAAATTACAATGCCAAACTTATCTGATGGTTGCGTAATAGAATGGAAATATGAAATTAACTCACCATATAAAGGTATAAGTAAAGTAGAACTACAATATGCTATACCTATTAAAAAGGTAGTTTGTAGAATTTCTATGCCAGAGTACTTTAAGTATAATGAAAAGCAGTTGGGTTATTTAGATATAAATAAAATAGATGGTTATGAGAATGATGAAATAAATTTACAGTATAAATCGAGGTCTCAAAATGGCGCTTGGGATCCTGTAAAAACTAATTATTCTACAGAAACGGTTAGGTTAACAAATAAAATTTCTAAAATTGATATGGAAAACATTCCAGCTATTTTAGAAGAAGATTATGTAGATAATATAGCTAATTATAAATCAGCTATACATTACGAATTATCAAGTGTACAATACCCAAACGATCCAATTAAATTATATTCTACTTCTTGGGAAGCTGTAGCAAAAACTCTATATAAAGAAAGTGATTTTGGAGGAGAAATAGAAAAACGTAATTATTTTAAAGAAGATTTAACAGCTTTAATTAAGGGAGAAACGGATGAAACAAAAAAGGCTTTGTTAATTTTTGAGTATGTAAAACAAAAAGTAAAATGGAATAAATACTACGGTATAACTACGGATGAAGGTGTAAAACAAGCGTATAAAAAAGGAACAGGAAATATTGCAGATATTAATTTAATACTAACAGCTATGTTGCAAGAAGCTGGTTTAAAAGCGTATCCTGTTGTTTCGAGTACTCGTAATCATGGAATTCCAATTTTTCCAACATTAAGTGGTTTAAATTATGTATTAGCTTCAGTTAAAATTAATGAAAAGGTAATATTATTGGATGCAAGTGTTAAAAATTCGAAGCCAAATATATTACCAAAAAGGGCAATAAATTGGAACGGACTTCTTGTTGGGTCAAAAGGTAATTTTGACCAAGTTTCACTGTCTAATTCTCAAAAAGCAGGGGTTAATTCAACCATATTAGCTACATTAGATAACGAAGGTGAAATTAATGGAATGTGTAGAACAAAATATTCTAATTATTTTGAAATGCGTTATAGAGATGTTTATGGAGATTTAAATGAAGAAGAATTATTGTCAAAAATAGAAGAGGCTAATAACAATATTGAAATTGAAGAAATTAAAATTCAAAACAAAAAGGAGATATACAAGCCGCTTTCTGAAATGTTTTCATTTACTTCAGAAGATTTAGTAACAACTTCTAATGATAAGATTTTTGTAAAACCAATGTTGTTTAATTGTATAACCGAAAATAAGTTTAAACTAAAAAGTAGAGATTATCCGGTTGACTTTACCACTAAATCATCTAAAAGGTACTCAACAAGTATTACAATACCTGAAGGATATGAAGTGGAATCTTTACCTGAAAATATTGCAATAGGTTTGCCAGATAATTATGGTATTTATAGATTTAAAGTGGTTAAAGAAGGTAATAAAATTAATACAATTTCAGATTTATCTATTAATACAGTAATCTATCCAGCTAGATATTATCAAGAGTTAAAAGAGTTTTACAAATTAATTGTTAAAAAGAATGCAGAACAGGTGGTTTTAAAGAAAGTTTAAAAAACAAGTATAAACTTACTTTTTGGCTGATTTAAAAGTTATTGTAATGATGGTTAGTTAACTATTTAAATAGACTTAAAAAAAGATAAAAACAATAAAACTCTTTTCAATAAAGAGTGAAAAAAAAATGTGAAAAAGTAATTAAATATGAAAAAGATTTTAGTTTTAATTTTTATTGGTTTGCTAACAACTTCAATGTTAGCACAAGATTATAAATTTGGAAAAGTTTCTAAAGCTGAATTAGAAGAAAAAGTATATCCGTTAGATTCTTCTGCCAATGCAGTAGTATTGTATAAAAGTAGAAGAACATCATTTAATTATTTGCAAGGAGAAGGGTTTCAACAAAAAACAGAAATACATGAACGTATAAAAATTTATAATAAGGAAGGTTATAAATGGGCAACTAAATTAATAAAATACTATTCACCAGATTCTGGAGAAAAGGAAAATGTTTCTAAACTAATAGCAAAAACATATGTTTTAGAAAACGGTAAAATAAAAGAGTATAAAATTCAAAAAAATCAAATTTTTACTGAGAAAAAGAATAAGTATTGGGCTCAAAAAAAGATTACTATGCCAAACTTATCGGATGGATGTATAATTGAATGGAAATATGATATTAATTCGCCATACAGAGGAATAAGTAAAGTGGAATTACAATATGCTATACCAATTAAAAAGGTGGTTTGTAGAATATCTATACCAGAATACTTTAAGTATAATGTAAAGCACTTGGGTTATTTAGAAATAAATAAAAAAGATAGTTATCAGAACGATGAAATTACATTAGTTCATAAAGTACGTACTGGACAAGTGGGGTATAATCACACTTCTAGAGAGAATAATTCAACTGAAACGGTTCGGTTAATTAATGAAGTTTCAGAAATTGACATGGAAAATGTACCTGCTATTTTAGAAGAAGATTATGTAGATAATATTAACAATTATAAGACTGCTATACATTACGAGCTAGCAAGTGTTAAATTTCCAAATGACAAGCTTAAATCATATTCTACATCATGGGAGGCAGTAGCTAAAACTCTGTATAAAGAGAGTGATTTTGGTGGAGAGATAGAAAAGCGAAATTATTTTAAAAATGATTTAGAAGATTTAGTTAAAGGAGAAACAGACGAAACAAAAAAAGCCTTGTTAATTTTCGAGTTTGTAAAGCAAAAGGTTAAATGGAATAACTATTTTGGATTAACTACCGATGAAGGAGTAAAACAAGCTTATAAAAAAGGAACAGGAAATATAGCAGATATTAATTTAATGCTTACCGCTATGTTACAAGAAGCTGGTTTAAATGCTTACCCAGTTGTTTCGAGTACGCGAAATCATGGAATTCCAATTTTCCCAACACTAAGTGGTTTAAATTATGTGTTAGCTTCAGCAAAAATAAATGGAGAAGTAGTATTGTTTGATGCAAGTGAAAAAAATTCTAAACCAAATATTTTACCTCAAAGAGTAATTAATTGGAATGGACTTCTAGTTGGTGCTAAAGGTAATTTTGATCAAGTTTCACTATTGAATACTCAGAAGGCAGGAGTAAATTCAACCATATCAGCTAAACTTGATGCTGATGGAGAAATAAATGGAATGTGTAGAACTAAGTATACTAATTATTATGAAATGCTTTACAGAGATGTATATGGAAGTTTAAATGAAGAAGATTTGTTGTTTAAACTAGAAGAAGCAAATGACAATATTGAGATTGAAAAAATTAAAGTGCAAAATAAAAAAGAGATATATAAACCTCTTTCAGAAATGTTCTCATTTACTTCGGAAGATTTAGTTACCACTTCAAACAATAAGATTTTTGTAAAACCAATGTTGTTTAATTGTATAACGGAAAACAAGTTTAAATTGAAAAGTAGAGATTATCCAGTAGATTTTACCACTAAATCATCTAAAAGATACTCAACAAGTATTACAATACCCGAAGGTTATGAAGTAGAATCTTTACCAGAAAATATTGGAATAGGTTTACCAGAAAATTATGGTGTATATAAGTTTCAAGTAGTTAAGGTAGGTAATAAAATAAATACAATTTCAGATTTGTCTATTAATACAGTAATTTATCCAGCTAAATATTATCAAGAGTTAAAAGAGTTTTACAAATTAATTGTTAAAAAGAATGCAGAACAGGTAGTTTTAAAGAAAGTTTAAAAACAATTTAGTATACTTGCATTAATTATAATCAATCTAAATAATATGAAAAAAATAGTTTTACTAACATTAGTGTTAAGTATGTCTTTATTAGCTTGTAAGACAGAGAAAAAAGAGCCAAAACCAACTGTTGTAGAAAACAAAACTCAAGTAGCTGTAGTTGAAAATGGAGTGTATATTGCAAATGTAGATGCTTCAGTTTTAAAATGGAAAGGTTTTAAACCTACAGAATCTCACGATGGTGAGTTTAAGTTAAAAGAAGGATCTTTTGAAGTAAAAGAAGGAAATTTAATTGCTGGTAAATTTACTTTAGATATGGGTAGTATAACTGTATCTGATATTCCTGCAGATGATAAATTTAATGCTAAATTAGTTGGTCATTTAAAAAATGAAGACTTTTTTAATGTTGAGAAATTTCCTGTTGCTACTTTTGTAATTACATCTGTAGAAGGTAGTTTAGTAAAAGGTAATTTAACAATTAAAGATATTACTAAACCTGTAGCTTTTGAAACTAAATTGGCTAAAACGGCATCTGGTGTTGAGTTTATTGCAGAGCCATTTAAAATTGATAGAACTGAATTTGATATTCAATATAAGTCAAAAAAATTCTTTGAAAATTTAGCAGATAAATTTATTAAAGATAAATTTGAAATTTCATTTAAAGTGCAGGCTTCTAAATAAAAAATCAAATATATAAACTAAAAAAAGCGACTTAACAAGTCGCTTTTTTTAGTTTATAGGCAATATAGAACTTTCTTTAACTTCGCTCATAACAATATTACTTTGCACATTGGCAACCGATTCTAATACCGATAGTTTGTTTTTTAAAAATAATTGATAAGCTTTTATATTAGGTATTACAATTTTCAACAAATAATCAAAATTACCAGCAACGTGATAACAACCCATTATTTCTGGCATGTTGGAAATAGAATTTTCGAACTGAGTAATTAATTTTTTAGAATGTGCCTGAAGTGTAACTTGGCAAAACACAACCAAATCTAGCCCTATAATTTCTTTATTAATAATGGTGGTATAATTTTTAATAACATTAAGTTTTTCCAATCGTTTAATTCTATCATGAGTTGGTGAGTTTGTTAACCCAATTTTTAATGCAATTTCTTTAATATTCATTTTAGAATTATCTTGTAATAGCATTAATATTTTTTTATCGGTTTTATCTAGAGATATCATAAAAGTAAATTTTTCTAAAAATAGTTAATTAAAATAGATTAATTAGAATATTATTCTTTAATGTATGCGAATTAGTTTTTTAAATTTCTGTATATATTTAATTATTCAGTAATATAGAGTGTAATGGTTTAATTTTATAAGATAAATTATATGTTATGAGTAATAAACCAGCTAATAAAATTCAAGATTTACAATATTTTGGTGAGTTTGGAGGTGTAAACCCTTCAATATCAGATTCTGCAACCTATACCTTTTTACACGCAAAAACAATGCTAGACACTTTTGAAGGTCATGCAGAAGGATGTTATTTATATTCTAGGCATACAAGCCCTAGTAATTTATATTTAAGTGAAGCTTTAGCTGCAATGGAATTTACAGAAACAGCAAATGTTTCAGCTTCAGGAATGGGAGCAATTACATCGGTTTTAATGCAGTTGTGTGGTGCAGGAGACCATATTGTATCAAGTAGAACAATTTATGGAGGTTCCTATGCATTTTTGAAAAATTTTGCACCTAAATTTAATATAACAACATCATTTGTAGATATTACTTCTTTGGAAAGTATTGAAGCTGCAATAAATAAAAATACAAAAGTTATTTATTGCGAAGTTGTAAGTAACCCATTGTTAGAAATTGCTAATGTTGAAGCGTTATCTAAAATTGCAAAAAAGCACAATATTAAGTTAGTAGTAGATAATACATTTTCACCACTAATTATGTCTCCACAAAAACTTGGAGCTGATGTTACAATACATAGTTTAACAAAATTTATAAATGGAACAAATGATACTGTTGGAGGTGTAGTATGTGGTTCTCAAGAATTTATAGATAGTTTACGTAGTGTAAATGATGGGGCAGCAATGTTATTAGGGCCAGTTATGGATAGTGTTAGATCTGCAAGTATTTTAAAAAACCTAAGAACGCTTCATTTAAGAATGAAAAAACATAGTGAGAACGCTGCATATTTAGCGGAGCATTTTGAAAAAGATGGTTTAAAAGTGGTGTATCCAGGTTTAGAAAGTCATCCAGACCATAAATTGTTTAAGAAAATGTATAATAAAGAATATGGTTTTGGAGGAATTATGACTATTGATGTAGGAAATTTAGCTAAAGCCAATGAGTTAATGGAATTAATGCAACACAATAATTTAGGTTACTTAGCAGTAAGTTTAGGTTTTTATAAAACATTGTTTAGTGCTTCAGGTACAAGTACATCTTCAGAAATACCTGAAGAAGAGCAAATTAAAATGGGATTGTCTGATGGGATTATTAGGTTTTCTATTGGACTAGATAATGATATTGAAAGAACATACAGAGCAATGCGCAAATGTATGACAACAGTTGGAGTGTTATAGTAGTAATGTTCAATTATTCGTTTGAAAGCCTTGCTCTTATTAAGAGTAAGGCTTTTTCATTTGTGTAAAATTTCAAATTTGCGTATCATTACATTTCAAACAATAAAAAGCATGCACGAAGACTCGAATATTGAAGAAATTAAGATTGAAGATCAAAAAATAATTAGCAATAAAGAATTGAATATTGGGGAAGCTTTAATTCCTGTTTTAGCATTGGTAATTTTGCTTTTTTTTAATGTGTATGTGTACGGAGATGATGCCTTAAGTGGAAGTAACCAATTTATATTATTAATTGGAGCTTCTATTGCAGCAATAGTTGGTTTTTTTAACAAGGTTTCTTATAAAATAATGTTAGAAGAAATTGCTGAAAATATTAAATCTACAGCTGGTGCAATTCTAATTTTATTAATGGTTGGTGCTTTAGCAGGAACTTGGTTAATAAGCGGTATTATTCCTACAATGATTTATTATGGACTTCAAATTTTAAATCCTACCATATTTTTAGCGGCTTGTGTTGTTATTTGTGCAGTAATATCTATTGCTACTGGAAGTTCTTGGACAACTTCAGCAACCGTAGGTATAGCGTTAATAGGAATTGGAGAAACACTTGGTATTTCTTTAGGAATGACTGCCGGAGCGGTACTTTCTGGAGCATACTTTGGAGATAAAATGTCTCCATTAAGTGATACTACTAACTTAGCACCAGCAATGGCAGGAGGAGAGTTGTTCGACCATATTAAGTATATGACTTATACAACAGTACCTACAATTACAGTAACTTTAATTGTATTTATAATAATTGGTTTTAGTATAGATACTGTTGGAACTGCAGATGTAACAGATAAGTTAGCTTCAATAGATGGAGCTTTTAATATAACACCTTGGTTATTTGTTGTGCCTGTATTGGTTATTTTTCTAATTGTTAAAAAAGCACCACCTCTTATTGCTTTATTAGGTGGTACATTATTAGGTGGTGTTGCTGCTTTAATTTTTCAACCAGATATTGTTCTGAAAATTTCTGGACTGGATCAGTTAAATTTTATTGCAGGTTATAAGGGAGTTATGAATGCAATTACGGTAGATACAGCTGTAGAAACATCAAGTGCGGAATTAAATGATTTATTTAGCTCTGGCGGAATGAAAGGAATGTTAGGTACAATTTGGTTAATTATTTGTGCTATGGTTTTTGGAGGTGTTATGGATGCTATTGGAGCATTGGCAAGAATTAGTAAAGCAATGTTAAACTTATTCGATTCTATTTTTGGGTTATTTGCAAGTACAGTATTTAGTTGTGTTACTTTAAATGCAACAGCTTCAGATCAATATTTAGCAATTGTTGTACCAGGAAAAATGTATGCAAAGGCATTTAAAGATAAAGGGTTAGCGCCTGAAAATTTAAGTAGAACATTAGAAGATTCTGGAACTGTAACATCTGTTTTAATACCTTGGAACACCTGTGGAGCATACCAATCTGGGGTGTTAGGTGTAAGTGTTGCAGATTACTTTGTGTATGCCATATTTAATTGGTTAAGTCCATTTATGACATTAATTTTTGCTGCTTTCAGAATAAAAATAAAAGAATTAGCAACTACTAAATAAAGAAATTCCAAACTAAACCAAATCGTACAGTTAAATCTCTGTATGGGTAAGAAGGTGCTGCATAGTAATCTCTACCAGTAAAACTAGCTGTAAAGTTTTCTACTTTAAAGTACAATCTTGTACGTCTAATTTGAGCGTTTACAAAAAGGTCTAATATTGGGTAATTTCCAATTTCAGTATCGTTTTGTAAAGTAAATTCACTTAGTAGCGGGTTGTAAGCACCTGCATTAAATTTGGTAAAGTATTTTAAAGTTACACCAGTTTGTAAAAATAACGGATCTCCTTTAAATAAGTAATCAGTATAAAAAAGTGAATTTCTAGTTACAATTTCAGGTACATTAAAAAAACTTTCTCCTTTAGCAACTTTTTGGTACATAACCGTATTGTCTAAAGTAAATTTACCATAACTAATAGCTTTGCTAGCCTTTACTTTTATATAGTTTAAAGTTTCACTTGCTTGTGTAGGAGTCGAGTTTTCGTTAAAATAAGTGTAGTTATCTACCAAATTGTAACTAGCTTTTAAATTACCCCATTTGTTGGATTTAAACTCTACACCAATATTGGTTATATCTTCATTTTTAAAATTGTTACTCCAGTTATAATCTACATAATCACTTTGATAAAGTTGAGTGTTTAGCTGAGGTGTTTTAGTGGTAAATTCAGCATAACCTTTAAAGCTAAAAATACTATCCTTTTTTATATATGCTGAAGCTTTTAACGAACTACCAGTAATGTTTCCAGAAACAATAGTTGAAGCATTGGCGGTAATAAAAAAGTTTTTATAGTTGGTAATCCAATCAGCACCAAAGCCAATAGCATTTCCTTTAATTTTATTTTGAATAGCCAAATTGTTGTTGTCTTCAAAAATAACACTATTGTAATGGTAGTTGTAATCGAAATAGTTAAGAGAAGCTTTTAATTTACCAATTATAGGCGATTTAAACTCTGCAAAAAGCTGATTGTCTAATTTTTGAAAAGATGTATGATCTTCAATTTCTGAGCTATGTGCATTACCATAAAAGCCACTTGTTATAGAATTATTTGTTTGGTAAAATCTATAATGTTTTGTTTCGTATTGAAAAGAATGTCCAATTTTTAAACTAACTTCTTTAGAGGCAATAACATCTTTAAACATTGAAGAATCTGCTGTAATTGCAGTTGCTAAAAATGTTAAAGAATCTATTTTGGCTTGGTTACTTGCTAAATTAAGGGTGTCAATTTTTAAGCGTTTAATTGTAGTGTTATATCTGTTTCTTTTTGCAAACTGTGTTTTTAAAGAATCGTTTTGCTGTTGTAATGTGGTGTTTTTTGAAATTAATGTGTAGTTATGGTCAAAATAATAACGTTTACCTTCAAACATATTAGAACCGTTCGTGTAATTTACATCTAACCTAGCTCTTTCTACATAATTTGTATTTCCACTTTCAAAATTCTCTATGGAAGTAGCTGTTAATCCTCCATTTTCATTATTTAAAAAATCAAATGAAGAAAAATGCCCTCTTAAAAAGTATTTGCTATTTTTTGAACTATAATTAAAAGTAGTTCTAAAATTACCGTGGCTAGCTAATGAGTTTCTATATTTTCCTAAAGAACGTAAACCTTTATATGCAATTGAAATATTGGTTTGTTTAGAAAAATTCATAGTTAACAACGCATCTAACATTTGGCCTTGTTCTAAACCTGTTCTGTAACTAAGTTCTGTTGTAGGTGTAGGTACATAGTAGTATTTAATATCTTCAATAGTTTTGTAATTATAACGTTTAGCAGTAATTCCCATTTCTGGAAAAATGGAATTGTTTTCAAAGTTGTAACCTAGTTTATTATAAGTTTGCCCTTGATTATGAAAAGGTAATAATTCAAAATCATCTTTTCTAGTATAATTTAACTTATAATCTTTTTGAATTGTTAATGTTGTATCTATAAAAGTAGTATCGTTAGAAGCTGAAATTACTTTGTAATCGGTATATTTAGTTTTATCGCTAAGTATTACTTTTATTTCTTTATTAGATCGTGTACTATCTGCTTTATAAAAAGAGTCTCCTTTTTCGGGTCTTATAATTTGACTGTTTGCAGAAACAGTTAAAAAAAATAATATTATAATAAGTATATTGTTTTTCATAAAATACATAAAGCAGCAAAGGTAAAATATTTGAACGAATTGCAATCAATTATATTTTAGAACCCATTAAAATTAACATGTTAATTAATAAATACTAAGTTTGTTTTTTCAATAGTAGTTGTAAGCAATTAAAACAAACGTACGTAAGATGAACAAAATATTGAGATTTGGATTGTTTTTTGCTGGCAAACAGAGGTTTTATGCAGTGATACCAATAAGAAAAAACACGTAATAAAAATAAATCGAATTATTTAAACATAAAGAGAGTAAAGCAAAAGTGGAAAATATAAATCCGAAAGAAAATCTAAAAAAACTCGAACTAGAACTTCCAGAAATCTCCACACCAGGAGGAAATTACGTATCGGTAAATGTGCGTGGAAATATTGCTTATATCGCAATACAATTTCCTATTTTAAATGAAGAGTATTTTTATCAAGGGCGTTTAGGAAATGAAATCGGAACTGAGCAAGGATACATTGCAATGGAATTATGTGCTTTGAATGTGTTGGCTCAAGTCGAAAATAAAATAGGATTTGATAAAATTGTTGGGCTAAATCACTTTGATGCTTATTTTCAATCTGAAGAGAATTGGGACGATTCACCAATAGTTGTCAATGGAGCTTCGGATCTATTTGTAAAAGTATTAGAAGAAAAAGGAGAACATTCGAGAGCAATATTCGGAGTTGAAAAATTACCAAGAAATTTTAGTGCCGGATTAACAGCTACATTTACAATTAAAAATGATTAATAGCTGTATAGAAACCGCACGTAATACAGGTGTGTTTTAATGCTAGGCTTATTTTCTAAAGGAAATCAATCCAATTTATTAACTTTGTTTTTAAGAAAATTACACCAAATTTATTTCGAAATAAAACCTACCAAAAACCGATTATGGCGTTAAAAAAGTATTTCAAAAAAAACGTATTAGAAGCTGGAACAGACGAAGCGGGTAGAGGTTGTTTGGCTGGTCCTGTAGTTGCTGCTGCTGTAATTTTATCTGAAGATTTTGAACATCCGTTATTAAACGATTCTAAGCAGCTTACAGAAAAACAACGAGAATTATTGAGACCTTTTATTGAAGAGCACGCCTTAGCTTACGGAGTTGCTTTTGTTTCCGAAGAAAAAATTGATGAAATAAATATTTTACAAGCTTCAATTCTAGGAATGCACGAGTCTATTAAAAAGCTTAAAACACAACCAGAACATATTATTGTAGATGGCAATAAATTTAAACCTTTAGGAGATATTCCCTATAAAACAGTTGTAAAGGGAGATGCTAAATATATGAGTATTGCTGCGGCTTCGGTACTAGCAAAAACGTATAGAGATGATTTTATGCAGAAAATAGATGAAGAATTACCAAATTATTTTTGGAAAAAAAATAAAGGTTATCCAACTAAGCAACATAGAGACGCTATTAGAGAGTTTGGAGTTACAAAATACCACCGAAAAACATTTAAATTATTACCAGAACAATTAAAATTAGAATTGTAGTTCAAAAAAATCATTAAATATTTTACATTTGTCAAAGTATAAAAAAATGTAAAAAATGATAAAAAGAACGAGAGCCGCAATTTCAAAATTTATTGTACATAAAGTTGGTAACAAATTTAATAGTGCTACCAATGTTTTTTCAGAAAACACTGTGAAGTTTGATGAAGAAAGTTACAATTTAATGTTGCCTTTTTTATTAAAACCTTATGCTAATGTTGCAGAGAGCTATCGTTTTAACCACCACGCAAATATTGAATTAAATGAAATTAATAATTATGCGAATGAAATTTTTACAAATGAAGAGTCGTTTGTAGAAGTATCTAAACATATTGTTACGCATTTATTTGAACAATCAAATTCAGCTCAAATAAAAACGGGTGATGTTATAGTTGCTTTGTTTGAGGATATTGAATATAAAGATATTATTACACCAGCAATAGGTATTTTTAAAATTGAAAATAAAGTAGACTTTTTTCAAACTTATATGGAAACGGATACCCTTGATGTTTTTGTTCAAAAAGGTATTAGTACTAAAAAATTAGACAAAGGTTGCCTAATTATTAATTATACAGATGATGAAGGAAGAACCGTTTTAAGTGTAGATAACAATAATTATGATGCACAATACTGGGTAAACCATTTTTTAAATGTAAAGTATGCCGATGATAGTAATCAGCACACAAAAAACTACATTGAAATGTGTACAGATTTTGCTGAAGATGTTATAAAAGAAGATTTTGGTAACCAAGAAAAAAGTAAGTTTTTAGCAAAAACTGTTGATTATATGAAAGAAAATGATTCTGTAGATTATCACGATTTTAAAGAAGAACTGTTTGAAGAAGATGATCATAAAGATTTGTTCGAGGATTATAAAAAACAGTTTGAAGAGAATAATGATCTACTGCTAAGGAACCAATTTGCAATTTCTGATATTGTATTAAAAAAACAAAAACAACGTTTAAAAACTGAAATAAAGTTAGATACTAATATTCAAATTAAATTAGATATTGATGCTCCTGATGCTCCTGAAGAATATTTGGAAAAAGGATATGATGAGGAAAAGAAAATGAAATTCTATAAGGTTTATTTTAACGAAGAAGATTAATATTAAATTCGTTAGAATAAAAAAAGCCTCCATATTTTATATGAAGGCTTTTTTTATTGTTTGAAGATATTTAAATAAATTCAACTTCAAATTGTTCAGCAAAGTGCTTTAGTATTTTTTGTTGAACTTCATTCATATCTATTTTTCTATTTAGTTCTGCTTCCATTGATGTAACAGCTTTACCTTTTATTCCACACGGAATAATATTATCGAAATAACCTAAGTTTGCATTCACATTTAAAGCAAAACCGTGCATAGTTACCCAGCGACTTGTTCTTACTCCCATTGCACAAATTTTACGTGCAAACGGTGTTCCAACATCAAGCCAAACACCAGTTTCACCTTCGCTTCTTACTGCAGTTATATTATATTCATCTAAAGTTTTAATAATTACTTCTTCTAAAAAACGTAAATATTTATGAATATCAGTAAAAAAATTATCCAAATCTAAAATAGGGTAACCAACAAGCTGACCAGGACCGTGGTATGTAATGTCTCCACCTCGGTTAATTTTATAAAAAGTAGCACCTTTAGAAGCTAATTGCTCTTCATTTAATAATAAGTTAGACATATCTCCACTTTTACCTAAAGTGTAAACGTGTGGATGCTCAACAAACAAGAAATGATTAGGTGTTGGGTTCGAAGTTTCGTTTCTTCTATTATTAATTTTTATATCAATAATTTTTTGAAATAAGTCTTCTTGAAATTCCCAAGTTTCCTTATAATCTTTTAAACCTAAATCTTGTAATTTAACTTTTTGCATTAGTTTTTTAGTTTTACTTCAAAATCTAACGATTTTGGATCTTTAAAAATTGCACCTAAATTAGATATAATTGTAACAGTTTTTTTATCCTCGCTAATTTGAGCGTTTTCAACCGAAACACTTTTAATTTTTTTAGGGAAATGATAAATTATTTTATATGTAGAGCCTTCTAATATTGCAGCACTTTGAGTTAAAAATGTATCGTTTTTTTCTTTTAACTCTGGCGTTAACTCTTTTGCAATTGATACTCTTTTAAAAGTATTTCCTTTAAAGCTATATTCAACTTCAGAGTTAGGTGTAAAGTTTTTGTTGGGTTTACTCTTTTTACTATTTAAATCGTTGGCTTGACTTAATTTTTTGTTAATTCCTTTTAAATCTTCGAGACTTTCAAAATCAAGTAAAAAATTCATAGCCATTTTATTAGCAGCTTCATCAATATGCATTTCCATTCGTAAATCTTTCAAAGCTTCTATTTTTTCTTTTTCTTCATCACTAAGCTTAGATATACTGTCTTTTTTTTGTTCTAAAATATCTCTAAAATTAATAACAGAATCAATTTTTTTAGAAGGTATAGAGTCTTGTTTGTGATCTCCTTTAAGAGACATAAGTTTACTCATATCTACACCTAAGTTATAGGTTCCTTTAAAGTTTTTATCAAATGTTATTTCTTCAGTAAAAGTACAACTAGTAAATAAAATACTTATTAACGCAATAATCGCAAAAGTTTGCTTCATAAAATTAATTGTTTGGATTGTTATTAATAATTAATGCTGCAATAACGCCAGGAATCCATCCTAAACAGGTTAATATAAAAACAATAATTAAACTTCCGCAGCCTTTATCTATAACAGCTAACGGTGGGAAAATAATACATAAAAAAACTCTAAAGCAGCCCATAATTAATAATTTACAAATGTCTTAAAATTATATGTAGCATACAACGTTAAATAGTTACAATTAATTATAATTAAAATGTATTTTTGTTAAAACGTAATTATGTCTATTGAAGTAAAAAATATAACCAAATTATACGGAAATCAAAAAGCCGTTAACGCTATCAATTTTAAAATTAATAAAGGTGAAATTGTTGGGTTTTTAGGTCCAAATGGTGCTGGAAAATCTACTACAATGAAAATAATTACCGGATATGTTTCAGCTTCTGAAGGTGAAGTTAATGTTTGTGGTTTAGCTATTAATAAACAAACAATAGAAGCGCAAAAGCAAATTGGATATTTGCCAGAGCACAATCCTTTATATTTAGATATGTATGTAAAGGAGTATTTGTTATTTAATGCTTCTATATACAAAGTGCCTAAAAGTGAAGTAGATGTAATTATTGAAAAGGTGAAGTTAACACCAGAAGCGCATAAAAAAATTAGTCAATTATCTAAAGGTTACCGTCAGCGTGTTGGAATTGCTGCTGCGTTATTGCATAATCCAGAAGTTTTAATTTTAGATGAACCTACTACAGGTTTAGACCCAAATCAATTGGTTGAAATAAGAAGTTTAATAAAAGAAGTGGGTAAAGATAAAACAGTATTGTTTTCGACTCATATTATGCAAGAGGTTGAAGCAGTATGTGATCGCGTAATTTTAATTAGTAAGGGAGAAATTGTTGCTGATAAAAATTTAAAAGAACTTAAGGAGAATCAGGCACAAGTTATAGAGGTTGAATTTGATTTAAAAATTGAAAAACAATTTGTTAAAAGAATTGAACATATTGTTGAGGTAGATAATTTTCATGATACAAGTTGGACATTAACTTTCAATACTACAACTGATATGCGATCTAAAGTGTTTGATTTTGCACACGAAAACGGATTAAAAATACTGCAACTAAACACTAAAAATAAAAACTTAGAAAGTTTATTTAGAGAGTTAACTACTTAAAAATAAGTTTACCAAAATCTCCTTGAACTTCAATATTAACAATTGGTGGCTTATTGTAAGAAATAATGTTTCCTGTTGATAGAATTTCTCCTGTTAAACTCTCTGTAGGAAAAACTTCAATATCATTAGAACTTAAATTTCTAGCAATAGCAACTTTTACTATTAAGTTTTTACCATGAAAACGAGTATCTCCATTAGAAAGGTTTACATCTAATTTGTTACAAGTTCCAGTTATGTAAAAATTAGCAACTCCATTACTCCAAACCTTTAGGTTTTCATTTTCAATGTCTAGATAGAAATCTCCTACAGGTAAATATTTTGTTTTATCTCCAACAGACATTAAGTAGAGTGAAGGGTAAGTTAACGTTCCTTTGGAAGCAACATCTTGTTCTGATGCATTTCTAATTCTGGTAATGTTTGGAGAAGTTACAATAACCTTAGTAGTACCGTAATCTCTTACAAAATTACAAGCATTATTATCTCTAACAATTAATTCACCATTTACAACTTCAACAGTAATATCTGGTAATAGGTTTTCTCCAGTTTCAATAATTACTTTTTGAATTGGGCCTTGTTCAATTATCAGTCCAGCTCTTTCGTGAATTAGTATTTTGTCAAAAGAATCAACATTAAATTCTTGTTGAATTGTAGTTCCAGCTGTTTGAAAACAATCTCCTGTATCTTCATTATTACAGCTATTAAAGCTCAATAAGATAATTAATATGTATATATACTTTTTCATTTTTTAAAATCTATAACCAATTCCTAATTCTAATCCTTCTGCTCTAAATAAATTTGCTTTTAGTGTAACTTCAGAAAACAAATGTTTACCTAAATTATATTTAAAACCAAATCGTTCGTAAACTCTACTTTCATATTCTTTAGGGTAATATAGATATACTCCAATTTGTGATATAAAGGCAAAATTGTTTTGAGTTAATTCGTGCCCTATAAAAATACCACCTCTAACTATATTATTATTGTCGCTTTCAATTTCTGTATAATGCTTTAAAAATTCTGAAATAAAAAGTTCTGTTCCTGCAGTAAGCGTAGAATAGTTATTTATTGTTTTGGCTCCATAAAAACCTACTGTGTAAAAAGGGTGTAGGCCAGAACCTACCTGTTTACTCTCGTTAAAACCAGTTCTTAATATTAAATTGTAGTCTATTTTTTTGTCTACATTACTTTTAACAACAACTGTTTTTTGTTCTGTTGAATTTAAACTATAATTTAAACCAACGTTAAATGTAACAGTATTTAGGCCTAAGTTTGGGTTTTTAAATGCAACGTTTGAAAAATGAATTAATCCAACAGAAGAATTTATACTGAAATTAGTGCCTTTTAAAAACTGTAAATATTGAAGTTTTAAATAACCCGAAGCTAAAATATTAGAACCTATTGCAAAGTTTTTTGGGTTACTAATTTTATTGTATTTTTTGGTAGCGTAACCAACTCCAAACCCTGTAGTTAAATGTAAATTTATTTTTCTGTTAGGTGTTAAGTTATAAGTGAAATGTCTATAACCTGCAAAAACTTCACCTAAAATGTCAGAATTTAAACCTTGGTACATGAAAGAATAACCTCTTTCTGGATTGTTGAATAAACTATTGAAAGTTGATTTTTTAGTGTTGAGGTAATTGTAGCTTAAAAGAACTCCATATGATTTTCCTTGAATGGCTTCATTCAAAGATTTGTCGTGTTCTAAATGCTCACCAATAAAAAAATCAGTTTGAAAATTGCTAAATACTTTGTTAGAGTTTTGAGCTGAAAGAGATAAGCTAAGTATTGATAATATTATAAATATATTTAATTTCATGTGCTATAATCTTACCCCAATTCCAAATTCAACAGTTTCAGCATTTGCTATATGTGCTTTTAATCTTACACTCGCAAACCACCTATCATTTATATAACGTTTTAAAGACAGTGTTTCGTAAATTCTATTTTCATATGTAAATGGATATTTTACATAATATCCTAAAGCAGTTTCAATAGATAATTTATTTAAAAATAATTCGTGTCCAACAAAAACTCCAATTCTTGAGAATGAATTAACTTCACCAAGATTACTATTAGGTCTTTGATTTGTTACTTCATAATAATCCTTAAGCATTGGCGAAATGTATAAATCTGCCCCAAATTGAATAGCAGATTTCCTATTGATTCGCTTATCTGCATAAGCCGATACAACAAAAAATGGCTTTTGTCCAGTGCCAATTATTTCTGATTCGTTAATACCACCTCTAATTGCTAAATTGTATTTAATAGGTTGGGTAAATTTAATTTTTTCTGAAGAAGGTACTAATTCAATAGGTTGGTTTGTGTTATCTAAATTATAGTTTACACCAACGGTTACACCCCAAATATTAGCACCAGCATTGGGCGATTTTACATTAGAATTAGATGTGTGTAAAAATGTAAGTCCTGCATTTACACCAATTCTTTTAAAAATATTTTCTCGTTGATAGTATAATTTAAAATAGGTTGAGGAGTTAAGGTGAGTTCCGAAGGCAATATTTTTATTGTTACTCACTCTATCGTAAGGTTTGTTGGCATAAGCTAAACCAATACCGGTTCTAAGAATTAGCTTGTTTTTTGCTTTTCTGTTGAAGAAGTAGAAGTTATAATGTCCGTAGACAGAAAACACTTCACCTAAAATATCTGAATGAAAATTTTGGTAGGCAAATGAATATCCAAAATCTGGGTAGTTATAATGTTCATGCCATTTTTCGTTGCCAAAATTACGTTTATTATAGCTAAAAATATAACCTGTTGGATGACCTTCTAAAAATGCTTTTGTATCTGCATTTGCAGTTAAAACATTTCCATAAAAATAATCGGTTTGTATATAACTAGATTTATTTTGAGAATAACCAAAACAATAGGTTATAAACAATAGAATAAATATTTTTTTCATAGGTATTACAACTAATTAAGTTTAAAATTAATTTGTTTGTCAACTAATTCGTTTAAAAACTCGTTAGAAATATCAATTTTTCTAGTTCTACTATGCATAGTTAATTGAATTTTTTCTTTTGCATCATAAACCACAAATGTAACATTTTTTGAGCCTGTGAATCTACTTAATAATTCGTTGTATTTTTTTGTTGTTTGTTCATTAACATCTTTAATGTCAATGTTTATTGTTATTTTCTTAGAATAAGTATCTAAAACTTCATGTAATAATTGCATGCTTGTAAAAGACAATCGCACATCGCCTTCATTCCAACCTTTTCTACCAAATATTTTAATGTGTAAAAATGCGCTAGGAACTAGAAAGTGTCTAAAACGTAAGTATTCTTCACCAAAAATTCTAAACTCATAGCTTCCAGAATAATCGTCAAATGTAAAAGAAGCCCAACCTTTTCCGTTTTTTGAGATTCGATGTTCTACAGCAGTAACAATTCCTCCAATAGAAGCCTCTCTATTCATCATACTAGCTTGGTCTTGAAATTCAATTACTTTACAATTGCAAAAGTATTTTATTTCAGTTTTAAAATCGTCTAATGGATGACCAGAAATATATATTCCAACTAACTCTTTTTCTTTAGAAAGCTCTTCCATCATTCCCCATTTTTCAGCGTGTGGAATTTCGGGTTCAGGAAATTGAACTTCAGATGTTTCGCCAAACATAGAAATTTGAGCAGAGTTTTTATTTTCTTGGTATTTATTACCAAAACGAATAGCTCTTTCAAGAAATGTAGCTCCTTTTTCATCGAGCGCATAGTATTGAGCTCTATGAACGGTGTTAAATGAATCTAATCCACCAGCTTTAACTAAACCATCAAAAGCACGTTTATTACAAGCTCTTAGATCAACTCTTTTAGTTAAATCGAAAATAGAAGTGTAGTTTCCGTTTTCTTTACGTTCATTAATAATAGATTCTACTGCAGCACCACCAACACCTTTTATGGCTCCCATACCAAAACGCACAGCACCTTCTTTATTAACAGAAAATTTGTAATAAGATTCATTAACATCTGGCCCAAGTACAGGAATATTTGCACGTTTACATTCTTCCATAAAAAATGTAATTTGCTTAATATCACTCATGTTATTCGAAAGTACAGCCGCCATATATTCAGCAGGGTAATGCGCTTTTAAATAAGCTGTTTGATACGCAATATAAGCGTAACAAGTAGAGTGAGATTTGTTAAATGCGTAGGCAGCAAAAGCTTCCCAATCTCCCCAAACTTTATTTAAAATTTTTTCATCATGACCTTTTGCTTTTCCTCCATCAATAAATTTTGGTTTTAGTTTCTCTAGCATGGAGAATATTTTTTTACCCATTGCTTTACGAAGCATATCTGCTTGACCCTTTGTAAAACCTGCTAATTTTTGAGAAAGAAGCATTACTTGCTCTTGATAAACCGTAATACCATAAGTTTCCTTAAGGTATTCTTCCATACCATCTAAATCGTACGATATTTCTTCACGTCCATGTTTTCTATCAATAAATGAAGGAATATATTCCATAGGACCTGGACGGTACAAGGCGTTCATTGCAATTAAATCGGCAAACTCTGTAGGTTTTAACGATTTCATATGCTTTTGCATACCTGGAGATTCGTATTGAAAAATACCTATAGTTTCCCCTCGTTGGAATAAAGCATATGTTTTCTCATCATCTAGCGGAAAATCGTCTGGAATTAATTCAATGCCATGTTTGGCTTTAACAATTTTAACAGTATCCTTAATAAGGGTTAAAGTTTTTAACCCTAAGAAATCCATTTTTAGTAAACCAGCATCTTCCACAACTCCATTATCGAATTGTGTAACATACATGTCAGAATCTTTTGCCGTAGAAACAGGAACTAAATTGGTAATAGGCTCTGGCGTAATAATTACTCCACAGGCATGTATTCCTGTATTTCTAATTGAACCTTCTAGGTTTCTTGCTTGGTTTATTGTTTCAGCTTCTAAATCATTTCCTGTTGAAAGGCGCCTTAACTCCTCAACCATTTCTAGGTCTTCGGCTTTTAAACCTTTTATTTTTCCAACACTTTTAGCGTCTTCACCAAATATATGTTGAAGTTTAACGCCGGGAATTAATTTGGCAATTCTATCAGCTTCATTTAATGGTAAATCTAACGCTCTGGCTGTATCTCTAATAGAAGATTTAGCAGCCATACTACCATAAGTAATAATTTGTGCTACTTGTGGTGCTCCATATTTTTCAATAACAAAGTCAATTACTCGTTGTCTTCCTTCATCATCAAAATCAATATCAATATCGGGCATTGATACACGATCGGGATTTAAGAAACGCTCAAAAAGTAAATCGTACTTGATAGGATCTATATTAGTAATCCATAAACAGTATGCAACTACTGAACCTGCGGCAGAACCACGTCCGGGACCTACCGAAACGCCCATTTTACGTGCTTCTAAAATAAAATCCCACACAATTAAAAAGTATCCTGGATATCCAGTTTTCTGAATAATTTCAAGCTCAAAATCTAGTCTTTCAATAGTATCTTCATCTAGTACATCTCCATATCTAATTTTTGCACCTTCGTATGTTAAGTGTCTTAAGTAAGCATTTTCTCCTCTTACACCACCATCAATTTCATCTTGAAGGTCTACAAATTGTTCTGGAATATCGAATTTAGGAAGAAGTACATCTCTACTTAATTTAAAAACTTCGACTTTATCTACAATTTCTTGTATGTTTAAAATGGCTTCAGGAATGTCTTTAAACAATTCCTTCATTTCGTCTTGCGACTTAAAGTAGTATTGATCGTTTGGTAAACCGTATCTAAAGCCACGGCCTTTTCCTTTTGGAGTAGCAGTTTTTTCACCATCTTTTACACATAATAAAATATCGTGCGCATGTGCTTCTTCTTGTTTGGTGTAAAAAGTGTTATTAGTTGCAATTAATTTAATATTGTGTTTTTTTGCAAACTTTATTAGTATTTCATTAACGTGGTCTTCATTTTCTTGACCATGTCTCATTAATTCTAAATAAAAATCGTTTCCAAATTGCTCTTTCCACCAAATTACAGCTTCTTCAGCTTGAGCTTCACCAATATTTAAAATTTTGTTGGAAATTTCACCATATAAATTTCCAGATAATACTATAACGTCTTCTTTATATTCTTCAATTAATTTTTTATCAATACGAGGTACATAATAAAAACCATCGGTATGAGATTGAGAAGACATTTTGGCTAAGTTTAGATAACCATTTTTGTTTTTAGCAAGCATAACAATTTGGTAACCATTGTCTTTTTGCTTTTTATTAGTATGGTCTTCACAAACATTAAACTCGCATCCAGCAATTGCTTTAAAAGGAGTTTTGTATTCTTGTTGATCGTAGTCTAAATCAATAGCAGTTCTAACTTCTTCTATTTCTTCTTTCTCGTCTTCCTGTTTTTTTTCTTTAATTTTTGTAGTTACTAATTCTAAAACTACATCTTCCTTGTTTTCAATTCTAGTTTTAATGGTTTCCCATTCTTGCATTAAATTTTGAAGGTCGACTTTTACTTTTTCAGGTTTTTTATCTTTTTCTTCTTCTTTACCTTTTTCCTTTTTTGCTTTAGCATTGTATTCTAAAACTATGTCTTCCCCTTCAGCAATTCTTTTCTTTAGTTCTTTTGTAAAATCAATTTTTTTATTGTGAGCGTCTGCGCTAGAGTAATGTTTAAATCCAGTTTCTACAAAGTTAAATGCGTTCATCATATTACCAGTATCTGTTATGGCAATAGAATTCATACCTCCTTTTATGGCTGAATTAATTAAATCTCCAATACTAGAAGTAGATTGTAAAATTGAAAACTGAGAATGGCAATGTAAGTGCGAGAAATTAGCTTTAGCTAAATCTTCAGAAATTTCAACAGTTTGAGAACTATTTTTTTTGTTTTTAGATTTTGCTTTTAGCTTATCGCTTTCTTTTTTAAGGTTTAAATGTTTTAAGCCTATTATTTGTGTAAGCTCTTGGTTAAAGCTTTTATATTTTTGAAGAAAATCTTCTTCAATATTTATTTCTTCTTGGGTATAATTATTTAAACGAATTAACTCTAAAAAACAACGTGTTGTTGCTTCAACATCTGCAGTTGCATTATGTGCTTCAGCAAAAGGAGCGTTAAATAAATGTTGATGTAATTCAGTTAATGTTGGTAATTTAAATTTACCTCCTCTACCACCTGGTATTTGACATAATTGAGCAGTTTTTTCTGTACAAGTGTCTAGAACTGGTAAAGTAGTCATTGTCGATTCTATACCAGCTCTATAATATTCAGAACCCATAATGTTGACATCAAAACCAACATTTTGACCCACTACGTAATTAGCCTTTGATAAAGCTTCATTAAATAGGTATAGTACCTTTTCTAAATCTTCACCTTTTTCTTCTGCTAATTGGGTAGAAATACCATGAATTTGCTCAGCATCGTAAGGTATATTAAAGCCGTCAGGTTTTACTAAATAATCTTGATGCTCTATTAATTTTCCATATTTATCGTGTAATTGCCAAGCTATTTGAATACATCTAGGCCAGTTATCTGTATCAGTAATTGGAGCGTTCCAATTTTTTGGTAAACCGGTAGTTTCAGTATCAAATATTAAAAACATTTAGAAATTTTTACGAGTGAAATAAGAATGGATAAAAATATAAATTTTAAGCATGTTAATGATTTAAAATATTTTTTTTTATTAACAAATATTGTGTTCAAAATATAAATAAAGATTAAAACATCTTAATTATCAGTTAGTTGAAATTTTGTGGTTCTAATTTTAAGTTGTAACAATTGTTGCGATATTTAAAACCCTAACATTAATCATATTTTATATGACTTATTAGACTTAATTTTACGTGGTTAACCAATTATTCAATCTCGTAGATGGAGAAGTTAGATTTAGATATATATAAAAATGGAGATCGGAAAGTGATAACTCATGATGGAGTTATTGCTAAAGTTACGGATAAAAATATTACGGTTGCGTTAATGGGAAATGTTCATTGTGAAGCTTGCAATGCAAAAGGTGCTTGTGGGGTTTCTGAAGGAGATACAAAAGAGATTATTGTAGATAATAATGGTTCTTATAAAGTAAATGAGCCAGTTAATGTTGTGCTTCAAAAAGAATTAGGTTTAAAAGCTGTTTTTTGGGCGTATGTTTTTCCTTTTATTTTAATGATTTCAGTTTTACTTATCTCTTCAAGTTTTGTAAAAGAGTGGATGGCAGGCTTATTGGCTTTTGCTGTTTTAATACCATATTATTTAGTGCTTTATTTAATGCAAGATACATTTGAGAAAGCATTTAGTGTTTCAATATTTAAATATAATTAATATAATGACAGATTCGGTTTTATATAGTGTTTTACTATTGGCTTCGTTGGGAGTTGTTGCAGCTGTTGTGCTGTATATAGTTTCAAAGAAGTTTTATGTGTACGAAAACCCTTTAATAGGTGAAGTTGATGAAGTACTTCCCGGTGCAAATTGTGCGGGTTGTGGTTCTCCAGGTTGTAAATCTTTTGCTGAAAAGCTAGTTAATACAGAAGATATTTCGGAGTTGTTTTGTCCGGTAGGAGGAAATGAAGTAATGAAACAAGTTGCTAGTATTTTAGGAAAAGAAGTTGCTGAAAAAGCTCCAACTGTAGCCGTGGTGCTTTGTCAAGGAGGTTGTGATGTTCGACCAAAAACAACAGAATATCAAGGGCCTCGTTCTTGTGCAATTTCATCGTTGGTTTATGGTGGTGAAACAGATTGCCAATATGGTTGTTTAGGTGATGGTGATTGTGTTGCTGTTTGTGATTTTGATGCCATGTATATGGATGAGGAAACAGGGTTGCCTGTAATTGATTCAGATAAATGTACGTCTTGTGGTGCTTGTGTTAAAGCTTGCCCAAGAGATATTATTGAAATGCGACCTAAAAACAAACGTGATTTAAAAATATTTGTAGGTTGTTTAAATGAAGATAAAGGAGGAATTGCTAAAAAAGCTTGTGATGTTGCATGTATTGGATGTTCTAAATGTGAAGATGTTTGCCCGAAAGATGCCATTACAATGAATAATAATTTAGCATATATAGATGCAGAACTTTGTACGTTGTGCAGAAAATGTGTACCAGTTTGTCCTACTCATTCTATTATAGAAACCAATTTTCCACCGCCAAAAGTTAAAAAGGTAGTAGAGAAAAAACCAATAGCTAAGAAACCTGTAGCTAAAAAGGTATTAGAAAAGAAAGTAGAGGAAAAAAAAGAAGTAGTAAAGAAAGAGGTTGAAAAAGTTGCAGTAGTAAAAGAAAATGTAGTAGCAACTAAAGTTGAACCTGAAAACCCTAAAACAGATGCTTAAAACATTTCCAAAAGGAGGTATTCATCCTCCTGAAAATAAAATAACATCAGGCAAGGAAATAAAAAGAATGCCTGTGCCAAAAGTAGTGTATGTTCCTATTGCACAACATATAGGTATACCTTCAGAAATAATAGTTGACCGAAAAGATAAAGTTTTAAAGGGTCAAGTTATTGCAAAAACTAGTGGATTTGTATCTTCAAACATTCATTCTCCTGTTGCTGGAACAGTAACTAAATTAGATATGATGATTGATAGTAGTGGATACAAAAAGCAATGTATTGTAATTAGAACGGATCAAAAAGACGAATCTAATTTTGAAGAAAAAGAATATCCATTAATTAGAGAAATATCTTTATCTCAAAAAGATATTCTTCAACATGTAATAGATTCTGGTATAGTTGGTTTAGGAGGGGCAACATTTCCTTCACATGTAAAATTAGACCTTAAGAATGATAATCACGTAGATTGTTTACTTATTAACGGTGTAGAATGTGAACCTTATTTAACTGCCGATCATAGATTAATGATGGAAAAGGCGGATGAAATAATTGTTGGTATTCAAATTCTTATGCACGCTTTACATATTAAAAAAGCTGTTATTGGTATCGAGAATAATAAAAAAGATGCCATTAAAGTATTGAAAGAAGCCTCGAAAGGAGATACAGGAATTCAAGTTGCAGCATTGCAAGTTAAATATCCTCAAGGAAGTGAAAAACAATTAATAAAAGCGATACTTAAAAGAGAGGTTCCTAAAGGGGGGTTACCAATGGATGTTGGTGTAATAGTGCACAATGTTGGGACAATCTTTGCAATTTATCAAGCTGTTCAATATAACGAGCCTTTAACAGAGCGAGTTGTTACAGTAACTGGTAAAAAAATAGAGAATGCTTCAAATTTTTGGGTTAAAATAGGTACTCCAATTAAAGATTTAGTTGAACAAGTTGGAGGTTTACCTGATGGAACTAGAAAAATTGTAAATGGAGGCCCAATGATGGGTAAAGCTATTAAAAATACGGATGTACCTGTAACTAAAGGAACTTCAGGAATTTTAGTAATTGACCAAAATGAAGCGAGTAGAGGTGAACCTAAAAACTGTATCCGTTGTGGAGAGTGTGTTTTTGTTTGTCCAATGGGATTAGAACCTCACTTGTTAATGAATCTATCTGAAAAAGGGTTGTACGAAAGAGCTTCTAACGAAGATATTATGACGTGTATTGAATGTGGTTCTTGTAGCTATGTTTGTCCATCACATCGTCCTTTACTAGACTACATTAGATTCGGTAAAAATATTGTTAAAAAGTTACAAACCGCTAAAAATTAATATGAGCGCACAATCTATTATTATATCAGCCTCACCACACGTACATTCAGACAGAACATCAAAAAAATTGATGTACGATGTAGTGATAGCATTAATTCCAGCTTTTCTAGTTTCACTTTATGTGTTTGGAATTGGTGCCTTTATAGTTACTGCAGCAGCAGTAATATCTTGCTTATTATTCGAATATTTAATTCAGAAATTTTTATTAAAATCTGAAGTTACCATTGGTGATGGTTCAGCCTTAATTACAGGGTTACTATTAGCATTTAACTTACCGTCAGGAATTCCAATTTGGATGATTGTAGTTGGTAGTTTATTTGCTATTGGTGTTGGAAAATTATCATTTGGAGGTTTAGGATTTAATATATTTAACCCTGCATTAATTGGTCGTGTTTTCTTATTGATTTCGTTTCCGATACAAATGACAACTTGGCCAACCGCTGTTGAAAATCAAACAGCTTTAGCAGATGCCGTTACAGGTGCAACACCTTTAGGTATTATAAAAGAAGGTTTAACCTTTGGAGGAACAATGACAGATTTGGCTTCTAAAATTCCATCGACATTAGATATGTTATTAGGTGTTACTGGAGGTTCTATTGGAGAAATGTCTGCGATTGCCTTATTAATTGGTGGTGTTTATTTATTGGTTAGAAAAGTAATTACTTGGCATATACCTGTTACTATGTTAGTAACAATGGCGGTTATGACTGGTATTTTTTGGTTAGTAGATAGTGAACATTATGCAAATCCATTAATTCATATTTTATCTGGTGGAGCTTTATTAGGAGCTTTCTTTATGGCAACGGATTTAGTTACGAGTCCAATGACGAAAAAAGGAATGATAATTTTTGCTATTGGTATTGGTGTTATTACTGTTGTAATTAGATTGTTTGGAGCGTATCCAGAGGGAGTTTCATTTGCAATTATAATTATGAATGCATTTGTACCATTAATTAACACTTATTTTAAACCAAGACGTTTTGGTTCTAAAATTAAATCTAAAATTGTATAACAATGGCTAAAAAGAAAGACACATTTATAAATATGGTAGTTTCACTTTTTGTGATTACCATAGTTGCAGGTCTATCGTTAGGATTTGTTAACGAATTAACTGTTGGACCTATTCAAAAAGGGAAAATAGAACGAAAAATAAACGCATTAAAATTGGTGTTGCCAGAATTTGATAACAATCCGGTTGAAGATGTAAAAATGATAAAATCTGATTTAGCTAAAGATAGTGTAGAAATGTATGTGGCTAAAAAGGGAGAAAATAATGTTGGAACAGCAGTTATTGGTTCTTCAGAAAAAGGATTTAGTGGTTTAATAAAAATTATGGTTGGTTTTAAATCAGATGGAAGTATTAATAACATTCAAGTGTTAGAGCAGAAAGAAACACCTGGTTTAGGAACAAAAATGAAGGATGATAAATTTATCGAACAATTTAGAGGTAAAAACCCTTCAGAATTTAATTTAAAACCTACAAAAGATTTAGGTGAAGTTGATGCCTTAACAGGAGCAACTATTACAACTAGAGCTTTTGGTGAAGCTACTCAAATGGCTTATGATATTTTTATGAAAGAAGGTTCAACTACTAAAACTAAAAAAGATTAGTTATGGCAGAGGCGTTAAATCAAAAAGATAATTTCTTAAAAGGAATTATAAAAGAAAATCCAGTATTTGTAATGCTGTTAGGTATGTGTCCAACGTTGGGTGTAACTTCATCTGCATTTAATGGATTAGGAATGGGAGTTGCAACATTGTTTGTGTTATTGATGTCGAACATTGTTGTTTCATTAATAAAATCTCAGGTGCCAAGTAAAGTTAGAATACCAGCATTTATTATAATTATAGCATCGTTTGTTACTATTGTAGAAATGGTATTAGAAGCATTTATACCTTTTTTATACGAACAATTAGGAATTTTTATTCCGTTAATTGTAGTAAACTGTTTAATATTAGGTAGAGCAGAAGCTTTTGCTTCAAAAAATAATGTAATGTCATCTATTTTAGATGCGTTAGGAATGGGATTAGGGTTTGTAATAGCGTTAACTGCTTTAGGTGCTGCCCGTGAAATATTAGGGAGCGGAAGTATTTTTGATATAAAATTTGTTGCTGAAAATGCAAACACATTTATTCTGTTTATTTTGCCTCCAGGAGCATTTATTGCTTTGGCATATTTAACAGTGTTTTTTAATAAAATTTCAACAAAAGAAGCTAAATAATGGAGTATATAATTATATTAATAGGAGCGGTATTTGTTAACAATATTGTATTATCACAGTTTTTAGGAATTTGTCCTTTTTTAGGTGTTTCTAATAAGGTTTCCACATCAGTTGGAATGTCAGGAGCTGTATTGTTTGTAATGACAATTGCAACAATGGCAACTTATATGTTACACGAGTTTATATTAGTGCCTGCAGGCTTAGAATATTTAAGAACCATTACATTTATTTTAGTAATTGCAGCATTGGTTCAAATGGTAGAAATTATTTTGAAAAAAGTGAGTCCGCCATTATACCAAGCTTTAGGTGTGTTTTTACCTCTAATAACAACAAACTGTGCAGTGTTAGGTGTAGCTATTTTAGCATTAGGAATGGAGAATGCAAGTTTATTAAAAGCAGTTTTCTTCGCTGTTGCAAATTCTATTGGATTTGGATTGGCATTAATTCTTTTTGCAAGCATTAGAGAACATTTAGAATTAGCTGATTTACCTAAAGGAATGAAAGGTGTGCCAATTAACTTATTAGTAGCGGGTTTACTTTCATTAGCATTTTTAGGATTCACAGGATTAGTTTAAAAAAAGATTATAAAATTAAAAGGTCGAAAATCTATACATATAGGTTTTCGACCTTTTGATTTTCAGTTTGTTAAGTTTTTGAAAAATATTGAAAATATACTTAAAAAGAATGATTTATTACAAAAAAACACACTATATTTGCGCACTCAAAAATTAATAATCAAGGTCGAGAACCTTAAAATTTAAAAAGATGCCAGTAAAAATTAGATTACAAAGACACGGTAAAAAAGGAAAACCATTCTATTGGATAGTTGCAGCAGATGTACGTTCAAAAAGAGATGGTAAATACTTAGAAAAATTAGGTACTTACAACCCTAACGTAAACCCAGCACAAATTGATTTAGATGTTGATGGAGCTGTAACATGGTTACAAAACGGTGCACAACCAACTGATACTGCAAAAGCAATTCTATCTTATAAAGGAGCTATGCTAAAAAATCATTTAGTAGGTGGTGTTAGAAAAGGTGCTATTACTGAAGAGCAAGCAGAAGAAAAATTCCAAGCTTGGTTAGCTGAAAAAGAAGCTAAAGTAAATGCTAAAAAAGAAGGTTTAGCACAAGCTAAAGCTGACGTTAAAGCAAAAGCATTAGAAGTTGAAGCTAAAATTAATGAAGATCGTGCTGCTGCTGTAAAAGAAGCTGCTGATGCTGCTATTAAAGCTGAAGCTGACGCAAAAGCTGCTGCCGCTGCTGAAGCTGCAGAGCCAGTTGAAGAAAAAGGACCTGAGTCTATCGACGACGCGCAAGCTGCTGCAGGAGAAGAAGCTTAATAAATTTTATTCGATAATGCGTAAAGAAGATTGTTTTTATTTAGGCAAAATCGTTAGAAAACATAGCTTTAGAGGTGAGGTTGTAGCAAAATTAGATACAGACGAACCAGAATTGTATAAAGAATTGGAATCAGTATTTGTTGAATTAAACAATAATCTGGTTCCTTTTTTTATTGAAAAAAGCTTACTGCAAAAAGGGAATCAACTTAGATTAGCTTTTGAAGATATTTCTACCGAAGATGATGCAGATAATATTTTAGGTTCAGGTTTATATTTACCACTTGAATTTTTACCCAAATTAACAGGTAATAAGTTTTACTTTCACGAAATTATAGGTTTTCAAATAGAAGATGTAAATTTTGGAAAAGTTGGTGAAATTGTAGCTGTTAATGATTCTTCAGCTCAACCTTTGTTCGAAGTTGATGCAAACGGTAAAGAAGTATTTATACCTATGATAGATGATTTTATTAAAGTAGTTGATAGAACTAATAATAAAATTATTGTTGAAACTCCAGAAGGTTTAATAAACCTTTATTTAGATAATTAAAACTTTAGAGAAGTGGCCGAGTGGTCGAAGGCGCACGCCTGGAAAGTGTGTATACCTCAAAAGGGTATCGAGGGTTCGAATCCCTTCTTCTCTGCGAAAATGAACACAAATTGAATCAAAACACAGCAAACCATAGGTTTTAAGGGGTTTTGAATTTTAGGAGTTAACAGATATATTGATTTAAATTCATTAAATAAGTCAACAAATCGGTCAACAAATAAAAAAAGTAAATTTGTTGACCGAATTATTGCTGTAGATACTGTAAATACTGATAAAATGTATTTTTAAAAACGGTGAAACAGTACATAATTTAATGAGAATAAGGTAGGATTTGGTCAACAAATCTTATACATTTGTTACTAGGGCCAATATCCATAGTTGATTTGACTTTCGTCTTTAAAAAAAGTTAAACTTAAAAAGACGACAACTATGAAAACCCAAAACACTTTTTCAATCCTAATTTGGATTAATGCTTCACGTGCCAAAAATAACGAAGCGGATTTATTCGCAAGAATTACGGTTAATCAGAAACGAGTTAATATTAGCCTAAAAAGAAAAGTTCTTTTAGAATCTTGGGATAAATCTAAATCCAAAATTAAAGGAAACAGTCAAGAGGCTAGAGTTATCAATAATTATATTGACCAAACACAAGCTTCAATTTTCAAAGCATACCAGGAATTAGTTAATGAAAGAAAATTAATAACAGCTGAAGCTATTAAAGCTCGATTTTTAGGAACCGACCAACAATATTATTCGCTTCAAAATATTATTGATTATCATAATACTAATTTTGCTCACAAGTTAAATAAAGCCACACTTGGCCTTTATAAAACTACCCAGAGTTATTTAATGGAGTTCGTACTGAAAGAATACAAAACTTCAGATATTTACTTGAGAGACCTAAATTATTCATTTGTTGTGCAATTTGACAATTTCTTAAGAGGCTATAAACTTTCAAGAAATAAGAAAAGAATAGGTAATAATACCATCATAAAACACATTCAACGCTTAAGAAAAATGGTAACTATGGCCTTTCATATGGAATGGATAGAAAGAGACCCATTTGTTAAATATAAACCTTCATTTATTAAAAAGGAACGTGAGTTTTTATCAAAAGAAGAACTTGAAAGTATTGAAAACTATAGCACAGATATTGAACGTTTAGATTTAGTAAAGGATCTTTTTATTTTTAGCAGCTACACAGGTATTGCATATGTTGATATTATGAAGCTTAAAAAAGACAATGTGGTTTTTGGGATTGATGGTAATAAATGGATAATTACCAAAAGACAAAAAACAAATACACCAGTGAAAATACCAATACTAGACCAAGCTCAATACTTAATTGATAAATACAGAAATAATGAAAGAGCAGCTCTAAATGGTACCGTTTTTCCTGCGTTATCAAATCAAAAATTAAATAGTTATTTAAAAGAAATAGCAGATGCTTGTAAGATTAAAAAGAACCTAACATTTCATATGGCGCGCCATACATTTGCAACTACAGTAACGCTAACAAATGGCGTTCCAATTGAAACCGTTTCTAAAATTTTAGGACACACAAAAATTGCTACAACTCAAATTTATGCTAGAGTAATTGAAAGAAAAGTAAGTGATGATATGAATGCTTTAAAAGTGTTATTAAATACCAAATCAGAGCAAGGTTCAGAAGTAGTTCAGAAGAAATCTAACAGCTAACTAATTTATAGGTTTTTTTATTATTTTTAAATGCTTAAAAAAATTGAAAAACCTATATGAAAAAAACTACTATTGCCTTTAATCGGTATAAAAAATCTATTGTATTAATTGAAAAATCTAATTTAAAAGATCTAACAATTTTAAAACAAGGTATTGTACTTTCAAGAACGTGTCTAAATGAATTTAGCACACTTGTAAGGACTAAAAAATTCCCTTCAAAAAAAGAAGAAATAACATTTTTTAAATATCAAAAACCGTATGTAGAAGGGAGACTCCAGTACTTTAAATGGTTACATAATTATTTACTTGAAAAACCAATTTCTGGTAACTCAAAACAACAGAAGTACATTAGCAATGAACTTGATAGGTTAGATAGCAGAAAATGGAAACAGTTGGAATTTGTAAAGTATTATAGGTTAAAAGAAGATAAACTAGACCACCTTTATTTTTTAAGAGATATCGAACAATTAGATTTATTTATCGATAGCTCGCATCACTTTAAAGATCCGGAATTTACAACCAGTCACGATTACCTTGTATCAAAAATTATTGCACACGATTTATTAATTGCATTTTTTTCTAACGAGTTGAAAATACTTAAAAACAAGAAATCAAATGATGTAGTTATCGAAGAGGTTAAACCAGCCATTTTAAGAGATCTAAATTGGACAGGAACTAAAACGGATTTAGTTGAATTAATTTTCGCTTTAAAAGAGTCAGGTGTTTTAAGAAATGGAAGAGCAGAACTAAAAAAAATTAAAAATGTAATTGAACTACTTTTTGAAATTGAATTAGGTAATATTTATAAAGTTTTTGAGCAAATTAAAGCTAGAGAGAAAGATCAAACAAAATTTATAGATTCTTTAAAAATTGGACTCATTAATAGAATTGAATCTAATTAAAGTATTGTTGTTAAATTACTGTTTTAGTGTTGGTTATGGTTTTTATATGTTCTATAATAAATAGGACTACCTAACGACTACCTAAAATTGAAAAAAAGAGATGATTTTTTATTAAAAAATCATCTCTTTTTATTTATAAACATACCTTTTTATTGAAATTGAATCCAGTGTGATTATAAATTCTAACTTTTTTTAAAATGCAAAGTTTTTAAACTCTTGTCATTCAGTAAGTTAAAATTTTTAAAATGTTAAATTTTTTAGGTACTACCTAATGACTACCTAAAGATTCTCAATAAAACTTTTAAGCTTTGTAGCACGAAAGTCAAATCGCTATAAACAATTATTAATTTAAAAAATACTTAATCAATGCCAACACAAATTATAACAACTGATGATTTAAGAGAGTTTAAAATTGAACTATTAGATGACATTAAAAGTTTACTTCAAAAAACGACTGCTGCACCTCAAAAAAAATATTTAAAATCAGCAGAATTAATGAAAATATTGAAAGTAAGTCCGGGAACACTTCAAACTTTAAGAATTAACGGAACACTACCGTACACAAAAATTGGAGGGATCATTTTCTACGATGCAGAAGAAATTGAAAACGTAATGAAAGAAAACAGTATTCATAACAAATTTTAAGAATAACGTCATTCTGAACCTGTTCAGAATCTTACTATTTAGAGCCTATGAATTACATAAAACATCTCAACGGTATCTTTCATCAATTTTCAAAAGATACTCGTTTAAATCCAACACATATTAGCCTATATATTGCTTTATTTCAGATTTGGAATTACAATCGATTTCCAGATGAATTTTATATAAATCGAGAAGAAGTTATGAAGTTTTCTAAAATCGGTTCTAACACAACATATCATCGTTGTATTAAAGAGTTAAGTCATTGGAAATACATTATTTATAGTCCTTCTCACAATCCGTTTAAAGGCAGTAAAGTGAAGTTGTTTAATTTCAGTACAAGTGATAAGCAAGATTTGTATTTAGACTCTACCATAAATGAACAAGCGCTGGTATCTAATATAAACATTAATAAACATACTATAAACATAAATAAACCTCTCTCTCTAAAAAAGGTTTTCAATTTTTTTAAAAAAAAGGATTGGTCAGAAAAAGAAGCAGAAAAATTTTTCAATTACTACGAATCTGTAGGATGGAAAAAAGGAAACAATCCAATTGAAAATTGGCAAGCTGCAGCAGAGAGTTGGATGTTAAAAATAGACGAATTTACTATTTCAAAACAAAAAGAATCAAAAACAAATCAAAACACAGATTTACCACTTGACCATTTTCAAGACAACCTCCACACCAACCAAAACAAAAACTATAACGAACCTTTATAAGATTCTGTCATTTCTGCGTAGGCAGGAATCTCATCATTTGGAAAATAAAAACTATGAAACCACAACCACACATAAAAATCGAAGGAACATCAAAATTCCAAATAGGAGAAATAAGAAACAACACAGTCCATTACGATTTTGAAAAAATAAAAACCTACCTCAACATCAAAGGTCACATACTATTCGGTAAAAATTTCAAAATCTACAATGAAGACGAACCTCTACTTTTCAAACTATGCAATTACTTTATCCAGGATCATTATAGTTGTGCACAAATGGGAATAGACACCAATAAAGGATTATTACTATCTGGCCCAGTAGGTTGTGGAAAAACATCACTAATGAAATTACTTTTACATCTAGCGCCACACAAAACTAATTACGAACTCATTCCCTCCAGGAATATTGTTTTCAATTTCAATGCAAAAGGTTATGCTGTTTTTGAAAAATACAATCAAACTCAAAACTATTGTTTCGATGATTTAGGAGTAGAACCAACAGGTAGCCACTACGCAAAAGAGTGCAATGTATTAGGTGAAATCTTGCTCTCTCGTTACGATTTATTTATGCGTAGTCCTGAACGCAGTCAGAAGGTGTTAACCCACATAACCACGAACCTCAACGCGCAAGAAATTGAAAAACGTTACGGAAACAGGGTGAGAAGCAGAATGAGAACAATGTTTAATTTAATTAGCTTTGATGAAAACTCAATTGATAAAAGAAAATAACTTTTTATTCGTCACCCTGAACTTGGTTCAGGGTCCCACCAATTATATTAGGTTGTTTGTTGTGGAATGAAAAAACAAAACCCACTTCAAGAGAAGTGGGTTAAAAAAAATTGCTATGAAAAAGATTAGGCCTATGAAAACCTAATACTCAAATATAGCATTATCTTCCTAAAATCAAAAAAAACATTTTTCTATTTTGTAGTATCAAACAAAATCAAACTACCTTAAAAAGTAGTTTATATATTGCGTTAACTTATTTGCAATGCCATTGCATTAAATAATTTATATATTTGCTACAATGAAATTTATAGCATTCATATTATCAATTTATATTCTCGCACTTAATTTTACACCTTGTGTAGATAATAGTGAAATTGATGATAATGTTAAAACAGAAATTTCACAAACTAATGGTGACGAGCATCAACATCAAGATTCAGATTTATGCTCCCCTTTTTGTATGTGTCATTGTTGTCATATTAATGTAATACAGTTTCAATTCACTTATACAAAACTTGATGTAAATAATTATTATACTCAAAATTTCTTCTACCTAAACGGTTTAGAAACAAATTATTCTACTTCTATTTTACAGCCTCCAAGGGCATAATTCAGTTTTATCTAGGATAATTATATCCAATTTTGAACCTTTAAAGGTTCTTTTCAACTCGAGTAATTCTAATTTTATTAGAAGAATTGAATCAAAAAGTTTAACTGAATTAACACCTTTTCTATGATTAATAAAATCATTGATTTTTCAATCAATAACAAATTTATAATTGGTTTGCTTACGCTTACCATTATTGGAGCAGGTATATGGAGTATGACCCAAGTACCCATCGATGCTGTTCCAGATATTACCAATAACCAAGTACAGGTTATTACACAAGCCCCAAATTTAGGTACAGAAGATATTGAACAAATTGTAACCTACCCAATTGAAGTCGCAATGAGCAACCTTCCAAATGTACAGGAAATTAGATCTATTTCTCGTTTTGGTTTATCGGTTGTTACTATTGTGTTCGACGATGATATGGGAACATATTTACCTCGACAATTAGTAGCAGAAAAACTAAACGAAGTTAAAGAACAAATTCCTGCAGGTTTTGGTGAACCATCAATGGGACCTATTTCAACTGGATTAGGAGAGATTTACCAGTATACATTAAAAGTAGCACCAGAGTTTAAAGACAAATATAGTATTGCAGACCTACGTTCTATGCAAGATTGGATTGTACAGCGACAAATGGCTATGGTAGAAGGTGTGGTTGAAGTAAATGCCATTGGTGGTAAAATTAAACAATACGAAGTAGCTGTTGATCCAAACGATTTAAAAGCTATTGGTTTAACTATTACAGATGTATTTAATGCACTTGAAGCTAACAATCAAAATACAGGTGGTGCTTACATTGAAAAAAACCATCAAGCAAATTTTATTCGTGGAGAAGGCTTGGTGCGTAGTTTAGAAGACATTAAAAAAATAACAGTCAAAAACGTTAATAATATTCCAGTAACTATTGGTGATATTGCGACAGTTCAATTTGGTGCTGCAATTCGCTATGGTGCATTAACACAAGATGGAGAAGGTGAAGTTGTTGGTGGTTTAGTAATGATGCTTAAAGGCGCTAATTCCAATAATGTTATCAACAATGTAAAAGAACGAATGGCTCAAATAGAAAAGTCATTACCTGAAGGAATCATCATTCAGCCATTATTAGATCGAAGTAAATTAATTGGCGAAACAACATCTACAGTGTCAAACAACCTTGTTGAAGGAGCTTTAATTGTAATATTTGTACTTATTTTCTTATTAGGTAATTGGCGAGGTGGTTTAATAGTAGCCTCAACAATTCCATTATCATTATTATTTGCATTTATATTGATGAATGTATTTGATGTTTGGGCAAATTTAATGAGTTTGGGAGCTATTGATTTCGGGATTATTGTAGATGGTGCTGTAATTATTGTGGAGAGTACAGTTTTCTTAATTACATCCCAATTATTAAAAAAGAAGAGTCTTACAGCAAAAGAACGTGACAAAGTAGCTTCTAATGCTTCTAAAAAGATGATGAATGCTGCATTTTTTGGTCAGCTCATTATTCTTATTGTTTTTCTTCCAATTTTGGCTTTACAAGGTATTGAGGGAAAAATGTTCAAACCAATGGCTATGACTTTCATTTTCGCTATGATTGGAGCGATGGTGCTTTGTCTTACCTATGTGCCAATGATGTCTGCACTAGTGTTAAGAGCTCCGAAAAACAATAAAAAATCTTATGGAGATAAATTTGTACAATGGGTAGAAGACAAATACCAACCTTTATTGGAAAGAGCATTACAAAAAGGAAAGTGGATTATAGGTAGTGCAGTTGTGCTATTCGCAATTGCAGTTTTTATATTTACAAAAATGGGTGGTGAGTTCATTCCGCAGCTTGATGAAGGTGATATTGCATTTCACGCCATATTAAAACCAGGAAGTTCACTTACAGAAACCATTGAAACAACTACAAAAATAGAGCAAATTGTAAAAGCTAAATTTCCGGAAGTTGAAAAAATAGTCAGTCGTATTGGTGTAGCTGAAATTCCAACAGACCCAATGCCAATGGATTTAGCAGATGTTTTTGTAATTCTAAAGCCTAAAAGTGAGTGGACCACAACAACTTCAAAAGATGAATTGATAGAGATGATGAAAGAAGCTGTTGAAATAGTTCCAGGTGTTAATTATGAGTTTACCCAGCCTATTGAAATGCGTTTTAATGAATTACTTGAAGGTGTGCGAGAAGATATTGCCATAAAACTCTATGGTGAAGATATTGACATTCTATCTCAAAAAGCAGAAGAAATATCTAAAATTATTGCAGGTACTGAAGGTATTGGAGATATGAAAGCGGAAGCCACAACAGGTTTACCACAAATGACTATTAATTACAATAGAAATAAATTAGCACAATACGGACTTCATATAAATACCTTAAATCAAACAGTACAATCAGCATTTGCAGGTGGTGTAGCAGGTGTTATTTTTGAAGGTGAAAAACGTTTTGATTTAGTAGTTCGTTTAAATTCTCAAAACCGAAAAGATATTTCAGATGTCCAAAACTTGTACATCAACCTACCTTCGGGAACTCAAATTCCACTGCGTGAAATAGCTGATGTAAGTTATAAAGCAGGACCAATGCAAATTAGTAGAGATAACACAAACAGAAGAACTTATGTGGGTGTAAATGTGAGAGGTCGCGATGTAAAATCATTAGTAAATGAAATAAAATCAAAATTAGATGCACAATTAGAATTACCATCTGGTTATTTCATTCGTTATGGTGGTGCTTTTGAGAATTTGGAACGTGCAAGTAACCGATTACAAACGGTTGTACCTATTGCACTATTACTAATATTTGTGTTAATTTATTTTGCATTGAAATCATTGCCACAAACTTTAATGATTTACATAGCTATTCCTATGGCAACCATTGGTGGTGTAGTAGCTTTATGGTTACGTGATATGCCATTTAGTATTTCAGCAGGTGTTGGTTTCATAGTACTATTTGGGGTTGCAGTTTTAAATGGATTGGTAATGGTTAGTGGTTTGAATGAATTAAAAGAAGAGGGTGTTACCAATCTTAAAGATAGAATTATTGAAGGTACAAAACGAAGAATCAGACCAATTATGCTAACAGCTTTTACAGATGTATTAGGCTTTTTACCTATGGCGATTTCGGCATCTGCCGGAGCAGAAGTTCAACGCCCACTAGCAACTGTTGTTATTGGTGGTTTATTAACTTCTACATTACTAACCTTATTCGTTTTACCAATTTTATACCATTGGGTAGAAAACAAATCGTTTAAATTTATTCCGAATAAAAAGTTGGTTACAGCAACAGCAGTTTTGCTTTTAATGTTTGGTTTTTCTGAACAAAGTAAAGCACAACAGATAAACAATACACTTCCTGAAATAACCTTAATGGATGCGGTAAAACTATCTAAAAGGAATTACCCATTGTTAAAGCAAAAACAGTTAGAAATCACAAAACAGGAACAATTAAAAGCTACTGCTTATGATTTAGGTACAACTGAAGTCTTTACAGGTGGTGAAGAAATTAATGGAGATGAAGGAGTCTACACAACCATTGGAATAGGCCAATCCGATATAAATATTTTTGGTGTTGGTTCAAAGAGGAAGTTACAAAAACAACGAGTACAATTAGCACAAAAAGCTTATCAACTTTCTGTATTAGAATTAGAATTAGAAGTTAAAAAGGCCTGGTCAAAATGTTATCAAATGAAGAGAAACTATAATCTTTATATGGAATTGGATTCCATTTATTCCAATTTCGAACAAGCTGTTGCGTTAAATTATGAAGTAGAAGCGATTTCAAGATTAGAATATTCAGCAGCTAAAAACCAAGCTTTTCAAATTCAAAATAAAAAAATGCAAGCATATAGTGATTATCTAATCGCTCTACAGCAATTAAATTTATGGTTGGTTTCAGATGAAATTTTTACTGTTTCTGATGAATTTGATTCTGCAATAGATTTAAACATTGAAAAGTTCAATATTGAAAACCATCCGTTGTACAGTATGTCGCAGAACATTGTAGATGAAGCAGCAGCCAATTATAAAGTTGCAAAAGCTAATAATTTACCAAAATTCAATCTTCAAGGTGGTTTACAAAAAGTAGAAGGAATTTCTGGGTTTTACAGTTATCAAGCAGGTATTTCCATTCCGTTTTTGTCTGGTACTAACAAAGCACAAATTAGAAGTACCAAAATTGATAAAGAGATAGCCGAAGCCAATGTCCTATTCAAAAAGCAAGAAGTACAATCAAAATTTGTTCAGGCTAAAGAAAATTATATCAAATGGAAAAACTCTTGGGAATTTTACAAAAACCAGGTATTGCCATTAACAAAGGAACAAAAAACAGGTGCTTTACTGGCGTACAAAGAAGGCGAAATAGAATACACTAGCTTCACACAATTAATAAAAGAAGCCATTCAATCCGAGCTAGATGCACAAACAGCTTTAATAAACTATTTAGAAAGCACATTTCAACTACAATATTTTAATCAATAAGAAAATGAAAAATAAATTATATAAAATCCTAACTGTTATAGTGTTATCCATTACTGTTTTTGCTTGCGGAAACAAAGAAAGTCATAGTGACAATGATGGTCATTCACATAGTGAAAAACCAAAAAATGAAGAAGAACACGGTGAGAACGAAGAAGTAATGCTTTCGCAGCAGCAGTATAATGCATTAAAAATGAAGATTGACACACTTTCATTACGAAATATGAGTGGAAATGTAGAGGCTAATGGTACATTAGAAGTACCCCCACAAAACGAAGCAGCAATAACTTCAGTTATTGGTGCAAATGTAGTATCTATAAAAGTAATTGAAGGTAATAAAGTTAATAAAGGCCAAGTTATGGCTTATCTATCACACCCTAATATTATAAAACTGCAGACTGATTATTTGAATGCTTTTAGCAATAGTAATTTTTTAAAGAAAAACTATGAGCGTCAACAAAAATTATATGATGCAGGTGTTGGTTCTGGTGCAAATTTTCAAAAAGCAGAAGCCGAGTATGAAGCATCAAAAGCTATGGTAAATGGATTGGAAGCTCAATTAAGAATATTAAATATCAATACAATATCGGTAAGAAATGGTACAATTGCACAAAGTATATCATTACGTAGTCCTATAGAAGGGTTTGTACAAAAGGTTGAGGTGAAAATTGGGCAATATGTAGAGCCGCAAACAGAATTATTCGAAATTGTTAATACGCTTCACGTCCACGCAGATTTGATGGTGTTTGAAAAAGATGCCTATAAAGTAAAAAAAGGTCAAAAAGTGACATTTACAGTGCAGTCTATACCAAATACAGAACTTACAGCTGAAATCTTTTCAATAAGTAAAACATTTGAAGACAACCCAAAAGCTGTACACGTTCACGCTGAAATTGAAAATAAAAGAGATAACTTAATTCCTGGTATGTACATTCAAGGTAAAATTCAGGTAAATAAAACTAAAACAAAAGCATTACCTGAAAGTGCAATTATAAAAGATGGAGATAGGTTTTATGCATTTTCAGTAGAAAAAGAAAATGACGACTGGAGTTTTAAGCCTGTTGAAGTGCTTTTAGGTGCAAAAGATGGCAATTGGATTGCAGTTCAATTTACTGAAGAATTAGATAAAACCACAAAATTTGCTTATAATAATGCTTATTACCTGATTGCTGAAATGAAAAAAGGCGAAGCAGAACACGAACATTAAATAATGAAAACAATAGAGGAATTATTAGAATCTAAAAATATACGTGTTACAGCAATGCGATTACTTATCTATAAGTTTCTTGTAGAAAAGGATGTTGCTGTAACATTAAGTGATATCGAAAATGCTTTTGAAAAGTCAGATAGAACTACATTATACAGAACTATTAAAACATTTGAAGAAAAAGGAATCGTACATCAAATAGATGATGGTACAGGTATTACAAAGTATGCATTATGTGAAAAAGGATGTAATTGTGAAATTGAAAATGATTTACACTTACATTTCCATTGTAACAATTGCAATGAAACAGTATGCCTTACAGCTCATAAAATTCCTCAAATTAAAGTGCCTGATGGTTTTGTTGCAGAAAATGTAAACTTGGTGGTAAAAGGGATTTGTGATAAATGTAGCGGTCATTAATGCACTTCCATTGCATTTGTTTTTTCAGCATATTTGCTTTGAATATGCAATTATAATTTGATGATTTTATTTATTTACTTACTAATATATTTTCTGCTAGTTTTTGTAATAAGGTCAGTTTCACTCTTTATAAAAACTAGAGTAAACCCTTTAACTTTTAACAAAACAGATGATGCACACGGTTATAATGGTAAAGTATTTACTTTGATCTCTTTTTTAGAGCTAATTATTGTAAGTATTTATGCTTTTAAATTTGATTGGTACAAATATTTACTCCCTTTTTGGTATTTAGAAAGTGTTACTTTATTAAAAACAGGCTGGGGACTCTTAATTCTTTCGCTAATTGTAGTATGGATTGCTCAATCTAATATGGCCAATTCTTGGAGAATTGGAATAGATGAAAAAAACAAGACATCGTTAGTTACCAAAGGATTGTTTTCGATTTCAAGAAACCCCATTTTCCTTGGGATTATGATTGCAAATATTGGATTGTTTTTAGTGATTCCAAACGCTTTTACATTAGTAATAATCGCATTATCAACAACAAGTATAAATACCCAAATTAGATTAGAAGAAGCATTCTTAAAACAAGAATTTGGAAATGATTATTTAGAGTATGCAAAAAAAGTAAGACGTTGGATATAAATATTTAATTTGAAGAATTTAGAATAATAATGAAAAAAAAGAAAGTCAATTTAAGAGATTTAAAGCCAAAATCTACAAAGCAGCATAGTCACAATGATGGTCATAACCACGGCATTGTAAATAGTGCTACTTTCAAAATTTATTTCCCTGCAATCGTAAGCTTTTTAATGCTTATGATCGGAATAGCTTTAGATTATTTTAATGTAGCTTTTTTCAAAGATTGGTTACGTATAAATTGGTATGGAATTGCATACTTGCCTGTTGGATTTCCCGTGGTTAAAGAAGGTTGGAAAAGCATTAAAAAAGGAGATGTATTTACAGAGTTCTTTTTAATGTCTATTGCTACAATTGGAGCATTTGTTATTGGTGAATATCCTGAAGGAGTAGCAGTAATGCTATTTTATGCAGTTGGAGAATTATTCCAAGGAGCTGCTGTTAAAAGAGCCAAAGGAAATATCAAAGCATTATTAGATGTCAGACCAAAAGAAGCTAACGTTTTTCGGAATGGTGATTATACAAGTGTTTCACCAGAAGACGTAAATATTGGCGAAAAAATTCAAATTCGTGTTGGCGAAAAAATTCCTTTAGATGGTATTTTACTATCAGTAAAGGCCTCATTAAATACCGCAGCTTTAACAGGTGAAAGTAAACCAGATACGATTACAAAAAACGCAAAAGTATATGCAGGTAGTATCAATTTAGAAAGTGTGATAGAAGTTGAGGTAACAAACAAGTTTGAAGATAGTTCAATTGCCAGAATATTAGATTTAGTTCAAAATGCTACAGCACGTAAATCGAAAACAGAATTGTTCATTAGACAATTTGCACGTATCTATACACCAATTGTAGTGTATTTAGCAATTGCTGTTACATTTCTACCTTATTTTTTTGTAGAGGAATATATTTTTAGAGATTGGTTATACAGAGCATTAATTTTCTTGGTAATTTCTTGCCCTTGTGCTTTGGTAATATCTATCCCATTGGGTTATTTCGGAGGTTTAGGTGCAGCTTCAAAAAATGGAATATTATTTAAAGGTGCTTCATTTTTAGATGCTATGACCAAAATAAATACATTGGTAATGGATAAAACAGGAACTGTTACCAAAGGTGTTTTCAAAATTAAGGAAATAAAGACTGTTGGCTGGGAAGAATCTGAATTTATGAAATTCCTAATGGCTATGGAAGGACAATCCACACACCCTATTGCAAAAGCCATAATGAAGTATAAAGAAGTTGGAAAAGATTTTAAAGCAGTAGAAGTATCTGAAGTTGCAGGAAAAGGATTAAAAGGCATTGTGAATGGTAAAATAGTTTTAGTTGGAAATAAAGCCTTAATGCATACAAATAACATTGATGTTCCAACTGAAACTGAAGCTATTGTAGAATCCATTGTTTTGGCAGCTATCGATAATAAATTCGCAGGTTATGTTGTAATTGCAGATGAATTAAAAGAAGATGCTAAAGAAACAATTACAGCATTGCATAAAGTAGGTATTAAAAATATAATGATACTTTCAGGTGATAAAGATTCTATTACCCAACAAATAGCAAATGAATTAAATATTGAAAAGGCCAGAGGTGGTTTATTGCCAGAAGATAAATTAAATGAAGTTGAAACTTTAAAGAGAAATCCTGAAAATAAAATAGCTTTTATTGGTGATGGTATTAACGATGCACCAGTTTTAGCAGCAAGTGATGTAGGTATTGCTATGGGTGGTTTGGGAAGTGATGTTGCTATTGAAACAGCAGATGTTATTATTCAAACCGACCAACCTTCAAAAGTGGTAAAAGCCATTAAAATAAGTCGTTCTACTCGTAAAATTGTATGGCAGAATATCATATTAGCTTTTGGTGTTAAAGCTATTGTTTTAATTCTAGGAACAGGTGGTTTAGCAACAATGTGGGAAGCTGTATTTGCAGATGTAGGTGTAGCTTTATTAGCTATTTTAAATGCGGTTAGATTGCAACGAATGAAATGGAGTTAAGCGTTAAACTCCTGTTAAATTTATTTAGAATCATTATAATTTGTTACCTTTGTTACCAATATGAAACAAATTTTCCATAAAATAATGTCAATATTAATGGCTTTTGTAGTGTTATGCTCTACAATGTCATTTACTATTAATACGCATTATTGTGGAGATAAATTGGTTGATTCAGCTATATTTTCAAAAGCAGAAACTTGCGGAATGGAAATGGAATTAGCAACTTCAACTAATGAATGTTCTGTATCAAAGAAAAATTGTTGTAGTGATGAATTTGAAAAAATTGAGGGTCAAAATGAATTACAATCTTCAATAGATACTATTTCTTTTGAGCAACAAGTATTCATTACTTCATTTATTTATACGTACGTAAATCTTTTCGAAAGTATAGATAGCGAGGTATCTTTATATGATGAAGATCAATCCCCTCTCGTCTGCAGGAAAATCTACAAACTAGACGAAACATATTTAATCTGATTTTAAAACAATTGACTGTTTTATCCTATGGCTGTAAAGTTATAAGGATAATTTGTTGTATTCGGTGTTTTTAACACCATTGTCTAATTGTTTAAAATCAAACTTATGCTAAATAAAAGCATTAAATTTTTAATAGAAAATAAACTGGTAGCAGTATTATTACTAGCACTGTTTATAGGTTGGGGTATCGTAAATGCACCCTTTAATTGGAATACAGGATTTCTTCCTAGCGATCCTGTAGCAGTAGATGCAATTCCCGATATTGGTGAAAACCAACAAATAGTATTTACAAAATGGGACGGTCGTTCACCACAAGATATTGAAGACCAAATAACCTATCCATTAACAACATCATTACTTGGTATTCCAGGGGTAAAAACCATTCGTAGCTCATCTATGTTTGGCTTTTCAAGTATCTATATCATTTTTGAAGAAGATATTGAGTTTTATTGGAGTCGTAGTAGAATCCTTGAAAAATTAAATTCCTTACCAAGTAATTTATTGCCAGATGGTGTTAACCCTTCATTAGGTCCAGATGCCACAGGATTAGGGCAAATCTATTGGTATACATTAGAAGGAAGAGATGAAAACGGAAATGTAACTGGTGGTTGGGATTTACACGAATTACGTAGTATTCAAGATTACTATGTGAAGTATGCGTTATCTTCTGCAAGCGGTGTTTCTGAAGTAGCGTCAATTGGTGGCTATGTACAAGAATATCAAGTAGATGTAAATCCAGAATTAATGCGTCAATACAATATTGGTTTACATCAAATTGTAAAAGCAGTAAAAGAAAGTAACAGAGATATTGGAGCGCAAACTTTAGAAATTAACCAAGCCGAATATTTAGTTAGAGGTTTAGGCTATATTAAATCTATTGCCGATATAGAAAATGCCGTTGTAACTTCTGAAAATTTCACTTCAATAAAAATAAAAGATATTGGCAAAGTATCACTTGGTCCGGCAACACGAAGAGGGTTGTTAGACAAAGAAGGTGCTGAAGTAGTTGGTGGTGTGGTTGTAGCTCGTTATGGTGCAAACCCTATGGAAGTTATCAATAATGTAAAAGCCAAAATTGAAGAACTTAAAGGAGGCTTACCTACTAAAGAATTAGCTGATGGAACAGTTTCTCAATTAACATTGGTTCCCTTTTATGATAGAACAGAACTTATTGAAGAAACCTTACACACTTTAAACGAAGCATTAACACTAGAAATATTAATTACAATTTTAGTAATTATTGTAATGGTCTTCAATTTAAGAGCATCCATATTAATTTCAGGTTTATTACCAGTAGCTGTATTAATGGTATTTATTACAATGAAACTCTTCAATGTAGATGCAAATATTGTTGCGCTTTCGGGAATTGCAATTGCTATTGGAACTATGGTCGATGTTGGAGTAATTCTCGCTGAAAATATGATTCGGCATTTAGATGAAGAAAAACTACGTTTAAATGAAGATGGCACACCACTAACAACAAATGAAATTGTATACAATGCCACTGCAGAAGTTTCAGGAGCAATATTAACAGCAGTTCTAACTACAATTATCAGTTTTGTTCCAGTATTTACAATGATTGGTGCTGAAGGTAAATTATTTAGACCTTTAGCTTTTACAAAAACAATGGCACTTTCAGCATCGTTAGTAATCGCGTTATTTTTAATACCTCCTTTTGCGGCCTTTTTATTCAGAAAAACGGTATTAAAAAAGACAGTAAGTTATTTTATAAATATTGCCCTAATTATTGCAGGAATTTCAGCTATAATTTTGGGTTATTGGCTTGGAATCATTTTAATTGCTTTTGGAGTTACAGGGATCTTAAATTTAAAAGGAAAACTTGAACCAAAAAATGTTAATTTAATCAACATAATAATTGCGGCTGCATCAGTAGTGCTTTTATTAACTGAATATTGGAGACCTTTAGGTGTTGAAAGAAGTATTCTTATAAACTTACTATTTGTAGCAATTATTTGCTTTGGAATATTAGGTATATTCTCTGTTTTAAGAAAGTATTATGCGCAAATTTTAAAATGGGCTTTAGCTAATAAATTAGCATTCTTAATCATTCCAACTACAGTGCTTATTTCAGGTATTTATATAATGAATAACACTGGAAAAGAATTTATGCCTTCTCTTAATGAAGGTTCATTCTTACTAATGCCTACTTCAATGCCACATTCAGGTGTTGATGAAAACAAGAGAGTTTTACAACAGTTAGATATGGCAGTTGCTAGTATTCCAGAAATTGAAACAGTTGTTGGTAAAGCAGGTAGAACAGAATCAGCATTAGATCCTGCACCATTATCTATGTACGAAAATATTATTCAGTACAAATCTGAATATATGAAGAATGAAAAAGGTAAAAAACAACGATACAAAGTAAATGACAAAGGCTTATTTGAATTAAAAGATGGTCGATTAATTCATAACGAAAATATAGCTGTCAGTTCGAGCGCAGTCGAGAACAAAGCGATTATAAAATCAACTTTATTAAATGTCCAAAGCTCTCAATTAATTGAAGATAATGATGGTGAATTTTACAGAAATTGGAGACCTGAAATTAAATCTCCTAATGATATTTGGAACGAAATTGTCAAAGTTACAAAGTTGCCTGGAGTAACATCAGCACCTAAATTACAACCTATTGAAACTCGATTGGTAATGCTGCAAACAGGTATGCGCGCACCAATGGGAATTAAAGTAAAAGGACAAGATTTAAAACAAATTGAAGCTTTTGGCTTGGAATTAGAAGCTATCTTAAAACAAACTGAAGGTGTAAAAGAACAAGCCGTTTTTGCAGACAGAATTGTTGGAAAGCCTTATTTACTTATTGATATTAACAGAGAAAAAATTGCACGTTATGGTATTTCTATAGAAAATGTTCAAGAAATACTTAAAGTTGCAATTGGCGGTATGCCAATAACACAAACAGTTGAAGGAAGAGAGCGTTATTCCGTAAGGGTGCGTTATCCAAGAGAGTTAAGAGCAAACCCAACAGATTTAGAACAAATTTATGTTCCTGTAGAAAAAGGAAGTCCAGTTCCTTTAAGCGAATTGGCAACCATTCGCTATGAACAAGGTCCCCAAGTTATTAAAAGTGAAGATACTTTTTTAGTGGGTTATGTACTGTTTGATAAGTTAGATGGTTTTGCTGAAGTAGATGTTGTTGAAAATGCACAAGCCTTATTTCAACAAAAAATAGCATCGGGTGAATTAATAGTCCCTAAAGGAATTAGTTACAAGTTTACCGGAACTTATGAAAATCAAATTAGAGCTGAAAAAACACTAGCTGTGGTTGTACCATTAGCATTAGCCATTATCTTTTTGATATTGTATTTCCAGTTCAAATCAGTAACAACTTCTTTAATGGTATTTACAGGAATTACCGTAGCATTTGCAGGTGGTTTTATAATGATTTGGTTATATGGGCAAGACTGGTTTTTCAATTTCAGTTTGTTTGGTGAAAATATGCGAGAGCTATTCAATATGAAAACCATCAATTTAAGTGTGGCAGTTTGGGTAGGTTTTATTGCACTATTTGGTATTGCTACAGATGATGGTGTGGTAATGGCAACCTATTTAACACAAACTTTTGATAGAGACAAACCTACGAATAAACAAAGTATTAGAAGTTCTGCTTTAGCAGCTGCTGAAAAACGAATAAGACCTTGTTTAATGACAACAGTAACAACAATTTTAGCCTTGTTACCTATTTTAACTTCAACAGGAAAAGGTAGTGATATTATGATGCCAATGGCAATTCCAATTTTTGGTGGAATGGTTATAGACATTACTTCATACTTTATAGTTCCTGTTTTGTATAGCTGGAGAGAAGAATTAAAACTTAAAAAAACAGCATAATGAAAAATCTAAAAACAGCCTTTATTTTAAGTGTATTACTTATCACAGTTAACACAAATGCACAACAATTAGAAACGCTCTTAAAAGAGGCATTTAATAACAGTCCTACAATTCAGAAGTTTGAATTGCAATATAAAATTAAAGCAGAAAAAGCGAACGAAGTAAATACACTTCCAAATACAGAATTTGGGCTTGGATACTTTGTAAGTGAACCTGAAACAAGAACAGGAGCACAACGTTTTAAAATTTCAGCAAAACAAATGTTACCTTGGTTTGGCTCAATTACCGCTCGTGAAAATTATGCCAATTCGTTAGCTGATGCTTCGTTTGAAGATATAGTTATTGCCAAACGAAAATTAATAGTAGCTGTATCACAATCCTATTACAATTTATATGAAAATAAAGCAAAGCAACAGGTTTTGATTGAAAATATTGAACTATTAAAAAACTATGAAACAATGGCTTTAACTTCTGTTGAGGTAAATAAAGCCTCGGCAGTAGATGTATTAAGGTTACAAATGCGACAAAATGAACTAGATAAATTAAAACAATTATTGCATCAGAAATATATTGCAGAACAAACAACATTAAACAAGTTGTTGAATCGTGATAAAGCTATTGAAGTTCGTATTGAAAACAATCTTGAAATACCTGCTGATGATTCTTTTTTAAATACAAATAGTTTAGAGTTACATCCCGAATTATTAAAGTATGAAAAATTGTACAATGCGGTTGAAAAGTCAGAATTATTAAATCAAAAAGAAAGCAACCCTTTAATTGGTTTTGGATTAGACTATGTCAATGTAGAAGAAAGACCAGATATTACAATAAGCGATAATGGCAAAGATATTTTAATGCCAATGGTTTCAGTATCTATTCCAATATTTAATAAGAAATACAAATCAAAAAGTAAGCAAAACAACTTGCAGCAGCTTGAAATAAAAAACGAAAAACAAGAGCGTTATAACAAATTACAATCTTTACTTGATGCTGCTATTAATGAAAGAATTTCAGCAAAAATTAGTTACAATATTCAAGCTAAAAACTTAAAGCAAGCCGAAAATGCTGAAGATATTCTAATTAGCAATTATGAAACCGGAACTATTGATTTTAATGATGTTTTAGACATACAAGAGTTACAGCTAAAGTTTCAAATAAATCAAATAGAATCAGTTAAAAATTATTACAATCAAAGTACAATCATCAATTATTTAATTTCAAATTAAAACTTAAAAAATGAAACATATAAAATCAATACTAATAATCATATTCATATTTACAATCAACATAACATTTGCTCAATTAAAAACAGAAGAGTTTAAGGTTGAAGGTAAATGTGAAATGTGCAAAAACAGAATAGAAAAAGCAGCCAAATCAGTTAAAGGTATAAAAACAGCTAATTGGAATGTTGAAAGCAAAATGTTGAAAATTACATTTGATCTAAAAGAAAGTAGTGCCTACGAAGTAGAGCAAGCAGTTGCAAAAGTTGGACACAGCACAAAATATGTAAGTGCTTCTAAAAAAGCTTATAATTCACTACCTAGTTGTTGTAAATACGAATTGACAGATGCAAAAAAAGGATGTAATCATTGTAATTAATTAATCGTTATGAAACACACATTTCACATACACGGTATGACTTGCAACGGTTGTCGCAGTCACGTAGAAGAAACACTTTCTAAAGTAAAAGGTGTTTCAAAAGCAACAGTTGATTTAGAAAAAGCTGAAGCTACAATTGAAATGGAATCACATATTCCGTTAAAAACATTTCAAGAAGCCTTAAAAAATGATGGTGGCAGGTATAGTATTCATAAACTAGGAGTTCATATACCTATAAAAATAAAAGAAAAAGAACTTCAGAAAGGAGAAGGAAGTGGTACTTACTATTGTCCAATGCATTGTGAGGGAGATAAAGTTTATAACAAAGTTGGTGATTGCCCAGTATGCGGTATGGATTTAATCGAAGAGAAAAAAATGGTTTCTTCAAATATTCAGTTTACCTGCCCAATGCATCCAGAAATCATAAAAGACGAACCTGGATCTTGTCCAATTTGCGGTATGGATTTGATTCCATTAGAAGCGGATGTATCTGAAGAAGATAAGACTTATAAAAAGCTGCTAAATAAGTTTTGGATTGCTGTTTTATTTACAGCTCCAATTTTTTTAATAGCTATGTCTGAAATGTTAGAAAATAATCCATTGTATACAGTTTTAGAACAAAAACAATGGAATTGGATTCAATTCATATTATCAATTCCAGTAGTTTTTTATGCTACTTGGATGTTTTTTAAACGTGCTTGGACATCAATAAAAACATTGAACCTAAATATGTTTACCCTAATTGGAATAGGTTCTGGAATAGCGTGGATTTTTAGTGTTTTTGCAATGATATTTCCTAATGTTTTACCTGAAGATTTTAAAACTTCAGAAGGAAACGTATTTGTATACTTTGAAGCAACTACAGTTATTTTAACATTAGTATTACTAGGGCAATTGTTAGAAGCAAAAGCGCATAGCCAAACAAGTGGAGCAATAAAGGAATTATTAAAATTAGTTCCTTCCACTGCAACATTAGTAATTGATGGAATTGATAAAGTAATAGCTATTGATAAAATTGAAAAGGGTAATTTATTACGAGTTAAACCAGGTGAAAAAATCCCTGTTGATGGTAGTATTATTGAAGGCCATAGTAGTATTGATGAATCTATGATAACAGGAGAACCTATTCCTGTAGATAAAAATGTAGATGACAAAGTAAGTTCAGGTACAATCAACGGTACAAAGTCGTTTATAATGAAAGCTGAAAAAGTCGGTTCAGAGACCTTACTTTCTCAAATCATTCATATGGTAAATAACGCAAGTCGTTCTAAAGCACCTATTCAAAAGTTAGCTGATAGAATATCAAAATACTTTGTTCCAATAGTAATGATTGTTTCAGTAATAACATTTATCATTTGGGCTGTATTTGGTCCCGAACCTGCTTATGTTTTTGCATTTGTAAATGCAATAGCTGTATTAATTATTGCGTGTCCTTGTGCATTAGGATTGGCTACGCCAATGTCTGTAATGGTAGGTGTTGGTAGAGGTGCTCAATCTGGTGTATTGATTAAAAATGCGGAAGCATTAGAGAAAATGAATAAAGTAGATACACTTATTGTTGACAAGACAGGCACGATTACAGAAGGAAAACCATCAGTTGAAAAGGTAATAGCAACAGACTCTATAGATGAATCTATTTTAGTACAATACATAACATCTTTAAACCAATATAGCGAGCATCCGTTAGCAGCAGCAATCGTAAACTATGGTAAATCAAAAAACAGTTCAATTACTAAAGTAAGTGATTTTGAAGCTGTGGCAGGAAAAGGAGTTATAGGTAAAGTCGAAAATAAAAATATTGCTTTAGGTAATGATAATTTATTAAAGCAATACACAATTACTATTTCTGAAAGTTTATCGAATAAAGTTATAGTAGAACAAGAGCAAGGTAAAACAGTTTCATACATAGCAATAGATAATAAAGCAGTAGGATATGTCACAATTTTCGATGCTATTAAAACTACAAGTCAAAATGCTATTAAAGAATTACAAAATAATGGCGTTGACGTAATAATGCTAACAGGTGACAATAAGAATACTGCAAAATCTGTAGCTAAACAACTAAACCTAAAACACTTTAAAGCAGAATGTCTTCCACAAGACAAATTAAATGAAATAAAAATGCTTCAAAATAAAGGGAAAATAGTTGCAATGGCAGGAGATGGTATTAATGATGCACCTGCTTTAGCACAATCTGATGTTGGAATTGCAATGGGTACAGGTACTGATGTTGCTATTGAAAGTGCATCAATAACATTAGTAAAAGGCGATTTACAAGGTATTGTAAAAGCTAAAAAATTAAGTCACGCTGTTGTAAAAAATATAAAACAGAACCTGTTTTTTGCATTTATATATAATGTTATAGGTGTTCCTATTGCAGCAGGTATTTTATATCCATTTTTTGGATTATTACTATCACCAATGATTGCAGCTTTAGCTATGAGTTTTAGCTCGGTCTCGGTAATTGTAAACGCATTAAGATTAAGAAATATTAAAATTTAAAAAAATGAAAAAATATATAATTTATATAGGCATATTAGCTGTTGGACTTCTTCTGGGAAAGTTCCTGTTCAATGATTCTTCAAAAAATAAAACAGAACATAATCATACTAGCACAACAGAAACAAATCAAATGTGGACGTGTTCAATGCATCCACAAATAATGCAACCAGAAGCAGGTGACTGTCCTATCTGTGGTATGGATTTAATTCCTGCCGAAGCAGGTGCTGATGGTTTGTCTGCAGATCAATTCAAGTTAACAAAAAATGCAATGGCATTAGCCAACATTCAAACAACAAAAGTTGGTAAGCATTTAGCTGAAGATAATGTGCTTAAATTATCTGGTAAAATTGCAGTAAACGAAGAAGTTAATTCAATTCAAGTCAGTTATTTTTCTGGAAGAATTGAAAAACTAAATGTAAATTTTACTGGTGAAGAAATTCGTAAAGGACAATTATTAGCAACTATCTATTCACCTGAATTATATGCTGCTCAACAAGAATTATTAACTGCAATTTCATTAAAAGAATCTCAACCAGAATTGTACAATGCCGTTCGTAACAAATTAAAATTCTGGAAACTATCAGATAATCAAATAAACCAAATTGAAGCCTCTGGAAAAGCAAAAGAATTTTTCCCTGTGTATGCAACAGTTTCAGGTACCGTATCTGAAAAATTGGTTGAACAAGGTTCAGCAATAAAACAAGGACAACCTTTGCTGAAAATATCAAACTTAAGTACAGTTTGGGCAAATTTCGATGTGTATGAAAACCAGATAGGCTTATTTAAAATAGGTGAAGAAATTACGATAACTTCTAACGCATACCCTAATAAAGAGTTTAAAGGAAAAGTAAGTTTTATTGACCCCGTTTTAAATACTAAAACCCGTACGGTAACTTTAAGAGTTGTATTAAAAAATAAAAACAATGAATTTAAGCCAGGAATGTTTGTTGAAGGTAAAGTAAATAATGCCACATCAAATACAAATGATATACTAATGATACCTGCATCGGCAGTTCTTTGGACTGGTGAAAGGTCTATAGTTTATGTAAAAACCAATCCTAACGAACCTGTTTTTGAAATGAAAGAAATTGTTTTAGGGAACCAAATTGGAACAAATTATCAAGTTTTAAAAGGTCTAAATAATGGTGATGAAATAGTATCAAATGGTACGTTTACCATAGATGCTGCTGCCCAACTACAAGGTAAAAAAAGTATGATGAATAAAACTGGCGGAACTACAATGACAGGTCACGAAGGGCATCTTGGTATGGAAAATAACATTTCAGATGCTACAGAACATTATGAAATTAATAAACGATTAGAAGCTCCAAAAGAATTTCAAAATCAATTAAAAACAGTGTATGAGAACTATATCATTCTTAAAGATGCATTGGTAGAAGACAATTCAAAAGAAGCTACAAACAGTGCCAAAAAGTTAATTTCAAGCATTCATAAAATAAATATGAAATTACTAAAAGGCGAAGCACATAAGCATTGGATGACTGTAGAAAAAGAAATTAAATCTTCAACAATCGCTATTTCAAATACTGATGATATAAAAGTTCAAAGAGACCATTTTAAGCATTTATCTTCTCATTTAACCAAGGCAATTCAACTATTTGGAATCAACGAAATAGTATATGTAGAATTTTGTCCAATGGCAGATAACAATAACGGTGCATATTGGTTAAGCAAAGAAGAAAAAGTTCTTAACCCTTATTTTGGAGATGCAATGCTTAAATGTGGTGAAGTAAAACAAGTAATAGAATAAATTAAAACAATTATTAATATTTTAAATTTTAAAACAATGAAAAAAGTAATTTTAAGTATAACTGTAGTAGCTTTATTCGTAGCTACAAGCTGCAAAACAGAAACAAAAAAAGATAAAGAGCCTGTAAAAACAGAAGCCAAAAAAGAAATGGCAATGGAAGTTTACCAATGTCCTATGGATTGTGAAAAAGGCAAAACATACGATGAGAAAGGAAATTGTCCAGTTTGTAAAATGGATTTAAAAAAGGTAGAGAAACACGCTAAACATAATGATGAAGATCATTCAGGTCATAATCATTAGAAACTATAAAAAGAGTCCTCAAAAGGGGCTCTTTTTCATAAAATAATAAACACCCCATCTACAGCAGTATTTTTTTAATCTTTACGTCATTCTGAACTTGTTTTGAATCTCATCTTTAAAAGTTAGTCAAGTTCACAACAAACCAAAAATACAGCTTCCAATTCCGCACAGTAAGAGCTTGAAAAAAGCACTTACTTTTTGCCTTTGCGCTTTTCAAATCCGTTTCCATAAGTAACAATAGAACAAAATAGAAACATTCGTGCAGGTAATAAGGTGTTCGCAATACGCACCATTTTGTTACATAAAATATATCTGCAAGGTAAATCCAGAAAAGTACGTCATTCTGAACTTGTTTCAGAATCTCATCACTATAAGTATAGATATAGTTTTAAAACCTTGCATATACCATAAATAGCACTAATTCGTCCACAGTCCTCATTTAGCACTAGTTCATTTATTTTACTTCACACATTCCACGCATCACTCACGCATAGCTATCTTTTACCCCTAAAACCCAATAAGGTATAAATGCATTTTTATTAGGGGTAAACCGCTATTACACTATTTTCGCTCGCCTGCTGCTCACTTCGGGCTAATCAGGTTGTCACAGTTTTTGAAGGCATCCATTTTGCATATAAAATAAACCGCCTGTCCTCACGAATGTGGGTATCTTATAAATGTATTCTTCAATTTTATTTGATTCTACATCGATAGGTATTTAGCGGATTTATTACATATTGCAAACACGCACAAGAGCAAAGTATTCCATTAAATTTATAGGATTAATAATTATTTAGTATTTAAAATACACTCACAAAAACGACCTATTAAAATAGCTGTAGAAATACAAGTTATCGAAACGTATGAGTAATCCAAAGAGCGAAGCGGCCTGGAGTCGAAAGTGAGGTAGCGTAGTATTCAAAGCTATTTTAAGAAGTCTTGATTTTTTGTTTCGTTTTGCATCAAGGCAAAATGAATATGACTAACAATTAATATCACTACATAAATTGCACTTGTTTTTCCAACCGCTTCAAAAACTCCGCCAACCTTGCGTGTTCCACGTAGTCGTAGCACGTACTTATGCCGATGGCAACGTACTCTTGCTCCAACACCCTCGTTCAACTCGCTGCGGCTCGCTTTAATGCTTCGCGATTACCTGCTAAAAGAAACTTAAAAACATTATATAAAACGATACTACAAATAACATAATTACAAATTATCTAAATTCTTCAACATTTATTCAATGTAGTTAAAAACATATTTTTGATTCCAATCAATAGCAGTTAGTTTTTTAAAAAACAACTTCAAAATATCTCTTACATAAAACAAGTATTTAGGTTCAAAGTAAAAATAAAAAACATAGCAAATATCGGTTGTTACCATCTCCAGCCGCTTTCTGCCTTTCAAGGTCAAGCCCGTTGGGTTTTGAAAAAAACCTCCACCTCACAATATTTTTAGTAATGATTTCAACTATCAATTTAGGTAGTGTTTTTTACAAAAAACCTTGACAGTCATATCCACACAACCTAGCTGTGGCTATCTTTTTTCTTTTGTTTTCTGAAAAAATTATGTGCGCGAAGCGCATAATTTTAAATGGAGAACTATGTCAACTTATGAAATCAAGACACACCAGGAAGGAAGAACCTACAACAAACCACACTTTTTTATTTTAAACAAAGGTTTAAATAGTGGTAGGCCAATGGAGCAACCTTGCCCAAACTGTTTTGTAATCACAACCGCTTCAGAAGAAACTCGGGAGTCTTTGTATTACCTATGTTTATCACTTAAAACAGGTCAATTCTTTGGCTACTATTTAAAAGGTAGTGTTATTCCGTTTATCTGTATTTCAGATGCAAAAACGGTAATAAATACAGCCTTACAAAATTACGAGCTGCAGCAATGGGAACTAAAAGTTGAAAAGCTTAAAAAAATTACAGCCTTTGAGCAAAATCTAGAATTGCAATTGCAAGCGATTTCAAAATTAAAAATTGCCTTGTTGAGGTCTTGAATTTTTTCTTGTCATTCCTGCGTAGGCAGGAATTCAAACCAACAACAAAAAACCAATAACTAGAATGATGAAACTAATAATTGCAGGAACCAGAACCTTCAACGACTACAAAAAACTATGCACCGAATGTGACAACATTCTCCAAGATCAAAACAATATTGAAATTGTTTCTGGAGCCTATTACAGAGGAGCCGATAAACTTGGAGAACAATACGCAAAAGAAAGAGGATATAAAATAATAAGATTTCCTGCAGACTGGAATAAATACGGAAGAGCTGCAGGACCAAAGAGAAACCAACAAATGGCAAATTATGCTGACGCATTAATTGCCTTTTGGGATGGAAAAAGTAGAGGCACAAAAAATATGATTGATTTATCGAAACAATTGGGTTTATACTTGAAAATTAGTTGTTATTAATAAGCATTTTAAAATAACCCATATTAATAATCAATTTAAATAAACGGATTCTATTGTTATATAATTTCATTTACTGTAATTTAGTAGAAAAATAATTGCTAACTATATCATATTAATTTAATAAAATAGGTAGCCTAGATGTATATCTGGTTTTAACCTAATAACTAATGGAATTAATTTGTATTAACAAGTTCTATTCTATTTGAAAAAAAACTATGAGTACAACAAAAATACCTGATAAAATTATAAAACTTCTTCTGATAAAATCGGGAGGAAGATGTCAATATAAAGGTTGTAATATTTCATTATATCAGGACTTGGTAACAAAACGATTTTTCAATAAAGCATATTTAGCACATATTGTTGCAGATTCTCCAGATGGACCAAGAGGAGATATAATTCGGTCAACCTTACTTGCAAAAGAATTATCGAATATAATGTTGCTTTGCGATACACACCATAGACTCATTGACAGAATAGAAGTTGATGAACATCCAGAGTCACTTTTGTTAGAAATGAAAAAAGAACAAGAAGAACGAATTGAACGAATAACAGCTATAAACCCAAATAACCAAAGTCATATAATTACATACAAAGCAAATGTAGGAGAACATACTCCTGTTTTACTATATGAAACTGTAGTAGAATACCTTCTGCCTGAACACTATCCTGCACAATCTAAAACAATTGATTTAGGTCTGACAGATAGTCCCATTAGAGATAAAGATGAGGAATTTTGGATAACTGAAGTAAAGGTTTTAATTGAAAACTTCAATCAGCGTTTAGTAAATTCAATTAGACAACAAAATATTAAACATATATCATTATTCGCATTTGCTCCAATGCCTTTACTTGTCAAATTAGGAACTTTAATCAATGACATACAGAATGTTGAGATTTATCAACCAATCCGTAATCCAAAGACTTGGAAATTATCCAATGATTCAATTGATACGATTTATAAAATAATCAAACCAAAATCTATTAATCCGATAGTTGCTTTAAACATTTCATTAAGTGCAACAATCAACAACGAAAGAATTACAAAATTACTAGGTGATGATTGTTCAATTTATACATTAACAATTGATAAGCCATTTAATGATTACTTGCAATCCAAAATACAACTTCAAGATTTTAGTATTGCTATGAGGCATCTTTTTGATGAAATCAAATCAAATTATACTTCAAAAACTGAATTACACATATTCCCTGCTATGCCTATAGCTATAGCAATTGAATTAGGGAGAATTTGGATGCCAAAAGCAGATATGCCTTTAACAATATATGATGAAAACAAAACTTTTGATGGTTTTAATAAAACAATAAAAATATGCTAACAATAGAACAAAAAAAACAATTCAATGATATTTTCGAAGAATTAAGTAATAATCTTGATATTTCGGAAACTCAACATAATAATGCTGTTAAAAGTTATCAAGCGGTTGGAAATTGGTTATCACAAGAGGGTACTGTATTGGCTAAATATAAACCTCAAATATTAACACAAGGTTCTTTTTTATTAGGCACAGTAATTCAACCAATAAATGATACTGATGATATTGATATTGACCTTGTTTGTGAACTAACAGGGAAAAATGCAGATTGGTCGCAAAAAGACTTAAAAAGAATAGTTGGAGCAAGATTAAAGCAAAATGATGTTTATAAGGAAATGCTCGACAAAGAAGGTCGTAGATGTTGGACTTTAGAATACAGAAAAGAATCTGATAACCTAAAGGAAAAGTATCATATGGATATCCTTCCTTCAATTATTAGTGAAGGCTATTCAATGATATTAGAAAAAGCATTTTCGCATACAGATATTAGCAATGTTGACAATTTAGCAATAAGGATTACGGACAATGAGTCTGATAATTATGATTTTGACTCAAATACAGAAAATTGGTTAAAAAGTAATCCTTTTGGTTATGGTAAATGGTTTTTTAATAGAGCCGAAATTTCTATCAAAAAAATGTTTTCTCTAAATGAATCTATAAAACCTGCTCCAGAATATCAACAGAATAAACTCCCATTACAAAGAGCAGTACAGATATTAAAAAGACATAGAGATATAATGTTTAATGGTGATGAGGATAAACCAATATCAATTATTATAACTACGCTATCAGGTAAATCATATAACCAAGAAGAAAACTTGATTGATGCAATTAAAAATATAATTAATAAAATGCATCTCCATATCGAAGAGAGATATAATAATGATTTAAACAAAACAATAAAATACATCCCAAATCCAGTAAATGAAGAAGAGAATTTTGCTGACAAATGGATTCAATATCCACAAAGAGAAAAGAATTTTTATTTATGGTTGGATAAAGTTAAAGCTGATTTTTCAAATATTTTATCTAAAAGTCAAGGATTACAGTTTATCAATGAATCGATGCAAAATCCTTTTGGAGAAAAATTGACCACTAAAACTTTTAGTAGTTATGGCGAAAGACAAAGAATTAATAGAGAAAATGGAAATCTAAAAGTATCTTCTATTACAGGAACAATAGGTGCTGTTGGCACTAAAATTAAAAATCATAATTTTTACGGTGCAGAAGAGAAAGAATAAAAGAGTATCACTAATTATACAAGAAGGTAAATTGAAATCTGTTTATCCAAATAGTAAAATAAGTAGAAATAGAGAAAATAGTTTAAAATGGGTTGGCGTTATAAAACCAACTCCATTGAGTCAAGAATATGAGGTTAAATTAGTTTATCGTATTAATAAAGGAGTTGACGTTTATATTACAAATCCTAAAGAATTAATGTTATACAATGGTAAAAAAGAATTGCCACACGTCTACTCAACAAAAAAGCAAAAACTGTGCTTATATTTCCCAAAGTATAGAGAATGGACTGTTGAGCAGTTATATACTGACTCTATTATACCTTGGACTTCTGAATGGTTAATGCATTATGAATTATGGTTAATTACAGGGTTTTGGAATGGAGGAGGAAAGCATCCGCCTAAAAATAAAGAAAAGGATAAAACAGAAAAAGAATAAAAAACTGCATACAACAATATTTAAAAAAGCCTGGTTAAAAAAATAACTAGGCTTTTTTATTTATTAGAAAATAATCGCTTCAAAAAATAAGAAACAAAAAAACTAACCACTGCACCAATAACAGCCATAACAACGGTAAAAATTACATCGTTTATGCTAATGTTTAGTGCAGTGGATAGCAAAGTCCCACCAATAACCCCAGACTTTATTTGAATATTGTTTTCCAATTCAATTTCTAAATTTAAGAGTTAGTCAATTTTAGAATCTAGATCCTTTTCTTTCTTTTTATCAGAAACAACAGCTTGGCTTACAGCCGTAGCAACTGTTCCGGCAACTGTTAAGTATGTTGCAACTGTAACTACTGCAGCTGGCAATGAAATTGGAGCAGCAATAATAACACCACCTGCGGTGGCCAATGCAATTCCAATGTTTCTTAATTTTCTAAAAAATGGAGGAGTCGGTTTTTTATATCGTTCTTTAAGTTTCATAAGTTATGATTTAATAGTTAATATTACTTTTTCTTTTCGCTCAAATGCTTGGTAGCATAGCGATACAATTTTTTTAAATAATAGTTTTGAAGTAGTTCCTTTTCCAATACCAGATAAATAGGTAACCGGAGCAATACAACCACGTAATTCTTTTAAAGCATCATTTGCTGGATGAATTAATATTAAGCTTCTATTAATTACATTTTCAAGGATTAAATGATGTTTAAACTTTTCAGAAAATCGAGGTTTTAATACGTAAGTTCCTTCTGGAATACACGAAACAGATTTTTGGTTTTTTCTCCAGGGCAATTCAATGGTAAATCCTAGAAATTTAGAATTCAAGAAAAGGACACTATTCGTGCCCTTTTCAAAATAGGTTCTATGTAAAACCAATTCCATTATACCGTATCAATTTTTACAACTGATAAAGCATTGTAGGTTCCGTTTTTCAACGAATACATTTGTCCGTTTACCTCTTGATAAAATTCAATTCCCAATACAATAAATACAGGGTGTGTTGAATTTGCTGGAGCAGTAACAGTTAAAGCAATAGCAGCTGTGTTAGCACTGTCATAAGGTAAAATAGCAGTTTCATCATTTTCAAAAGAAGAAACTTCATTTTCAAAATCAAGTTCAGCAGCTCCTGTAACTACTTTAAAATGTGTTGTTCCAGAAGGTGCAGCAATTCTTATTGCAGGAGCAAAAGCAGCCAAGTCAACAGAGATATCCCCACTTACTCTGTCGTAAGTTGTTGAAAATGGAGCAAACAACGTAGAACCAAGTTTACCATTCAAATTAAATTCGAATCCTTCCAAAGAACTCAAAACACCATCTTGAATAGTTCTCAATCCACGAGCGTTAGTTGTGTCTGTTTTAACTACTTTTAATAAGTCAGTAGTTAATCTACTAACCACTCTTTTGTCTTTTGCATTTTGCAAAAGAATACGAATTGCATTACGTAGAACTTTACCACCTTTACCTGCTCTTCCAAATTCAGAACCATTTTCACGCGTTCTTTGAAACGCAGGGTCATTTGCAATTCTAGATTTGTCAACACCACCTTTTTCGCGAGCAAGGTGTCCATCACTCGTTTTGTAAAAGGAAATTCCACCAATGGTTCCTTTTAATTTAATAATACCGGTTTGTTTAGCCATAATGTTATAAATTTTAAATTCTCAACAAATGAAGCTATCTTTATAAAGGAATTAAAAAACCGAAATCCATCCATTCCGAAAACATCCTTTTTATAACAAATAAGGGTGTATAGGTAAAGTATAAATACTAGTAGGATAAAGTATAGATAGAGTATTAAAATGAAGATAGTAAGAGCTTGTATTTACCCAAAAGACATTCAATGCATCACTGGACGTAGTGAACGCTATGGAAGAAAATTATTGAATACAATCAAATTACATTTCGGAAAACAAAAACATCAATTCATTACTTCAGAAGAATTTGCAGAATATAGTGGTATTAAGCTTGAAATTGTAAACGATTATTTGAGAAAAGTATCATAGTATTTGACATTGTTTGGTGCTATTTGTAGTATTAAAATCGTATATTTGTTAGTGAGATTGAGAGTTAAAACCAATCAATGGATATCAATGGTTAGGTCAACAAATCGGTCAACAAAAATTTAATGGAGTAGGGAAGTCCTTATAAATAAAGAGAAATCTCCAAAGGTTCGAATCCCTTCTTCTCTGCTAGAAAACCTTACATTTTATGTGAGGTTTTTTAATAATAGCTCATTATATTCTAAAATCTATTATAATCTACGAAAACATTTAAGTAACTACACTTTGCAAATATTGTTAATTTGATTAGCAATCAATAACTTTGAACTATTCTTAATCAGGGGTTTATTACTTGATTTATCTAAGTAAAAATTCTATTAAGTTATTTGAAAACTACAAAACTAAAAGAAATGACTAGTGAACTACTTCAAAAAGAAGGATTAACAAAAATTCGACAAGACTATAAGTATCTTATAGAACTGTTTAAAGAAATGCTAATTTCTATTGGAGAACAGGATTTGGCAGAAGGATTACCTATAGATAATTTTTCAGTAAAAAAGACAACTAATTATTCTAATGAAAAGTTTACACAAGCAATTGGTATGTGCTTTGAATTGTTAAACTTAGTTGAAGAAAATGCGGCAACCCAATATAGAAGAAAATCTGAAACACAATTCGGAATAAAATCTACTAAAGGTTCTTGGGGTTATACATTAGATAAATGGAAAACAGAAGGAATAAACGAGTGTAAAATTGCAGAGAAGTTAAGAACTGTAAAGGTTTCGCCAGTGCTTACTGCTCACCCAACAGAAGCAAAACGATTAACGGTAATTGATATTCACCGTGAGTTATATTTATTATTAGTTAAAAAGGAGAATCCTAATTGGTCTACTTCAGAGCAGTCTCTTCTAAAAGAAGAAATAACAAGTTTAATGGAGCGTTGGTGGCGTACGGGTGAAATTTATCTAGAAAAGCCACGCTTGGAAGATGAACGTAATAATTTAATGCATTATTTTAATAATGTATTTCCTGAAGCTGTTAAATTAACAGATCAACGATTAAAAGATGCCTGGAAAGAAATGGAGTTTTCTCCAGAGTTATTAGAATGGCCAGAGCATTTTCCTTTGATTCAGTTTGGTAGCTGGGTTGGTGGAGATAGAGATGGGCACCCGTTTGTTACTCCAGAATTTACGGCATCAACATTACGTTTACACCGTAAGTTAGTTCTAGAAATGATAAAAAAACAGTTAATAGATTTAGCTGCGAAATTGAGTTTCTCTAGTTATCAAAATTCAATTTCTCAAGTATTTCTTGCAGAACTTGAAGTAAAAGCAAAATTATTTGGTTCAAAAGGGAAAAAAGCATTAGACAGAAACCCATCCGAACCTTTACGTCAATATATAAATCTATTACTGGTTAGGTTAAACAATACCATTAAAGGTAATTTTAATTTAGGTGAAAAAGGTTATTTTAAATCTTCTATAGATTTAGCTGCTGAGTTAAAAGAATTAAGGCTATTGCTTATAGATTTAGGAGCTACACAAATAGCAAAACAATGGTTATTTCCAATTGAAAGGTTGGTGCAGTGTTTTGGTTTTTATTTAACAAAGCTAGATATAAGACAAAATAGTGCATATCATGAAAAAGCAATTAGTCAAATATTAACAGCTTCTGGTTTTACTGATTGTAACTATGGAAGTTGGGATGAAGAAAAGCGATTAGCTTTTTTAAATGAAGAGTTAAAAAGTAAGCGTCCTTTTTTAGTTGCAGGTGTACCTTGTGGAGTAGAAGCAGACAATGTATTAGGTTATTTACGCGAAATTAAAACATATGTAGATCTTTATGGAACAGAAGGAATAGGCTCTATAATTGTTAGTATGACTCGTAGTTTAAGCGATTTATTAGTTGTATTTTTATTACTAAGAGAAGTTGGTTTACAAGATTCGAATCTACCTGTAGTACCACTTTTAGAAACTGTAGATGATTTAATTGCTGGGCCAGAAATATTAAAAGGATTTTTAAATCATCCAATAGTTAAGAAACAACGAGAGAATTCTGAAAGCTTTACGCAAGAAGTAATGTTAGGTTACAGCGATAGTAATAAAGATGGTGGAATTTTAACAAGTAGATGGAGTATTTATAAGGCAGAAGAAAACCTTACCAAAGCAGCAAAAGAGTTTGATGTTAAACTTTGCTTTTTTCACGGAAGAGGAGGTACAATTAGTAGAGGTGGAGGAAAAATTCATAGATTTTTAGATAGTATGCCAGAAGGTTCAATGAGTGGGCATATAAAAATGACAGTTCAAGGAGAAACTATTGCCAATTTATTTGCAAATAGGCTTACTGCAACTTATAATTTAGAAATGTTTGTTGCCGGAACTGCAAGGCAATCTATGGTAGAAGAGGTTGAAGTTAAAAACGAGCAACGTTACCAAATAATGGATCAAATAGTTGAACTTACTAGAGATACATATGTTAGTTTATTAGAGCATCCAAACTTTATTGAATTCTATACAGCTGTAACACCAATTGATGTTTTAGAGCAGAGTAAAATTGGTTCAAGACCAGTACGTAGAACTGGGCAACGATCTTTAGAAGATTTACGTTCAATTCCTTGGGTATTTAGTTGGAACCAGTCGAGGTTTAATATAACAGGTTGGTTTGGAACTGGAACTGCTTTAGTTGAATTTCAAAAGCAACACCCAAAAGATTTTGATCAATTAAAACAATTGGCTAAAGATTGGCCGTTTTTAAAATATAGTTTAATTCAAATTGAATCTAACTTATTAAATTCTGACAGTGAAATAATGAATGCTTTTGCTGATTTTGTTAAGAATCTTGAAGTTAAAAAAGAATTGATGGGATTAGTTTTATCTGATTATGAAAATGGTTTAGATGAAATTGCCAAAATTATGGGAACTTCTGTTGAATTAAGAAGAATTTCTAAATTAGATGATAATAAGTTAAGAAATAACTCACTAAAGGCTTTGCATAGTATTCAAATAGATTATTTAACAAAGTGGAGAGCGCTTAAAGAGTTAAATTCAAAAGAAAGCGATAACTATTTAATGGAATTGCTATTATTAGTAAACGCACTATCTGGTGGATTAAAAGGAACAGGTTGATATTTAATAAATATAATTTATAGAAAGCTGAATAATTTTATTCAGCTTTTTTGGTTCTAGATAGTAGTTAATATTTAATTTTACCACATTATTTAAAAAAGTATCCAAATGAGTAAACCTTTTCAGTTCAAACAATTTTCGGTTCAACAAGATAAAACAGCTATGAAAGTTGGAACGGATGGAGTACTTCTTGGTGCTTGGGCAACTATTGAAGATTCTGTAAATAGTATTTTAGATATAGGTTCGGGTACAGGAGTAATTTCGTTAATGATGGCTCAAAGAAGTTTTGCTGAAACTATTGATGCTGTAGAATTAAATGATGAAGCTTATATTCAAACTGTAGAAAATTTTGAACAAAGCGATTGGGGAGATCGATTGTTTTGCTACCATGCTTCTTTTCAGCAATTTGTAGATGAGATGGAAGGTGAAGAATATGATTTAATAATTTCTAATCCTCCATTTTATACTTCAACATATAAAGAACTTGATAGCGATAGAGCTATGGCGCGACATTCTGAAAGTTTAAATTATAAAGAGTTATTTGGAGGTGTTGTAAATTTACTTTCAAAAAATGGAACTTTTTGTGTTGTTTTTCCAAATTCAGAAGAAAGTAATATAATTAAATTAGCTGAACAAATAGGTTTGTATCCAGCAAAAATTACTAGAGTAAAAGGCACTCCAACTTCAGAAATTAAAAGAAGTTTAATTCAATTTTCATTTAATAAAGTTGAAATAAAGTTAAATGAACTTATTATAGAAATAGATCGCCACGTTTATACAAAAGATTATATAAATTTAGTTGAAGATTTTTACTTAAAAATGTAGTTTTACTCTTTACGATTTGATTTTTCAATTACTTCTTCCATTTCAGTTTTTAAATCTTTGGCCTTAATGTAAATAATTATTTTTCTTCTAATTAAAAAAAGTGCTATAGAAACAAATACTAATAATGGTAATGTGTAAATAAATTCAATTTCATCTATGTTTTCTGCACTATCATTTATAACACTAATTAATTGAAAAACGTATACGGATATTGGAACTAGAATTGCTAAACTCCACCAGTTTTTATTTGTAATATATAATATTGAAAGCAGAATTATTGGAACTAATTTGGCAAATATCCAATAAACAAAAGTTTTAATAGAACCAAAATAACCAGGTGATATTTCGCCAAATATTGTTGGGTATGTTTTTAAATCTTCGGGTATAAATTGGTTAATATATAATAGATATGGAGATACTATTAGTACCAATATTATTATACTGCCAATTATTAAAGAAGTTTGTTTTTTCATTGTGTAGGGCTATTTACTCAAATATAGTTTATTTAGAGCTTTTTAAAAAAAATTATCCACCTATATGTTCGGGATTGTAACCTAAATAAGGAACCATTTTCTCTTTAAAAATAATTCCGTTTTCTTCAAGTTCTTTTAAAATAGGATTGTAAACATTTTTGTTAGTTGGTATTTGAACTCCAGGTGAGCTTATTTCGCCATTTAAAATTTTTAATGCAGCAATACCTACCGGTAACCCAACAGTTTTTGCCATTGCAGTATAAGTTTGGTCATCTCCAATACAAACCATACTACTTTCTATTTGTTGTTTTTTACCGTTTTTTTCAAATCCAAAAAGGTGTTGCATTACAATCATGTCTTTATCATTTTTATTTAAAGTCCATTTGTCTTGTAATATTTTTTGAAGAATTTGGGCGGGAGTAGCATTTTTTAGTCCAACAATTTTTTTTGAATTAAAAATATCCAATTCTAAAAGTTTTTCCCAAACAATATCGTCTTGATCTATTTTTAAGTAATGGCGAAGTTTAAGTTCTACAGAGTCATACGGGTTATAAGCTAAAAATAAATTTGTAAACTCTCGGTAACTAATAGTTTCAGAGTTTTGGATAGTATAAGTATCGTCTGTCATTCCCAATTGCACAAAAATATTCCAAGCTCTAGAAAAACCAACACGACGTATTGTACCTCTGTACAAAGTAGAAATATTATCTAACCCATATTCGTATTTGTAATTTAAAGAATCTCTATTAGGATAGGCTTCAAACTTTCCATAACCATCAATATTTAAAATTTCAGTTCTTCTAAATAATTTTTGATATGGTATGTATTTATATTTTCCTTCTTGAATAAATTTAGCTGTTCCACCTTGACCAGCTAGTACAACATTTCTAGGGTTCCAAGTAAATTTATAATTCCATAAATTATCATCGCACTGAGGAGCTACTAAACCACCACAAAAAGATTCAAAAAGGAGCATTTCACCTCCATTATCTCTAATGCTATCAATAACTTTCATTGCGCTCATATGGTCAATTCCAGGATCTAAACCTATTTCATTCATAAAAACAAGATTGTTCGAAATAACCTCCTTGTTTAATAATTTCATTTCATTTGAAACATATGAAGCTGTAACCAAGTGTTTTTTTAGTTTTAAGCAGGTTTTAGCAACTATTAAATGAAAACGAGCAGGAAGCATAGAAATAACAACGGAGGCGTTATTTATGGCTTTTTCTCTTTGTTCATCATTAAAAATGTCTAAAAGAACAGTATTTGCGTTAGAATGATTGTTTATTATAGTATTTGCAGCATCTAAATTTACATCGCCAATAGTAATTGTAAAATTTTCGCTATTCGATTTATTTAATAAATATGCAATTAATGAAGCTGATGATTTACCAGCTCCAATTATTAATATATTTCGCATTAGTTAATTTTTAGGTACTACGAATGTACAAAAAAGATTAAGAGTATTATTCTTCGACCTCAGTTAGAGATTCTAAATATGTAATTGCTAAATCTGCATCTAGATGGTTAACTTTTAATTTGTAACCTTCACTTATTGCAGTACCAATAATCGATGTCATATTTTCATCAAAAATATAACTTGTAATCCCCTTACTTTCTAGTAAAGATTTTGCAATTTGAATTTTATGAATAAAACTAGTGTCTAATATGGTAATTAATGTTTTTTTAGAGTTTTCCATAACTTAAGTGTTTAATTAAAGATACAAAATATTAGTAAATAAATATTATATATTTGTATCAAAATGTTTGAAAAAAATGAATCGTAATTTGTTAATTGTTTGCTTGTTAGGTGCTATAACTATTTTATTAGGCGCTTTTGGAGCACATTCCTTACAAAAAGTGCTTTCTGCTTTAGAGTTAAAAAGTTTTGAAACAGCTGTGCGTTATCAAATGTACCATGTATTAATGTTGCTTTTTGTTAATTCATTTGCTAAAATATCAGAAAGAAATAAAAATAGAATTACACTAATAGTTTTACTTGGTATTGGTTGTTTTTCAGGATCTATTTATGCAATAACTTTTGGTGTAAGTGCTAAACAAATTTGGTTTGTTACGCCCTTAGGAGGTATGCTTCTATTTATAGGTTGGATTTACTTAGGTTTTAGCCTTTTTCGAAGTTATAAAATGTAAATTTAATAAAATAACCTCTTTTTTTTAAAGTTGAAACACTATTATTGTAAAATATTAGTGGAATATTTATTAATCTAATAAATAATTGTGGTAAAAGGCGTTTTTCGAAAAGGTTTTCGGAAAAAATAGGGTTTTGAAAAAGTGGTTAACCAGCTGTTTTTTAGGTTTTTAATCTATGAAAACGTTTTAGTAAATAGTGGGTTTTTGATGATATTTATCATATGAAATACCCCCTATTATGCCTTAAATTTGTATAAGAAAATTAAACATAATAACAATAAATAAAAACACAACGAGATGCAAGTATTAAGAGATTCAGTTGTAGAAGCCTTAAAAAAGATAGGCTTAACAGACAATAACGAAATAGTTTACAACCCTTCTTACGAAGAATTATTCGAAGAAGAAATGAATCCTTCATTAGAAGGTTACGAGAAAGCTCAATTAACAGAATTAGATACTGTTAATGTAATGACAGGTAAATTTACAGGTCGTTCTCCTAAAGATAAGTTTATTGTAAAGGATGATGCTACAAAAGATTCAATGTGGTGGACATCAGAACAAGCTGTTAATGATAACAAACCAACTACACAAGCTGTTTGGAATGACTTAAAAAAATTAGTTGTTGACAGATTATCAGGACAAAAATTATTTGTAGTTGACACTTTTTGTGGAGCTAACGAAGATTCAAGATTAAAAGTACGTTTCGTAGTAGAGGTTGCTTGGCAAGCTCACTTCGTATCAAACATGTTTATTAAACCAACTGCTGAAGAATTAGAGGTATACGGAGAGCCTGACTTTACAGTAATGAACGGATCTAAAATATCTAACGCTAACTGGAAAGAGCACGGATTAAATTCTGAAAACTTTACAGTATTCAACATGACTGAAAAAATGCAAGTTATTGGTGGTACTTGGTATGGTGGTGAAATGAAAAAAGGTATGTTCGCAATGATGAACTACTACTTACCATTAAACGGTATGGCTTCTATGCACTGTTCAGCTAACGTTGGAAAAGATGGTGATGTAGCTATTTTCTTTGGTTTATCAGGAACTGGTAAAACTACTTTATCTACAGATGCTTCACGTAAATTAATTGGTGATGATGAGCACGGATGGGATGATAATGGAGTATTTAACTTTGAAGGTGGATGTTACGCAAAAACTATCGATTTAGATAAAGATGCTGAACCAGAAATTTACGGAGCTATTAAAAGAAATGCTTTATTAGAAAACGTAACTGTTGATGCTGATGGTAAAATTGATTTTACTGATGGTTCTGTAAGTCAAAACACTCGTGTTTCTTACCCAATTAACCATATCGAAAATATTGCAGTACCTTCTAAAGCAGGTCACGCACAAAAAGTAATATTCTTATCTGCTGATGCATTTGGTGTATTGCCTCCAGTTTCTAAATTAACTCCAGAGCAAACTCAATACCATTTCTTATCAGGATTTACAGCTAAGTTAGCTGGTACTGAGAGAGGTGTTACTGAACCAACTCCTACATTCTCTGCTTGTTTCGGAGAAGCTTTCTTAACTTTACACCCAACTAAATACGGTGCAGAATTAGTTAAAAAGATGGAAGAGCACGGAGCTGAAGCTTACTTAGTAAACACAGGATGGAATGGAACAGGAAAAAGAATTTCTATTCAAGATACAAGAGGAATTATCAACTCAATTTTAGATGGTTCAATTGAAAAAGCAGAAACTAAAGTTATGCCAATTTTCAACTTAGAAGTACCTACTTCTTTACCAGGTGTTGATACTGGAATCTTAGATCCAAGAGATACTTATGCTGATGCTTCTGAATGGGATGCTAACGCTAAAAAACTAGCTGGTTTATTTATCGATAACTTCGTTAAGTATACTGGAAACGATGAAGGAAAAGCATTAGTTGCGGCTGGTCCACAATTATAATTGTAGTTTTTATTTAATAAAAAAGGCGGTTCATTTATGAGCCGCCTTTTTTTTTAATTAAATTGTTGTTTATATTTATATTCAACAAATTTAAAGTAATTAAATAGTTTATAGTTTACCTCTAATCCGTAATCGGTATGAGAATTGTAATCTATTTCATTTTCATAAATTGAAGTGTTAAATCTTGAGGGTGTTCTTGCTCTATAGTTCCATTCGGTAACATAAAATCTATTTTTTACTTCGTAGTAGTTTTGCGAATAGAAGTTCATTGGTTGTGCAATTGTTGCTAAATAAGTGTCAAAACCAATATCAACTATTATAATTTCATACTCTAAACTATCGTTAGCAATTCTAACTGCATGTTCTGGTAAATTGTTAGTGTTTATAGTTTTATTGCTTGTACCACAAGCAAAAAGAATAAACCCGAGAATAAAAGCTGCTATTAAGTTTCTCATAATAAGTATGTTTTAAAAATAAAGCTACAAAAATTATTCCATTATATTTGACAGTAAATATAGAACCATGGAAAAAAACAGATGTGCTTGGTGTGGTAATGACCCTTTATATGTCGAATATCATGATACTGAATGGGGAGTGCCTGTGTATGATGATGCTAAATTATTTGAGTTTTTAATTTTAGAAACGTTTCAAGCAGGTTTAAGCTGGATAACTGTTTTAAAAAAGAGAGAAAATTTTAGAGAGGCTTTTGATAATTTTGATTACAAAATAATTGCAACTTATAATGATGCTAAGTTTACCGAATTAATAAATAATGCAGGTATTATTAGAAACAAATTAAAGGTTAAAGCAACAATTTCTAATGCTTTAGCATTTATGGAGGTACAAAAAGAGTTTGGTTCATTTTCTAAATACATTTGGGGTTTTGTAAATGGAAGGCCTATTAAAAATAAAGCAAAATCGTTAGATGAAGTTCCGGCAACTACAGAACTATCAGATAAAATTTCTAAAGATTTAAAAAAGCGAGGATTTAAATTTGTTGGTTCAACTGTAATATATGCGCATATGCAGGCTACAGGTATGGTTAACGATCACGTAACAGATTGTTTTAGATATAATGAAGTATAAAAAAAAGGAGGAACTTAGTTCCTCCTTTTTTTTATAACTATTCAATAGGTATATAAATTTCTGTTATCCATTCTGCAGGATTCGAATTATCAGTTGGCCTAATTTTATAAACTTCAAAAGGTTCGCCTTTTTCAACTTCTTTAAAACCTTTTTTAGCTAATTCTTTGTAAGCAGCTTCCCAAGCTTTATAAGAATTTGTGTAGCTACCTTTGTATACTGTTTTAAATGTTTTTTGAGGTAGTAAATAGCCAGTTAAAACATTTCCTTCAGTCTCAATTCTTTCTTTTACAGGAACGCAAGTAGAAAACATAGTTGTTTTATTTTGTTCGTCCCAATTATGAGTTAATAAAAATGGTTTACCTGAAGTATCTATTTTGTTTTTTTCAATATATTCTGCTACTGCTGGAAACATTTCTCCCATTTTTTTATCGGCATCGTTTATTTTACAAGACGTTGTTTGGTATAAATAAAAACCACCACCGTGGTCAACTTCACCCACAAATTCGAAAGAATGTTTATCCATTTCTTTTAATAGGTGTTTTTCTAATAATTCTAAGCCTCGGCTAAACATTGGAGCCATATTTTTTTCTATACCACCTTGAGTTAACCAAAAAGCTTTTTCGCTGAATGAATTTTCACCCTTCATTCCCCAAGTGACTTTATTTCCAGTATTTGTATATTCAATATTCCAAGTAATTTCAGAAGGGCTTCCTTGCGAGAATTGAAGTTCTTGTATTAGTTGTTTGTTTGGAATTAAAGATAGTGTTTTCATTGAGCCAGCTCCATCTTTTCCTGTCCAAGTATAAGATGCATCAACTCCAGATGTTTTAGCTGGGTATGAAGCTACAATTGTTGAGTCCATCTCATACCAAGGTCCCCAATGTTGCCAGTTTTTATAATCGTTTACATTGTTGTAAATAACTTCCGCAGGTATTTTCATAGTTCTGCTTCTTTTTACATCGTAATTTCCATTTAAAGTTGCTATATAAATGGAGCCTCCAATAATTAAAACTAAAATTAAAAGAAGTAAATACTTAAGTGCTTTCATAAATTTTTGAATTAAGTGTTAAATTTAATAAATTAATTTACTTTAGTGTATAATTTACAATTTCTATAATGAAAAGAATTAAAGATCCTGGATTTGGGTATTCTTCTAGTAAGAATTCGCAAAGTATGATTAATGAAAAAGGACATTCAAATGTTATACATAAAAATAAGTCGTTAAGTATTAATGATACGTATGCCTATTTGATAGATATTTCTTGGTTCAAGTTTTTCATTTTTGTATTTATCTCATACATTATAGTTAATACAATTTTTGCAACTATATATTTATTAGTTGGTATTGAGCAAATAACAAATTCAACAGGAAGTAAAATAGATGACTTTTTTAATGCATTCTTTTTTAGTGCACAAACAATTACTACGGTTGGTTATGGAGGTCTTTCTCCTCAAGGTTTTATTGGTAATGTAATATCAACATTTCAAGCTTTAACAGGTTTGTTAAGTTTTTCTTTTATAACTGGATTGTTATATGGTAGATTTTCTAAACCCAAAGCAGCAGTTAAGTTTAGTAATAATGTTGTTTTAAGAGATTATGAAGGCGGTATGGCTGTAATGTTTAAGTTAATGAATTATCGTCCGAGTATAATGATAGATCCAGAAGTAACAGTAATATATTCAAATACAATAAAAGCTGAAGACGGTAATTTTAAAAAGGATTATTTTAGATTAAAATTACAAATGGATAAGTTAAAGTACCTAACTACTACTTGGACAATTGTTCATGAAATAGATAATGATAGTCCGTTTGCAGGAATGACTAAAGCAGAAATTAAAATGTTGGACGCAGAATTATATGTTTTAATTCAATATCACGATGAAACTTTTTCGCAACAAGTAAATCAAATGCACTCTTATAAAGCAGATCGATTATTGGTAGATGTTAAGTTTAAAAAATCTTTTTCTTTTGATGAAGAAGGTTATACAGTTTTAGATCACAGTATTTTAAGTGATGTAGAGAAAATGAATTAGTGTAAAGAAAATGTAATAATGGCAAATACAGCTATTATTAAAAATAGAGATATCAGTATTATAAAAGAATTTTTATAATGTTTTTTGTGAATTTTTATATCTTTTCTATAGCTCCAAATCATTGCTAATGTGAATACTACTATAAAACAAGCAGCAAAATAAAGCTGACCTTTTGTAAACATATTAAAAGTGTATATTTAAAGTCAAATGTACATTATTTTTTAAAATAACATACATTAAAAAAAAGAATCAATTAATATTTAGGAACTAAAAAATGAAAAATAAATTAAAAGCAGTAGAAACTTTTCATAACGCGTTTGGATTGGGCGTAAAAAATGAACCAATTGCAAACTTATCAGCTAACAAAATAGATTTGAGGTTCAATTTAATGGCAGAAGAAAATTTAGAATATTTAGAAGCTGCTAAAGCAAATGATTTAGTTGAAGTGGCAGATGCTCTTGGAGATATGTTGTATATTTTATGCGGTACTATTTTAGAACATGGTATGCAGCATAAAATAGAAGAAGTTTTTAATGAAATACAACGTAGTAATATGAGTAAACTTGGCGCAGATGGAAACCCAATTTATCGAGAAGATGGTAAAGTTATGAAAGGACCAAGCTATTTTAAACCAAATATTGAAGCTATATTAAAAAAATCTTAATATGATTTAGAAGGGTAATTTATTTTATTCTTTCTATTTTAGTAATTAAATTCAAACATCATCAATCAAATATTATGAAAAATTCAATCAAAAAAGTAGTACTGTTTTCTTCAGTAGCGGCTTTGTCTTTAACCTTTTCTTGTAAAGGTGAAAAACAAGTTGAAGAAGAAAAAATACCTGGAATTATTGTTGAAAACATGGATACATCTGTTCGTCCAAACGACGATTTTTTTAGGTATGTAAATGGAGCTTGGGTAGATAAAACTGAGATCCCGGCAGATAGAACTTCTTGGGGAAGTTTTAACGAACTACGTAAAAAAACAGACGAAGATGTATTAAAAATCTTAAATGAAGCAATTGCTGAAGGTGAGTTTCCAAAGCTGAAAGATGCACAAGGAAATTTTACAGTAGAATCAGATCAGCAAAAAGCAGTACATTTTTATGAGTCTATTATGGATACTGTTTCTAGAGAAAAACAAGGAATTGAACCTGTTAAGCCATTTTTAGATAGAATTGACGCTTTAAAAAATATTTCAGATTTAAATAAATTATTAACCGATATGGCGCCTTATGGAGGTGCTGGATTTTTTAATTTTGCCGTTTTTAATGATTTAAAAGATAGTAAAATGAATGCAGGTTATGTAACTCCTGCAGGTTTAGGCTTATCTAGAGATTATTATGTAGATCAAGATGAAGATACTAAAGGTAAAAGAGAAAAGTATATTGCACATATAGCAAAAATGCTACAATTCTTTGGCGACTCTAAAGAAGATGCAACAGCAAATGCTAATCGTATTTTTAAATACGAATACAGTTTAGCTGAACCTAGATTAACAAAAGAAGAATCTCGAGATACTAGAAAACTATACAACCCAAAAACTATTGAAGAAATAGCAACATTAGTTCCTTCAATTAATTGGAAAGCATATTTTGATGGTATTGGAGCAAAAGACTTAGAAAGAGTTATTGTTATGCAGCCTGCTTATATGGAAGCTGTTGAGTCTATTTTAAAATCTAGTAGTATAGACGATATTAAACTGTATTTACGTTGGACAACTATTGACAGAGCTGCTGGAATGTTAAATAAAGAATTAGATGTTGCAAATTGGGAGTTTTACAATAAAGAGTTAAGTGGAGCCAAACAACAAAGAGCAAGAGATGAAAGAGCTTTAGGTTCTTTAAATAATAATATTGGTGAAGCTTTAGGTAAATTATATGTAGATAAAAAGTTTCCGCCAGAAGCTAAAGCTAAAGCTGAAGAAATGATTAAAAATGTAATGTTAGGTTTCGAAAAACGTATCAATGCATTAGATTGGATGACTGCAGAAACTAAAGCAAAAGCTGTTGAAAAATTAGAAAAAATGACAGTTAAAATTGCGTATCCTGATAAATGGAAAGATTATGCAGCTTTAGATGTAAAAGGTGTTAAAGATGGAGGTTCGTATTTTCAAAATTCAATAAATATTGGAAAGTGGAACTTTGATCAAAAAATGGCAAAATTAGGTAAACCAGTAGATAGAAGTGAGTGGGGAATGGCACCGCAAGTAGTGAATGCTTATTTTAACCCTGTAAATAACGAAATTGTTTTTCCAGCTGCTATTTTACAGCCGCCTTTTTATAACTACAAAGCAGATGAAGCTGTTAACTATGGTGGAATTGGAGCTGTTATTGGTCACGAAATATCTCACTGTTTTGATGATGCTGGAGCTAGGTTTGATGCTGATGGTAACTTAAATAACTGGTGGACAGACGAGGATTCTGAAAAATTTGCAATATTAGGTAAAAAATTATCAGACCAATATAGTGCTGTGCAAGCTTTAGATGACGCTAAGTTAAATGGCGAATTTACATTAGGAGAAAATATTGGAGATTTAGGAGGAGTTAATTCTGCTTATGATGGGCTTCAAATATTTTACGAGAAAAACGGAAGACCAGAGAATATTGATGGTTTTACTCCAGAACAACGTTTCTTTATGAGTTGGGGTACAATTTGGAGAACTATTATGAGAGACGATGCAATGCGTAACTTAATTAAAACTGACCCACATTCTCCAGGTATGTATAGAGCTTATATGCCTTTACAAAATGTAGATGCGTTTTATGCAGCGTTTAATATTGTAGAAGGAGATAAAATGTATTTAACACCAGATGATAGAGTAAAAATTTGGTAATAAAAAAAGTAATAAAAAAAAGCCAACGATTAATCGTTGGCTTTTTTTTATTTTTCAATAGTGTAATTTGTTTTAATGCAAATAGGAATTCCATCTGCAGTTATTCCTTCTAAAGTAACACCTACTTTTGTAGGTACTTCACTATTAAAATAACTCATAGTGTAAACACCTTCTTCATTTGGAATTACATACGGATTCCAATATAGAGTATTCCTAATATCAGCAAATTCATCCCAAGCTTTTTCCTTTTTTTCTTCATAGTTAGGAGAGTAAAAGGCTCTCCAGTTATAAATACCTAAAATAACATCTTTCGAAGTGTGGAATTTTTTTCGTTCTCTTGTCGCTTCAACACCTTTTTTAGTGTAAATTAAAATAACACCATTAACTCCATTTGTAAAATTACTCATAGAACCATCACTTATTGCTTCAATTCTGTCAATACTTTCAGGTACAATTGAAGAAACTTCACTTGCGTCAATTTCAATATCATTCAATACAATTAATGCAGGTCTGCCTCTATGTCTAGAAAAACTTATAGTATCATTTACAACTTGAATATTTGGTATAGAAAACTGAATTAAATCTTGAACACTATTAAAATCTGTATTAGTTCCGTCAGCAACAAAAGTTTGATTAAAGCTAATAAATTCATTTGCATCTTTTGCTTTTTTGGCTTTTCCTACTACTAAAACTTCATCTAATTGGTTTGCAATAGGAACATCAAAATCTATAAATTTTTTAAAAATGTTTTCTTTTACGGTTTCAGTAGCTGTTTTTTCTTCTGAATTAATTTTAGTAATGTCAAATTTAATAGCTGGAGGAGCAATTTCTAAAGAGTCTAAAACAATTTCACCTTTAGACTTATTACCTTTATCTTTAGCACTTAACATTATTGTTGTTTCGCCAAATATTACTAAGTTTTCAAAAGCAAACCTTCCATTTTTATCAGCCTCCGAAACATTCATAGCAGTTTTTTCCTTATCTATATAATACATAAGAACTTTACTGTTTGGCTTTGGTCCGTTACCAAATAGTTTTTTTACTCTACCAGTTACGTTAATACCCAATTCTATATCAAATTTTCTTTCGGTAGTTTTAAGTTCTTTTTTCCAAAGAAAATCTCTCCATCCTTGTGTTTGTAATAGTAAATCTAAATGTATTAATCTTTTTTTGTTTGAAGGATTAAAATAGTATCCTGCATTATTAACATTTCCCTTAATGTCTGCTTGCATTAAAAAGTACGAGCATATATTTTCAAAGTTGTCCGAATTAGTTCCGTTACTTGTTTGGTCAACAGCAGCTAGTGAAAAATTAGAAAATAAACGTTTATCGTTTTTATCTTTTGCATTTACAGTAAGAGTAACTTTTTCTTTAGGTTCATATCCAGTTTTATTAGCTTTTAAGGTTATAGAATGATTTTTTTGTTTTTCAATATAAACAAGTCTTTCTCCGTAAGGTTTTCCTTCTTCATCAAAAATAGTTACTTGTGCAATTCCTTCAGGTAAAACATTACTTGGAATAAGAAAAGGAGTAGAATATTTATTTGATTCAACCAAGCCTTCAAAGTAAACAATTCCACGAGTTTTAATTAAAATTTTAAACTTTGTAGAAGGTTTGGTACTTAACGTTTTTTCATTTGTATTAATTACTCCAACAATTTTATTTTGAACTTTTTTTACACCCAGAGTATAGCCTGTTTTATAAATTTCAGGAAGCTTAAATTCTTTAATTTCATTATTAATAGTTATTTCTGCCGTATAATTTTCAGTTAGTTTAGGTTGAATTTTAAAACGACCCATTCCATCATGTTCGGTTTTTAAAGAAGCAATACTTTCACCATTAGAGTTTTTTATTAAACCTTCAATTTTTAATGGCGAGCCATTTTTTGTAGCTTTAAAAGCAACAATGCTATAAACATTTTCTACTAGCGAACCTCCTTCTGGAAAAAATTGTAAATCAATAAAGTCTTTAATTTCAACTTCTTTTTCAATTTTTTTTGAAGGTTTGTTTTTCTTTTTATTAGCTTCGACAATGGCTTTGTTTTTATCGTTTATACTAATTATTTCAATATTTTTAGTAAAAATAAAGTGATCTCCAAAATTACGCATCCACTTAGTGTAAGCTCTTAATTGGTATGTTCCTGGTTTTTTTACTCCAAGAGAATCAGTAAGAATAAAATCACCATTACCCATTCCGCTGTCTAGATAGGTTTTTCTTTTTGAAATAATTTTTTTGTCGGGAGAAATTAGTTCAACATGCAGAATTCTACTATGCTTATGAGGTTTATTTGTTTGAGCATTTAAACTATACGCTTTATACCAAAGAGACTCTCCTATGTTATAAAAATTTCTATCTGTATGTAAGTATATTTTTTCTAATACTTTTGATTGGTTTTTCTCGGTGTTTTGAGCAAAAATTGTAGTAATGTTTATAAAAAGAAAAGCAATTAAAAATGCTATATTTTTTAAGGGAGTATTCATTCTATAGATTTGTTTAAAATATTGATTTAATAAGAGTAAATTATACACTTATTAATTTAAACAAACTTAAAGAGAACCGTTTAATTAAACAATTTATTTAACAAAATAACATTATACAAACACTATACTAAGTCTGCACTATAGAAACCACCTTTGTTTTCTTTCCTAGTTTTTGAAAACTGAGTAATTAAGTAAGCGGTTGTAATTAAGTTTCTAAGCTCACATAAATCTACCGAAAGTTCAGAATGATCGTACAATCTTTTATTGTCTTCGTATAAGCCTCTTAATCTTCTTTCTGCACGTAGTAAACGTTCATTAGAGCGAACAATTCCAACATAGTTACTCATAATAGTTTTAACTTCATTTCTGTCGTGAGTAATTAAAACTTTTTCCATGTTTTTTACAACACCGCTATCATTCCATAAAGGAATACTATCTGGCTCTTTAATTTTATGGAAACGTTTAGTTAAGTTCTGGTATGCGTTGTGAGCATAAACAATACCTTCTAATAATGAGTTTGAAGCTAATCTGTTACCTCCGTGTAAACCACTGCGTGTAACTTCGCCACAAGCGTATAAGTTTTTTAATGAAGTTTTTGCTTTTTTATTTACATCAACACCTCCGCAAATATAATGTTGTGCAGGAGAAACAGGTATATAATCTTTACGAACATCTATACCTAAGCTAATGCATTTTTCGTTAATATTTGGAAAATGTTTAATAAATTCTTCATAGTCCATATGTGTACAATCTAAGTACACATGTGGAGCTCCACTTTGTTTTAATTCATTATCAATGGCTCTTGCAACAATATCTCGCGAAGCTAGTTCTTCACGGTCATCGTATTTTTTCATAAACCTATTACCTTCAAAATCTCTTAATATTGCACCTTCACCACGAACAGCTTCAGAAATTAAAAAAGCAGGGTATTCACCAGGGTTAAATAATGCAGTTGGGTGAAATTGAATAAATTCAACATCAGCAATTTCAGCTTTAGCTCGGTAAGCCATTGCAATTCCATCTCCTGTTGCAACAACAGGGTTTGTTGTTGTATTGTAAACTTGTCCATTTCCACCAGTTGCAAGCATAGTTACTTTGGCAGAAAAGGTTTTTACAATACTTTTTTTTATGTCTAAAACGTAAGCACCAAAGCAAGTAATGTTCTCTTTCCTTTTGGTTTGCTTTTGTTTTACTTGATGTTCCGTAATTAAATCGATAGAGTAGTGGTAGTCTAAAAAAGTAATATTTTCTTTAGCTTCTACTTGTTCAATAAGTGCTCTTTCAATTTCGGCACCAGTAATATCTTTATGGTGTAAAATTCTGTCTTGAGAGTGCCCACCTTCTCGACCTAATGAATAGCTGCCATCTTTTAATTTGTCGAATTTTGCTCCCCATTCAATAAGTTCATTTAGTCTATCTGGGGCTTCTTCAACAACCATTTTAACTACTTTTTCATCGCAAATACCATCACCAGCAATTAAAGTATCTTGTATATGTTGTTCAAATGAATCTACTGTTTTGTTCCAAACTGTTGCAATTCCACCTTGTGCATATTTGGTGTTACATTCGTTTTTTTCGTTTTTAGTTACTATTGTAACGGTACAATCTTTAAATTGATTGGCAACTTTTAAAGCAAAAGTTAAGCCAGATATACCTGAACCAATTACTAAAAAATCAGTTTGAAAAATTCTTTTATCAGCGTTCATTGTAAATTTGTATTATTTTGAAAGTTCAAGCATACGTTCAATAGAAACTAATGCTTTTTTACTTAATTCAGCTTCAACTTCAACATTTGGTAATTCGTGTTTTAAGCATAAATACAGTTTTTTCATTGTATTCATTTTCATATAAAAACATTCGCTACAGTTACAGTTGTCATCTTCTACAGGAGCAGGAATTAAAATTTTATCTGGTGCATCTTGTCTCATTTGGTGTAAAATACCAACTTCCGTAGCAACAATAAATGATTTGGCTTCACTATTTTTTACATAATTTAATAAGCCTGAAGTTGAACCAACGTATTTTGCAACCTTTAATAAATGAGCTTGAGACTCAGGATGTGCAATAATTTCTGCTTCTGGATTTTCAGCGTGTAAGGCTAAAATTTTATCTATGGAAAAAGCTTCGTGCACCATACAAGCCCCATCCCAAAGTACCATATCTCTTCCCGTTTCTTTAATTAGCCAAGCTCCTAAGTTTCTGTCTGGAGCAAAAATAATTGGTTGATCTTTTGGTATAGAGTTAATAATCATTTCAGCATTAGAAGAAGTACAAACAATATCTGTCAATGCTTTAATCTCTGCTGAAGTGTTTACGTAAGAAACCACTAAATGGTTTGGATGTTCTTTTTTAAATGCCGCAAATTCTGAAGGCGGACAAGAATCAGCCAATGAGCAACCAGCTTTTAAATCTGGGAGTAAAACTTTTTTTTCTGGATTTAAAATTTTTGCAGTTTCAGCCATAAAATGTACGCCTGCAAAAACAATAATATCAGCATCAGTAGTTGCTGCTTTTTGCGCTAGAGCTAAACTATCTCCAACAAAATCTGCAATATCTTGTATTGCGTCTTCTTGATAGTAGTGAGCTAAAATTACAGCATTTTTTTCTTTACGTAGTTTTTTAATTTCACTAACGTAATCTATATCTTTAGGCGTTTCAATATCTAAAAACCCTTTTTCTTCTAAATTTTTTTTTGCTTTTTCTAGTGTAGTCATAAAATGTGCGTTGTTTATATTGTTTTTAGACCAAAAAATATGCCAAACAAACGGGTATGTACCCGTTTGCTAAGCATTGCAATTTACTAAATTTTGTTTATATGTAAGCTCAACTGCTTATCGAACTTTATAAGTCCAGTTAAATTTGTCTTCAAGTTTATTTTGTTGGATACCAGTTAAGCGAGTTTTTAAGCGTAATGCGTAGCTATCTTCCATTACTGGTAATTCAAATTTTTGATCTTGATCTGCAAAACCTTGAATTATACTAATTACTGCTGCAGTACCAGCACCAAACATTTCTTTTAGTTCGCCTTTTTTAGCAGCTTCAACAATTTCTTGTCTAGAAACAGGCCTAACTTCAACTTTTATGCCTTCATCTTCTGCTAATTGAATTAAACTTTTTCTAGTAACACCATCTAAAATTCTATCGCTAGTTGGTGCCGTAATTAAAGTGTCGTTTACTCTAAAGAAAACATTCATTGTACCAGCTTCTTCTAAATATTCGTGCGTAGAAGCGTCTGTCCAAACTACTTGTTGGTAACCTTGTTCGGCAGCTAAACGAGCAGGATAGAAAGATGCAGCGTAATTACCTGCAGCTTTAGCAAATCCAACACCACCATTAGCAGATCTGCTATATTTATCAGCAAAAACTACTCTTACTTCACCAGCATAATATGCTTGAACTGGTGCACAAATAATCATAAATTTATAATTTGTAGAAGCAGATGCCGAGACACAGTTTTCAGTTGCAATAACAAATGGACGAATATATAAGGAATCTCCTTCTCCTTTTTGAACCCATTGACTGTCTAATTTCAATAATTCATTCAACCCTTCAAAGAAAAATTCTTTTGGAAAAGCAGGCATATCTAAACGCTCAGCAGATTTGTTTATACGTTCTTGATTTTGATCTGGTCTAAACAACCAAATATCATCGTTTTTATCTTTGTAGGCTTTCATTCCTTCAAAAACAGCTTGGCCATAATGAAAGACTTTTGCTGATGGGTCGAAAGCAATTGGTTGATAAGGTCTAATTTGAGGAGTTTGCCATTCACCATCTTTGTAATCACATTCAAACATATGATCCGTAAAAATTTCACCAAATTTTAAGTTACTAAAATCTACATCTGAAATTTTTGATTTTGCAATTTTTTCAATGTTTAAAGCCATAATAAGTCATTTTTTGATTAAACAAAATTACTTAAATTTTTTAATTAAAAAATATTTAGAAGAATGCATTAATTACCTTTTTATCAATAATTAAAAGTTAATAGTGTTTAAAAAAGTATTAGGTTAATCAAAAAATACATTATTGTTATAAAGCACTACTTTAAATTTTGTTTATGATAAAAATCATAAAAGGTTATAATTCATTTATTTACTTCAATAGAAATAAGTTGGTTTAGCTGTTTTTAAAATGAATTTAATTAGTGTACGAACCGTTCTTTTTAATACTTTTGTGAAAATTAATTTTTTTGAAAAGAGAGATAATTATAACAGGAGATGGTTCGTCAACCATACATATGCCCGAGTGGAATGAACAATACCATTCAAAACACGGAGCAATTCAAGAAGCTAAACACGTATTTATTAAAAGCGGATTAGAATTATTTTCTAACACAAATGTTAATATTCTTGAAATTGGTTTTGGCACAGGTTTAAATAGTTTTATTACACTGTTAGAAGCTCCAAAACTTAATTTAAAAGTTAATTATACAGGTGTTGAAGCTTATCCTGTTGAAAAATCTGAAATTGAAAAGCTAAATTATGTTGAAGAATTGAGTGCTAGTAAATTTCAAAAAGAATTTGATGTATTACATACAAGTAATTGGGAGGAAGAAATAAAAATTTCAGAAGAATTTATTTTAAAAAAAGAACAAAAGTTTTTTAAAGAAATTGATACTAAAGATTATTTCAATTTAATATATTTCGATGCTTTTGGAGCTAGAGTTCAACCAGAATTATGGACTGAAGAGATTTTTGAAAAAATGTACGCCTCCTTGAAAGAAGGTGGAGTTTTAGTAACGTATAGTGCAAAAGGAAGTGTTCGAAGAGCCATGCAAGCGGTAGGTTTTAAGGTAGAAAGATTAGCTGGCCCACCAGGAAAACGAGAAATGTTACGTGCAATTAAATAATATATTATGGAGTTTAAAAGAATAAGAAAACGTAAAAAACCAAATTATAAACGAGGCTTTATTTTAGTATTAGCCTTATTTTTAATTCTTTACTTATGGTTTAATGCTGAAGATTTTATTGCTGGTTTTTTGGGTAAATAATTATTTTTTGTAATTCCTTTCTTTCCAAGTATAGGTGTTAAATTGAGCTAAAAGCCCAATTGTAGAAACAAAAAAAGGATAACATAAACTGCTTAGTATATAGTGAAAAAAAGCACTTTTCACATTCAATAAATGTTCGGTTTTACTTATTAAAATAGAGTCTATAAAAAATTTGACTATTAAACTGATTGCTAAAGGAAGCCAATAATTTGTTGTAAATAGCAATGAAATTAGTAAAAGAATAATTACAAAATTTTGTAAAAACACAAAAATACTAATCAATTGAGAAAATTTGTTCTCGTATGCGCTACTTTTTGAAGCCCATCGTAATTGTTGATTATAAAAAGCTTTCCAAGTGTTTTCTGTTTTTGTTTTAACTAAAGCGTTGTTAGATTTTAAAAACATTACTTTTTCAGGATATTTTTTCACCATTTTTTCTAGTAAAAAAACATCATCTCCACTTGCAATTTTAGAATTACCTTCAAAACCTTTTATTTTAATAAAAATATCTTTTCTGTAACACAGGTTTGCACCGTTACACATTATTGGTTTATTAATTCCAAAAGAACCAATAGTAGAACCAATTAAACTAGTTAAGTTTAGTTGTTGAAAAATAGCTAAAAATGTTTTTTTAGTTTTAAAAACTACAGGTGCAGCAATAAAATAAGGTTGCTTTTTTTCAATAAAGCTATTAAAAGTTTCTAGCCAATTTTTATGTAATTCGCAATCTGCATCAGTAGTAATTAACCAATTAAATTTAGCCGTTTTAACAGCCGTTTTAATGGCGTTTTTTTTAGGTGAATTTGAAGCTCTTTTATTTTTAAGAAGTTGAATGTTTAGTTGTGGGTTTTGTAAAATAAATTCATCAATAATTTTAACAGAAGAATCTTGAGAGTAGTCGTTAACTAGTAAAACTTCAAATAAATGTTTTGGATATTTTAAATTTGAAAATGATTGAAGTAATCTAGGTAAGTTTTTTTCTTCATTTCTAAACGGAACTATAATAGAAAATTCATTTTTAGGTTCAGTTTTTTCATCAAAAAAATCAATAGCATCAAAACCAATTATAAATGATAAAATTAGGATAGAATACACTACTAAAATTAATATAGATACAAGAATCATTTTTTAACAGGTACTTTAAAATTTAAAACAAAAATACTTCCAATTAATGTAGGGATTGCAAAATTTAGAATCCACATTAAAGTAGTTGTAAAAAATATGGTTACACTATCTACATAAACAAAACTAAAAAGCCATAAAGCAATTGAGCCTTTTATTGCCCAATCGAAAATTGAAATACTTGGAATTATAGATGCTAATAAATACATAGAAAATATAAGCTGCATACACGTAAAATAATCAACTTTGGTGTTTAAAAGTATTAAAATAAAATAGAATTGATGGCTAAAAATAACATATCTAGCAATGCTAAATGTTATCGTTTTTAAGTGAATGTTTTTTGGTATTTGTTTAAGGTAATTAAGTGTTTTATTTAGTGTTGAAACAATCTGTTTTTTAATAGTTGGCACAAAAAAAGAACTAATAAAAAGCACACTAATTAGTAATATATATATTGGGTTTTTTAGTGAGATATAAGGAGTTTTTATGTTGTAATTTAAAAAGAAACAAGCAAGTCCAATAATACCAAAAAATAACGTAGAAATAAGTTGAAACAAATTTCCGACTAAGTTTAATACCATTATTTTTTTGCGTTTTTCTTTTTCAAAAAAAAGAGCTTTAGCACCGTATTCTCCAATTCTATTAGGTGTAATTATGGAAGCTGTTAGCGAAGCAAAACATTGTTTGTAAGCTTCAAAAAAAGAAATTTTGCGTTCTTGAGATGCTAAAGATTTCCATTTAAATATTTCTAAAAACCAATTAACATCTGTAAAAAGTAATAATGCTATTAGTAGCCATATGTTATTGCTAGTTAGTAATATTAATTGTTGTTGAAATTCTTGTAGAGTAAGATTAGTGTTACTAGTTAACTTTTCAAAAATATAATAAATAGCAGCACTAACAATTACTAGTTTTAAAAGTAGAATAAAGTAGTATTTATATTTATGTAAGTTGTTGTACATTTGGTTTTACAAATAAACGGAATATTGAGTTCAGAAAAAATTATATTAGGTATAGATCCAGGAACCACTGTTATGGGGTTTGGATTGATTAAGGTGGTAAATAAAAAAATGGAGTTAATTCAGTTAAATGAATTAAATCTAAAAAAATATACCGACCATTATGTAAAGCTAAAACACATTTTTGAGCGTACTATTCATTTAATAGATGAATATCATCCAGATGAAATTGCAATTGAAGCCCCTTTTTTTGGTAAAAACGTACAGTCTATGTTAAAGCTTGGTAGAGCGCAAGGTGTTGCTATGGCAGCAGGCTTGTCTCGAGAAGTTGCAATTACCGAATATTCACCTAAAAAAATTAAAATGGCCATAACCGGTAATGGGAATGCAAGTAAAGAACAAGTTGCAAAAATGTTGCAAAGTTTGTTTAAAATTAAAGAAATGCCTAAAAATTTAGATTCAACAGACGGTTTAGCCGCAGCCGTTTGTCATTTTTATAATAGTGGTAAAGTTACTACAGGAAAAAATTATACAGGTTGGGACTCTTTTGTAAAACAGAATGCAAAACGAGTTAAATAATTATATAATTACATCGCATTCAAAAGTTTCGTATTTTTTTTCAATAACTAATTTTCGGTGTTCATTAAAAAGCTGATATTCTTTAGAATTTTCCATCCTGTCCTTATCTTCTTTAGAGCTCCAGTATTCTACTAAAAAAAAGCGATTCTCTTCATTTCTATCTTTAAAAATGTGAAAATGATCCAATCCGGCAGGTTTAGCTTCTGTTATCTCTTCAAATTGTTGAAGTTCTACAAAGGAAATTCCTTCGCCTTTTTTTACTTTAAATGATACGATATGAGTGTACATAATTTTGGTATTTACTCAAATGTACCATGCAATGCGCGTTAAAAAGCTAATATAAATCATCTTTTGGTCTTTTTTTTAGAAAAAGCGTACATTTATCGCTAACAAAAAACAAAAAATTGGCAGGCATATATATTCATATACCATTCTGTAAACAAGCGTGTTACTATTGCGATTTTCATTTTTCAACTTCATTAAAATATAAAAATGAAGTACTGAAAGGGATAGAAAAGGAGCTAGTACTTCGTAAAAACGAAATAGGCTCTACTAAAATTGAAACTATTTATTTTGGTGGTGGTACACCTTCGCTATTAAGTTTAAGTGAATTGAATTCCATATTTGAGGTTATTTATAAGAATTTTAGTGTTGTTGCTTCTGCTGAAATTACTTTAGAAGCTAACCCAGATGATTTGTCTTCAGAAAAAATTAAAGAATTGGCTAAGTCTCCAGTAAATAGATTAAGTATTGGAATACAATCTTTTTTTGATGACGATTTAAAGTTTATGAATCGAGCACACAATGCTTCTGAATCTAAAAAATGTTTGGAAGAGGCTTTAAAGTACTTCGATAATATTACAATCGATTTAATTTACGGAGTTCCAAATATGACCTCAGAAAAATGGAAAAGTAACTTGCAACAAGCTTTTGATTTTGGAGTACCGCATATTTCTAGTTACGCATTAACTGTTGAAGAAAAAACAGCTCTGCATAATTTTATTAAAAAAGGGAAAGTGCCTGGTGTTGATGAAGGTGTAGCTTTAGAACATTTTAATATGTTGGTTCAAGAAACCGAAAAAAAGGGATTTGTTCAGTACGAAATTTCAAATTTTGGAAAACCGAATTATTTTTCAAAGCACAACACTTCCTATTGGTTAGGTAAGCCTTATTTAGGTGTTGGTCCATCAGCGCATTCATTTAATGGAACGCAGCGGGCTTGGAATATTTCTAATAATATAAAGTATGTAAACGCTTTAAAAGAAAATAAATTACCATTAGAAATTGAAAGTTTATCTGAAAATGAGCAGTTTAATGAGCTTGTTATGACAGGTTTAAGAACAATTTGGGGTGTAGATTTATTAAAGGTAAAAGAACATTTTGATACCAGTTATTTTACTTATTTAAGTGAAAATTCTAAGTCTTTTATAGAACAAGGTTTATTAGAAATTAATGCTGAAAATTGTTTAGTAACAACAAAAAAAGGTAAGTTTTTAGCAGATGGTATTGCAAGTGATTTATTTAAAGTTTAAAACAATTGTTATCTTTGATTAATAGCAAAAAACTATGGAACTATTTATAGGAATTTTTTTAGGAGGAATATTAATGTTTGGATTAATTTCACTCTTCAATAAAAAAAAGAACGTACAGAAAATTGAACATCAGTCGGCGGTATTAATTGAAAAAATAAAAAGCGTTTGTAAATTAATTTCAGTTGAAGGCGATTTTGCAGAAATTTATCATTACCAAGATACTAAAAATCAATTTTTTGGGTTGCTTACAGGTAAAAAGAAAGCCATTTTATTGGTTAACGCAAAAGCACATGTTGGATTCGATTTGTCTAAAATTCAGTTACAAGCAAATACTTCAAAAAAAGAAATTGTATTAACGCATTTTCCTGAACCGCAAGTATTAACTGTAGAAACAGATGTAAAGTATTATGATAAATCTGATGGTTTTTTTAATAAATTTAATGCAGAAGATTTAACAATTTTAAATAAAGAGGCTAAAAATTTTATTATAGATAAAATACCAGAAAGTGGTTTGTTAAATAATGCGAGTAAGGAGGCCTTGGACACTATTTTAATGATAGAAAAAATGATAGAAACTTCTGGGTGGTCGTTAAATTACACACAATTGGTTTTATCTAAGGCGCAAGAAAAAATAGAAGGTTAAATGGACGAGTTGATTGAAGAATACTTAACAAATCATAGTGTTTTTTTAGTTGAAATGGCCTTAGAGAAATTGGTTGCTAAAACTACTGAAGCTAATTATTTAGAAATAATTTCAAAAATTGAAAAATTCCCAAATTCAACAGAAATTGATGTAGCAATGTATATTCACGATATTGCAAAGCCAAATTATGTTGACTTAAAATTGAATATACAATTAAAAAAGTTAGCTTTTAAAGATAAAGATGCTATTGAAGAATTAGATTTTGCATTGTTAAAAATTCAAAAAAAATGAATGTAGAGCAACTAAGAGAATATTGTTTATCTAAAAAGTATGTTACCGAAAGCTTTCCTTTCGACGAGCAAACATTGGTATTTAAGGTTGCCGAAAAAATGTTTGCTTTATGTAGTTTAGAAAAACGTCCGGCAAGTGTAAATTTAAAGTGTAACCCAGAAAGAGCAATTGAACTTCGTGAAGAAAATGAAGATATAATAGCTGGTTACCATATGAGTAAAAAACATTGGAATACGGTTTGTATTGAAGGTCAATTATCAACTGTTTTTATTGAAGAATTAATAGACCATTCATACAACTTAGTTGTAAGTGGATTAACTAAAAAAATGCAAAGAGAACTAGGTTTTATTAAAAATTAACTATCTCTTTTTTCTGTATTCAGAAGGTGTTATGCCTTTTAACGCTTTAAATTTTCTGTTGAAATTAGCTAAGTTATTAAACCCAGATTTATATGAAATTTCAGTAATACTTAAATCATTATTTTTAGCTAATAATTTACACGCATTTCCAATTCTAATATCAATTAAAAAGTTTACAAAAGTTTTAGTAGTACGTTGTTTAAAGTACCTGCAAAAAGCATTTGGAGTCATATTTGCAATGTCAGCAACATCGTGTAAACTAACTTCTTTATGAAAGTTATTCATAGTGTATTGAAAAATATCACTCATACGTTTACCTTCATTACCAGCATATTTTTTTAAATTAATAAGCGATGATAATTTTTGACGTTCAGACGATGAAATAATATTTAAAATATTTAAAAAGTTTAAAAATTGCTCAAACTTCGCTTCATTTTTAATGGTCATTAATAAAGGAAGCAACACATCTTTATTTGATTTTACTTTAATACCTAAACTTATGTCGCTAAAAAACGATTGCATATGGTCAAATTCAGGTAAATCAAAAAATGTTTCGCCGTAAGAATTTTTAGAGAAAAAGATAGAAATCATTTCTGTTTCTTTCAAAAAACCTTCGTCTCTTTTAAAAATATGCGGCAAATTTTCTCCAATAACATAAATGTCATTCTTTTTGAAATCACCAACGTGATCTCCAATAACGTAAGTTCCCTCTCCTTCAGTAACAATACTTATTTGAATTTCTTTATGTTGGTGAAGCTTTTCGTAAAAAGTTTCATCCTTATAACTCTCAACAAATAAAGTTACATTCTCTGGTTTTGGAATTGTAAATGGTAACACCTTCATATAGGTAGAACTTTGTAAATATTAGTCAGTAATGCTCCAAAAATAATAAAAAATGTTAAAATAATATTGTTTTATGTATAAATCTACATTTTTTGAATATTAATATGGCAATTTAAACGCTTTTAAAACTTATATTTGATTAAGAATTTCAAGTTAAAATTAATGATTACAGGTAAAAATTATATAGGCAATGTATTGTCGTCTATAGGAAAAAATACATTTAAAACATTCAACCCGCAATTAAATAAAGAGAATAAAGTAGTACATACTGAGGCTAGTTTAATTGAAATTGAAAAAGCCGTTGAATTGGCAGAAGAAGCATTTTTTAGTTATAAAAAGGTTTTGGGATTAGAAAAAAGTAAATTTTTACTTGAAATAGCCAATGAAATTGAAAACTTAGGAGATGAATTACTAGATACTTATGTTAACGAATCTGGTTTAACAAAAGAACGAGCAATGGTAGAACGAACAAGAACCATTTTTCAATTACAATCTTTTGCTGAATTGGTGAAAAAAGGAGATTGGGTAGAAGCTTCAATAGATACAGGAAACGAAGATAGAAAACCAAACCCGAAACCAGATATACGTAAAATGTTAGTGCCAATAGGTCCAATTGTAGTTTTTGGAGCTAGCAATTTTCCATTGGCTTATTCTACAGCTGGAGGCGATACAGCTTCTGCATTGGCTTCAGGTTGCCCAGTAATAGTAAAATCGCATCCAATGCACGCAGGCACAGGCGAATTAGTAGCTTCAGCAATAATTAAAGCTGCTGAAACAACAGGAATGCCAAATGGTGTTTTTTCAAATTTAAATAGTAAGGGAATTGAAGTTGGAGAAACTTTGGTAAAGCATCCTAAAGTAAAAGCTGTAGGTTTTACTGGAAGTTTTAAAGGTGGAAGAGCTTTGTATGATTTAGCTTCACAAAGAGAAGAACCTATTCCAGTTTTTGCTGAAATGGGAAGCGTAAATCCAGTTATTATTTTACCAAATGCTGTAAAACATAAATCAACATTTTGGGCAAAACAATATGCAAGTTCCATTGCTTTAGGATCCGGGCAGTTTTGTACAAATCCAGGTTTAATTTTAGGCATAAAAAGTAACAGTTTAACTAAGTTTATTAGAAATTTAGGTGAAGAAATTATAAAAATTGAACCATCGTGTATGTTGCATCCTACAATAATTGGTGCTTATGAGAAACAAAGTAATGAAGCTAAATTGGAAGAAGGAGTTACTACTGTTGCCATTCAAAATAAAGAAGTTTTAAAAAATTATGGCAAGCAAATAATAGTAACTGTTGAAGGTGAAACTTTTTTACAAAACAAAAAATTACATCAAGAAGTGTTTGGGCCGTTTTCAATAGTAGTGCAATGTGAAAACAAAGCACAATTAACTAAAATTATTAGAAATTTAGAAGGTCAACTAACGGGTACAATTATTTCTGAAGGTGATGATGCCGTAGAGTTTGAAAATTCTATAGAATTATTGAAAAATAAAGTAGGGCGATTAATTTTTAACGGAGTTTCAACCGGTGTTGAGGTTTGTAATTCAATGGTTCACGGTGGTCCTTACCCAGCTTCAACAGATAGTAGGTTTACGGCAGTTGGGGTAAATTCAATAAAACGTTGGGTTAGACCTTTTAGTTATCAGAATTGGCCAAATAATTTATTGCCAAGCGAATTGAAAAATGAAAATCCATTGCAAATTTCACGAGAAATTAATGGTGAAAAAACAATGGCTAAAATTTAACATATTTTAAGTTTTAAAGATTAAATAATCTTTAATTTTGAAGTAGAAATATAAAAGAGATTTACATAGCTATAATATTATATAAAATGAACATTATAAATACAAGAATACAGCAGTTAAGAGAAAAAATGAAAGCATTAAAATTAGATGCTTACATAGTTCCATCAACCGATCCTCACCAAAGTGAATATGTGTGTGATTATTGGAAAGTTAGAACTTATTTTTCTGGTTTTTCAGGTTCTGCAGGAACATTGGTGGTAACAGCAAATGAGGCTGCTTTATGGACAGATGGGCGTTATTTTTTACAAGTTGAGCAAGAATGTGCAGGAACAGATGTTCATTTATTTAAACAAGTTGTACCACACGCACCAGAACATATTCCTTGGATTTGTAATGAGTTGGCAGAAAATGCTGTGATTGGTTTAGATTACCGCCAATTTTCAAAATCTCAAATAGATTATTTATTAGGTTTTTCAACGCCAAAAAATATAGTTTTAAATCATCAGCCACATTTAGTTAATGAAATTTGGACTGATAGACCAGCATTACCTTCAGAAAAGGTTAAGGTTCACTCATTAGAATTTAGTGGAGAAAGCACAGCTTCAAAATTAAATAAAGTTAAAGCCGAAATTGAAAATCAACAAGCAGATTATTACTTGCTTTCTAGTTTAGATGATATTGCTTGGTTGTTTAACATCCGTTCTACCGATATAGATTTTACGCCTTTAGTTACTGCTTACGGTGTTGTTGGTAAAGAAAAATCGTATTTGTTTAGCGATACAAACCGATATTCTTCTGAATTAATTGAAGTATTTAATACATTAAATATAGAAGTATTAGATTATGATTTAATTGCAGATAAATTACCTGAATTAAGTAAAGGCAAAAAGATTGTTACGGATGCAGCTTCATTAAATTACGCTTCTTTTGATGCTATTGAGGGTGAAATTATTTTTCAACAATCTTTAGTTCAGCAATTAAAAACCATTAAAAATGAAGTTGAGATAGAAAACACTAAAAAGTGTATGTTAAAAGATGGTTTAGCAATGACTAAGTTTTTTATGTGGTTAGAAGATGAATTAAAAGAGAGAGCAATTTCAGAATATGAAATTGGAAAAAAACTAACTTCATTTAGAAAAGAACAACCGTTGTATAAAGACGATTCTTTTGCGAGTATTGTTGGGTATCAAGGTAACGGAGCAATAATTCATTATACAGCGCCAGAAAAAGGTTCTGCTATGGTAGAAAATAAAGGATTACTTTTAATAGATAGTGGTGCACAATACGAAAATGGAACAACAGATATTACTAGAACTGTTTGGTTAGGCGGAGAAGTAAGCGAAGAAATTAAAACGGCGTATACTTCAGTTTTAAAAGGGCATATTGAGTTGGATCAAATGCAGTTTCCAAAAGGAACTGTTGGTATGCAGTTAGATGCTTTTGCTCGTATGCATTTGTGGAAACAAGGATTGAATTTCCCTCACGGAACGGGTCACGGAATTGGAAGTTATGGTATGGTACACGAACCAACACAAGGTTTTACGTCTAATATGACAACCTCAAGAGGTGCTGAAGCTCACAAACCAAATCAGTTTACAACTATAGAACCTGGTTGTTATAAAAAAGATACTTACGGAATTAGAATTGAAAATGTAGTAGTTTCTAAAGTAAATGAAATTAATGATTTTGGCGAATTTTATGGTTTTGAAGCTTTAACAGTTTTTCCAATTGATACTCAATTAATTGATGTTACATTGTTAGAAAAAAGTCAAATTGATTGGTTAAATAATTATCACGAAAAAGTGTACAATACGCTTTCAACTAAATTAAAACCAAGTGAAAAAGATTGGTTAAAGGAAAAATGTAAAGCATTGTAATTTCATAAAAAAGCCAAAACGTTTGTTTTGGCTTTTTTATGAAATTATAAATTTGCTAGGCATTATTATTGATGTAAATTTAAGCCTAATAAAAATGTTTAAAAATTAATAATTTATTATATGAAATTATTTAAGTCTGTTTTCTTATTTGTAGCTGTAACGGTTTTATTTTCTAGTTGTAGAGTAAAATTAGAACCTGTTGAAATATTAACCTTTAAGCAACAATTAGAAAAGGTGTTTCCTAATGCCGAAATTTCTAAAATGGAAGCCAAAGATCATTTTACAAGCGCATATCATATTGTTTTAGAACAACCTTTAGATCATAATAATAAGGAAGCAGGTACTTTTCAGCATCATATTTATTTATCGCACGTAGATGAAGAAATGCCAACCGTTTTTATTACTGAAGGGTATAGTGCTACCCCAAGAACATATGAGTTGTCTAAAATATTTAAGGGAAATCAGGTTCAAATAGAATATCGATTTTACGGTAAATCGCGTCCAAATCCAATTCCTTGGGAGTATTTAAAAAACGATCAGGCAATTGAAGATTATCATTATATAAATACACGTTTAAGACGTTTGTATTCTGGTAAATTTATTTCTACAGGAATTAGCAAAGGAGGCGAAACAGTATTGATTTATAAGTCTAAATACCCTTGGGATGTTGAAGTTGCCGTTCCTTATGTTGCGCCACTAATTAATGGTCAAGAAGATTTGAAAACAGAAGAACATATTAATACTGTCGGAACAAAAGAGTGTAGAGATAAGATTACACAATTTCAACGTTTAGTGTTAAGTAATAGAGCAGAGGTTTTAAATGAAATTGAAACATACGCTATTGATAAGAATATGAAATTTACCGAGGTTTCTACTGAAGAAGCATTGGAATATGCTGTATTAGAATTTCCTTTTTCGTTTTGGCAATGGGGCGGTAATTGTGGTTCTATTCCAGGTGAAACCGCAACACCACAGGTGTTGTTTAGTTATATAAATAGCATTGTGGGTATTAGTTTTTATAACGATAAAACGTACTTTGATTTATTGCCATCATATTATCAACACATGACGGAGTTAGGTTATTACGGGTTTGATACTACTCCGGTAAAAGATTTATTAAAAGTTGTACATAAGCCTACTAATTTACGATTTGCACCAAAAAATACAGACTTAACGTTTAATCCAAATTATATAAAAGAAGTCCGTGATTTTGTAGAAAATAAAGGAAACAAAATTTTATATGTTTATGGAGAATATGATACTTGGGGTGCTTGTGCTCCAAATCCTAAACCACATGTAGATGCTTTAAAAATGGTGTTAAAAGGAGCTCCACATAGTACTCGTATAAAAAATTTCTCTAAGGAAGATCAACAACGTATGTATAATAAATTGCAAAGTTGGTTAGGGTATAGTGTTACAATTCATCCATTAGAAAAGTAATATGGACGAATTCATAAAAACATTAGAATTTGAATTTCAAAAAAATGAGAACCCTAAAGTTGCTAAGCAGCAAAAGTCTTATTTACGAGATCAATTTGAGTTTTATGGATTAAAATCTCCTGAAAGGAGAGAGGTTCAGAAACCTTTTTTAATAAAGGCTTATTTACCCAAAAAGGAAGAATTAGAAAGTTTAGTAAAAGAACTTTGGAGTAAACCACAGCGAGATTTTCATTACTTTGCGCAAGAGTTAGTTTTTAAATATAACAAGCAATTTAAGGTTGAAGATATTACATTGTTTGAATTTATGGTTATAAATAATTCTTGGTGGGATACGGTAGATTTTATTGCTGTAAAATTAATGGGTACTTATTTTAAAATGTATCCTGAGCAAAAAGAATTTTACGTAGGTAAATGGTTGAATTCTTCTAACTTTTGGTTACAACGTTGTGCATTGTTATTTCAATTAAAATATAAAACAGACATTGATGTAATTTTGTTAAGTAAAGCAATAAATTATTTATTAGGTTCTAAAGAATTTTTTATAAATAAAGCCATAGGTTGGGTATTACGAGAATACAGTAGAACAAATCCAAATTGGGTATTAGATTTTGTGGAAAAAACAGAATTACATTCATTAAGTAAAAAAGAAGCATTAAGATTAATAAAGCTATGAGTCCAGAATTAAAAGATAAAATAATTAAGGTTTGTAATACTAAAATTGCTAAAAAAGGAGATAATGTTGGAATATCATTTTATGCGTTTTTTAAAAATAAAAACGATAACCCAGAGCTTTTAATGGAAGCTGCAGAATGGTGGATTAAAACACACAAGCTTGACCATTTTGAAAAGGCTGTTAAAATAAAAGAGCTTGTATTATAATTAATTAGAACCAGTTTTTTAAATAAGGAGGTATTTATTTTGAATGAAGAAATAGAAAATCCAAGGCGCGAATGTTATAAGTGTAAGAGGCCTTCGAACACATGTATTTGTAAGCATATTAGTCCTTTTCAAACTAAGACTCGTTTTATTATACTTATGCACCCGAAAGAGTACAGAAAAGAAAAAAGCGGAACGGGACATATTACTAAGCTTCAACTTGAAAATTCAGAAATTATAGTTGGTGTCGATTTTAGTAATAATAAACGTGTAAATGAAATACTTACAAACAAAAAAAGTAGTTCTTTTTTATTGTATCCTGGAAAAGATAGTTTCAACTTGTCTGTACGAAAAGAATCAGAAATAAATTTATTTATGGGTAAAACCCCAAACATATTTATACTTGATGGTACATGGCCTTGCGCTCGTAAAATGCTTAAATTAAGTAAAAACCTACAAAAACTACAAAGAGTGAGTTTTGATAATAAAATAACATCGAAATTTATTATTAAGCAGCAACCAGCACCTCTTTGCCTTAGTACTATTGAGTCCGTTTATACTGTTCTAAATTTATTGAAAGAAGGTAACGTAGAACAATGCAATACGAAAGATTTTCTTGTTCCTTTTGAAAAAATGGTTGAGTATCAAATAGAATATATGCTAGACCCAAATAATAAAAACGAATGTTCAAATATAGGTAGTGAGATTACTTCTAAGAACCTGTATAAGAATAAAACTGAAGGACGTATTATTTTTGAATAAAGTTAAATGTCAGTTATCCAATAATACTTTTTTGACTTTTATGAAAGGCATCGGCCTGCATTTGTAAAATTTCGCGTGCTTTTTGTTTTTTGTAATTGTAAATCTCTTCTTCGGTAGCCAAATCGTTATAAATAGTTTGGTTTAAAGCAACATCCGTATCTAGCACATTTTTACGTTGATTTTCTTTTTGTGTTATCCAAGTTTTTACGGAGTTTTCAATATCCTGTAGTTTATAATCGTATTCGCCTTTTGGTGAAATTAACTTTGCTATAATTGGTGAGGTTTCTATAGCTAAAAACAATAGAAATATAAAAAATGAAGGTAACCAAGGTAATTGCTGTAAAGCATTAACACGAGCCATTAAACCATCAAAACCATCAATAATTGGTTGTGTTGCGGTTTCTTGTTGTTTTTGTATGGTTGTTAATTGATTAATTTCGTTTTCTTTTGTTAATATTTTAGCATTATTAGTTGTTTTTAATTGTTGAAGTTCAGTAAGAGAAGCATCGTGTTTGTCGCGTTTTTCTTTGTATACAGGTCCTTTGCCTAATAATTTAGTGCCAGCAGTGCCTTCAGCTTCTGTAATATACGTGTTGTATAGGTTGTCAGTTTCTGTCTGCTTTTCTTCAATTTCTTGTTTTAATGCATTTATTTCTGAATTAATTTTTTCTATTTCGGGTGTAAATTGAGTTGCTATTTGAGTTTTATTTGCAAGTGTTAGGTCGTTTTTTTGAGTTAGTAATACTTGATTTATTTCTTTTTCAAATATTTTTAGTTCTAATGGTTTTGAAATTACAACGGCAATAATAATTGCTAAAACTAAACGAGGTGCTGCTTGTATAAACTCTTTCCATTTACTATCGTTTTTTTTAATTGTTGAAACTATAAAACGGTCTAAATTAAAAATAAGTAATGCCCAAATTAAACCAAAAAATATGGCAGTATAATAATTGTCGAATACTGTATATAGTGCATAAGCCGATGCTATAAATGCCATTACAGCTGTAAAAAACACAGTGCCTCCAATTCCTGCAAATTTGTTTTGTTCAGCTATTGAGCTGTTTTTTAATATAGTTGTGTCTGCACCAGAGCACATCCAAAAGAATTGTTTAAGCATAACATAGTAGTTTGTTATGCAAAGAACGTTAAATTTTTAAAGTTATTGTATTACAGAAATGTTAAATGATAGAAGTAGTTTATATAAAAACTAAAGTATTAAATTTTTATTGTGTTAGGGATAGCAGTGAAAAGCCCACAGCGTTAGCGAGGACTTGTAGCGTATAGCCCGACTTTGAGAGTAACGAAAAGGAACACCCAAATTGTAATTGATTCATTTAATAAGTGTATTTTTGCATTTCAAAAAAATAAAAAGAATGAGTTTATCGAGAGAGTTAGAAAAACGAAGTAATGGTATGTGTGAATTGTGTGGTTCAGACGAGAATTTAAAGGCTTATGCTGTTGAGCCATCTAAAGAAAGTATTGCTGTTTGTGCTGTATGTAATTCTCAAATAGAAGATGCCGAAACTATGGATGCTAACCACTGGCGTTGTTTAAACGATAGTATGTGGAGCGAAGTTACTGCTGTACAGGTAGTGGCTTGGAGAATGTTAACGCGTTTGCGTGCTGAAGGTTGGCCACAAGATTTGTTGGATATGATGTATTTAGATGAAGAAAACTTAGAATGGGCTAAAGCTACTGGTGAAGGAGAGGTTGAAGAGGATAAAGTTATACATAGAGATGTAAATGGTGTTATTTTAGAGGCAGGAGATTCTGTAGTTTTAATAAAAGATTTAAAAGTAAAAGGTTCTAGTATGGTAGCTAAACAAGGTACTGCTGTTAGACGAATTTCTTTAGATAGAGATAACGAAAAGTATATTGAAGGTAAAGTTGGACCAACTCAAATTGTAATTATAACAGATTACGTTAAAAAGATTTAAGTAATAAAGTTACAAAGATAATGGCCTGTAAATTTCTTATTTACAGGCTTTTTTGTTATATTTAATACAATTAATTCCCATGTAGGTTGATTAAAGTTTTTAAAATTAGCTTTAAAAATGTATTCCCCAGCCCCAATAATAAAAAGTGAAATTGATATTTAAAATATATTAGTACTAACCTAAACTTTTATTATTATGAGAAAAATTATTGTTGTTCTGTTTGTTGCATTATTTAATTTAGTATGTATTAATGCGCAAGAATTTACTACTCACGAATATAGGTATGTTGCTCCTAAAGATATGGATGACTACATTAATAGAGAGGTTGTTTATTGGAGTAAATTTGCTGAAAGTGAAATGAAAAAGGGAAATTTAACTTATTGGGCAGTGTTAAAAAGAGTAGGTGGAGAAAATCAACTAAACGAACCAAATATTTTAAGAATAAATACTTTTGTAGATATTGATAAAGAAGTAGACTGGAAAAGTATAACTAAACTTTTTCCAAAAATGAAGTTTAAGGATATGGATGCTCGAGAAATAAGCTCTACTACGGATAAAATTTTTCTACGCGATTTAGGAAACCATATTCAAGGGGTAGATGTTGTTCCTGAAAGAGATTTTAAATATATGCGTATTAATTATCATAATATGAAAAATACTTGGTGGCATTTAAATTTTGAAGCAGAAAAAGTGAAGCCATTTTTTAAAAAAGCAATGGATGAAGGCAAAACGAATGTTAAAGGATGGGGAAATTCTTTAATATTAACTCCAAAATCTGAAGAGTTTAAGTATAAAACTTTTTCTTATGATATATTTTCTACATTGAAAGATGCATTAGGTCCAAATGATTTTCCGGATATGGATTTTCCTGAAGATTTTTATGCAGATTGGAAAGAGAATTATGTTGGTGAACGTAATGTGCGGATTTATAAAGTAATTAAATTTATTGATGTTAATAAAGCTGTAAAGAAAAAAAATTAAGATTTTAAAAAAGCCAGTAATTTAAATTACTGGCTTTTTTGTTTTAACTAGATTTTTTAAATAGAATTATTATTTATTCATTTCTACAAAGTACTTGTAAAATAAAGGAATAGTTTCAATACCTTTTAAATAATTGAAAATTCCAAAATGTTCGTTTGGCGAGTGAATAGCATCGCTATCTAAACCAAAGCCCATTAATATTGTTTTGCTTTTTAATTCTTTTTCAAATAAAGCTACAATTGGAATACTTCCTCCAGAACGTTGTGGAATTGCAGGAATTCCAAAAGTTTCGGTATAAGCTTTGTTTGCAGCTTTATAACCTACATTATCTATTGGTGTAACGTAACCTTGACCACCGTGATGAGGTGTTACTTTAACTTTTACTGCTTTTGGAGCAATACTTTCGAAATGTTTTGTGAACAGTTCTGTAATGTTTTCCCAATCTTGGTTTGGTACTAAACGCATAGATATTTTTGCATATGCCTTACTTGCAATAACTGTTTTTGCACCTTCACCAGTATAACCACCCCAAATACCATTTACATCTAGAGTTGGACGTATTGAGTTACGCTCGTTAGTTGTGTAACCTTTTTCTCCATATTCTTCTTCAATATCTAACGCATTTTTGTATGCTTCTAAAGAAAATGGAGCTTTTGCCATTTCAGCTCTTTCTTCTAATGATAACTCTTCAACACCATTATAAAAACCAGGAATAGTAATATGGTTGTTTTCATCGTGTAATGAAGCAATCATTTTAGTTAATACATTTATTGGGTTTGCAACTGCACCACCATATAAACCAGAATGTAAATCTCTATTTGGTCCTGTTACTTCTACTTCTACATAACTTAAACCACGTAAACCTGTAGTTATAGATGGTTGTGTGTTAGAAATCATTCCCGTATCAGAAATTAAAATAACATCGTTCGATAGTTTTTCTTGGTTGCGCTCTACAAACCAAGCTAGGCTAGATGAACCAATTTCTTCTTCACCTTCAATCATAAATTTAACATTACAAGGTAATTCTCCTTGTGTTGTCATATATTCTAATGCTTTTACGTGCATATACATTTGACCTTTATCATCACAAGCTCCACGTGCAAATATGGCACCATCAGGATGTTTATCAGTAGTTTTTATAACAGGTTCAAACGGAGGAGAAGTCCAAAGTTCAATTGGATCAGCTGGTTGAACATCGTAATGTCCGTATACTAAAACAGTTGGTAACTTAGAATCAATAATTTTTTCTCCATAAACAATTGGGTAGCCAGGTGTTTCACAAATTTCTACTTTATCGCAGCCTGCTTTAGAAAGTGAGTCTTTTATAGCTTCAGCAGTATTCAATACATCTTGGCTATATGCACTGTCTGCACTTATTGATGGAATCTTTAATAATTCTATCAATTCATTAATAAATCTATCTTTATGTTGATTAACGTATGCTTTAATATTTTCCATTAATTTTTCGGATTTGTTTTATCCAAAAATACACTTTTTTATTTGGTTTTAGAATTGCAAAATATTTTTTTGAAATGTACTTTGCAATATTAAACTATTGTGTATATTTGCATCCACAATAATTAAGCGGGCGTGGTGGAATTGGTAGACACGCTAGACTTAGGATCTAGTGCCGCAAGGTGTGAGAGTTCGAGTCTCTCCGCCCGCACAAAAAAAGCTTCTCATTTGAGAAGCTTTTTTTATGTTTTAATTTTAATAGAAGAAATTTTATTACCTAAAACTCCAACTGGTATAACTTTTAGATTTTTCTAATTTGTTTTCAAGAGAATCTTCTAATTCTGGGAAAAAATCGATACCTGTTAATTTTTCAATTTCATCTATTGAAGTTACAAATTTATAGAGTGCTTTGTTAGATTCTTTATGTGGCATTAAAAAAGCAATTGCTTTAATTTCAGGTTCTTGGTAGTCTAATATTATTTTGTAAAACATATTTGGTACTGTAACTTTTTCGCTGCCTATTGTTTTAGAACTATTTGTTAAAACACCGCCTGTAACTATGTAAAGTTTTTTGTATTTGGTTGCCCAGTAACGTGCTTTTTGCTCTAGTCTATTCCAAATACCAGCGTTAAATTGATGGTTTTGAGGTGTAATATTACTTGTTAAAAAAGTTTCATCGTGTGCAAATTTTGAAAATCTACGATCACCTGCAGGGCATAAATGACCTTTGTCGTAACCTGAATTTTTATAGTTTTTATAATGGGCACTTTGCGATAGTACTTTTAAATCTTTTTCGAAATATGGGCGTTTAAAATTACTTTTTGAAATATGATCTGCAGTTAAATTATAAGCAACCCATTCTGCTTGTTCGTGTTTTTCGCTATAAGAAAGTGAGTAAAAGTTATGTTTTACAATTTGACCTGTTGTTGAGGTAGGTAAAAAATCATTTTCTTTACCAGCGGTTTTACTAGTTGCTATATGTTGAAAATCTTCAACAGAAAAGTTATCGTACAAATAAAAACCGATAGTAAATATTAGTGTTAAAACAACATATATGGTTTTTCTATTTCGCACTTTTTAAGGGTATTTCTTTAAAGTTTTCAGTTTTTGGTAAATCTGCAAATATTTTTACAAACTCAACTGGTGGTGTTGTTAATTTTCTTTTATACAAATCTATCCAAGCACCATATACTTTTATTTCAGCGGCTAAAACACCATCTTTATTAAAAATTTGATGGTTAAATCTCCAGCGTTCTATTCCTTTAGAAACACCTTCTAATTCCATTTGCACATTAATATTTTCGCCGATATGAATTTCTTTTAAAAAAGAAGTTTCTTCTTTAAATAAAATTGGACCAATATTTAGTTTTGCAAATTCATTTATAGATAAACCGTGTTCTTGAAAAAAACGGACTCTTACTTCTGCAGCATAATCATTATAAGCAGTATGACGCATGTGACGGTTTGGATCAAAATCTGACCATTTGGTATTAAAGTTTACTTCAAATTTCATTTGTTAATTTTTTTTTGAATGGCTAAAATAGATTAAATGTTTTTAATTTTTTCTAAAAATTCTTTTCGTCTAGATCTAGCAATAGGTATAGAATCGTTATTGGCCATAACAATATAGCCTTCGTTTAAAAAGTTGGCAATATAATTTAAATTAATAAAATGTGATTTATGTACAGACATAAAGCTTGATAATTTATTTAATTTAGAAAATTTACCAATGCTGTAAGAACTTAGTATTGTTGAGTTTTGTAAAATAATTTTTGTGTAACCGTCTATTCCTTCAAAGCGTATAATATCTTCAATTTTTATAAAGCTTAACCCTTTTTGTGTAGGTATAGAAATTGTTGATTTTGAGCTAGAAACTAGGTTATTTAAAAGTTGTTCGTTTTTTTCTAAGGCATTTTTTTTCTCTATATTTTTAAGAGCGTTGTTAACAGCATTTATTAATTCATTATTATCAATTGGTTTTACAATATAGCCAATTGCACAATGCTTTATTGCTTCAATAGCATATTGATTATATGCTGTAACAAAAACAATTTCAAAATTTGGATTTTTTATTTTAGACAATACATCGAAACCACTTAATACTGGCATTTCGATATCTGTAAACAAAATATCTGGATGGTTTGCATTTATTTGTATAAGAGCCTCTTGCGGATTTTGAAAAGTATGAGTTATTTGTATGTTTGGAAAATACTTTTTAACCTTTAAGGCTAAACTTTCCAATGCATTTTTTTCATCGTCAATTAGTATGGCGTTTATTTTTTTACTCATTGTTTTTAAAAGTTAATTGAACTAAGGTTCCATTTTCGTTGTCAAGCTCTTTAATTTCGTAGGTTATAAGCCATTCTTTTGATTGGTTTAATAAAGCTATTCTAGTTTTAATAATTTCTGTAGATTTTGAAATGTGTGTTCGTATAGAGTTCTCTTTAATTTCTTTTGCTTTTTTGAGCCCTACACCATTGTCCAAAATTTGAACAGTAAAATCATTTAAATCAGTTTTGAAGAAATTTATTTTAATAATACCTTTTCCTTCATTATGAAATAAACCGTGGTTTACAGCATTTTCTACTATAGGCTGCAAGAGCATTGAGGGTATTTTAAGTTTATTTATTTTTAATTGGTTATCTATATTAAATTGATAGTTGAAATCTTTTCCAAAGCGCATTTTTTCAATTTCTAAATAGTTTTCTAATAAAGAAATTTCTTGTTGAAGCGTAATAAACTTATCTCTAGAAAAATCGAAAAACTTTCTTATAAGCCTCGAAAATTGCACCAAGTATTTTTCAGATAGTTCAATTTCATTTTTATTAATGTAATATTGAATGGAGTTTAAAGAATTAAAAACAAAGTGAGGATTCATTTGCGAGCGTAATGCGTGTAATTCAAATTCAGCGAGTTGTTTTTGCGTATTAAGTTTAGCCGTTTTCTTAGCTAATTCTCTAGTTCTTATTTTCATTAAAATGTAAACAAGTAAAAGAATTGAAGAAGTTGTAAAAAATAATTTAAACAGTACTGTTTGGTACCAAAGCGGAGTTATTTTAAAGCTAAAATTTTTATTAATGCCATTTGAAACCAGGCTTAAAGTATAATTATTTGGAGGTAAATCTGTAAAGTTTAAAGTTTTTGAAGTAGTAGTAATCCATTTATGTTGGCCAGGTAATAATTTATATTTATAGCTAATATCTTTAGAGCTTTCATCATAATTTATACTAGAAACGGTAATAGAAACATTGTTATCGTTTTCGTATTCAATTGTAGAATTATTACTTGTTATATTGGTGTTGTTATATAAAGCTTTATCTATATAAATATTTAGAAATTGCGAAATACTCTCTTGGTTTTTAGGTATAACCACAATACCATTATGTGTACTAGCAAAAATTTTATTGTTATGTATTATTATATCATTTATGTTATTAGATGGTAAACCATGGCTAATGGTTAATTTTTTTATAAACTTATAATTGTTTTCATTTTTAGTGTATTTTAAAATTCCTTCGTTAGTAGCTAACCAAATAGAATTGTTTTCTATATAAGCATCTTCAACAGTTAAAAAATTGGTATACGGTAGCTGTTTAATTGTTTTTAAGTTAGTAATGTAGCTTCCAAAGCCATCAGTATTTAAAAGTAAAATGCTATCTGAAATTTTGTCAATAGTTAAAATGGGTTTTTTTATTTTTTTGTTTGAAATTAATAAAGGTGTAATATTTCCTTTATTAAACTCTTTTAAACCATTATTTGTGGCAATTATTAACTTGTTTTTAAACGTAATTAATTGGTTGCATCCAGACTGCTTGTACTCCTTTTCAATGGTTATGTTTTTTGGATTTATTTTGTTTAATCCAAATGAAAACAGGCTGTAAATACTATTTTCAAAAGAAACAAATTGAAAACCATAGGGGTTAGTTCCAGGAAGAACATTTTTAAAGTTTTGAGTATTTAGTTTTCCTTTTTTTAATGTGGTAAATTTATATTTTGAAGGAAAAATAACTGTATTAAACTCTTTAATTTCAGCAGCTTTAAAAGGGTATTCTTTTACATTTAAAAAAGAATCAAAAGTTTTGGTTTTATTATTGTATTTAAAAAAACCTTTATTAAAAACAGTTGTATACAAACTGTTGTTTATTAGACTAAATTTTCCAGTTTTGTTATTAGTTAAATTATAAGTTAAGTTTCGTTTTACATAAGGAAGTTTATAAATACCGTTAGAGAACGTTGCCAACCATATAGTATTGGTTTTATCAATTAGCGCAAAATGAGATTTAATTTCTTTTGGGAAAAAGAAAGGGTTTTTCATTCTAAAATTTTTATCTAAAACAGCAACCACGCCAGTTCCAGAAACTTGCAGCTCATGATTAATAATAGTAATTCTAGCGTGTACAACTTCCTCTAACCCAATTTCATCTTTAAAACTTATATTGGTGAATTTTAGTGTGTTTAAATTTAAAATGTTGTATTTTTTTGAAGATATCCAAGTAAACAAGCTATCATTAATTTGTTTTCTTCGAGTAATCATTTCATACCGTTCTGGAAGTTGAATTGTTTTTATTACTTTATCCTTTTTGTTTACAATTCTAATTTCATTTGCACTTAGGTTTGTAAGTATAGATTTAACCTTTTTGTGTATAACAAATGATTCTCCATGAGATTTAATTGAACTAGATTTTATTTTTTGCCATTTGTTATTTTTTAATTTGTACGATTCTCTTGGGCCAGTTGGATATATACTGTCTCCAACTTGGTTAGAGTAAATAGGGTTCATTATTTCGCCTTCAATTGCATTAGGAAACTTATAAACACTATCGTTTTTTATATAACCAAGCTCTGACGATTTTGAAAAATACCACATTTTAGAATCCGAAGAAATCATAGCCTCCCAAACATCGTTGTTAGGCAAACCTTGTTTTGTAGTAAAAACTTTAAAATTATTACCATTGTATTTAACCATTCCTTTGTCTGTTAAAAACCAAACAAAGCCATTATGATCTTGCCTTATGGTGTATATATGATTACTAGGTAATCCGTTTTTGGTAGTGTAATTTGTGTATTGTTGAGCAAAACAAAAACTCCACATAAATAATGTGAAAACAATAATTATATAGCGTTTTTTTTTATTCAATTTTAGTATAGTTGAAAAACTAAATTAAACAATTTATTTATTTATAAGTTTATTTTTTGAAATGTTTAGTATAATAATCTTGTGCTTTAGAAAATTTAAAGGTAAAAAACGAGTCTCTACCTTCATAATGTATAACTTTAACATTGTCTACACCATCATTCAAAAATATTATTTTAAAAATATCTTTTTCGCTTAGTTTTCTATCGTTAGTTAAATAATACTTAACAATGGCTGTTTTTTCAGCATCAGAAAGTGCTTTGTTCTCTACCTTAGTTTTAGTACTGTTTATTTTTTTTTCTTTTGAAGTATTTTTGCAACTAACAATAAATAGTAGTGCTAAAACTACAAGTATTTTAGGTAAATTTCTCATAGTATTTTTAAAGTTTATATTTAGTGAAATAAATCTATAACCACACAATATTCAGCCTCTAAACCGCTAGCAGTAATATCGAATCTTAACTCTTCGCCAACAGCAGTTCCAGCTCTTTGGCAAGTTACATTTACATTGTATATAGTTCCGTTAACACTTAATTGCCCAGTTCCAGTTCCATTTAAATTTAAAACTTGTGTAACAAACCAAAAATTTCCTGGATCGGTAGTTTTATATATTTCTACTTCAGGACCATTGCTAGAGGTATTAAAATAATCTGTAGTTAAATCAGATTCAGGAATTAATGTTTGAGTGGTGTTTGTATTATCGTAAAAAGTGAAACCAGCATAATTGCAATCATCTAAATTAGGAGTAGTTGGGTTGTCATTATCGCAACTAGAAAAACTAATTGTTAATATTAAAAGAGCTATTTTAAATAGTGTTTTCATAATTTTATTTTTTATTTTATTCGTTTTAAACTTAAACAAACTTAAATTAGATTCATTTCTAAAAATAGTATCATTCGATAAAGTGTACCCTTGATTTGATTAACTGAAAAAGCAGCTATTTAATATAAACAACTGCCTTTGTGTAAATAAAAATGCGGGGGATACTAGTCTTTTTCTCAGTCAAATATTAAATCAATTTTCCTCTCAAAATTCATTTACAATTAATTCATATAATTACTTGTTAAACAAATGTATGTATCTGTTTTAGAAATTAAAATGGGCAACCTATAAACTGTCGATTTGGTTAGATAAAGTGAAGAAGAGTTTAGCTTTTAACATCCAAAGCATCTCGTAAAGCGTTACCTATAAGCATAAAAGCCATTACTAAACTCATAATAGCTAAGCCAGGAATAATAGCCAAGTAGGCTTTACCTAAAATAATATAGCTATAATGATCTTTAATCATTGCACCCCAGGATGGAGTAGGTGGTTGTGCTCCAATACCTAAAAAGCTAAGTCCGCTTTCTATTAAAATTGCACCTGCAAAATTTGCTGCAGAAATTACAATTACAGGAGCCATAATATTGGGTAGAATATGTTTAAAAATTATTCTAAAATTCGAAAAGCCTAATGCTTTAGCGGCTTCAACATATTGCATTTGTTTACTACTCATAATTTGACCTCTAACAACACGAGCAACTTCTACCCACATAGTTAAACCAACCGCAATAAAAACTTGCCAAAAACCTTTGCCTAAAGCTAATGTTATTGCAATTACTAATAAAAGTGTAGGAATAGACCAAGTTATGTTTATTAACCACATTATAAAAGTATCAACTTTACCTCCAAAATACCCTGCAACAGCACCAACTGAAATTCCTATAACTAAGGATATAAATACAGCAATAAACCCAATAAAAAAAGAAATACGAGTACCAATTAACATTCTACTTAATAAATCACGCCCATATTTGTCTGTACCTAAATAAAAAGTTTTAGATGTTATAAATGTTGAAATATCTGCGTTTTTATAGGTTGAAGTATCTATAGTTTTTGAAATAGCAGTTTTAATATTTTCTGAATATAATGTATACGTTAATTCGTTATTTGAAATTGAATAGTTAGAAATTGGAATTTCTGCTGCTGCGTTTTTATTGCCGTAAAAAAGTTTGTTAAAAAAAGTTTGATCTATTTTTTTTTCTGAAGGCAGTGTTAGCATTTGAACATTAAAACCAGGTTTTTTAGAGTGTATTTCTAAATGCATTTGGTTTGCATTGCTACTATTATCAGGGGCTAATAAATAAGCAAATATAGCAACAAGGCCACAAACAATAATGTACCAAAAACTTAGCACTCCAGTAGTGTTTTTTTTAAACTTCTGAAGTGCTAAATCCGTTAATGAGTTGTTTGTATTTTTCAAATGCTTGTAATTTCAAGCGTAAATTTACAATTTTAGTATTAGTTTTTAACTAATATATGCGAAGGCTTAATTTTTAAATCAGCTAAAACGTTTAAAGCTTCAGAAAGGTATATGTCCTTTTTTAAATTTTTATGCCAAGTCTCACGTTTTTTAGCCAAATCTTCATCGTTTTTAGTAAGTTCTAACTCGTATATTGGAGACTTGTATGTAAGTTTTGTTGTAAAATCTTTTAAGTCTTTAAATTTACTTGCAGCATCTTCGTGTGCTTTTAAATCTTTTTTATAAGCTTCGTAGTTTAAATAAATAATAGAATCGTCTTGAGATTTTTTTAACCACTTTGCATTTTCATCAATTAATTTAAAATATTTATTCGATGAAATTCTTTTTCTGCTATTGTCTACAACTTTATCAAAGTTCGAATAATTATCCCAACGAGTATAAGTAGCTTCAGGAACTCTATCAAATTTTAGAGGATTCTCTAAATCACGCTCACCAATTTCCATATAACTATATCTACTAGGTAACATAATATCGCTTTTTACACCCTCAAGTTGTGTTGAGCCACCATTAACTCTATAAAACTTTTGAATGGTCATTTTTAAAGCTCCAATATCTTCTTTTATGTTGGTGTATTTATTTAAATCTAAAACGCTTTGTACGGTACCTTTACCATAGGTTTGTTTACCACCAATAATTATAGCTCTACCATAGTCTTGCATTGCGGCTGCAAAAATTTCAGAAGCAGAAGCAGACAATTCGTTTACCATAACAACTAAGGGTCCATCCCATTGTACGCTAGAATCTTTGTCTTTTTGTACTGCTGCTGGCTGACCTCTATATTTTACTTGTACTACAGGTCCTTTTTCAATAAACAAACCTGAAATTTCGATGGCCGTTTTTAAAGAACCACCACCGTTATTTCTTAAGTCTATAACTAAACCTTCAATATTTTCTTTTTTTAGTCGCTCAATTTCTAGAGCCATATCTGTTGTTGAATTTCTATAATTTTTTTCGTCAAAATCTATATAGAATTTAGGTAAATTAATTACACCAAAAGTTTTACCTTCTTTTTTTACAACAGTAGATTTTACAAAAGTTTCTTCAAGCTCTACAACATCTCTAATAATTGAAATTGTTTTCATACTACCATCAATTTTTTTAACGGTTAGTTTAACTTCTGTACCTTTTTTACCTTTTATATATTCAATAGCATCATCTAAACGCATACCAACAATATCTACAGGTTCTTCATCACCTTGTGCAACTTTTACAATTAAATCTTCAACTTCTAACTCTCCTTGTTTCCAAGCTGGACCTCCAGAAATTAACTCGCTTACTTTTGTGTAATCGTTTTTTTTCATTAAACGAGCTCCAATACCTTCAAGCTTACCAGCCATAGAAATATCAAAACGCTTTTTAACCATTGGGTCAAAGTATGTTGTATGCGGGTCAAAATCTTCAGAAATACAATTTATATATGTAGAAAACCAGTCTGAATAAGTCAGCTCGTCCATTCTTTCATAAAAATCGTTCATATTAGATAAAGTAGCTTCTCTAGCTTCAATTTCAAGTTCTTTAAACGATTTTACTTTGTATGTTTTGTCTTCTTTTTTCTTGTCTTGTTCTGCTATAACTTTATCGTGTAGTCTAGATAAGGTGCTAAATTTTAATTGTTTTAACCAATTTTGAATTAATTGTGCTTGTGTTTTAGCAAAATCTTTATTTTCATAATCAACATCTAATGTTTCTTTTTTGTTGAAGTTAAATTCGTTTTCTAAAATCTCTTCATAATATATTTGTCCTTCTTTAAAACGCTGGTCAAAACGATTGTAAACTAAATAGAAGAAAGTTAAATCTTCATTTTTAATTTGATCATCAATTAATGTTTTATACTTAGAAAACTCTTCAATATCACTTTCTAAAAAGTAACGTTTAGAAGGGTCTAATCTATCAATAAAATTAGTATAAACTCTTTTAGAAAAATCATCGTCAATTTCTTGTGGTTTATAATGACCTTGAGTTAAAACATATTTTAAAATTGTAAGTAATACTTTATCTTTTGGATTGTTGTTTGCATTGATTGGAACAGCTATTAAAAAACTAAAAGCTACTACAATCGGTAAAATAAATTTGAATTTTCTATTCATCATCTGTCAATACTGTTTTTTATATGTTTTATAACTACTAAAACAATGCCATTATTTTAGTGAGTGACTAATTTAACTTTTTTTTATAAATAACCTTGTGGAGATACTAAAATAACTACAAAAAGGGCTACTATTTTGTTTAGTATTTACAATATTACTTATAATGTGGTAAAATGAATCTTTATAAAATGTTAAAGTTTATTAAGTTGAAACAGGATAATTTATAGTAATTTTGTTGTTTCAAAATAGATTATTATGAGTAAAAGACCCTTAATTTTAGTGTCTAATGACGATGGAATTACAGCTCCTGGAATTAGAACATTAATTAGCGTTATGAACGAAATTGGTGATGTTGTAGTTGTGGCTCCAGATGGTCCGCAAAGCGGTATGGGTCATGCTGTAACTATTGATAATATTTTACATTGTAGTAAAATTAAGGTGGATGATGGCCCGCAAGTAGAATATAAAACTTCTGGTACACCTGCAGATTGTATTAAAATTGCTGTAAGTGAAATTATGAAACGTAAACCAGATTTATGTGTTTCGGGTATAAATCACGGTTCAAACTCATCTATTAACGTAATTTATTCTGGTACAATGAGTGCTGCTGTTGAGGCAGGAGTAGAAGGTATTCCTGCTATTGGATTTTCATTATTAGATTATTCTTGGGATGCTAATTTTGAACCTTTAAAAGCGCATATTAAAAAAATAACCCTAAATGTTATAGAAAATGGTTTGCCAGAAGGTGTTGTGTTAAACGTTAATTTTCCAAAAGCAGAAACATTTAAAGGTGTAAAAGTGTGCAGACAAGCTCGCGCAAATTGGGTAGAAGAATTTGATAAAAGAAAAAATCCACAAGGAAAAACATATTACTGGTTAACAGGTAAATTTACCAATATGGATAATGGAGAAGATACAGATGAGTGGGCGCTTGCAAATAATTATATTTCTATGGTTCCTGTTCAATTCGATTTAACTGCGCATCATTTTATTCAAAAATTAAACTCTTGGAATTTAGATTAAAATGATTTCAAAAGGAAAAATATATAAAGAAATAGGAATAGGTATTATAGCAGCAGCTATTGCAACACTAATTGGTTGTTTTCTTTTTGTTGAGTTTTATTCTAAGTACAGTTTCGAAAAAAGTTTAGCATTAATTATTGAAGGTAATTTAGAAAGTAAGGTATTGGTATTGGGTGCTATTGCTAATTTTTTTGTGTTCTTTGTGTTTTTAAAAAAGAATCAGATTTATAGAGCAAGAGGTGTTTTAATAGCGTCTTTTATTATAGCTATATTGGTAGCGGTTTTAACATTGTTTTTCTAGAAGTAGAAAAAAAGAGAGTGTAAAAAAACTAAAAACTGAAGATTAAATTATTGGTAAAAGTTTATTAAATAACTAAATTTTTAAACATTTAACGTTTCAACAAATAATAATGAAATATTATATAATTGCAGGCGAAGCATCTGGAGATTTACACGGATCTAACCTTATAAAACAACTTAAAATACAGGATAAAAATGCTGATATAAGATGTTGGGGTGGAGATTTAATGGAAACTGCCGGCGGAACACTTGTAAAGCATTATAAAGAGCGAGCTTTTATGGGGTTTGCAGAAGTTATTAAAAACCTATCTACCATTTTAGGGTTTATAAAATTCTGTAAAAAAGATATTTTAGAATTTAATCCAGATAAGTTAATTTTTATTGATAATTCTGGATTTAATTTACGAATAGCTAAATGGGCTAAAGCTGAAAATTTTAATACTATTTATTACATTTCTCCGCAAGTTTGGGCAAGTAGATCGGGTAGAGTTAAAGCTATAAAACGAGATATTGATGAAATGTATGTAATATTACCTTTTGTAAAAGATTTTTATAAAAAGTTTAATTATGAAGTGAATTTTGTTGGACATCCGTTATTAGATGCTATTTCTAATAGAGTTCAAATTAGTGAAAATGATTTTAGAACGAAACATAATTTATCTAATAAACCAATAATTGCTTTATTGCCAGGAAGTAGAAAACAAGAAATTACCAAGTTGCTTTCTGTAATGTTAAAAATGCCTGCAAAATTTAATAACTTCCAGTTTGTTATTGCTGGTGCGCCTAGTCAAGATTACGAGTTTTACAAGCAATTTATTACAAGTGAAAATGTGCAGTTTGTTAGTAATAAAACATACGATTTATTGTCTATTTCTTACGCAGCAATTGTAACTTCTGGTACAGCTACATTAGAAACAGCCTTGTTTAAAGTTCCAGAAATTGTTTGCTATAAAACTAGTTGGTTAAGCTATCAAATTGGTAAACGATTGATAAACTTAAAGTTTATTTCTTTGGTGAATTTAATTATGGATAAAGAGGTTGTTAAAGAATTAATTCAAGACGATTTAACAGAAGAATCTTTAACTGTTGAACTTCAAAAAATAATTGAAGGAAAAGATCGTGATCAAATGTTTTTAGATTACTTCGATTTAGAAAAAAAATTAGGAGGCAAAGGAGCCTCTAAAAAAACTGTTGAGCTTATACTAAAAAACGCTAAAATTTAATAAAAGTATCAAGTAAAAAAGGTTAAATTAAAACTAAATATTTTTTTGTAGTTTTATAACGCTATGATTAAGATGTTTAAGTTTGTACCTGTACAACTTACAATCTTTTTAATTTTTGGAATATTGATAACTTCATTAGGTGTTATTGATATTTCTATAAAAGTTATTTTGATTGTTTTAGCTGTGCTTTTATTGGGTTTAGGAATTGTATTTTTAATTTCAAAAACAAGCTATAAAACATCCTATTTATTTACAATTTTAACATTTGTACTTTCCTTTACTATTGGAATTTCTTCAGTAGAATTTAAAAATCATTTTAATAAAGCAAATCATTATACAAATTTTAATGTTGAAGATAATACTTTGGTAAACAGTGTAGTTTCAATTAAAAAAGTATTAAAATCATCGAGTTATTATAATAAATATATAGCAGAAGTTAAAGCGGTTAGATCTCATAAAGTTTCTGGAAATTTGCTGTTGAGTATTCAAAAAGACAGTTTAAGTTTATTAGAAATTAATGATGTTATTTATTTTAAGCAGCCATTTACAACTATTGCTAAAGCCGATAATCCAAACAGGTTTAGTTATAAAAAGTATTTAAATAATAAGCAAGTTTTTCATCAAGTTACTATTTATAAAAATGAATATAAAAAGTTGAACTTTAGAAATAAAACTATAGTTGGTTATGCAGAAAGGTTTAGAAAACGAATCAATAATTCATTAATAAAAGATGGTTTTAAAAATAATGAGTTAGCCGTAATAAATGCATTGTTGTTAGGTCAGCGACAAACCGTTACTTCTAATTTGTTAGATAGTTATTCTAGGGCTGGCGCAATTCATATTTTGGCAGTATCTGGTTTGCATATTGGAATTATTTTATTGATTTTTAATTTTTTATTTAAACCTATTGCTTATTTCAAAAATGGAAAAATAATTGCTTCTGTATTAATTATTTGTTGTTTATGGTTATATGCAATTATAGCAGGATTATCACCTTCAGTAGTTAGGGCGGTTACAATGTTTAGTGCGGTAACAATTGGAATGTATTTAAATAAACCTTCTAATATTTACAATACGCTCTTTATCTCAATATTTTTCTTGGTGTTATTTAATCCTAATTATTTGTTTGAAGTTGGATTTCAGTTAAGTTATTTAGCAGTTTTTTCAATTGTTTGGTTGCAGCCAAAAATTAGCAGTGTTTGGAAACCTAAGTATAAATTTGTAAACTATTTTTGGCAGTTATTTACTGTTTCGTTGGCAGCTCAAATTGGTGTTGCTCCTTTAAGTATATTTTATTTTCATCAGTTTCCAGGTTTGTTTTTTATTTCAAATTTGGTAATAATACCAGTATTAGGAGCTGTTTTAATTTTAGGTTTTATTGTAATAGTATTGTCATTAATTAATTTTCTTCCTGAATTTTTGGCTAAAACTTATATGTATATATTGCAAAAGCTCAATTTATTTGTTGAATTTATTTCGAATCAGGAAGTGTTTATTGTTGAAAAAATTGCAATTTCATTAATTCTAATGCTTTCAATTTATTTGGTTGTTTTACTGTTTTTTAAATGGGTAGAAAAAAAATTGTTTTACAGAATGGTGTTATTTCTTGTTAGTATTGTTTTGCTGATTTCGGTATTGTTTTTTGAAAAGTATACAGTAATAAATACAAGTGAGTTTATTGTGTTTAACCAATCTAAAGGAAGTTTAAAACTTAAAAGAGTTGGAAAACAGATAAGCGTATTTAAATCTGATACTATTAATTCGAATAACTATAATTTAGACAACTATTTGTTAAAACGTAATTTGAACCGCCCTAAAATTTCAAATTATTTTAATAAGAATTTACATGGTTATAATGAAGATGTTATTTTAGTAATTGATACTTTAGGTTTGTATCAATTTCAAACTATAAAACCAACAATTATTGTTTTGCAAAATTCACCAAAAATAAATTTAGAAAGAGTGATTGCTTTTTATAAACCAAGACTAATTATTGCTGATGGTTCAAATTATAAAAGCTATGCAGAAAAGTGGGAGCAGAGCTGTATAAAAACAAAAACTCCTTTTTACAATACTATGCAAAAAGGAGCTTTTATATTAAAGGAAAATTTAATTATTCCTTAAACTCGTATGTAAAATCTGTTTGATATTTTTCCCAATCACCTTTTTCAGTAATATTTTTATAATCATCAGATTTAAATAACTTTAAATATAGTTCCAATTGTTTTGGTGTTTTATAACCTGGTAAAGGAGCTATTAAATTAGCTTCTTCATCTAAAAACACTAAAGTAGGGTATGCTCTAATACTAAAATATTGAGATAACTGATGAGAACTATTTCTACCATTTCCTTTGCTAGCATCATAGTTAGGGTTGGTAAAAGTATTTCCTTTAAAATTAATTGATTCATTACCTTCAGCATTAAATTTTACTGCGTAATAATTTTCATTTATAAAACTTGCAACATCTTTATTGTTAAATGTGTTTTTGTCGAGCATTTTACAAGGTCCACACCACAATGTGTAGGCATCTATAAATATTTTTTTAGGATTTGTTTTCTGAGCTTCAACAGCTTCTTCTAAACTCATCCAATTAATTTTTTGAGCTGAAATTGTAAAACTGAAAAGCGTTATTGATAAAATTAGTAGTTTTTTCAATGTATTAATTTTTTATTATTAGTATTAATTTCCTTAACGTTTGACGCAAATGGTGTGCCAAAATTACAAATGAAAATTTATTAGCGTGTAACTTATTTTACACCGTGCATTAGTTTTTTAAGTACAGGGTTTAATAAAATAGCAATTACACCAATAATTAATGGTACAAATGTAAAAATTAAAAAGAACGTTGCAATGTCATACTTTTCAGTAATAACATCAATCATTGCACCCATTTTTCCTGATGTTTTATTACCTATTGCTAATGCTAAGTACCAAACTCCAAACATAAAAGCAATCATACGTGCAGGTACAAGTTTACTAACATACGATAAACCTACTGGTGAAACACAAAGCTCACCCAAAGTATGGAATAAATAAGCTAGTACAAGCCAAAGAATACTTACAGAGGCCGTTGTAGCACCACGTGGAATTCCAGTTGCACCAAAAGCTAAAAATGCAAATCCAACACCTAAAAAGAATAAACCAATGGCGTATTTATAAGCTGGTGCTGGGTTATATTTACTTTCCCACCATTTAGAAAATAGAGGAGCAAATGCAATAATAAATAATGAGTTTAATATTAAAAACCAAGTTGCCGGAATTTCAATCTCATTTTCTTTTTTACGAACAATTTTTGCATTAATACTAGTATTTATATTTGCTGCCTGATCTTCAGTTAAATATTTAAACTTAACACCTTTTTTATCTATATCAATAATAGATAATTTATCATTAGCTGCAAATTCATTAGCAGTTCTTATTACGGTAGTTTGTGTACCTAAAACTGCATTTTCAGACACTGCTGTTTCCGAAGTAATAATTTGCGGTTTTGCATCTTTATCTACAGATGTTTTATAAGTGTTGTAAGTTATTTCGTATGAATATGTGTTGAAGTTGTTATAAATTTTCCAACCAACAATTCCCCAAATAAGTATAAAACTAAATCCTAATATTAAATTTGAAATTAAATACTTTTTAAATGTTTGTTTAAATAACAAGAAAAGAACCCAAGTAATTAAAGCAATAGGTACAACAGTTATAATAACATCAACTATGTTAAAAATAAAGGCAGCATTACCAGATAGTATTCTGTTGGTATAATCTTTTGCAAAAATACTCATAGACCCACCAGCTTGTTCAAATGAAGCCCAGAAAAAGATAATGAAAAAAGCAATTACAACAACTGCAATCATTTTATCTCTTGTAATTTTGCTATACCTAGCAATACGAGTAGCAATTAAAACTAAAAATAAAATTAGTGTTATTATAATTGTTTGACCTGAATAGTCTGTTCCTCCAAATTCTAAAAAGTTAACATCTCCAATTTTAGATAAAGGATCATTAATAACCCAAGTTAATCCAAAAGTTGCAACAATTACAATTAAAATTTTATCAATTAAAGTAAACGGATTTAATTTGTCTTCTATTTCTGTATGATCATCAGCTTCAATTTTTTTGTTTACTACGTTTGGTTTATTTCCAGCTTCACCAAAAATACCTTGCGCCAATGTAAATTGAAGTAATCCCAACAACATAAAAATACCAGCCAATCCAAATCCCCAGCTCCATCCTAAAATTTCACCTAAATAACCGCAAAGCATAATACCAAGAAAGGCACCAGCGTTTACGCCCATATAAAAAATGGTGTAAGCACCATCTTTTTTCTCAGGAAAATCTTTGTATAAAATTGAAATAAATGAACTCATATTAGGTTTAAAAAAACCTGTACCAATTACTAATAAAAGCAAACCTAAGTATAAAAATAACGGATTAGACTCTATAGCCATACTTGCATGACCTAAAGTCATAATAAGTGCACCTATAATAATTGCTTTTCTGTTTCCTAAATATTTGTCGGCTAAAGTTCCTCCAATAATTGGAGTTAAGTAAAGTAGCGCAAGGTAGGTTCCGTACAATGCTAATGCATTTTCACGAGGCCAATCCCAGCCACCTATACCTAAAGAACTAACTAAAAATAATACCAATAAAGCACGCATTCCATAAAATGAAAAACGCTCCCACATTTCAGTAAAAAATAGTACAAATAATCCTGAAGGATGTCCTAGTACTTGAGTTTCAAAAAATTCGTTGTTTTTTGATGAGTTCATATATAATATTTTAAATTATGCTTCGGCAGCAGCTTTTTCTTTTGGTTTAATTACCATTTTATCATAAATTGATAATGCTAAAATTGTTACAATTCCTATACCAACAATAACATACCATATTTTATTTGGTTGATAATTGTCCCAAATTAATTGCGTCATTTCATTTTCATTCATACCTAGTTTTTCTGAAGCCAAAGCAAAGTAGTCATTCTTACTAAATTCTTTTGTAACCTCAGGCATTTTAATACCTCTAGTTGTCATTTCAGCCTGTAATAAACTTAATTTATCAGACCAAGCTTGGTATAAATTTCCTGAAATAAATGTGGTTAAAAAGTTTCCTAAAAATATAGGTAAAAAGTATGTACCCATATATAGAGCTTCTTTTCCTTTAGGTGATATTAAAGCAATAAAAGAAGAGAAAGTTGGATTTGTCATCATTTCTCCGATAGCAAAAATCATAATACCTAAAATTGTATATAAACCATTACCTGTGTAGAACGTGATTCCAATACCAATTGCAGCAATTATAAAACCAGTTATCATTGCACTTACATGGCGCATTCTTAATACAAAGTAAGATACGATTAATTGAAATAATATAATAGATCCTGCATCAAGATTAATTAACATTTCAGGATTTACAGAATCACCACCACCACTCATTGCACTTGCAATCCAAGGAGATACATTTGCTATAGAATCATGTAATGCTTTAGTGTTTACCCAATCTTCAATAAATGTTGGTAATGTATAAAATAGTTGGTTGAACATTGTCCAAAAACCAACCATAATAATAAGTAGTACAGAAAGACGACTATCTTTAACAGCTTCAATAATGTTTTTAAATGAACTAATTATAGCTTCACCCATTGATTCTGTAGATTTAACTCTGTCTTTTTCTTTGTAGAAGAATATTAGTATTACAAGGTTAATAGCAATTACGATAGCTGCTTGAAGGAATACAATTTTCCAACCAAATTGAGTTCTTAGTGTCGATGAAAATGCAGGGCCAACAAAACCTCCAATATTAACCATCATATAGAAAATACCAAATCCAAGTGTTGAGTTTGATTCATCGGTATTTTTTGTAATAATTGCTGAAGCAACTGGTTTGAACATTGCAGCACCAACTGCAACCCATAAGAAAACTAAAAATACAGAAGAATAGCTTGTGACTTCGCCCATTACATAGTAACCTGAAATTAAAAGTAGATAAGCAATTATAAGCGATAATTTATAACCTATTTTATCGGCAATTACACCAGTTATCATAGGTAGTAAGTAAAGAATTGCGGTTACAATACCCATAATTTGACCTTTTTCGGTGTGTGTAAATCCTAGTCCACCATTATCTGTTGATCCTGTTAAGTATAAAGCTAAAACGGCAAATAAACCATACCAAGCCCAGCGTTCAAATAATTCCATTATACTTGCAACCCAAAACCCTTTGTTATAGGATTTCATAACTCCGAAAAATGATTTTTTTTCTGTACTCATTATTATATTTTTTAATTTGAAATTATATGTAAAAAGCTCATACAATTATTTGTATGAGCTTTTTACATATTTATATTATTTTTTGATGTTCATTTATAATACTGAAATTATTCTACTCCGTGCATTAATTTCTTTAATGGTTTATTAAGTAAAATAATTAGTAATGCTATTCCTAATAAAACAAAACCAATTGTAGAGAAAGTAGTTATGTACTTATCTAAACCTTCTGCAGCTGTCATTTTTTCACCGCTATCACTATGCCCTCCGGTTAAAGCAGCAATTTGTCCACCAACATAGTTGGCAATAGCAAAACTTAAAAACCAAGCTCCCATTGCTGTACCAGCCATACTTTTTGGAGATAATTTTGTTACCATTGAAAGCCCAATTGGTGATAAGAATAATTCTCCTGTTGTATGTAATAAGTATAAAAACACTAAAGTTAATAAAGGTACTTGATATGCTTCATTTACAAATTGTAAACCTACTTGAGTAATTAAGAAACCTAACGCTAATTGAATAATACCAAAAGCAAATTTTAGAGGAATACTAGGATTTTTTCCAATTTTAGAAAGCTTAACCCACATTACTGAAAATATAGATCCAAATACAATAATGAAAAATGGATTGAAGAACTGTGTCATTGAAGCTGGCATTTCCCAACCAAAAATACTTCTATCAACGTTTCTATCTGCAAATAATGTTAACGATGTTCCAGCTTGCTCAAAACAGGCCCAGAATGTTATGTTTATAACCATAAAAATGATTAATGCAATCATCCTATCTTTCCAAACTTTTACACTTTCTTTTGTATCTGCATCAATTCCTGCTTTTACTAAAGAGTATGCTATAAATACAAATAAACCTAAAAGAATATAGTCTAACCAACTATTTTGTTGAATTAAAAAGTAACATAATGGAATTAATACTAAAGAAAGAATACCAACCATATGCGCTTTATTTAAAGGTCCAGCTACTTTTTGTTTTCCTTCTTCTGTAAATCCTAAACCTTCAGCAGCAGCGTAATTATTTCTTCCTACCCAAAAAATAATTAAACCTAATAGCATACCAAAACCAGCTAAACCAAATCCGTATTTAAAGCCATAAGTTTCACCAACATAAGCAATAACAGTAGTTGCTAATAAAGCACCAATGTTAATACCAATATAAAATATTGTAAAACCAGAGTCTCTTCGTGGATCGTTGTCTTCATAAAGTTTTCCAACTATTGTAGAAATATTAGCTTTAAAGTAACCATTACCAACAATTAATGCTCCCATTCCAATCATTAAAAAGTGTTCAGAACCTCCAAGAATTAAAAATTCACCAATTGCCATTAAAATAGCACCAAGCAAAACGGCATTTCTATAACCTAAAAATTTATCGGCCATTTTACCACCTAAAATAGGTGCTGCATAAACTAAAGCAGTGTATGCTCCGTATATTAAGGCAGCGTCGGCATCGCCCTTCATTAATGATTTCACTAAATAAAGTGTTAATAGAACACGCATCCCATAGTAACAAACTCTTTCCCACATTTCAGAAAAGAATAAGGTCATCAAACCATTTGGATGTCCTTGTTTTACTTGCATTTCAGTCATAATTTGAATTTATATATTTAAATAAATAGCCTTTATTGTTTTAAAAGCTTAATTGTTTGAATTCTGTTTCCTAAATTTTGCTCGATAAAATTAGTCATTTTATTATAAAGGTGTAAACGTGTGTTTTTACCTCTATAAATACCGTGAGTTCTATCTGGATAAATGGCTTGTTCAAAAGGTTTGTTAGCCTCTATTAAAGCATTTGTTAAGCGCATTGTGTTTTGTACGTGTACATTGTCGTCTCCACTTCCGTGAGCCAATAAAAAATTACCTTTTAGCAATGAAGCAAAGTTTAAAGGCGAATTTTCATCGTAACCATTTGGGTTTTCTTGAGGTGTTTGCATATAACGTTCAGTATAAACACTATCATAAAAACGCCAGCTAGTTACTGGAGCAACAGCAATTGCCATTTTAAACACATCGTTTCCTTTTAATAAGCAGTTGCTAGACATAAAACCACCATAGCTCCAGCCCCAAATACCAATATTGTTTTTATCAATGTAGTTTAGTTCGCCTAATTTTTTTGCAGATTCTATTTGGTCTTGAACTTCATATTTACCTAATTCTTTATAAGTAACTTTTTTAAAATCTCTACCTTTAAAACCAGTTCCTCTTCCGTCTACACAAACAACAACGTATCCTTTTTGAGCTAAGTGTTGATACCAATAATCATTATAACCATTCCATTTATTCGAAACAGATTGTGATCCTGGACCAGAATACTGAGTCATAAATAATGGATACTTAGTATTTTTATCAAAGTTATTTGGTTTTAGCATCCAAGCGTTAAATGCTCCATTTTCAGTTTCTAAAGTGAAAAATTCTTTTTTAGAAAGTTTGTAGTTTTTTAATTCGTTTGCTAATTCATTATTATTTAAAACTTCTTTTAACTGCTCACCATTGCTATTGTGTAAAGTATAAATAGTTGGCGTGTTAGCATCAGAAAAAGTATTAATAAAGTAGTTTTTATTTTTACTAAAAGAAGCCGAATTTGTTCCTTGAGAATTAGTTAATCGTTTTTTATTTTTTCCATTTAATCCAACAGAATAAACAGTTCTGTTAATAGAACCATCTTCAACAGATTGATAATAAACAGTTTTTGTTTTTTCGTTAACACCATAAAAATCTGTAACTTCCCAATTACCGTTAGTAATTTGGTTTTTTAGTTTTCCTTCTTTTGAATAATGATAAATGTGGTTAAAGCCATCTTTTTCGCTAGTCCAAATAAAGCTATTGTCTTTTAAAAATGTTAGGTTGTCATTAATTTCAACATAAGCCTTATCCGTTTCGTTTAAAACTATACTTGCTTTTGAAGTTGAAGCATTAATAAAAAATAAATTCAAGTTGTTTTGGTGTCTGTTTAAAGTTATAGCACTTAAAACAGAGGCATTTTTTGTCCATTTAATTCTAGGAATATATTCGTAATTACCTAAATCTATTTTTGAAGTTGAATTAGCTTCAGTATTATAGATGTTTAGCATAACTATAGAGTTTTTTTCACCAGCTTTTGGGTATTTAAAAACTTGTTGAGTTGGATATAAACTTTTTCCTGTAATATCCATTGAGAAGGTTGGTACTTCAGTTTCGTCAAAACGTAAAAAAGCTATGTTTTTACTGTCTGCACTCCATTCAAAGGCTTTTACAAAAGCAAATTCTTCTTCGTAAACCCAATCGCAAATACCATTAATTATTTTGTTCTTTTCACCATCATTAGTTAGTTGAGTAACTTTATTGGTTTCTAGGTTTTTAATATAAATATTATTGTTTTTTCCGTAAGCAACCTTTTTACTATCTGGCGAAAATGTTGGTTCTTGTATTTTATCTTCATCAATAAGTTGTAACGATTTAGAAGCAATGTCATACACATAAAAAATACCTAAAGTAGAATGTCTGTATATCGGAGTAAGATCGGTACCTAAAATTAATTTAGTTTCGTTATTATTAAAACTATAGCTTTCGAAATAATTAAGTTGTTTTAAATTTTTACTATCGGCAATAGTTTCAACCTTTTCTAGCGTAGCATAGTTGTACTTGTCTATGGTAGTACCTTGTTTCGAAAAATTTAATAACGTGTAAAAATCGTCATTCATAGAGTTTAGAGAATTCATATATTGTGTTCTAAACGCTCCTCCCCAAATTTCTTCTAGTGTAATATCTTTTTTTTGTGCTGAAACTAAAGTAGTTAGTAATAAAAATAAGCCAAGAAATTTCTTCATAAATTATCAATTCTATAATAGGTGTCAAGTTTAAGAAAAATATAGCAAATAGTAGGTGAAAAATGTCATAAAAGATACAATTGTATTAATATATAAGTATATTTAATTAATCAAGTATCTTTGCTTTTTTATAATTGAAGATTAAATATGTCTAAAACTGTAAACGGATTTTCAAAACTGAATAAATTTGAAAAGATAGATTGGTTAATTGAGAACTTTTTTAATGGCGATAATGAAGCCAAAAACACCTTAAGTCAATATTGGAATGAGAATGAAATTATTCAAGATTTACACGATGATTTTATTGAAAATACCATTTCAAATTATTATTTACCATTTGGAATTGCACCCAACTTTGTAATAAACGGAAAAGATTATGTAGTGCCAATGGCTATTGAAGAAAGTTCGGTAGTTGCAGCAGCCTCATTAGTTGCAAAATTTTGGAGTACTCGTGGAGGTTTTAAGGCAGAAGTTTTATCGACTGTTAAAATTGGTCAAGTACATTTTATGTATGAAGGAGATAAAGCTGAACTTCAAAAATATTTCAATACAAAAAAAGAAGATTTATTAAAAGCAACGTCAGCTATTACCAAAAATATGCGTAAGCGTGGAGGTGGAATTTTGGATGTTGAGTTACGCGACAAAACTGAAGAATTAGAAAACTATTATCAACTACATGTTACTTTTGAAACGGTTGATAGTATGGGGGCTAATTTTATCAATTCTTGTTTGGAAGCAATGGCAAATGAGTTTGAAAATGAGAATATTAGAGTTGTAATGAGTATTCTTTCAAATTATGTTCCTGAATGTTTAGTAAAAGCAGAAGTAAGTTGTAAAGTGGAAGAATTGTATGCTGAAAATTCAGAATATTTAGCGCAAAAATTTGTGGAGGCAGTTCAAATAGCAAACGTAGAACCACATAGAGCAGTTACACACAATAAAGGAATTATGAATGGTATTGATGCTGTTGTAATTGCAACTGGAAACGATTTTAGAGCCATTGAATCTTGTGCGCACGCATACTCAGCAAAAGATGGACAATACAGAAGTCTATCCAACGCTACCATAGAAAACGGAATTTTTAAATTTTGGATTGAAATTCCTTTAGCATTAGGCACTGTTGGAGGTTTAACTTCGTTACATCCTTTATCAAAATTAGCTATGCAAATGCTTGGAAAACCTTCAGCAAAAGAATTAATGCAAATAATTGCTGTTGCAGGTTTGGCTCAAAACTTTGCTGCATTACGTGCCTTAACAACCACAGGAATTCAAAAAGGGCATATGAAAATGCACTTAACCAATATTATAAAAGGCTTAGGAGCGAGTGAAGCAGATAAACAATTTTTAATTAATTATTTTGAAAATAAAACGGTAACTCATAACGCAGTTGTTGAAGCTTATAATAACCTAAGAAAGTAAAATGAAAGATATAAAAGTAATAGCATTTGATGCAGATGATACACTTTGGGTCAACGAGCCTTATTTTAGAGAAACTGAAGAAAAGTTTGCTGAATTATTGGAAGATTATCTGCCTGAAGAAGATATTAATAAAGAACTTTTAAAGGTTGAAATAGATAATATTTCTATTTATGGATACGGAATAAAAGGTTTTATGCTTTCAATGATTGAAACTGTTTCTAATATCACAAATAATACAGCAGATATTGCTCTTGTAAATAAAATAATTGCCTTAGGAAAGGAGATGTTAAATAAACCTGTTGAAGTTTTAGATGGAGTAGAGAAAATATTAAAAGATCTTAATGGAGATTATAGAATTGTAATGGCTACAAAAGGAGATTTGTTAGATCAAGAACGTAAATTAATAAAATCTGGTTTAGAAAAACATTTTCATCATATTGAGGTGATGAGTGATAAAAAAACTTCAGATTATAAAAAACTGTTAAAGCATTTAGATTGTGCACCAGAGAATTTTTTAATGGTTGGTAATTCAGTTAAATCAGATATTATACCAGTTTTAGAGATTGGCGGAAAAGCAATACACGTTCCTTTTCATACTACTTGGTCTCATGAAGAAGTTAATGGAAGTTTAGCTAAATATAATTATTTAGAAGTTGAAAATATTTCTGAAATAATAAAGTTTTTAAAGTAAAATGAAAGAATTTTATAGCAACGGAAAACTATTGTTAACAGGAGAATATTTTGTGCTAGATGGAGCAAAATCTTTAGCAGTACCGACTACTTGTGGGCAAAATTTAATTGTAAAACCAATTAGCGAACCTCAATTAGTTTGGAAAAGCTATACAAATACTGGCGAGTGTTGGTTAGAAGCAATTTTCGATTTACCAAAACTACGTTTATTTAGTGCCGATTTTGAATCGAATGAAGATGGAGGAAATGATAGACTGGCTGAAAATTTAATGGAGATTTTACAAGAAGTTAGAAATCTAAATCCTTCATTTTTAAATAGTGAAGAAGGATTTTTGGTTGAAACTCATTTAACTTTCCCTAAAAATTGGGGACTAGGAACTTCATCTACGTTAATTAACAATTTAGCAGATTGGGCAGAGGTAAATCCGTATTTTTTGCTAGAAAAAACCTTTGGTGGAAGCGGTTATGATTTGGCTTGTGCTAAACATAACACACCAATTTTATATACAAGAAATGGAAGCGATCCAATAGTTGAAGAAGTGAAATTTAATCCTTCGTTTAAAGAGCAATTGTATTTTGTGTATTTAAATAAAAAGCAAAATAGCAGAGAAGGTATAAAACGATTTAAAGAGTTAAAAGGAAATTTAAGTACTGAAACTAAATTAATTTCAAGATTAACTGATGCCTTTGTTGATTGTAATGATTTAAACGATTTTGAAAAGTTAATGGCTGAACACGAGCAAATAGTTTCAAAAACAATTCAATTACCTACCGTTCAAGAAACATATTTTTCTGATTATTTTGGACAAACAAAAAGTTTAGGAGCTTGGGGCGGAGATTTTATTTTAGCAACTGGTAATCAGGATTCTTCAAACTATTTCAATAAAAAAGGATTCCAAACAATAATACCATATAAAGATTTAATTTTATAAGTAGGTGGCTGAGCGGATTTGCTAAAAGGGTTAAAGTTGTAATAATGGGATATTAATTAATATTACGGCGGCTGAGCGGAGTCGAAGCCAATCATGTTATGAAAAAAGGATTTGTTTACATATTAGAATGTTCTGACGGAACTTTTTATACAGGAAGTACAAATAATCTTGAGTTAAGACTAAATCAACATCAAAATGGAGTTGGAGCAAATTATACTGCAAAAAGACTACCAGTTAATTTGATTTATGTTGAAGAGTTTACAACAATATCTGAAGCTTTTTATAAAGAAAAACAAATTCAAGGTTGGAGTAGAAAGAAGAAACTTACATTAATTAAAGATAAAAAGGAAGATTTACCAAAGTTTTCGGAATGTAAAAATAAAACTCATTTTAAGAACAAAAAGGGCTTCGACTCCGCTCAGCCAACAGAAAAAAAGTAAATATAAATATGAAAAAACTTATAATAGTTGGAGGTGGAGCAGCAGGTTTTTTTGCAGCAATTAATGCAGCAGAATTAAATCCCGAATTGGAAGTTGTTATTTTAGAAGGTAGTAATAAAGTTTTACAAAAAGTTAAGGTTTCTGGAGGAGGACGTTGCAATGTTACACACGCTTGTTTTGTGCCTAAAGATTTAACAGAGTTTTATCCAAGAGGAAAAAAAGAATTGTTAGGTCCTTTTCATCAATTTATGACCGGAGATACTATGGAATGGTTCGAAAATAGAGGTGTTCCTTTAAAAATTGAAGATGATAATAGAATTTTTCCTGAAAGTAATTCATCGCAAACTATTATAGATTGTTTTGTGGAAAGTGCTAAACAAGCAAAAGTTGTTTTAAAAACAAGTACACGAGTTGATTCAATAGAAAAGAAAGAAGAAAAGTTTATTGTTAAAACCAATTCAGAAGATTTTATAGCAGATTATGTATTAATTGCTGCTGGAAGTAATGCCAAAGTTTGGAGTTTGGTAGAAGTGTTAGGGCATAAAATTATAAAACCAGTGCCATCTTTATTTACATTCAATATTAAAGATGAACGATTAAAGGATATTCCTGGAATTTCGGTTCCAAAGGCTTCAGTTAAAATTTTAAATTCAAAATTAGCGGAAAAAGGACCATTATTAGTAACACATTGGGGATTAAGCGGACCTGGGATTTTAAAACTTTCAGCTTGGGGAGCATTAGAATTGGCTGCTAAAAATTATCAGTTCCAAATTGAAGTAAATTGGCTGTCTAAACAAACAGAAGGAGTTTTAGAGTTCTTAAAGTCGCAAAAAAAGAAGAATGCAAAAAAGCAAGTAATTTTGCGTTCGGTTTTTGAAGATATTTCAAAACGATTGTGGTCTAAATTGGTAAAAGCCGCTCAAATTTCTGAAACTGCACAATGGGCTCAATTAAGTAACAAACAATTAGAAAATTTAGCAAGTCAACTAACTAAATGTACTTTTCAAGTCAATGGGAAAAGTACTTTTAAAGACGAATTTGTAACTGCTGGTGGTGTAGATTTAAAGGAAATAAACTTTAAACGTTTTGAAAGTAAACTTCATAAAAACTTATTTTTTGCTGGTGAAGTTTTAAATATAGATGCTGTAACTGGTGGATTTAATTTTCAAAATGCCTGGACTGGTGGTTGGATAGTTGCGAACTCAATAGGAAATCTTTAAAGAGGAATCTCTAACAATTAAATTTGTTGCAATTTCTACCGTTTTACTTGTTGTTCGTTCTTCAGGATTTTCTATTTCATTTATTAGGTAAGTAACGGCTGTTTTTCCTATTTTTTCACCTGGCTGATCAATTGTTGTTAATTTAGGCTCTATAATTGTTGAATATAAGGAGTTGCTAAATCCTACAACAGCAATTTCACGAGGTATTTTAATTTTAAATCTTTTTAGCGTCTTAATCACTCCAATTGCAGCGCTATCGGTAATGGTGAAAATAGCATCAGGTTTATGTTTTAAACTTAATAAAAGTTTTGTCATTCTTCTACCTTGTTCTAGATTTAAGTCTTCGCAACTAACAATAATTTTGTTATCTATTTCAATGTTGTTTTGTTTTAGTGCTTTTAAATAACCTTCATATCTTCTTTCAGAATTATAAGAGAACTTATTTTCTTTAATAATTGCTATTCTTTTTTTACCTGTTTGAATTAAATGTTCAATGGCTTTATATGATGCCTCAGCTTCATTAACAACAATTTGAGTGCAAGGTATTTTATAGGACACCTTATCAAAAAGAACCAGTGGAATTCGGTTCATAATATCTAAAATATCAGTAAAGCTTTTAGTTTTTTTAGAAACACTCATTAATATTCCATCAACTCCAAATTGAGCCATTGTTTGCAGCATTTCACTTTGTTTTTTTATATCATTATTAGACTCGGTAATAATAACTTTATAGCCTTTTATATCAGCTTCTTTTAGAATTCCTTTTATAAGTGTAGAACTAAAATAATGAGTAACATTAGGTACAATTACACCAATAATATTGGTTTTGTTTTTTCTAAATCCTTGCGCAAATATATTTGGGGTATAGTGAAGTTTATTTGCTAATTTTTGAACTTTTTGCTTTGTTGTAGTACTAATATCCGGATGGTCATTTAAAGCTCTAGAAACGGTAGATGTCGATAAATCAAGTTTTTGCGCTATTTCTTTTAAAGTACTTACCTTTTTTCTCATAAATCAAATATACTAAAAAAAACAAACGTTCCCGCAATCGTTTGCGGTAGAAAATGACTATTTTTATATTGATTTTGCTTGGAGGTAATATTAGTTTTACTTCATATTAACCAATTATTTATAACTATAATGAAAAAATTACTTGTGTTCGCTTTGTGTGTTTTCGCCTTTCAGGGGCTGTTAGCTCAAAGCCAAATTTCGGGAAACGTTAAAGATGCAAATGGTAACCCAATTATGGGGGCAAATATTACTATTGAAGGCAGTACTGCGGGAACTACATCAGATTTTGATGGTAAATTTATATTTACTACTACTTTAGAAGGAAATCAAGAAGTGTTGTTTTCATATGTTGGATATGTAAGCTTTAAAAAGGTAGTAAATTTAGATGGTAAGCCAATAATAATTAATGCCGTTTTAAATGAAGGTGGTAATGTGTTGGATGAAGTTATGCTTACAGCATCTAGTACATTTCGTTCTCAAAAACAGGCTGCATTATCTATTTCTTCGGTAAAACAAGCAGCTATTACAAAGTTATCAGCAAATAGTCAAGCTGATATTATTAGAACAGTACCAGGTATTACTGCTGAAGGTGGTGGTGGTGAAACTGCAACAAATGTATTTGTAAGAGGTTTACCTTCTGGAGGTCAATATGTATTTAACCCGTTACAATATGATGGTATGCCATTAATGAGTACGTTTGGTTTAAACTCATCTGCTCACGATGTGTATGCAAGACCAGATATTGGTATGAAAGGTGTTGAATTTGTACGTGGTGGATCAGCAATTTTATATGGTGCAGGTTCCGTTGCTGGGATTATTAACTATACTAGTAAAACAGGAGATACAAATGAAGAAAATATAATAAACGTTGAATGGGCAGATAAAGGAAGACTTAAAACTGATTTTTACACAGGAGGTAAATTAGGCGGTGAAGATTCAAATACATTTTATGCTTTTACTGGTTTTATTAGAAAAGATGATGGACCAATTGAAACTGGTTTACCTACAAAAGGTGTTCAGTTTAGAGGAAATATTAAAAAGAAATTTGACAAAGGTTCTTTTACACTTCACGGACAATATATAAATGATAAAGCACAATTTTTTATGCCTTTACCGTTAGAAGGAGGAACCAGAGCAAGACTTAAAGGTAATGATGGTGAAGATGTTTACTCATTAGCTACTGGAGAATTGGCGAATACTTCATTTAAAACACCAGGAGGCTTATATGAAAGCCCAATTGAAGATGGTGTTTATACTAACGGAGGTTATGTTTTAGGTGAATTTGTATATGATTTTGCAGAAGATTTAAAGTTTAAGTCTAAAGTTAAATTTGCAGAGTACAAACACAATTTTGCTTTATATATTGGTGGAAATGGAGCAAATCCTAATCCTATGACGTTAGATTCTTATGTAAATAGTATAGATCCTGCTAACCAAGGTTATTCTGCAGAGTTTCAAGGAGGATTACCAATTAGCGGAAATGATTTAGTTATTGATAATTTACATATTGATAGATTACGTCCAATGACAGATTATTCAGGTGAAGCGTCATTAACAAAAACTATAGATGTTGAAAATGGAACTCACAATATTACCCTTGGTACTTTTTTAGCTCGTACTGAAGCTGAAGATGTTAATTATCAATATAGAGTACTTTCAGAATTTAATAACAATCCAAGAATAATAAACTTAAATTATACTGATGGGAGCGGAGACGATGTAACATATTCTCAAGGAGGTTTATATGATAGAATTGGTATGACTTCAAACAAATACCTTTCTCAAAATAGAACAGCTTTATATATTTCTGACGAGATGATTTTTGATAAATGGCGTTTTGATGTTGGATTTAGATATGAAGATACGCAAGGTACTTTTAATAATGGATCAATTGCTGAAGAACAAGTATATGATGAAGCAGGTTTAACACCAGCATTAAGCAATGTTAAATATGGTGATGGAAGTTTTGTAAGAGCAAATGTAAGTGCGTCTGATTGGGCAGTGTCATTAGCGGCTTTACACGAATTAAATGATAATTTAAATATCTATGCTAACTTTTCTAAAGGTTACTTTTTTCCTCAAATTAGACAGTTTGCACCAATTATTACAGGGCAAACAGGAGCTAAATATGATTCAGAAAAAATTGTACAGTTTGAAACAGGTATAAAATATGGTAATGGTAAATTATCAGGTTCTGTAGCAGCTTACTATGTAGGTTTAAGCGATAGAATTAAATTAACACAAGGCTTTGACAATGGAATTTTAGTAGATAAAACAAGGTCTGAACAAAACACAAGAACTATTGGTTTAGAAGCAAATTGGAATTATAAACTTACAGATAATTTAAGTCTTGTTGGTTCAGCTACATACCAAGATCACGAATTAACAAAAAATGTTGATGAAGATTTAATTGCAAACACAAAAACAACAAGTAATGAAGGTAACGAATTGGCTAGACAACCAAACTTTTTAGGTAACATTGGGTTAAACTTTGATAATAAAAAATATGATGCAGTGTTTTCTATGAGTCATACAGGAGAAAAGTTTGCAGCAGATAATAACAATGTAGAGCTAGAAGCAATTACAATTGCTCGTTTAGGAGCAGGTTATACATTTAACATTGGTGAAGATGAAGAAAATTTAAGATTAGGTTTTTCAATATTTAACTTGTTTGATGATGAAGGTGTAACTGAAGGTGATCCAAGAAATGTAGACCAATCTGGTGATGCCGAATTTTTCTTTGGAAGACCAATTTTACCAAGAAGATTCTTTTTAACAGCAACTTTTAACTTTTAATAATTTGATTTAATTAATGTTTGGCGAAACTCACCGCCTATATAACCAATAGGTGGTGGGTTTTTTTAAGTTATTGTTGTTAACACTTATTTTATTTGAACCTACCTAGAACTTTATCGTAATGAAAAACAAAGCAAAAGAAATACTATTAAAAAATTGGCGTGATGGTTTTACCATTCCGTGTGATAAATTATACCCATTTCAATGGTTGTGGGATTCAGGATTTATAGCCATTGGTTTTGCGCATTTTGATATGCCAAAAGCACAAAAAGAAATTGAAACATTGTTAAACGCTCAATGGGAAAATGGTTTTATACCTCATATTGTATTTCATACAGAGAGTGATACCTATTTTCCAGGACCAGAATTTCACAGAGCAGATTTACATCCTCAATCTTCAGCAAAATACAGTTCAACTGGGATGACACAACCTCCGGTAACTGGTTTTGTATTAGAAGAAATATATAATATAGCGAAAAACAAGGCGGAGGCATTAAAATTTATTGAATCTCAAATTGATAAAGTCTATTTTAATCACGAATATTTTTATAATAATAGAGATGTTAATAATGAAGGTTTAGTCTATATTTATCACAATTGGGAATCTGGCACCGATAATTCTCCAATTTGGGATGATGTTTGGAAAACTATGAATCCACCTGATTATAAATTTGAACGAAGAGATACTTCACTAGTAGACGCTGCTGAAAGACCAAGTAAAAGAGAGTATGATCATTATTTGCATATAATTGAGATTGCTAAAAAGTACAATTATTCAGATGAAAAAATTGCTGAAAATTCACCTTTTTTGGTGCAAGACCCATTGTTTAATTCAGTATTAATTAAATCTAATGAGAGTTTAATAACTTTATACCAATTATTAGGAGGTAATCAAGATAAAATAGATCAATTAAAACATTGGACAAAAAAAGGTAAATCAACCCTAAATTCTAAATTATATAATGAAGCTTTAAAAGCCTATGTGCATTACGATTTGGTAAATGATAGACAAATAGAATATGCTTCCTCTTCTTCTTTTACTCCAATTTTTGCAGGAGTACCTTCAAAAGAAAGAGCAGCAGATTTAATGGGTACAATGTTAGATAAATTTGGTGGTGAAGAGTTTTATTTATGTGCATCGTTCGATCCAACTCATAAAAAATTCGATCCAAAACGTTATTGGCGTGGTCCAGTATGGATTAATTTAAATTGGATGCTTTATAAAGGTTTTAAAAATTATGGATACAGTGATTTGGCAAAACGAATAAAAAAGGATTCAATAGAATTAGTAGAAAAAGCAGGTTTTTTTGAGTATTTTGACTGTAGAAAAGAAAATTATAATAATGAAGTTGAAGGTTGTGGAGGTGCAAATTTTTCTTGGAGCGCAGCATTAATTTTAGATTTACTAAACGAATAAAATAAACGTATGAATTGGCTCGATTATAGTATTGTACTAGTATATATTATTTTCTTTTTAGGAATGGGATATTTTTTTAAAGAAAATAAAAATTCGAAAGACTATTTTTTAGGAGGTAAAAGTATGGGGTGGTTTCCGTTGAGTTTATCTACAATGGCAACACAATTATCTGCCATAAGTTTTATTTCGGCACCAGCATTTGTTGGACTTAAATTAGGTGGAGGTATGAAATGGTTAACGTTTGAGTTTGCCGTTCCATTAGCAATGATTTTTATAATGGTTGTTATAATTCCACCTTTATTTAGATCGGGTGTTGTAAGTATTTATGAGTATGTTGAAAAACGTTTTAGCGCTTCAACACGTTTAATTTTGAGTATTGTTTTTCAAATAAGTAGAGCCTTAGGTACCGGTGTTATGGTGTATACGATAGCCATAATATTACAAGCTGTTTTAGATATAGATTATGTGTATACTATTTTAATTATTAGCGTTATAACTATAATTTATTCTTGGCAAGGAGGTATGAAAGCTGTTGTTTGGGGAGATGCTATTCAAATGATAATTCTTTTTTCAGGTTTAATTATTTGTTTGTTTTACGGATGGGATTTGTTACAAGAACACGGAGGTTTAGCTAATGGTTTTGATCCAGAACGTTTACAAGTTATAGATTATAATTTAGGGCTAGGAGAAGGTAATGAATACGGATTATTACCAATGATTTTTGGAGGTTTCTTTTTATATGTTTCGTATTATGGTTGCGATCAAACGCAGGCACAAAGATTACTTTCAGCCAAAGATGAAAAAACAATTAGAACCTTATTATTAGCAAACGGATTGTTGAGGTTTCCGGTAGTGTTAGTTTACTGTACAATGGGTTTAATATTAGGAGGTTTAATTACGTTAGCTCCAGATTTTTTAAATGAAATAGCGGTAACTACTCAAAAACATTTTCCAGAACAATTTGCTACTCACGGTGTAAAAGCAGATTTAATGGTGCCAGTATTTATTATTAAATATTTACCACACGGTTTAATAGGTATTTTAATGGTAGGTATTCTATCTGCTGCAATGTCATCATTAAGTTCTACTGTTAATTCATTATCTGCTGTAACTGTTGAAGATTTTTTTAATAGAGGTTTAAGTAAAGGAAAACTTTCATCAAAAAAATATATGATGATTTCTAAAGGAGCAGTTGTATTTTGGGGAGTTATCTGTATAGCCGCTTCGTTTTTATTTGGTGGAAGTAAAAGTGCAGTAATTGAAATTATTAATGCAATTGGATCCGTGTTTTATGGACCAGTTTTAGTAACATTCTTATTAGCATTTTTCTCTAAAAAAGTGAATCATATTGGTATGAATGTGGGGATAATTAGTGCAGTATTAATAAATTTAGTGTTTTCAAAAACAATGCAAGAAATATTTAATATAGATTTAGGAATTGATATTTTCTGGATTTGGTTAAACTTTACAGGTGTAATTTTAGCTTTAGTAATTGCGTATCTAGTTTCAGCATTCACTAAAAATGTACCAGTAAAACATATTGAAGGAATGGATATAAAAATAAAGAAAAAAGACTTTATGATTAAAGAGGTTTATATTTTATCTGGGTTTTTTGTAGTTATTTTAATAGTGAGTTATTTTATACCTTATATATTTTAAATTAGAATGAAAATAGTTGTAGCTCCAGATAAGTTTAAAGGTTCTTTAACCGGTGTTGAGTTTTGCAATATTGTGAAGAAGAATATTTTGGCTTTTAATCCAAATGCTGAAGTTTTGGAACTTCCGTTAGCCGATGGAGGAGATGGAACCATTGAGGTGGCTGACTTTTATTTACAAGGTAAGTTTGTTGATGTTACTGTAAATAATCCGTTTTTTAAACCAGTTAAAGCTTCGTATTTGTTTTCTGAAAAATCTAAAACAGCTTTTATTGAAATGGCTGAAGCTTCAGGAATTAAACTGCTTCAAAAAGAAGAGTTGAACTGTATGGAGGCGACTACTTTTGGAACAGGTGAGTTAATTATTGATGCACTAGAAAAAGGAGCAAAAACAATTATTTTAGGTATTGGTGGTAGTGCAACAAACGATTGTGGTATTGGAATGGCAACCGCTTTAGGTTATCAGTTTTTAGACGCTAGTGGAGACCAAGTTGAGCCAATTGGTAAAAATTTAGAGAACATAAAATATATTGAAACTTCAAAAGTACATCTTCTTTTAAAAGAAGTAACTTTTAAAGTTGCTTGCGATGTAACCAACCCGTTGTATGGAGAAAATGGAGCAGCTTATGTGTACGCGGCTCAAAAAGGAGCTTCAAAAGAAGAAATTGAACAGTTAGATAAAGGTTTACAACATATTTCGAAGCTTATAAAAACACAGTTTAAAATTAATCCTCAAGATATTGCTGGCGCAGGTGCAGCTGGAGGAATGGGAATTGCTTCAAAAGTGTTTTTAAAAGGAGAATTAGTTTCTGGAATAACGCTAATAAAAGACTTGGCTAAGTTCGATGAAAACTTAAGTAATACAGATTGGATAATTACCGGTGAAGGAAAATTGGACAATCAAACAATGTCTGGTAAGGCAATTCAAGGAGTTTTAGAGTCTTCAAGACGGCATAGTATTAATGTTGCTGTTTTTTGTGGAAGCATTACAATTGATAAAAAAGAATTAGAGAATATGAGAATTTCATATGCCGATTCAGTTATTGAAAGAACGTCAAATCTTGAAGATGCAATGCAGAATAGCGCAAATTATTTACATGAAATTACAGCAAAGTTTATTAAAGAAAAATTACGCTAACTGCCCACGATGAGGTTTTAAAGCATCTCTATAAATTTTCATATCAACTTCGTCAACTGTTATAAAAGCTATAGCGTGCATTTCAGAAACTACATTTAAGTCTACTTCATAATAATGTAGTTTTTCTATTGTAGCAAATTCTTTTAGATGAATACAATGGTGTTCTGCTGTTTTTTGTGAAGCTGGACCGCGAAAATCCCAGATCAATTTTAATTTTCTATTCATTACTTACATATATTAAAAGGTTCCCTTTTTTGTATGAAATTTCAACAGTGTTTTCACTAGCTTTATTTCTAGTTCCAATGCGTTCTCCAAAAACTAAAGAATCATTTTTTAAGGGATAATATAACCCATTCGTATTGATACCTTCGGCAAATGGAAAAGGAATTAAAGATACATTTCTACCTTTTAAATTATTAAGTTGAATATTGTTTTCAATAAAGAAATAGGTGCCAAAATCATCAAAAAAAGAAATATTTAAAGTTGATTTCCATTGAAGTGCTGTACTAATGTTTCCCAAAAAATGATCGTGTTCTTTTCCGCTACCACCATAAACTTCAATATTAAAAAAACCGCGTTCTTTTAAAATCATTAAAGCTTTATCAAAATCTGTATAATTTTGATCAGGTGTATTTATTACTTCTACCGTTTTTGGAATTTTATGAATAGAATCAAAATCTCCTGTAACTAAATCAGGTAACATATTATTTTTTTCAAAATGATTGTAAGCACCATCAATAGCACACACAATATCATATGCAGATAAGTCTGGAAAAACAGAAGGTTCCAAACCGTTTAATAAAATAAAAGCCTTTTTAGTTTTCATGTTTTGTAAAAGTAACTAAAAAGGCAGATAAGAAAGAAATTTATTTCTTCAGAATGTTTAAAATTATAATTCCAATACGTGCAATTAAGAATACAATCATTCCAAATAATGGTGAAAGAATTGCAACTTTTATTCCTCCAGCTAGCATTGCAGGCGAAACATCTCCTGCAGCTTGAACTGCATCAAAAGCAGATATAAAACCTAACATTTGTCCTAAAAACCCCCAAACTAATACAAATAAACTAATGGAGCTTACCAATGTAACGGTTTTATCTCTAGCTGTAGGTTTTACAAAACCTCTAATTAATAAGGCTAAAATTACTATTAGTAAAAATAGTGTTGTGTACATAAATAATGGTCCACCTTCATTTAATCTATCAATAAAAGGATTTCCAACTAAAGGAATAAAACTGTGAAGTGCTAATAACATAATATGATTTTTTAAATTTATAAACCAAAAGTAAATTGTTTACAATTACTTATTTTATTAATGCGATAATTAACTAAAAAGTTACGACAATCGACTGATTAAAAGAGAATTTTGTAGAATAAAGTTGAAAAATGGTAAAAAGAGGTCCTTTTTTCTATTTCGGTCGCTAAAATAAATGTAGCTTTAACATTATTTGCATATTGCACTTTATGATAAGTAACAGATCCATTTTAAAACACATTTTAACCATATGTAGCCATATACTGTTTTGGATAGTAATCTATTACTTTTATGCATATTTTTTGGGTTATGGAAGTTCAAATACCAAGTATGTAAATAAGTTTTCAGGTTTTTTAATGCCTGTAACTATTTTAGTTAGCTACTTTTTTGTTTATTATTTAATTCCTAATTATTTACTCACAAAAAAGTATGTGTACTTTATTTTGTACAGTATTTACACCTTTATTCTTTCTGTATTTATAATTCTTGTATCCATTTTATATGGGTTGGTTTATTCTGAAGGGTTTAAAGAAATGGGTACTGTTCCTTTAACTAAAACCTTGCCATTTATTATTTTAGGTGTCTATTTTGTAGTGTTAATTTTTGTGTCATTTAGTTTAATAATGTACAACTATAAATCTATTGTAAGTAACGAGAACTTGAAGAATAAAATATTAGAAACTCAATTACAGATTAAAGATCAGGAATTAAGGTTTCTGAAAATGCAGATTCATCCGCATTTTCTGTTTAATTCATTAAATACCATTTATGGTTTTGCTTTAAATAAAAAAGATGAAGCACCAGAAATGATATTAAAGCTTTCTAATTTGTTAGATTATATTTTATATCAAATTGAAAAACCTCAGGTTTTTTTAATGGATGAAATAAATCATTTGCAAGACTACGTTTCATTAGAAAAAATGAGGTTTCACGACACCTTGGAAGTAGAAACAACCGTTAATATTTCTAGTAAAAATATTCAAATTGCCCCAATGTTATTAATACCTTTTGTTGAAAATGCATTTAAGCATGGAGATATTATTAATGGAAGTTTATATGTTTCAATTCAAATTAAAACGGATAACAATAAATTGTTTTTTGAAATTGAGAATACTTCAATAAAAGAAAATAAAACCAATAATGGGATTGGGCTAGAAAACATAGCAAAACGTTTGAAAATGTTATATCCAAATTCACATACTTTAGAAACCTTTCAAACCGATTCATTTTTTAAAGTGAAATTAACTATTGATAATTTAAAACAATTTAAAAATGAGTAAAATAGTAAATTGTATAATAGTTGATGACGAGCCAGTTGCACGTGAAATTTTAGAAAATCACTTACAAAAAGTAGCAGCTGTAAATATAATTGCAACTTGTAAAAATGCTGTTGAAGCTTTTAACGAAATCAATTCAAATCAAATAGATTTAATTTTTTTAGACATAAATATGCCTGAAATTTCAGGGCTTTCTTTTGCAAAATCTATTAATAAAAGTATTAAAGTAATTTTTACCACTGCCTACAGAGAATATGCAATTGACGGATTTGACTTACAGGCAGTTGATTATTTATTAAAGCCAATTTCTTTTGAACGTTTATTGCAAGCAGTTAACAAATTTATAGGAGAAAATAACGTTGAGATTGAGCATCATTCAATAGAAATTAAGCCAGAGAAGAACGATTTTATTTTTGTTCGGGCCGATAGAAAAATGGTGAAAATCAACTTTTCTGAAATCAACTATATCGAAAGTTTTAGCGATTATTTAAAATTTCATTTAAATGAAAAAGTCGTAGTTACTAGAGAAACAATTTCTAGTATTGAAGCTAAATTACCTAAAGCAGATTTTTTAAGAATACATCGTTCTTATATAGTTTCAATACCTAAAATAGAGTCTTTTACAAATGAGTTTATCGAGATTAATAAAAAGGCTTTACCAATTAGCAGAAGTTATAAAAAAGACGTGCTCTCTAGACTGGAAAATGTATAAGTAGTTAATTGTTTAATTTTATTAAATTTTGAACAAAATATCTAATGTCTAAATTCTCAAATCTAATATCTAAATTAGTTATCTTTGCTCAAAATTTTTGTTTTGACTGAAACCAATTTTATTTTAGAAAATTATAATTCTGAACTTATAAATAATGGCGAGTTTACTTGGAAAACTCCAAGTAATATAGCTTTAGTAAAATATTGGGGTAAACGCGATCCGCAATTACCGGAAAATGCTTCAATAAGTTTTACACTAGATGCTTGTTTTACGTTAACTACCTTAGAGTATAAATCAAAAGAACGTAATTCTAAACTTGTTTCAGAATCTCATCCTAGTGATTTCAGTTTCGAGGTGTATTTTGAAGGTGAAAAAAAGGATAGTTTTAAGCCAAAAATTAAAACATTTTTTGAAAGAGTTGAAAAATATGTACCTTTTTTAAAAGAGTTCGATTTAGTTATAAAATCACGAAACTCATTTCCTCATAGTAGTGGTATTGCATCATCGGCAAGTGGTATGAGTGCTTTGGCTTTGTGTGTTATGAGTATTGAAAAGCAGTTAAATCCAGAAATGACTGAAGAGTATTTCAATAGAAAAGCATCGTTTTTAGCGCGTTTAGGATCTGGAAGTGCTTGTAGAAGTGTAGAAGGAGAATTAATTGTTTGGGGAAATCACAAAGAAATTAATGGAAGTTCAGATTTGTTTGGAGTGAAATTCCCATTTCAAGTTCATAAGAATTTTAAAAACTATCACGATACTATTTTGTTGGTAGATGAAGGTGAAAAACAAGTTTCAAGTACTGTTGGTCATAAATTAATGTACGGCCACCCTTTTGCAAAACAACGTTTTAAACAAGCGAATGATAATATTTCAAAAATATCAGAAGTACTTCAAAATGGAGATTTAAAAGAATTTATTGCTATTGTTGAAAGTGAAGCGTTAAGCTTGCACGCAATGATGATGACAAGCAACCCTTATTTTATATTAATGAAACCAAATACATTAAAAATTATAAATAAAATTTGGGCTTTTAGAGCTGAGACAAATAGTAACATTTGTTTTACACTAGATGCTGGTGCAAACGTACATATTTTGTTTCCAGAAGCAGAAAAGGAACAGGTTAACAATTTTATAACAAGAGAGTTAATTCAATATTGTCAAGAAAATCACTATATTTGCGATAGAGTTGGAACAGGGGCTCAATTAATGAAAAAGTTATAATTAAAAAGGAATAATTAAATTGTTCTCTTTTAATTTACATAATTGCTATAATGAAGAAAGAGAATATAATTAAAGCCAAAAGCTTTACCTTTGCAATTGAAATTGTTCGGCTGTATAAGGAATTATCTCAATCAAAGCAGGAATATGTAATGTCTAGACAATTGCTGAAATCTGGAACATCAATTGGGGCTAATGTTAGGGAAGCCGAGTTTGCTCAGAGTAAACCAGACTTTATCAGTAAAATGTCAATTAGTTTAAAAGAAGCAAACGAAACTGATTATTGGCTAGAATTATTACATAAAACAGATTATATAAATAGCGATATTTATAAAAAATATAAATTACAATCTTCTGAAATTATAAAAATATTGGTTAGTATTGTAAAATCAGCGAAAAATTAGAAATCATAATTTTTTAATTTTTCATTATACATTTTTAATTGTAAGATGAAAGGACCACTTTTTTACGCGAAAATTTTACTTTTTGGAGAGTACGGAATTATTAAAGATTCTAAAGGATTAGCTATACCATATAATAGTTATCAAGGAGCTTTAAAAAAGTCTGAAAACCCTTCAAAAGAAGCCATAAATTCAACAAAGAACTTAGCTAAGTTTTATAAGTACTTATCACAGTTAAATACAGATTTGGTGGTGTTTAATTTAGATGAATTTAAGGCTGACATTGAAGATGGAATGTATTTTGATTCTAGTATACCAATGGGCTACGGAGTAGGGAGTTCTGGTGCTTTAGTTGCTTCAATTTATGATAAATATGCTGAAGATAAAATTACAGTTTTAGAAAATTTAACAAGAGATAAATTGTTGAAGTTGAAACAAATTTTCTCATTAATGGAGTCTTTTTTTCACGGACAAAGCTCAGGTTTAGATCCTTTAAATTCATATTTAAGTATTCCAATTTTAATAAATTCAAAAGATAATTTAGAAGCTACAGGTATTCCATCCCAAAAAGAAGGTAAAGGTGCTGTTTTTTTATTAGATTCTGAAATTATTGGTGAAACCGAACCAATGATTAATATCTTTATGAATAAAATGAAAAATGAAGGTTTCAGAAAGATGTTGAGTGAAGATTTTGCAAAACATACCGATGCTTGTATTGATGATTTTTTACACGGAAATGTAAAATCTCTTTTAGGCAATGTTAAAAGTTTATCGAAAGTTGTTTTAGATAACTTTAAACCTATGATTCCTCAAAAATTTCATAATGTATGGCAAAAAGGAATAGAATCTAACGATTATTATTTAAAGCTTTGCGGTTCAGGTGGTGGAGGTTATATTTTAGGATTTACAGAAGATTTTGAAAAGACTAAAAATATTCTTAAAAACTTTAAGTTAGAATTAGTTTATAGATTCTAATTTTTTAAAGTAGAGATTACTTCAATGGATTTACTTGAGATTTCAAAAAACAATGCAAAGAAGAATAGGCCTTTGTATATTAAAATTTTAAGCTTATTTTCTGTAGTTAGAGGTTACAATATTTTTCTTATTGTTATAGCTCAGTATCTTGCTTCTATCTTTATTTTTTCACCACAAAAATCATTGAAATTAGTACTTTTAGATTTAAATCTATATTTTATTGTATTAGCTACAATATGTGTTATTGCAGCAGGATATATTATTAATAATTTTTACGATTCAGAGGCAGATAGAATTAATAAGCCTGTTAAATCTAAAATAGACGCAATAGTTAGTCAAAAAATTAAATTAAGAATTTATTTTCTACTTAATTTTATAGGTGCTGTATTTAGTTTTTTAGTTTCTTGGAAAGCTTTTGTTTTTTTTTCAGTTTATATTTTTTTAATTTGGTTTTATTCACATAAATTAAAAAAGTATCCGCTACTTGGCTTTTTTTCTGCAGCTACACTTGCAATTTTACCCTTTTTTGCTGTTTTTGTTTACTATAAAAACTTTTCAGAAATAATATTTACACATGCAGCGTTTTTATTCTTTATTCTTTTAATTAGAGAGTTAATTAAAGATTTGGGGCGGATTAAAGGAGATTTTACTCAAAATTATCAAACAATTACTGTTAAGTATGGCGAACATTTTACTAAAATATTGGTAAGCTTTATAGCAGTTTTAACATTAAATCCTATTTATTTTCTAATGAAATATCCAGAAATAGGAGGTATGAAGTATTATTTTTACTCAAGTATTGTGGTGTTAATTATTTTTACAATTGGTTTATGGTTTGGTAATTCAAAGAAACAATACTCAATTTTACATTTGTTATTAAAACTGCTAATATTAGCAGGTGTTTTTAGCTTAGCTTTAATTGATTACTCGGTAATAATCAATAGATTAGTTTAAATAGTTCTTTGTTTTCTTTTTTATATGCAGAATAAAAGTAATTTTGCAAAAAATATAATAATGAATTCAAATAAAAACTCGTCGAGAGGACGACAACAAGGAAAGAAAAATCCTCAAAAATCAACAAATAGAAAATTTGATGATAAGCGTAAATCTTCTTCAAGTTCTAGTGAAGGTGGCCACAAAAGACCATTTAAAAGAGATTACGAAACGTCAAATACTTCAAAAAGAAAGTTTGATAACAAGGGCAAATTTTCAAAACCATCTAAGCCTGCAGCTCCAAAACAAGAAAAAAGTGAAAATGAAGGAATACGTTTAAATAAATATATTGCAAATGCAGGTATTTGTTCACGTAGAGAAGCAGATGTTTTTATTGCAGCGGGTAGTGCAACAGTAAACGGAAAAGTTGTTTCAGAAATGGGTTATAAAGTTATGACAACTGATGTAGTTCGTTTTGATAATGTTTTAATAAGCCCGGAAAAAAAGCAGTACATTCTGTTAAATAAGCCTAAAAACTTTATCACTACTATGGAAGATGATAGGGGAAGAAGAACTGTAATGGAGCTTGTTTCAAATGCAACTAAAGAGCGTATTTACCCTGTTGGTAGATTAGATAGAAATACTACAGGGTTATTGTTATTTACAAATGATGGTGAGTTAGCTAAAAAACTAACACACCCAAAACATAATATTCAAAAAATCTATCACGCATCGTTAGATAAAAAATTAGCAATGTCTGATTTGCATAAAATTTCTGATGGTTTTATGCTAGATGAAAGAAGAGTTTTAGTAGATGATATTTCTTATATAGAAAATCAACCAAAATCTGAAGTAGGTGTAAAAATTCATTCAGGTAGAAATAGAATTGTACGTAGAATTTTTGAACACTTTAATTATGCCGTTGTAAAATTAGATAGAGTTATTTTTGCTGGTTTAACAAAGAAAAATTTACCGCGTGGACATTGGAGACATTTAACCGAAATGGAGGTAAACAATTTAAAAATGTTGTAATGTTATGTATGTGTTAAGTTAAGTAAAAACTTATACACGTGTTGAAGATTAAGGGTTTTTTCAAATCATTTTTTCTTTTTTGATAAAAATATTTTTTTATATTTGATGAGGGAGTTATAGAGAATAGCAACCAAAAATTATTAATAAATAATCAATTATAACTAATTTATTTTGAAGAGAATAATAGTAGATTTTAAAAAGCTAACCCCTGAAATTTTAAATTTGTTAGTCGAAAAATTTCCTGACGGGTACGGAATTAGAGATGTAATTCATTTTACAAATCATAAAGGTCAGTATATAGAAGCTGTTGAGGTAAAAACCGATGATACTGTGTATATGGTTAAAATTAGTGATCAACTTGTAGATAGTATGGAAAACCACGAAGAAGAAGATTCACTAGAAATTGATGACTCAATAAAAGTTGACGATATTGATTTAAACGATGATTAAAATATAGATTAATAAAAAAAAGCCGCTGATTAATTCAGCGGCTTTTTTTATTATAATTAACTTAATATAAATCTATAGCTCTCGTAAACTTTGAGCTGCAATTTCTGCTGTAATATCGCGTTGAGGCATACCAAACATTTCATAACCAACCATAAATTTCTTTACAGTTGCAGAACGTAATAATGGAGGGTAAAAACTCATGTGGAAATGCCAAGAATCATATTCTTTATCAGTTGGAGCTTGGTGAATACCTCCAGAATATGGGAATGAGCAATCAAATAACTTATCGTACTTTTGAGTTACAACTTTTATTTGCTCAGCATAATCTTTTTTCTCAGCATCTGTTAATAAACCAATATGTTGAATTTGACGTTTTGGTAAAATCATAACCTCATATGGCCAAACAGCCCAAAAAGGAACAACACTTACAAAAGTTTCATTTTCAAAAATAACTCTTTCATTAAGTTCTATTTCCTGTTTAACGTAATCAACCAATAAACTTTGGTTTTTTGCATTGAAATATTCTTCTTGTTTTTCAGTTTTTTTAATTACTTCATTTGGAATAGATTTTTGAGCCCAAATTTGCCCGTGTGGATGTGGGTTACTACAACCCATAATAGCTCCTTTATTCTCAAATATTTGTACATGATTTATAGCAGGGTTTGCACCTAGCTCTTTATATTCTTTTTGCCAAACAGAAATTACATTTTCAATTGCTGAAATTTCCATGTCAGGTAAAGTTTCAGAATGATTTGGTGAAAAACAGATAACTTTACAAATTCCAGTTTCGTCTTCAGCCTTTAGTAAACCTTCGTTGTATGTAAACGGAGTACTATCTTCTAATAAAGCTCCAAAATCGTTTTGAAAAACATAAGTGCTTTCATAATTTGGATTTACTTCTCCATTAATTCTAGTGTTTCCAGCACATAAATAACAATCAGGATCGTGCTTAATTTGCTCTTTTTTTGCTGCGCTTTCTTTTTTTCCTTGCCAAGGACGTTTAGTTCTGTGTGGCGATACTAAAACATATTCTCCTGTTAAAATATTGTATCTACGGTGTGGTGTTGATGAAAAATTATCGTTCATAATGTGTCTATTTAGCTGACTAAATTTTTATCAAATATAAGAAAATATATTAAATGTAAAAAATACATTTAATAAAAAAAGTGTTATTTTAAAGTTAATTAAGTTGAATTGAAATTTATGGTAATTAAATTTCGAAATTTACACCTTTAGCAATCAATGTTTCAAACTTTTCTTTATCGAAACTATATAAAAAAGCTCCTTTTTTAGAACCAGATTTATCTTTTTTATCCGATTTGTTTAAAATATCAAACGAAAGTATTTTTTTTCTGAAATTACGTGTGTCTAAAGGTCTTTGATAAATACATTCATACAACGTTTGTAATTCAGGAATAGTAAAAAATTCAGGTAATAAGTTAAAGCCAATAGGTTGGTGTTTTGCTTTTTGACGTAAACTTTCTATAGCGTCTTGAACCATAACGCTATGGTCAAAAATTAATTCAGGAATTTCATCTAAATCAAACCAATGTGCATCATATTTTTCTACACTTTCTAGTTCAAATTCTGTAACACTTGTTAAACTATAATAAGTAACTGATATTACTCTTTCTGCAGGATCTCTATAAACTGAACCATATGTTTTTAATTGCTCTAAATAGATATTATCTAAGCCTGTGGTTTCAAATAATATTTGTTTTGCACCATCATCAATAGATTGATCATTTTTTATAAAAGCCCCAATTAAAGACCAGTCACCTCTAAATGGTTCTATTTTTCGTTTAAATAAAAGTAGCTTTAATTTATTGGCTACAAAGCCAAAAATAATACAGTCTACTGCAATTAAAATTTTTTGTTGCGTATTATATATGTGTGCATTATCTATTAATTTCATAAGTTCTTTCGCAATTTTAATTAATTATTCTGTATAGTTACCTGTATGTTTTGTAGTAATTGTTGATAATTAGGGTTGTTTGGATTTATTTTAGTTAAATCTACAGCTATTTGGTAAGCTTCACTGAGCTTATTTAAATTAACAAGCGCAATGGCTTTAATATGTAGTAATCGTTCATCATTTGGGAATTCCTTCAATCCTTTATTTAATACAAGTATTGATTCTTTGTAATCTTTAATTCCTTGTAGTTTTAAAGCATAATTGTAAAAAGAATTTACACTAGCAGGTTCTCTTTCGCTAGAGAGTTTTAAATATTTTAAAGAGTTTTCATTATCACCTAATTCATTATAAAGTAAACCTAACATATAGTAAGATAAAGCGAAATCAGGTTCTTGTTCAATTACTTTTAAATATAATTTTTCACTTTTTTTAGGTTCACCTAATTGATAGTATAATAAGGCTAGGTTCATTCTAGACATATTATAATAACTGTCTATTTTAATTGCTTTTTCGTATGATTTTATTGCTGCTTCTGTATTGTTTTTTGCTTGGTAATACAGAGCTTTTTGATGGTGTCCGGAAGCAAAGTCTAAGTTTAAATCTAATTGGTTTAAATACTCTTTATTTGCTTTTTTGAAGTCTTCATTGGTACTCATATCAATTTTTGCCATATTAAAATACCTTGCAGCAGCAATACGTACAATTCTTAAAGAATCTTGCAATAGTGGCATTACATTGTTAGAGTAATTAGGTAGTTGAGTTTTTTCTAACGCCCTAACAGTTTCTGTTCTAACTAAAATTGAAGGATCTTTTAAATAGCTTAATAAGTTAACTACATCTTCTTCCGTAATTGCTCGATTAACATATTGATTAATAGCCGTTGCTCTTGCAATTTCTGGATAGTTTTCGTTTGAAAATACATCTTTAAAACCATCTTTATTTTCGTGGTAACCTTTTAATAAGTGATCAGAGAAATGATCAGCTCTTTCATCTCCATATTTTTCAATAACAAAATCTGCAGCCCATTTAGCGCTTTTATCTGTATGGCATCCATTACAAGCGTTTGGAGTACCATATTTTTCACTTTGATCAGGTCGAGGTATTCTAAAACTATGATCTCTTCTAAAATCATTACCCATATAAATTCTACCAGTCATATGGCAATTTATACATTGCGAAGCTTCTGTGTTTTCTTTATGAAAGTGATGTTTAGGAGTATTGTAATTAGCGGGTACGTGACAAGTTAAGCAAAGGTCGTTTCCGTCTTTTTTAAGTTTCATAGAATGTACATCGTGGCAATCTCTACACGAAACACCTAAAGAGTACATTTTACTTTGTACAAATGAAGCATATACATAATCTTCATCTAAAATTTGACCATCTTCAAAATAAGTAGGCGATGTAAGTAACTGAGGATCGTAGTGGTCTAAAAAGTGACCTTTATAATCGTAAAAATCTGTTATTTGAGCTCTTCTTGAATGACATCTTGCACATTTTTGAACTAACTCTTTAGAATCCATACCCGTTTCCATATGCATTTTTGGAGGAGTACCGGTTTGATCTTCTTTTTCGTAAAAAGCTACGTGTTCACTTGATGGACCGTGGCAAGCTTCACAATTCACATTAATTTCGTCAAAAGTTGTTTTGTAGATATCTGTTTCACCATCAAAGTTTTTGTGCAAGTTTGTTGAGTGACAATCTGCACACATGGTATTCCAATTTTGAGAACCACCTGTCCAATTCATCCATTCTTCGTGGTGAATATCTAATTTTGGTTGTAAATGAAACCATTTATTTTTAACAGAATCCCACGCTGTCAATAAACATTGGTATTTTCCATCAGGGAATTTTACAATGTATTGTTGAAGAGGTGTAAAACCAAATGTGTAAATAATTTTATATTCGTGGTATTTACCATCTTCACCTTGGGTATTTACATAAAAATCTCCATCTTTTTTGTAGAACTTGCTTGTAACTCCTTTATGTGTAAACTTGGTGTTATTAAAGTTGGCTAATATAGAAACAGAGTCTGCTAATTTCATAGCCTGATCGTGGTGAGAATCTTTCCAAGAATTGTATTCGGATTCGTGGCAGGTTTTACAAGAGCTTCCACCAACAAATGTAGACGCAACAGGTTCTATTTCTGTATACTTAGTTGTTTTAGTATTATTGTTGTTGCAAGATATTGTAATAGAAATTAATAAAATTCCTGAAAAAGTTAGTATGTAAGATTTTATATTATTCAAAAAAGAATTCATTCTGTTTTGTTGATTTTTTAAATAGATTCTTCAAGGGTAAGAATTATATTTAATTTATATTTGATTTTAAGAATACTACATTAGTATTAATTTAACAAATGTACGAAATACATTTATATTAAATAGGTCACATTTGTTTGAAAATTTTCAAGAAACATTTTTAATTTAAAAATAATAAATGTAAATTTGACACTTATTATTTTAATTTAAAACTTATTAGCTGTGAGTAATTTAAACACGGAATCAACCAAATACGATATAATTGTAGATTCACCAGGTAGAATTAACATTATTGGAGAGCATACTGATTATAATAACGGTTTTGTTTTGCCAACTGCAATTGATAAAAAAATTCAATTCAAATTTAGAAAAAACGGTACGCCAACAACGTGTAATATACACAGTGCTAATTTTAATACAAATTTTTCTTTCGATTTAAATGAAGTTGCGCCAGGTGATGAGCAATGGGCAAATTACGTTTTAGGTGTAATTGATGGAATTCAAAAAGAAAGTGACAAGTTAGAAGGTTTTGATTTTGTTTTAGACAGTAATATTCCTGTAGGTTCTGGTATTAGCTCATCTGCAGCATTAGAATGTGGTGTTGCTTTTGGTTTAAATGAATTATTTGACTTAGGATTGTCAAAAATAAAAATGGTTGAAATTGGTCAAATGGCTGAGCATAACTACGTTGGAACTAAATGTGGTATTATGGATCAATTTGCGTCTGTAATGAGTAAAGAAGGGCATGTAATTTTACTGGATTGTCAATCTTTAGAGTATGAGTATGTTCCTATTCAAATTAAACCTTATAAAATATTATTATTAAATACAAATGTATCTCACAACTTGGCAGATGGTGAGTACAACAAGCGTAGAGCTATGTGTGAAGGTGGAGTAGCAGTTATTCAGAAAAAATATCCTGAGGTAAAATCTTTAAGAGACGTTACTCCAGAAATGTTAGAAGAGTTTAAAGAAGAATTAGATGCTGTTACTTACAATAGATGTTCATATGTTGTAGATGAAAAAGTAAGAGTATTAAATACTGTAGAAGCTTTAAAAAACAATCAGTTAGATGTTATGGGAGCTAATATGTATGAAACTCACGAAGGATTATCTAAATTGTACGAAGTAAGTTGTCCAGAATTAGACTTTTTAGTAGACTTTTCTAAAGACTATGATGAGGTAATTGGAGCGCGTATGATGGGTGGTGGTTTTGGTGGTTGTACCATTAATATTATACACGAAGATAAAGCTGAAGCGTTTGCAAAAGCAGCTTCAGAAGCATATTTTGAAAAATTTAATATAAAACTAACATCTTTTGAAGCAAACCCGAGTGGTGGAACTTCTTTAGTAAAATAATTAACTTAACTAGATAACTATGATGAATACAGATTTTCACTTTTGGGACTACTTCATTTTTGTAGCCTATGCCGTTTTAATTTTAGGAGTAGGTTTATGGGTTTCCCGAGATAAGAAGGGACATGAAAAAAACGCTGAAGATTATTTTTTAGCAAGTAAATCATTACCTTGGTGGGCAATTGGTGCCTCATTAATTGCAGCAAACATTTCAGCAGAACAATTTATTGGTATGTCTGGTTCTGGTTTTGCTTTAGGTTTAGCAATTGCCTCTTACGAGTGGATGGCTGCCTTAACATTAATTATTGTTGGTAAGTACTTTTTACCAATTTTTATTGAAAAAGGATTATATACAATTCCAGAATTTGTTGAAAAACGATTTTCAACCAACTTAAAAACAATATTAGCAGTATTTTGGATTGCTTTATACGTGTTTGTTAACTTAGCTTCTGTATTATACTTAGGTTCTTTAGCTTTGGAAACTATTATGGGAGTGCCTATGATATATGGTGTTATTGGTTTAGCATTATTTGCAGCGGCTTATTCTTTATATGGAGGTTTATCAGCAGTTGCTTGGACAGATGTTATACAAGTTGTATTTTTAGTGTTAGGTGGTTTAGTAACTACTTACCTAGCTTTAAATACTGTTTCAGGTGGAGAAGGAGTTATTGAAGGTATTAAAACAGTTTATGAAGCTGCTCCAGATAGATTTGCAATGATTTTAGATAAATCTAACCCAGAATTTAAAAACTTACCAGGTATTGGTGTTTTAGTTGGTGGTTTATGGGTAGCAAACTTATACTATTGGGGTTTCAACCAATATATTATTCAAAGAACTTTAGCTGCTAAATCATTAAAAGAATCTCAAAAAGGTATTTTATTAGCTGCATTTTTAAAGTTAGTAATTCCAGTAATTGTTGTAGTTCCTGGTATTGCTGCTTATGTAATGGTAAATGATCCTGAAATTATGGCTCGTTTAGGTGAAGCTGGTATGAAAAATTTACCATCTTTAGACCAGGCAGATAAAGCGTATCCTTGGTTATTGCAATTTTTACCAACAGGTATGAAAGGTATTGCTTTTGCAGCATTAGCAGCAGCAATCGTATCTTCTTTAGCTTCTATGTTAAATTCAACTTCTACCATTTTTACAATGGATATTTACAAACAATACATTAACAAAAATGCAAGTGATAAAGCTACCGTTAATATGGGTAGAATATCTGCATTTGTAGCATTGGTAATTGCTTGTATTATGGCTCCACTTTTAGGTGGTATTGACCAAGCTTTCCAATTTATTCAAGAGTATACAGGAATTGTTTCTCCTGGTATTTTAGCTGTATTTATGTTAGGTTTATTCTGGAAAAAAACAACAAACAAAGCAGCAATTATTGGTGCGTTAGCGTCAATTCCAATTGCAGTTGCATTTAAAGCAACTACTATGCCTTGGATGGATCAAATGGGGTTAACTGCAGTGTTAACAATGGTTGTTATTGTTATTGCAAGTTTAATTCAACATAAAGGAAAAGATGATGAAAAAGGTATTGATATTACTAAAGAGTTGTTTAAAACAAGTCCTTTGTTTAATATAGGAGCCTTTGCAGTAATGTTAATATTAGTTGCATTATATGCTATGTTCTGGAACTAAAATCTGAGTCTTACTATAAGTAAATAGATTTAAATTCAATATATAAAAAACCGTTACAATATTTGTAGCGGTTTTTTTTATGTGTTAATATTTAATTTGTTAGAAAGCTACTTTTATAAGTTATAGCCTGCTTAGTTTTAAAGTGTTTAGGAATATTGCTGCTGCAATAAATTAATCTAGTTTAGTGTGTGGTTTTGAAACAATATTCTATTTCTGTATAAATGAAATTAGGTGTTCTTAGAAAACTAAAGGTAAATACAAGTTGTGTTAAGTTGTTGCATTAATAAGAGAAAATCTAGTTTTAAAACCTTTTTTTCTTCTTCTTTTTCATGTTTTTTGCATTCTGAGAATTTAGTCTCATAGTTAAACTAAGTATAACATATCTACCTAATGTTTGGTTGGTAGTTTCTTCAAAATAGTTAATAGTACTTCGCCTAACAATATTTACATTCTTATCTAAAATATCGATTAATAGTAGCTTTAAAATACCGTTATTGTTTTTTGTGAAGGTGTAGGAAACACTTGCATTCCAAAAAGGTATATTTTGGTTAGATTCAAAATTGCTATCGCTATACGTGTAATAATCGAATTGTGTATTTACATTTAGTTTTTTTGAAATGTCATAATCAAATTTAGAATAATAATGTTGTTTTATATATTCTCTATCTAAACCTTCAACAACAGAAAATTCCGTTTTATTTATAGTGTAATTAGCACCAAATTTAATGTCGAATATACTTTTTCTATTGTTTTCTATCGATGCGCCTAATAAATATTCTTTAGTTGTTACATCGTTTAATTCTAATTCAATAATAGAGTTTGCAGTTCTATAAGTACCTTTAGTTTTTAAATTGTATCTAAACCCTAATTGTTTAACTCTTTTATTTAAGCTAAGCTCTGCGGTTAGTCTATCTTGACTTCCTTTGTTTAAAAAACTTCTAGTTTGTACATAATCATCATCAATAACTAGGCTTTGTATAATAGCGTCTTGCGTGTGTTGATAATTTATTTTGGTAAAAAAACTTAGAGATGATTTGAAATTATGAATGTTAGAGTTAAAACTTAGGTTATCTATTTTTTCGGTTTTTAAATCGGTGTTACCTTTTCTAATATAATATGGGTTTAGATCATTTATTACTGGTGAAGTTTGCGATGCTCTTGGAGATCTAATTTGTCTTCTATACCTTAGTAAATGTTGACTTCCTTTTTTAGGCCTGTAGCGGATAGATGCTGAAGGGTTGAAGTAAGTTTGGTTTTTTTTGAAAAAATCTTCAGTTACTAAACCAAAGCTTCTATATAAATGTTGAATTTCAGAATCTATGTTGAAGTTAAAAACTGGCGTATTATAGTTGTAAGATAGTTTAGAGTTGTAGCTTTCTTCTTTATTTTTTATTGAATAATTTAATGGTGTTTGTTCAACACTGTTTCTAAACTTTACTTGATCAGTTTTTTCTGAACCATGTTTAACAAAAAATAAAGATTGTACTTTAAGAAAATGATTTCCGCCTAAAGGTTCTGTATAATTAAAGTTGAAATTTATATTGTTGTTTTTAAAAAGTTCATTTTTTAAAATTGTTGTTTCAGTAGTTTTATTATTTGAGTTGTTGGTGTTTAAATTGTATTGATCTTTTAAATTTTCATTTTTACTAGAACTAAAAGAGAAACCTGTACTAAAATTTCTTTTGTTCTCATTTAATTTTTTATAATAGTTAATTCTTACATTTCCATTATCTCTTCTGCGATCATCAAAAAATTTGATATCATTAAAAGTTCTTAATTCTCCATCTTCATTATAGTAAAAAACATCTCTATTTAAATCACTTTTTGTTTTTTCTGTGGTAAAATTTCCTTTAACAAGTAACCTGCTTGTACTATTTCTTTTATTTTCATAGTTAAAGTTTAGGTGTTGGTTGTGAGTAGTTTTATTGTTGTCATCATTTATATCAGATTGAAAGTTTTTAAGTTTTGTAAAAGAAGTTCTTTTAGTTATAGATGTACCAACGTTTTCTAAATAATTATAAAAATAATCGGCATTAATAACTTCTTTATCTTTTAATTCATGACCAATATGAAACCCACCCACACCAGATGTTAAATTACCACTTAAACTTCTTTTTCTTCTGTCAAATGAAGAAGTAGACCCATTATCATCAGAATCATCAGTTAAGCCACCATTGGCAGATAAAAAGTTTTTTATATTTGAACCGGTAACATTAATGTTATTATATTTTCCAATAATTGAAACTTGAGTTCTAGGAGAAAATTTATTGTAGTTTAAATTTGAAAAGTATTTGTTGTCTAAACCAATACCACCTGATAATTTTCCAAAACCATTTCTTTTTTTACTCTTTTTAAGTGTTAAATTAATAACATAATTTTTTTGATCGTCACTAACACCTGTTAATTCAGCCTCGTCACTTTTTTTATCGATTACTTCAATTTTATTAATAGCATCTGCAGATAAGTTTTTTAATACAATACTTGGGTCTCCACTAAAAAATTCTTTTCCGTCAACATAAATTTTAGTTATTTCATTTCCTTGAGAGCTTAAGTTACCTTCTCCGTCAAGTTCTACACCAGGTAATTTTTTTAACAAATCTTCTATATTATCATCATGATGTATTTTAAAAGAATTAGCGTTATAAGCAATAGTATCTTTTTTAATTTGCACAGGAATTACGGCGGTAATAGTAACCTCATTTAAACTTTCAACATTAGATTTTAATTGAATAGACTTTAAATCAATGACTTCATTTTTAAAATTTATAGTTGTGTAATAGGGTAGAAAACCAGAAAAGTAAATTTGCATTAAAAACTCTCCAGAAGGGCTATCTAAAATTTCAAATTGTCCTTTGCTATCTGTTATGCTGTAACTAACCATTACCGAATCTTGTGGTTTTAGTAAAGCAACAGAAGCAAATTCAAGAGGTGTATTTACATCGTCTACAACAATTCCTTTTATAGAGGGTTCTTGAGCAAAAATTATTTGAGCTAAAAAACTAAAAGCAAAAAGAAGTTTTATAGTTTTATTTTTTGTTGAGCGAATTTTAAACATTTAAAATATTTATTTAATCGGTATTGAAGTTAGAGGTTGTTGTTATTTCTTTAATAGCGTAAATATACTTATAATCATAGGTGGTTTGGTAGTTGTATAATCTTTATATATATCAATTTTTACCATTAATTGTATAAAATTACCAAGGAATACATTTAAGTGTTAAACAAAAAAAAAGCAGCTGCAATAATAGATGCAGCTGCTTATTTGAGTATCAATCAAAAAAAAGTATAATTAATTTTTATGAAATATTGTATTCTGGTTTCCAGTGTACAATTTCTTCATTGTACATAGCGTCTAATCCCATTTGAACACAAATAGCCGTTTTGCAACCTGTAATTACATCAGATATTGGCTGTGTATTAGTGATTAAACTTTCTCTAAAATCAATTAAAGCTTGTTTAGTAGGCTCTGTATGTTTTACCTTAATTTGTTCTCCATATTTCATTTGACCTTGAACAGTTGCTCCAGAGTAACCATCAATTTCTTTTTTTATTAAGCTCTTTTTAACTTCCGAAGGGAAAAATACAGCACTTTTAGGTTTTATAATTAAAGTACCTTTATCTCCAATTACTTTTATTTGGTAACCATCTCTTTTGTTACTGTTAATACAGGTAAATTTTGCTTTAACACCTTCAGGATAATTGTACATTAAGTGCACGTTGTCAAAAGTTTCTCTACCATCTTTCCAATAATCAATTCCTCCAATTCCCATTACTTTATCTGGAGTTGCATTTAGAACCCAGTTTACAAAGTCAATTTGATGAGAGCATAATTCTGCTGGTAAACCTCCAGAAAGTTCTTTGTATAATCTCCAGTTAATATCACGTTCTAATTTTGGATCTGGTACTGGTTTTCTCCAGTTAGAAAAACGATTCCATTGACATTCAAAAGCTGCAATTTTACCGATTTTACCATTTTTAATTAAATCTACAATATGTGTGTACATACGAGAACTATGATATTGATGGCCTGTTTGAAAAATTAGATCTGAATTTTTAACTTTTTTCACTAATTTATGTACAGCTTCGTAGCCTTTAACCGTTGTTTTTTCGCAATATACGTGTTTACCTGCGTCAATAGCATCTACTGCCATTTGGTAATGAAGACCAAAAGGAGCTGTAATTATAACAGCGTCAATTTTTTTATTCTTCAATAAATCTTTATAGTCTGAATAACCTTTTGCTTTTTTCTCGCATTTAGCTAATCCTTCTTCTAATCTAAAAGGTAACGTATCGCAACAAGCAATAACTTCCATACCTTCAATTTTATTGGTTACAGAAATAAGCCCTTGTCCTCTTCCTCCAGTTCCAATAACACCGATTCTTTTAGGTTTTGAACCAGCTGTAATATTTCCTAACATTGAGGTTGATGCTAATAATGCTGCTGAAGCTGCTCCTCCTTTAACTATAAAATCTCTTCTATCCATTTTCTTTTCTTTTTATGTTATTATAATTTTGGTTCCCAACCTTTTTCGTAGTCACGTTTCCAATGTTTCATTGCTTTCTTATCTTTTATACGGCCTGTTTTAGTGTCAATTTTAATGGTTTTACCAACCTCTTGAGCAATATTACCAAAGTGGCACATCATAGTACTAATACTAGCATCTGCAATTGGAGAGTTTTGTTTTTCGCCAATTCTAATTGCGTTAAAAAAGTTTGCAATATGTCTAACATCTAAACCACCAGCTCCAGCAGTGTTTAATGTTGCACTTCTTTCTTTTTCATTTACTTTTTTAATTAATTTACCATCTAAGCCATATAGATGGTAACTATTTCTACTCAACATAATAGATCCCTTACTACCGTAAATTGTAGCACCACGACCAGGTTGAGAAGGCATTACTTTACCACGACTATGTCCAGTCCATTTAATAATTTTATCATCGTCATATTCATAAATAACTTCTTGGTTATCTGTAAACTCCCAATCATCTTGGTACGTATATTTACCTCCAAAAGAAGAAACTTTTTTAGGAATATCTAATCCTAAAGCCCAACGGCAAACATCAATTTCGTGTGTTCCATTATTGTGAACTTCTCCTGTTCCCCAAGTTTTAAACCAGTGCCAGTTGTATGGATGTACATTGTCTCTGTAATCTTCTCTAGGAGCTGGTCCTTGCCATAAATTCCAATCTAAAGTACTTGGTACAGCAACTTTTTTACCAATACCAATAGAACCTCTGTTGTTTGAATAATAGGCTTCACCTTTATAAGCTTCACCAATAATTCCATCTTTAATTTCTTGTACGGCTAATTTACTAGTTTCTGCAGAACGTTGTTGGTTACCCATTTGTACAACTTTATTGTATTTTTTTTGAGCTTTAACCAATAGTTCATTTTCAAAAAGATTATGACTACAAGGTTTTTCAACATACACATGTTTACCAGCTTGTAAGGCTGATATAGCCATAGGTGCGTGCCAGTGTTCAGGTGTTGCAATAAATACTGCATCTACATCTTTATTGTCTAATATTTTTCTGAAATCTTTTTCAACTTTGGCTTTGTAACCAATAGTTTTTACCATCCATTCATTATTCTTTTCTATAATTTTATCATCTACATCGCAAGTGTAAATAATTTTTGCGTCAGAATATTTTGCAATGGCTTGCATTAATGATTTTGCTCTACTACGAACACCAATTACAGCAACATTTAAACGTTCGTTTGCTCCTAAAATATTACCAAAACCAAGGTTTGGCATTAATAAACTTCCAACTGCTAAGCCTGCGCTTCCTTTAGCTGTTTTTTTTAAAAAATCTCTTCTTGTTGTCATAATTGGTATTTATAATGTTTTTACTTTAATGTTTCTAAATGATACTCTGTCTCCGTGATCTTGTAATAATAATTGACCTTTATCTAGCATTCCAAAACCTTTCCATTTTTTGTACTTACTTTCAGAAACAAGTTTTAAAAAGTTTTTACTTTTACGCTCGTATTCTAAAACTTTTACACCGTTTAACCAATGTTCTACGTGGTTGTTTTTTGAAATGATATACGCAGTATTCCATTCTCCAATAGGTTTTATAGGTTTGTTAACGTCTGCTTGAATTAAATCGTATAAAGAGCAAACAGTTCTACTACCTTCGTGATTTCCTTTTTTTGCATCTGGATGTAAAGCATCATCTAATATTTGATATTCTAATCCAATTGAAGACCCTGGACCTTTATTAATTTCAGTATCTACATAATATTTAATTCCGCTATTGGCACCAGGAGTTAATTTAAAATCTACTTTAAACTCAAAATCACCATATAATTCTGTAGTTACAATATCTCCACCAGCAGCAGATTCTGCACCACCTGATGGTAATACAGTTAAAATACCGTTTTTAATTAGCCAACCTTTTTTAGGAAACTCAGTTAATTTTGCTCCTCTCCAACCTTTAGTAGATTTTCCATCCCAAAGCATTTTCCATCCATCAGCTTTTTCTGTTTTGGTTAATGTATTTCTTTTTGAAACAACTGGAATTGGAGATTTTGTAGCGTATTTTCTAACGTTTTCATCAATAACTCTAACATTTTTCCATTTTATTTGAGAACCTGGTTTTCCTTTGCCAATACTGTGTACTTGTAAACCAATAAAGCCAGTTTGCGTCATATTATCAACTAGGTGAGCAGCAGGTGTTCCATTTACCCAGGTTTTAATAGTGTCTCCAATGGCTTCAATTCTATAAGTATTCCACTCATTTTGTTTAAAAGCTTTTTTAGCGGGAGTATTATCTTCTAAATCATTCAACCAACCTCTTCGTGCTTCATCAAAAATTCCACCGCTCCAAGCTCTTTCTGAAGGATCTATTTCTACTTGGTAACCGTGAACTCTACCTTTCTTATATTCAGGTAAACTATTACTTCTAATTTGAATTCCAGAATTCATATGAGGGTTTACCAAAAAATCAAGTTCTAAAATAAAGTCTCCATACATTTTGTTTGAAGTTAAAAAGGTATTTGGAGTATTTGAAACCGTTGTTCCAATAATAATTCCATCTTCTACTTCATATAAGGCTTTACCACCTTTAATATTCCATCCATCTAAAGTGTTTCCTTTAATTAAGTTTTTCCAAGGTGTTTTAGTGTCTTGGGCACAGTTACTTAAAGAGAAAGTAACTAGTAGTAATAGTAAAATTTTTGAAATTCTCATATTGAAATTAATTTGTTTTTTTGTTTTATCGTGTTCGCACACGTAAAATTATGTTATTTTTTTTATTAAAAGAAATAAAAGTTATTATTTGTATATAAATATGCTATTTAAATATTGAAAAAAGAAAGTAAATAATTTAAAATTCTAATTTTTAGTTGAAATAACTTTTTTTTAGTTAAAAGAAAACGAAAAAAAATTAATGTTTTGCTTTAGATGGGGTAAACTAATGTAGTTGTTTCTAAAAATTACAGCTATTTTTAGTGTGTTAAAGTTGGTTTGTGGAATTTTTGTAGATAATTATAATTGGGTTTTAATTTCTATGTATTAGTTTAATGTGCTGAATAATAGTGTTAAAAGGAGATAATTTAATAATGTATTGTTGAAGAAATTGAAGTTTTTGAGAAATGAAAAACCCTTGAAAATCTTAAGATTAACAAGGGTTTTTTCGTGGTACCTCCAGGAATCGAACCAGGGACACAAGGATTTTCAGTCCTTTGCTCTACCAACTGAGCTAAGGTACCATTGCCTTAGCGGTTGCAAATATAAGAGTATTATTTTAACTAATCCAAACAATTTTGAAAAAAAATCTGTGTATTTTTGAAACTTCATAAAAAAAGGAAATGAACTTAATAATTGATGTTGGGAATACAAGAATTAAATGTGCGGTTTTTAATGCGAGCGAATTAATTCATATTGAAATATTTACAGGAGAATTGGTTGTTTTTGAAATTGAAAAAATCGCAAAAAAATATAGCTGTAATAGGGCAATTATTTCTTCAGTAAAAAAAATAAAAAAAAATATTTTAGAGGAAATAAATTCTAAAATTGACTTGATAGCGTTGAATTCATCAACAAAAATTCCATTTAATAATAAATATGGCACTCCAAAAACTCTTGGAGTGGATAGAATTGCTTTAGTTGCATCTGCAGTTTCAAAATACCCTAATAAAAATGTTCTAGTTATTGATGCTGGTACATGTATAACTTACGATTTTGTTGATAGAGAAGCTAATTACTATGGAGGAGCAATTTCTCCAGGAATTAAAATGAGATACAAAAGCCTTAAACATTATACTAATAAATTACCAGAGCTTGAAATTGGTTTTGTAGATAGTTTAATGGGTAATTCTACAAATGAAAGTATTCATATTGGTGTTACAGGTGGAGTTATAAACGAAATTGATAGTTTTATTAATAAGTATAAAGAAAAAAATAGAAATTTAACAATAGTTTTAACAGGAGGAGATGTTAATTTCTTGGCTAAGAACGTAAAAAATAGCATATTTGCCAATCCTAATTTTTTATTAGAAGGATTAAACTCAATTTTGACATATAATATATAGTTAAATGATAAAAAAAATAATAGTAATTATTACATTATTTCTAAATGTAATTAGTTTTGCTCAAAAAAGTAATACATCAGCATATTCTTTTTATGGAATAGGTGAAACTAATAAATCTATAACAGCAGATCAATTTAGTATGGGTGGTATAGGGGCAACTTTAAGCGATGCTTACCATATAAATTTGTTAAATCCTGCAGCCAATACATCTTTATTTTTTACAACTTTTTCTTTAGGAGGAGAAACTAGAAATATTTCTGCAGATGATGGTGTAAGTAAGGAAAGTGCTTCAACAACTCATTTATCTTATATGGCAGTTGGTATTCCTTTAGGAAAAGGTGCTTCATTTACATTTGGTTTAATGCCAAATACAACTGTTGGTTACTCTTTAATAAGTAATGATGAACTTAATGATGATGGAGATGTTGTTAAAGGAACTCTTTATGAAGGTAATGGCGGATCGAATAAAGTATTCTTTGGTTTTGGGTATGAAGTAGTAAAAGGATTAAGTGTTGGTGTTCAAGGTAATTATATATTTGGAGATATAGAAAACTCAATTTTAAATGAGAATATTACTAATTCGCTAGCTACAAAGTATGAATCAAACTCTAGTTTAAACTCTTTTGCGGTTAATACAGGATTTTTATATAAGAAAAAAATAAAAAATGATCTTGAATTAAGTGTGGGTGGTAATTTTGAATTAAGTAATGAAATTAGAGCCAAAGGAAATGAGTATTTATATTCTATTTCTAGAAGTTCAGGTGTTGCTAAGGATACTATTTTAAGTGAAGAAGGAACAGGATATATTAAAAACCCATTAAAAACTACAGTAGGTGTAGGTTTAGGAAAAGAGAACAAATGGTATTTGGGATTAGATTATGCTAAACAGAAACCAATTGAATTAGAAGGTACATTTTTTAATAGCTATACAAAAGTTAAGTATACAGATTATTCAAGAATATCTTTAGGAGGTTATTACATACCAAAAATGAATTCAATTACAAGTTATTGGCAAAGAGTAACTTATAGAGCTGGTGTTAAATTCGAAAATACAGGATTAATGATTGATCCTTCAGGAAGTTCATCTAATTTTTCTGAAATAAACGATTTTGGCATATCTTTTGGAGTAGGATTACCAGTTAGCAAACAATTATCAAATTTAAATTTTGGATTTGAGTTTGGTAAACGAGGAAAAGCCAAAAATGGATTAATACAAGAGAATTACGTAAACTTTAGATTAGGCCTGTCGTTAAACGATAAATGGTTTAAAAAACGAGAAATATTTTAATAAAAAAGAAAGACGATGAAACAAACAAAACTACTTTTAGCACTATTAACAATAATGGTTTTTACACCAGTAGCTTTTGGTCAAGCAAATGCAGATTGTAGTATTAAATACAATTTGTTTAAAGGAGACTATTCAGCAAAAAAATACGATGCAGCATACGAAAACTGGTTGTGGTGTATGGATAACTGTCCAAAATTATCTGTAAACATATACAAGTATGGTTACAAAATAGCAATGGATAAATATACAAAAGCTGCCGCTGGAGAAAAAGCTGCTGCAGGAGCTGTTGTAGAAAGAGTATTTACACAACGTTTAGAGCATTACCCAAAAGATTTAGGTAAAGTGTATAGCGATTGGGCTACTTTTAGACAGTTAAATGGAGCATCTGAAAATGAGGTTTTTGAATTATTAGAAAAATCATTTAAAGAAGATCCTACAGCAATGTCTGTGAAAAATATGTACAAGTATTTCGATGTAATTATGCAACGTAATAAAAGTACGAATCCACAAGTAGTATTTGATACTTATGACGAGGTTGGAGAAGGTGTAGAATTAAAAAGAGCAGCTTACGGTAAAAAAATTGAAGCAATTAATGCTAAAGATTCTACAACATTAAGTTCTAGAGACCAAAAAAATAGAAGAATATACCAACAAATTTTAACAAATTTAACAATTGCTGAAACAGGGTTAGATGCTAAAATTTCTGAAATATCTACTTGCGAAAACTTAATACCTTTAAATAAAAAGTATTTTGCAGATAAGCAGAATGATCCAGTTTGGTTAAAAAGAGCAGTATCAAGAATGTATAATAAAGAATGTACAGATGATCCTTTTTACGATACTTTAGTTGAAGCTTATGTAAAAGCTGATCCATCTCCACAAGCATCTGTATTTTACGCAGGTATCTTAATGAAGAATGGAGAAACTAATAAAGCAATGGATTACTTTAATCAAGCAATTGATCAAGAAACAGATCCTTATAAAAAAGCGAAAAACTTGTTAAAAGTTGCTCAAATTTTAAGTAAAAAAGGAAGAAAATCTGAAGCAAGATCAAATGCTTACAAAGCATTAGAATTTGCACCAACAATGGGTAAAGCTTATTTATTAGTTGCAGGTATGTATGCTTCAAGTGCTAACTCTTGTGGAACAGATGTTGTAACAAAAAGATTAGTATATGTTGCTGCTGCAAACAAAGCATTAAAAGCAAAACAAGTAGATCCAAGTATTAGTAGCTTAGCTAATAAATACATTAGAAGTTATACAGCTAATATGCCATCTAAAAAAGATTTATTTACTTCAGACAAAGGAATTACTGCGGGATCAACTCACAGAATTGGTTGTTGGATTGGAGAATCTGTTAGAGTTAGAACAAAAGACTAATAACATATTAAAAATTGATATATTTGTTGAATGACAAAATCAATTGTACATAAATATTTAAACATTGCGGTTGTATTTTCAGCCGCAATGTTTTTTTCATGTACTAATAGTGTAAAAGAAGTTAAAGATTTTTTAGCTGATAAAAATTTACCTATTGGTGAAGCATATAATATAAATCATAAGCATACAGATTCTGGAAGGGTAGATATTAAAATGAAGGCACCAATAATGCTAGATTTTAGTAATAGAAAAAAACATCCATATTCGGAGTTTCCAGAAGGGATAAAAATTACAACTATAGAAAAGAATGGTGATTCTTTAACTATAGAAGGAGATTACTCTAAAAGTTTCACTAAAACAGAAGTTTCTGAAATTAAAAATAATGTTGTAATTTTCAACTATGCAGAAAATCATAAGTTAATAACCGACCAAATTTATTGGGATCAGAAAACACATTACTTTTTTACAGAAAGTAAGTTTACGTTTTACACTAAAATGGATACTATAACAGGTGTAGGGTTTGAAGCTTCAGAAGATTTAAAAAAATGGTGGGTTAAAAACCAAAGTGGGGTAATACGAGTTAGACAATAATGAAAAAAGTTTGGAAAATATTTGAATATGGCTATTTAATTGTGGCAATAATTTTTTTAGTTGAAACAGTTTTAAATTGGACAGAAAATAGAGAAAGAGCTTATTTAATGCTATTGTTTTCTGCGTTGGCTGTGTTTATGTACTTTTTTAGAAAAAGATTTAGAAAAAAGTTCGAAAATCGTCCCAAGAAATAAATGGAATTTCAAATTGCTATCATATTAATTTCAATATTGCTTTCCGCTTTTTTTTCAGGAATGGAGATTGCTTATGTTTCGGCAAATAAATTTCAAATTGAGCTAGAGAAAAAGAAAGAAGGCTTTATAGCAAAAGTACTTGGTAAATTAACTTCAGAATCTTCTAAATTTATTACAACAATGCTTGTTGGAAACAATATAGCGTTGGTAATTTATAGTTTTTTTATGGGAAAACTAATTGTTGGGTTTTTACCAATAGCAGAATGGAATGAGTTTACTATACTGCTTATTCAAACCGTTATATCAACACTAATAATACTTGTAACAGCAGAGTTTTTACCCAAAGCAATATTTAGAATTTATGCAAATGAAATGCTTAAATTTTTTGCAGTTCCGGCATATGTTTTTTATTTGTTATTCTATTTTATCTCTATTTTTATTTCGTCAATATCTGATTTTTTTTTAAAAACATTTTTTAATACTACTAAAGGAGAAGAACAGAAAGAGTTTAGCAAACAAGAACTGGGTAATTATATTACGGAGCAGCTAGAAAATTCAAAAGATACCGAAGAAGTAGATTCTGAAATTCAAATATTTCAGAATGCACTAGAATTTGACAATGTAAAAGCTAGGGAAATAATGATTCCTAGAACAGAAATTGTTGCAGTAGATATAAATGAAACAATACCTAATTTAAAAAAGCTTTTTGTAGAAACTGGTTATTCAAAAATTTTGGTATATAAAGGTTCTTTAGACGATGTTTTAGGGTATGCACACGCTTTTGAATTATTTAAAAAGCCTAAAAATATAAGATCTATATTACTTCCTGTAGAGTTTATACCAGAAAGTATGATGATAAATAACGTGTTAGATACCTTAATTAAAAAGAAAAAAAGTTTATCTGTTGTTTTAGATGAATTTGGGGGTACTGCAGGTATTGTTACCGTAGAGGATATTGTTGAAGAACTTTTTGGTGAAATTGTTGATGAACACGATACTTTTAAACTATTAGAAAACAAAATAAACAATCGTGAGTATGAATTCTCGGCAAGGTTAGAGGTAGATTATTTAAACGAAACATACGATCTAAACCTTGAAGAAAATGAGGCTTACGAAACTTTAGGAGGCTTTATTGTTTATCATAATGAAGACATTCCAAAAGAAAATGAAATTATTGAAATCGACAACCTTTACTGCAAAATGCTCAAGGTAGATTCATCTAGAATTATGGAGGTTTATGTAAAAGTTTTGGATAAAGCCAATTAAAAATTAAAAATCTTCTTTTTTACCCTATAATTATACTTATTTCACTTTTATTATTAAATACTAAATTGTATTTTCGCACACTATAATTAAAAGAAATAATAAGAATGGCAATTTTATCAAAAATTAGAGATCGATCAATGTTTTTAATCCTTATTGTAGGATTAGCACTTTTTGCATTTGTATTGGATCCAAGCTCAATTCAAAGCTTTTTTAGTTCTTCAAAAATAAACTCTATTGGATCCGTTAATGGTGAAGATATAGATAGAGAAGAATTTGCACGTCAAGTAGAATCTTACAGATCTCAATCTGGAGGAAGAACTTCTCAAATGCAAGCTGTAAATACTGTTTGGAACAGTATGTTAGGCGAAAAAATATTTGAAGATCAATTAGAAAAAGCCGGTATTGTTGTTGGTGAAAAAGATATTTGGGATGCAATGGTTTCTATGCCAGACGTTCAAAACTCGCCATTATTTAAAAACGAAGCTAATCTTTTTGATGAAGAAAAATTAAAAGAGTATATCGCTAATATGAAAGCAGACGCTGAAGATGGGGATGATGCTGCTTGGATTGGTTGGTTGCAAACTGAATCTAATGTAAAGAAAAACTTACAACGTCAAGCATATACTTCATTAGTATCTGCTGGATTAGGAGCTTCATTAAAAGAAGGTGAAAGAGATTATGCTTTTAACAATGCTAAAGTAGATGCGCAATATGTGTATGTTCCTTACGCTAGTATTCCAGATAGTATCGCTAAAATTAAAAAAAGTGAATTGGTAAACTACGTTAGTGATAATGCTAAAAAGTATAAAGCCGAAGCTACTCGTTCTGTACAGTTTGTAAAGTTTAATATAGAGCCTTCTAAAGCTGATGAAGCTGAAGTAAGCAAAAAAGTTGCTGGTTTTATTAATGATAGAGAAGAGTATAGTAATGCTGCTAAATCTAAAGTTCAATTAGCAGGTTTAAAAAATGCTACAGATTATGTTGCTTTTTTAAATGATAACAAATCAGATTTAGCTATTGATAATAGTTATAAATTTAAAAGTCAATTAGTTAAAGAAGTTGCTGATGAAGTTTTTGCTGCAGATTTAAATGCGGTAGTAGGACCTTATAAAGAAGGTGAGTACTTTAAAATTTCTAAAGTAGTTGAAACTATTAAATTACCAGATTCAGTAAAATCTAGTCATATTGTTGTGCCTTATGCTGGAACTACTCGTTCAACTTCAACTAAAACAAAAGAAGAGGCTAAGAAAACAATTGATAGTGTTTATGCTTTAGTAAAAAACAACAAAGCTAAATTTACTGAAATTGCAGATGCTATTAATTCTGATGGTACTAAAGGTAAAGGTGGAGAAATTGGTTGGGTAAGAAAAGACCAAGCGTTTAGCGCAGGATTTGATAAAGACTTTGCTGATTTTATTTACAAAAATAAAGCTGGTAGTGTAAAAGTTGTAGAAACTGCATTTGGTTTTCATGTTATTAGAATTGACGAGCAAACTAGCTATGAAGATGCTGTAAAATTAGTTACGTACGGTATGCTAATTGAAGCTTCAGAAGAAACAGAAAATATAATTTTTGAAAATGCTGAAACTTTAGCTGCTGGTTTAGCTAGTGGTAAGGATTTAAACGATTTAGCTAAAGAGAAAAACTATAGCGTACTTTCTGGTTTAAACTTAAAAGCTTTAGAAGAAAATGTACCAGGATTAAATAACCAACGTCAAATAGTAACTTGGGCATTTAATACAAATACTGAAGTTGGAGATTCTAAAAGATTCGATGTTGATTTAAATGGTAAAAGAGGTTATGCTGTTGTTGCTTTAACTGGAAAAACTGAAAAAGATGGTGCTGAATTAAGTAGTAGTATTATTTCTCAAGTTCGCCCTATTTTAGTAAATCAGAAAAAAGCTGAAATAATTAAAGATAAAATGAAAGGTTCTTCTTTAGAAGAAATAGCTAAAGCGAATGCTACTGTTGTGCGTAATGCGTCTGCAGTTACATTATCAAGTCCTTTACTTTCTGGAGTTGGAAATGAGCCTGGAGTTGTTGGAGCAATGTCTACATTACCAATTGATGCTACATCAGAATTAATTGAAGGTGTTAAAGGAGTATTTATTGTAAAAGTTACTAAGCGTGAAGATGCTGTTAAATTAGATAACTACGATAATTTCCGTAAAAAGTTAGTTGGTCAATTAAAAGGTAGATCATACCAATTAAATCAAGTACTAACAGAAACTGCAGATGTTGTTGACAACAGAGCAAAATTCTTTTAGTAAAAAGAAAATATAAGTCATAAAAAAAGCGAGCTAATTTTAGCTCGCTTTTTTTATGTAAAAAATCCTAGATAAGTTATTATCTAGGATTTGTATTTTATCTTTTACCCATTCATTGAGATTAAAAACTCCTCGTTAGAATTGGTGTATTGCATTTTATCTTTAATAAATTCCATTGCTTCAACAGGGTTCATATCTGCTAAGTATTTACGTAATACCCATAAGCGTTGAACTGTTTTAGCATCAAACAATAAATCGTCTCTACGTGTGCTAGATTTAACTAAATCAATAGCAGGGTAAATTCTACGGTTAGCAATGTTTCTTTCTAATTGAAGTTCCATATTACCAGTACCTTTAAACTCTTCAAAAATAACCTCATCCATTTTAGAACCAGTTTCTGTAAGAGCAGTAGCAATAATAGATAATGAACCTCCATTTTCTATATTACGAGCCGCACCAAAGAATCTTTTTGGTTTGTGTAAAGCGTTTGCGTCAATACCTCCAGAAAGAATTTTTCCAGATGCAGGAGCAACTGTATTATAAGCTCTAGCCAAACGAGTAATAGAATCTAATAGTATAACAACATCGTGTCCACATTCTACTAATCTTTTTGCTTTTTCTAAAACAATATTAGCAACTCTAACGTGTTTGTCTGCAGGTTCGTCAAAAGTAGAAGCAATTACTTCACCACGTACATTACGTTGCATATCAGTAACCTCTTCAGGTCTTTCATCAATTAATAAAATAATTTGATAAACCTCTGGATGGTTAGATGCAATTGAGTTCGCAATGTCTTTTAATAACATTGTTTTACCTGTTTTAGGTTGCGAAACAATCATACCTCTTTGTCCTTTACCAATTGGAGAAAATAAATCCATTACTCTTGTAGATAATGTACTTGATTTTCCTGCTAAATTAAATTTTTCTTGTGGAAATAAAGGAGTTAAATGTTCAAAAGAAACTCTATCTCTAACAACATTTGGTGGTAATCCGTTAATTTTAGAAACTCTAATTAAAGGGAAATATTTTTCACCTTCTTTAGGAGGTCTTACTACACCTTTGACTGTATCTCCAGTTTTTAAACCAAATAATTTAATTTGAGATTGAGATAAATAAATATCATCTGGAGAAGATAAGTAATTATAATCAGAAGATCTTAAAAAGCCATAACCATCAGGCATCATTTCTAGTACTCCTTCACTTTCAATAATTCCATCAAACTCATAATCAGGATCTCTATAACGGTTGCCCTGTTGCTTACGTTGAGGGCCTCTATTATTTTGTTGATTTTTGTTATCTCTTTGTTTGTTGTTTTGTTTGTTAGCGTGTGGCTGTCCAGAGTTTTGTTTGTTCTGGTTTGGGTTTTGCTTATTATTATGAACAGGTTTTTTATGCTCATTCTTCTTAGGCTCAACTTTTACAGCTGGTTGTGCTACTTCTTTTTTTGCAGGTTGTTCATCCTTTTTTATTGGTTGTACAACTTCTTTTTTTACAGGCTCAGTAGCTGCCTTTTGTTTTTTTGGAAAAGGTTTTTTTTCTCTTTTTTCTGAAGTTTTAGTAACTTCAGGCTTCACATCAAGTTCAAGTTGTTTTTCTTTTACTGCTTTAGGAGCAGGTTTATTTTGATTTGATGTAGGCTTTTTTGAAACAATTCTTTTGCGCTTTGGTTTAGCACCAGAATCAGTAGGTGTTTCTTTTTTTATTGCTTTAGGAGTTGCAGCTTGAATATCTAGTATAGCGTAAACTAAATCTAGCTTTTTTAACTGACTGTATTTTTTGGCTCCAATCTTTTTTGCAATTTCTTTTAACTCATCGAGTGTTTTCGCCTTTAATTGGGAAATTTCAAACATTATGTTTATTGGTAATTTTTGTTAATGTATCGTGTTATTATATAATTCTGAACAGAATTTATTTTATCGTAACTAAAAGAGGGTAATTATATTTTTAGTTGAAGTTCCTATTTTGCTAAATAGTAGGACATTGCAAATATAATAAATTATTTTATATATAATTCTTTTTATTTCTCTAAAAATAAAACGTATTTTTGCAGTAATTATTATTTAATATGTTACAAAGAATTCAAACCATATATTTATTACTAGCCACTGTACTTTCAGGAGGCTTAATTTTTGTATTAAATTTATGGGTTAGTAATGAGCAAATTAAGTTTTTTGCAATAGATTCTTTTGGTACAGAAAGTATATTACTAAAAGTAATGACAAGTTTGTTTTTTGTATCGGCCATTATAACGTTTATAGCTATTTTAATGTTTAAAAACAGACAGCTACAATTTGTTTTAGGGCGTTTATCAATTTTGATCAATTTTATTTTATTAGGAATACTTATATATTATGTACAAAACTTATCTGGAGAAATTTCGGTTTCGGAGAAGGGTATTGGGTTGCTTATTCCACTTTTATCAATTGTTTTAGTAGTTCTAGCTAATAAAGCAATTAAAAAGGATGAGGAACTTGTAAAATCTGTAGATAGATTAAGGTAAACCTAACATCTTAGTATATTTAGTGCGCAAAGACCATTTCAATTACTTGAGATGGTTTTTTGTTTCTAACGGTTTTCCGTGATGAAAAATATCACTACTTTTGGCTATAGTTTAATAATGAATATTCATTTACTTTTGAAAAGGGAAAATCATGAAAAAGATAAAAGTTCATATTGCAGACGATCATCAACTATTAATTGATGGGGTAAAAGCAGTACTGTCTTCTGAAGATAATATTGAAACCGTTGGATTTTCTTTAAACGGAGAAGATGTTATAACTTGGTTTGAGTCAAACCAAGCGGATGTATTAATACTAGATATTAGTATGCCTATAGTTGATGGAATAGCTGTGTTGCAAAATTTTAAAAAGCGCAAATTAAACCAAAAGGTAATTATTTTATCAAGCTATGATGATACAAAATTAATTCAAGAGGTTTTAAAAATTGGCGCAAGTGGTTTTTTAGCTAAAAAATGTGCTGCTGAAAACATTGTAGACGCTATTAATGTGGTTTATAATGGAAAACAGTATTTTAGTGAAAGTATTCAAAGTAAACTTTTGGCTACTTTTTCTTCGGATTATTCAAATACAGGAGAGTATTCAGAATACAGTTCGTTTTTTAGCTCATTAACTCCTAGAGAGGTTGATGTACTTCAATTAATAGCTCAGCAATTTAATACGAGAGAAATTGGTGAAAAACTTCATATAAGTATTAATACGGTAGAGACGCATCGAAAAAAATTGATTTCAAAGTTAAATGTAAAAAATGTGGCTGGTTTAGCTGTTTATGCTGCTAAAAATAATCTAGTTTAAATAACTCTAATTTTTATGAAATTTCTAAGATTGTTTTTGATTTTATTCTTAAGCTTTAATTGTATTGTAGCTAATAATTTTGAAGAAGCTTTGTTTGTAAACAAGTTTCCAATGGATAAGAGGTTGCAGCAAATACAAGATTCATTAAAAGGTGTTGGGTCTATAGATGCCTTAAAGAAATTATACACCTATATAGAGGTAAATAAAAAAGATTCTTTAAATTATGTTGATGGCACTATAGTTTTGGGCGATTATTTACAGGATAATGGAGATTTTAAGAAGTCGACTTTAATGTATGATCAGATTTTGCCTTATATAAAAAATGACTATGAAAAACTTCAATGGGTATTTTTTAAAAAAGGAGCAAATTTTCAAAGAGATGGGGCAGTAGATAGTGCTTTTGTAAATTACAAGAAAGCAGTCGAAATTGGAAAGAAAGTTTTAAAGCACGAAGATTTAAAAGCGAAAATTCACGGTAATTTATTGGGTATTTATTACTTAAAAGAGGATTATGATAAAGCAATTGAACATTCGAAAATTGCAGCAAATTACCAAAAAAAGCTAGGAAACAAATCTATAGAAGCAGGTTTATTAAATAATGTTGGTACTATATATTGTAGACAAGAAAAATATAAAGAAGCTTTAAAATCATTTAAAAGTGCTCTTGAGATTGTTAAAGATGGTGAGAGTGATCTAGAAAAACAAGCTAGGAATGTATCCTATATAAATATTGCTTATGCTTATAGTGGGTTAGGTAGGTATAAGGAGGCTTATGAAAATCAAGATGTTTATTTAGAATTAAATGATTCGCTTCATCAAGAATTAAAATATAAAGAAATTGCAGAAATAGAGTCTAAGTATAATGTAGCTGCCAAAGAAAAAATAGCAGAAATTGAAAAAGAAAGAAGACAAAAAGCGGAGTATCTGTCCTATACGTTAGGAATTGCAATTTTGTTTTTACTTGGTGGAATTTACGTTTTGTATAAAATTTTAAAATTGAATAAAAAGAATGCAAAACTTGAAATTCAACAAAAGCAATTAGTTCATCAAAGTAAATTAGATAAAATTAAAAGCGAAACGCAATCTAAAATATTAGCAGCAACATTAGATGGTAGGTTGGTAGAGAGAAAGAATATTGCAAGTGTTTTGCATGATAATATTAGTGCATTGATGTCGGCTGCAAATCTACATCTGTTTGCAAGTAGAAAAAAAATTAAAGGTGAAATCCCTGAAGAAATAGAAAAATCTCAAAGTATAATTTCTGAAGCTTCAGAAAGTATAAGAAATTTATCACACACATTAATTCCTACAGTGCTTCTAAAATTCGGGTTAGATATTTCAATTAATGATTTATGCGAAAAATCATCTAACTCGAAAATTAGATTAAGTTCAGAGGCCGTTAATATTAGTAGGTTTGATCAAGATTTTGAAATAAAAATGTTTAACGTTATTAGTGAACTTATTAATAATATGCTAAAACATAGCAATGCATCTAAAGGGCTTATTAAGTTGGAGCAATTAAATGGAGATTTAAAAATAGTTGTTATAGATAACGGAATTGGTTTTGATATTAATAAGGTTAGAATAAAAGATGGAGTAGGGTTAAGTCAAGTTGAAGCTAGAATTTGTGCTTTAGGAGGCTTAATTAAGTTTAATAACGCTGAAGAAAATGGAAGTAGAGTATTTATTTCTGTACCTATTGTTTATTAGCGTTTTTCAAGTTCTATAACTTCAAGGTTTTCAATTTTATCTTTGTTTATTTCAAATCGAAGCATAGTTCTAACTTTATGAAAACCGTGTTTTCCTGCTGCGCCTGGGTTTAAATGTAAAAGATTTAGTTTTTTATCAAACATTACTTTTAAAATATGTGAATGTCCACTAATAAATATTTTAGGAGGATTTTGAGCTATTTCGTTTTTAATTCTGCCATCGTATCTATTTGGGTAGCCACCAATATGTGTCATCCAAACTGAAACTTCTTCAATCTTAAATTTTTGATCTAATGGAAATTCAGACCTTATAACACTATTATCTATATTGCCATAAACAGCTCTAACAGGTTTTAATTTTTTTAAAGTATCAGTTACGTCTATAACTCCAATGTCTCCAGCATGCCAAACTTCATCAGCTTGCTTTACAAATTTTAAAATTTGATTATCTATATAATTATGTGTGTCAGAAAGTAGTAATATTTTTTTCATAGTATATAAAAAGTCAACTAGTAAATATGCATTATATTTGCGGGTACAAAAATAACATTTCAATTGAGATATTTTATAGAATTAGCATATAAAGGAACACATTATCATGGGTGGCAATATCAGCCCAATGCAATTTCAATTCAAGAATGTATACATAAAGCCTTTTCTACAGTTTTAAGAGAAAAAATTGAAGTTGTTGGTGCAGGTAGAACAGATGCAGGTGTACATGCGGAACAATTATTTGCTCATTTCGATTTTGAAAAAGAAATTAATATTGATGAAACAATTTATAAAGTAAATTCTATTTTGCCTAAAGATATTGTGGTGTATTCAATATTAAAATCTAAAGCAGATGCTCACGCTCGTTTTGATGCTGTTGGTAGAAGTTATGAGTACAGAATATTATTAGGAAGAAATCCTTTTTTTAATGAAACTACTTGGCAAGTTATTAATAAAAAGTTAAATATTGCTAAAATGAATGAGGCGGCTAAAATTTTGGTAACTTACACCAACTTTAAGTGCTTTTCTCGTTCAAATACAGATGTTAGAACTTACAATTGTAAGGTTACTCGTGCTGAATGGATTTTATCTAATAAATCTTTAATATTTCATGTTACTGCCGATAGGTTTTTGCGTAATATGGTAAGAGCAATTGTAGGTACATTATTAGATGTGGGTACTGGAAAAACTTCAATAGAAAAGTTTGAAGAAATAATTAAAAGTATGGATAGGTGTAATGCGGGGCCATCAGCACCAGCTGAAGGTTTGTTTTTGACCAAAGTTGCTTATCCAAAAACAATATTTATAAATGAGTAAAAAAGTAACAGGTAAAGCTTTTGACGCTAAAATATTTAAGCGTTTAATGAGTTTTGCAAAAAATTATAAGTCCCAATTTATTATTGGTACGCTTTCAGCAATTTTTTTGTCGATGGTTTCTGTCTCAAAACCTATTATTTTAGAGCGAATTATAGATGTATATTATGAAAACAGAGATGAAAAAGGATTGTTAAATTTTTCATTATTAATGTTAGTAGTATTGCTTTTTGAAGTATTGCTACAGTTTATTTTTATTTACAAAGTAAATTGGTTAGGTCAAAACATTATTAAAGATATTAGGGTGCAGCTGCAGAAACATATGTTGCATTTTAAAATGACATATTTCGATAATTCTTCGGTTGGTAAATTAGTAACTCGTTTGGTGTCTGATACCGAAACAATAGCTCAGTTTTTTGGTCAAGGTTTATTTATGATTATTAGCGATTTATTAAAAATGATGGTGGTAATGGTTGTTATGCTTTGGATGAACTGGAGATTGGCGTTAATTGCGTTTATAATATTGCCAATTTTAGTGTATGCAACAAAAATATTTCAAATTGCCATAAAATCTGCTTTTCAAGAGGTTAGAACACAAGTAGCTAATTTAAATGGTTTTGTACAAGAACGTGTTACTGGAATGAACATTGTACAGCTTTTTAATAGGGAAAAAACAGAGTATAAAAATTTTATAGACATTAACGAGAAACATAAAAATGCGCATGTTCGTACTGTTTGGTACTATTCAATATTTTTTCCAATAGCTGAAATTTTATCTTCAATTGCAATTGGTTTAATTGCTTGGTATGGAGGTTTAGAAATTGTTAGTACTGGAACAACTACGGCAAGTCAAATAATTGCTTTTATTATGATGTCACAAATGTTATTTAGACCGTTAAGACAAATAGCAGATAAATTTAATACACTTCAAATGGGTATGGTTGCAGGTGATAGAGTTTTTGAAGTAATTGATACAGAGAGTCAGATTGCAAAAACAGGAACTTTAATTGCTGAAAATTTTAAAGGGGATATTTCATTTAAAAATGTTCATTTTAGCTATATAGAAAATGAAGAAGTGTTAAAAGGAATTTCTTTCAATGTAAAAGCAGGTGAAACTGTTGCTATTGTTGGGGCAACTGGAGCAGGAAAATCTACTATAATAAATTTAGTAAATAGATTTTATGAGATTGATAAGGGAGATATTTGTATTGATACTCATAATATAGAGTTATACACATTGCCTTCTTTAAGAAAGCAGATTGCAGTTGTGTTGCAAGATGTATTTTTGTTTTCTGATTCTATATTTAATAATATTGTTTTAAGTAATGATGAAATAACTTTAGAACAAGTTAAAACGGCAGCAAAAGAAATTGGTATTCACGATTTTATAATGAGTTTGCCAAACAATTACAATTACAATGTTAAAGAGCGTGGAGCAATGTTATCTTCTGGTCAGCGTCAATTAATTGCTTTTTTAAGAGCTTATGTTAGTAATCCAAGTGTGTTAATTTTAGATGAAGCAACATCTTCAATAGATTCTTATTCAGAAAAATTAATTCAAGAGGCTACAGATAAAATTACAAAACATCAAACGTCAATAATTATTGCACATAGGTTAACAACAGTTAAAAATGCAGACAAAATAATTGTAATGGATAAAGGTTTAATTGTAGAGCAGGGTTCTCATACCGAGTTGTTGGGTAAAGAGGGTTATTATAAAAACTTGTACGATATGCAGTTTGCAAACGAGTCTGCTTCTTAATTTAAATCGTACCTAATAGTTTCAATTAATTCTGTATCGTTTTTGTAAAGCACAAATTCGCCATCTTTTATATAAGATAGTTTTCCTGTTTCTTCAGAAACAATCAAACATAGCGCGTCAGTTTTTTCGGTAACACCAATTGCAGCTCTATGTCTAAGGCCAAAACGAGAAGGTAAATCTTTATTGGATAATGGAAGTATTATACGAGTAGCAATAATATTGTTCTCTTTTATAATAATAGCTCCATCGTGTAAAGGACTGTTTTTGTAGAAAATACTTTCTAATATTGGTTGGTTTACTTCGGCGTTCATTTTGTCGCCAGATGATTTTACAAAATCTAAATTGTTAGTTCGTTCTAAAACAATAAGAGCTCCTGTTCTTGTAGATGATAAGGTTTTACAGGTTTTTACAATAGTTTCTACATCCATATTGGTGTGGATTTCGGTTTTTAAAAACTTTAACTGTTTTAAAAAACTTCGTTTGCTTGTAAAATTTGTTGAACCAAGCATTAGTAAAAACTTTCTAACTTCTGGTTGAAAAACAATTAATATGGCAATGGCACCTAAACTAATTAATGTTCCAAGTAAGCCGCTTAGCATTTCCATTTGCAGAGCTTGTGTAGTTTTCCAAATTAATACAATAAGTGCAATACCTATAAAAATGTTTATGGCAACAGTACCTTTTAGAAGTTTGTATATGTAGTATAACAATACAGCTACTAAAACAATGTCTAAAGCATCAAGAAAATTAAAGTTTAAAAAATCTAGCATTCAAATTGTTTTTGTAAAAGTAATAAAAAAATGATGTTTAATGGTGTTTACTCACAGCCACAATCTGGAACTTTATTTGGGTCAAAAACAAATTCTAATGGATTTATTAATATGGCTGGTTGGTTTATGCTTAAGAGTAAGGTTTTGTAGTATAAATAATCTTGATAAGTTAGATTCTGATTGTAATTAGTATGAAGCATTGTTTGTTTTCCTTCGGCAGAAAAATCTACATACTCCAACAATAATTTTTTAAAATCTTCTTTTTCAAATTTACCATCGTTAATCCATAGGTTGTTTGGGTTAAAAGTAATATTAATGTTATTGTATTTTAAATAGTCTTTAGCGTTGGTTTTTATAAAGTATTTAGATTGTAAACTGTCGGTTTTATACTCCGTTTTATCAAACTCAATAAAAGATAATTTTTTTGAAATAGTATCCGAATAGCTAAAGTAATTACTCATTCCTTCTTTAGAATGAATTCCGTTTGCGTGCTTATACTTAAGTTTTGTTAAAGTTGGCGTAATTGCTTTTAGTGGTAATTTTTTATCAATATTAAAAATCCAATGTGTGGTGCTAATGGTATTTTTTCTATTCACTTTTGCAATAGTGTCGTTATTTTTAATTTCAAAAAATAGCCAAACTTGTGAGTGGTTGTGTAGTTCTTGAATTCCTTCATAAGCTAACACAGGAACTTTTATTTCAGTTTTTGAGCAACTAAATAAAGTTGTTACTATTATAATTAGGTATAATACTTTTTTCATTTTAATGTTTGTTTAGTAATTCAACAATTTTTATTGCTTCAACAGCTTCTTTAACATCGTGTACTCTTAAAATATTTGCTCCATTTAATAATGCAATTGTGTTTGCAGTTGTTGTAGCGTTTAAAGCTTCGTTTGCTGAAATGTTTAAAGGCTTGTATAGCATAGATTTTCTTGAGATACCTGCAAGTGTTGGGATTTCAAGATTTTTAAATAGCTTTAAGTTGTTTAGTAATTCATAATTATGATTAATAGTTTTGCCAAAACCAAAACCTACATCACTTATTAAATCGTTAACTCCAAGTTTTCTAAGTTGCGTAATTTTTTTTGAAAAATATTGAAGAACCTCTTTAGTTACATTAGTATAAGTTGGGTTTAGTTGCATATTTTCTGGATTGCCTTGCATATGCATAAATATATAAGGTACTTGCAATTGAGCAATTGTACTAAACATATTGTTATCCATTTCACCGGCAGAAATATCGTTAACTATACTTGCGCCTTCTAAAATAGTTTGTTTTGCTACGTTACTTCTAAATGTATCTACGGAAATTTTTATTTGTTGAAATTCTTTAATAAGAGATTTAATTGTAGGTAATATACGTTTAAGTTCTTCTTTTTCGGAAATATGTTTTGCTCCGGGTCTAGAGGAATATGCTCCAACATCTATAAAAGTTGCTCCGTTAGTTAGCATTTTTTCAACTTGACTTAAAATTGCTTTTTCGTTGGTGTATTTTCCACCATCAAAAAAAGAATCTGGGGTAATGTTTAAAATACCCATAACCTTTGGTTGGTTTAAGTCAATTAACTTACCGTTACAATTTATGCTTTTCATTACTTAACAACTTTATTAATAACCTTAGTCATTTTTGGAGCTTTGTATGCATTCATTTCAGAAATTAAATCTTCAACAGATTCACTTACAATAAGCATGTCTTTATTAGATTGTTTTAAATAACCTTCTGTTACCATTACGTCTAATTGTTTTAGAAGGTAATTAAAAAAACCATTGGTATTTAATATACCTATTGGTTTTTGTTCAATACCAAGCTGGCCAAGAGTTAGCGCTTCAAAAATTTCATCTAAAGTTCCAAAACCTCCAGGTAATGCAATGTAGCCATCAACTAGTCTGCTAATTTTCACTTTTCGTTTGCTCATTGTTTTTGTCACTACCATTTTGGTAACTCCGTTATGAGCAACTTCTTCATGTCTTAACAATCCAGGAATAATTCCAATAACTTCACCATTATTTTTTAACATAGTATCAGCAATTGCTCCCATCATTCCAATTTTTCCACCGCCATAAACCATACCTATATTATTGGTGGCTAAATAATTTCCAAGTTTAATAGCTTCATTTTTATAGTTGTTGTTAAAGCCAATACTAGAGCCGCAAAAAACTGCAATTTTCTTCATTTAAATAAAATTAGGTGATAATAACGTTTCAGTTATTTAATAATTGATTTTTTAATTCCTTAAATTTGTTCGAAATTTACGGAATTAATTAAAGTTACATGCAACAAACTTCAAAACAATATAACGAGATTATAGAAAAATGTCGTTCATTATATATTAATAAGTTAACAGATTATGGTAGTGCTTGGAGAATTTTAAGGTTACCATCATTAACAGATCAAATATTTATTAAAGCGCAACGAATTAGACAACTGCAAGAAAACGTTACCCGAAAAGTAGATGAAGGTGAAGTTTCTGAATTTATTGGAATTATAAATTATTCAGTAATGGCATTAATTCAATTAGAAAAAGGTGTTGTAGAACAGCCAGATCTTGAAAATGAAATTGCTGTAGAGTTGTATGATAAGCACGTGGCTATTACAAAGCAATTGATGGAAGATAAAAATCATGATTATGGGGAGGCTTGGCGCGATATGCGTGTGAGCTCGTTAACAGATTTAATTCTTCAAAAATTATTACGTGTAAAGCAAATTGAAGATAATGAAGGGAAAACAATTGTATCTGAAGGTATTGATGCTAATTACCAGGATATGATTAATTATGCAGTGTTTGCTTTAATTCATTTAAACGATAAATAATAATTGTATGAAAATTCTAGTATTTATTACACGTATAGTTGTTGCGGCAACTTTTATTTTTTCAGGTTTTGTAAAATTAGTAGATCCACTAGGTTCAACATATAAGTTTGAAGAGTATTTTGGAGCAGATGTTTTAAATCTAGAGTTTTTAATTCCGTATGCACTTCCATTTTCAATTATTTTAATTTTGGTTGAAATAATTTTAGGGGTAATGCTGTTAGTAGGTTATAAACCTAAATTAACAAGTTGGAGCTTGTTAGGTATAATTTTAGTGTTCTTGTTTTTAACTTGGTATTCAGCTTACTATAATAAAGTAACAGATTGTGGGTGCTTTGGAGATGCCGTTAAATTAACGGCTTGGGGAACATTTTATAAGAATGTGGTTTTAATAGTGCTTATTATATTTTTAGTTTTAAAGCATACGTATATGAAACCTTTAATAAGTCAAGTTTTGGCTAAATGGACAACTTTTCTATCATTTTTTGTGTTTTTATTTATAACATATTATGTATTAATACATTTACCTATTATAGATTTTAGACCATATGCAGTTGGTAAAAACTTACCTGCAGGTATGGAATATGTTGGAGATGTTGAACCGCCAATTCACGACTTTTATTTAGAATCTCTAGCTGGTGATGATTTAACTGAAGATATACTAACAAAAGATAAAGTAATGTTAGTGGTAGCTTATAACCTTGAGAAAAGTGATTTAGATGGTTTTGCTGGAATTAAAGAAGTTACAGATAAGGCAATTAAACAAGGTTATATAGTTTATGCGTTAACATCTTCTATGGGTGAAGAGTTTGAAGTAATTAAAAATAAATATAATCTTAATTTCGAAATGTTATTTGGAGATGAGACTATGCTAAAAACAATAATAAGGTCAAATCCAGGCGTGCTTACTTTAGAAAAAGGAGATGTTACAGGTAAATGGTCTTGGAGCGATTATAAAGAAAGCCTAGAGTATTTAGATTAAAAATAAGTTTAATAGAGGGTATTTAGCGTATCCTATTGTATATAGAGAGTTAAAAAACTCACCGTTTCGGTGAGTTTTTTTTTGTTTAAGGGTTTTATAACCTCATTTAATTTGTTGCATTCATATCATTTTAATCTCTTAAATCACTCAAAAGTATGTAATGTATTAATGTATAATTCACATTTATTTTAATCTACCCTTGCTTTTGGAGCCTTATTTTTGATAAAATATCAATTAAAAATATATAGACCATTAAAAAAATAGGGGTTCAAAATGAAAAAAGAATAAAAATAAATAAAATACCCCCTAAAAATTAGGGGGTAAAAAAAATAATACTACTTTTACACCGTAATCAATGAAATAAATCACTTTATTATGAAGAAAATTGAAGCAATTATTAGAAAATCAAAATTTGACGAAGTAAAAGAGGCTTTGCATCAAATTGAGGTTAATTTTTTTAGTTACTGGGATGTAACTGGTGTTGGTAATGAAAAGCAAGGGCATGTCTATAGGGGTGTCAGTTATAGTACAAGCGATATTCAGCGTAGGTATTTATCAATTATCGTTTCTGATCCTTTTTTAGAAATTACCGTAAACGCTGTTATAAAGTCAGCTTATACAGGTGAAGTTGGAGATGGAAAGATATTTGTTTCTCCAATTGAAGAGGCTTATAGAATTAGAACAAAAGAAAAGGGTAAAGAAACTCTTAACTAGGATTAAAAATTAATTAACAAATTAAAAAAAATATAAATATTATGGATGCTAATGCTGTTTTAGATTTAATGTGGATTGTTATCTGCGGAATTTTAGTGTTTTTTATGCAGGCTGGTTTTACGTTGGTTGAAGTTGGTTTTACAAGATCAAAAAACGCTGGAAATATAATAATGAAAAATATAATGGACCTGTGTATAGGTAGTATCGGATTCTGGGCGGTTGGATACACTGTAATGTACGGAGAGTCTATCGGAGCTTTTATAGGTAAGCCTACGCTGTTCTTTAGTAATACTGAAGATATGCACAATTTATTCTTTCAAACGGTATTTGCTGCTACTGCCGCAACTATTGTTTCTGGGGCTGTTGCTGGAAGAACTAAATTCTCAACATATATCATTTTCTCGTTTATTATGACGGTAATTATATATCCAATTTCTGGTCACTGGGTATGGCAAGGTGATGGTTGGTTAACTAACCTAGGTTTTATCGATTTTGCTGGTTCTACAGTTGTTCACTCTGTGGGTGGATGGGCTGCGCTTGTTGGGGCAATATTAGTTGGGCCAAGAATAGGAAAGTATACAAACGGAAAATCAAATGCAATTCAAGGGCATAACTTAGTGTTAGGAGCTTTAGGTGTTATGATTTTATGGTTAGGTTGGTTCGGTTTTAATGCTGGTTCTGAGTTGGCTATATCTGGAGATAGTGCTAATGCTGCTGCAGGGATATTAATTACAACAAACTTGGCAGCTGCTGCTGGGGCTGTAACAGCAATGGTTGTTACTTGGATAAAATATGGTAGACCAGATATTTCAATGACATTGAATGGTGCTTTAGCAGGTTTGGTTGCTATTACTGCTGGTTGTGCTGCTGTAAGTCCGGTTGGTGCTTTTATTATAGGAATTATAGGAGGAATTGTAGTGGTGTTCTCTATAGATACTATTGATAAGGTGTTTAAAATTGACGATCCAGTTGGGGCTATATCTGTTCACGGTGTGTGTGGTGCTATAGGTACGTTGCTAGTTGGTGTTTTTGCTACAGATGGCGGATTGCTTTACGGTGGTGGATTTGCACAATTAGGTGTTCAAGCAATTGGTGTTTTTGCTATTGGTGCTTGGGCTTTAGTTACGGCTTTTATTGTGTTGTTTGTTTTGAAAAAAACAATAGGGTTAAGAGTTTCTAAAGAAGAAGAAATTGATGGATTAGATATTCACGAACATAAATCGAATGTTTATAACTAGTCGAAAATATAAATAAGAATAAATAATAAAAATTAATAACAAATAAAATTAAACAAGATGAAAACAAGATTAAATTATAGAAGAGCTGTATTTTTATTAGCAATGCTTTTTGCTACGCCTTTAATGTTTGCGCAAGAAAAAGAAGCAGAGAAAAAGAAAATAAGTATAAGTGGTTCGGTAGATGCGTATTATCAATCAAATTTATCGTCTTCAGATACGTATGCGCAATCTTTTGGAACGTCGTTTGCAGACGAGTTGGGTTTTGCTTTAGGTATGGCTAATATTGTGGCTGCTTACGAAGGTGAAAAAACAGGTGTTGTTGCAGATGTTACGTTTGGTCCAAGAGGTGATGATGCTACTGGTGGATTTAATTTAAATCAATTATATGCATATTTAAATGTTTCAGAAAGTACTACTTTAACAATGGGTAGGTTTAATACGTTCTTAGGGTATGAAGTTATTTCTCCGGTAGGAAACTTTAACTACAGTACTTCTTATTTATTTTCAAGCGGTCCTTTTTCTCACGTAGGTTTGAAAGCTGATTTTGCTTTGTCTGAAAAATTTAGCTTAATGTTGGCTTTTATGAATGTTACAGATGTTAATAATAATTTAACTGGTAACTATTCTCTTGGTGCTCAATTAGGGTATGCAGGTCAATATTTAAATTTATATTATGATAATGGAGAGGCGTTAGGTTTTGAAATTGACTATACTGGTGGTTTTGATGTGTCTGATTCATTTTTCTTAGGAATTAACGCTGCGTATGCAGATAATGATGGTGAAGGATTCTATGGTGCTGCACTATACCCTCAGTTAAGTGTTTCTGATGATTTTTCATTAGGATTAAGAGGTGAGTATTTCGAAACAATGTCTGATGTTAATCCAGAATCGAGTGTGTTTGCTACTACGTTGACAGGTAGTTACACAGTTGAAAATTTAACAATCAAGCCTGAGTTAAGGTTAGATACTTGGGGTGATGCTACTCCTTATGTAGATGCTGATGGTATGGCTACGGATAATTTATCATCTTTCTTAATTGCTGCGATTTACTCGTTCTAGGTTAAGAATATTATTATAGAAATGGTTTTACTGTGCTAGGGCGATGCTGCTTTAGTATTATAGAAGAAATGGCGTTGTTTGTTTATTGATCCTGGGAATGGGTGACGCTTTATTCAGTTTTCTTCTGATTATTATAGAAAAACAGGATCGTTGTTAATTAATTATTTAGGTTAAACCTGCTTGAAATTCAAGTGGGTTTAATTTTTTATGTAATTGAAAATATAAATTAAATTTTAAAAGTAAAAATAAACAAGCCTTAATAAAATGAGGTGTATTTTCAAAAAGTGATAAAAATTATCAAATACCCCCTATATAATTAGGGGGTTTTATTTTATATTTTTATTTTTGAACCAAATAATTAATTAAATACATCTATTATGAAGAAAATTGAAGCAATTATTAGAAAATCAAAATTTGGCGAAGTTAAAGAGGCTTTGCATCAAATTGAGGTAAACTTTTTTAGTTATTGGGATGTTACTGGAGTTGGTAACGAAAAACAAGGTCATGTATATAGAGGAGTTAGTTATAGTACGTCTGATATTCAAAGAAGATATTTATCTATTGTAGTTTCAGAACCTTTTTTAGAAAGAACTGTTAAGGCAATATTAGATGCTGCATATACAGGTGAAGTTGGAGATGGAAAAGTGTTTGTTTCTCCGGTTGATGAGGCGTATAGAATTAGGACAAAGGAAGATGGTTTTGAATCATTAAAATAATAATTAACAACTAACTAATAAAAACATGGATAGTTTATTTACAGTGAATAATGTTTGGATGATGATTTGTACCGCTTTGGTATTTTTTATGCATTTAGGATTTTCATTTTTAGAGATAGGGCTTACAAGACAAAAAAATACAATTAACATTTTATTTAAAAACATATTTATTATAACTGCAGGATTGTTGTTGTATACAATTGTTGGGTTTAATTTAATGTACCCAGGTTCATTTATATATGGTGTATTGCCAGATTATTTTATTGACCTTTTTGGGTTATCGTTACCGGAAAATGGTTTAACTGCAGAATATGCAGATGGTAATTATACGTACTGGACAGACTTTTTGTTTCAAGGTATGTTTGCCGCAACAGCTGCAACTATAGTTTCTGGTGCAGTTGCTGAAAGAATTAAGTTGGGAGCATTTATGATTTTTACCATTGTGTATGTTGGTTTTGTATATCCAATAGTAGGTTCTTGGAAATGGGGAACAGGTTGGTTAGATCAACTAGGTTTTTACGATTTTGCAGGTTCAACTTTAGTGCATTCAGTTGGTGGATGGGCGGCTTTGGTAGCTGTGTATTTACTAGGTGCTAGAATTGGTAAATTTAAAAAAGATGGATCTATAGGTGTTATTCCTGGTCATAATATTCCGCTTGCAACTGCAGGTGTATTAATTCTATGGTTAGGGTGGTTTGGATTTAATGGTGGTTCTGTTTTATCTGCAGATCCTGGAGCAACTTCGTTAGTATTAGTAACAACGTGTATTGCTGCTGCATCTGGTGGTTTATCAGCATTTTTAGTTTCGTTATTTAAGTATAAGCAATATGATTTATCTATGTTTTTAAACGGAATTTTAGGTGGGTTAGTTGGTATTACGGCTGGAGCTGATGTAATGAGTGTTACGGATTCAATTGTTATTGGAATTATAGCAGGAGCTTTAATTGTGTTAGCTGTAAGTTTAATAGATAGAATTAAGTTAGATGACCCTGTTGGTGCAATTGCAGTTCATTTAATTTGTGGTATTTGGGGAACTTTAGCAGTAGGTATTTTTGGAGATTTAGCTAGTTGGTCGCAATTTGGTTATCAATTAGTAGGTGTTGTGTCTGTTGGAGCGTTTTGTTTGTTAACTTCATTTGCAATTATCTATACATTAAAGAAAACAGTTGGAATACGAGTTTCAAAACAAGAAGAACAAGAAGGTTTAGATATTCACGAACATGGTATGGATGCTTATCCAGATTTTCGTTTAAATCAGCATTAATAATTGGTTTAATTATAAAAAAGAGCTTCCAAACTGGAAGCTCTTTTTTTTTTTTTTTTTTTTTTTTTTTTTTTTTTTTTTTTTTTTTTTTTTTTTTTTTTTTTTTTTTTTTTTTTTTTTTTTTTTTTTTTTTTTTTT
>NZ_FNNJ01000041.1 GCF_900106565.1 Lutibacter oricola
ACATTTACGAAAATCCTATCGGATTTTCTACGTTAGTGTTTTATTTAGTAAATTTGCAGCTTAAAACACGCTACAAACCATACACAAACCCGTTGTGCATAATTTGAGAATACTCACGGAATGAAAAAAATATTCGGAATTTTATTAATAATTCTCACTTTGAGTTCCTGCAAAAATGAACCATTTTGTTCCGTGAATGAAAATAATGCTGGAAAAGAAATCTATGATTTAGATGAGGCTTCTTGTTTTATAGCATTGAAACTGGACAAAAAAGCATCTGACTTGAATCTGATTCGTAACGCATTAACTGCGGAAGAAAATTATATGAATAAAATCGGACTGATTTCCGAGAATCCGAATTCAGAAAACAGAACTGAACCCAATACTGAATTGGATGTGAATGAACTTGTGGAATATGCTCTGAATAAGGAAAAAGTTGAATTAACAAAAAATAAATTATTAGAAATTTACGATACTGAAATTGAATATTTAAAATTTATAGGAGTTGTAGATGAATAAAAAAGGAACACCAATTTTAGACTTTATTGATGGATTATTTACTAATTCTGAAATGATTATATTTTCAATTCCATATTTAATATTAACTTCAGTTGGAACTGTAATTAAATTATTGTTTCTATCATTACTTTCCATTATTTCATTTAATAAATGGATTAATCTAAAAGATTTATGGAATAAAGAATATTTAAAAACGAATCTTGGAAATCCTTGGAATTTTGTTTTGACTGTTACGTTGATTATTATTTTAATTGTAATTTTATAAAAAACTATGCACAACAACTGGTATATTTTATTGTTTGGTTCTGGCACACTTACGAAAATCCTATCGGATTTTCTTGGTCAGTAATTATTTACTAAATTTATAGCTAAATCACTCAACAAAACATACCAAAAACCGTTAGCCAAAATTAAAAACCTGAATTGAACTAATGAAATTATTAAATCTTTTTATTTTACTGCTTATTATTTCATCTTGCTCAAAACAATCGGAAAAAGAAGAAATAAAAACTTTTCTGAATGGAGGAATTTCTACATCTTTTATTATTAATAATCAAAATGAGAATTTTGAAAAAAACTTAAGAAATAGGCTGGATTTTTTAACACACAAAGAATCATTTGAATATGATTTAAGTAAAGAAAAAAACATTTACACAATTAAATTACCATTTATATTAAGTAAAAGTAAAATAAACAATTTGTTGTTTTCGCGAGGAGAAGTTTTCATAAAAAAAGACGATTCAATATATTTTGACTCAAACTCATTCAGGAAAGAAAAATTCAACATAAATGAATTCCCTTTTCAAAGACTTAATTTAAATTTCAAAGAAGAATTTATAGAGACATTTAGAAATTTTACTACAAAATACAATAATCAAAATATCGATATTTATGTAGATAGTACATTAATAATGAACCCAAAAATAAGAAACACAATTGCAAATGGAAAATTAATGGTATCAACGTTAAATTCAGATGCTTTTAATTCTGACATTCTTAACGCAGTTTTTAATTGTCAATATGAAAATGAAGTATTCAAAACAATAGAGCAAAAAATTCTTTTAAAGAGTGATAATAAATTAGTAGAAATACCCGAAAAATACAATGATTTATATAATCAATTATGGAACTTTATCTCAATAAGAGGTTTAACGATTATAAAAAATAATACAAATTTAGAATCTAAAAAAGAACTTGAAACAAGTCTTAAAATAGGTATGATTAGAAATAATGACTTTTATGGATTTTTAGCAAATTCCAATGTTAAATCAATCTCTGATTTAAATGAAATATTTTTTCATTTTCAAGGTTATTTAAGTCAATATGATTATCAAAATTTAAATAAAAAGATAGACTCATTAAGATTGTAATTATGAAATAAACTTTGGCTAACACTGTTTATATTTTATAGCTAGGTTCAAGCACATTTACGAAAATCCTATCGGATTTTCTACGTTAGTGTTTTATTTAGTAAATTAGTAGCTTAAAAAACGCTACAAAACATACACAAACCCGTTGGTTAAAATTACGATTACAAAATTTATAATGAGTAAACTCAAAAATTTCATAACGAATTTAAATGATGCAGAATTAGTATCTTTCTATCATTTCAGATTCAAAACGTTTATGAAAAACTCTCAAATGGTTATTTTAAATGAGTTAAAAAGTCGGAATATTAAA
>NZ_FNNJ01000042.1 GCF_900106565.1 Lutibacter oricola
TAATAATTATTATATGATCACAAGAAACCATCATAAATAAAAATCCGATTATTATATGTATTCTAAATTTCATTTTTTATAGTGGCTAACGGTTTTTGGTATGTTTTGTTGAGTTGTTTAAGCTTTAAATTCAGTAAATAATTACCGACCAAGAAAATCCGATAGGATTTTCGTAAGTGTGCTAGAACCAAACAATAAAATATACCAGTTGTTGGCTGTATTTGCTTTTATTCGATTTAACTTATTTGTTCTAATAATCTGTATTGTTTTTTCACTAAATCACTATGGATTTCTCCAATTGGCTCATTTTTTATTTTATCTTTCAATTCAATGATTTCGTTCGCAAATTCAAGGAAATTTTCATTTTTCATAAATAGTTGCAACCATTCAGTAAAATCATTCAATTCCTCCTGATCTTTTGAGTATTTAAAATGCTCAATTAATTGTTCATATTCCCAGTTTGAATCTTCGGATTTGTCAAAATGAAGTAATTCTTTATCTAGAAATTTATCCAACAAGTAAGTGTTCGAATAAAAGGTATGTTTAATTTTATTTTCAGCTAATTTTATTCTTTTAGTTTTAAATAAAGTAATCGCCCATTCAAATAGGAAAATTGGATAACAAGAATCCTCAGGGAAATTTTTATTGAACCAATTAAAATATCTCAAACAACCCGAGTAGTCTTGAATTTTTATATATAATTCAGGTGGCAAATATCTTAATCCTCTACCATCGTGATAATATCCTCCCCAATGTTTCTTATCAGCCGCAAGCCCTTTTTTGATTTTGGATATTTTATTTTTTACTCTTTCGATTTGCTTTTCGGTCATAAATTTAACGGGATTCTAGGCAATTACAGCCAACGGGTTTGAGCATGAAAAGTAGCGGTTTATGAAAACGCAATTTTTCAGGCATATAAATATATTCTTTTTTTGTTTTAGAAACATTCTATTTTATTGAATTAAGCAATTTTTTATGCGCGGTGTTGGGTAATGTGGTTTTGAGTTAGAATTAATCTTTTTTGTTAAAATTTTAATCGTGTTATTTCTCAAATCCGTAATTACTTATAAATCGTTGATTTTTTGATACTATTTTCATTTCTCATAAATACTTTTCCGTTTCTATGAGTTTTCTCGTATTCAATGCTCTTTTTTCGGTTTTAAGAGACTTTCTCCGTTTCACCTCATAATTCCGCCGTTGTGCTAAAATCATTTCTCTCCTCCGAGTTTTTCGATTCAATTTTCATTTTTCGAATCATTTCTCAGATCTAACGGCTTTAAATATTATTCAATAGAGTAGAAGTAGTTTTCAACTTTTTCTGTCTCAATATTTTTTTCGGCTCGTGCCTCAGACAGTTTGATTTTTTTAACTCATAAAACTCAAATTGGAATTATCAGAGATAATTCCGCCATATTACCCAACGGTTTTTGGTATGTTTTGTTGAGTGATTAAGCACTAAATTTAGTAAATATTTACTGACCAAGAAAATCCGATAGGATTTTCGTAAGTGTGCTAGAACCAAACAATAAAATATACCAGTTGTTGTGCGTTCGTTTTTTTTGTCATATCCATTTTCCAATTATAAAAATCCATAGAGGAATAATCAAAAAGAAGAATATAATTCCTAATCGTTTTGCATAAATAGCTTGCTTATATTTTGTTTCATATCCATAAAGTATAAATCTTTCTAATTCGGAATCGGTAAAACTTTCTGACGGAGAAAAGTATCGACCCATTTTAAAAATGATAAAAAAGAAACTCAACCATTCAGAGATTGTTAATATTTCATTTTTTCTATTCTTTTTCAGAGTTTTATAATTTTCATATTCTTTTTTTGCGATTATCATTTCCTCATTATTTAAACTCCTCTGTTTTAATTCAGATTTTACAGATTTAATTTTATCAAAATCATTCGAAGAATCAATAATCTCAAAAATTTCATTTGTCGATAAATGTTCAATCTTTTTATTTATTAATCTTTTCGTATACATTTCAATTTTTTTCGGTAATGACGCACAACGGTTTAGGATAACCAAAGTTGTGTTTAAGTTATCGCAATTTTTCGTTTATAAAATTAATAAAATAAAAGTTAAGAAACATTCTATTTAG
>NZ_FNNJ01000003.1 GCF_900106565.1 Lutibacter oricola
AGCTCTTTTTTTTTTTTTTTTTTTTTTTTTTGTTTGTGTTTTTTTTTTTATTTTTTTTAATTTTTTTTTTTTTTTTTTTTTTTTTTTTTTTTTTTTTTTTTTTTGTGTGTGTGATTATTGTTTAATGCTTTTTAAATTTTTTAACTCCTGCTTTAATCTCTATATCTAGGTTGTTTTCTGAAGGAGGTATTGGGCAAGAATATTTGTGGTTGTATGCGCAATAAGGGTTGTATGCTTTGTTGAAATCTATAGTAATGGTTTTGCTATTTGTTGGTGGAATTTCTAAATCTATATAGCGTCCGCCTCCGTAGCTTGTTTTACTGTTCGTTAAATCGTTAAAGGGTAAAAATAAATGGTCTTTGTATTCGACTGAGGTTAAGAGACTTTGATTTTGGTAAATACTTAATTCAAATTCTTTTCCGTTTAAATTGAATGTTGCAACACCGTATTTTTTGTATAAAGGTAGGCGTTCTGTACTAGTCTTCATTTCAAACACAGGTTCGTTTGGTGTTAACTCAAAATTAGCTTCAATTTTATAAGTTTCGTTAATTTCAAAAAAATCTAATGTTTTAAATTCTTTTAAATCTTCTTTAGTTAAAGGAGATTCTTCTTCGTTAGCATAGAAGGTGTTCAATTCGTATTGGTGAAGTTTTATTTCTTCAGAATAATTTTTTTGAGAGTTGGTACAACTTGTAATTAAAAGTAGAAGTGTAAATATTGTAATAATTTTTTTCATTATTGAATTGAGTTTGGAATTAATTTAGGTTGTTGTAATAAAAGTTTTTGAGTAAAATTTTCAAATTCATCTTTTTCTGAAAGTTCTTTTATTTTGTTAGAGTCGAAAGATCCTTTTAAATAAAACGAGAATACCGTATTGTCTTTATAATTGAAATAAACAAGTTCTTTTACAATGCCGTCAAATTCTTTTCCTATAACAACAATGCGTTTGTTTTCTTCTGTTTTTCTAAAAATATCTTTATAGTGTGAAGAATTTCCGATTAAGTTAATTTCAGTATTTAAAATTTGGTGATTCGATGCGTTTACATTGTTTAGTGTAATAAAGCTAAAATCTGTCATATTGCTAAAAAATGAATTTGCTTCTGGCGATAAGCTACCAATTACATTTGCCATAAAACGTGGCATTTGAAAAGCTGTAGAACCAATATCGTTTTTATGTGTGTTGTAAAATTTTTGATAGGTGTAGGTTGGTCCGCAGCTGAATAAAATGGTTGAAACCAATATTAATATTGTGAAAATCCTTTTCATTGTATTGACTCTTAATAATTTAATAAACACAAATATAAGCTTGTTTTTTAGGTTGGTTAATTTTTTTTTGTAGTTTTGAAGAAAATTTACAACAAGACAAATGAAAAATTGTATTCAAAATAGTTCGGTATATAAATGGTTTTTTAAAATCATCGGGTGTCGTATTTTGAGCAATTATTAAATAATATAATAATATCAATTCAATTTTAACCCGGTTTTTTAACCGGGTTTTTTAGTTTTATAAATATGGTAAAGAGAGCAATTACAACGTATAAAAAATCGTTTAGCGGGCTATCAAAAGAAGTTTGGTGGTTGGCGCTAATTACATTTGTTAATAGGGCAGGAACAATGGTGTTGCCGTTTTTGTCGTTATATTTAACAGAAGATTTAAACTTGTCTAAACCTCAAGTAGGTTGGGTAATGGCTGCTTTTGGAGTTGGATCTCTAGCTGGATCGTGGTTGGGTGGTAAGCTAACACAAAGTTTTGGTTATTATAGTGTAATGTTTTGGAGTTTATTAACTACTGGCTTTATGTTTTTAGGACTTCAGTATGTAACTACGTTTACTGGTTTTGTAATAGGTATATTTTTAACAATGGCAGTTGCAGATACTTTTAGGCCGGCAATGTTTTTATCGTTAAAAGCGTATAGTAAGCCAGAAAATCAAACGCGTTCGTTAACGTTAATTCGTTTAGCTATTAATTTGGGTTTTTCATTTGGTCCTTTTTTAGGTGGAATTATTATTTCAACATTAGATTATTCAGGATTGTTTTGGGTAGATGGTTTAACGTGTATATCGGCAATATTATTAATGCGTGTGGTGTTGAATCCTAAAAAGGTAAAAGAACAAGTGGTTGAAAATAAGGTGGTTTCAGAAAATACAGCTACTTCGGTTTTTAAAGACTATCCGTATATAATTTTTCTAACGGTGGTGTTTATAATGGGGTTTATCTTTTTGCAGTTATTTACAACAATGCCGTTGTATTATAATGAAGTTCACAATTTAACTGAGGTTCAAATTGGTTTGTTAATGTCTGTAAATGGTTTTTTTATCTTTTTGTTAGAAATGCCTCTAATTCATTATATAGAAGAGAAGTTATTAAATAAAATGAAAATTATAACCTGGAGTTTGGTGTTAATGGCATTGAGTTATTTGGTGTTAAATGTTTCTGGTTGGTCTGGCGTATTAATTGTGGGTATGTTGTTTGTTACGGTTGGCGAAATGTTGGCGTTTCCATTTACTAATAATTTTGCTATGAATAGAGCTCCAAGTGGTAAGGATGGTATGTATTTAGCGTATTACACTATGGCTTTTTCTTGGGCGCATATTTTTAGTGCTAAAACAGGAATGGAAATAATAGATCGTTTTGGTTTTGATGCTAATTGGTATGTAATGGGAGGTTTAGGTTTTGTGGCTGTGTTTTTAATGGTGGTTCTTCAAAAATTATTAAAAAAAGAAAGGGAAGTTAAAATTTAACAATACGGTTTTATTTAATTCGTTAAATTTGAGTAAAATAAAATTGTATTGTTATGGAAGTTAAATTTATTGGCTTTCCGGAGGCTGTTTTAAAATCGAAGCCAAAAGGAGGTAAAACAGTTAAAAAAGTACTTTGGGGAGATTGGACGGTTGTATTAGATGAAAAAGATGATTACCGTAAAATTAAATGTAGAGGCGCTTATGGTTGGGTACATAAAGATAGATTGCAAGATGAACGTTTGCTAGAAATTAATTTTGTAGATGTTGGTCAAGGAGATGGTTGTTTTGTGGTTACGCCTAAAGATGAGGTTATTTTGGTAGATGCTGGTGAGGCAGATAATATGTATCGATTTTTGCGTTGGAGATATAATTTAAATCGAAATAGATACGTGGTACCGATAAAGCATTTAATTATTACGCATCCAGATCAAGATCATTATTATGGATTTAGAGATATTGTTGCGTCTTCTCGTTTTGCTGTAGAAAATGTGTATCATAACGGAATTGTAGAGCGAAAAGGGAAAGATGTATTAGGTAAAAAAGAAAATGGCTTTTTAACTGAAATTGCTGAAACTCATCAGCAGGTTGTTGACGTGGTGTCAAATGATGCCCTGAGAGGTAGAAAACGTTATCCAACCTTGTTAAATAATGTATTGAAAAAACAGCCTGATGCTAAAATTACAATGCTTAAAAAAGGAAGTGAAATTGATGGGTATACCAAAAATGATGACTTGAGTTTAGAAATTTTAGGGCCCTTAACTGAAGAAAAAAATGGAAAAACAGCTTTAAAATATTTTAAAAGTATTTCTGAAACAAAAAATGGACATTCTGTAATTGTTCAGTTAAAATATGGAAATGTAAAAGTGTTGTTAGGTGGTGATACTAATAATGTTGCTGAAGAATATTTAAGTGAGCACTACACTGGTTTTAATCCTAAAACGGTTGCTGAGGCCGATAAAGAGGAAATGATGAGAAAAGGGCGTGCTGTTTTTCAAACAGATATCTTGAAATCTTGCCATCACGGTAGTCATAAGTTTTTAGACGATTTTTTAAGTTTCTTTAATCCGGTAGCTACAATAATTTCAAGTGGCGATAATGAAACGCATACGCATCCTCGTCCTGAAACATTGGGAGCTATAGGTAAACATAGTCGCGGTATTCGTCCGTTAATTTTTAGTACAGAGTTAGCGCGTTCGGCAAAAGAGAAAACCGAATTAAAGGAAAAAGATATACTATTGTTGGCTAATTTGTATAAAAAAAGGAAAGCTGCTTCAACTTCAGAAAGAAAAAAGATAAACTCAAAAATAGATAATATTAAGTATCAAATTCAGCGAAATATTGCTGTGTATGGTATGATAAATGTTAGAACTGATGGTGAAAAAGTTATAATTGCGCAAAAAAAAGAAGCAAAAGGTGCTGGATTTATAATTTATGAGTTACACCCTAATAGTAATGGAGAGTTAGAGTTTAAAATGTAATATGTAGCTTTAAACTTATAATTATAAGTGTTAGTTGTGTTTTTTATGTAGAAAAGCACAAATACGGTTGCTCATGTTTTTTTTTTTTTTTTAATTTAGAGGTCTGTTAGAGAAACAATTGCTATGGTTCTTAATACAAACATTTTTTATTTATACATTTTTTAATTATTAAGACTAATTAGTCTTAATTTAATAGTTTACCTATGAAAAAAACAATTTTATTGGCTTGTGTATTATTTTTTATTTGTATAACGGTTAACAGCCAAATAACCAAAGGAAATTGGATACTTGGAGGGGACGCGATAATTAAGGGGTATAAATTTGAAAATTCTGAAAAATACCGCTACTATGCTGAGTTTTTTCCAAAGGTTGGGTATTTTGTGTCTGATAAATTGGTAGTTGGAGGTGAAGTTGGGTTGTATAAAGCTGAGAATTCTTTTTTATATACGTCATTTGTACCTTTTTCAAGGTATTATTTGCTTGATTCAGATAAAAATATTAACCCTTTTTTTGAAGGAGGTTTCGGTGTAAAGCATTTTAAATATAGAGGTGATGAAGGGGTTTTAACAGAGGTGATGTATTATTTTAAAGCTGGAACTTCTATTTTTTTTACCAATAGTGCAGCATTAAATATAACTCTTAATTATAAGAGGGATTCATTTCAGTTTCATAAGGAAATATCTGTGGCTTTTGGAGTTCAAATACATTTAGAAAAGAAATAATAACAAAGAATAGTTTATCTATGAAAAAAAATATTTTTTTAGCATTAGTGTTATGTTGTATATGTATAACGGTTAAAGGTCAAATAAGCAAAGGAAATTGGATGCTTGGAGGGGATGTGATAGTAAAAGGGTTTAAACATGAGGATTCTGAAAAATACCTTTATTATGCAGAACTTTTTCCAAAGGTTGGATATTTTGTATCTGATAAATTGGTAGTTGGTGGTGAAGTTGGGTTTTATAAAGCTGAAAACTCCTCTTTATATACATCGTTTGTCCCTTTTTGCAGGTATTATTTGCTAGATTATGATAAAAAAAATAATCCATTTGTAGAAGGGGGAGTTGGGTTTAAGTACCATGAATATAATAAGCTTGAAGAATCATTAACTGAGTTAATGCATTATTTTAAAGCTGGGGTATCTGCTTTTTTTACCAATAGTACAGCATTAAACATAACTCTTAATTATAAAAGAAATTCATTTCAATTTGACAAGGAAATTTCGATGGCTGTCGGAGTACAAATACATTTAGAAAAGAAACGTTAATTAAAAAATAAAAGTATTAAAATAAAAAAAGCAACTTAATTAAGTTGCTTTTTTTATTTTATACAATTGTAACGTCTATGCCTAACTCGGTAAGTCGTTCTTTTGTTTTTTTATCAATATTATTGTCTGTAATAATTTGGTCTACTTCATCAAGTCCGCAAATTTTTCCAAAACCTTTTCTTCCAAATTTAGAAGAGTCGGCTAGTACAATAATTTTTTGAGCGGCTTTAATCATCTCTTTGTTTAGTGATGCTTCCATAGAATTGGTAGTTGTAAGCCCAAACTCTAAATCTATACCATCTACACCTAAAAATAATTTAGTGAAAGTAAATTCTGAAAGCATTTTTTCTGCAGTTGGGCCAATAACAGAAGAAGAGCTTTTACGAACAATGCCGCCTAATTGCATAACATCAATATTGGTGTTTTCAGAAAGTATTAAGGCTGTGTTTAATGAGGCTGTTAAAACTGTTAAATCTTCGGTAGTAGCGCTTATGTGTCTTGCAAATTCAATTACAGAGGTTCCTGAAGCTATTATAATGCTGTCATATGGAGCAAGGCTTGCTGCAGCTGCTTTGGCAATTCTGTTTTTTTCTTGCGGATGAATTTTTTCTTTTATGTTTACGTGGTGTTCTTTTATATATGGGTTGGCCGGTACGGCTTTTCCGTGAGATCTAAATAGTAATTTTCTTTCTTCAAGAAGTTTTAAGTCTTTTCTAATAGTAACAACTGAAACGTTAAAGTCTTGACTTAGTTCGTTTACATTAACGTAGCCATTTTCTTCAAGTTTTTTTAATATTAATTGATGTCTGTCAACAATGTTTAATGTCATTCTTTTTCTTTTTTATTATACAAAAGTAAGCTTTATAGGAAGAGAATGAAAGTAAAATGAAAGTAAAATGAAATTTTAAGTGTTTTTGTGGTGGTTTTTTAAAATGTTGAAGTTTAAGTGTTTTTCTTTTCTTGAACCCTTGATTTTACTAGGGTTTAGGTTTCGTTTTATGTATATTTTTTTGTTACTAAAACGTTTGAAACCTATGATAAATGTCATAAAAAGTTAAAAAAAACTAAAAAAAGCTTTCGTTTTGTTTCGTTCTTGTGTACATTTGAAATGTAAAAGTAAAAAAGATATATAATTAAGAAAATATAGAGTCATGAAAAGAAGTGAAATGATTGCAAAATTAGAGGGGAAATCCAACGTGTATGATTTCATAGTGATTGGTGGTGGAGCTACTGGAATTGGAATTGCTCTAGAAGCGTCAGCAAGAGGGTATTCGGTGATATTGTTGGAGAAATCTGATTTTACAAAATCTACATCAAGTAAAAGTACAAAATTAGTTCATGGTGGTGTTAGATATTTGGCGCAAGGAGATGTTGGGTTAGTTAGAGAAGCTGTTGTAGAGCGTGGTTTGTTGGCTCAAAACGCACCTCACTTAGTAAAAGATCAATCATTTATTATTCCAACACACGGTTTGTTTGATGAAATACAATATACAATTGGTTTAACATTGTATGATTTATTAGCAGGAAAATTAAGTTTAGGTAGATCTAAAAGAATATCTAAATCAAAAACTTTAAAAAGGTTACCTACAATTAAAGCAGGTAAAATTTCAGCAGGTGTAGAATATCATGATGGTCAATTTGACGATACTCGATTAGCAATCAACACATTACAAAGTTCTGTAAAAAAAGGAGCTGTGGTTTTAAATTACTGTAACGTAACTGGTTTAATAAAAAATGCTGCTGGAAAACTAGAAGGTGTAAATTTTACAGATGAAGAAAGTGGTAAGCAATACGAAATAAAAGGAAAGCAAATTGTGAATGCTACAGGTGTTTTTGCAGATGATGTTTTACAAATGGATGCACCTGGATCTAGAAAAACAATTGCTCCAAGTCAAGGTGTTCATTTAATGTTAGATAAATCGTTTTTGTCTGGAACAGATGCAATTATGATACCTAAAACAGATGATGGAAGAGTTTTATTTTTAGTGCCTTGGCATAATAAAGTTGTTGTTGGTACTACAGATACGCCAATTAAAAAAGAATCTCTAGAGCCTATAGCATTGGAAGAAGAAATTGAATTTATTTTAGCTACCGCTAGTCGTTATTTATCTAAAGCTCCAAAACGTAGTGATGTACTTAGTGTTTTTGCTGGTTTACGTCCTTTAGCGGCTCCAAGTGGAGATGGAAAGAAAACGAAAGAAATTTCAAGAAGTCATAAAATATTTACGTCAGATTCTGGGTTACTAACTATGGTTGGGGGTAAATGGACTACTTATAGAAAAATGGGTGAAGACTTAGTAGATAAAGCTGAAAAGCTGCACAATTGGGCACATATTTCAACGCAAACTAAACATTTAAAAATTCACGGATATAAGGAAAATGTAGATCTTACAAATCCTTTATATTTTTATGGCTCAGATGAAGAAGAAATTCTGAAATTAGCTAGCCAAAATAAACTTGAAAAAGAATTAAGCTCAACTTTGAAAGTTATCGAAAGTCAAGTAGTATGGGCAGTAGAAAATGAAATGGCACGTACAGTTGAAGATTTCTTAGCTCGAAGAACTCGCTGTCAATTGTTAGATGCTAAAGAAAGTGTAAAAATGGCACCGAGAGTTGCTGAAATTATGGCAAAAGAACTTGGAAAAGATGAAGCTTGGAAAGAACAACAAATAAAAGATTATGTAGATGTAACTATGAATTATATTCTTTAAAAAATGTAAAATAAAAATAACCTAAATAACCAAATATTACAATGGAAAATAAATTAATTTTAGCCTTAGATCAAGGTACAACGTCATCAAGAGCAATTTTATTTAATAAAAATGGAGAAATAGTTAAGGTATCTCAAAAACCTTTTGAACAGTTATTTCCTAAGCCAGGATGGGTTGAACACGATGCTAATGAAATATGGTCTTCTCAAATATCTGTAGCTGCCGAAGTTGTTGCTCAAAAAGGCATTACAGGTGAAGATATTGCGGCAATTGGTATTACAAATCAAAGAGAAACTACTGTAGTTTGGGATCGCGAAACAAGCGAGCCTATTTACAATGCTATTGTTTGGCAAGATAGAAGAACTGCTAAATATTGTGATGAACTGAAAGATGCTGGTCATATTGATATGATTAAAAAGAAAACAGGTTTAGTTTTAGATGCATACTTTTCTGCAACTAAATTAAAGTGGATTCTAGATAATGTTGAAGGTGCTAGAGAAAAAGCAGAAGCAGGAAAATTATGTTTTGGAACTATTGATACTTGGTTAGTCTGGAAATTAACTAGGGGTAACATGTTTATTACAGATGTTTCTAATGCAAGTAGAACAATGCTTTTAAACATTCATACTTTAGAATGGGATGAAGAGTTATTAGAATTATTTAACATACCTAAAGCTATTTTACCAGAAGTAAAAGAAAGTAGCGAGGTTTATGGAACTACGGCTACAACATTATTTTCAACAAAAATTCCTATTGCTGGTATTGCTGGAGATCAACAAGCTGCGTTATTTGGGCAAATGTGTACTAAGCCTGGTATGGTTAAAAATACTTACGGAACAGGTTGTTTCTTATTAATGAACACAGGTGAAAAAGCAGTTTATTCAGAAAATAATTTATTAACTACAATTGGTTGGAAAATTAATGGTAAAACTACGTATGCTTTAGAAGGAAGTGTATTTGTTGGTGGTGCTGCTATACAATGGTTAAGAGATGGTGCTAAAATAGTAAAAACGGCTCCTGGAATTAATCCTTTAGCTGAAACTGTTGAAGATAACGGTGGAGTGTACTTTGTGCCTGCATTAACAGGTATGGGAGCTCCTTACTGGGATCAATATGCTCGTGGAGCAATGATGGGTATTACTCGTGGTACAACAGATGCGCATATTGCCAGAGCTACTTTAGAAGGTATTGCTTTTCAAGTTTACGATATTGTAAAAGCTATGGAAGCAGATGCAGGTGAAAAAAGTATTGAATTAAGAGTTGATGGAGGTGCTGCAGCAAGTGCTTTATTAATGCAAATTCAATCAGACTTATTTGGGTTTAAAATTATTAGACCAAAAACATTAGAAACAACTGCTTTAGGTGCAGCTTATTTAGCTGGATTAGCAGTGGGTTACTGGGATAGTGTAGATGATATTCAATCTCAATGGATTGTTGATAAAGAATTTCATCCAGTAGAAGAAAGAGAAACTGTAGATAAAAAGCTGAAGTATTGGCATAAAGCAGTTAAGTGTGCTCAAAACTGGATTGAAGATTAAGTTTTATTAATAATTTAAAAAGAAAATATTATGTCAATTTTAGTAGCAGAAATATTAGGTACAATGATGCTTATCTTGTTAGGTAATGGGGTAGTGGCAAATGTTGTACTAAACGGAACAAAAGGAAACAATTCTGGATGGATAGTGATAACAACAGCCTGGGCGTTAGCGGTTTTTGTAGGTGTTGTAGTTGCAGGGCCGTATAGTGGAGCTCATTTAAATCCGGCAGTAACTTTAGCTTTAGCAATTGCAGGTAAAATGTCTTGGGCTTTAGTGCCTGAATATATTGCAGGAGAAATGATTGGAGCTATGTTAGGTGCCTTTTTAGTTTGGTTGGTTTATAAAGATCACTTTAAAGCAACAGAAGATGAAGGTGGTAAATTAGCTTGTTTTAGTACAGGACCAGCAATAAGAAATACGTTTTCAAATTTAATAAGTGAAATAGTTGGAACATTTGTGTTAATCTTCGTTATATTTTATTTAGCTGGGCCAAGTATAGAAATCGCAGCTGATGCAGAAGCAACAGTAGGTTTAGGTTCTTTGGGTGCTTTGCCAGTTGCGTTTTTGGTTTGGGTTATTGGTTTGTCTTTAGGAGGAACTACAGGTTATGCAATTAACCCAGCGCGTGATTTAGGACCTAGAATTATGCACGCAATTTTACCAGTAAAAGGTAAAAGTGATTGGGGATACTCTTGGATTCCTATTGTTGGGCCAGTGATTGGGGCAACTATTGCAGCTTTGCTTTTCGGAATATTATAATTTTTTAAACTAACAACCAATTTAAAATTAATAAAATGAAAAATATATTTATGCTGCTTTTAGTAGCGGTGCTATCAGTACAGTTTACTTTAGCTCAAGAAACAGAATTAAAAGATAGTCCTATTGATTTTTCGGTAGATTTAAAATCGAATCACCTTTGGAGAGGTTTGGTAATTACTGATAAACCTATGGTAGCTGTATTTACTTCTGTAAAATTAAATGAAGAAGGTAGTTTTACTACGGGATTTTGGGGAGGAATGTCTTTGTCAAATGAAAGTGATGGAACTTCATATAAAGAAATAAACTACTATGTGCAATATGCTAAAAATGGATTCTCAATAGGTTTATGGGATTTGTTTAATACAAGAGGTGTTGCTAGTCCAGATGTATGGGATTATGATAAAGAAACTTCAGGTCACTTATTAGATTTAAGAACTTCTTATAGATTTGGTGAAAGTTTTCCTTTAAGAGTAGAAGCAGATGTGCTTTTATTTGGAAGTGGAGATGGACAATATGATAATTTAGAATTTGAAAAACGTTATTCTACATATGTAGAGCTTTCTTATCCACTAGTTAGGGATGCTAAAGTAAACTTAAACGGATTTGTAGGTGCAGGATTTTCATTAAATGGAGATACTCACTTATACGGAGATGGTCAAGAAAACTTTGATTTAGTTAATGTAGGTTTAACTGCTTCAAAAAAAGTGAAACTAGGAAATTATACATTGCCAGTTTCTGCAACAACTTTATGGAACCCCTCTTTAAAAATAGCAAGAGTACAATTTGCGGCAACGCTATTCTAACGGATAAACTATAATTGTATTTACTAGCTCAATTATTTTGGTAGTAAACCCCCTTAATTAGTATTTAATAGTCGTACTGGTTTGGGGGTTTGTTTTTGTATAAACTTTTAAAGTTTATAAATTTAATGTGTTTAAAAAACCTGTAATGAAAGTTACAGGTTTTTCTTTTTTTTTGTTTTAACTAATTAAAATATGTAGATAAAAGTCTGTTTAATTTTAAGTTTTTTAGCTTGTTTTTATTGTTCGCTAGAACCTGTTTTTTTTAATAAAAGATAATTTTATCCGTTATTTTAATGTTTTTTTATGATTTATGTCATTTTTTGTTAAAAAAAACAAAAAAACACTTTCGAGATGTTTCGTTTTGCACTACATTCGCTTCCCTTTTAAAAATGAATGAATATTCATTTAAAAAATAGCTAGTTACGAAAACGTTTTAGAGTTTGTCGAAATTGATTTTAAATGGATTAAAAATAAGATTAAAAATTATTGATAATGTTAAATATATTTAAACCTGCAGTTCATAAAGAAATAATGTCGGAATCTAACATAGATTCAAATTATAAGCGTCTTCGTTTACAAGTGTTTTTAGGAATATTTGTTGGGTATGCAGGTTATTATTTAGTGAGAAAAGTATTTTCACTTGCTATGCCAGATTTAATAGCTCAAGGATACTCAAAAACAGAATTAGGTTTTGCATTGTCTGGAGTGTCTATAGCTTATGGTATTAGTAAATTTTTAATGGGTAATGTTTCAGATAGAAGTAATGCACGTAATTTTATTACTGCAGGCCTTGTCTTGTCAGCTTTAACAATGATTGTTATGGGAGTGTTGCCTGTAGCAACATCATCTATTTTAATAATGTTTGTGTTGTTAATTTTAAATGGATGGTTTCAAGGTATGGGATGGCCTCCTTGTGGTAGAGTTATGGTGCACTGGTTTTCTATTAGAGAACGAGGTACTAAAATGTCTATTTGGAACGTAGCCCATAATGTTGGAGGAGGAATAATAGGTCCTTTGGCAATTTTAGGAGTTGCCATTTTTGCTGATTGGCATGCTAAATTATACTTTCCAGGATTTATTGCCTTAGGGGTTGCATTAGTAACATGGTTTTTAGTAAGAGATACACCTCAATCTTGTGGTTTACCAAATATTGAAACTTATAAGAATGATTATCCAGATAATTATTCAGAAAAGTTTGAAGAGGAAATGTCTGCAAAAGAAATTTTTTATAAATACATATTAAAAAACAAATTGTTATGGGCTATAGCTTTAGCAAATGCATTTGTATATCTAGTTAGATATGGTGTGTTAGATTGGGCTCCTTTATATTTAGAAGAAAGTAAGGGGTTTTCAATAAAAGAATCTGGTTGGGCATACTTTGCCTATGAGTGGGCAGGAATACCTGGAACTTTACTTTGCGGTTACTTAAGTGATAAAGTTTTTAAAGGTAAACGAGCTCCAGTTAGTATTATCTATATGCTTTTGGTATTGCTTTCAGTTTTTATGTATTGGACAAGCGATTCAATTTTAGCGAACTCTGTAGCTTTAATATGCATTGGTTTTTTAATCTACGGACCCGTAATGTTAATTGGGGTTCACGCATTGGATTTAGTACCTAAAAAAGCGGCAGGAACTGCAGCAGGGTTAACTGGTTTGTTCGGTTACCTTGGTGGTGCTTTGTTTGCAAATATTGCTATGGGAGCTGTAGTGGATCAATGGGGTTGGTCTGGTGGATTTGTTGTGTTGATGGGAGCTTGTGTACTAGCCATAATTTTAATAGCCATTACTTGGATACTTGAAAATAGAGGTCATAATGGTATTCATGAATAAGAAAATAATCAATAGAAATAAATAAGAACAATTAATTAATAATAAATAAACCTTTAAATTAAATTTAGATGAATAAAATAAGTTTTAAAAAAGCCGTTGTTGGGGCTTTGGCAGTACTTTGTATTGGATTTGTGTCTTGCGATGAGGATACAAAAGATTACAATCAATACACCTATTATGAAGATATTGAATTAAAAGAATTAAGTGCAGAGGCAAAAGTTGTAAGAGATTACGTAAAGGCAGATGCAATTATTGCTCACCGTGGTTCTACTTTTTGGGCTCCTGAAGAAACAGAAGCAGCATTTAGATGGGCTAGAAATATGGGGGCAGATTATTTAGAAATTGACCTTCAAAGAACAAAAGATGGTTTTTTATTAGCGTTACATGATAATAACTTAAGAAGAACTTCAAACATTGAAAGTATTTTACCAGGTAGAGAAGATTTACCAGTTAGTGCATTTACATTAGCAGAATTAAGAATGTTAGATGCAGGTAGTTGGTTTAATGAAGATGTACCTGAAAATGCAAGAGTTTCTTTTGTAAATCAAAAAATATGTACGCTAGAGGAGGTGCTTAAATTTGCTGAAGGTTATAGAATTAAAAGAGATGCAGCAGGTGAGCCTGTAAAATTAAATGATGGTCCAAATTGGGAGGGATTGTACGAAATGGAAATAGATCCTCTTGATAATGGAAATAGACCAGGAGTATATGCAGAAACAAAAGAACCATATTTATTTGGAGGAATGGAAGAAGATTTAGCTGTTGCTTTAACTAAAATGGGATGGAATATTAATAGTCCTGAAACATTGTTGGAAGCTCCAGCTGGAGATGAAGGAAAAGTTGCTTATACAAACGGACGTTTTATATTACAATCTTTTTCAAGAGAATCAATTGTAAAATTAGAAAATGCACTACCAGGCGTGCCAAAATGTATGCTTTTATGGTTAAGCGAAAGTGCTGGTTATGTTAGACCAAGCAACACATTAGAATCTTTGGCAGAGTTTATCAACTTTTCTGTTGAGTATAACTGTCATATTGCTGGTCCTTCAATTGCTGGTAAGCCAAATAATTACCCAGATTTAACAGAGCCTTGGATGAATGAAATGTATCATAGAGCAGGTATGATTGTTCATGCATATTCATTTGATACTGAAGATCAATTAAGAAAATACAATGGTGATTACTACTATAATGGTGTGTCTCGTTTTGATGATCCTGCTAGAGAGGTTGTTGGAGATTTTAACTATGATGTAAACAAAAATATGTTTATAGATGGTGGATTTACAAATTTAACAGACTTGTCATTAAAGTATTACAATAGAGGAGAAGGTAAAACGGCTCAAGAAGTATTAAACGAATTAGGATATTAGTATTAAAACATTCATAAGAAAAGATATAATGAAAAAAATATATTTTACATTGTTAACTATAGGATTGGTGTTAACAAGTGCAATCGGTCAAGAAAAACAACCATTATTGAATATTAGCGAACACGGAATTATGTTAAATTCTGAAGATAGTAAAATTCAAGTTGGTTTTAATGGTAGAATTTATATGGATGGGGTGCATTATTTTGATGATGTAACTGATTTAAGTTCTGACGTTTCAATAAGTGATGTTCGTTTAGGAACTACAGTAATGTGGGATAAATGGCAAGTTAAAATTAATGTAGGTTTTGGAGATGAAGAATTGTGTGTAAAAGATGCTTTCTTAAGATATTTTCAAAAAGAAAACAGTTACTTTACTGTAGGTAATTTTTATGAGCCTTTTGGTATTGAAGCTTCGGCATCAAGTAAAGATTTAAGATTTATTGGCCATTCTAATACTACAATTGCTTTAGGAATTGGAAGAGGAATTGGTGTTGGATATAACTATTTTACAGACAAGTTTTATGGAGCAACTGGTTTATATGCAGGTTCAATTGAAAATGACCATAAAGGAGATCAAGGCTTTAGTACTACAACTAAATTAGCTTATACTCCAATTGTAAACGATAATTTAACATGGCAGGTAGGTGCTTCTTTTTCTTACCGTAAACCAGAAGCAAACGGGTTTAGTGAAGATTTTAATGATGATGATTATAATAGAGAGGTTACATTTGCTGCAGGTCCAGAAGAATTATTTTTAAATGGAGTAGTGGAAGGAGCTCAAAGCGAAATAAAATATAATTTCCAAACAATGTTATTGGCTAAATCTTTCCTTTTTCAAGGAGAGTATACAAGATCTAAAGTAGCTAGAGATGAGGATTATGTATCTCAGTTAATGAAAGATCAACCATTAGATTATGTAACTTATGTTTGGCCGGTTGCTCCTGGGGATTACCCAGCTTGGTATGGTGATATGAAAGATGTTACAACTGAGGCATATTACGCTCAAATTGGATTTTTATTAGGAGATGAATATTCATATAATTCAGCTACTTCTTATGTGAATAGAGCAAAACCAGGAACATATGAGTTTGTTGTACGTTACGATAACACAAACTTAAATGATATTGATGGTACTTATTTTAATGGTGCTTATGGACCAGCAGATTTAGGTGCTGCTTTAACTGGAGCAGGAAACAAAAGTGTTGCAGGTGGTAAGGCAGAAACGTTTAGTGCTGCTGTAAACTATTATGTGAGTGATAATATTATGTTTAGATTAAATTATAGTTTAATGGATGTTGATAATATTAACTTTCCATTAGATGATAAAGTAGGATTTTTAAATGCAAGAGTACAAGTAAGCTTTTAATAGTTTATGAATTTAATGTGTATAAAAAAACCTGTAATGAAAATTACAGGTTTTTTCTTTTAAATATGTTTTTTTATTCAGGAACACCGTAGTTTTCAATTACATAATCTAAATCTTTATCTCCTCTACCACTTAAATTTACAAGAATAGATTGTTTAGGATTTTCCTTAGCTAGTTTTAAAGCATAAGCAACGGCATGCGAACTTTCAAGAGCTGGAATAATACCTTCTAATCTGCTTAATTCAAAAAAGGCATCTATACATTCTTTGTCTGAAATACTATCGTAGGTTACTTTATCTAAGTCTTTAAGCATACTATGTTCAGGTCCAACACCAGGGTAATCTAATCCACTAGCAATTGAATGAACTGGAGCAGGCTCTCCATTTTCATCTTGTAACATATAGCATTTAAATCCGTGAATAACTCCAGGTTTTCCTAAGGTCATTGTTGCAGCGTGATCTCCTAATGTATCTAATGATTTTCCTCCGGGTTCTATACCAAATAATTTAGATTCATCGTCATTTAAAAATGCAGAAAACATTCCAATAGCGTTACTACCACCTCCTACACAGGCAACCACATTGTCTGGTAATTCACCAGTCATTTCAAAAAATTGATCTTTAGCTTCAATACCTACAATTCTCTGAAAATCACGAACCATCATAGGAAACGGGTGTGGGCCAACAACAGATCCAATACAGTAAATAGAATTAACAGGGTCTTTTAAATAAGCTTCAAAAGCACTATCTACAGCTTCTTTTAATGTTTTTAAACCGTGAGTTGCAGGAACAACTTTGGTTCCTAAAACTTTCATACGTTGTACGTTTGGATATTCTTTAGCAATATCAACTTCACCCATATGAATTTCACATTCTAATCCGAAATAAGCAGCAGCAGTAGCTAAAGCAACTCCGTGTTGCCCGGCTCCAGTTTCAGCAATTAATTTCTTTTTACCCATATATTTAGCTAAAAGAGCTTCTCCCATACAGTGGTTTAATTTGTGTGCGCCAGTATGATTTAGGTCTTCACGCTTTAAATATATTTGTCCGCCATATTTTTGAGACAACCTATTACAGTGGTATACAGGAGTAGGTCTGCCTTGAAAATGTTTACGAATGTCACGTAGTTCAGCAATAAATTTATGAGACTTGCTTATGGCAAAATAAGCATCATTAATTTTTTTCATTTCTTCTTCAAGTTGTGGTGGTATAAAAGCGCCTCCATACTCATTATAAAAACCATCTTTGTTAGGGTAATTTTTAAAATAATTTGCTGACATATTGTATTGTTTTATAGTGGTAATTTAATTTATTGTTCAATAATTTCGTTTATTTCATCTAAAATAGCTTTTTTTTCGGCTTTTTTAATAGCTAAGTCTATAATATTTGGGTTGCCATTGTATATAGTTTCTTTTGCTTTCGATTTTTGAAGTTCTAAAAATAAATTCCAAGTATTGATACTAATATTTTTAGTGTATTCTTCAACAATAGTTGAGCCTCCCCAAGGGTCTACAGTTTTTGAAATATAAGTATGATGTTTTATAAAGTTTGTATCTTTTTTTGTTGAAATAATACTTTGTACTCCTCCAGTTATTGCTGTAATTCCATCATTTAAATTATTATTTATAACGTGAATTTTTAAAGCTTGTGAAGAAGCAGATATAGCAGGGAAAAGAGAAGTTAGTTTTGCCCATAAAAACCTTGCTGCTCTATATTTAGCGATTTCAGTAGGGTAACTTTTTTCAATATTCCAATTAAATGAAATTTTTGAAGCTAAAGTATTAATTTTTGAATTTTCATTTTTTAGAAGGTTAAAATTTATGTAGCTCTCAAAAAGTAGGTTACTTAGTTCTTTTTCAATGGTGTTTTCAAAGTTATTAGCTATAGAAATATTCCAATTAAGTTTAGATTTATTAGCTAAATAAGTTAATAATAAGTTGAGTTCTTTTTTAGTTCTTTGAGAGTGTAAATTATGTAAAAATGTAACATTTAAATCTTCTGGATTGTAACCTAGTTTATTTATTGTTAAAGAAAATATTGCAAAATAAGCAAGCGAGTAGTAGTCTGTTTTTAAGGTAATATTGATTTTATTTAGAGGTACACTGTTAAATAAAATGGTCATTTCTTCTGTAGAATTAACTTTTATTCCGGTATTGTTATCAGTATTTAAGTAAAATATAAAGTTAGTGTTTCCTTCTTCTATTTTTTGTTTTAAAACTGTGTTAGCTTTATTAGGTGAGGAGTTTTCAATAAGAGTGTTACTAATCCAATCTTGTTGAACGTACATTGTAGAGTTTATTCCTCTTAAAAATGGAGGAACACCAGCAATATAGTTTTCGTGTTCAAACTGTGTGTTTTTTTCTTTTTGAACTTCAATTTTTAGGTTCGAAAAATTTTTACGCTTCATTTTTCAAACTTTTAGGTGTTAACGGAATAATAAGGGTTTTTAACCCTGTTGTTTTGTTGGTGGTTAAAGTTGTTAAATGCTCTTTGTTGGCGTTTTCTTTTATTTTTCGTTGAATTGTACCTTCTTTTAATTGTTTTAAAAACCCACCACTTTTTTCTATGTCTTTAAAAATGTTTAGTGCTTTTTCAGCAAATTGTTTAGTTATAGATTCAATATAATTAGAATTTGTAGCAACGATTTTTAATTCTTCAATTTCAGAAATATCTTTGTTTTCTATTTCCAAATTTGAAGAAAAAATAGTGCTTCCACCAATTATTGAGCTTGAATACGTGCTTTCTAAATTGTTGTTATAAATTGAGCTTGCCTCACTGTTAATTATTGGTGTTGCTTTGGTGTTGTATTCAGCTAAAATTAAATTGAATAAATAGCGAAATGCTCTAAGTTTAGAAATTTCAAAAAAGAAATTAGAGCCTATTGAAAAATTGAATTGGAGTTTATCCGCTATTTTCTCTCCATAATATGTTAGGTACTCGTTTGTATGTGCTAGTGCGTAAGCTATTTCTTGAACAGCGTTGGCACCTGCATTATGGTATACACTAGCATTAACATTTATGTAAAAGTTTGCGTTGCTATTAGCTAGGTTTTCAAGAGTTTTAAAATCAACTGTTAGTGAGTTGTGCCAATTACCTCTTTCAGCAAGATTACCAATAATATCAAACGTAAAATAGAAGTTTTCTTCTTTTAAAACTTCAGCAAGGTTACTAATAAAATCAACTTGTAAAATGTTGAATTCGAAATAGAATTCAATGTTTTTATTTAATAAGTTTTTAAATAAAAGATGTGTGTTAAAAGGTTTATTAACAGTAAACTTTAATGTTTTAATGTTGTTGTTAATTGCTTTTACAGCTTCTTTATTGTTTTTAATTTCTGTTGAAACTATTATGGATTTACAGGTTTTAAAGTCTGTATTTGTTTTAGGTATATTTATTTTTTCAAAACTATCTAAATGGTAAAAAGGTTTTATGGTTATGCCTTCGTTAGTTTCAGTTAGTAGTGTTTTGTTGTAATCTGCACCATCCAATTCAAACTGAATTTTTTGTTTCCAAGCAGCTGAAGAACTTGGTTCAAAATAATTAGTTATAGGCTTATCCATTGGGTTGGTGTGTTTAATAAAAAAAAGAGAGATTTTAAGTTAGAATGTTGCTTATTTCTTTTTTAAAGTATCATATTCTATTAAGTAAATATCTTCATTTTCTTTCTTCATTTTGTATTCTTCTCTTGCAAACTTTTCTAAATCTTCTTTATTTTGAAGTTTATCTATAAGTTCTTTATCTTTTTTAATTTCAGAATTGTAATATTCTTTTTCGTTTTTTAGCTTTTTAATCTCTTTATCAAATTCTCTATGATTTAAATAAGAGTTTTCATCCAAAAAAAACATCCAAACTAAAAATACAGATATAATTAAAACATACCTGTTGGTAATTAGCTTAATAATGGGTTTATTTTTGAATTGTTTAAAAGTCATATTATAATTTGTTGCTAATAACAGTTCTAACAATATCAATAGCTACAGTATTGTATCTATCGTTTGGAATAATAATATCTGCATAATTTTTTGTAGGCTCAATAAATTGCTGATGCATTGGTTTTAATGTGTTTTGATAACGAGTAAGTACTTCGTTAACATCTCTTCCACGTTCAGTAATATCCCGTCTAACACGTCTAATTAATCTTTCGTCAGCATCGGCGTGTACAAATATTTTAATATCGCATAAGTCGCGTAAACGTTTACTGTTAAAAATTAAAATTCCTTCAACAATAATAACTTTTCTTGGGTGTGTAATTAATACATCCGAAGTTCGGTTATGAGTTACAAAAGAATAAACAGGTTGGTTAACAATTTTATTGTGCTTTAATTCATCAACATGTTCTACCAATAAATCAAAATCAATAGCTTTTGGATGGTCGAAATTTATTTTTGTACGTTCTTCATAAGAAAGTCCTTGGGTTTCTCTATAATAAGAATCCTGAGAAATAACACAAACTTCATCCGCAGGAAGTTCGTTTAAAATTTGATTTACAACAGTAGTTTTTCCACTTCCTGTTCCTCCAGCAATACCAATTATTAACATAAAATTGTTTTAAGTACGCAAATTTAATGAATCTAAATTTGTAGAAAACCTACTTTCAAAAATATTTTAAAATTTTATAAAAAAATTGTGTAGAAATTTACTTTTTAGGCATAAAAAAACCTTATCAAATCTGATAAGGTTTTTGAGCCGATGGAGGGACTCGAACCCACGACCTGCTGATTACAAATCAGCTGCTCTAGCCAGCTGAGCTACATCGGCCTGTGCTTTTAATTTTAAAGCGATGCAAATATAATGAAAGATTTTAAATCCGCAACTTTTTTTTATTGCTATTTTAATAGAAATATACCCTTGAGATGTATGCTTTTAATAATCAAAAAGTTATACTATATTATTTTTAAATAATTGTACTATGTTTCTATTTACATTCCCATTTCCAAGCAGATAATAGCGCGTCTTTTAAATTAAATTTAGCTTCCCATTGCAATATAGAATTTGCTTTGTTTGTATCTGCATAAGCTGAAATTACATCACCTTCTCTTCGTTCAACTATTTTGTAATTTAATTTCTGATTAGATACTTCTTCAAAAGAGCTAATTACTTCTAGTACAGAGCTTCCTTTACCGGTTCCAATATTAAATACTTCAAAATTTTCTTTATTAGATCCATTAATTAGCCTTGTAAGAGCCATAACATGCGCTTTGGCTAAATCCACAACGTGTATATAATCTCTTATACAGGTACCATCATTTGTTGGGTAATCATCTCCAAATACCGATAATTGTTCCCTTTTACCTATAGCTGTTTGTGTAATAAAAGGAACTAAATTTTGAGGTGTGCCCGATGGTAATTCTCCAATTTTTATCGATTCATGAGCACCTATTGGATTAAAATATCTTAAAGCAATAGCATTTAAGTTTGGTGTTACTCTACAAGTATCTATAATTATTTCTTCGCCAATTTGTTTGGTGTTTCCGTAAGGAGATTCGGCTTTTTTTACTGGAGCAGATTCCTTTACTGGAAGTGAGTCTGCTTGGCCATAAACTGTACAAGATGAACTAAAAATGAATGATGTGGTTTCTTTCTTTTGAAGTTCTTGTAATAGATAAATTAGCGTGTTTAGGTTATTTTCGTAATACAATAAAGGGTTTTCAACGCTTTCTCCTACAGCTTTTGAAGCGGCAAAGTGAATTACTCCATTAATATCATGATGTCTTTTAAAGAAATCAACTACTAATGGTTTATCTCTTAAGTCAAACTCCTCAAAAATAGGTTTAACACCAGTAATATCTGTGATGCCTTTTAAAACATCTTTAGTAGAATTTGAGAGGTTGTCTATAATAACTACCTCAAAACCTTCATTTTGAAGTTCCACAACTACGTGTGAGCCAATGAAGCCTAACCCACCAGTTACTAATATTTTTTTTCCCATTGTATTTGTATTTAAATGTAATTTTTAAATTTTTCTAAGTGATGGAGGAAATTTCATTTCTTCTTTCAACCTAAACAACTCTTCAGATTGCTTTTTTAACTTAATGTGAGTTTTTATTCTAGCCAAAAGCTCATCGCTATTAAATGGTTTTGTTGCAATATCTGCTCCACCACAGCCAAAAACTTTTTGAATAACTTCATTGTCTGTATGAGCTGTTAAGAAAATAATTGGAATTTCTGAATTAGTACTATTTTCTTTAATTCTTTTGAAAGTTTCAAAGCCATCGATTTCAGGCATTTGTATGTCAAGAAGTATTAAGTCAGGTTTTGATTTTTCTAAAATACTTAAAGCAGCCAATCCACTTTTTGCCATTCTAAACTCATAACCTGCAGCTTCTAAAACTAGTGCTACAACTTTTAAATTAATGGGGTTGTCATCAATAATTAAAATTCTGTCTTTTGCTCTATTCATGATTCTTAATTTAGGGGTTTAACCATTTAATAAGGTCTTCAAATTCCATTTCTTTAATGTAATTATCTATATCTATAAATGATTTGTTTGTTTCGTTTTCTAGTTCAGCTAGAAGGTTTTCAAGTAATAAGAAATCTCCTTCTTCTGCTGCATTGATAAACTTTTCTTTTAATTCTTTTGGAACTTCTGAAACGTTTCCGGTATGGATTTCTACTTTTTTTTGTTCTTCATAAACAAATTTAACATTTCCTTTATCAACCATTTCAGCTAATAAATCTACAAAGTTTACCGGTTTTTTAATAAAAACTGTTGCGCCAATTTTCATTACTTCTTGTTGTTCGGACTCTAATGCACTTGCGCTTATAATAAAAATTTTAACATTATGATCTCCACGTAATTTTAATATTTCTCGTGTAGCTTCAATACCATTTAATTTTGGCATTACTACATCTAATAATATTATGTCTGGTTTCCAATTTTTATACAGCTCAATAGCTTCTAATCCATTTTCTGCTTGTTTAATATCAAATCCTAAGGGCGCAAATTTTTGAAATAAAATATCTCTGTTCTCAAAGCGATCATCAACAATGGCCAGTTTTAATCCTTTCATTTCAGGAGCTAAACCTACAACCTTTAATTCTTTTGTTTCTTCGTTTTCGTTATTTTGCTCGCTTTCTTCATATTTAAATTCAAAGATAAATTCAGATCCTTTTCCATATTCACTTTCAATAGTAATATCGCCTTTCATTAATTTAGAAAACTTTTTACTAATTGCTAAACCTAATCCAGTACCTCCACTAACTCTTTTTCCTTTTTGCGCTTGTTCAAAGGGTTTAAAAACATTGTCTTGTTCTTCTTTTAAAATACCAATACCACTATCCTTAACACTAACTCTGATAAAATTATTTTCTAAATTCTCAACTAAAATTTGAACAGAGCCTTTAGGGGTAAATTTTATTGCATTACCAACAAGGTTAATAATTACTTGTCTAATTTTAGCCTCATCACCAAAAATTATTTCTGGAATACAATTAACATGTTCTATACCTAGTTGAATGTTTTTTTGAGCTGCTTTAAATTTAAAAAGCTTTTCAACTTCTTTAAGTAGGAAAGTAAAATTAAAATCTGCATTTTTTAATGTTATTCTTCCAGCTTCTATTTTAGACATATCTAAAATATCATTTATTAACGCTAACAAATGTTCACCACTTCTATTAATAGTTTTTAAGTTTTCGTACTGAATATTTGTTAAATTAGTGTCATCTTGTAATAGTTGAGAATATCCTAAAATTGCATTTAATGGAGTTCTAATCTCATGACTCATATTTGATAAAAACACCGATTTTGAAAGATTTGCTGAAATAGCTTCTTCTGTGGCTTGTTTTAATTTTTCGGTTGATTTTAAACGTTTTGTAATGTCTACCGAAGTACCAATGGTACCTATTATATTATTGTTTTGATCTATAAAAGGTAACTTATTAGTGCTAAAAACAACTTCTTCACCATTATCAATAAATTTTTCGAGATATCTTAATTTTGGAATCCCAGAGTTTATGATCTCTAGTTCATCTTTTCTTGTTTTGTCTGCTACTTCTTTATCGTTCCAGTCATAATCAGTTTTACCTATAACGTCTTTGTCGCTTTTAAAATTTATTCCTTTATAATAAGATTCGTTACAGCCTAAAAATTTAGATTCTCTATCTTTCCAAAAAACTCTTATTGGAATATTGTCTAATACTTTTCTTAAAACTTCTTTAGATAAGGCTAATTCTTTTTCTTTTTCAATGCGCTCAGTAATATCTTCAGATACTCCTAAAATACCTATTACATCTTTATTGTCATTAAAAAAAGGAACTTTGCTTGTTAAAACACTTTGTGTTTTATTTGTTTTGTTTATAACTTCAATATATTTAAGTTTTGGTTGAGCTTGACTCATGATTTCAATTTCACTAGCTCTAAACCTTTCCGCATCTTTTTTTAAGTGTACATCAAAATCAGTTTTACCAATAACATCTTCTTCTTTGTTTAGGCCCATTTCTTTTAGGTATGCATTATTACAGCCTAAAAATTTAGATTCTCTATCTTTCCAATAAATTCTTACAGGTATATTGTCTAAAATTTTTCTTAAGAGTTCTTTAGACATTGCTAGTTCTTTTTCTTTTTCTATACGTGCAGTAATATCTTCTGAAGTTCCAATAATTCCAATTACGTTGTTGTTTTCATCATAAAACGGTAATTTGCTTGTTGAAGTCCAAGTTTTTTTTCCATTTATGATACTAGAAGATTGGAAATTTAATTTAGGTTTACCACTTAACATAATTGCTAAATCGTCCTTTCTGAATTTTTCAGAATCTTTTTTGTTACAAAAGTCTGAATCATATTTGCCTATTAATTCAGTTTCATGTTTGAATGAGTTAGATTTTAAAAAGGAATTATTACAACCTAGAAATTTTGAATCTTTATTTTTCCAAAATACATTTATTGGGATATTATCAAGAACTTTTCTTAAAATTTCTTTAGAAATTGCTAACTCTTCATCTTTTTTCTTTTGTAAGGTTATATCTTCTTTAATTGCTAAGTAATTGGTAATAACATTGTCAGAATTTTTAATAGCAGTAATAACAGCACGTTCCCAATAAATTTCACCTTTTTTATTTTTATTTTGAAATTCCCCTTTCCATTCTTCACCAGATGTAATGGTTTTCCATAAGTTAGAATAATATTTCTTGTCCTGTATTCCAGAATTTAATATTCTTGGATTTTGACCAATAGCCTCCTCTTTTGAATAACCTGTGGTTTCTGTAAATTTAGCATTTACATATTCAATTTTACCTTCTGTATTTGTTATTACTATGGTATTAGCACTTTGGTAAACGGCTTGCGAAAATTTTCTTAATTCAAAGTTTTTTTTATGTCTCCAAATTGTTTCACTAATATGAGATGAAACTAGTTCTAATAGTTTAATATCACCTTGCTCAAATGCATTTTCATTATCATAACTTTGTACAACTATAGCTCCTATAGCTTCATTATCAATAATTAAAGGAACACCTAGCCAAACCTTAGAAGGTGTACCAATTAATTCAATTTTACCAGCAGCCTCAAGCTTTTTTAATTCTTTTAAACCAAGTAATAGAGGTTTTTTATTTTTTATTAAATAACCTGTTGTAGTTTTTCCTATTGGAAATTCTTCGTCAGTTTCTTCCCCAGAAATATATGGTATTGAAATTGTTTCTTTACCTTTATTATAGTAGGCTATATAAGAATTAGAGACATCTATCAGCTTTCCTAATTCGCTAATAATATATGTACTATATTCTTTTAAGTTTTCAAGCTGATATACGTGTTGTGCTATATTTAAAAGAACTTCTTGTATATCTTTTGCTCTTTTTGCTTCAGTAACATTTTTTATAATACCTTCGTAATATAATAGCTCTCCTGCATCATTTTTTATTTCTTTACCATGATTTTCAACCCAAATAGTTGAACCATCTTTTTTATAAAGTTGATGCCATATTTTTTCTTTTTCAGAAAAGTGATCAAGTACTTTTTGTCTGTTACTATAATCAACATATAATTTGTTTCTTACGTCAATTGCTAATAATTCTTCTTTAGAATCGTAACCTAGCATTGTTACTAAGGCTGTATTAGCATATAGTGCAGATCCATTTGGGGCAGTTCTATAAATACCATCTAATGAACAATTAAATAAATTTTGATATTTATTTACTGAAGATTCTAAAACAGAAATTTTCTCTTCCTGTTTTTTTAATAAAGCTAACAAATCATATTTTGATTTGTGTGAGGTTTCTATACTCATGGTAATTTATTTTAGTAGGGTTTTGTAAAATACCATTTACAAGTGTAAATATACTGTTTATACTTGTAACTATACCAAATGTACGATTTTTTTTTATAAATTAAATGTTATTTATAATAATTATTATTAAAATGTTTAATTAGTATTATGTATTGTTTATTATATAGTAAGCTTTAGTTATTTTAATTTTAAATGATAAAAACACAGAGAGTAGCATCAAATTTATATATTCTCTAGCCTTATTATTTATTGCTTTATAAAAAATATTTTTATAACCTCAAAAACTAGGTAGAATATAGATATTTGCGAACTATTAGCTGTCTTTAATAATTATTAAATAAGATAATCTTTTTCATAAAGATGCTCTTTTTTTAATAAGTCATTTACGGTTTTTACTGGTGCAAATGTTGAAATAGGTACTTCAACAAATACGGTATTCCAATTTGCCATAGCGCCATTCCATAAACCAGGTAGCTCAAGTGCTTTTAAATCTCTTCCTTTTAAAGATTTTTGACTAATAAAACCTGTGTTAGGATCTGTGTATTTGTTTAAATCAAATTGTTCTCCCTTATGGTTGCTAAGAGAACATACTAAGTCAACAGGATTAAAATGTGTAGCCTTTTTCATTAAATCCTTTTTATCTTCATCAATTTGAGAACTTTCTACAATTTGTAAAGACACAGAATTATCTTCGTTTTCAACCCAAAAAGGGCCACCTCCAGGCTCACCTTCATTTTTAACCATTCCACAAACTCTTATTGGGCGATTTAACTTATTGGTTAGAAATTTAATTTGCTCTAATTCAGGTAGTTTGTCGAAAGCTTCGGGTAATTTATTATTTAAACCGTTAGCTACAAAATTTTTGGCGTTATTAATATATTTTGTAGCATTAGGTTTATTTAGTTTATTAAGCCAACTAAAGGTTTCTTCTCTAAGTTTTATTAGTAAACCTGCTAAGGCTTTTTTATATAATATTGTGTCTTGCTTTATTCTATCTTGAACTACGTTGTCTATATTTTTTACAAAAACTAAATCTGCAGAAATCTTATTCAAATTCTGAAGCAAAGCTCCATGGCCGCCTGGTCTATAAACAATATCTCCTTTTTCATCTCTAAATGGATTATTATCTAAATCAACTGCTACAGTATCTGTATTAGGATTTTGTATGCTGAAATTGATATTATATTTTATTTTAAATATATTCTCATACTTACCAACAACTTCATTAATATGTGTTTTAAATAATTTTAAATGGTTTTCAGATACCGTAAAATGTAAATTTACCTTTTTTTCGCTTCTAGCATACTTAGCGCCTTCTATTAAATGTTCCTCAACCGGAGTTCTAGTCTCGTTCTCTTGTTTATGAAACTTTAAAAGTCCCTTAGGTAAGTTTGCATAATTTAAGCCTTCTTCAGTTAATAAACTTTTTAATAAGCTTAAAATATCTTTACGATTTGCAATATCTTCAAAACTAGATTTTTTAGAGTTTAACGCATTGTTTAAATCATTAAAAAAAGCAAAATTCCTAATGTTTTGATACATATGGTAGAAGGAACCAATATTTTGATTTTCCATAAGTTTCAAATAATCTTCTTCACTTCCTTTATAAGAGTTTAAAATTTCAAATAAATTTTTAAACATTCGAGAAGCAGCTCCAGACGCAGGAACAAACTTTACCATTTTTAGTTGTTTCGAATTATCCTCGTAATAATTTACTAGCTGTGATAACTCGTTGTTTTGTATGGCTTTAATTCCATTGTTAACTGTAGCGGCTTTTATTATTTTTAATGAAGGGTAACCTTGCTTAAATCGGTTTATTTGCTCATTTACTATTTGTTCAGTTAAGCCCTTTTCATTAATTTTATTTATATCTTTTTTTAAAAGCATATTCTAATATTGGTTTGTTTAGGTGTGCCAATCTATAATTTATTAAATATAAAATTGCAATTTTTTAAATTAAAGTTTATTTAATTGTTTATTTTATTTTCGTTTCTATATCCAGCACTATCTTTATACCAATCATCATAATTTAAACCTCCTGATTCAGCCCAAGTACTGAAAAAATTATAAGCTTCTGTTATGTCTACTTTTTCGTTAGGAACTTTAAAATCATGAATAATACTTATAGCCCAAGGGAACCCATTTTCTGAAATAAAGTTACCATCTGGATCTTTGTTTATGCCATTAAAATCAGAGCTTTGGCTTCCTAAGCTAGTCAGGTTCATATATGGTAAATGAATTTCTCTTTCCCTTGCTTTATTTATTATAATAAAAGGGTTGAAAGGAGCAACGCCTAATTCAGTTGTACTTATTGGATCTGCAAAATTAATAGAAATAGTTGTTTCTGTCAATATATTATCAACATCGTCAGCTAAAATAATAACTGCATTTTCTTGACCTGCTTCAGTTCCGTTAGAATTTAAGTTAATAAAGTTCTGTGTATAAACAGGACCAGTAACACTTTCAATTTTAGAAGGGTCTAAGCCTTCAATTTCAAATCCAATACCATTAGTATATCCTGCACCATTAGCTTTTATATTACATATAAACTCTAAACGAACAGCTAAATTGTCTGAATTTAAAACAGCAATGGCTTGATAGCTTAAAGCTGCATCATTAAAATCATAGTCACCATTTGATGGCCATAAATCTTCAAAAGCAATTGTACCTTTTCCGTATTTACTTGGAGTAAAAGACTCAAAAGCAGCTTCAGCATCATCAGGGTATGCATCATCTATATCTAAAATACCATCTCCATCAGTATCTGTAGTATCTACAATGTCCGAATAGACTCTAAAAGTTGTTAAATCATTTATTGCCCTTCCATAATCGGTGCTATTATTAGCGCTGGTACCGTAATTGTATTGCCAACCACCTGTTTGAGTATCCATAATAATTAAATCTGAACTACTTGAATTGTCTGCTAACCATAGCTCCTGATTAGAATCAAAAGTCATGGATGTTGGTTTAAAAGGTAGGTTGTCTGCACTTATTCTAGTGGCTTGGTAATCATTATTTACATCTAATTCTAATTTATACAAGCCAGAAAACGTACACATATAAAGTGTGCCATCGTCAGCAAAAGCTAAATCACCACCGCTTGTACTATCAAGACCTATTATATTCCAAGTATTTAGATTAGCACCACTAGAAGGGGTAAAGGTGTAAAGCTTGTTTTTAGTAGAAAAATATAATAACCCATCAGTTGTATTATAATCTAGTCTAGGACCTCCTATTCCAAGGTTAGCTACAGTTTCCCAAGTATCATCTGTAATTGAATATTTCATTAATGGATATGGGCTACTTTTACCTATGGAATATAATACTTTATTTTCTTGATCAATTGCACATGTCCAACTACCCATTGGCATTGCTGATATATCTGTAAGCTCACCTGTTGAAGGATCTACAAGAAATAATTGACCAGAGCCATTTACACAATACAAATAATCTGTTACACTTTGAATTCCAAAAGATTTTCCAGACGGTTTAGATTGAACGAAATTATAAGTTACCTCTTGATTAGTAATATTAGCTATTGATGAAGAAAAATTTAGATTCTCGTTTCTTCGGATATATACTTTATTGTAATATTTTGGTAGGTTTATAGTTTGCTTTAGTTCTCCATTGTTTGGAACACCACTAAATATTAATTTTTCCATTACTTCTGATTTATAAACAGTTTCAGTTACTGTTTCACCAGATTCATCTTCATAAGTTTCAGTTCCTGCATCATAGAGTTCATCAGTATATGCGTAAACATCATATTTTGCATAATCTGTATTGTCTATAATATTAATAGTTACATCGTGAGAAGTGCTAAAGTCAAATCCGTTAGGGATAGATAATGAAATTGAAGTATCATCGATCTCTTCTATTATTTCTTTTTCAACTTCACCTAGACTACAGCTGGTAAGTAATAATATAATAAAACCAAATTTTAATAAATTAATTGTTTGTGATTTCATAATGTAGGGTTTAAGAATTAAATAGTTTTTTTATTTATTGTTTCAATTTAGTTAGTATACATTTCTGCATAATATTGTTCATAAGCACCAGAAGTAATGTTCTCCATCCACTCTTTGTTTTCTAAATACCATTTTACAGTTTTTTCAATTCCTTCTTCGAATTGTAAAGAAGGTTCCCAACCTAATTCTTCTTTTAATTTTGTGGCATCGATGGCATAACGAGCATCATGTCCTGCACGGTCGGTTACATAAGTGATTAATTTATTAGAAGTACCTTTAGGTCTTCCTAATAAACGGTCTGTGGTTTCAATTAAAACTTTTATCAAGTCAATATTTTTCCATTCGTTAAAACCACCAATGTTATAAGTTTCTCCTAGTTTTCCTTTTGAAAAAATAACATCAATGGCACGTGCATGGTCATTTACAAATAACCAATCTCTTACATTATCTCCTTTACCATACACTGGAAGTGATTTGTTATTACAAATATTGTTGATAAATAGTGGTATTAATTTTTCAGGAAATTGATAAGAACCGTAATTATTAGAACAATTTGAGATTACGGTTGGTAATCCATAGGTGTCATGAAAAGCTCTTACAAAATGGTCTGAAGATGCTTTTGAAGCTGAATAAGGAGAATGTGGGTCGTAAGCCGTAGTTTCTAGAAAGAAACCTTCTTCACCTAAGGACCCATATACTTCATCGGTAGAAACATGATAAAATAATTTACCTTCAAAATTACCTTCCCAAGCCAACTTTGCAGTTTGTAATAAGCTTAATGTACCCATTATATTAGTTTGGGCAAATGAAAAAGGATCTTTAATTGAGCGATCTACATGAGATTCAGCAGCTAAATGAATTACGTTGTTAATTTGGTGTTTTGTAAATATTTTCTGCACTTTATCAAAATCACAAATGTCACATTTTACAAATGTATAGTTTGGCATATGTTCAACATCCTTTAAATTTGCTAAGTTTCCAGCATAAGTTAAAGAATCCATATTTATAATGTTGTATTCAGGGTATTTATTAACTAATAAACGTACCAAATGTGAGCCTATAAAACCGGCTCCTCCAGTTACTAAAATGTTTTTATTTTTCATTTTTATATTTTTTTATTTATATAGATTCTTTGATGTGCTCAGAGGTGATTTTTATAATATTTGTAAGCATTCTTTCAAAGAATCTCTCCAATTTGGAATTTCAATTTGAAACCTTTTTTTTATTTTATTTTTGTTTAAGACACTGTAAAAAGGTCTTTTTGCTGCAGTTGGATATTGAGAAGTTTCAATAGCGTTTACCTTGATTTTGAATTTTTTAATTTCAAAGATAGCTTTTGAAAAATCGTACCAACTACAAACACCTTCATTTGAATAATGATAAATTTCTATGCTTTTATTGTTTAATTGTGGAATGATTTCTAATAATGTTACAGCTAAATCTTTTGCATAAGTAGGAGTTCCTATTTGGTCTACAATTACACCTAATTCTTTTCTTTCATTTGCTAAACGTAACATGGTTTTTACAAAGTTATTTCCATAACTTGAATACACCCAAGAGGTACGTATAATAATAGAATTAGAAGGGTTTATTTTTTGAATTGCCTCTTCTCCGGCTAATTTAGTATTACCATAAACACTTTGAGGATTAGATTTAATACTCTCTGTATATGGAATATAGCTAGTGCCGTCAAAAACATAATCTGTTGAAATATGAATTAATTTTATGTTGTTCTCCTTTGCTATTTTTGCAAAATTTTCAACAGCTAAATGATTTAATTTAGTTGACATTTCTATATCACTTTCCGCTTTATCAACAGCAGTATGAGCGGCACAGTTTATAATTATAGAAATATTTGCTGTTTCTATATAGGTTTTAACAGCTGTATGATTTGTAATATCTAATTCTTCATAATCTGTAAAATGAAAATGATACTTGGGGTATGTTAGTTCCAATGCTCTAAGTTCAGAGCCTAACTGTCCGTTGGAACCTGTTACTAATATATTATTCATATAATGATTTTATATTTTCAAAATGTGTAGCATTTTCAAATAAGGGTTGTTTTGTATCCTTAGGTGATAATTTCATTTTTTCAACCTCTAATTTCCAGTCAATATTTAAAGAAGCATCATTAAATGCTATTCCTCTGTCACATTCAGGACTGTAATAATTGTCTACTTTATAGGCAAATGTTGCTTCATCACTTAAAACCACAAATCCATGTGCAAATCCTCTGGGTACTAATACTTGCTTTTTATTTTCGCCCGTTAATTCTACAGATACATGCTTTCCAAATGTTTTTGAACCTTTTCTAATATCTACAGCAACATCTAAAACTCGCCCTTTTAATACTCTTACCAATTTAGTTTGTGAAAATGGTGGTAATTGGTAATGTAGCCCTCTTAAAACTCCATACGAAGATTTAGATTCATTATCTTGACAAAAATTAATTTTATATCCTAAAAATTCTTCCAACTTATCTTGTCGAAAAGTTTCAACAAAATAACCTCTTTCATCACCAAATACATTTGGCTCACAGATTATTACATCTGGTATTTCCGTTCTTTTAAACTTCATATTTTTTTATTTAGCTATATCTATTAAATATTGTCCATATCCATTCTTTTTTAATGGTTCTGCCAATTTTAGTAATTGTTCTTTTGAAATGTATCCTTTTTCAAAGGCTATTTCTTCTAAGCAAGCAACTTTTAATCCTTGTCTATTTTCAATAGTTTGAATATAATTAGAAGCCTCTAATAAACTTTCATGAGTTCCTGTATCTAACCAAGCGTAGCCTCTTCCCATAAGCTCTACTTTTAAGTTTTTTTGTTGAAGGTACTCTTGGTTAACTGTTGTTATTTCTAGTTCACCTCGATGGCTAGGTTTAACATTTTTGGCAATTTTTACAACACTGTTTGGGTAAAAATACAGCCCAACTACAGCAAAATTACTTTTAGGTTTTGCAGGTTTTTCATCAATACTTAAGGCATTACCAGCAGTATCAAATTCTACTACTCCATATCGTTCAGGGTCTTTTACATAATACCCAAAAACAGTTGCTTTTTTAGATTCTTTAACTGTTTTAACTGCGTTATTTAACATTTCAGAAAATCCATATCCATAAAATATATTATCTCCTAAAACCAAACATACATCATCATTTCCTATGAATTCTTCTCCAATAATAAAAGCTTGAGCTAGACCATCCGGTGAAGGTTGTTCTTTATATGAAAATTGCATTCCAATATCACTTCCATCTCCTAATAACTGTTCAAATCTTGGTAGGTCAATAGGGGTTGAAATAATTAATATTTCTTTAATTCCTGCTAACATTAAAACTGATAATGGATAATAAATCATCGGTTTATCGTTTATAGGAAGAAGCTGTTTGGATGTTCCTTTTGTTAAGGGGTATAGTCTGGTTCCAGATCCTCCTGCTAATATTATTCCTTTCATAATTAATTATTTTATTTTTTTAATTAACTTAAATATTATTCTAATACTTAGTTACTTATAAAGTTAAGTTTTTTCATATTAAGATACAAATAAAGCCTAGTGCTATTGTAAGTTTTTGTGTTGATTTTTTTTATTTTTTCAATTTATTGTGTTTGTGTGTTAATGGTTTGAATTTTAGTGAGTTATTTATTTAAATAATAATTTTATTCTACAAATGTTAATGCATCCGGAACTCTTCCTGTGCCAATAGTACTAACAATTGTAAATGTTTTCATATCAAGTACTTCAATTTTATCAGCGTTAGAATTTGCAATAAAAGCATATAAGCCGTTAGGGTGCATAAATATATTTACTGGGCGTGGCGTATGGTAAAGTATTCGCTCTAAAAATTTATTTTTTCCTGGAATATTTATGGTTTTTATTTGTTTTTTTGAAAGCTGATTATAAATAGAAATTGTGCCATCGCTTGCATTAGCAATTAAGCAATAGTTGCCATCAATAGAAAATTTCACTTTTAATGGTTCGTTTCCTGTATTTAAAGTTTCTATAACTTTATAAGTTGATGTGTTTATTATGGTAATACTATTTCCGTTTTTGTTGGTTACCCAAATTTCTGACCCATTAGGTGTAATATCTATACTTTCTGCAGTTAACCCACAAGGAATTATTTTAATTACTTTATTCTTGTTAAGGTCAATAACACTAACCGAATTTGATTTCATATTTGTAACGTAAGCTAGTGGTTTTGTAGGGTGAATTACTGAAAGGTGGCTAAATTTTTGTTTAGTTTGTATTTGTTTTTCAATACTATCCGTTTTAGTATTAAGTACTAATAAATTATTATTTGCATAATCAATAAGAGCTATCTTATTGGTTTCTGAAAGGTTAGCAATACCATTTGTTCTTATATTTTGTTTTAAATTTATTGTTTTTTCAATTTCATTGGTTTTTGTATTAATAACTTTTATAAGGTTACCATCTTTATTAATAGTACCATAATTTGTAACTATAACCTTGCTTTTATCTATAGTTGTTATTGCTTCATGAGATTCCATATTAATAGGCACTTCTGCTATTTGTTTACCTTTGAATAAATCAAAAACAGTAATACTTCTACTTATTTTATTTACAATATATAATTTTCCACTAGTTTTTATGGTGTAAGAAGGTAACCTGAAAATTAGGATAAATAGTGTTAGTAGCAAGAAAATTGCTACAAGTGAAATTAATATATGTTTTAGATGCTTCATGAATTAATTAATTAAAGCTAAACCGTCTGGCATGTCTCCTGTTTTAATACTGCTTACAATGGTAAAGTTTTTCATGTCAATTATTTCAACTCTTCCAGCTGTCAAATTAGATACAAATGCATATAGCCCATTTTGATGCATTAAAATACCTACTGGACGTGGGGTTCGATAAATTATTTTTTCAAATATGTTATTATTACCTGGAATTTTTATGGTAGTAATTTCTTTTTTGGTTTTACTGTTATAAACAGAAACTGTTCCATCACTTGCGTTAGAAACTAAACACTGTTTTCCATCAACAGAAAATTTTAATCTTAATGGTTGTTTCCCTGTTTTTAAAGTTTTTGTAATTTCATATGTTTCGGTATTTATAATAGAAATAAAATTTTCATCAATATTTGTTACCCATATTTCTGAGCCATCAGGTGTAATGTCAATTCCTTCAGTTCGTTTACTGCAAGTAATTATTTTTACAACTTTATCTTGTTCAACATCTATTACACTAACAGAGCCTGAATTAATATTTGATACATATATTAAAGGTTTATCTGGATGGTGGACTAATAAATGACTAAAGTCTTGTTGTGTAGCTATTTGCTTCTCTACAATACCTGTTTCTATATTAACTATAGATAAATGATTTCCTATATCTGCAACAACACCTACTTTATTTGGTTGAGGTAAACTAATAATGCCATGTGGCATTAAATTTTTACCTAGTGTTATTGTTTTTTCTATAGTATTAGTTGCCGCGTTAATAACAGTTATACTCTTTCCGGGATTATTTGATGCTCCATAATTAGTAACTATAACTCTGTTTGGGTTTGTTACAATTGTTGCTTCATGTGGTTCTATTTCGGTAGCAAGATCCTTAATTTTTTTACCTTTTAATAAATCAAAGATTGTAATGTTATGGCTTGCTTTGTTAACAACATATAGTATACCGTCTGTTTTAATACTATAAGATGGTTGTTTTATAAAATAAATAACCCCAAATAATAAAAAGATTAAACCCAAAAAGATGGCAATAAATTTTAAATTTTTCATAACAGACCCGATTTAAGTTGGTTAATAGCATATTGGCAGGCTCTTGCCGTTATAGCCATATAGGTTAAAGATGGGTTTTGACAACCTGAAGAGGTCATACAACTTCCATCGGTTATGAATACATTTTTAACATCGTGCATTTGATTGTGTTTGTTTAATACTGAAGTTTTAGGGTCATGTCCCATTCTTGCAGTTCCCATTTCATGTACAGCCGATCCTGGAGAAGGAGGGGTTCTATAACTTCCTACATTTTCAAATCCAGCGTTTAATAGTATTTCTTCACTTTCTTTGGTCATTTGTTCCATCATTGCTATTTCATTAGGGCCATATTTAAAGTCGACCTTAACTAAAGGTAACCCCCACTGATCTTTATTTTCAGAATCTAGTGTAATTTTATTTTCGTAATTAGGTAGCGTTTCTCCACGACCTCCAAGAAAAAATTTCCACTTTCCTGGTGTTGACAATTGTTCTTTTAAAGATTTTCCAAAACCAACAGTAGATTTTGTTTGCCAATTTTCTCTTTCTCCTTTTCCTTGAATCCCATAACCTCTTACAAATTTTTTATTTTTAGTTTCGCTATTTAAATTTTGAAATCTTGGGATATAAATTGTTCCAGGTGATTTTCCTTCGTAATATTTATCTTTTAAACCTTCATAAGTTCCAAAAGAAGCATTATTTACTATATGATCCATTAAATTATGACCTACTTGTAAACTAGAATTCCCTAACCCATTTGGAAAAGAAGGCGAGGTAGAGTTTAATAATATAGCTGCGGTTGCTATTGCCGATGCATTTAAGAAAATTATTTTTGCATAATAGCTAAATTCTTCTTTGGTAATAGTATCAATAATTATAACTCCAATAGCTCGTTTTTTATCTTCATCATAAATAACTTTTTTTACTATTGAATTGGCTCTAAGTGTTAAATTTCCAGAATTATGTGCATCTAATAATGTCGATGAATTACTACTAAAATAACCTGAAAAAGGGCACCCTCTACTGCATAAATTTCGATAAATGCACGGGCCTCTACCTTTTGTAGCCTCAGTTAAATTAGCAACTCTTCCATTTATTAAAACACGATCTGAGTATTTTTCACTTACAGTTTCTTTTAAATGCTGTTCAATTGCATTTAAGGGTATGGGTTTCAAAAAAACACCGTCTGGAAGTTGAGGTAAAGACTCTTTACTACCACTTATTCCAACATATTCTTCAACATAGTCATACCATTTTTCTAAATCTTTATATCTAATTGGCCAGTCAACGCCATGTCCATCTTTTTTATTTGCTTCAAAATCCATTTCAGAAAGACGATAACTTTGGCGTCCCCAAGTTAAAGATCTACCACCTACTTGGTAGCCTCTTATCCATTTAAAAGGGTTAGTTTGTATATATGGATGCTCACTATCTTTAACATAAAAATGTTTGTCTGTTGCATTACAATGGCTACTTTGTACTGGTCTTTCTTCTAATTCTTTATTGGTTAAATGTGTTCCATTTTTGAAGTCCCAAGGGTTTTTTAAGGCAGTTGTATAATCTTTTGCATGTTCTACATTTCTACCTCTTTCTAATACTAACGTTTTTAATCCTCCTTCTGTTAGTTCTTTGGCTGCCCAACCTCCACTAATTCCAGATCCTACTACAATAGCGTCAAAAGTATTTTTATCTGTTTGATTTGTCATAATTGTTTTATTTTGTAGCCCAAGCTTTTTGATTAGTTTTTAATGTTGTAATAGCTTCATACTTACCTGGAAAAGGTAAGTAAGCTAAGTGTTGTGTAGCTCCAACAGAAGAGATACAGTAACCTTCAATAGTTAATGTTTTTAAAATATTAAAGAAGGAACGACCACGAAGTTTGTTGCTAATTTTCATAAACATACTATTAGAATCAAGTCCGCTATCTAAGTTTTCTAATTGTTCGTTTTTTTGAATATCTGAACACTCTTCAAAAGGAATTCCGTAACTATCTAAACAAGTTTCTTGAAGATCATTTAGTCCGTTAAAAAATTTAGTATATTCTTTAATTGAAGCACATTCCTCCATATAATTAATTACAAAATTTTGAACTTTGGCAGATTTTGCTCCTGGAGTTTCTGTTGGAGGTATAATTACATCAACTAATTCAGAAATTAAACTCTCATAATTTACTAGCTTACCTTTGCTTATATCAATATCAGTTTTAAAATATTTTAAAACAGAGACTGAAGCAATTCCTAGTCCTGCTATACCTAATATTCCTCCTATGGCTGTTCTTCTATTCATTTTAAATTTTTTTAACTTTTTATTTAATTAACTTGCTCGTTTAGAGCGTTCCCAATTAACAGATTGTGTGTTTTTCATATACCTGAAAAACCCTAGGATTACAGATAAATTCATAATGAAAAAATAATAAGGAACGAATAGTAATTTTACTTTTATAGATTTATTTTCTAATACCCAACCGATTAATGCTCCAACATAAAATAGCATTTGTAACCAAAACATTACTGAATAAAGTCCAAAGTCTAAAAGTCCTTCGTTATAAGCTAATACAAACGAAACAGGAATTAAAAGCAGTAAACACAGTGGAGTTAATGTCCAACGTAGTACTCGGTGCGAAATATATTGAAAGGAAAGTGTACCATATTTGAATATATTTAATAAAGAACTTAATCTAACTACAGATTGAATACCACCGGCTGAAATTCTAATTTTTCGTTTTAATTCTTCTTTTACATTTGCAGAAGCTGTTTCAATTGCATATGCTTCAGGGTCGTATTGAATAGTATAACCATCTTGAGCTACTCTTAATGATATAATAAAATCATCTAGTAAAGTGTCTTTTTCAACATGACGATATAACTCTGTTCTTATAGCAAATAGTTCTCCTGCTGCACCTACAACAGAGTATAATTCGGCATCCCATTTTTTTAAAGTAGATTCGTATTTCCAGTAAATTCCTTCACCAGCTCCAGATGCAACATCACTTTCTTTTTCTATAATTCTTTTTTCTCCAGAAACGCAACCAACAGTTGGGTTGCTAAAAAGGTTAACAATGCGTCTAATAGATTCTTTACCTAAATCAGTATTTGCATCACTAAAAATTACTATTGGAGTTTTTACAAAATCCATACCTCTGTTCATAGCTCCAATTTTACCATTTCTTGCATCTAAATGATGTACAGTAGTATTTGGATAACTTTTTACTAAATCTGGAGTTCCATCATCTGAACCATCTGTAACCCAAACAACGTTTAGTTTATCTTTTGGGTAATCTAATTCTAGTGTGTTTTTCATTTTTGCAGCTACATAATCTTTTTCATTATAAGCAGCTATAAATAAGGTAACTTCCGGTTCGTAAGTATGGTCAACTTCAACCTTTTTTCCAATTTTAAAAGTTCTTCTAATTTTTATTATTGCATATAATAAAATACCATATCCAACATATGTATAAATTATTATAAAAAGAAATGCCCAAAATAATATTTTTAATACTTCCATAATATTTATTTAAATTTTTTCCCAAACTTTGGTTTCGTGATTAAACTTTTTTATAACTTTTGCAGGGTTTCCTACAGCCACTGAAAAGGGTGGAATATTCTTTGTAACAACACTTCCAGCTCCAATTTGACAGCGTTTACCTATGGTAACACCTGCTAAAACAACAGAGTTTGCACCAATATGAGAATCTTCTTCTATTACTGTTGGTTTTACTTGTAGAGGTTGTTGACTTGAATTTTTTGTTCCGTCTGAAAATCCATGGTTAAAACCAGATACAAATACGTGCTGCCCTAAACCTGAACCACTACCCATAGTAACAGGGCCAATAACTACAGAGCCAATACCTATTCTAACACGGTTACCTAATAGTACATCTCCAGAACCATTATTTATGGTACAGAAGTCTTCAATTGTTGTTAATTCTCCAATTTCAAATCTATTCCACGGAAATACATCAATTCGACTTCTTCTGCGAATTTTTGCTCCTTTTCCTTTTTTGTGTTTTAAGGGGTTTAAAAACCACCTTACCCAAAGTCTTGGGCGTGGATTTCTACTAGGAGCAATACTCCAAAGCACAAATGCTTTAAGTTTTGGATTTGATTTTATTTTAGATACTATTCCCATAATGATTATATTTTAATTCCTTTTTCTTTTGCTACTAACTCAGTGTATTTATAAATTTCTTTTACATTATTCTCCCAGCTATGACTGGTTCCATAAGTTCTTCTTTTTGTTTCGAGGTTTTCATTATTTTCTTTAAGAGCTTTTTCTGCTAAAATGACATAGTCTTCTTTAGTTTTTCCTAGGTAGGTATAATCTTTAAAATAATCCATAGCTTTTGTTGCTGAAGCTAAAGTTGGTTTACCCATTGCTAAATATTCATCAATTTTTCGAGGATAGTTACCAATTGTAGCATCGTTAATTAGTTGTGGGTTTATAGCAACATCAAAGCCTTTAATATAGTTTGGAAGTTCTGAAGAATCCTTACTTCCTAAAAAATAAACATTACTTAGGTTGTGTAGGTTAGATGATTTAAAGTTTTCATCTTCAGGCCCAACTAATACAATAGACCATTCTGGTTTGGCTACCGCTATATGTTCAATAATATCAATGCTTAGTCTTCTACTTGATAAAAACCCAACATAACCAATTATAGGTTTTGGAAGACCTTCAAAATCTTTTGAAGCTTGAATATCACGCTCCAAATCATTAAATAAACTAGTGTCACAACCTTGGCCAACCATATAACAATGCTTGTTGTATTTAGCTCCGTATTCTGCATATAGAGTTGAATTGTTAACAACTAGATCAGCATTTTCTATCAACTTAGGTTCAAGTCTTACACCATGTTTTTTCCAATATGGGTTTTTTGTAAGATAGTCTCGCATATAATATATATACAATGCAGGTTGTAAAAATTCTTTTAAATGTTGTCCTAAAAACATAGAACTATCATTAAAAATAATGAAGTTTTTAAAGCCAAGCCTATCTATAGCGCTTTTAATATCATTAGTAAATTTTTTTGTATTCATTCTGTTAACACTGTCGAAAATCTTTTTAGATCCAATCCAATTAATAGATTCTATTGTGGTTTTAGGATAAAATGTCCACATGTTAGAATTAATACTTACCAAATCAGCTTCTTTTCCAGATTTAATACGAATACGTTTCTTAATTTTCTCAGTTTTTCTTTCTTTGAATTTTGAAATTCTGTCTAAAGGAGAGTTTACATATAGAATTCTATTGTTACGGCTCATTTCAACGGCAATATTCTTACAGTTACTACCAATTTCAATATCCCAAGGTTGGATGCCTACTATAATAATGTCTTTACCTTTTATCATAACTGTTGGTTTTTATTAATATTAAAATGAGTAATATTCCAAATCACTCCTCTGTATAGAGCAGACAAGTGTTTTTTATTGAATAAATATTTTATTGTGTTTTTTGGAAGTGAAATCAAAAAGAAGTACAACACTGCAAGTAATAATGTAATACCACTACTGTTTCTTCGAACAAATAACAACCTATTTCTATTCATGTAATAAGTTTTTAATGGACTGTTTTTACCAGTAGAAATAGATTCTTTATGTAGGATTGTAGAATTTGGTTGAAAATAAATTTTATATCCTGCTCGTTTCACTCTTTCTGCAAAATCAAGTTCTTCATAATAGAGAAAGTAACCTTCGTATAACAATCCTAATTCTTCTAAAACACTTTTTCTTATCATCATACAAGCGCCATGTGGATAAGATGTTTCTGTAATTTTATTTAATTGCCCATTATCTTTTTCTTTATAACCATAATGAAAACCCCTAGAAGTAATGGGATTTATTGGTGATGCTCCTGCATATTGTATGATGTTATCTTCGTAGAAATATAGAATTTTGGAACTTGAAATTCCAATTTCTTTATTTGACTCCATTAATTCAACCAAGCTGTTTAAAAAGTCAGGTTTAACTTCAGTGTCATTGTTTAACAATAATATGTAATCTCCTTTAGCTTGTTTTAATGCAATATTATTTCCACCAGCAAAACCTAAATTTTTTTCACTGATTATTAATTTAGCTTCAGGGTATTTTTCTTTAATAATATTGGGCGAAGTTGTAGGTGAACCGTTATCTACAATTAATGTTTCAAAATTAGAGTACGTAACTTTTCTTAAAGAAGCTAACATTTCACAAGTAACTTCGGGTTGATCGTAATTTACACTTACGATTGATACCATTGGCTGTTGAGGTTTTGTTTCCATAGCTATTGTTTTATTGAATTTTCTGAATGAATTAATTCATAAAGTTTTAGATAACCTTTTGCCATGTTTTTCCAAGAGAATTGTTGGCTTCGTTTTAACCCTTTTTCGCAAAGTGAATTTTTATATTCTTCGTTATTTAATATTTTTATAATTCCTTGCGTAATTTCTTCTGGATTAAATGGATTAATTATGTGTGCAGCATCACCTGAAACTTCTGGCATAGATGATGTATTTGATGTAATTACGGGTACATTGCAACCCATAGCTTCTAACATTGGGATACCAAAACTTTCTCTAAGTGAAGGATATAAAAAAACATCACATTGAGAGTAAATAGCTGGTAAATCTGTATTTATAACATAACCGGTTAAAATAATGTGATTGATAAGGTTAGTGTCATTAATTTCTACCAAAAGTTTATTGAGTTCAGTTTTATCATAATCTAGCATTACAAGTTTGTGATTAGAACCTGTTTGTTTTAAAAAATCTGAAAATGCTTTTAATGTTCCTTTTGTGTTTTTTTTAGGGTCCGTATTTCCTAAGAAAAAGAAATAATTTTCAGGTAAATTATATTTTTCTTTTACCCTTTGAAGTTCTTCTTTATTAGTAACAGGTTTAAAATGTTCGCTTACGCCGTTATAAATAGCATCAAGTTTATTATTTCCATTAATACCAAAGAATTCTCCAATTCTATTTTTTTCAAAATGTGATACGGTAATTACTTTTGTGCTTTTCTTTAAAACTCTAGGCACCACAAGTTTTCTATATACATTACCAAATTTCTGATACGTACTAGCGCTACTTTTTAGTATTTTTAAATAATCACTTTCCATATAAATAATGTCATGTAGAATTGTGATTAACGGAATATTTGTAAATAAAGGAGCTGTGTTACTTGTACAATGCAACACATCACACCCATATTTTTTTGCGGCTTTTGGCAATGCAATTTGTTCCCAAGTAGGATAGGGGCCACCATCTAACTTAATAATTTTAAAGTTTGCGGTTTCTTTTAAAACTGAATCATCTACGTCTGGTTTTACAAAAATGTAATATTTATTTTTATGGTCTATAGCTTGTAAGTTTTTAATTAACTCTAGAGCAACCATATCCATTCCATGTTTCTTTTCACGAAAAAGTCTTTGTCCTTCAATACCTATTACCATACTACTTAATTTTTTATAGATTTATTAACAAAATAATACATTACATATTTTTTAATTCTTTTATATACTATTACCTCTATTAGGTATGAGAATAATAACATTAAAATAAAATAGAGTACATATTCAACTATTTTATGATTAATAAAATTTAAATATGTTGCTTTTACCACTAAATAATCATGTGATATATAAATTACATAAGAGAACGGCGCAAAGTATTTAAATATTCCAAAAATGTTATTAAATCCAATCCAGTGCCAGCGATGCCAAATAATAGCACCAAACATTATTATAAACGAAAAAATGAAATGTCTTAATTCAACAAATGGATAAGCAACTAATGGGTATTTGTAAATTTTAGTATAAGAGAAGTTTAAATAAAAATTTAACCCTAAAATAGTTATAATTAATGCTACAACGTATGCGTATGGTAGCATTGATTTAAACGAATATTTTCCGCCTGTTAAATAAATGTCTGCAAACTTTACTCCAATCCACCATATAGCAAAATACATTGCAATTCTATTTACTATAAAAGGATAAATGAGATATGAAATAGCAGCAACAATTACAATAATATTTACCAAAGTGTTAATCTTGGTTTTGCTTATTTTTTTTGTTAAAAAGATAAATAGCATATAAAACCACCACTCATATGATAAAGACCAAAGTAAGCCGTTACCCATGTAAGTAGGGCTAACAACGTTTGGTTTTAATGATATAACATCTTGAAGCATAAAAATGTTACCTAAAAGGGTTTTCCATTCTGGGTTTGCTAAAGCACCTTCAGAATAACATTTTAAAAGGTAACCTATTAAGAAAATAAAGAAAAGAGGAATGTAAATTCTAATAAATCGACGTATAAAATATGAGTGAAAAGATTTATCTGTTGACTTTTCCCAAGAATATTTTATTACGAAACCACTTAACACAAAAAATAGAATAACTGCTTCTGAACCAAATCTAAATAGAATTCCTACGTTTATTCCCAAAAAGTATATTTTTTGGGGTAACATATGGAAGAGTACCACATATAAGGCACTAAATCCACGAATAGCTTCTAGTTTTTTTAGTTTATTGTTTTTCATTGGGGTTTTTTATAGGGATTAACCACCTTGTTTTTTTTAAATCATTTAACTTTTATTAATTTTTGAGTTTGATGATGTGTGTTGTGTATGAATAAATGTTTTATTAGCGCCTTTAATTTTAAGTAAAGACAGGAACATCATAAACATTCCTTTTGGTAAACTAGCTAAAGCTTTAAGTGTTTTTAAATTGTAAAATATTTTTGGTACAGAAAAAACAAAAGATAGTATGCAAGCAACCGCTAAAATAATCCAGTAAATTGAATAGATAAATTGATTATTTAACAAGTAATTTACAATAATAAAACAAGAGCTTAGAAATATTACAGCACCTAATAATAATATTCTTGGAGGCTGAATAAATTGTATAGCCTTATCAAAATAATCTACATTGCCTTTAGTAATAAGATCCTTTAAAGCATTTAAAAAATCTTTTCTGAAATAATGAAACTGGGCAGAAAGCCATCTTCGTCTTTGATTTCCAAAAACTTCTGATTTTTGAATTTTTTCATCTAAAACAATAGCGTCATCTAGATAAACAATTTTATGTTTTGCTTTTAACATTTTTAACTCAATTTCTTTGTCAAAACCGCCAACAGCAGTTACAGTAGCCATTAATTCTTTAAAATAAGTATATTTAAAAGCCATTCCAGAGCCAATAATAGCAGATGAAAGGCCTAATACTCTATGTCCTTTTCTAAAAATATTATTGTTGATTTCTTCGCTAATAGCATCTAGTACAGCCCAAGAATTATTTAAGTTTTTTGCTGCACGGTGTCCTTGAACTGCTATAAAATCATATTCAAAAGCAGCATTTATTTTATTTAAAAAACCTGGAGTCATTAGATTGTCAGCATCTAAAACCAGCGCAATGTCATACTTGCTTTTAAGCTTAGCCATTGCTTTATTTAAAGCTTTTGATTTTGTGCTTTTCTCAAAACTTACCTCAATTAATTTTATAGGTAAAGTCTCTAATTCACTAATAGTTTCTTTTTTAAATGAATCTGCGATTATAACTACGTCAAATAGGTTTTTTGGGTAATCCTGTTCTAATGCAGATTTTGCAACTTCTAGGATTACTTCATCCTCTTTATATCCAGGGATTAGAACAGCCATTTTTTTAAAATTACCATTCGAATTATAAGTTCGCTGTTTATAAAATAAACTAGCTATTGAAAATATAAATATATATAAAGTGGCTAATCCTAAAAGGATTAGTAATATGATTTGTATTATATTTAATAGTTGCATAATTAAAAATTTAAATTAAAACACTAATTTTATTTCTCTTGTTTATTCACCTTTTATTATTAATTTAATGCTAGTGAATACTCTTTTGGATCTCTTTCAAAAACTTTTGGATTTGACATAAGTGCCATTGAAGCATACATTAATAGAGCTGTTGGTAAACCACCAAATACTGCATTTCCATAGGATGCGACCATAACTCCTGCCATTCCACAAATTAGAGCACTCATTTTTAACTTGGTTATTGGGTCTCGAATTCGAAACATTACTTTAAAAGAAGCCATTCCTATAACATATAGTAAAATAAATAAATGTAGTGTTAATCCAACAATACCCATCTCTGCCCAAATCATTACATACCAACTATCTGTTGCTACATGTGAAAGAAATGCATTTGGTAAAAAACGTTGAGCCTTATCGCCTGCATGGCCAATACCACCTCCAAAAGGCCTTGAGGCAAGATACCCTTTAAGAATTTCTTGATTTGCTTTTCTAACAAGTAAAGATGGATTATTAGGGTCAAACCCAGTTCTCATTCTTCTTATTTGGGCATTACCATTTGCTATCATTGTGAATTTAAAAAATACAAATAAGAGTATTACTCCTGTAAGCCCAAGACTAAGAATTTTAATATTTTTCCTTAAAACAAAAAATGTCATAAACCCTGCAAAAGGAACTGCAATAGACCCTCTAGTACCTGATATTAGCATTCCATATATTCCTAATATTCCAACTGTAAGATAAAAGAATTTAGGAATGCCTTTTTTTGCCATAGAATAAATAATAAACACAACACCAGCAAGTCCTTGATTTCCACCAAACTGCCCTGCATCACTCATAAATGAAAATACTCTTAATTTTCCAAATAACACATGTGTTACGGCGCCTCCGTTATCTAACCATGCTTGCTCAGCAGCATCAACTCCAAAAACCATTTGTCCTATACCTTTAAAAGTTGCTAGAATAGAGAATGTTCCCCATACATATAAAAAAGTATCTAGTTTTTTATTAGTATTTATAAGCATAAACGTTAGAATAATAAAGAAAAAGAAGTAAAATCCAATGCCTCTTCCAGCAATCCAAGGCTCTATCATTCTGGCTTCTGGGTTTGCAATTTGCAATATAAAAACCCCTAGCCAAATCCCAGCTAAAATAGTAACGTGTTGATTAGCTGGAGACCAATCGACTCTATCTCTAAACCTAGTAAAAATTAATGCTAAAAAAGTTAAAACTAAAATTCCATCTATACCAAAACCTAAGGGTAAGCCTTTTACATATCGTCCAATTCCAAGTACAACAAAATTATAACCAATTGCCGTGTAAAAACCAATAATTGGATTTTTAAATATGATGTATATATAAACAGCTCCAAACATAAGGGCAAATAAGAGCCCGACCCCAACAATTTCTAATTTTGCAAGAATTAAACCAGTTAGGCAAACCCCTAAAAAAAAGTATAATAGACCCTTTGGGCTAGCTAAAGCAGCTGAGCCTGTAATCTTATCAAAAGGGTTTATGTTGTTGTTATCTGTCAAATTACTTATTAGTTTTGGGGTTTACAATAAAGCGATTATTAGTAGCTTTATTAAAAAGTGTTTTATAGAAATCAATTCCGCTTGAAAAAATTTCTTTATATGACAAAGTCAATTCTTTATTTAAAAAATACATACCCATCCATATACCAATTAATGTAAATAGAATAGATGCAACAGCAACTAGAATTAGTGATTTAAAAACAAAAATGGCTATAAAATCTCCTATTACATTAGCTACTACCATAATGAAGACTTTTATGGCGTTAATGTTTGGTTTATTTATACTATCTAAACCAACTCCTGTCATTCTATCAATTGGTAATAGTAATCCGTAAATAGAAAATACACGAACTATATCTACAACATTAGATCCTGTGGCCGGATCAACTTTTAAATATTGTTCTCCGGATAGAATTAACACCAAATACTCAGCAAATACAAAAGTGAATAAACTCATAAGTACAAATAAATAGGTGAGAGCACCAGAGTATGAGTAAAATAAATTTCTAACTTCTTTAACTTTACCGTGAACACTTGCTTTAGACATTTTTGGAAATGCAGTAGCTACAAAGCTTCTTAAAGGAATTTGTTGTAATTCGGTAAGTTTAAGAGGAATGCTATATAGTGCTACTGCGGCACTTCCCATTGGGCTTAAGCTAATAATAACTGTATCTGCACTTCTTAATAGGTTTGTACCTATTAGTGTAAATGTTGTGTATTTTCCAAAATTTAATAGTGTTTTATTAGTTTCAGCACTTGCTTTTATAATGTGTTTTGTTCCATCCCAACCTAAAGTTATAGTTACTAAAGATGTAATTGCATTAATAATAAGTAAAGCAATAATTAATTGAGTTAACGTCATCTCTATAAAGAAGAAATGAAATAAAATTACAAGAAAAAAGAATCCGCTTTTTATTGCTTTAATTATTAAAATTTGCGCATATTTTCTATCTGCTTGTAATACTACTAGCGCATTATTCCAAGGTAAATTTAAAAAAGCCAATAGTGGGTACCATTTAAAAAATATGTTATAACCAGAGTTGCTAATAGCGTTATTGAAAAAAGTATAGAAAAACACTAAAATAATAGCTATTATTGTAGTTGAACCTAAACCAATTAAAGCGTTAGAACCTATTAATTTATATCTAGAGTCTTCATCTGCTCCAGATAAAAAACGTATTAAAGCTGTGTTTGTAATACCAAAACGAAACATTTCAATAAAAGAACCACCTGTAACAAATAAAACCCATTCACCAAAAACATCTAGGGGTAAACTCCTGGCAAGCAAAGCAAAACCAGCAACACCCAAAATTGCAATCACGACGTTTCCTGTTAATGACAGGAAATTATCTTCTCGAACAATTTTTTTAAGTTTTTTCATTAAATAGAATAATTATATTTGGTTTTTATTAAAAAATTGAAATTTAAATATTGATTTTATTTTTTTTCTAAACTTTGTGCGTTTTTTTGGTAAATCTCCTAATAAAGATTCAATTTCGTTTATGTTAACACCGTTAACAATAATATTAAGTTTTGAAGCACAATCTTCTCTTAAATTGCTAATTGCAGATTCGTCTGCATTTGACCAAACTCTATTAGAACGACATACAAGAATATCTAAGTCTGCATTAATAATTAATTCTGAAGAGTAATTATTATAAATTATAGCAGGTAATTCTATTATTACAAAGTCTGGTGTATAGTCTAGTTCAATATTTTTTTGCTTTAAAATATCTGTATAATTTTTTGCGTTGTAAAAATGTTTATCTAAGTTGTAAGAATAATGTTCAGAAGAATCAAGATAGTTTGAAACATCTGCCAAGAAAGGATTATCTATATCTATTCGAGGATCTGGGTAGCCTAAAATTTTATTTAGAATAGGAGAGTTTCGTTTTTGCTTAATAAACTTTTGTTCTCCATCATGATTAAGCAATACTATTTTTTTACCCTCTTGCTTTAATCTTTTAGCAATGTTTCCGGCTAATACTGTTTTTCCTTCTAGCTTTTGTGTGCTAAATACAATAATGGTTTTTGTTTTTTGTTTTGAATTTTGAGTGCCAAAATATTGTAATATGTTTTGTGTAATAATCTCAATCAATCGTTTTTGAATAAAAGGTAAATTAATACCTCCAGGGTCTAAAACAATCTTAGGTATCATACCTAAAGATTGTAATTTTAATATTTTACTTGCTTTAATTGAGTTTTTTAGTGTATCATCAAAATATTCCATAACAAAAATAATACCCAGAGTTAAAACACCTCCCAAGAATGCAGCTGCAATAATTAATATTGCTCTTTTTGTTGGGTTTGGTGATAACGGAAAATATGGAGGGTCTACAGTTTTTAAATTAGATGATAGTTCACTGTCTTGTAATTTTAATTTTGCTAAATTTAACCCGTGAAGTATTTCTAGGTAACCTTGTTCTGCAACTGAAATTTCACGTTCAAGTCTTTTCATATTAGCACCTGCAGGGGCATATTCTTCATATACTTTTTGAAAGTCATTCTTTTGTTTATCAATTACTTGAATTTTTGCTTTTAAATTTTCAGTCTCTACCACTTTATTCATCCAATCTGGAAGTACTTTGGAAATTTGTACCCCATCAATTGAATTTTGATATTTATATAAATCATTAACACTATTTTCAATTGCGTTGCTTAATGTTTCAGACTGTTTTTTTAAACTAGCCATTTTTGTGATATCTGCTTCTTTATTGCTAGATTTAATTTCGGCATCTATTAGAGCAATTTCATAATTTAATTTTCCAAGCTTTTTTTGTTTATCAAGAATATTGTTATTTTTTATTTGAATAACTTCTTGTATTTGTAGTTTGTCTTCTAAGCGTCTTGTACCTGCTTGTAACCCTGCTAATTCAGCTTTTTTTAGTTTATAATCAACCTCCAATTCTTCTTTTACCACAGCAACAGCTTTACTCTGTTCGTAATAATTTATAATATTAGAAGTTTTATTAAACTCTAAAAGTTTACTTTCTGCTTGATCTAAGTTCTTTTTTGCTTTATTTAGTTCATTTTCAAAGTATTTAACAACAGCATCTGATCTATTTTCTTTAATGTCTTTATAATTTTTTATACAAACTCGGTTATAAATAGCAAGAGTTTGTTGGCAAATACCTGGGTCATTTACAGTATAACTTAATTTTATTAAATCACTGCTGTTTATTCTTTGAGCTTTTATGCCTGAGACGGCTTTTTGAGAATAGTGTTCGTCAGAATCATAATTAAATATTTCATAAACATAATTATTAGTACTACTTCTCATTAACGTTAGTAGGTTCTGAACTGTTTTTTCGTAGTTATTACGATTTATTTCTTGAGGTAGTGGGTTGTTAACAATCCAGGTGTTATCTTTATTTTCTAGTTTATTATCTCCAGTTTCAATATAGTTGTATAAGTCTTTAGGAACTTTCTGTTTAAGTTCTTGATATAGTTTATTTGAAATAAATTGAGGGTTTGCTTCTGGAAGCATTAGATGAATCGCTAATAATCTTACAGCAACTTCTTCTTGTGTTTCTCTAGATTTAATGATGTTAATTAAATTATCAAATGCTGCATTTGTAGCTTGTGTGTTAAACTTCTTGTCCATTTCAATTGAAGAACCTGTAGCTAACCCAGTGTATAAAATGGTTTGTGAAGAAAACTCGTACGACGGGTTCATTGTTAGTGCAATAACCATAGAGCCAAGCAGAAAAGGCACTAACAATAGTAGTGTTAAGTTTTTTAAAATTAATCTTACAAAATCAATTATAGTCATCTACTTATTTTGAACGTGTTAAACTAAATACAAACCCAGCCATATCTTCTAGTATTTTTTTTGAAGTAATAAATTCTGATATTGCTGTTTCGTATGCTGCTTCCATGTTTGTGGTCATACCACTTATTCTTACGTACTCAGATATTGGAACCGCACCATTTCTAAATTCTTTTTCTACCATTTGCATATTTACTCTCGCATCACTTAAACTATTAGACTTTATTTTAAGTAATTTTTTCTTTAAAAGTAATTCTTGATATAATACTATAACCCTTTGTCTTATTTCTTCTTCTTGAGCTTTAGCCATACTTTTTGCAGCTTCAACCTCTAATTTTGCTAGTTTAAGTTGATGTTTTCTGTTTAAACCATCAAATAATGGAAGTTTTAAATATAAACCTACACTATAATTTAACTGGTCTTGAGTTGTTAATGTAGAAATATTCGATGTGCTTTCTTCACTAGTAGAAAAACTACTGATTGTACCATATTGCGAAGTTGCTTGAATACCAATGTTTTTGGTCCAATATAAGCGTTCAGATTTTAACGTGGACTCCTTAACTCCAATACCATGTTTTCTAAAACTTAACATAGCACTGCGCTTTAAAACAGAATCTATAACAGCATTAAGAGGAGGGAAGTTAAATTCGCTGCCTTTTAGTGTTATATTATCTGTTTTTGATGTTTGAGCTTGTGATTTATTAAAACAAATAATTGTTAAGGTTAAAATTAATAGTATTTTAAATAGTTTGTTCATTATTATTCAGATATAAATTTTACTTAAACAGTGTCTGATTGTAATAAAGCAGGTATGGTTCTTAATATTAGTTTAATATCATACCAAAAGGAATAGTTGTCATCTTTAAATTGATCTGCATACTCATTGTCTAAACGCATTCTTTCTTCTTCAGACATGTTTCCGCCTTTTCCCCTAAGTTCTACTTGCCATAAGCCTGTAATTCCTGGAGGGGCCAAAAATCGTTTCGATAAATCATCTCCAGTTAGTAATTCTGCTTCATAAACCGGTAAAGGTCTGTTACCTACAATAGACATATCTCCCTTTAGTACATTTATTAATTGTGGTAATTCATCTATACTTGTATTTCTAATAAACTTACCAACTCTTGTAATACGTGGGTCGTCAACAATTTTTACAAATGTTGAATTGTTTTTAGCTGCTGTTCTTTTTTGAACATTAAACCAATAGTCACAAATTTGATGAGTGTCAATATGCATAATTGGAGAGCATGACTGTCCGTCTGGTAATGCACTGCATTTTGGGCAAGGTATATCTAATGGGTTGTTTTCGGTTTTTGTTTCTTCTTTATTGTATTGATTTTTTTCTTTCGCTAACTTTTTTAATAGTTCGTCCGATCCTGTTCGCATCGATCTTAGTTTGTAAAAATCGAAAGTTTTTCTACCAACACGTTTTGATATGTAATATACTTTCCCTTTTGATTCTAATCGGATAGCTAATATAATTAGTAATAAAAATGGTGAAGCTACAAGAAGTACAGAAGATGCTACAAAAATATCAAAAACACGTTTTATTAGAGGCATTTTATAAACTTCTTGTTTAATTTTTGGTGCCTCTTTTTTACTTATAGGTTTTCTATAAGTACATAGATACTCTATTCTATTTAAAATATCGGAAGGGTTAGTAACTGACGGTATATAAAAATCGTCAATTTTCTTCTTAAATGCTGTTTTATAAATTTCTGAATTAAATTCTTTGGATAGTAAAATAAAAGGAATAAGATCATATTTTTTTTGTTCTCTAATCCAATCATAAAGAAATATTCCATTGTTTCCTGGCAAATGATAATCGCAAATTATAGCGTCAGGATTTTTATTAGACTGCAAATATTTAGTGGCTTTAACGCTATTGTCTAAAGTTGTAATAGACCAGTTTTTATGTTCTTCTAAGCTAAAATAATTTGCTTTGTTTCCGATGTATAAAATATTAATATTTAAACTCATAGGGACTTTTGTTAAATTGCAATATTATATTTAATTGTTACCACTCTATGGCATAATGTATGGGATAGAGATTTTTTTTAACCAATTCTTCAAGTTCTTCTGGATTAAAAGGTTTTGTAAGGTAATCTTGTGCTCCAAGTCTATAACATTTTATACGCTCTTTACTTTCTGCACGTCCAGATAACATTATAATAGGTGTGTGCTTTGTAAAACCTTGTTGACGGACCTTGGTTAAAAATTCATACCCATCCATTTTAGGCATTTGAATGTCACAGATTATAAGATCTGGTAGATTGTCTTCCAGCCATTCAAGAGCGTCTAAAGGATTATGTTTTGTAATAACGTCATAGTCTTGTGAAAGAAAATTTTGCAATAACATGCAAATACTTGTTTCATCATCTAAAATTAGTATTTTCTTCTTCATTATTTTATATATTAGTTATTTTAAAATCGTTTTTCATTTCATTAATAACTTCCTTAGAGATAGATTTAAGATTTGAAATTTCTAATTTTAATTCATCTGAAGGAATTTCTTTTGAAACCAAATTTTCTGTAAGAACTAGTTTTTTTTCTAACGTAGAGGTTCCATAATAAGTTAAAGTAGGTTTAATTTTATGAGTGATTTTTTTAAATTTTACAATATCATTTTCAGAATATGCAGCTTCCATTTCTAAAATAGCTTCTGAAATTTGATCAATAAATACTTCAACCATTTTTATAATTTGTTCTTTATTTCCACGACACATTTTGTCAATTACATCAAGGTTGTATAATTTATTGTTTGAAAGATTTGAGTTTTCTGATAAATTCATGATAATATTTATTATGTATTACATTTTTGTAAATGAATTACTTCAGTTTTAAATTGCGGTAATTACTTGATGTCTACATGCATTAGCTTAATTTTGAATATAATTATATATTTAAGTGATTTTTAAATATATAATTATATTCAATTAAGTTTACTTATTTAAAACGGTAAGTTGTAAAATTAAATTATAGATTTAAAAAAATGTATAGTTTTTGACAGCCCTTCATCTAACTCTATTTTTGGTGACCAATCTAACTCTTTTTTAGCAAGGGTTATATCTGGTTGTCGCATCATAGGATCATCAGAAGGTAGAGGTTTGAATACTATTTTAGATTTTGAACCGGTAAGTTTTATTACTTTTTCGGCTAATTCAAGAATAGTAAATTCATTGGGGTTTCCCATGTTTACAGGTCCTGTAAACTCATTAGGTGTGCCCATCATTTTAATCATTCCATCCACTAAATCATCAACATATTGAAAACTTCTTGTTTGTTGTCCTTCACCATAAACAGTAATATCTTGATTTTGTAAAGCTTGAACTATAAAATTAGATACTACTCTTCCGTCATCAGGATGCATGTTTGGTCCATACGTATTGAAAATACGTATGATTTTAACATTTACATTATTCTGTCTATTATAATCCATGAATAATGTTTCTGCAGAACGTTTACCTTCGTCATAACATGAACGTATTCCAATAGGGTTTACATGCCCCCAGTATTCTTCAGATTGAGGATGTACTAAGGGGTCTCCATAAACTTCACTTGTAGATGCTTGAAGTATCTTAGCTTTAATTCGCTTTGCTAACCCTAGCATGTTTATAGCCCCCATAACAGAGGTTTTTATTGTTTTTATAGGGTTGTATTGATAATGTACAGGTGAAGCCGGACAGGCAAGGTTGTAAATCTCATCTGCTTCAATAAAAAAAGGACTTGTAACATCATGTCTAATTAATTCAAAATATGGGTTGTCTAATAAATGAACAACATTTTGTTTTTGTCCCGTAAAAAAGTTATCAAGACAAAAAACCTCATTTCCTTCATTTAATAAACGTTCGCATAAGTTGGAGCCTACAAATCCTGCACCTCCAGTAATCAGTATTTTTTTTCGTACCATAGTCGTCGTGTAAGGTTGAATTTTTTAATATAAAGTTATACGGAAAGAGTCTCCAATTCAGGTTTTTTTGATCGAACACCAATACAGAAATATTCAAATCCATATTTTGCCATTTCATCTCTATCGTAAATATTTCTACCGTCAAAAACTAATGGTTTACTTAGTAGTTTTTTTATTATTTTAAAACTTGGAAATTTAAATTCTGGCCATTCAGTAAGTATGGCTAAACAATCTGCATCTATAAGTGTTTCATATTGCTCATCACAATAAGTAATACGGTCTCCAAAATGATGTTTAGCTTCTTCAAGAGCCACAGGGTCATACGCTTTAACAACTGCTCCAGCTTCTAAAAGACTATTAATTATGTATAAAGCTGGTGCTTCACGCATATCATCTGTTTGTGGTTTGAAAGAAAGTCCCCAAACACCAATAGTTTTACCTTTTAAATCTCCGTTATAGTATGAGTTGATTTTATTAAATAACACTAATTTTTGATATTTATTAACCGATTCAACAGCTTGAAGTACTTGTAAATTGTAATTATTTTCATCTGCTGTTCTAATTAATGCTTGAACATCTTTTGGAAAACATGAACCACCGTATCCAATTCCTGGGTAAATAAATTTATGTCCTATTCGCGTATCTGAACCGATACCTTTACGTACTTTATTAACGTCAGCTCCAACAATTTCGCAAAGGTTTGCAATATCGTTTATAAAACTAATTTTAGTAGCAAGCATTGCATTCGCTGCATATTTAGTCATTTCAGCAGAAACAATATCCATGAAAATTACAGGGTGACCATTTAGAGTAAAAGGTTTATATAAACTAGACATTAAACTTTCAGCTCTTTCGCTATTTAAACCAACTACAATTCTATCTGGTTTTAAGAAATCATTAATTGCAGCTCCTTCTTTTAAAAATTCTGGGTTAGAGGCAACATCAAATTCAATAGATACGTTTCTTTTATTTAACTCATCTTGAACAGCTTCTTTTACTTTAAGGGATGTACCCACAGGTACTGTACTTTTGGTAACTATTAAAGTGTAATCAGTCATATGTTTACCGCAATCTCTAGCAACAGCCAAAACATATTTTAAATCTGCACTTCCGTCTTCATCTGGCGGCGTTCCAACAGAAATAAATACAACTTCAGATTCTTTTACTGCAGTTTCAATACTTGTTGTAAAACTCAAACGCCCCTTATTCATATTTCGGGTAATCATGTCTTCAAGACCTGGCTCATAAATAGGTATAATACCTTTATTAAGGTTTTCAATTTTTTTACTGTCGATATCAACACAAACCACGTTAATACCTACTTCAGAAAAACAAGCGCCGGTAACAAGACCAACATATCCACTTCCAACAATAGTAATTTTCATAAAATATAGGGTTTTATAATTTTTTACTAATATATTGAATATATTGATAAATAGCAATTTTTTTACAATAAAATACAGTTTAAGTCTAATAAACTGTATTTGATTGGATGTTGAAAATTTATAATTATTTTGATTTTTTTTAATCTAAAAAATTTTGTTTTGACAGAGAAATGATAAACTTTTTTTTATATTGCAAGACAATTGTTTAAAGTTTGCTTTTTTAACTAAGTATTTAAAGTAAAGCTTAGAAATGATTCTTTTTTTAAATTTAAAATTACTTTATGAGAACATCACTTTACCAATTTTTAGATGGTATTTGGTCTGAACATGATAAAAGTCAGTCAGTTAATATTAAAGAAATAAATCTTGTTTTGTGTTTTGGTTCCAAAGAAATACTTCAGGATGAAAGTATTTATTCTAATATTAAAGAAAAATTTCCTTCGGCAGAAATAGCTATATGTAGTACATCTGGAGAAATTTATCAAGATAGTGTAAATGATGATTCATTGGTAGCTGTAGCCTTAGAATTTGAAAAAACTACTATAAAAGCTGCATCAGTTAATATTAAAGATTATGATAATAGTTACAAAGCTGGTGTTGGTTTATTGAAAAAATTACCAAAAAAGAATTTAACCTATGCAATGGTGTTGTCTGAAGGGAGCTTGGTAAATGGTAGTGAACTTGTAAAAGGAATGTCTACAGAAATAAATAAAAATAATTTAATAACGGGAGGTCTTGCAGGAGATGGCGCAAATTTTGAATCTACTTTATTAGGGTTAAATAAGCAGCCAAAAGAGGGAGAAGTTATTGTTGTAGGATTTTATGGTAATAACTTGCATGTTACCCATGGAATGCAGGGAGGTTGGGATATTTTTGGCCTTGAAAAAAGAGTTTCAAAGTCATCTAACAACGTACTGTATGAGTTAGAAGGTCAGAATGCGCTTGAACTATATAAAAAGTATTTGGGACCTGAATCTGAAAATTTACCGGGATCTGCACTTTTATTTCCATTGTCAGTTGTAATTCCTGGAGCTACTAAACCAATTGTTCGAACAATTCTTTCGGTTAATGAAAAAGAAAAAAGTATGACTTTTGCTGGAGATATTCCAGAAGGTTCAACAGTGAGGTTTATGAAAGCAAACCTAAATAAAATTACTAATGCTGCTTCTGAAGCTGCCTTTGAAACTATTAAGGAAAATAAAGTAAAACCAGATTTTGCTTTGTTAATAAGTTGTATTGGAAGAAAACTTGTTTTAGGAGAACAGACAGAAGCAGAAATAAAAGCTGTTAGTAAAGCTTTTAATAACGAAACAATATTAGCTGGTTTTTATTCTTATGGAGAAATATCTCCATTTAATGAAGGGGGAGATTGTCAATTGCATAATCAAACTATGACAATCACATCTTTTTACGAAATTTAATTATCTAAAAACATATGTACGGAATAGTAAATAAATCAATTCAAGATTTAATAACAGAGAAATTTGGAGAAGATCAATGGGTTGCAATAAAAGAAAAAAGTGGAGTAGATATTGATTTTTTTTTAAGTAATGAGCCTTATGATGACGATGTTACTTATAACTTGGTAGTTACGGCTTCAGAAGTATTAGGTATTCCAGCTGAGGATATTCTTCATACTTTTGGAGAATGGTGGATATTAAGAACTGGTAAAGAAAAGTATGGTGCATTATTACAAGCTGGAGGAGAAAATTTAAAAACATTTTTAGTAAACCTTCCTTCGTTTCATAATCGAATTATGTTGATGTACCCTAAATTAACACCTCCAGAATTTAAAGTTAGTGATATAGAAGAAAATTCAATACATATACACTATCATTCAAAAAGAGAAGGTTTGCAGGAATTTGTAAGAGGAATACTAAGCGGTTTATGTAAAACTTACGAAGTTGAGGTTGATATAGAACTGCTGCAAGCGAGAAGTGAGGGAAGTACTCACGAAATATTTAAAGTAAACTGGTAACTTATGGCTCGATCTTTTTCTTTTGATGAAGAACAATTCAACAGATTTTTCCCTTTTTATGTTTTAATAGATAAGGACTTGAAAATTGTTAATTCAGGAATGTCTTTAAAAAAAATTGTTCCAATAGAAAATGGTGCATTATTTAATCAATTCTTTTCAATTCCTAGGCCACTTACGGAAATAGAAACTTTTAAAGATTTAGTAGCTCTAAAAAATCAGTTAGTAGTTTTAAGCCCTTGCTCAAGTGAAAAAGGAATGATGAGAGGGCAATTTGAATATTTAAAAAATACTAATGAAATATTGTTTGTTGGTTCTCCTTGGCTAGATTCTATGGAAGCAGTAATTGAAAATAACCTAGTTATTGATGATTTTGCAATTCAAGATCCGCTTATAGATTTACTTCATGTTTTAAAAACAGTTGAAATTACAAATGAAGAGCTTAGAGAATTAGTATCAATAATAAGTAATCAAAAAAATGATTTAAAAAAACTATCTAAGGAATATTATAATATAGCTCTATTTCCAACACAAAACCCAGATCCAAATATTAGAATTAATTATAAAGGAGAAATAATACAAAACAACCCTGCAGCTTCAAATCTAGATTTTATAGAATATGAAGGTAGTAATTATCGTATTGATTTGTTTTTTAAATTATTAGCCTCAGGAATTGATAAAAGTGTTAAAAGGAAGAGTTTTGAGATTAGATCTAATGAAGTTGATTATTCTCTTGATTGTGTGGCAATGCCAGATGAAGGTTATATAAATATTTACGGAAGAGATATTACCGAGCAAAAAATAAATCAAAAGGAATTAGAAAAGCTATCTCTAATTGTTCAAGAAACCATAAATGCTGTAATTATTACAGATTCTAATGGTAAAATAAATTGGGTAAATAGAGCCTTTGAAGAATTAACTGGTTACAAATTAAATGAAGTATTAGGTAAAACTCCCGGTGCTTTTTTACAAGGAGAAGAGACCAATTCTGAAATAGTAGATTACATGAGGTCTGAAATTAGAGATTCAAAACCTTTTACATGTGAAGTTTTAAATTATAAAAAATCAGGAGAAAGGTATTGGTTAAGAATTAACGGACAGCCAATTTTTGATAAAAATGGTAAAATGACAAATTATTTTGCTATTGAAGAAGATATTACCAAAATTAAAAATATTCAGCATCAAATAGAACAAAGTGAGAAAAAGTATAGAGACGTAATAGATCATACTTTGGCAATTGTAACTACACATGATTTAGAGGGTAGGTTGCTTACTGTTAATCCTATGGTGAAAAAAATGTTTGGATATGATGAAGATGAAGTACTAGATCGTAGGCTTATAGATTTTATGCCTGAAGATGATAAAATTATGTTTTATGATGAGTATTTAACAAAAATAAAGCAAGAAAAAGAAGCTACAGGTATTTTTAGAATTCTTCATAAAAACGGAGATATTGTTTACAGTTTGTATAATAATTATCTAAAAGAAGAACCTGGTAAAGATCCTTATGTTATTGGATTTTCAGTTGATATTACAACTCGTATTTTAGCAGAAAAAGAGTTGAAATTAGCAAAAAAGAAAACAGAAGAGTTGGCGCGTTCTAAACATAATTTTTTGGCAAATATGAGCCATGAAATTAGAACACCAATGAATGCTATTATGGGTATGAGTCGTCAATTGAAAAAAACTAGTTTAAATGACGAACAACAAAGCTATTTATACAATATATCAACAGCCTCTGAAAACCTATTGGTTATAATTAATGATATACTTGATTTATCAAAATTGGAAGCCAATAAGTTGTCTTTTGAAAAAATTGGATTTAAGCCAAAGCTAGTTATAGATAACGCATTAAAAGTAATGAACTATAAGGCAGAGGAGAAAGGAATTAAATTGACTAATAATTTTTATGATACTAAGTTGTCTCCAGTATTAATTGGTGACCCGTATAGAATTAATCAAATATTATTAAACATAATTTCAAATGCCATAAAATTTACAGAAGTAGGTAGTGTAGATATTAGTTGTAAAGTTTTGAAAGAAACAGACAATGTGCAAGAAATAGAAATAAAAATTACGGATACAGGCGTAGGTATGGATTCGTTATTTTTAGAGAAATTATTTGAGAAATTTACTCAAGAATATGGAGCCAAAAGTAAAAACTTTGGAGGTACAGGTTTAGGAATGGCTATTACTAAGTCTTTAATAAACAATATGGGTGGTGCTATTTTTGTAGAAAGTGAAAAAAATAAAGGAACTACTGTGTTTATTAGTTTTCCTTTAGATAAAGGAACAGAGTTAGATATAGAGGGGAAAGATAATGTGGTTACAACTTCTACTAATTTAAAAGGGAAAAAAATACTTGTTGTTGATGATAATATTATGAATAGAATGATTGCTGCATTAATTTTAAAAGAATTTAAAGTAGAAGTTTCTGAAGTTGGAGATGGAGAAGAAGCTGTAAATTATTTAAAAGAAAATCAATGTGATTTAGTTCTAATGGACATCCAAATGCCTGTATTAAATGGTTATAAAGCAACAGAAATTATTAGAGAAGAATTAAAATTAGATCTGCCAGTTATTGCTTTAACAGCAAATGTTATTGAAGGGGAAAGGGAGAAGTGTATAATTGCAGGAATGAATGATTATTTATCAAAACCTTTTGAGGAGGAAGAGTTTATAAGAGTTATTTGTAATTGGGTAGAATAAATTAAAAATTACCTTTTTTTATGTTCATTCCATAAATCTGTAATACTTTCTATTTTTAAATCAGAAGTTTTAGATGGTATTTTAATCCCTCTCATTGTAAAAGTAAACCTTTTATGAACTTCAAAATTCCAATAATTACCTGTTAATTTTCCATCGTTAGATTGTATATTCCAATTAGGAATATTAATTAAAGAATATTCTCCATCAGAATTTAAGTCTAAACCAAAATCTTCTAAATCTTTAGAGGTGTTATATTCAAGTGTAATTGTTGCATTTAAGAGATTGTTTTTGTCTGTTTGAAATTCTATGTGTTTAGACTTGTATTTTTTTAAAAGAGGAGACCAAATATTATTAATAATGGTATCTATTTCATTTTTTAGGTTTAAACTATCGTTTTTTGATTTTAGAATAGTGCATAGGTTTTCTTGTTGAATAACCATGGTTTTGGTTTGTGGATCAATAGATACTGTTACCAATTCTGAACCTATGTGGCAGTAATTAACTCCAAAAAACATTCCTAAAACAAAGAAAATTATTTTAACCTCTACCATATTTATTTTTTATTTTATTAAAATTATCCTTTAAAACTAGGTAATTGAACTTTTATTACTTTTAAAGCATAAAAAAAACTCGCTAATCTGTAAAGAAAAACGAGTTTTTTGTCGGGGTGGCAGGATTCGAACCTGCGGCCTCCACGTCCCAAACGTGGCGCGATAACCGGGCTACGCTACACCCCGAATAATTTCGGAATGCAAATATAAAACTAAATATTGTTTATGCAAGCATTTAATTAAAAATAAGTTGGTAAGGTCTGTCAATTACTTGTTTTAGTTCCTCAATGCTAAAACTTCTGCTTTTTTTTATGGTTTCTTTACCATCAAAAAATAAGATAACCGTTGGTTCTACAAAAGCTGTATATTTTGCTGTAATATCTGCATTGGTCTCCATATCAACACTGTAGCTTTTTATTTTAGGAAAATATGAAGCTAGTAACTCTACAACTTTAGGTTCTACAGCTTCGCCAACTATGCAAGAATTTGTTTTAAAATATAATAGTACTGCTAAGTTTTCTTTAAGTACTTTGTCTAATTGATTTGCAGATGCAATAGTGTTTTTAATATTCATAGGTAATAATTGTAGTGCAAAATTACTTAAATAAAGAAAAATGAAAGCTAAAAATATTGCTTATTGTAAAAGCTTATAATTGCATTATTAAAAATTATAAACAATGGTGTACAATTTTAGTATTTATATCCTAAATTTGTTTCAGAAAAAAATAAAAACATATAATATGTCAGAAAATATAGAGAGAATAAAATGTTTGATAATTGGTTCTGGACCAGCAGGGTATACTGCTGCAATTTATGCTTCAAGAGCTGATTTGAAACCTGTAATGTATACTGGTATGCAAATGGGTGGGCAATTAACAACTACAACAGAAGTTGATAATTTTCCGGGATATCCAAAAGGTACAGATGGTACTGCTATGATGGAAGATTTGAAAAGTCAAGCTGAGCGTTTTGGAACTGAAGTTCGTTTTGGTTTGGTTACGGAAGTTGATTTTAGTAAAGAGGTTGGTGGTGTGCATAAAGTTACAGTAGATGGTTCTACTTTAATTGAGGCTGAATCTGTAATTATTTCAACAGGAGCAACAGCTAAATATTTAGGTTTAGAAAGTGAACAACGTTTAATTGGTGGTGGAGTTTCTGCTTGCGCAACTTGTGATGGTTTCTTTTATAAAGGACAAGATGTTGTTGTAATTGGAGCTGGAGATACTGCTGCTGAAGAAGCAACTTATTTATCTAATATCTGTAACAAGGTTACAATGTTAGTTAGAAAAGATTATATGAGAGCTTCAAAAGCAATGCAACATAGAGTTGAAAAAACGGCTAATATTGAAGTGAAATATAATACCGAGTTAGATGAGGTTTTAGGAGATAATGTTGTTGAAGGTGTTAGAGCTGTTAATAACCAAACTGGTGAAAAAGAAGTAATTGATGTTACAGGTTTATTTGTTGCTATTGGACACAAACCTAATACAGATATTTTTAAAAATGTTTTAGAAATGGATGAGACAGGTTATTTAATTACCAAGGGTAAATCTACAAAAACAAATTTACCAGGTGTTTTTGCAGCTGGAGATGTTCAAGATAAGGAGTATAGGCAAGCTGTAACTGCTGCTGGTACTGGATGTATGGCAGCTTTAGATGCTGAGCGTTATTTAGGAGCGTTAATTTAAAAACTAATTAAATATATTTAAAAACCCAAGTTTTAACTTGGGTTTTTTATTTTTATAAATAAATCGTTTTCGTTAATACAGAAAATAAAAGATGAATTAAAAGCCATTACTAATTAATTTTGCAATTCAAAAAAAGAGATTATGAATTTACTTACCAACAGTTACTTTGTGTTATTTCTAATTATTTTAATTGGGTTTATTATTGGTAGAATAAAAATAAAAGGAATTTCTTTAGATGTTTCTGCAGTTATTTTTGTTGCCTTAGTATTTGGACATTTTGGGGTTGTTATCCCAAAAGATTTTCAATATTTAGGTTTGGTATTATTTATTTTTACAATTGGTATCCAAGCTGGTCCAAGTTTTTTTGAATCTTTTAAAAAGAATGGTAGAGAGTTAGCATTATTGGCAAGTGTACTTATAGTAAGTGCAGGTTTAATTACATTTTGTATTTTTTACTTTTTAGGTATCGATAAAAATTTATGTATTGGATTGTTAAACGGATCTTTAACAAGTACACCTGGGTTAGCAGCTGCAATTGATGCGACAGGTTCTCCGTTAGCTTCTATTGGTTATGGTATTGGTTATCCGTTTGGTGTAATTGGAGTTATTTTATTTGTAAGTTTTTTACCTAAAATTCTTCGTATTAACTTAAAAAAAGAAGAAGATATTTATAAAAAAGAAGTTCTTACAGGATTTCCAGAAATAACAAGAAAGTATTTTGTAGTTGAAAATGAAAGTGTTATTGGTAAAACTTTGGGTGAATTAAATATTCGCTTTATGACCAAGGCTGTGATTTCGAGGATAATGCATAATGATGAAGTAATTGTGCCAGACCCAAAAATTGTTTTTCATAAGGGAGATATTGTAAAGGCTGTTGGTACAAACGATGCTTTGGAGCGTGTTAAATTATTAATTGGTAGTGAAACCGAGCAAGAAATACCTTCAGATAATAATTTTGACATTAGATCGGTATTAGTAACTAATAAAGATGTTGTTAAAAAAACATTAGGGCAATTAAATATTTTAGAAACTTACCGAGCTACAGTTACTAGAATTCGTCGTTCGGGTATTAATATCTCTCCAAGTCCATCAGCAAAATTACAGTTTGGAGATAAACTAATTGTAGTGTGTCATAAAGATACTATGAAGCACGTAAGTAGAATATTTGGAGATGACACAAGTAAATTATCGAATACAGATTTTATGCCAATTGCAGCTGGAATTTTATTAGGAATTTTAGTTGGTAAATTAAGTATAAACTTTAGCTCATTCTCATTTAGTTTAGGATTAACTGGAGGAATTTTATTAGTGGCTTTAGTACTAGGTAGAACTGGTAAAACAGGACCAATTATGTGGACTATGACTGGTGCTGCCAATCAATTATTAAGACAATTTGGACTGCTCTTTTTCTTAGCAGCAGTAGGTACAAGCGCAGGGTCTAGTTTGGTAGAAACTTTTTTAGAGTACGGTATAGAATTATTTGTTTATGGTATTGCAATTACGCTAATACCTATGATTATTACAACAGTAATGGCTATTTACGTACTTAAAATAAATATACTTACAATTTTAGGAACATTAACAGGTAGTATGACAAGTACGCCAGGTTTAGCAGCAGTTGATAATTTAGTAGATACTGATGCGCCTGCAGTTGCTTATGCTACAGTATATCCAATAGCAATGGTATTGTTAATTATTGTAGTTCAAATATTAAGTTTGTTATAATTCTCTTTTATGTATTGAAGCTTTATCCAAAAAATTAGTAATAGTAATTTTTGGATTTGAATAAATATAAACTTCAGAGGTGTTTATGGTAGAAATATCAATAGTTTCTGAAGCATTTATAAAAGCGTCAGCATTATTTTCTGTGTTTACAATAGCATTTTTAATAGAGAATTCTTTTCCTATAAAATGTCCATTTCCAATAGCTTTTAATTCTAAATTTTCTGAATTACCTTTAAAAGAAATATCAGATTTTTCTGTTAATGAAATAAACGTGTTTTGAGAGTTTACATTACCTTTAATTGCACTGTTTTGAATTGTATTTACAAACAAATCATTTGTAAGAATTTCTAAATTTAAGTCGCTGTTTTTTTTAGCGTTTACAGTTACAATTTTAGCGTTCAATTTTAAACTAAAATCTGCATTATCAAAAGCATTTACTGTTAAGGAGTCTATGTTTAAAACGTTGGTAGTTTTAATTTTAGCATTGTTGTATGCATTAATTTCAGTTAAATAATTATTAACTTGAATAATTATTTTAAGCTCTTTTTTTCTAGTAATTTTAGTTGAAGTTTTTATGGTAAGAATACCATCATTAACTTCAGTAATAATTGCATTTAGAAGGTTAGAATCTGCTTTTACTTTTAAATCTTGATTTTCATTGTAAAGTAGTTCTACTTCAACATTGTCAATAACTTCAATTTTGTCAAATTCAGCTATTTCTCTTTCTTCTGTTGTAATTTCTCTATTACCTTTTAATTTGTCTTGTGAAAATGATGTTCCTATTACAAATATTGTAAAAAATAAAGCTATTAAGTATGAATTTTTCATAAATATGTTTTTATCAAATTTAATAAAATAATTTTTCAATGAATAATTTGTACAATTAAAAATCTATGTTACATTTGTACCTAAATAATGAAAAACAATAATTTAAATACAACTTGGTGGTGGAACTCTCTTATACAATAAGCGAGAAACCTGTTATATTTAAAAAAATAATATAAAACTTAAAAGGACTTATCTCGTGATAAGTCCTTTTTTTATACAACATAATGGAAAAACTAAAATTTAAAACAATTTCTAAACATCAGCTTTCTGATACGGTAACTCCAGTTGGTTTGTACTCTAAAATTAGAGATAAGTATGCCAATAGTTTATTGTTAGAAGGTTCAGATTATCACAGTAAAGAAGAAAGTTTCACCTTTATTTGTGCCGATCCAATAGTTACATTAAAAGCTGATAAAAACAAGTTTACGTATAGTTATAAAAATAAAGAATTGGATGCAAAAGAAATCAATAGAGATTTTTATTCAATTTTTGAAAATTATAAGCAAACAGTAGATGTAGATTGTAGTGACGAAATAAAATCGTTTAACGGTTTTTATGGATATATTTCTTACAATTCAATTCAGTATTTTGAGACTATAAAATTAAAGGCTGAAAAAGCACCTTCTGAAATTCCAGATTTACAATTTAGTTTCTTCCGTTTTATTATAGTTATTAATCATTTTAATGATGAATTAACGTTGATTGAAAACATTGAAGAAGGCGAGGAGTCAAGAATTGAAGAAATGCAAACTCTAATAAATGCTCGTACTTATGGTTTGTATAAGTTTGAAATGGAAGGGCAAGAATCTTCAAATTGTACCGATGAATATTTCAAAAATAATGTTGCCAAAGCAAAAATGCATTGTAAACGTGGTGATGTTTTTCAGTTAGTTTTATCTCGCCAGTTTCAACAATCTTTTTCAGGTGATGATTTTAATGTGTATAGAGCATTACGTTCAATAAACCCTTCGCCATATTTATTTTATTTCGACTACGGAAGTTTTAAATTAATGGGTTCTTCACCAGAAGCACAAATTAAAATTGATTCAGAGAAAGCAATCATCAATCCAATTGCTGGAACATTTAGAAGAACTGGTGATATGGCAAAAGATATTTTGTTGGGTGAAAAACTTTCAAATGATCAAAAAGAAACCGCCGAACACGTAATGTTAGTGGATTTAGCGCGTAACGATTTAAGTAAACACGCAAGCAATGTAAATGTTGAGGTGTTTAAAGAAGTACAATATTTTAGTCACGTAATTCATTTAGTTTCAACAGTTCAAGGGAAACCAAAAGGCGAAGCTATTAAAATTGTTGGTGATACTTTTCCCGCAGGAACTTTAAGTGGAGCGCCTAAATTTAAAGCAATGGAATTAATTGATACTTATGAGAATCAAACACGTGGTTTTTATGGTGGAGCAGTTGGTTTTATTGGGTTAGATAATAGTGTAAATTTAGCAATTGCCATTCGTTCATTTGTAAGTAAAAGCAATACGTTGTATTACCAAGCAGGAGCAGGAATTGTAATGAAATCCTCAGAAGAAGGAGAACTACAAGAAGTAAATAACAAATTAGCTGCTTTGAAAAAAGCATTAACATTGGCAGAGAAAATATAACTAAAACACGTCATTCTGAACTTGTTTCAGAATCTCATAATATTGATAATGAGGCCTTGAAATAAGTTAGGGAGACGAAAACAGAAATTGAAACAATGAAAATTTTAATATTAGACAATTACGATTCATTTACATACAACCTAGTTCATATGGTTGAAGATATTACAGGTGAATATCCAGCTGTATTTAGAAACGATGAGATTGAAATTTCAGAAATAGATAAATACGATTTAATAATTCTTTCTCCAGGTCCTGGTATTCCAGATGAGGCAGGAATTTTAAAAGAAACTATTAAAACCTATGCAGGTAAAAAACCAATTTTTGGTGTGTGTTTAGGTTTACAAGCTATTACAGAAGTTTTTGGTGGAAGTCTCGAAAATATGGATGAAGTTTTTCACGGTGTAGCAACTACAATGAATATTACCAAAAAAGATGCTACAATTTATAAGGATTTTCCTACTGAATTTGAAGCGGCTCGTTACCATTCTTGGATTGCTTCAAAAAAAGGTTTTCCTGCTGAATTAGAAATTACTGCAGAAGATGAATTTGGAGATATTATGAGTATTCAACATAAAGAATACAGTATTAGCGCGGTGCAATTTCACCCAGAATCTATTTTAACGCCAACAGGAGAAAAAATGGTTCGTAATTTTATTGATGCAAATAAATAATTAGGTCGCTGAGCGGAGTCGAAGTGACATCGGAATAGAGGAAATGTGATTTCGACTCCGCTCAATCACCCTAAAAAATATGTCATTGCGAGGAGAGAAACGACGTAGCAATCTGTTTTATTAAAAGAAATTAAATGAAAAATACATTAAACAAATTATTTGAGCAACAACGCTTAACCAAAGAAGAAGCAAAATCTATATTGATTGAAATTGCAGCAGAGAAGTTTAATAACTCCCAAATTGCTTCATTTTTAACAGTGTTTTTAATGCGACCAATTTCGGTTGATGAGTTAGCTGGGTTTAGAGAAGCATTGTTGGAATTATCGGTAAAAGTTAATTTGTCCGATTTTAATACCATAGATTTATGTGGAACTGGAGGAGATGGAAAAGACACTTTTAATATTTCAACATTAACATCGTTTATTGTTGCAGGTACTGGAAATAAGGTTGCTAAACACGGTAATTATAGTTCATCTTCAATTAGTGGTTCATCAAATATGCTAGAATATTTGGGTTATAAATTCACAAATGAAGAGTCAATTTTAAAAAGCCAAATAGATAAAGCAAATATTTGTTTTTTACACGCTCCGTTATTTCATCCAGCTATGAAAGCAGTTGGACCAACTCGAAGAGAATTAGGTATGAAAACCTTTTTTAATATGTTAGGTCCGTTGGTAAATCCAAGTAATCCTCAAAATCAAATGGTTGGAGTTTTCAATTTAGAAGTTGCAAGATTGTATAATTATTTATTGCAAGAAACTACTCAAAATTATGCCATAGTTCATAGTTTAGATGGTTACGATGAAATTTCATTAACAAGTGGTTTTAAATTACTTACAAAAGATAACGAGCAATTTATTACTCCTGAAGAATTGAATTTAAGAAGATTAGAACAAGAAGAGATTTTTGGAGGAGATTCAGTTGAAGAATCAGCAAAAATATTTGTTTCAATATTGGAAGGAAATGGAACTGAAGCCCAAAATAATGTAGTGTGTGCCAATGCCGCATTTGCATTAAAAACATTTGATAAAACTAAATCTTTTGAAGATGCTTTTGCAGAAGCAAAAGATTCATTATTAGGATTAAAAGCAAAAGAAAGTTTAAAGAAGTTGATTATATAAGGTTGGTCACTGAGCGGAGTCGAAGTGACAATAGTAATAATGTGGTTTCGACTCCGCTCAACCTCCAGAATTTATTAGAAAAATGACAATACTAGAAAAAATAATAGCACATAAAAAGCAAGAAGTTGCTCAATTAAGAAAAGAAGTTCAGGTAGAGAAACTTATAAAAAGCCCTAACTTTCAAAGAACTCCATTATCTTTAAAAAAGAGTTTGTTGAGTGTTGGGTCGACAGGAATTATTGCAGAATTTAAAAGGCAATCTCCTTCAAAAGGAATTATTAATGATAAAGTTGAAATAGAAGAAGTAACAAATGGGTATTTAGATGCTAAAGTTGCAGCACAGTCTATTTTAACAGATACTCACTTTTTTGGAGGAAATATAATGGATGTTATGAAAGCTCGTGCAGTTCAAGATACAACACCAATTTTACGTAAAGATTTTATTGTTGATGGATTTCAAATTGTTGAAGCTAAAGCCATTGGAGCCGATGTTATTTTATTAATTGCAGCCTGCTTAACCAAAGATGAACTAAAAAATTACGGAAAATTAGCTGAAGATTTAGGTTTAGATGTTTTGTATGAAATTCATACAGAAGAAGAACTAGATAAGATTGATGCAGACAATAAAATTATTGGAATTAACAATAGAAATTTGAAAACATTTAAAGTTGATTTAGAACATTCAATTCAGTTGGCAAGTTTAATTCCTGATAGTTGTGTAAAAGTTTCTGAAAGTGGTTTAAATGATCCAAGAGTGATAACTGGATTGAAAGAATATGGTTTTCAAGGGTTTTTAATTGGTGAAAATTTTATGAAAACTGATAATCCAGGCGAGGCGTGTAAAGAATTTATTGATCAAATAGGATAATTTGTTATTCTGAACGTAGTGAAGAATCTTATAATCCGTGAGATTTTTCGACTTCACTTTGTTTCGCTCAAAATGACAATATTAAATGTCATTTCTGGAAAGGCAGGAATCCAAAACTAACAGAATAAAAGATACCTGCTTATGCAGGTTTGACAAGAGTAAAAAATAGAAAAATGAAAATTAAAGTTTGTGGAATGCGAAATTCCGAAAATATTTCGGAGCTCATAAAATTAAAACCAGATTATATGGGTTTTATATTTTATAAAAAGTCGAAACGTTTTGTTTCCGATTTTCCACAAGTTAAAATTCCTTCTGAAATAAAAAAAGTGGGAGTTTTTGTAAACGAAACTATTGAAACTATTGTTAAAATAGTTCAAAAGCATCAATTGGATGCAGTTCAATTACACGGTAATGAAACACCAGAGTATATTCGGTCACTGAGCGGAGTCGAAGTGACTTACAACGAAAATATAAATAATGTGATTTCGACTCCGCTCAATCGCCAAGTTGAAATATTCAAAGCATTTTCAGTTGATGATGATTTTGATTTTTCTAAAACAGAGCCTTATCAAAAAGTATGTGATTATTTATTATTTGACACTAAAGGAAAAGATTATGGAGGAAATGGTGTTAAATTTAATTGGCAGATGTTAGACAATTATAAAGGAGAATTGCCTTATATGTTAAGTGGTGGAATTACAAAAGATGATTCACAAGTAATACTGTCATTCTTACGTAGGCAGGAATCCAATAAGTGTATAGGAGTAGATATAAACAGTGGTTTTGAAATAGAACCAGCGTTAAAAAATATAGCAAATATTAAAGAATTTAAACAAAATTTATAATGAGTTATTTTGTAGATGAAAACGGATATTACGGCCAATTTGGTGGAGCTTATATTCCAGAAATGTTGTATCCAAATGTAGAAGAACTACGTCAGAATTATTTAAAAATAATGCAAGAAGATTCTTTCAAAAAAGAATTTGACGAGTTATTAAAAGAGTATGTTGGGCGGCCAACACCTTTGTATTTTGCAAAAAGGCTTTCAGAAAAGTACAATACAAAAATCTATTTGAAAAGAGAAGATTTATGTCATACAGGTGCTCATAAAGTGAATAACACAATTGGGCAAATTTTAATGGCAAAAAAGCTTGGAAAAAATAGAATTATTGCTGAAACTGGTGCAGGACAACACGGTGTTGCAACAGCTACTGTTTGTGCTTTAATGGGAATTGAATGTGTGGTTTATATGGGAGAAATTGATATTGCACGTCAGGCACCAAATGTTGCTAGAATGAAAATGTTAGGCGCAACGGTTGTTCCGGCATTATCGGGTAGTAGAACTTTGAAAGATGCTACAAATGAAGCTATTAGAGATTGGATTAATAATCCAGTAGATACACATTATATTATTGGTTCGGTAGTTGGGCCACACCCTTATCCAGATATGGTGGCTAAATTTCAATCTGTTATTTCAGAAGAAATTAAGTGGCAATTAAAAGAAAAAGAAGGGAAAGAAAATCCTGACTATGTAGTTGCTTGTGTTGGTGGTGGAAGTAATGCAGCAGGTGCTTTTTATCATTATTTAGATGAAAAAGAAGTTGGTTTAATAGCGGTTGAAGCAGCAGGTTTAGGTGTTGATTCTGGCGAAAGTGCAGCTACAAGTGTTTTAGGAAATGAAGGTGTTATTCACGGAAGTAAAACATTGTTAATGCAAACTAAAGACGGACAAATTATTGAGCCGTATTCAATTTCTGCAGGGTTAGATTATCCAGGAGTTGGGCCATTACACGCGCATTTATGTGAAAGTAAAAGAGCAGAGTTTATTTCAATTACAGATGATGAAGCAATGCAAGCTGGTTTGGAATTATGTGAGTTAGAAGGGATTATTCCTGCTATAGAAAGTTCACATGCATTGGCTGTTTTTAAACAGAAAGAATTTAAAAAAGACGATGTTGTTGTACTAAATTTATCAGGAAGAGGAGATAAGGATTTGAATACATATATAAAATATTTTAAATTGTAAAACTAGATATGAGGTTTTAGATTTAAGAATTGAGAGAAGATAATTGCTGAAAATCTTATTACTAAATACTCATTACTCAATACTATTAAAATGAACAGAATAAATAAAAAATTACAAGAAGATAAAAAGCTACTTTCTATTTATTTTACAGCTGGTTATCCTAAACTTAATGATACTGTTGAAGTAATTGAAAGTTTAGAGAAAAGTGGAGTAGATTTTATTGAAATTGGATTACCTTTTAGTGATCCTTTAGCTGATGGACCAACCATTCAAGCGAGTTCTACGGCTGCTTTAGAAAATGGAATGACTACCGAAGTACTTTTTAATCAATTAAAAGATATTAGAAAAACAGTTTCAATACCGCTAATAATTATGGGGTATTTTAATCCGATGATGCAATATGGAGTGGAAGCGTTCTGTAAAAAATGTGAAGAAATAGGTATTGATGGTTTAATTATACCTGATTTACCTGTGCAAGATTATAATGAGAACTATAAAGCTATTTTTGAAAAATACGGAATAATAAATGTGTTCTTAATCACACCTCAAACTTCAGATGAACGAATTAGATTTATAGATAGTATTTCAAATGGATTTATTTATATGGTAAGTTCTGCCGGTGTTACTGGAGCAAAAGATAGTTTTGGAAATACGCAGGAAACCTATTTTGATAGAATTGCTAGTATGAATTTAAATGCACCACAAGTAATTGGCTTTGGAATTTCGAATGCAGAAACATTTCAACAAGCTACTTCAAAAGCAAAAGGAGCTATAATTGGTTCTGCTTTTGTAAATTATATTACAGATAAAGGAATAGATAAAATTCCAGATTTTATTACAACAATAAGATAAAAACAAAAAAGCTCATTTTATTAAAATGAGCTTTTTTGTTTTTATCTAAAACTGAATATTAGTCTGTGATTTCAATATCGAAAACAACCACTGCGTTTGGTGGTATTGTGTTGCTATAACCAGTTTCTCCATAAGCCAATTCAGGTGGAATAATTAGCGTTCCTTTTCCGCCAGTATTAAATAGCTGTGCGCCTTCAGAAAATCCTGAAATAACACTTTGAAGATTTAATTCTACAGCTGTTCCATTGCTGTTGTCAAACTCAGTTCCGTCGAGCAAATATCCTTTGTATATTACATTAATTGTCGAAGTAGAAAATATAGTTTCGCCATCTCCAATTTCATCAACAATGTAGTATAAACCAGAGTCTGTACTTTCTGCTGTTAAACTATTTTCGTTTAAATATGTTAGAATATCATCTTCTCCTTGTGGATTGTACACATTTAAAACTTCAATGTCAAATACTAAAACAGCACTTCCTGGTATAGTTCCATTTCCACTTTCTCCATATGCTAAACTAGGTGGAATTAATAACTTTCCTTTTCCTCCTTTTTTAAAATGTGTTAGTCCTTCAGCAAAACCGGCAATTAAACCTTCTAGTTTAAAATTGTAGCCTTCGTCACTACTCGCGTCAAATTGGTTACCGTCTAAAAAAGTTCCAGTGTATTTTACAATAACTGAAGCATTACTTTCAATTAAATCTCCTGTTCCTTCTTCTTCAATAATATAATATAATCCACTGCTTGAAGTTTCTGCACTTAGATTATTTGTTTGTAAATATTCTATAATATCACCTTCATCTTGATTTAGTGATTTTATATCGTCATCATCACTATTACATGCTATGAATAAAGCAAAAAATAAAATATAAAAATATGATTTCATACGTTTGTTTATTGGGTTAAAATGCAAATTTAATGAAAAAAGCAAGTTTGGTAATGCGGAAAGTGTTAAAACTCTAAAAGAACTTTTTGTATTGTAAAACTCTAAAATCAAAGGTGTTAAAATTTGGGTTTTTCTGTTTAAGTAATTTGTAATCTGGGTTACTTCCAACGGCTCTATTTGCTGCTCCAGACGGAGCTGTTAGCGATACAACCTTAATTGTTCTATTGTTTACTTTGAATGAATTAATTTTTGGTGTTGTTTTACTAATAGGTGTAAATGTTATGTTCTCTGCTTTTAGCAATCTTCTTAAATGGTATTCAGGACCATTTTTACTATTTCCGCCAGTTAATAGCAATGTGTCAACCTTTTTAGAATTTTTTATAAAGTTTAATAAATCTCTTAGAATAATATTTTCCATTCCTAAATCTGATGCATCAATTTTTTTTCGTTCACACGATTCAACAATATCACAAATACCAATATGGTTTTTTATCAAGAAATTTTTTCTTTGCTGAATTGCAAAATCAGTAGTTTCGAATTGCAGATTTAAGGCGAAAATTTCATTTAAAATAGGCCATAATTGCCCATCAATACTTCCATAGCAAAAATCTACATCGCCTTTTTTTAAAACACCATTAAAAAATCGAGGAGGAGGTAAAGTACCAACAATTAGTTTGGTAGCATTTGTAGGAATAAAAGGTTTATATGGGTGTTTATGTAAAAACATTTTACAATTATATAATTTTTATTTCTTCTGAATAGATAAATACTGTGTAAATTTGCCGCTAATAAAGTATAAATGTTAGCATCATTAAATAGATTTATAAAAAGTTTTAGTTTTTTAAAAGCAATTGTTTTAGCATTTGCTATGATCTCTCCTGTTTTTTTTGCAAATTATTTTTTAGGTGATATTCATTTAGGATTTAGTATTTCTTTAGGTGTATTATTTTGTTCGCCAACAGATGTGCAAGGAAGCTTAAAGCATAAGTTTTTTGGATTGCTTGCTGCGTTAATAATTTCATTTAGTATCACCTTACTTTTAGGTTCTATTTCTTTCAATTTATGGGTATTATTACCTGTTTTAAGTGCATTAGTATTTTTAGTTTCGTATATATCTGTTTTTGGTTTTAGAGCTTCACTTATATCGTTTTCAGGCTTGTTGGCTATTGTTTTAAGTTTTGCTTACGAAGTAGAGGAAATGAGTTTGTTAATGCATTCAATGCTAGTTGCTATTGGTGGTTTATGGTATTTGTTATTAACTATGTCGGCTTCATTATTATTGCCTAAAATTCAAACAGATCAGCTTTTTGTTGAGGTTGCAGAAAAAACTGCAGAATTTTTAAAAGTTAGAGGTCAATTGTTAGTTTGCACAACAAAACGTGATGAGTTGTATAGCAAGTTGTTTCAATTACAGTCGGAAATTAATGACAGTCACGAATCATTACGTGAAATTATTTTGAGTAAGCGTTTAATGTCTGGTTTTTCAAATAGAACACGTAGGCAGCAATTATTCTTTTCTGAATTGATAGAGATTTTAGAGTTGGCTGTTTCTAACCCTGTTAATTACGAAAAATTTGATGAGGTTTTTAAAGATCACTCTGAAAAAACAGAAGCATTTAAAAATCTAATATTTGAAATTTCTAATCAACTTTTGCATATTTCAAAAGTAATAGGAGGTGATGGCAAGGTTACACATAATGAGCAAATACCTGGAATGCTTAAAAAAATTAGTTTACAAATAGATTATTATAGAATACTAGTTGGTTTACCTAAGTCTAGAGTAGGTACTTTAATGTTGTTAAACCTTAAAAATTATTTAGAAAAACAAGCACAATCCGTTATTAGTATTGAGCGAATTATAAATAATTATAAAACAAATGATAAAATATTAGGTGTTAAAGATGCTGATAGATTTATAACACCACAAGATTATGATTTAAAAAAACTGAAAGAAAACTTTAGTTTAAAATCTCCAATTTTTAAACATTCGTTAAGATTGGTAATTGTTGTAATTATTGGGTTTTTTATTGGTAGTGTTTTTTCTATGCAAAATCCATATTGGATTCTATTAACCCTAGTTGTTATAATGAGACCAAGTTATGGTTTAACTAAAGAACGATCTAAAAATAGGGTTTTAGGAACATTAATTGGAGCTGCAATAGCTACAGTTATTTTTTTGGTAACTCAAAATGCAGTTATTTTTGGAGTTATTGCAGTTATTTCTCTTCCATTAGCATTTTCATTAATACAATCTAATTATAGAAATGGAGCCATATTTATTACGTTACACGTAGTATTTGTTTATGCATTATTAGAACCAAATACGTTGTCTGTAATAAAGTTTAGAGTGTTGGATACCTTAATTGGTGCAGCATTAGCTATAGCTGCAAATTATGTGTTGTGGCCATCTTGGCAATTTCAAAATATACACGAATATTTTATGGATGCTATTAAGGCTAATAAATTATTTTTGAAGCAAATAGATAGTTATTACCATAAAAAAGGTGAAGTGCCAACTAGTTACAGCTTGTCTAGAAAAGAGGCTTTTTTAAATATTGGAAATTTAAATGCAGCTTATCAGCGAATGAATCAAGATCCAAAATCTAAACAAAAAGAGTTAGCAACTATTTACGATATTATTACCATAAACAATACATTTCTTTCTTCTTTAACATCGTTAGGTGTATTTATTAGAAATAATAAAACGGCTCAAGTTCCAAAACAGTTTACTGTTTTTGTAAAGTATATTGTTGCTAATTTAGAGTTGGCTAATAATTTGTTAGAAGGAAAAACAGCTATTGAAGCATTAGAAGTTTCTGAAATTGAAAATGCAAAGGCAGTTTACGATAATTATTTTGATAATTTATCTAAACAAAGAGATCAAGAAATAGAAGATGGTAAAGAAATTAGTATAGAAATGGGAGAGATGTTAAAAGAGACCCAACTAGTTTCAGAACAAGTTAAATGGTTGTTTAACTTGTCTGAAAAACTAATTAATTCTATAAAGCATTATAAGTCGAATTTGTAAGTAATTCCTGCAGAAACTTGTAAAGTTTGTACTTGGTAATTTACAAAAGGATGGTATTTTTTACCTAACGCATTATTTATTTTTGCAAACGCTGTTAACCTATCCGAAAATATATAACCTCCATTTAAATTTAAATCTATATAGCTATCGTTTTCTACAATTGTACCAGTATTTGGAGCTGCTAAATAAAGTAAAACATAATCCTTAGTTGCACCATTATAAAATAATTTAGCGCCAGCAAACCAATTTTTGTTTTGGTAATTACCAGAAATTGTAGCGTACATATCTGGTAAATTCCAAGCTTCTGTTTGGTTTGTAGTTGTATAATTGTTGTAGTTTAAATTAGCTCCAATATTTAAGTTTTCAGAAACATTAATTGTAATTTCAGCAAAAACGCCTAAAGTTTTAATATCGTCATAAATTACACTAAACGAATTTCCTAATTGGTAAGCTTCAGTAACACTACTTGTACCGTTTGTTTGCGTTTGATTTTGAATAAATAAAGGTTTATTTTTTTCGTTTGAATGACTAACATTTAAATTATACCCAATGTTAGATGCTAATTTACCTTTTGCACCAACAAAAGCTTTGTATTGCTGATCGCTTTGCATAATGTTTAGTGTAGGAGAAACATAGGGATTGTCTTCTGTAAAATCTTTATAATTATTTTGAATCAAGTCTCCGGTAACTCCACCAACTAAAGTAAAAACATCTTCAACCATTTTTAATGAAGCAGTAACATTTGGGTAGGCATAAAAATTATTTGCACTATTTTCTAAATCATTAGAGTAATATATTTTTGCTCCAAGATTTACTGTTAAATTATCTCTTAATACTTCAAAATTAGGATTAAAACCAAGGTTTAAAAAGCTGTATTTAGTTTCTGTATTTACTAAATAATTTTGTTTGAATTTTCCTGAAATAAAGTCCACTAAAAATTCACTATTAATAAGCTCTGTTGAAATTGGGAATTCTACTTTAGGCTTTGCTACAAAACGAATTTCATTAGAGCTATAATTATCTGTAAAGTTTACAACTTCTACCGTAGCACCTTTAAAATACGAATCGAAAAAGTCAATTTTTCCACCTAAATAAATATTTTTGTAAACTTGTTTTTCGTCTAAACTATTTAACATTGTATCATCAAAAGTAATCTGGCTGTCTAAACCATAGTAATTAAATTGTCTACGTTGTACGCCAGCGTTTACTTGCCAGTTAAAATCTCTGTCAAATTGCTTGTAAAAAGCATCAATTCTGGTGTCAGCAAAACTATCATCTAATTGTAGGTCTTTAATACCACCTTCCGAAGAATAATGATTTACAAAAACACCAAAATCATTATACCTACTTTCTCCAGAATGTATGTAAGCTTCGAACGTTGGGCTTGTAAAGTTTCCGAACCCAGCAGAAATGTAATTTTGAAACAAGCGTTCTTTTGGAGCTCGTTTTATACTTTGCGCTTTTCCTTTTGAAGGTGTAAAAGTAGACGCTACAGGAATAGAAAAAATACTATAGTTTACTTTTTCTTTTTCTATGTTTTTAGTTTCTTCAATAGAAGGATTAGATTTTACTTTAAAAGCATCTGTAATAGTTGGTGTGTATGGTTTTACAACAATTATTTCTTCAGTTTTTAAGGTGTCTTTACTCTTTTTTTGAGCAAATAAAAGACTTGATGAACAAATTAATATAGATACTATAAATAGCTTTCGCATTGTTTTATGTTTTAAAAGTTGAACGTTTTATGGTTTAACTGTTATTGTTTTATTGATTCGTTAGTTTTAGCTTGCTCTGTTTTTATACGGTTCAGTTCTAAGGTTGCTTCATCAACAACATCTTTAAACTCAGCAAAATTTTCTATTACACTTTCTAAAATATAAGTGGCCTGAAAAGCATCTTTTAACTCGTAATGGTTATTTGCCATAACTATTAAACCTTTAGCTCCCCAATATTTATATGGTGCATAATTAGCAACTAAATTTTGAATTATTTGATTAGAAACTCTGTAGCTACCATCGTTATTTTCGAAATAAGCGCTGTAGTATAAAGCTTCAGCTTTAAGCTCTCCAGAAGCAATTTTTTCCACTTCTTTATAAGCGGTTTTCGCTTTTTCTAGTTTATTAGTTTTAATTGCAGATCGAGCAATAATTATATGAGCATCAGATTTTATTCTGTTTTCAATTTTATTATTAGCCAGTACTTTATCGGCATAATTAACCGCTTTGGTATAATTTTCATTTGCATAATACCCTTTCATTAAATTAGACTGCGCAAACGTTTTGTTTTGTGGTATGTTAGATTCTAGCTCTAAACGTTCTAATAACGGAATAGCTTTTTGCCAGTTTTTGTTTTCTAAATAAATTTCAGACAATCTAGATAAGGCATTTTCAGAAAACTCACTTTGTGGTGCATCAACAACAAAAGTATAATACGTTGCAGCTTCGTTTTGTTTTTTTTCTGAAAACAATGATTGAGCCAAGTAAAAGTTTGCTTGTAATTTGTGTAAGCCATTTGGAAAACTACTTAAGTATTTTCTAAAGCTAGTAATTGATTTTTTATGGTTGTTTTGTAGGTATTGCTTTTCTGCAGACTCATACATATCATTATCCAATTCAGCATCAGAAACATTTACAAAATCAATATTTTTAACCCAAGCTGCATATTCATCAACTCTACCTAAATCCACATATATTTGGCGTGTGTTTTTAACAGCTTGTTTTGCTTCCGCAGTATTAGGAAATTTTTTTACAACAGCTTTATAGGTTGTTAAAGCTTGTTCATTTTTATCGGTATTGTAATAAATTAATCCTTTTTTTAGCATTGCTTTAGATACTAAAGGACTTCTTTTAAAGCTGTTAATTAGATTGTTGAAATTTTGAAGAGCTTTATTGTTATTACCTTTTTTTGTGTAAGAATTTCCTAGCACATAAAAAGCATCGTCTCTATAAGCAGATTTTGAATGTTTGTTTAAAAATGAATTTAATTCATCAATTTTTTTAGATTCATTACCTGTTAAGCCGTAGCTAATTGCTTTTTGAAATTGAGCATAATCTTTATCAACTCCGTTAGAACTTATAGCTTTGTTATAGTATTCAATAGCATTAGAATAATTTCTACTTGCAAAATAACCATCACCAATTCTTAAATAACTATCGTTTATTCGTATTGCATCTTCAGAATTTTTTGAAGTAAATTTTTTGAAGTTGTCAATAGCATTCGGATACTCTTTTAATTTAAAATTAGCATATCCTAAGTTGTAATTAAAATTAGTGTATTCTTCAGTTTGTGAAGCATTAGGATGCGCTTCAAAAGATTTAAAATCGTTTTGAGCATCTAAAAAATTATTTAGTCTATAATTTGTTTCACCTTTCCAAAAAGTTGCTCGTGCTGTTGTTGTAGCGTCTAGTGCAACAGTTAGTGAATTTTTAAAACTCTCGTTAGCAGCACTAAATTTACCTTTATTAAATAATTCTACACCTCTGTAAAAAGCTACTTTTTGATATAATTCACGCTCTTTCGACCCTTTTTTGTTTTTCAGAAAATCTAATGCGCCTTTAAAATCGCTAGACGAAATATAAGCGCTTATAATTAAATCGTTAATTTCTTTTTTGTGAGTTGAATTTGGGTACAAGTCTAAATATTCTTGTAAAACATCGGGTACACTTTTGTATGGGTTTCCAATTTCGTAACTTAATTTAGCATAGTTTAACCAGGCATCTTTTTTAATTTCTGGTTCAAACTTCATATGTGCAGCATTTCTAAAAGCATTTAAAGCCTCCGTTTTTTGATTTAGTTTTAAATAACACTCAGCCAAATGGTAATAAGCGTTTTGTGCAACAGCATTAGAACCGCCAATTATTTTGTTAAAATTGCTAACAGCACTTTCAAAATTGTTTTGTTTGTAGTATGTGTAGCCTAATAAATAATAATCTGTATTATTCCATTTACCACGTTTACCTTTGTAATTTTTTAAGTGTGGTAAAGCATCATCATATTTTTTAAGGTTGAAGTAACTTTCTCCAACAATTTTAGAAATTTCAGAATGTTCCACACCTTTTGCTTTCTCTAAAAGTGGTAAACCATTAGTAATAGCTTTATCAAACTTTCCTAATTTAAAATTCATATCAGCTAAGTAATAGCTAACCTTACTTTTGTAATTAGATTCGTTAGCCACTTCACCTAAATATTGATCAGCCGTATCATAATCGTCTAAATTATAAGCAATATACCCATAGTAGTATTTTGCTTGAGAACCGTAAGTAGGAGAATCTAACAAGCTTAAAAAATGTTCTTTTGCTTTAGCGTAGCTTTTATTAACAAATAAAGAGTAGGCGTAATTAAAGTTATAGTCTTCTTCTTTTTTTAATGTTAAGTTGGTTGTATTTACTTTAGAATACCATTTAGCAGCATATGCATATTTACCAGATTTAAAATAATAGTTTGCAACATTTATAAAAGCACTATTACGTTTTGTACTTGTTGGATATTTATCTACAAAATCTTCCATTAAGCGGTCTGCATCTGGTTGCCCAAGTCTAACAGCACAATTAGCAGCGTAAAATTCGCAATTAGCTTTTAGTTCTGAAGCGTTGTCAAAACTATATTTAATGTTGTTAAATTTTTCTTGTGCCGCAACAAAAGCTTTGTTTTGATACAACTCCATTGCGTGGTTGTATTCTTTTAAAGGATTGGTGTGTATAATTGTTTGCTGGGCTGAAAGTGATACTGTTATGAAAAATATAACAATAGGAAAAAACAATTTTTTAAAATTCATTTTGCTGAAAATTGAAAGAATTAAACTATAATGTATTAACGCATATTTTTTTTGAAATTGCGTAGGCTCGATTATTTTTAAGTAATAAGCTTGCAATTTTTATACCTTTTTTAATCTATGAGCGAAATTATGCAAATTTTAAATAGTTTAATAAAGGTTGATACTTTATTTTATAATAGTTAGATTTGTTCAAAATCAGAAACTATGTCAGAAGAAATTCTTTCTTTACACAATGCTGAAATTTTTCAGCGAGAAAATCTTGTTTTATCAAACGTAAATTTATCTATAAAAAAAGGTGAGTTTGTTTATTTAATAGGGAAAACTGGAAGTGGAAAAAGTAGTTTAATGAAAACACTTTACGGAGATTTACCTTTAGAAAAAGGTACTGGAGGTATTGTAGATTTCGATTTGACTAAATTAAAAGAGAAGGAAATTCCATTTTTAAGAAGAAAGTTAGGTATTGTTTTTCAAGATTTTAAATTGCTAAATGATAGAACGGTTTATGAAAATTTATTTTTTGTTCTTAAAGCAACTGGGTGGAAGGATAAGGGTAAAATGAAAGCGAAAATTATAGAAGTTTTATCTAAAGTAGGTATGGAAACTAAAGATTTTAAAATGCCCTTTCAATTGTCTGGTGGAGAGCAACAAAGAGTAGCTATTGCAAGAGCTTTGTTAAATGATCCAGATTTAATTTTAGCAGATGAACCAACGGGGAATTTAGATCCAGTAACTTCAGTTGATGTTATGAATGTTTTGAGAGATATTCATAATAGCGGAAAAACCATTTTAATGGCAACACACGATTATGCTTTAATTTTAAAGTTTCCTTATAAAACTATTAAGTGCGAAGGTGGAGAATTGTTTGAGGTTGTTCAACAAAAAAATTAATCTAGTAGAGCAATAATTTTTTTAGCATTTTCGATATTGTTAAAATCAACTAAAGAATGCTTTCTTTTTTCTATTTCTTTTTCTGAAAACTCTTTTTGAAATAAATTTTTAATTTGTTTTTGAAATTCATGTTTTGTGTTTGCTGTTTCACATAGGTTTTCTAAACCTGTATTTTCTATCATTGCATTATTAACCAAGCAAAACCTTCCGTTAAATAAAGCATTGATTAGTTTTAATTTAATACCGGTATTTTGAAAAGTAGGAAGTATATTAATATGGGCGTTTATTATTAAGTTATTTAATTGTTTATTATCAATTTTATGAATTAATTTAATGTTCGAATACTTTTTAAAATTGCCTATTAATTTTTTGTTATTAGTATTTCCTGCAATAATTAGATTATAATTTATGTTAGAAAAAATTTCACATAAATATTTACAAGCTTTTATATTGTCTCCTACACTTAAATCTCCATGGTACAGTGCGTAATCTCCTTTGCCAGCTAAACTTGTAATAGTACTATTTTGATGAAAAGCAGGAATGTATTCAATATTAGTATCTAGTTCTTTTTTTAAATAGTTGTCTTCTTTTTTTGAAATAGATAAAACATAATTTCCTTTGTTTAATATTGATTGATGTTTTTTTAATTTTAGAGCTTCAATTAAAAAGTATACTTTTTTTAATACAGAAGGTTCACTTTTTGACAAACCTAAATAATAGTGATGCTCTATATTATGAGATCTTACAAGTATGTTTCTGTTTTTTAAAGGTAATTTTAAAATAGGAAATGTTGTATGTAACCCTTCAAAAAGAATAGGATAATTATTGGATTTTAAATTTTGAATTAAGTTTAAATCCTTTCTAGATTTAACAATAAAAGGTAAAGAAGATATTAGTTGATTTATATTTTTGGTTCTTTTGTAGTAATAAACATTTTCGCAGTATTTATTTAATTCAAAAGCCTCGCCTCTTCCGTATTCAAAAGTATGTAAGGTTATTTTTATGCCTAATTGATATAAAGCTTTTATTTTAAAAAAAACATCTATTACTCCACCGTAATTTGGAGGGTAGGGAACATCAAATGAAACTATGTTTATATGTTTAGACAAGGTTGTTGAAAATTTCAATTAATTGTTTTTCTTCGTTTTCCCAAATTAATTCTTTTTTAGCTGTTTTAAGCTGTTTTAGATATTTGTTTTTAGAGTTTAATAAAATATCAATTTGTAAAGCAAGTTTTTTAGGTGTTCTATTATTAACAACTTGTCCAATTTTATATTTTTTTATAATAGCACTCATTTCTGGTAAATCTGAAACTAAAACAGGAACTTCAGCTTGCACATAATCAAATATTTTATTTGGTAGAGCATACCTATAATTTAAACCTAAATCCTCTTCAATACTAATGCCTAAATCGGCTAATGGTGTTATTTTTTTTAATTCAGATGGTAATACCCTAGAAATTAGTTTGACGTTTGTTAATTTATGTTTTTCAACTTCTTTTTTAATATCCGTTTCAATTTCTCCACTGCCTATTATTAATAAAAGAGCATTATTTAAGTATTGCATAGTTTCAATAATTAATTCAAGCCCTCTGCCTTTATTAATTGCACCTTGATAAATGATTAATTTTTTATCATTAGGATTAAAGTTTAATTTAGATTTTGCTATTGAAAGTTGAGCTTTAGGAAAATTTCTAACAACCTTAAAGTCTGTTTTATACAGCTTATTATAAAAATTGGCAATTGAATTATTTACTGTATATGTGTTTTTTAAATTAGGAACAATTAGTTTTTCAATAGTAAGCCAAATTTTTTGTTTAAAAGGCCTGTTTATTAATTCAGGAAGTTCAGAAAATAATTCGTGAGAATCATAAACTAATTTAATATTAAAAAGTTTACTAATAATAAAATTTGGAAGTAGAGTATCTAAATCATTGGCTAGTAAAACATCTTTTTTGGAAAAAAATAATTTAAAAAAGAGTCTTGTATTAAATTCAGCATAAGAAAGCATACCGCGATTAAATACTAAATTGAATTTTAAAACTTTATATGGGAGTTTTAATTTTAGGGTTTTGGTTTTTTTTCGTCCAATTACTAAAACTTCAAAATTATTGTTAATTAATGTGTTGCATACTTTCTGTACTCTTTGGTCGGTACTAAAATCGTTGTTAACAGATACAATAATTCTTTTCAAAAATTAATTTTTTAATTCTTTTTTAAAAATAAGTAATAAATGTTAGCAAATAAAATAAAAACGTTTGTAATTATTATTGGGTAAGAAATATTAAGCATAAAACCATACAAAACGAAAAGTACAGCTCCAATAGAATTTATAATTCTTAGTGTTTTAACGTTTTTCATTGTAAACGAAATAATAAGGGCTAGCGAGGCTAAATATCCAACCCATTCGGTATAAGTAATTCCAAATATCATAATGTTAAATTTTTAAGGGGGGCAAATGTAGTAATTAATTTGAGAATAACATACCTCTATAAAAAAAGAAACCTCACTCAAAGTATGAGTGAGGAAAATTGCTATGAAAAAGATTGATAAGTATTACACTTATCAGGTACAAATATACAGCTAATATTTTATATGCAATACAAAAAATGTGAAAAAAATGTTAAAATAATAAGTTTAGTTAAAGTTTTCTTTGTTTGAAATTTTTCAAATGAATCTATCTACCTGTAAATAAGTTGTTTGTGTGGTTTGGTTGGAGGTTGTTAGAATAAAATAATTTAATATTTTTTTTCTTTTAAATTAACTTATTCAAATTAAAAAAATTATATTGGTTAAATTACAAGAAATTATTAAGGTAGAATATTGAATAATTGAGAGAAAAAGGGAAAAAATAAAATAGTGGAGACGCCGGGAATCGAACCCGGGTCCAAACAAGCAACCAAAGTAGTTTCTACATGCTTAGTTTTCGATTAATTTTCGATAATAAGCTGACCGAAAACAGCCCACTTAAAACTTAGTTTTTTTAGTTTCGAAATACTACCAAAACTTTAGTATTTCTATATTAACTTTTACGATGCCCGTAAATTGATCGCCGCTAATCAAGGCTATCAGGGGGCATAAAGCTTGCACACCTTGTGTGCCGAGGCTAATCCTACTATAATTCGGATTATGCAGCTAAAGCGTAGTTATCTTCGCCGTTTAAAATGTTGAAATTGTGATTTACGAGTGCTATTTCATTACTCGACATGCTTCTAGTTTAATTGACCTTGCAGTCAAAACCAGTCGTCCCCAATAAATCAAAGATCTTATATCTTTTAAAGATCGCAAATGTATAAAAAAATCTGTTAGTATAATTATTTGCGTGTTCCTTTAATTCATAATATATTGTGCAAAACTTATACCAAATGTAATTATGAAGTTAGGAATTATTAAAGAAAGAAAAAATCCACCAGATAGAAGAGTAGTTTTATCACCAAAAAAATGTAAAGAAATTCTAAAAGAATATCCTCAACTTCACATTAAAGTAGAAAGTTCTGATATTAGAGTTTTTAAAGATGAAGATTATATAAAGGAAGGTATTGAGGTTGTAAATGATGTTTCGGATTGTGATATATTGCTTGGAGTAAAAGAAGTGCCTATTGAAAATTTAATTCCTAATAAACAATATTTCTTTTTCTCACATACTATTAAAAAGCAACCTTATAACAGAAAATTACTTAAGGCTATTTTAGATAAAAACATTAAACTATATGACCATGAAGCTATTGTAGATAAGCATAATGTGCGTTTGGTTGCTTTTGGAAAGTATGCTGGTAATGTAGGTGCTTATAACGGTTTAAGAGCTTATGGAAAAAAGGCTGAGCTTTTTGAAATGCCTAAGGCAGAAGAGTTACACAATCAGCAAGAATTGATTGATGAAATGAGTAAAGTAGATTTACCGAACATTAAAGTTGTATTAACTGGTTGTGGTAGAGTTGGTAATGGAGCAAAAGAAATGCTTGAAGGTATGGAAATGCGAGAAGTTACTATTAATGAATTTTTAAACGAATCGTTTAAAGAACCTGTTTATGTTCAAATAAATGCGTTAGATTATAATGTTAGAAAGGATGGTTTTGTAAAAGGCTATCAAGACTTTTTTACACATCCAGGAGCTTATGAAAGTAATTTTATGCGTTTTGCCAAAGTGGCAGATATGTACATTGCGGGGCATTTTTATGGAGATAATGCACCCTTTATTTTTAGCAGAGAAGATGCTAAACATAAAGATTTTAATATAAAAGTTGTTGCAGATATTAGCTGTGATATTGATGGGCCTGTTGCCTGTACCATAAAACCTTCAACCATTAAAAATCCTATTTACGGATATTCTCCTTCAGAAGAAAAAGAAGTTGATTATTTAAATGAAGAGGCTATTGCTGTTATGGCAGTTGATAATTTACCTTGTGAGTTACCTAAAGATGCATCTGAAGGTTTTGGAAAAAGTTTTGCAGAGCATGTGATTCCTTCATTTTTTAATAATGATGAAGATGGTGTTCTAAAAAGAGCTAGAATGACTAGTAAAGGTAAATTGAAACGTAGATTTAAATATTTGCAAGATTTTGTTGATGGAAAAGAATAACCAACAACATGAATTAGTAAAATTAGCAAATACTAAAATGCCATACGGAAAGTATAAGGGTAAGCATTTAATTGATTTGCCAGAACATTATGTAGTTTGGTATAATAATAAAGGGTTTCCGAAAGGTAAATTGGGCGATATGCTACGTTTGGTTTATGAATTAAAACTAAATGGTTTAGAAGATTTAGTTAGAAAATTGAGAGTTTATTAATTTTTCAAACACTAGAGTTGTAACTACTCCAAAAGTATAAGCGATTAAATCGCTTATACTAAATGTGGTACCTATAATTATTTTTATAATTCTGTTTTCAATATTTAATATTTTTATAATGTTTATTAATTGTAAAAATTCAACAAAAAAAGAAATAGTAAGTACTGCTATTCCAATTGAAAGCGGATTCACTTTTAAAAAACTTTTAAAAAAACAGTACAAAAGTATAGTTGCTAAAAAATCACCAAATATATTTCTAATAAAGGGCTGTGTGCAATAGCTAGCTATTAATATTTCCGTTATTAACACTATTATAAAAGTTAAAAAGTAGCGGTAGTTATATGTAATCATTCTATTTCTAAAATTATTTTATTTTATTTTTTAAAAAACCAAATCCAACTTGTAACAGATGTTAAAAATACCGTTATGATAAAGTTGATAATAAAAGGTTCAATTATATTCATGTTAAATGCTAGCCCAGTGCAAATAACAAATGATACTATTGCGTAATATGGGAAATACCTTTTGAAAATTTCTTTTGGATTAAATTTAGTAATGGATATTTTATAAAATGGAACAATGGTTAGTATAACTGAAATATAACAGATTACGCTTATAATAATTGATGAGATGATAAAAAATGCAAATACGATTGGAAGATCATCTAGGTCTGTTTTTTGAATTTTACCGTAACATAATATGTTCAAACTCCAATTTAAAAATATTGCGGTAATTGTTGCTCTTAAACTTGTAGCTGTAATTCGTTGTGATAAATTCATTACTCAATAGTTAAATTATCAGCAACCATTTCTTGCCAAGAGTTTCTTTTTAACTGAGATACATAATTTGCGTGTTTACTCTCAATTTCCTCTTGTTGTCTAAAGCTTACATTGTTTCCTTTATCAATATATGCTTTAAGAGCAAATGTGTTGTTGTTAGATAGGTTTAGTAGGTATTCCATATCAATAACTTCAGCAGTATATAAATTGTATTTTGAAATAATTGCATCCCAATTTATGAAAGAGAACATAACTAAAATTGAAAAAGCAATAGTTGCATTTTGTCTAAATAAATACCAAATATTTTTTTGCTGGTTTACCTTTATAAAAGTTGTAATTAAACCACTAATAGCTAATAATAAATAGATTAAAACTCCAATTCTTTTATAAGTTAACCCAAACGAAGTTATATATTCAATATTTTTAATACTTGTACTAACACTTAATAATAAGTTTAAAACAATCCACACAATAGTTAGCGTTTTTAGTTTTTTGTTTTCTTTATAAAAGTTTAAATGACCTCTAAAAAAGTATAGAATAATTGCAATAGCTAATACAATAGATATAATTAATGTGTAAACGCCATTGTGTACTTGTTTAGAAATTTCTGCAGCAGATAAATAATGCAGTTTAGATATGTAAACAAAATCTGTTACTAAAAACAATATTATTAAAACATTTAATGTTAGAATTAATACGGTTGCTAATTTATTTTCATTTTTTAAATTATCCGTTGAAGTTTCTTTCAATTTATTTTGAAGGAGCAAATTTCCAGTAGTTAAATCTGTGTTTGTTGCTGGTTCAATTTTAATTGGATTAAGAATATTATTGAATAAATAATAGCCCAAACCAGTAAATAATATCCATTTAAAATTTATAAAACTTAAATCTATTTTAGAAAGTAAATCACTAAATACCGGATTTCCTTTGCTGTACAATACTATAAATACAACAACTACAATTATGGTTGGAATTGTTATTTTTAAATTTGAGACAAATTTTTTCTGATTGTTAGTGTTGCTTGTTGAAATAACATTAGAATTTTGTTTTTCGAAATAAATGGCAAATACAGATACAATACAACTATATAAACCATTTATCCAATTAATATAAATAGAGGTTCTATTTTCTGAAAAAGCACCAACTACCGTAAAAAATGAAATAAGGTTTGCAATAATAGTTAAATCCGATTTTTGAAAAAACACTGCTATTCCAGTTAGCAAGTAAATAACGCTATACCAAATTGTAGTTTTGTTATTAATTTTTGAAGGATGAACTATTGCTAAACTAATAATTGTAGTTATAGTAAAAAGCAAAAGGTTTAGCCCTACAGATTGTTGAAAAAAGAGTAGGCTAAAAGTAATAGCGGAAATAAGTGTAATAATTTTCTTCATAATTATATTTATTTAAAAGTACTTTGTTTTTCAAAGTGTATAGTTAAAAAAATTTAGTTTTTATTAATTAGTTTTTCTAAAGCAGTTATATGCTTTTTAAATTCTAAAGTTCCAAGTTTAGATATGCTATAGCGAGTATTTGGTTTTTTACCAATAAACTGTTTTTCAATTATTAAATATTCAACTTTTTCTAAAGCTTTAATATGGCTAGCTAAATTACCATCGGTAACACCTAATATTTCTTTTAACGAATTAAAATCTAAAAACTCGTTAACCATTAACGCTGACATTATTCCTAGTCTTATTCTATTATCAAAAGCTTTATTTATATTTTTAAGAATATCTTTCATATAAATTACTTGTCGTATTTAGTATACATTAAAGTTCCGTATATTATATGAAATACACCAAAGCCTAAAGCCCAAAAATAAATTCCGTAGCCAATAAACTGTGTTGCAATTAAACCTGTAATTATGTTAGCCATTCCTAAATACTCAATATTACCTAATGTATATTTACTAGCATTTACACAAGATAAACCGTAAAAAATTAACATAAATGGAGCAATTAAACCTATTAAGTTGTATTGGTATAAAACAATACATAATAAACCACCAGTAAATAAAGGAACAATAAAGCTTTTTAGCAACCTTCTAGTAGTTGACGTCCAAATTTTTTCGTTATTAGATTTAGCCTTTTTGCTAGTTAATAAAAAGGCTGTAGATACAGATAGTAACAGTACAATACTAGCAACAACTAAAAGTAGAATTTCAAAATAATGAATTGGTAAGTGTTCGATACCAGTTTCGCCTTGCTGATACGAATTAATTAAGAATTTTCCAACAAAAGCTCCTATCAAAGCATACACGCCAGCTAAAATTCCAGACATTCCACTAAGTGATATAAACCGAGTAGATTTATTCATTATCGATTTAATTTCTGTAAGGTCTTGTAAATAATCTTTTTCGCTCATGTTAAAAGTACTTTGAAAAGCAAAGTAAATAAAAAAATGGCACTCAAACAAGTTTTCAACAAAAAATGTTAATTACTAATTCTAAATAAGACTGTTTAGTTTTTAATTAATGCATAATTTTAATTTTTGAAAAATAAAACGATAAATCTGCTTAATAAAAATGACTGAAGAATTAGTGTTTCCGAAAACGTATACTTATAAAGAGGTGTTAAAGAGTTGTTTAGACTACTTTAATGATGATGAACTTGCAGCAACAACTTGGATGAATAAATACGCCATGAAAAATAAAGATGGTGAGTATTTAGAGTCTTCTCCAAATGATATGCATAAAAGAATGGCTGCTCAGTTTGCTAGAATTGAGAAAAAATATGATGAAGCTAAAGTTGATACTGAAGGCTTATCTGAATACGGAAAAACTCGTTCTAAACTTGGTGAAGAAGAGATTTTTGAGCTTTTTAAAGATTTTAAATACACAATTCCACAAGGAAGTGTAATGTCTTCTTTAGGTAATACTAATGTAATTGCTTCTTTATCAAACTGTGTGGTTGTACCACCTGTTTACGATTCTTATGGAGGTATTTTTCATACAGACCAACAATTAGCACAATTATTTAAACGTAGATGTGGAGTAGGAGTAGATTTATCAAATTTACGTCCAAATGGTGCACAGGTTTCAAACTCTGCTGGTTCTACAACTGGAGCGGTTTCATTTATGGATCGTTTTTCAAATACAACTCGTGAGGTTGCACAAAACGGTAGACGTGGAGCATTAATGCTTACTATGGATATTGCACATCCAGATGTTGAAGATTTTATTACTGTAAAACAAGATTTAACAAAAATAACAGGAGCAAATATTTCATTAAGATTGTCAGATGAATTTATGTTGGCTGTTGTTAAAGATGAAGATTATACGTTGCGTTGGCCAATAGACAGCGAAACACCAAAATATACCAAAGTAGTTAAAGCTAAAAAATTATGGGATTCTATAATTAAATGTGCACATAACACTGCAGAACCAGGATTAATTTTCTGGGATCGTCAACATTATTATTCTACATCATCGGTATATCCAGGATTTAAGAATGATTCAACAAACCCTTGTTCAGAAATTGCAATGCAAGGTGGAGATAGCTGTCGTTTAATTGCAGTTAACTTATATAGTTTTGTAGATAACCCATTTACAGATAAAGCATCGTTCGATTTTAAAAAGTTTTATAAAGTAGTTTATGAAACACAAAGATTAATGGATGATTTGGTTGATTTAGAGCTAGAAGCTGTTGATAAAATATTCAACAAAATAATGCATGATAAAGAACCAACAGACATTAAACAAGTAGAAATTGATACTTGGAAATTGTTGTACAAAACAGGTAAAACTGGACGTAGAACTGGTTTAGGTTTTACAGCATTAGCAGATGCTGTTGCTGCTTTAGGAAAAAAGTTTGATACCGATGAAGCAATTGAGGTTGTTGATGAAATTATGAAAGTTAAATTTAGAGGTGAGTTTGATAGTAGTATTGATATGGCTATTTCTCGTGGAAAATTTAAAGTTTTCAACCCAGAAATTGAAAAATTCTCTGAGTTTGTTCAAATGATAGAAACAGATTTTCCTGATATTTATGAAAGAATGATGAAATACGGGCGTAGAAATATTTCTGTAAGTACAGTGGCTCCTACTGGAAGTTTAAGTATGCTAGCTCAAACATCATCAGGAATTGAACCTGTATTCTTATTATCATACAAAAGAAGAAGAAAAATAAATCCAGACGATCCAAATGCAAAAGTTGCTTATGTAGATGATATGGGAGATGAGTTTGAAGAGTTTGATGTATACCACGGTAAATTGAAAACTTGGATGGACATAACTGGAGAAACAGATATAGATAAGAGTCCGTACAAAGGTGCAACTGCCCCAGAAATAGATTGGGAGAAACGTGTTGAAATGCAAGCGTTAGTTCAAAAATATACTACGCACTCAATTAGTTCAACAATTAACTTGGCTAAAGATGTTCCTGTAGATTTAGTTGGCGATATTTATATTGAATCTTGGAAAAAAGGATTAAAAGGAATTACAGTTTATAGAGATGGTTCTCGTAGTGGTATTTTAGTTTCTAATGACGATAAGAAAAAGGAGAAAAAAGGTGAATGTTATGCTGAAACTATTTTCCCTAAAAGACCTAAGAAAATTGACGCAAAAATAGTTCGTTTCCAAAATGATTACGATAAATGGGTTGCGGTTGTAGGAGTAATTAATAATAAACCTTACGAAATTTTTACAGGTAAATTAGATGATGCATTTTTATTACCAACCTGGTTAGAAGAAGGTTGGGTAATTAAAAATAAAGATGACGAAGGTAAAACAAGATACGATTTACAGTTTGCAGATAAGCACGGTTATAAAGTAACTTTAGAAGGTTTATCTAGAACTTTTGATAAAGAGTATTGGAATTACGCTAAGTTAATATCTGGAGTATTACGTCACGGAATGCCAATTCCTTACGTAGTTGATTTAGTTAACAACTTAAATTTATACGATACAAATATTAACACTTGGAAAAACGGTATTGCACGTACATTAAAACAATTTGTTATAGATGGTACACAAGCTGTAGATAAAAAATGTCCAGAATGTGGTGATCCAGAAGGGTTAATTTATGAAGAAGGTTGTTTAAAATGTAAAAGTTGTGGACACTCTAAGTGTGGATAGTAAGCACAAATAATTAAAAATATTAAACACCAACATAATTTTATATCTTGTTGGTGTTTTTTTATGAATCCAATAGACGAATATTTATACAGCCAAAAAGAGCCTTATCAATCAATTATGCTTTATGTTAGAAGTGTAATTCATAAGGCGCTTCCAGAAGTTGAAGAAAAGTTTAGTTATAAAATCCCTTTTTTTATGCATTGTAAAAAGCCAATGATTTATTTAAATGTTTTAAAGGGAACCAATTTTGTAGACATTGCTTTTGTTCAAGGTATTTTGTTAGAAGAAAAATACACAGATCTTAAAAATTATAATAAGCGAAAACAAGTTCGTTCTATTCAAGTAAAATCTTTGGAAAATTTTAATGAACCTATGTTTATTCAATTAGTAAAAGATGCAGCTATTTTTATGGAAAATACTGACAAGGCTTGGTTTGTGTAATTATATTGAACAATTAAAAATATGTCATTCTGAGCATTAGCGAAGAATCTCACATAGTAATAGATTCTTCATTCCGTTTCACTCCATTCGGAATGACAAAATTTAATATTTTTAGCCAACAACCAACAACCAACAACCAACAGCTAAAACTGATTAATCGTTTTTCTAATAGCAACTAAATTACTTAATAAACCCTCTAAATATTGTAAATCTAGCATATTTGCTCCATCACTTTTTGCATTTGAAGGATCAAAATGAGTTTCTATAAACAAACCATCAACACCAACTGCAATACCAGCTCTAGCAATAGTTTCAATCATATCTGGTCTTCCGCCAGTAACACCACTAGTTTGGTTAGGTTGTTGTAAAGAGTGTGTAATATCTAAAACTGTAGGCGCATATTGTTGCATTTCAGGAATTCCTCTAAAATCAACCAACATATCTTGGTAGCCGAACATAGTTCCTCTATCAGTAATCCAAGCTTTTTCGTTTCCGCTATCTTTTACTTTTTGCACTGCGTGTTTCATTGCAGAAGGACTCATAAATTGTCCTTTTTTCAAATTTACAACTTTTCCAGTTTTTGCAGCAGCTACTACTAAATCTGTTTGGCGAACTAAAAACGCAGGAATTTGCAATACATCTACATATTCTGCAGCCATTGCAGCATCTTCATTTGTATGAATATCTGTAACTGTAGGAACATTAAAAGTTTCTGAAACTTTTTTTAGTATTTTCAATGCTTTTTCATCTCCAATTCCTGTAAAACTATCAATTCTACTTCTGTTAGCTTTTTTAAAACTTCCTTTAAAAATAAACGGAATCTCCAATTTATCAGTTATTTTTAAAACGTGTTCAGCAATGCGCATTGCCATTTCTTCACCTTCAATAGCGCAAGGTCCTGCTAATAAAAAGAAATTGTTGCTATCAGTATGTTTTATGTTCGGAATCAAATTTAAATCCATTGTTTTAGTTTTTTGCAAAGATAGAATAAGTTTGAATGATTAAAAGTTGAAAGGTTGAAAAGTTTGAGTATTAAAAAATAAATAATTATTACTTTGCGAGAAATTTATTTAAAAATATTATGAAAAGATTATTGCTATTTGTTCTTGTTTGTAGCTTGGTTAGCTGTTCTGTAAGAGAAACACCTGAATTTGTTACTGTTAAAAATATAAAAGTATTAAAATCTGATAAGAAAAATTTAACCTTAAAAGGAGATGCTTTATTCAAAAATCCAAATATTATAGGAGGAAAACTTCAAGCTGATGGAATTAAAGTTTTAGTTAATGGAAATGAAGTAGCTGAGGTATCTTCGGAAGTTTTTAATGTTCCTTCTGAAAAAGAATTTACCATTCCATTATTAGTTGATATTCCAGTAAACAAGGTTTTTACCGATAAAAATTTAGGGAGTTTATTAGGAAGTATTCTTACCAAAAAAATGGAAGTAAAATATATTGGTAAGATTAACTATAAAATTTTAGGTTTTTCGCATTCTTATACTGTTGATGAAACTGAAACGGTGAAGATTAAACTGTAAAAAAAGTAGGATGAGATGCTGAATCAAGTTCAGCATTGCGAATAGTTAATTGTCATTCTGAACGATAGTGAAGAATCTCACGTTTGTTACGTAAAAGATTCTTCATTTCACTACGTTTCATTCAGAATGACAAATTAAATATTTTACCATCAACTAATCTTCAATTCTAACTCTAACACCTTCACTATGGCTACTAAATTCAGGAGCATACATACTTTGAATTGTTGTAATTCCGTTGCTAAAGTTTCCGGCATTATTTACACGTAAATCATACTCAAAAACGTACACGCCTTTTGGTAAACGTTCCATAAAAAAGTTGGTAGAAGCATCTTTTGTACTTTCGTAATAACCTAAACCATCTTGCCATTTATAGCTCGATAATACATTTATAGGTTCTAAACCACTTGCTCTCATATCTTTCATATGCACAAATTCCATTGGTCTATCAGCTCTTAATTCAACTCTAACGGTAATTAAATCACCAACCTTTAAATTTGTATTTTCAGTAATTTCAGTTAATTCTTTACCGGTATTAGTATTTTGTTTTAAGAATAATTTCTTACTTAATTTTAAAGGAGTTTCAGCCGAAGTAATTTTGTCTAAATCTTCGAAATATTGCCAATATAAACCTCCCCAAGCAATTCCTTCATCTTTTTTAGAAAGTGTAACTTCACCCATTTCAGAAGTAATTTCATTGCCATTCCACGAAGTTTTAAAATAACCAGTTCCAGCTTCAACTTTTACGTTTTCTAATTTAGAAGGTTCTATTTTTTGTGTTCCAATAGTAACGTCAACAGATTCATTTACAGAAAGCCAATCGCTTCCTTGTAATAATAAAGCATAAACAGCTTCTGTAGTTGCTTTGGTTGTTTTCCATTGGTTGGTTTGCTTGTTTTTTAACAACCAAATTTTTAAGTTATCAATGGTTTCTAGATTCTTCGTTTCACTCAGAATGACATTTCCAGCTTCAGCGAAAACTTCAATCATTAATGCTTGTGTTTCAATAGGCGATTGATACCAAAACCAACTAGGTGTATTTGCTTTCCAATACATTCCTAATTCTTCAGAAGTAATGCTATTCTCTTTTAATGATTTTAATATATCAGAAGTGATTGTTTTATTCTCATTTCTATGTTGAATTAAAGCAATCATTCCTTTTGAATATAGATTAAAGTCTGTCCAGTAAGTAGCCGATTGTTTTGTATAATAATCCACCGCTTTTTGAACTTTTGAAGGAACTTCAACATTCTTATAAAAGCTACGCATATATAAATAATGTAATTGCGTATGCCCTAAATTATTTTTTTCTAAAAATTCTTTTTCAGCCTTTATTCCTTTTGATTTTGTTTTCGCTTTTTCTCTTGTTTTTTTAGCTCTTTCTAAAAGTTTGTTATAATCATCTAAAATTTCATCATCTAAAAATTGGACGGCTTTGGTAATCATTTTAGATGCTTCACCATCTGTCATTTCGACTCCGCTCAATGACCTAAGTTGTTTTAAATGACCATAACTAGAAGCAATGTGTTGTGTAATATATCGGTTAGGATATTTACTTCCTTTAAACCAAGGGAAACCACCATTGCTAAACTGTAATTCCTTTAGCTTGTTTAAAGCAATTTCTTGCTCGTTTTTCATTTTATTTAAATCGAACAACAAACCAATTCTTTTCTTTTGCTCGGTTTCATTTTGAGCATCACGTAACCAAGGAGTTTCTTGAATAATTATGGATTTTAATTCTTCATTTTTCTCTAAATTAGAAACCAATGCATCACTCGTTTTCCAAAGATTAAATACTTCTTGAATTCTTGGATTTGAATTCGCAATATGGCTAGCCAAGGTATTTGCATAATAACGCGAGAATGTTTGCTCAGCACATTCATACGGATATTCCATTAAGTATGGCAAACTTTGAACTGCATACCAAGCCGGATTGGAAGTTATTTCCAACGTTAACTTATGATTTTTTAATGTTCGGTCGCTGAGCGGAGTCGAAGCGCTATTTATAAGTTTATCTAACTTAAATGTTTTTGTCTGCTTACTACGTACCCACATTGGTAATGTTTCAGTAACCAACATTCTGTTAGATAAAACTGGCAATACATTTTGTTCACCATCAGAAAATTCTCCAGCTTTTGCTACAATTTTATACTGTACTGCTTGAACATTATCTGGAATAGTTAATGTCCACATTACATTGGTATTTCCTTTAGCATCAACCATAAAGTTTTGAAGCCCTCTCTGTCCTTTGGACATCTCTCCCGAAGGGAGAGAAGCTTTTAGAAGTTGTTTTGTAACATCCTGACCAGTAATTGCATCTGTTAACACCAATTGAGCAACTCCATTTAAAGCTTTATCAGATAAATTAGAAATTTTACTAGAAAACTGTAAAACATCACCCTCACGTAAAAAACGTGGTGGATTTGGTAATACCATTAGGTCTTTTTGTGTAACTGTTGTTAAGGTTTTAGTTGCAGTTTCTAGCTGTGGAGTATGTGCCAATAACTGCAATTTCCAACGTGTTAATGCTTCTGGCATTGTAAAGTTGAAACTTACGCAACCATCTTTATCGGTTTTTAAATGAGGGAAAAAGAAAGCGGTTTCTTTAAAGTTTTTTCTTGCCTTTACATTTGCTAGATCTTTTTCTAACTTTTTTTGTCCACTTTTTGTGGAAATTATTATTACTCCATTTGCTCCACGAGAGCCATAAATTGAAGTAGCTGCAGCATCTTTTAAAACATTAATAGATAAAATTTCAGCATTACCAATTTCAAATTTATTTACAGGCACGCCGTCAACAATATATAATGCATTTTTGGTATTTGTTGAATTTGTGCCTCTAATCATTACTTTTTTATTGGCTCCTGATGTTCCAGAGATGTTTACACCTGCAACTTTTCCCTCTAGAATCATTGATACATCTTCTGAAACTTCAGATTTTACTGTAGAGATTGATCCAGTTAAACTTGCTTTTCTTTGTGTTCCATAACCAACAACAACAACTTCTTCTAATGCTTCATTTGATGCTTCCAAAGAAATATCCATTGTAGATGAGGTTCCAATTGTTTTACCAGTTGTAGAAAATCCAATATAACTATATTGCAATTCATCTCCTTTTTTTACTTTTATTGAGTAGGCACCATCAAAATCTGTTTGAGTTCCAAAAGTTGTACCTGAAATAATAACCGAAACTCCAGGTAAAGGTTGCCCATCATTATCTGTTACAACACCTGAAACTATTTTATCATAAGAACTTCTTTGTGATTCTTTTCGTTCAACACTAGCTTTAGCTTTTGCCATATAAGTTCGTTGTAAATAACGATTGTTATTCAAACTAAACCCAAACCAATTTAACTTATCAAAATTTTGCGTTTGATTGTTATAATAATGTCTTGATAAATTATAAACTCTAAAGCTAGTATTACCGTATGAATTCTGCGTATTCCAATTGTTATAGCTGTAATATGATGAATGTTGAATTGGATTAAAACTCCAACTATGAGATTTAAATTGATCTAAAGAAGCATCGTACATACTAGCCAAAACTTCTGCAGTGATTTTGTCTTTGTTTGCTCCTTTAATTTTAAAACTCCACGTTTCTTCTTGTCCTGGTTGTAGCTTATTTCTAAAGGTTTGTGTTTCAATAGAAATATCGTTTAACTGTTTTGGTACAGCAATATTTAAAACGCCACTTTTAAAACTATTGTATGCTGAAAAACTGTACTTAATTGCAAAGCCGCCTAAATCTTCTTGTTCTACTGGAATTTTAATGAATTTTACTTCATTATTAAGTTTTACAATTTGCTGACTTACAATTTTATGATTTTTTTCAATGGCAATAGTTACAAAAACTTCATTAGAAGCTGAACCAATTTTTAGCTGAACATTTTCATTGGTTTTGTACAAGTTCTTATCGGTTGAAATTTCAAATAACTGATTGTCTGCAACAGCAGGTTTTTTTGAATTGAAAACTGAAAATCGAGTTTTATCTTCAACTTTTTGATTGAATTTATCATTGGCTTCAACTTCAATTAAATATTTGCCAATGTTCCAATTTTTAATCTTTTTTAACTGTATTTCTTTACTTTCTTCAGTGTTAAATTCAGTTTCATAAACTAAAGCTCCTTTTTTCCAGTTATTAACCTTGTTTTCATCGTTTGTGTAAGGTTCGTGTGGAAATAAATTTTGATATTCATTTTTAGATAAAACTTGATAATCAGGAACACTCCAAGGTCTTTCTCGCAATACATTTACTGGTGCTAATAGTTTGTAAATTTTTAAAGCTCCTTTAGTTGGAACAAATTCTCCGTTTAAATTGTTGGTAGTTAATGTGATTTTATGAGTTTTTTCATTCAAATCAATTTTATCCGAAATACTTGCTGAAATATCTAATGTATGATACCCAACTTTTACCAAAGTAGTTGCACTTCTAGTTTCTCCATTTATATCTGTAATATCTGCTTCAATTTCATAAGTGAAAACAGGTTTATTCTCCTTGTCAGCACTTTTATCTGGAATGGATTTAAACGTGATTTCAAAGTTTCCTTCATTATCAGTTTTAGTTTCACCATGTGTAATTTCCATCGCTCCTGAAGTATTGTAAGACGGTCTGTACCAATAAAACCAACGTGGATAAATTACTTTTCTATGAACTCTATACGTAACTTTAGCATCAGAAATTGAACTGCCAGCAAATGCGGTTGCGTTTCCTTTTACAGTAACTGAATCGTTTAATTTAAAAGTTTCGGTTACAGGTTTAAACTCTGCTTCAAATTTTGGACGTTTGTATTCTTCTACGGAAATAGTATGTTCTAAATAGTCAAAATCATAATCAGCATTGTTGTAAAAGTTAGTGTTATCGTGTTCATAACTTTCATCTACATAAATTGTGTATTCACCGTTTAAACCATTATTTGGTAAAATGAAAGATTCTGAAACTGAACCAAACTCATTTAATTTTAATTCAATTTCTTTGATTTCCTCTCCATTAGGGTTTTCCAAAATAAAACTAACGTATTCATTGGTGAAAACTTCAGATTTGTCTCCTTGTTTTTTTAAGAAAATAGCTTTAAAATGAACCGTTTGTCCAGGTCTATAAATACTTCTATCAGTAAAAATAAATGGTTTAATAGTTATTTCATCATCGTTATTTTTTTCAATGCGTGGTTTTCTATTTTCGTTTAAATAATAATCTTCAAAAGCTGCTTTTTCATTTTTAGTTTCTACTGTAATTGCTACATTTCTGTGATAATTTCTAGTTTTAAAATTAAATTCACCAAACTCGTTTGTAACTAAATTTTTTGAGATAGATTTGTTATATCTGCTAATGTCGTAGTTTTTTACAGAGACCTTTGCATCAGTAAAAGGTTCTCCTGTATTTCTATCTATTACCTGATAAATATGTTGCTCATTTGTGCTTTTTTGAACAACAGAAATGTTTGTACTTTGAATAGTTGTAGTTGCAAAAGTTGAATTTTTATTGAGTACTTCTTGAGGTGAAGCAACCAATAAATAGTTTCCATTTTTTAAAGGAGGTAGTACAATTTCTGTAATGTGCTGTTGGTAATCTTTTTCGTTTTTTAATGTGTTTTTTAATGCTTCAACTTTTTTGAGTTTATTTATATAAGCAATCTTTGTAGAATCATTATAAATTTTATTAAAAGTTCTAATTTCTTTTTCCGAAACTTTATAAATGGTTGTATTTAATTTATTAAAGTTTTTGAAGAAAACTGATATTTTACTATGTAAATTAGTTGGAATATGTTTTTCCGTAATTATGCTTATTTCTTGTTGTAAAATGCTTTCTTTTAGGTTTTTACATTGTTTGGTCCCTAAACTTTCAGGGAATTTTTCTATTGCTAAATCACAGATTTCAACAGCTTTTGCCTTTTCAAACTGATGTTTTGTATTTTCAGAATTGTATTCGTTTCCTTTTTCGTTGTGAACACTCGCAATTTCAAAATCTATTAAAGTTGAAGCTTCGTGGCTTTTAAAATCTTCTTTTAACTCAATTAATTTGTTGAAAAACAGTTCATTTTCACCTTCAAAATTTGAATGTTGGTTTAAGAATTTCAATCGTTCTAACTCAACAGAAACAAAAGCATTTTTATTGTTATTTTTATTATGAAAAGCAATTAAGCTTTGATAAATGTTTAAGGCATTTAATTGCAATGATTGCTTGTCTTTTTCATTTAGATAACTTGTGTTTATCTTATAAAACTGTTCAAAATCTTTTGCTGAAATCACAAATTTATCTGCTGGTTTTGTGATGGAGTTTTCAGAAGTTTTGTAAAAGTCTAATGCATTGTGAGCAATAAAATCGTATAAAGTTGGTCTATATAATTTTGAATCTTTTTGAAGATGTAAAATATCGTTAAACTGTTCTAATTTAGTTTGTTGTAGAATAATTCCGTTTTGTAATGAATTTTGAAAATGAGTGTGAATTTCAGTAAACAATGTATTTAAATCCCAAGTTCTAAAATCAACAGTATCTATTTTTTCAGATGTTTTTGTTCTATTATAAAATTTCCATCTATTTTGTTGAAAATATTGCCAGTATAAATTTGCCAATACACTTTCCAATACATTTTTTGTTGGAGTTTCAGCCTTTTCAATTTCAGTTTTTAAATTAGATATAACACTTAATTTCGCATCTTCTTCTAAAGTTAATGCAAATTTTGATTTATATAGTAATGCTTTTACTAGTTGAGGAGAGTTTTTCTGTTTTTCAGCTTTTTTATAAATGGTTTCAACCACTTTTAAAGCAGATTTAGGCAGGTTTTTAACTTCATTTTGTTGAACTTCCTTCCATAAATTGGAATAGTTGTCAAATTTTTGGGCTTTTGATACGTGAGAGAATAAAAATACAGACATTAATGTTAAGGCAATTTTTTTCATAATTCATTCATTTTAGATACTAAAGATACTTGTATAAAGTATCAAACAGACGTATAATTGAGTAAACAATACGTTTTAGCTCGTGAAACTAACTTTTTAATTAGTGTTCTTAAATTTATAAAAATTCTGAAAGCTATTTTGTACATTTACGCTACAAATTTTTCAGAATGAATATACATTTTATTGCTATTGGTGGAAGTGCAATGCACAACTTAGCTATTGCACTACAACAAAAAGGATACCAAATTACAGGAAGTGACGATACCATTTTTGAACCTTCTAAATCTCGCCTTGAAAAACGTGGTTTATTGCCAAAAGCGTTTGGCTGGTTTCCTGAAAAATTGTCAGCTAATATAGGTGCAGTTATTTTAGGTATGCACGCAAAAGGTGACAATCCTGAATTGTTAAAGGCAAAAGAGTTAGGTTTAAAAATATATTCGTATCCAGAATTTTTATACGAGCAAAGTAAAGATAAAACTCGTGTGGTTATTGGTGGTTCTCACGGAAAAACTACTATAACTTCAATGATTTTACATGTTTTAAATTATCATTCTGTTGAGGTTGATTATATGGTTGGTGCTCAATTAGAAGGTTTTGAAACTATGGTTCATTTAACTAAAGAAAATGAATTTATGGTACTAGAAGGTGATGAGTATTTGAGCTCACCCATAGATTTACGACCGAAGTTTCATTTGTACAAGCCTAATATTGCACTAATTAGTGGAATAGCTTGGGATCATATAAACGTTTTTCCAACTTTTGAAAACTATGTGGAGCAGTTTTCCATTTTTACAGATTCCTTAACCAATGGCGGAATTATGGTGTATAATGAAGAAGATGTTGAGGTAAAAAACGTTGTTGAAAATTCTGAAAGCCCAATAAAAAAATACGCTTACGGAACACCTGAACATACTATTGTAAACGGAACTACTTTTATTGAAACGCCTGACGGCGAAATGCCTTTAGAAATTTTTGGAAAACATAATTTGCAAAATATGGCAGGTGCAAAGTGGATTTGTCAGCATATGGGAATAGGAGAGGAGGAATTTTACGAGGCAATTTCAACTTTTAAAGGTGCAAGTAAACGTTTAGAAAAAATTGCAGAAAATAATTCAACAGTAGTTTTTAAAGATTTTGCACATTCACCGAGTAAAGTCCAAGCTACTACAAACGCTGTTAAAGATCAATACGCAGAAAGAACTGTATTGGCTTGTTTAGAATTACATACTTATAGCAGTTTAAATGCTGAATTTCTAAAAGAATATGAAGGAGCGTTAAATTCAGCCGATAAAGCTGTGGTATTTTACTCACCTCACGCTGTTGAAATTAAAAAGTTAGAAGAAGTTTCAGCTGAACAAATTAAAGAAGCTTTTAATCGTGACGATTTAATTATTTACACAAACCCAGAAGAATTTAGAAATTATTTATTTTCTCAAAATTTAGCTGAAACAGCTGTATTGTTAATGAGTTCAGGGAATTATGGAGGATTAGATTTTGACAAAGTGAAAGAATTTTTACAATAAATCACAAAATAGAAGATAAAACTATCTTTTATTTTTATATCTTTGTTTAGAAATAATCTAAATAAGGTGAAGATTTCTCAACATACAAAAATTTCAACTTTAATTAAAGAACATAAAAGTGCTATAGATATTATTGCATCTATAAATCCGCATTTTAAAAAGTTACAGAATCCTTTATTAAGAAAAGTATTAGCTCCAAGAGTTACCATTTCCGATGCTGCAAAAATTGGAGGGATTTCTGTTGAAACATTTTTAAGTAAGTTGAAAACTATTGGGTTTGAAATTGAAAATGATACTGAAGAAACTTCACAAAAAGAAGAAATTATTATGGATAAAAGTAATGTGTTAAGTTTTGATGTAAGGGAATTATTAGCTGGAGGTACAGACCCTTTTAAGGCTATAATGGAGAAGATAAAAATACTTAAAAAAGGGCAAACATTAGAAATTATAAATACGTTTGAACCAATTCCTTTAATTAATGTATTAAAATCTAAAGGTTTTATTGCCGAAGTTGAGCGAAAGAATGATTTGGTTTATACCTATTTTCAAAAAGTTGAAGACGCAGAAATCAATGTTTCAGAATCTACTTGTACTTCTGAAAATAATTTTGACGATGTTTATAAAACTTACATTGGTAAAATGGAACATATTGATGTTCGTCATTTAGAAATGCCAGAACCAATGACAACCATTTTAGAAAAGTTAGAAACTCTGCCTGAAGGTTTTTGTTTGGTAGTAGATCATAAAAAAGTTCCTCAATTTTTATTGCCAGAATTAAAAGAAAGAAACTTCGATATTTTTTACAATAAAATTGATGAACATAATATTCAACTATTAATAAGAAGAGCTTAATGAATGGTTTACAAACAAATAATGCGCCACATAGTAGTGTAGTTGTTCCTCATTTTATTTTTGGAGCAATTAGTTTATTGGTTTTAGCTGTACTTATAATTTTAGCCGATGAAAGTTTATTGCAAGCCTATTTTAATACAAAACTAATAGCCATAACCCATATTGCGGTGTTAGGTTGGGCTTCTATGATTGTTTTTGGAGCGCTTTATCAATTAGTTCCTGTGGTTTTTGAAACAGCTTTATTTAGCGAAAAATTAGCAAAAGTTACTTTTTGGTTTTCAGCTGTTAGCGTATTGTTTTTATCGTATAGTTTTTGGGTAGGATCTTATGTTACATTGCTACCGTATGCATCAATTTGTATGTTTTTATCGCTGTTATTATTTGTGGTAAATATTCTATTAACGTATAAAAATGCTACCTTAAAAAACATTAAATCTACGTTTGTAATTACTTCGGTTTTTTGGTTGCTAATTACTGAATTAATTGGAACCTTAATCGCATTGAATTTTAAGTTTAATTTTCTTTCTGAAATTCATCTTCATTATTTAAAAATACACGCAACAATTGGGTTAATAGGTTGGTTTGTTTTATTGATTATCGGAGTAGGAGCTACCTTAATACCAATGTTTTTAATTTCGCACGAGTTAAAAGAAAAGAAACTAACATTTGCTTATTATTTGGTAAATGGAGGATTAATTGTAGCGGTAATTAATTGGTTTTTATTTAAAAATGAACTAATTGATTATCTAATTCCGCTATTAATTATTAGTGGAGTTTTGTTTTTTGTTTCCTTTATTTATGATTCATACAAAAAGAGGTTGCGTAAAAAATTAGATGTTGGTATGCAGTATTCTATGTTGGCAATTGCAGCTATTTTTGTGCCTTTTATTTTAATAGGATTTATAGTTTTAAACACATCTTTTGAAGTTGAATTTATTTATAGAATTATCACTTTTTATGGTTTTTCAATTGTATTTGGGTTAATTACTACCTTAATTTTAGGACAAACTTATAAAACCTTACCATTTATAGTTTGGTTGAATAAATATCAAAAATTGGTTGGAAAAACAAAAACACCGTTGCCAAGAGAATTGTATTCTGAAAAAATAGCTAATATTCAAATCATCATCTATTTTGTATTTATAGCATCATTTGTAATTGGTTTATTGTTTAACCAACTTCTATTTATAAAAATTGGTAGTTATGCATTGTTATTGGTTGCTATTTTATACAATGTAAATATATTTAAAATGATTACTCATAAAGTAAAATCTGTTGAAAATGACTAAAGAAGAAATCACTCAATTTGAATTAGAATTATTAGAATTGTTGAAAAATGTTATGGATCCTGAAATTGAAATTAACATTGTTGATTTAGGTTTAATTTACGAACTAAACTATGATGAAGGTAAAGGTGAAGTGGATATAGATTTAACATTTTCAACGCCATCTTGCCCGTTAGGTGAAACTATAATAAGTAATATTAAAGAAACCATTGCACAAAAACATCCTTCAATTTACACCAATGTAAATGTTGTATTTGAACCAAAATGGTCAACAGCTAATATTTCAGAAGAAGGTAAAAAAATCTTAGGAATGTAATTTCTTAATTAGTTTTTCTTCCAAAAGAAAGGTGTTAACAGTATTAATACTGTAAATAATTCCAATCTACCAATTAGCATTAAAAAGGAACAAGTCCATTTTGCAGGAATAGATAAATGCGAAAAATTATCAACAGGACTTACAGTACCAACAGCTGGACCAATATTACCCAATGATGAAGCTGCTGCTCCCATTGCAGAAATAAAATCTAGGCCAAAAATTGCTAAAATAACAGAGCTAACTATAAATATACCCATGTAAAGTACAAAGAAAGATAGAATGTTAAATACAATGTTTTGTTGTATTCCTGCTCCGTCATAACGCACAGGTAATATGGCATGTGGGTGAAGTAATTTTTTAAATTCTAGTATACTGTTTTTTATAATTATAATATGTCTTACAATTTTTACACCACCACTTGTAGAGCCCGCAGAACCACCAATAAAAAATAAAGAGAACATTAGCATTGTTCCAATAGAACTCCACATAGTAAAATCAGCAGAAACAAACCCTGTTGTTGTTAGTACTGAAACTACTTGAAAAGCAGCGTGTCTAAAAGCACTTTCAATTTTACCATAAGGCTCTGGATGATGTATGCTTGTTACCAAATTAGGATCTCTATAATTAAGAATTATTATAGTTAGAACTAAGGTAAAACCAATAACACCGAAAAAATAATATTTAAATTCTTCACTTTTAAAAACCTTTCTAATTTTACCTTTTAAAGCAAAGTAAGTTAATACAAAGTTGGCACCAGCTACAAACATAAATGCCGTAATTATATATTGAATTAAAGGAGCATTGTTATAATATGCAATACTTGAATTTTTTGTTGAAAACCCTCCAGTACTCATAGTTGCCATTGCGTGGTTAATGGCATCAAACCAGGTCATTCCAGCAATTTTTAAAAGAAAAAACTCAGTAAACGTCAAAGAAAAATAAATTAACCAAAGTCTTTTAGCCGTTTCTGTAATTCTTGGATGCATTTTATCTGCACTTGGTCCAGGAGCTTCAGCCATAAATAACTGCATACCACCAATACCTAATAACGGTAAAATAGCTACTGTTAATACAATAATACCCATACCACCAATCCAATGCGTTGCACTTCGCCAAAAAAGTATACCTTTTGGCATAGATTCAATGTCAGTTAAAATGGATGAACCAGTTGTGGAATAACCAGAAATAGTTTCAAAAAAGGCATCTGTAAATTGTGGGATTGTATTTGTGAAAACATAGGGGAGAGTTCCTGTAAAGGATAGCATTAACCAGCCAAGTGTAACAATTATATAGCCTTCTTTTTTTCCTAAATTCTTTTTTGCTTTTCTATTTGTAAACCAAAGTGTAAATCCTAAAGCAATGGTTGTTAAACCAGCGTATAAAATTCCCCATTGAGCTTCTTCTTTATGGTAAATACTAAATGGTACAGCTATTAACATAAATACACCGTTTAGCATAGATGTTAAACCTAAAAAGCTGATTATTATTTTAATGTTTAGCTGATTCATTTTAGTTAAATAGTTTTTCAACTTTATGAATAGCTTCAGGCAAGCAAAATACCACAGCTTTATCTCCAGCTTTTATTTGGAAATCTCCAAAAGTCATCATAGCAACTCCGTTTCTAATAACCCCACCAAAAACCGCTTTTTTAGTAATTTTAATATCTTTTACTATATTTTTTGTTACTAGAGAATTTTCTTTAACTAAAAATTCCAATACTTCAGCATCTACATTATGTAGGTTGGCTAATTTTAAAACTTCACCTTTACGTACGTGCTTAAAAATAGCACTTGCAGCTAATAATTTTTTGTTTATAAGTGTGTCAATACCAATAGTTTGAGATATGTTTATGTAGTCCATATTTTCAACTAAAGCTATCGTTTTTTTAACACCTTTAGATTTTGCAACTAAGCAAGACATTATGTTGGTTTCAGAATTTCCTGTAACAGCTATAAAAGCATCCATTTCAGCAATATCTTCTTCTTCTAATAACTCAACATCTCTACCGTCTCCTTTAATTATAAGTGCATTTGGTACTTTTTCAGCAACTTCAAAAGCTTTGTCCTTATCAATTTCAATTAGTTTAATATTAAAATTAGGGCAAAGGTTTCTAGCAGCTTTTACTCCAATTTTACCACCACCAAGAATCATAACATCTTTAACACCAAATTGGGTTTTACCCATAAGTTGGTATAAATCTTTAATACTTTCTTTAGGTGTAGAAAAATATATTTGATCGTTTGCTTGATAAACAGTATTTCCTCTTGGAATTATAGTTTCATCACTGTTTTCTGGTTTAATGGCAATGGTAATAAAATCTACGTTTGTAAATTTTCCTGTTGCTTCTTGGACTGTTAAACCAATAAGCGGCGATGTATATTCTAATGTACTTCCTAAAATATTTAATGTTCCATTTTCAAATTGAATAGTGTCATTAAATGCAGATTGATTTAAAAGCATTTTTATTTCGTCTGAAGCTAATTCTCCAGGAGAAATCATGCTATCTATACCAATTTCTGAAAAATCGATTTCAGAATTTTGAGTAAATTCATGATTAGAAATACGTGCAATTGTTTTTTTTGCTCCTAATTTTTTTGCTAAAACAGCTATGGTAAAATTAGTGTTTTGAGATTCAGTTACAGCCAGAAAAATATCTGCACTAGCAATACCAACTTCTCTTAAAAGTTTTAAAGAAGTTGCATCTCCTTTTTTAGTAATAACATCTATATGGCTACTGGCATAGTCTAATTTTTCTGCATCAGAATCAATTAGAAAAATGTCTTGGGATTCAAAAGAAAGTAATTTGGCTAAGTGAAACCCAACATCTCCTGCTCCAGCAATAATAATTTTCATGAATGTATAATATTTACTACAAAGATATTATACTTATTTAGGAAAAAAAAATAATGTTAATTAGATTAAAAAAACGTTTTCTTATTCGTATTTTAATGTAATTTCAATAGCACCATTTCCACCTCTCATTCCCCAATGTCCAGCTTTATTTCCTGTTAAAACTTTAATAGTTTTTATATTTGCAGGTATAACTGATGAAATATCTTGAACTACCATTCCATCTATAACTAAAAGGGCATCAGGTTTTGCAAATATAGATTTGGGACCTCTCGAAGCTAATTCAATTATGGTTCGTCCATCATCGGGGCTTTCATAAATATTTACGCCTGGGTAAATAAGTTCAATAACTTCATAAACAGATTGGTATATGTCGTAATTGTTATTGTCTTCAATTAAATTTTCTAAGCAATAATTTAATTGTTCTTTGGTCATGTAGTCATATTTTATGACATCTTTATAGGAGTTTTTACCTTCAATATATATTAAATTGGCATTAATAGAATCTATTCCTTTAGCCTTAAATGAATAATTGTTAAAACCATAAGCTTTAACTTTTATTGCATCTTTTTTAGAACATTTGATTGAAAAATTACCTAAAGAATCTGTAACTGTCCGATTCTTAGTTTTTTTTGTTTCAACAGTAACGTTTTTTAGTGGGTAAATTTTAAAGGCTAGAACCTTTCCTTTTATTACCTTATCTTGGGCATTAGATGTTACTTGAAATAAAATTAAGAAGGTAAAAAAAAGCGCAATTTTTAGAATCTTTTTTAGGTACATGTCAGTATGAAGTTTATCTTATAAAAATAATGAATATTATTCAAAAAAATGAGTATATTCCTTACTTAATTTTAAGCTTTTTAGCTTTAAATTTTTGTATGAATTGTTTTATTCATGCTAGTTAAATCTTATTTTTGTAAACTTGTTTTAAAAATATAAAATGCATAAAATGTTAAAGCTTAAAATTGTAGTCCTTTTCTTGTTTTTTGCAAGCCATTGTTTTTCTCAAAACTCGGTGAGGTTTGATCATTTATTAACTGAAGATGGTTTGTCGCAAAATGATGTAAATACAATTTATCAAGATAAAAAAGGGTTTATGTGGTTTGGAACTCACGATGGATTGAATAAATATAACGGTTATGAGTTTGAAATTTTTAAACCAGACCCTAACAATCCAAACAGTATAAGCAGTAATTTGATTTATACAATTGTTGGTGACAAAGATGATAATTTATGGATAGGAACTACTGGTGATGGTTTAAATTTTTACAATCAATCTACCAATAAGTTTACACATTACAAACACGATAGTAATAACCCTCATAGTATTTCTCACGATCAAATAAATTCTATATATAGAGACAGGAGTAACAGATTGTGGATTTCTACTTTAGAAGGTATTGATATGTTGGATTTAAACAATTTAACGTCTCCAGTAAAATTTCATCATGTAAAAATATCAGAAGATTATCCATATAAAAATGGGAAAAAATTAAATGTATCTACATTTTATGAAGATACGAATGGGCAGTTATGGATGGGTGAGATTAATGGTACTGGAAAAATGATAAAGAGTAAAGAAGGTGATTTTATTTATGAAAGTGCCAATCCTTATTTTAAGCTAACACCTGTAGTGGCCGTTAGAAGTATTTGTGAAGATTCTCATGGACGGTTAATTTTAGGAACTACTGGTGGTTTGTTTTTAATTAAACAAAATAACGGAATTGTAACTAGACACTTAATTAGCACAGGAGTTTTTAATAAGTTAGTTTCATATAAAAATCAAATTTGGGCAGGGAGTATTAAAGGTTTGTCTAGTTTTCAAACCTTAGGGGAGAAAGAAAATTTATTAATGAAAAATAAATTTACCTACGACCCTAATAACTCTAAATATAGTTTAGCAAAAAGTAGTGTAAAATCTTTATTTGTAGATAGAACAGGTATAATTTGGGTTGGTTCAAATGGAGGTGGTGTAAATATTTTAGATCCAAATAGAAAGCAATTTAAATATTTTGGAAAAACCGTTGCACCAACAAGTTTAAGTTCAAGTAATATTAAACTTATTTTTGAAGATAGTAACGGAGCAATGTGGTTTGGAACTGAAGAAGGAGGTTTAAATGTTGTGTCTAAAAAGGACAATGATGGAACCTATACTAATTTTAAAAAGTTATTAGGCGAAAAATCACCAATTTGTGTGGTTGAAATTGAAACAAACAATAAAAAAGAATTGTTATTTGGTACGGCCAATTGGTCCGGATTATTTAGGGTAGACATTACAAATCCAAACCTAACCAATACTATTGTAGCAGAAAATATAAATGAAATAGGTAGAAGTGTTTTTTCAATTTTAAAGGATAGTTCAAAAAATTTATGGTTTGGAACATATAATGGAGGTTTATATAGGTGGCTTAAAAGTGGTGATAATCAATATAAAAAAGACATTTTATTTGATAAACCAAATGATACTTCAAGTTTGCCAAGTAGTATTATAAGAGATATTATTCAAGATAAAAAAGGTGATATATGGTTTGCTACTAGTGAAGGTTTAGCTTTTTTAACTAAAGAAGAATCTTTAAAAAAGAATCCGAAATTTGTTGTATACCAAAACATACCAGGAGATAAAACAAGTTTAAGCCATAACTATATTTTAAATATTTTTGAAAGTTCTACTGGTGATATATGGATAGGTACTTTTGGAGGAGGTTTAAATAAATTTGTACCATCTAATAATTCAAAAGGGCATTTCAAAGTTTATTCTATAAAGCAAGGACTACCAAACGATGTAATTAAGTCTATAATTGAAGATGATCAAGGAGCTCTTTGGTTATCTACAAATGGAGGTTTGTCAAAGTTTACCATAGAAAATGAAAAATTTAAAAATTACGATATTAATGACGGTTTACAAAGCAATGAGTTTGGTGAAAAGGTTAGTTTTAAAAGAGATAACGGAGAGTTATACTTTGGAGGAGTAAATGGGTTTAATATTTTTACAGCAGATAATATAAAAGATAATACAGATAAGCCAGAAACTGTTTTTACTAATTTATTAATATTTAATGAGCAAGTTGAAATTGGAGAGAAAATAAATGGTCGGGTAATTTTAGAAAAATCAATAAATGAGATTGATGAAGTTAAATTAAAATACCAAGAAAATAGTTTTTCTTTTGAATTTGCGGGATTGCATTTTGCGGCTCCAAGTAAAAACCATTACGCATATAAGTTAGAGGGATTTAATAAAGATTGGATTTATACAACATCAGATAAAAGGTTTGCTACTTATACAAACTTAGAACCGGGTTCTTATACACTAAAAGTTAAATCATCTAATAATGATGGATTATGGAATGAAGAACCAGCAGAATTAAAAATAGAAATTATTCCTCCATTTTGGAGAACAAATTGGGCAAATGCGCTGTATTTATTAATGTTTTTAGGAAGTTTAATGTTGTTTAGAAGATTTACTATAATTAAATCAACTAAAAAACATCAATTAGAATTAGAACATATAGAAAAAGAAAAGCACGAAGAAATTCATAGATTGAAGTTAGAATTTTTTACAAACATATCTCATGAATTTAGAACCCCTCTAACCCTTATTAAAGGACCTTTAGAATACCTTCAAAATTTAGATATAAAACTACCAGAAGTTGTTGTTGAACAGCATAAGTTAATGCATAAAAATACCGATTATTTATTGCGTTTAGTAAATCAGTTGCTCGATTTTAGAAAAATGGATAAAGGTAAAATGGATTTAAAAGTTGGTGAAGGTGATATTGTTGACTTTGTTAGAGTAGTTGGAGAACCATTTCAATTTTTAAGCCATAAAAAGGATGTGAAATTTGAAATAAATTCTGACAAAGAAGTTATTAATTCTTGGTTTGATCAAGATGCAGTTGAGAAAATATTAAATAACTTATTATCTAATGCCTTTAAATTTGCACCAAAACTAGGAGAAGTAACAATTAACGTTAATGATGGAGTTAATTTTAAAATTCCAAAGGGAATTAAAGAACTACCAAATAAAGAAGATTATTTTATTATTCAGGTAAAAGATTCTGGGCCTGGGATACCAAAACATAGGCTTAATTTTATTTTTGAACGGTTTTATGTGGATCGCGATGTAAGAAAAATTAATTCTGAAGGATCTGGAATTGGTTTAGCATTTACTAAAAAGTTAGTAGAACTTCATAAGGGAAGTATTGATGTTGTTACTGAAGAAAATAAAGGAACAATGTTTGTGGTATGGTTGCCAAAAAATAAAGAAGCTTATGAAAATGTTTCTGGAATAAGTTTTGTACATGAAAATGAAAGTAAAACCTTTATTAATCAAGTTAATGCAGAGTCTCATGCAATTAGTGTATTAGATGAAATAGTAGATCAAAATTTTTCAAAAAAGAAATCTAAACTACCTATTGTTTTAGTTGTAGATGACAATGCAGATATTAGAGCTTTATTAAAAAGAGGCTTGGAAGGCATTTACGAAATTTATGAAGCAGAAAATGGAGAGCGAGCTTTTGAGTTTGCAAAAAAATTGTTGCCAAATATTATTTTAACAGATGTATTAATGCCAATTATGGATGGTATTGTATTATGTGATTTGTTAAAAACAACTCAAGAAACTAGTCATATACCTGTAATAATGTTAACAGCTAAAATTTCACAAGAAAGTGAAATGGAAGGCTTAAAAAATGGGGCAGACGCCTACATACGTAAACCATTCGATTTAGAAATGGTTAAACTAAAAATGCAAAACTTATTAAAGCATAGAGAGGAATTACGTAAAAAGTTTAATCGAGAAATTACCCTACAACCTAATGAAGTTACTGTAACTTCTACAGATGAAATATTTTTACAAAAAGCCATCGAAATTGTAGAAGAAAATATGATGAATGATGAATTTAGTGTAGAAATTTTAGTAAAAGGTATGAGTTTAAGTAGAAGTACTTTTTACTTAAAAATTAAAGAACTTACAGGCTTGTCTTCTGGAGAGTTTATAAGAAATATTAGGCTTAAAAGAGCTATGCAATTATTAGATAAAAGTAATTTATCAGTAAAAGAGATAATGTATATGACTGGGTTTAATACAGCATCTTATTTTTCTAAATGTTTTAAAAAGCAATTTGGTGTTATACCAAGTAAATATGTTAGAGAAATGAAAGATAAAAATAACGGAGGTGAAATTCCAAACAATGATTTAAAAGAATAAGTCTTAAGGAGATTTTAATAAAAAGGCATAAAAATATTGTTATGCCTTTTTATTAAATTAATATATTTTATTAGCTTATTTCCATTCACTCAATTCAAAGGCATTCAACCAAATACCTTTATTTCCGTTTCCGTTGAAATTAATAATTACAGGGTTTGTACCATCTGCTTTAAAGATAATCTCAGAAATACCAGGTAAATCCCATTGCATTTGTTTTCCTTCGGTTACTTTTGAAACAATTTTATGTTCAGACACTGAAACAATTACTTCTTTTTCATAAGGTAATTTATGAATTTGAAGTTTTTTCATTTTATCTTTATTCGGATCCATTAAATCTGAATTAGTTCTTGGAGCGTGGTGCCAAGACTTCAGCTTATAAGTTCCTTTTGGTAAATTATTCAACACTAAATTCATTCCTTTAGCATCTATTGAAATTACACCATCGCCATAAGCAAATCCATACTTACCAATAACGTTCATTTCTCCAAGCCATCTAATAACACCTTCATTCGAGCCATTTTTTAATTCAGCTTTTACACCTGGGAAATTTTTTAAAGAAAATTTATTATTAGAATCGTCTTTACCATTCCAAGGACTCCAACCAAACTGTAATAATTGATCTTCAGCACCTAAATCAACTCTTTCTGATGCAAAATCGTAAATAGGTTTTGCATTTTTTTGAATTTCATTTAAACTATTTCCAATTAAAGAAATACTTGCACTTCCAGATTTCAATCTTTTAGATTTTGCTACAACTGTAATTTCTCCAACAGTTTTACCAGCTTTTATAAGCACTGGAGCAACTCCATATTCGGTAAACATCGGGTTAGCATTAATGGTTGCTTTATCACCAATAATTGACGCATCACCTTTTACAGAAAAATGTATCATATTTTTTGAATCTGTTACAGTTGTTCCGTTTTTATCAACTACCGTTGCATAGGCCAAAATCACGTCATTATTGTCTGCAGTAAAAGTTCTTCCTTCTGAATCAATTTTTAATTGAATAGCATATGGTTTCCCTGCTGTAGATTTTTTAGTTTCCAAAGATTTTCCATTATTAAAATGAGCCTTAGCAACTAAACTCCCATTTTCATAATTAACATTTTTAAAATGAAAAGGCGCATGTTTTAAACCAACATAACTAGTATCATTACTTGGCTTCAATTTTTCAATTAACTTTCCATTTTTAAATAGAGATACTTCAGGAGCATTACTAAATACCGTAACTTCCTCAATTCCTTCTTTCCAATCTTCAACAATTTTAACAAAAGGCTCTTTTTTAAATTCAGTTTTGTACCAATCTAACTCAGGTCTTGGGTATCTAAAAATAGTCATCATACCACTTCTTGTTCTATCTATTTTGTCATTAGATTTTGCATGTGTAGGGTGAAAGGTATAGTATGCATGTGCAGTCCAAGAAATTAAACCAGTCATTAAATCATCACGCATATAAGGTGCAACTCCTTTAGCGCCATGCCTTCCTTCCATAGCAAACATAGGTTCAGTTCTATCCCAAATAAATGGTCCGTACAACATATTTGCATTAATATCTGTTAAACCAGAAGTTTGCCAACCTGTCCAACGTGCTCCTTGCGATGCTGTTAATCTAGTTGGATCTTCTTGTTTAATTGTGTTATGAACTCTAGGCACATAACCTCTATGGTTTACACCTGCTCCCCACATTACAATTGAAGGGTGGTTTCTATGATTTCTAACTAAAATTCTAGCAGCTTCTTCTAGATTATCCCACCAAGCACCATCTTGCGACATTGACACCCAAGTTGGAGCTTCTTCATAAGCCAAAATACCTAATTCATCACAAGCATCAAGTAAAGCATTATCATGTGGATAATGTGCTGTTCTAACAATATTAAAGCCGAATTCTTTAAACTGTAACATATCTTTATAATGAAGTGCATTTGGAACAGCATCGCCAATATAAGGAAACTGTTGGTGACGATTTGCCCCAATAAGTTTAATTGGTTTATTGTTTAATACAAAACCTCTAACAGGATCCAATTCAAACTTTCTAAGTCCAATTTTGTTTTCAACAAAATCAATTTCTTGATTATTAATTTTTACAACACTATTTACTCTGTATAAGTAAGGATTATCAATGTCCCAAAAATGTACATTGTCTTCAATACTTCCAATTTGGTTGAATTGAAACTCTTGTCCGCTTTTTATTTCAGAAGTATTTACTAATTTTAAAACTACCAATCCTTCTTTATCAATTAATCGAGTAACTAATTCACAATTAACAGCTGTAGAATTTTCATTTTTTACTGAAGTTTTTATATCAATTACAGCATTTTTATTAACTACATCAATTGTTGGTGTAGTTATGTTTACACCAGAATTTAAGGTTTCCCAATTAAAAGTTACGTGTACTGGATTTGTTTCAACTAAGTAAACATCTCTATATAAACCACTAAATTTTACATAATCAAAAGGTCCTGGATCTGGAGGAATAATTTCATTTCTTCTGTTATCAACCAATAATGTTACTTGGTTTGTTCCTTTTTTTACAAAATTTGAAATATCGAAATGAAAAGGAGAATAACCACCAACAGCAAACTGTCCAACATGTTTTCCATTTACCCATAAGTCTGTAACTTGATGAGCGCCTTCAAACTCTAAAAATATTTTTTTTGAAGTATTATTAACTTCAATATTTCTTCTGTACCAACCTACTTCTCTATGAAAAACTAATTGTGTTTTTTCATCTTGTAAACCATCTAATGTAAGTGATGTTAGTTTTAGAGTGTGAGGTACTGTAACAGATTCCCATTTAGAATCATCTACCGAAATCTCATAATTTTTAGCTTCTGGATTTCCTAAGTGAAATTTCCAATCTTGATTTAAGTTTAACTTTGTTCTATCGGTTTTAGGAAAACCATAGGGCAAATCTTGAGCTGACATTTTTAAAGTTAATGAAACCAAAAAAACGATTAATACAGATATTTTAATCTTGTAATTCATAAGTTAATGTTTAAACTTTTATGTTTTATTTGAGCCTCAAAAATAATTCTCTTTGATACAATTTAGCTACCACAAATGTTTTATTGTTTAAGTGTATTGGTTTATTAAATGAAAAAAGACTATTTCAAATGAAATAGCCTTTTTATAAATGGTTATGGTATGTTGTTTTGAAAATCGTTATTCTGAATGATATTGACGAATTTCAAGTATTAATGAGCACAAAGATTCTTCATTTCCGTTACACTTCGTTCAGAATAACAAGTACCGAATGTCATTCTGAGCGAAAGTGAAGAATCTCACATTGTATTCTTTGTTTAGATTCTTAATCTTATAAAGAAACCACTGTAGAAATTGTTTTTGAAGCTCCTAAATCTTCACTTCTTTGAGAAGGCAAAGAACCACCAACATAAACTTTATAATCTCCTTTTCTTAATACCTTTTTTCCTTCAGTATTAAATTGGTTGAAAGTTTCTTTTGTTAAATTAAATGTAACTTTTTTAGTTTCTCCAGCTTTAATAAACTCACGTTTAAACGATTTTAAATCGTAAATAGGATCTTTTGTTCCAGCAAAAGGAGAACTAATATATAATTGAATTACTTCTTCAGAATCTATTTTTCCAGTGTTTGTAATATCTGCAGTTACTTTGAAATTGTCATCAATTACTAAATTTTTATATTCAAATGAAGTATATGATAGTCCAAATCCAAATGGATATAAAGGCTCTTTACTCATATACTTGTATGTTCTACCTGTCATATTATAATCAATAAATGGAGGTAATTGATCTACAGATTTAGGGAACGTAATTGGTAATTTTCCTGAAGGAGGAACATCTCCAAATAATACATCTGCAACGGCATTTCCACCTTCTTCACCCGGATACCAAACAAAAAGAATTGCATCTACTAAATCGTGTAATTCTGGAATTGCAATTGGGCTCCCACCAGTTAACACCAATACAATTGGATTTTTTGTTTTGGCTCTAATTTTTTTAACGTAATCAATTTGATTTTGAGGTAACTTTATATGTTCTCTATCTCCACGAGCATCAGAAGCAATTGCTTCACCTTCTTCACCTTCTAATAAACCAGAAATTCCCATTACTGCAATACAAACTTCTGATTGCCCTGCCTCTCCAGTAGACCAGTCAATTGGGTTTACATTATCTCTAAATGGTAAAACACCAGATTTATAATTTATTGTTGTTCCTGGGCTCACATGGCTTACAATTCCATCTAAAATTGTTTGAGTACTACTAGTTAATCCATAATAGTTACCTAATAAAACCTCTTCGTTTGAAGCATTTGGACCAACTACGTACATAGTTCTTGCATCCTTTTTTAATGGTAATATGTTGTTCTTGTTTTTTAATAACACAATCGATTTTTGAGCAACTTCTTTCGCAAGTTGTCTGTGTTTATCAGAATCAATTACTTCGGCAGAAATATTGTCGTAAGGATTTGTTCCAATTGGATCGAACATTCCAAGCTTAAATCTAGTTAATAAACTTTCCTTTAATCTTTGATTGATTAATTCTACAGTTATTAATTTTTGATCCAGAGCACTTTTTAAAACTTTATAAACATTTCCACAGTTAATTGTTGTTCCACTTTTTAAAGCTAGCGCAGCAGATTCTTCTGGAGTTTGAGTTACTTTATGAAAAGCATGAAAATCGTTAATAGCTCCACAATCAGAAACTATGTAACCACCAAATCCCCAATCTTTTCTCAATACTTCTTGCAATAAAAATGGACTACCACAACAAGGAACTCCTAAGGTTCTATTATAAGCCCCCATAACACCTTCCACCTTAGCTTCTTTTACTAAAGCTTCAAAAGCAGGTAAATATGTTTCGAATAAATCTTTATTGTTTACTACTGCGTCGAATTCGTGTCTAAATTCTTCAGGACCAGAATGCACAGCATAATGTTTAGCACAAGCAGCAGCTTTCATGTATTTTGAATCTGTGCCTTGTAATCCTTTTACAAAGTTTACACCAATTCTACTAGTAAGATATGGATCTTCACCATAAGTTTCTTGTCCACGACCCCAACGAGCATCTCTAAAAATGTTTACATTAGGAGACCAAAAAGTTAAGCCAGCATATCGAGCTCTATTTCCTATTTTTATAGACTCATTATATTTTGCTCTAGCTTCATCTGAAATTGCAGTTCCAACCCTTAAAATTAACTCTTCGTCGAAAGTAGCACCAAATGCAATTGCTTGTGGAAATACTGTTGCTCTACCATTTCTGGCAACTCCGTGTAAGGCTTCGTTCCACCAATTGTATTCAGGAATATCTAAACGCTCAATAGGAGGGCAGACATCTAATAATTGAGATGTTTTTTCTTCTAAAGTCATTTCTGCAATTAGTAAATCAACTCTTTCTTCATTTGAAAGTGAGAGATTATCCCATTTGTGTTTTAGCTCTTGGGCAACTTGTTTAGAAGCTTCATTGTTTTGATCGTTCTTACAGCTGTAAAAAGAAATAGTTGCAATAAATGCAACCATAAAGTAACTAGTAATTTGTTTAAATTTCATATCTAATTTATAAAAAATAAGGGGTACATTAATAAAGCATAAATGTACCCCTTTTATATTAATTCAAAAAATATTATTCAAGTAATATACTAACTGTATACGCGTGTTCACAAGGCTTAACTGAAGGCATTGTAACTATTAATCCTTCATTTGTTTGTTCCCATTTTATTTTTTCTTCACTACCTAAAACACTAATATCTTTAATTGAGATATTTTTAGCATATTTAGATTCTTTAGCTAATGTTGTAATATTAACTTTTCCATCTTCTGGCCAAGCTAAAGCAATTGCATATAAGTTTTTACCTTTATGAGTAAAACGAATATCTTTTGCAGATAAATCTTGATTGTTTCCTTCTGAATGATGCCCTTTCTTTACTTCAGTTGGTCCTTCACCAAAAGTCTCCCAATATTTAGTATCATAAATAGCCTCTCCATTAGTTTCTAACCAATCTCCCATCTCTAATAATATTTCTTTTTGATCTTCTGGAATTGTTCCATCGGCTTTAGGCCCTACGTTTAGTAATAAACATCCATTTTTAGAAACAATATCTACTAAGTCATCTACTAATTGATTTGTTGTTTTAGATTCCCAGTTTGTAACATGACTCCATGAGTTTTTACCAATTGAAGTATCTGTTTGCCAAGGTAATTTTCTAATACCAGGTAATTTTCCTCTTTCTAAATCATAAATTACAGTTCCTTCTGGAAATGCCTCGTGTGAAAAGTTTTTGTCTTGTAACACAACTTCTTTATTCCACTCTATACCTTTATTGTAATAATAAGCAGCTAATTTTGGGCGCATATCTGCAAAGTCTGGAATGTCTAAATAAAAGTCGAACCATAAAATATCTGGTTGGTAATTGTCAATTACATCCTTAGTTCTTTCCCACCAACGTTTTTTAAACTTTTCAGAAACAGGTTCTCTTAAATCTTTTCCTTTTGAAGAATATAAATCTGCGTATTCTGGATCCGTTGTATCGAAATGATCTTTTTTATTATAGAAAGACCAGTTAAATGCAAAATGAGAAGATGTTCCCATTATCATACCTTTTTCTCTACCTGCTTTAAATAATTCTCCTAACACATCACGTTTTGGACCCATGTCATAGGCATTCCAACGAGTTGTATTTGATTTATACATTGCAAAACCATCATGGTGATCAGCTACAGGAATTACATATTTAGCTCCAGCTTCTTTAAATAGATCAATCCATTCGTTAGCATTAAATTTTTCAGCTTTAAACATTGGAATAAAATCTTTGTAACCAAATGTTTTATGATCTCCCCAGTTTTTTTTATGATGCTTAAACTCTTTTGTTGGACCAGGATGTCCAGTTCCAAGCTGAGCATTGAAATTTGCTGTATCCATATACATTTGTCTTGGATACCATTCAGAACCATATGCAGGAACGGTGTATGCGCCCCAATGAATGAAAATTCCGAATTTTGTTTTATTAAACCATTCTGGGTCTTTATAATTCTCTTTTATAGATTTCCAGTTGGCTTCGTATTTTGGTTTTTGAGTTACTGGTTCTTTTTTACTTGTGTTGCAAGAAACAAGAAGTGTAAGAATGGTTATTGCACTTAGCACTATAGCTCTAGTTACTTTCATTTGATCAATTTTAAAGTTTTAGTTTATGATAGTGTAAATATCGTGATATTTAGTAATTGAAATTGAAACGATTGAATTAAAAATTGTAACAATTGTGTTATTATGTTGTTTTTTGTAGTAATTAAAATAAAAAGCCTAAAACTTGTGTTTTAGGCTTTTATCTAATAAATAGCATAGCTATTTACTATCCTTAAATCAAAATAAACTTAGTTTTTGATAATTTTACGTCTTAAACCATTATCTGTTTGTAAAAAATAGACACCTTTTGAAAGATTTGAAATATCAATAGATTTTTGAGCTTTTACACTTAATACTTGTTTTCCTAAAATGTTAGAAACTGTAATAGTATTAATATTAGTTAAATCTGAAATGTAAATTTTATCTGCAGTTGGATTTGGGTAAACTTTAATGTGGCTTAACGCTTCGTCTTCTACAGAGGCTGTATTTGCTGTAATAACTGCGGGTGTTAAAATTTGAGTTATAGAATAATCATCACTAGTATCTGCATCAAGTATTCTAAATTGCCAATAATGAATAGATCCAGCGCCAGGGTAGTCTGCTTCACCACTATTTACCTGATTAGCGTTAATTTCATCAGTTGTCATTATAGTCCCACCAGTAGTTCCTTCATTAGTAATGGCTGAATTAAAATTACCAATTGTTATTGATCCAGACAAGTTTTCTCCAGCTGGAAGTGTTTCTGAGGTTACCGCAGTTCCTCTCCATTGATCACAGAAAGAAGGTACATCAATAGTAGTCCAATATGTTATTCTAATTCCTCCAGCAGGAATTTCAGTATCGGAAGTATAAATAAAGTTAATTGTTAAAGATGTATCAGCAGAATAACTTGGGTTTGCAGGATCAAAAGCGATACTGTCTGCAACAGGTGCAGGAGTTAGGTCAATAACTTGTTCGAAAGGAGTGCCAAACCAAGAACCATCTGAATGTGTATAAGTTACACGAATAAACCAGTCTAAAGTGTCATCTACAGTGGTAGGTATTGTAAAATTTGTTACTGTAACAGTACCTGAGGTAGCATTCGGTTCAATTAAAGGTTGTTTCCCATAGGTCCAAGCTGGTGCTGGGTCTGTTACACCTGGAGTTCCTTGATACAATGTTATATAAGCTTTGTTAGCTTCTTTAACCCCATCAGTAGTAAAATCAAAGGAAATAGTTATTGTTTCACCAAGTTCGGCTGTAGCAGGTACAACAGCATTTGTTAAAGTTTGCCCAAAAGTTATACTTGTAGCAAAAAATGTAATAAGTAAAAGTAATTTTTTCATCATAATATTATTTTTAAATGTTAAACAATATTACTCACAAACAGTTATTTTTTTATAAACGATTGGTTTAAAAAGTAGTACAATTATGTTTTTAATGGTTTAAGAATTTTTTATTTTAAAAAAAGCCCAATTGGAATATTCCAATTGGGCTTTTAAATAAACTCAATTTACTGATTAAGGTCTTTCTTCTTTTTCTTGAAGTTTAAAGTTGTCATAATAAACTGTCACATTAGTATTTAAATTGTTATCTAATATTCTTAAATACAATCCTGTTACATTAGATGCACTATATTCACCAGTAACGGTTACCCACTCTCCTTTAGGTTTATTAGCTAAGCTTACCCAAGTTTGAGCCCAAGAAGGGAATCTAAATAATCCCATAGCTTTTCCTGCAGTATCAGAATCTGGAGTAATATACATTTCCCAACTAACAACAAACTTTTCTCCTGTTATATTTTTGATTTCAGGGAATTGGTACGTTCCTGAAGTAGGAGTGCTAATCGCAGCCTCTTTTTGTCCTGGAACTAATCCTAGTTTTATACTATAGTCACCTTCATATGCCATTTCGGTTGTAAATTCAACAGTACCATTTGCACTCCAATGTTTTGCCCACCAAGATCCACCGCCATCTTCAAATCCGAATAGTTCATCGTTTAATAGGTTAACATCGTGCATAATTACAGGCTCATCTGCAAAAGAAACAGGTGTACGTGTATCAGTAGATTCAATTCCACTACCTTCTAATAACGTTACTGTTAATACATCTGGTCGATAAATAGGTTCAGCTAATACAATATCTAATATAGTACTATCAGTACTGTTAATTGTTACTGATTCAATTGCCAATTCTGTTGGTGTACCATTATCATCTAAAATAACTTTAAAGAAAGCTTCCTTATTTAGGAAAGAAGCAAACTCACCATTGAATGGCACTTGTATTGTTTCATTTTCTAATTCTTTGATAGTACCAGTAAGTACGAAAGGTTTCGATGAAGGAACTACTTTAAACGGTGCAGGTATAATATATGTGTCAGAATCTGCAGGAATATTTTGCCCTGATCTGTTTGCAGTAATTCTTGCAGTAAAGTTTCCTAGTTTTTTAAATACTAAATCTGCTGTTTGGTTACCACTTGAAGCAACTACATCATCATCAGAAGCAACAGCTCCTTCAGCTAATGTTTTACGAACAGACCAATATCTACCAGTTGGTTCACCAATAGTTGTTTTGTCAATAAATTGAACAACATCTCCAGCTTCAACATATACAGTATCTAAACTTGTATGGTCAATAACATCACCGAACTGTCTAACTTCAATATCTGCTATAATTGTATCATAAACTTTTACAACAAAAGTTGTATCTATTACCCAATAATCACCTTCTTTAACAGACGGTAAAATATAATCACCTAAATCATATGAATTTCCTCTAAAAGCAACAGAGTCTTTAAATAGATTGCGAAGTCTAACCTCTTGATTACCAGATTTATTGAATTGTACGTGGATAGTTTTATCTTGCACAATTGTTTGACCTGGATAAATTTGAGTAAATACAGAGTCTCTACTTGCAATTGGTCCATCTAAAAAGAAGTTACCTTCTCCAATTGACCAAGTATGTTCAACTTCTCCTTGAGATACGTCTACAAAAGTTATATAATCATATATATTCAGTAGCATTTCATCTTGCTGAGCTGTGCTGGAATAGAAACCAACATCAGAGAATGTATTAGGTTCATCATAGTCGTTATCATCACATCCTACAAAGATCCCAACTATTGCTAATATTAATAAAAATTTGTTTTTCATTTTTTAAAATTTTATTTAATTTACTTTTTAATAAATAAATCTAATCACCTAGATTACTCATCTCCACCGCCTACAGAAGGGTTTGTAATTAACTCACTAGTTGGTATTTTCCAATAAGCATGTTCACTTTCTTGGTAGTTTAATGCTGCACTTTCAAATTCAGTAACATTAGGGTCAGCATCAGGACTACTTGGATCAACTTCTACAAAAATAGAACTCCATTTTGTTTTATTTACACCTTCTGAATCAGTAAATGTATAATGTGTTGCATCATATCTTCTTTCAGATAACTCTTGAAAACGTTGTTTTTTAACACCCCATCTTCTTAAGTCAATACTTCTACCATTACCATTTCCTTCACAAGATAATTCTAAAGGATATTCTTTGTAACGTAAATGTTCCATTAAACTTGAAGCATCATATGTAAGGTTATCATGGTCATTTAAAGGATACTCACCAGAACCTACAGGTCCTAATAATTGTAATGCAGAACGTCTACGAACTTTATTTATATATAATAAAGCTTCATCAACATCTCCCATTTCAATTTTACACTCAGCATATTGTAAGTATATCTCAGCTAAACGAAGTAATCTATCATTTACACCACTTCTTACTTTACCTGGAGAAAGTGCTTCTTCACTTTCAAATCCTAGATCCCAGTTAGTGTGTTTTCTCCAAAAACATGTCATTAATACATTAAAGTTTGCTGCTTCTGCAGGATTAACGTGTCCGTAGTATTCTAAATCTCTATCATCTACAATGGCAACAGAGTAAGAAGTACGTAAGCTAAAATCACGGTATCTTTCAAAATTACCATCTTCATCGTAGACTTCATTTCTTGGATCTGAATAATCAATTGCGTCATTTCTATATTCTTGAATTAACCAGTTAGCTGCAACAGCTCCCCACCAACCACCGATCGGTGTTAATCTTTTTTGAATTGATGTAGCACCAGTATCTCTCCAGTCCCATTGATTTAAATCACTATTAAAATCTGTAGAACGTACAACTTCTAAAATAGATTCTTCATTTAGTTCATCCATAGTAGTAAAGTTACTACCTATGTTAGGTGTTAGTGAATATCCGTAGTTGTTAATTACATTTTCAAAGTAACCAGCAGCAACTTCAAAGTTGTTATCATATAAATAAGATTGTCCTAAAATAGCTTCAGCCGCTCCAGAAGTAGCTCTACCTTTTTCAGTAGCTTCCCAAGTTGCAGGAAGATTAGCCATTGCAAATTCTAAATCTGCACGGTAGTAAGCTTTTACGTCTTCAGAAGAAGAAACATTATTATAAAATTCTGATTCTTCAACTGGAATACCATCCATTATAATTACATCTCCGTTATTGAAACTTGTATTTAAAATAAAATACATATATGCTCTTAAAAATTTAGCCTGAGCATAAATTTCTAAAGCTTCTTCTTCATTATTAGGGCTTAGTGAACCTGTTAATCGTTCGTAAGCATCTATAACCTGATTGGCATAGAAAATAGTTGTATATAATTGCGCCCATTTTTTTGATGGGGTAGAACTAGCCTCGTTAAAAGTTTGTAAATAATACTCGTTGGTATTAAATGGTCTTTGATAACCACTACTCCAAGCTAAGTCAGTTCTTGCAAGTTCATCAACAATGCTAAAGTTATTAGAATTGCTAAACGCTTTATAGGTAGCAACTAATCCAAGATTTAAATCTGTAACATTTGTCCAGAAGCTATCTGTTGAAAGTTCATTCGGATTGGTTTCTTCTAAAAAATCTTCCGAGCAACTCATCACTGTTAATGCTAGTAGCAAGAACAATGTAAATTTTCCTATTAATAAGTTTTTCATATTTAAATATTTTTCTGAATTTTTATATCTAATTTTCATAATATAAGCATTTTAGATTAAAATTCCAATTGAACACCAGCTCTAACTTGAGATGTAACAGGGTAAGTTCCTTTGTCAATACCTCTAGTACTAAATCCGTTATTACCAACCTCAGGGTCATACCCAGTATAATCTGTTATCGTGATTAAGTTTTGTCCAGCAACATATAATCTAAGTTTAGATAAGCTTAATTTTTCTAAAACTTTTTTAGGTAAACTGTACCCTAATGTTATGTTTCTTAATCTTACGTAATCTCCATCTTCCATATAGTAATCATTTCTACCTCTCACGTTGTTATGTGTAGCGATACCTCTAAATACTGGAATTTCAGATGTTGGATTTTGTGGAGACCATTGGTATGCAAAATCTTGGTGATTTCCATACTGGTAAGCATATGCTTTACTACCATTCATAATTTTTCCTCCAAAAGCACCAAATACTTGTGCTGATAAGTCAAAATTACTGTAACGTACAGATGCATTGAAACCTAATTCCCATTCTGGAGTACCACTACCCATATATTGTCTATCATTAATGTCAATAACACCATCACCAGCATCAGCAACACCATCACCATCAGTATCTTCAGTTAATGCGTCTAGTAATCTTAAATCACCTAAAGCAGCACCACTAGTTGGGTATTCAGCTAAATAAGAGTCTAATTCTTCTTGAGTTTGAATAACACCGTCTGTTTTAATTAAGAAGAAAGAACCAACACCGTAACCTTCAGCTAAAACTGATACATCATCTTGATCATTATTATGTCCTGATATTTCACTATCAAAATAAATAATATCGTTAGTACCACTCATTTTAGTAACTTCATTTGTGTTTTTAGAGAAGTTTAAACCAGCATTCCATTTAACTTTTCCTTTTCTATCTTTATAGTTAACAGCTAATTCCATACCTTTATTTTCCATATTTCCAACATTCAATACGATATCGGAATTATTTCCAAGTCCTACACCAGTTGATGGAGGTAGGAATACAGAAAATAACATATCTTCTTTTTCAGTACTATATAAATCTCCAGATATTGTTAAGCTGTTATTTAATAAGCTTAAATCAAAACCAACGTTTTGAGAGATTGATGTTTCCCACTTTACTAACTCATTTGCATAATCAATTTGAGTAGCCCCTAAATTATAAGTTTGATTTCCTTCTGCTCCAAAAACATAATCATGTTCTAAAACAATTGTAGAAGAATAAAAATAATCTTCAATACCTTGGTTACCTGTAGTACCATAACTACCTCTTAATTTAAATGAAGAAACTACATTTTTAATAGGCTCCCAGAAAGGTTCGTCACTAACATTCCAACCTGCAGAGAATGAAGGGAAGTTACCCCATTTATTTCCATCTCCAAATCTAGAAGATCCATCACGACGAACACTTGCACTTAATAAGTATTTTCCTTTATAGTTGTACTGTAAACGAGCTAACATACCAATTAAAGTATTAACTCTGTCTTGTCCCCATTGTCCAGTTCCAGAACCAGCTTGAGCATCACCAGTAGCACCATTTAATGTTGTAATATCATTATTAAAGATATCAAACTTTGCTCCGTAGAAAGAAGAATAACTATATTTTTCTGCAGAATAAACACCCGTTAAATTCACATTATGATCTCCAAATGATTTTTTCCAGTTTATAATGTTCTCCCAAGAATACTTTTCACTAGTTGTACTTTGGTTGTATATTTTAGATTGCTCTGTTGGAATAGGATCTCCTTCCCAGTCATACGCAACAAATTCTGGATTGATAGTAATTCTTCCTCCATCAGTCCAACCTGCAGATGCACGAGTTGTTAACCTTAAGTTTGGATTTACTTCATATGCAATACTTATTCTACCATCAAAGAAATGTCCAGTACCAGTATCATTTTGAATTAATTTTCGTCCTACGTTAGAAAGGTTATTAAAAGCACTATCAGTTGCACCATTACCAGCATCAGCAATATCTTCTAAGCTTTCTGATAAATCAGTTTGTAATGCAGAGTATCTATAAGCGTCTCTTAAAATTCCCCAAGGAGCATATTTTCTGTCTTCAACTCTAAATGAAATACCAGAATCAATAGTCCAGTTATCTTTTTTCATTCTAGTGTTTGCTCTTACATTAAATCTCTCATAATTTGAGTTTAATACCGTACCTTCTTGTTTGAAGAAGTTACCTGCAACACTGTATGTTAAACCTGCTTTACCACCTGATAACATTAAGTTGTAGTTTTCAACTGGAGCACCATCATTTAAGATGTAGTTCATCAAATTAGTGTCATTTGTTAATTGTGTTGGGTTTTGCTCAGCACTGTGCCATGTGTTACCATAATAAGTTGGAGAAGAATCATTAGCAGCCATTAAAAAGTGAAGGTATATTTTATCTTCTCTATTTAATAAATAAGTGCTAGAAGTAATGTTTTGAACACCATAATATCCGTTTGCACTTACTTTTAATGAACCTTCTTTACCTTTTTTAGTAGTAATTAAAATTACCCCGGCAGAACCACGCGTACCATAAATTGCAGCAGAAGCGGCATCTTTTAATACATCAATACTTTCAATTTCATTTACACTTAATTTAGGGTCATCCTCAAAAGGAATTCCATCAACTACGTATAATGGTTTGTTAGAACCGTAAACAGAAGATACACCACGAATTAAAATATTCGCTTCAGCTCCAGGTTCACCTGAACTTGCTACTACACTTACCCCGGCAACTTGACCTTGTAATGCAGAACCAACATCTGATGTTGCTGTTTTTGCTAATTCATCAGCTTCAACTTTAACAACAGCACCTGTAACTTCTTTCTTTCTTTGAGTACCATAACCAATTACAACTACTTCGTCTAGAGCAGCTACATCAGTTTTTAATACAACATTTAACGTTGTTTTTCCGTTAATTTTAATTTCTCTGGCAGCAAAACCAATATAGCTAAATAATAGCACATCTGTTGATTTTGCTTTAATTTCGTAGTTACCATCAAAATCGGTAACTGTACCATTGGAAGTTCCTTTAACAAGAACACTAACACCTGGTAGAGGTTGATCTTCACCAGTAACTGTACCTTTAACGGTAACCGTTTGCGCTTGCATTGTACTAAAACCAAATACTAGCATTATTGCTAATAAAAATGTTTTGAGTTTCCAATTAACAAGTAAATTGAATTTCATATTATTATTGTTTTAAGTTTAGATGCTACAAATTTTAACTTTATTTAACATATTAAGGGAAACAATCGTCCTAATAAAAGTAACATTTGGATGATTTTAGTAAATCAATAGTATATAAGTAGTTGATATTATATTTTTTATGTTGTAAGTGTTGTGGTATGTGGTTATTTACTTAGTATGCTGTTGAAAAAGTTAATTTTAGTTAAAAATTGTATGAATTCAGTTATAATCTAGTTTTTTAAAGTGGCTTTTTACTCTATATTTGACAAAAAGTTATGGAAAAAGAAAATCAATTTTCAATAAAATCTTGGGCTGAAGATGATAGACCAAGAGAAAAATTAATGAGGAAAGGAAAAAGTGCTTTATCGGATTCGGAACTTATTGCAATTTTAATAGGTTCTGGAAATAGAACTGAAACTGCTGTAGACTTAGCAAAACGAATTTTAATTTCTGTAGATAATAATTTAAATAAACTTAGTAAATTAACTTTAATAGATCTTCAAAAATTTAAAGGTATTGGAGAAGCTAAAGCTATTTCAATAATTACTGCTTTAGAATTAGGTAGACGAAGAAGACTTGAAGAAGCCTTAATTGTGCCAAAAATAACAAGTAGTAAAGCAGTTTTTGAAATAATGCAACCAATTTTAGGTGAATTACAACATGAAGAGTTTTGGATTATTTATTTAAATAATTCAAATAAGGTTATTTATAAAGAGCAATCTAGTAAAGGTGGTTTAACAGGTACATTAGTAGATGTTAGATTGGTATTTAAAAAAGCTATTGAAGTTTCTGCAACTGCTATTATTTTATGTCATAATCATCCATCAGGAAAACTACAACCAAGTAATGCTGATAAAAATATTACTAAAAAAATTAGTTTGGCAGGAGAAACCATAGACATTAAAGTTCTAGACCATGTAATTATTACTGAAAATGCTTACTTTAGCTTTGCAGATGAAAGTTTGCTATAAAAAATGTTAATATGCTTCTGGTTTTTACCAATAAAATTACCCCTAGATTAAATTTTATATTCAAACATTATTTTGTTAGAATATTAAACATACCTGTTAGTTTTACTACTAAGGTAGAAGAATTTGTAGCGCATAATGGGCCAAAAATAACCTATGCTAAAAACCCTTTAGGAACTGAGTTTTTTATTAGGAGTAATGATTTACTTTTTGAGCAAGGTATAAATGATATTGATATTAATGTGAGTAAATGGGATGATGTGCCTTGTTTTTTTTCTACTGGAGAAACTTCAACAATACCTTTTGATATTTTTGCTGCTGGATTTTATTTAATAAGTAGGTACGAAGAGTATTTACCTCACGTACAAGATAAGCATGAAAGGTTTCCAGCAACTGAAAGTATTGCATTTAAAAACAATTTTTTAGAAAAGCCAGTTGTAGATATATGGGCTTATAAGTTTTTAAATTTGTTGAAAGAAAAATTTCCAAATTACAAATACACTAAAAGAGAATTTAAATTAATATCAACTTTTGATATAGATAATGCTTTTGCTTTTAAGCATAAAGGTTTGGTTCGAAATTTTGGAGGTTTAATAAAAGACATTGCAAACTTACGTTTTTTAAATATTTGGGCTCGGTTTAGAACAATTTTAAATTTTCAGAAGGATCCATATGATACTTATCAAAAAATTTTAGATTTCAAAAAAAATAAAAATGTAGAAACTTTAATTTTTATATTAATAGGTGATTATACTACATTTGATAAAAACATATCTTCAACTAATAGCAAGTTTATATCGTTAATAAAATCGTTAGGCGATTATGTAAAAATAGGATTACATCCATCTTACTTTACATTAAAAAATGATGAAATGTTGAAAAAGGAGAAATCTAGATTGGAAAATATAACCAATACTCCGGTATTATTTTCTCGTCAACATTATTTGAGATTTACAATTCCAGAAACCTTTCATAATTTAATTGATTTGGATATTGAAGAAGATCATTCAATGGGTTATGCTAATAATATTGGTTTTAGAGCAAGTACTTGTACTCCTTTTTATTTTTACGATTTAGATTTTGAGATTCAAACACCTTTAAAAATTTATCCGTTTGCTTTTATGGACACTACTTTAAATGTTCATTTAAAACTTGACACTAAAAAAAGTTTGAATAAAATATTAGAATTAAAAGAAGAAGTTAAAAAAGTAGATGGTACATTTATTTCTTTAATGCATAATGAAGTGTTAAGTGAAACTGGTAATTGGAGAGGTTGGAGTAATGTTTATGCTGAAATGATAAAGGATTAGCATGATTAAGTATTATAAATACTCGGAAATAGATTTCGAAAAGTATGATAACTGTATCTCTAATGCAATTAATAATAGAGTTTATGCTTACAGTTGGTATTTAAATTCTGTTGCAGACAATTGGGATGTATTGGTGTTGAATGATTATGAAGCTGTAATGCCATTACCTTGGCGAAGTAAATATTTTATAAAGTACGTGTATTTACCTATTTGGACCCAACAATTAGGTCTTTTTTCATGTAGTGCAGTTTCTGAAGAGCTAATTCAGAAATTTAGAAGAGCTATTCCAAAGAAGTTTAAAAAGCTTACAATTCAATTTAATTCTAATAATAAGTTTAACTCTAAAAATTCTTCAGAAAAAATAAATTATATTTTACCTTTAAATAAAAGCTATGTTGAAATTTTAGCAGGGTTTAACTCTAATAGAAAAAGAGCATTAAAAAAAGCTAAAAATGATAAAGTAATTGTAGATGAACACCTATCTGTAATTGATTTTTTGAATTTTTATTCTGAATATTCCAAATTTCCACCAAGTGACCACAAAACAATAAAATTGAAAAAATTATTGGAATTAAAACAAAGTCGGTTAATTGGAATTAGGTACAAAGGTAAGTTAGAGAGTATTCTATTATATTTTATTTCTAATGATCGAATAATCTACCTACTACCAGTTTCATCTGAAAAAGGGAAGTTAAATGGATTGCCAACATTGGTTATTACTCATTTAATAGAACAAAATCAGAATACAAATTTAATTTTTGATTTTGAAGGTTCTATGGTAGATGGAGTTGCAAAATTTTATAAAAGTTTTGGTAGCTTAAAAGAAACATATCCTTTATTTACAAGCAACTTTCTTTATTTCTTTTAAAGAATAAAAAAGTAAACTTAAATAACCGATACAACCAAAAAAGGTTATTAAAATAAGCGATATATTAATTGAGTTATAAAGGTGCCCTATATAAAATCCAAAAAAGTTAATTATAAATAAGTAACAATTAAAGATTAAATGCATGTGATTCTTTTTAAGAACAATAATTATATCACTAATTGGTATAAAAGCTGATTTAGCTAAAATTAAAAAGGATAAAATTAATGTGTAAGTTTTTAAATTCTCCCAACTTTTATTTAAAAAAAGCTCTAAAAAATAAATTCCTATAGTATTAATTAAAATTAAAAAAAACAGCATTAAACCTATATTGGAGTAGACTATTTTTTTGGTAGTTTCAAAAAGTTCAGAACTATTTTTAGTTAACAAATTGTTGGCTTTTTTATAATAAACTTGAGCAACAGATGAATTTATTAGAAAGAAAGGAGTTGAAAGAATTTTCCAACTTAAAAAATAAACTCCGTAAACTTCAAGTCCAAAATAAAGAGTAATTAATATAGGTAATATATTAATAGCAACAGAACTAATTAATGTAGCAGGCAATACATGAACTACAATTGTTTTATTGTTTATTAATGTTTTTTTTAACAAGGAAGAGTTAATTGAACTAAACGAGGGTTTATTAATAGTAAAGTAATAAATAGAAATTAATATGATAGAAATTAAGTTTCCATAAACTAATCCTTTTAATTTAAATTGTTGAAATAGAATTAGTTGTAGGGCAAGGTTAAATGCGATTGTTAGAACTTTTATTTCTGATATTTTTTTAAAATTTTCTTTAAATGTTAAATAATATTCATGAATTTTATTAAATGATGAAGCTATTGAAAATAAAATAGATAATAATATAATAAAAAATTTATCCGTTTGATTTTGAAAAAAAAATGAAATAACAAAAACAAAAAAAGCAACTATTAAAGAAGAAATTAGGGTAATTAGAAATAGAGAATTAAATAAGTTTTTTCTTTCACCTTTATGATTAGTGATAACTAAACATTGCTCTAGTTGAAAAGTATTTAGAATTGAAAAAAATCCCGAAAAACTTATAAAAACACCAAAAATACCATAAGCAGATTCTCCATATAGTTTTGCTAATACTAGAGTACCTAAAAACCCAATAATTTGTGCAATTAGCGCACCTTTAAACATTATTAGAATTTGTTTCTGAAAAATAGATAGGGTAGTTTTTCTAAAATTCATTGTAGTATAACAAAAGGTTTAAAAGGTATATTGTTAAAGTAAGATAGTTTAGTTCGGTACTTCAAATATAGTTATTAATTAAAAAGTAAAACTATAAAAGTTTAAACATGCGTTTTTTTATATCTACTATTTTGTTAAAGAAGGTAAGTAGTAATCTTTAAAACCTTTTAATTAAAAGTGTTTTTAATTTAATTATTCGATTTAATTTATATATTTAAAGAATGAAAATTAAGCACATTTTTTTTGACTTAGATCATACACTTTGGGATTTTGAAAAAAATTCTGATTTAGCTTTTGAAACTGTTTTTACAAACAATAACCTTTCTGTGAGTGTTACAAAATTCTTAACATATTATAAGAGTATCAATCAAAAATATTGGAAATTGTATAGAGATGAGCGAGTTACAAAAGAACAATTAAGATTTGGTAGACTAAATGATACATTTGCAAAAATAAATTACAAAGTAAATAAAGAGTTAATTAATAAGTTGGCTATTGAATATATAGAAGAGTTACCTAAAAACAATTACCTTTTTGATGGAACTCATGAAATACTAGAGTATTTACAACCAAATTACCAAATGCATATTATTACTAATGGTTTTAATGAGGTTCAACATGAAAAATTATTAAATTCTGGTATAAATATTTATTTCGATCAAATTATTACATCAGAAGCTGTTGGTGTAAAAAAACCTAATCCTAAAATATTTAATTATGCGCTAGAACAAGCAAAGGCAATACCTAGCGAATCTATAATGATAGGTGATAATTGGGAAGCAGATATAATGGGCGCTAAAAATGTAGGATTTGATGTAATTTTTTGTAATTTTAACTCAAATCCTGTTGGAGAAAATATTAAATCAATAAACAATTTATTTGAAATAAAACAGTTTTTAAAATAGAACTTAATTAATAATAATCCCTAAATTAAAATGAAAACCCCAAAAATTTTAGTTTTAATAATTTGTATTTTACTTTTTCAAAGTTGTGCTAAAGAAGTAGATTTTGATCAAATTGATGATGCAAGTGTTGAAACATCTTATATACTTACCTTTGTAAATACAAGTTTTACGGCACCAGAATTTTTAAATGATTTAAACCAAGAAATTGAATATACATCAGATTTTGTTCAAACAAAAGTAGACGATTCTAGTCAAGATTATTTAGAAAAGATTGAATTAACAGCAATCATTGAAAATTCATTTTCTAGAAATTTTATTTTTGGTTTACAAATGTTTAATGCAGCAGGTGAACTAATTTATACATTAGAGCCAGTAATACAAATTTTACCAAACTCAGTTGAAACTACAATTTTAGAAATACCAAAAGAAGATCTACATTTTTTATATGAAGCAGAGCAATTTGGGTTTATATTTATAATGCCACCAGCTACTAATGGAGATGTTGTAAATGCTGGTACACCAGGATTATTATCTATTAAATCATCGCTTGAACTATTTTTTAATTTTAGAGAAATATGAGAAAACTTGCACTGTTGAGTTTTCTTATATGTTTTCTAAGCACAGCTCAAAATAAACAATTATTATATGGTTTTGATGAATTACCACAAACCTTACTTTTAAACCCAGGAGCCGAAGTTTCAAACAAATTTCATGTTGGAGTTCCTTTGCTATCAGGTATGCATTTAAATGGTGGATTTTCTGGTTTTTCTGCTTACGACATATTTAAAGATGATGGCGTAGCTATAAACACAAAAATTAGAAATGCAATAGATGGTTTAGGTAATACCGAGGTTTTAAACTTAAATCAACAATTAGAAATTCTTAGTGGAGGTTTTAAACTAAGAGATAACAGTTATTTAAGTTTTGGTTATTATCAAGAGTTAGATATGCTATTAAAAGTGCCAAAAGATCCTATAGAACTTTTTTATGATGGTAATAAAGAAATTGGTAGAGTTTATTCTTTTGAAAATTTAGCTGCTAGAGCAGAGGTTTTAGGTGTTTTTCATATAGGAATTTCAAAAAAAATAAATGATAAATGGACTATAGGTGCAAGAGCAAAATTATACTCAGGAGTTGCAAATGCAAGAGCAAAAATAAAATCAGGAACATTTCATACAAGTTATGGAACAAATAATATATATCGTCATCATTTAGATTTTGTAAATGGGTATTTACAAACATCAGGAATAATTATGGATGATTATGATGATGTATCATCTTCATTTTATACTAAAAAATTATTGTTAGGCGGTAATTTAGGGTTAGGAGTAGATTTTGGTTTTACACATCATATAAATAAACAGTGGACTGTTACTGGAAGTGCCTTAGATATTGGATTTATGAATAATTCCAAAGAAACCGAATCGTATAAGTTAAAAGGGAATTATGATATAGAGGGAATTAATTTGTTTTTTAATGAAGATGCCCCTGAGGATTATTGGGATGATTTAAAAGATGATTTTGAAGAGCGTATTGTTTTAGATACAATTTATAAAAGTTATATATCTATGCGGCCTGTTAAGTTAAACAGTTCTTTAAGTTATGCTTTTGGTAAACCAGCCTTAGACAATTGTAGATTTCAAACAGGTCCAGATGTTTATACCAATAAATTAGGTATGCAATTGTATGCAACTATTGGCACCATACATAGTCAAGTTGCAGCTACGTTATTTTACGAAAGAAGAATTAATAGGTATTTACAAAGTAAGGTAACTTATACGGTAGATTCATATTCATTTAAAAACTTAGGAGTTGGTGTATCTACAAAACTTGGTTCAATAAACTCTTATTTTTTAGTAGACAATTTATTAAATTTAAGCAATATTTATAATGCCAAAAGCGTTAGTTTACAAGCTGGGATTAATTATGTTTTTCGAAATAAAAATTAGTACATTTACATAATTGGTTTAATGCCAAATAAAATATTAAATTAAATATATGCGTAAAATTATAGCAGCATTATGTATAATGCTAATTTCAAGTTCGTTGTTTGCACAAAAAACAGTAAACAATTATAAATACATTATTGTACCAAATCAATTCGATTTTCTAAGATCTCAAGATCAATATCAATTAAATTCATTAACAAAATTTTTATTTAACAGAGCAGGTATGGTTGCTTTTTTATCTTCAGATGAAAAGCCGCAAGAATTGTTAAATAATAACTGTATGGCTTTAACTGGTAAATTAGTTGAAGAATCTGGAATGTTTAGTACAAAAATTAAAGTTCAATTGTTAGATTGTTATAATAAAGTTGTTTTTGAATCTAAAGTAGGTATTTCTAAAGAAAAAGAATTCAAAAAATCTTACCACGAATCTACAAGAAGAGCATTTGTAGATATTGAAGAGTTAAATTATTCTTATGTTCCAACTCAAAATACTATAGAAAAAAAGGTGGTTAATGAAGTAATTGCACCGAAACAAATAAAAAAACCAAAGCAAGTAATTTCAAAAGAAATTACCGAGATTAAGCGAGAGCCAAGAGTAAAAAAAGTAACTAAAGATGAGATTAAAGCAATTAAAAATAAAAAGAAGATAAAAGCGTTACCAAAAAATAATCTTATTGGCACTTTAGAAGGAAAGTATAATTTTGGACAATGGGGTACAAGTGCTGTAACCAAAACTTCTAATGGAAATTACAAAGTAATTGGTGGCGATGAAAACTTTAATTTTGCAGATATTTACAAAACTTCAAAACCAAACATTTATATTATTAAATGGGTTACAAATAAGCAGCCTCAATTATTACAAATAGATAGGCAAGGAAATTTAAAGGTAGATGCTACAGAAGGGGTAAAAGTTTATAATAAAATAAACTAAAGCCAAAAAATATTAATAACAAAAAAAAGCGCAAATTTTAATTTGCGCTTTTTTTTGTACCTAATAATTGTACTTGTCTTTCCAGCGGTTTTTTAAAAAATCTCTCATTCCATTTTCTCTTGCATTTGGTCCTGGCTCAAAAAATTTTGTGTTTGTTATTTCATTAGGTAAAAATTCTTGTTCGGCAAAATTGTTTTCAAAGCTATGTGCATATTTATAATTTTTACCGTAATCTAATTCTTTCATTAGTTTTGTAGGTGCATTTCTTAAATGTAACGGCACCGATAAATCTCCAGTTTCTCTAACAAGAGCCTGTGCTTTTCCAATGGCTTCATAACTAGCATTGCTTTTGGCCGATGTTGCTAAATAGACTGCACACTGACTTAATATAATTCTAGACTCAGGAAAACCAATAGTATTTACAGCCTGAAACGTATTATTAGCCATTATAAGTGCCGTTGGGTTTGCATTGCCAATATCTTCACTAGCAAGTATTAAAAGTCTTCTAGCAATAAATTTAGCATCCTCACCACCTTCAATCATTCTTGCCAACCAATAAACAGCTCCGTTAGGGTCACTTCCTCTAATAGATTTTATAAAAGCAGAAATAATATCATAATGCTGTTCGCCAGTTTTATCATAGCGTACAATGTTTTTTTGAACTTTAGCTAAAACTAAATCGTTCGTAATTTCAATAGGCTCCTCAGAGCTATTAACCAATAATTCAAAAATATTTAAAAGTTTTCTGGCATCACCTCCAGAAATTCTTAGCAAAGCCTCCGTTTCTTTAATTTCAATATTTTTTTTAGAAATAAATTCATCTTTAGTAAGTGCACGTTCTAGTAGTAATTCTAAATCAGTTTTACTAAAAGAATTTAAAATATAAACTTGGCATCGAGAGAGTAGGGCAGGTATAACTTCAAAACTAGGATTCTCGGTTGTAGCTCCAATTAAAGTAACCCAACCTTTTTCCACAGCACCTAATAAAGAGTCTTGCTGAGATTTACTAAACCTATGAATTTCATCAATAAACAAAATCGGGTTTTTTGTAGTAAATAATCCTCCACTTTGTTTTGCTTTGGTAATAACATCTCTAACATCTTTAACGCCAGAACTTATGGCGCTTAAAGTATAAAAAGGTCTACCAGAATCCTTAGCAATTATATTTGCAAGGGTGGTTTTACCTATACCTGGAGGTCCCCAAAGTATTAAGCTAGGTATTAAACCTTGTTTTATTTGTTTAGTTAACGAGCCTTCTTTACCAACTAAATGTTGCTGACTTATATAGTCTTCTAGACTTTTAGGTCTAATACGTTCCGCTAATGGTTCATTCATAGTGTAAAAATACTAATAAAAATAAGTTTTTTGGCGTTGCACTGCATTACATTTGTGCCGGGCTATCCGCTATATCTTTTTTAAAAATAAAAAAGGATGCCGCTACTATCCCTAACGTATTTAATAAAAGTAATTCTATTCAAATTTTAAAATATTCTAACTGTATTAATTTTAATAGTGAGCAATTTTTTTTATTAGTTAAGCGATAAGATTAAAAAGTCGGGCAACTTTTAAAATAAGTCGCTCGACTTTTGAAATAAGTTGCCCGACTTTTTTAGCGTTTAAATTTAAGTACCTAAAACTAAAAACTGTTTAGTATATTTATCAAGTGGAAGAAAATCAATTTAAATATAAAACCAATGTTATTTTAATACCGTTTTTTATGGTGTTTAGTATATGGTTTGTGTACTGGATTGAGTACTATTTTCAAATAAATTTTAATAAATATGGTATATACCCTAAAACAATAACTGGTTTACGAGGTGTTTTATTTTCTCCATTTATTCATGGCGATACCTCACACTTGTTTAATAATTCCGTTCCATTATTTGTAATGCTCTGGTCGCTGTTTTACTTTTATTCAAAAACAGCTATTAAAATATTATTATTTGGTACGCTATTTACAGGGTTACTAACTTGGGCAATTGCACGGCCATCCTATCATATAGGGGCTAGTGGAGTAGTTTATTTATTAGTAAGCTTTATTTTTTTTAGTGGAATATTTAGTAAATATTACCGCTTGGTAGCACTTTCCTTAGCAGTAGTTTTTATGTATGGTAGTATGATCTGGTATATTTTTCCCGTAGAAGATAAAATTTCTTGGGAAGGCCATTTATCAGGTTTTATTACCGGATTATTTCTAGCAATATTTTATCGCAAGCAAAGCCCTAAGCCAGATGTATTTACATTCACTGAAAACGAAGAATTCGACAATCTTTTTGATGAAAACGGAAATTTTAACCCTCCTAAAGAAGAAGACGAAAGTTTTGAAATAGAATAAGAAAAAAACTATAATCGTTGTCTAGTTGCTTCATATAAAAAAGCACCACAAGCAACAGAAACATTTAACGATTCTATTTCTCCCAATAAAGGTAGTTTAGCTTTAGCATTAACCATTTTTAGTACAGATGGGTTTACACCACGTTCTTCTGAACCCATAATAATAGCAGTAGGTATTTTCAGATCTATAGTATAAATTAAGTTGTCAGTTTTTTCAGTTGCAGCAACTGTTTGTATTTCAGCTGCCTGAAATTGAAATAAAGCATCTTTAATATGATCTACTTTACAAATAGGGATTTTAAAGGCGGCACCGGCAGAGGTTTTAATGGCATCTGCATTAACAGGCGCACTTCCGTGTTTAGATATTACTATTGCGTCTACACCAGCACATTCTGCAGTTCTAATTATAGCTCCAAAATTACGAACGTCAGATACTCCGTCTAGAAGTAGAAATAGAGGAGCTTTATCCTTCTCAACACTAGTAGAAATAATAGCATCCAGATCCGCAAATTCGATAGGAGAAATTTCAGCAACAACACCTTGATGGTTATTGTTTTTAGAAAGTTTGTTTAGTTTTTCTATAGGAACATAACTTCTAGAAATATTATGTTGGGCAATTAAGCCATTAAGCTCATTAGATATAGCACCCGTTAAATCTTTTTGTAAAAAAACTTTACTAATAGTTTCTCCAGAATTAATTGCTTCAATAACGGATCTTAAACCAAATATTTTAGATGTTTTTGTTTCCATTGTGCAAATGTATGCAAAATAAAAAAACCACCTCATACGAGGTGGTTTTTATTTTTTAATATAAATTTAAGTATTAGTAAGCTAATACAGCATTTTTATATTCTTTTGATTTTCCGTTCAAGATATCTTGTTTACGTTTAGCACTTTTAGCTTTTAACTCTTGTAATGAAGTTGATTTTTTCTTATCCCAAGTTCCAATTCTTGTATAGTTATAATCAATATCATCAATAGCACTACCACTATCTGCACCGTATAAAGTATTCCAGTGTTCGATAGTACCTGCATCAAAGTCCCAGAATCCTGGATACATAGTCCCAAAGAAACTCCAGTGTCCCCATTCAGTTGGTTCACCAGCAGTAATAGCAGATGCTTGATTGTCAATTTCAGCTAATTCGCCATCAGTTGATACTTTTAATTTTAAAAATTCTGGTTCACCAATAGAAGCAAAACCTTTAAATAAGTTAAAACCTAATAAAGTTGTTCCTTCTGCATCTTCAGGATCCAAAACTAATTCAATTTCACCTGTAGATTCAGGGAAGTCTAAAGCAGGGTTAGTATATAATCCGTTGTAGAATCCTTCTAAAGCACCCCAAAATACAGTTTCATAGTTATAGTTACCCTGCATTAAGTATGCTTGCTCAGCTAAAGTAAATAGTCTTGTTTTAAAGTAATAATTGAAACCTGTTAAAGCAGCAACACTTTTTCCAGAATTATCTTTAAATGTACCTTCATCCCAGCTAACAATCATAAAATCATCTTGAGCAAAAGTACCATGTTCAGTAATAGTTTGTGATAAAGCACCCATAGTTAAAGCTGCAGGATCATTAACAACAATTGTTCTTCCTGTAAAGTAACCAGTAAAAGTAATATCTCCACCTTGGTAAAATACAGGTTCAGAAAACATTAAAGAAACATCACCAAAAGGATTGTTATCACCAGTTTCAAATGCAGGACTAGATGCATCACGTAAAAATTCTGGATCCATAGTATCAGGAGTCACAACATTAGCCATAACTACATTTCCTGGAACACCATCTACACTTGTCATAACAGCATAAACTGTATAGTCGTAAGCACCATAAATAGCTTCTGTTACTTCTCTAGTAAATGTAACAGCTTCAGTTAAATCAGCTTTTTCATTAAGCATACTACCTGAATCTCTTCTAATAATAGATTCAGCATCTGGTGCAGAATCATCTGATAATTGTAAAGCATAATAAACTACACCTTCTTCAGCAGCTGTAAAGTTAACATTGAACGCATTATCTGTTGCATCCGTTATTGTAACTTCTAAGCTTGAAGCATTAGCATACACCTTTGGAGTGTAGTTAACGTCAATTTCTTCACCAGTATTACAGGCAGTCATAAACACCAGTAATAATGATGGTAATAATATATATTTTAATAAGTTTTTCATCGTAATTTAGTTTTTAGTTAGAGTTTCTGAAAATGATCTAAGTACCCCTCCATTTTGTATTAAGTCATAGTCAATTACAAGAGTTTCAGAACAAGCTAAATATTGACCACTACCTTGCACAGAGTATGGTGCTTGAGGATCACCAAGCCAAGTAGTAGTACATAAATCTTGTAAAGCAATTGTAACCACACCTGTAATTGGGTCAACTTCAGCAATTACTTGATAGCTGTCTACAATAACTTCCTCCCAATATGCTGTATCAGTAAGCCAAGCATAGCCAATACCTTCAAGTAATAAATTAGTACCATCAAATGAAGTAACTATTTGACTTTCGTTTGGTCCTGCTTGAGAAGATGGTACGTTATCTACACCTGACCAAGAAGCGTTTCCTAATTCTTGAGTAGTAAATGCACAATCATCATCTTGTAACGTAAGTTCAAAAGTTTTTCCTAAAGCATCTGGTCCAGGGAAACCTAAAATATAGGCTCCAGAACCTGATAATTCTAAAGTTATCATTTTATCACCATCTTCGTCGTAATTATCAATGGCCATAATTTTTACTGAATCAGTATATTTTCCTGGTCCAAATGTAAAGCTAGATTTTCCATCAACAATCTCGTAGTTACTAGCTGTAGCATTATCTAATAGAACATTAAAGTCAACAGTAATTGTTTCACTTAAGTTAGGAATAGAAGCATAAGCTGTAATTTCAACTATATCAGTAGAACTTTCTAGCGTAGAAGTTGAAGTTTCAGATCCGAAAGAGATATAGCTATCTCCTGTATATACATTTTGACCACTTTCTTCACAACTTACCATAAAGGCAATTGTTAGCGAAAAGATTAGTATTTTAAATAAATTATTTTTCATTTTTTTAGTTTTTAGTAACCTGTATTGTTCTCGTTAATACTATCGTTAACATCTATTTCTAGTTGAGGAATAGGTAAAATCATTCTATAATCAGGGTAAGTTAATTCGCTTAGCGTTGAAGCTGTTGCTAAATCAGTTCTTACCATGTCATTTTCGTTTCTTACAATATCGTATAGTCTATGTCCTTCAAAAGCTAACTCTTTTCTTCTTTCAAGTAATACTTCATCTAAAAATGGTTGACCTGTAGAAGTTGTTGGAGTAGCAGAAGGATCTGCTCTTAATATAATTTCATTTAAAGCATCTTGACCAGCTTCAATTGTACCAGCTCCATTTGCAGCAGCTTCTGCAACTGTTAAATACATTTCAGAAATTCTAATTAATGGAATATCATTAGTCCAACTATTAGGAAATTTAAAGTTATAAGTAACATCAGCAATATCTCTAAACCAAGTTTTTCTTACATCATTATCAGAGTAAAGAGCTAAAATATCAGTTGTTGGAATTAAATCTCCATATCCTTTATTTCCATCATCTCCATCTGGAACATAAATTGAAGCTAAAGCATCAAAACCATTATGGTCATTTTGGAAAGCAGGTAATTGTAATATTGCTTCAGAAGAACTTACAGAACCAGCCCAATCACTTGCATAGTTAGCGTTAGATGTTAAGCTATATTGAGAGTCTGCAATTACACTTTGTGCAGTTGTAAAAGCTTTTGGATAATCTCCTTTGTATAAATAAACTCTAGATAATAAAGCTTTAGCAGCTGTTGAATTAAATTTAGATGAAGCAGAATAAGCAGAAGTAGGTAATAAACTACTTGCTTTTGTTAAATCACTAATTATCATAGCATATACTTCTGCTACAGTTGCTCTTGCCGCATCTTCTTCTTGTCCATACGTACTTAATAAAGGAACACCTAAATGCCCTCCAGTACCATTAGCTCCAGGTGCTACAGAAGCATCTGTTGTTGTGTATGGAAAAGCATATGTTTTTACCAAATCAAAATGCGCCATACCTCTTATTGCATAAGCATGTCCTAAAATTTCATTTAATTGCTCTGTAGTTAAACTAGTTACATTTGGAGCAAAAAACATTATTGCATTTGCAGCATTAATATTTTTATACATATTAGTCCAAAGACCTTCAACATCTCCATTAGTTGTAGTTATTGCATATGTATAATTACTAATAAATCTACCAGAATTTGATGGGCTAACTAGTATGTTATCCGCACTCACTTCAGGAATAACCATTAATTCTCTACCGTAATAATCTACTCTATATAGTAAATCATACATCCCATCTACAGCAGCAGTGGCTGATGTTAAATCTTGTATCGCAGAATTAGAGTCTACAGCATCTTGTTGAACTGGGTCTAGTTCAATATCATTACATGCTATTATTGAAACCATTATGCTGAATAGTCCAATAATATATTTTATATTTTTTATTTTCATAATCTTAAATTGTTATTAATTAGAATGATAAATTTAATCCTAATGAAAGTGTTTTAGAATTTGGATATACAAACCAATGTTGACCATTTAAAGCTTGTTCAGGGTCTCCGTTAAAATCTGTGAAAGTTAATAAGTTACTACCTTGAACATATACTTTTCCATTTGTTAAGAAAGAGTTGTCTAATACAGACTTAGGTAAATTATAACCAAATTTAAGCTCTTTTAACCTAATATATGAACCGTCTTCTAACCATCTTGTAGATCTTTGGTTACTACTAGTAGGGTTACCCGTAATTCGTTTAGGATTTGCACTTACATCTCCTGGTTGTTGCCAACGATCTAATTGTTCTCTTGATTGATTAAATCCAGAAAAAGCACCATCAGAATTAGTAATTCTTGATGTATTGTTATAGATATCATTACCAGACTGGAATGCTACATTAGCATTAAAAAACCAGTTTTTATATGTAAGGTCTGTGTTTACAGCTCCAAAAAAGTCAGGAGTTGCTTTACCAACTTTTTGTCTTGCAGCTGAATTGTAATCAAAAGTAATATTACCATTTGCATCATACCACATAGCATTACCAGTAGCAACATCAACTCCAGCCCATTCTTCTAAGAAGAATGTATTCCAATCATCACCAACTTCTCTGTTATAAAAGCTATCAGGACCTTGATTACCTTCAACTAATCTAGTTACTTCATTCTCAATAAATGTAATATTACCTCCAATATTCCAATTCAAATTGTCATTTTTAAGAACGTTGTAAGATAATTCAATTTCAAATCCTGAGTTTTTAAAATCTCCATTATTAGACCAGAAACCTGTAAAACCATTTGATGGTTCTAAATCAAAGAAGAAAATTAAATCTTCAGTTTTTCTGTTGAAATAAGTAATTTCACCAGATAATTTATTAAATAATCCAAATTCTAAACCAACATTAAACATATGTTGTTCTTCCCATTTTAAATCTAAATTTTGTTTTGTAGACGATGGGTAAGAAGCAGGAGCTTCATTATATGTGTCATTTAAATATACTCCTTGCCAAGCATATCTATCACTTGGTAAATTTCCTTGAACACCATAGCTAGATTTTAGTTTTAATACATCTACCCAATCAGCTGAACTCATAAATTCTTCGTTAGAAATTACCCAGTTACCACCTACAGACCAGAAGTTACCCCATTTGTTATCTGGACCAAATCTTGATGATGCATCTCTACGGAAAGTTCCGTTTAAGTGATATGTTTTGTTGTAATCATAGTTTGCATTAAAGAAGTAAGATTGTATACTTGAATCTTCTGTATTACTTGAGTGTCCTGTAACAGTTGCTGCAGACCCAACATTTTGTAAAATTCCATTAGGAAAATCTTCAGTGTCTACCCAAAATCCGTCTTCACCTTCTTTATTAATTTCTTGACCTAATAATAAGTCTAAGTGGTGACTTTCATTTAAATCCTTATTCCATCTAACAGTATTAGTTAAAGTCCAGTTGTATGCTTCTTGGTATACTCTTGTTGCGCTACCTCCAGATGGGTTTGAAGAATTGGCAGAACTACCATAAGATTTATAATTAAAGAATGATTTATCCATACCAAATTTTGTTTGGAAAGTAAAATCTGGGTAGAAATCCCAAGCAAAATTAACACCACCAATAATTCTATCAGTAATTGAACCTTCGTCATCGTAGTATAAATCTTGAATAAAAGAAGTACCTCCAGTAACAGGGTTTACCTGATTTGGTGTTCCATCTTCGTTATAAGGATAAGAAGTAGGTCTAAATAAATATGTTGCTGTAACTGGACTAGCAAAATAAGCAGATTCAGCTAAAGATGTAGCTTGATCTGTTCTACTATAACTAAAATTCATTCCAACTCTAGTCGTTTCAGATGTAGTAGCATTTATATTTAATGTAGCATTTAACCTTTCGATTCCTGAATTTACAGCAATACCTTCTTGTGCTAAGTGACCTACAGATGCAAAATAATTAAAATTATCAGATCCTCCATTTACAGATAAATTATGTCTTTTAGTAACTGCTTGCCAGTCTCTATAAGCATATTCACTCCAATCTGTATCAACATCAGAATCTGGCCAATCTAATAGAGCAAGAGCAGGCTCTTTACCAGCGTTAATATCAGCTTCTCTATGTAATTCTAAAAATTCTTGAGTATTTAACATTTCAAGCTTATCTACTGATCTAGCAGAAATACCAACTTGAGAAGTAAAGTTAAATTTAGCTTTTCCTGATTTACCACGTTTTGTTGTAATCATAATTACCCCATTTGCAGCTCTAGAACCATAAATAGAAGTAGAAGATGCATCTTTTAATATAGTAACACTTTCAATGTCTGAAGGGTTAATGTTTGATAATGGGTCTCTATTTCCACTATCTAATCCTCCTGATCCTAAATCAGTATTTGCGTTTGCAGTGATAGGAATACCATCTACTATATATAATGGTTCTGTTAAACCATTAATAGATGCAGTACCTCTAATTCTAACTGCACTATTAGATCCAGGTTGTCCAGAAGCACTTACAGATTGTAAACCTGTTGCTTTACCTTGTAAAGATTCAGCAAAGTTAGCTGCAGGTGACTCTTCTATAACTTCAGATTTAAGTGTAGTAATTGAACCAGTAGTTGCTCTTTTGGCTTTTGTTCCGTACCCAACAACAACAACTTCTTCTAGTACATTAGTACCTTTAAGAATTGCATTAATTGTGTTTGAAGCTCCAACAGTTTTTTCAACTGTTTCCATACCAACATAACTAAATACAAATACATCACCTGCATTTGCTTTAAGGCTATACTTACCGTCAAAGTCGGTTTGAGTACCATTTGAGGTACCTTTAATAATAACATTAACTCCAGGAAGAGGACCGCTATCGTCAGTCACAGTACCTGAAATCGTTTTTTCTTGTGCGAAAGTTAATTGCACTAGTAACGCAAATAAAAGCGTCAAAATTCCATTAAACTTTGTTTTCATTATAAATTTGTTTGAATTAAATTATTTCAAAAATCTTAAAATTATCTTAATTTACCTAATTATTTGTTAAAATAATTACGAATACGTTAGAGAATTACAACGTTTTTGGGGATATTTTGGTTAGATGTATTCTTTATTAATTAGTTTGTTTATTCTTTGTTTATTATTGTTTTACTTGTAATTATTTGGATTATAATTGATTAACTTTATTGTTGAAAATATTATTTAATTTTGTTTCTCTATAGCATTTTGATGAATAAAATGTTAAATTTTAATTAATTTTATTAAGAAAAATATTTGTTTTATTACATAGATAGTGTAATTTATTGCTTTATAACAATCAATTATTTAGTATTCATTATTAGATAAATAAAAAAAGCCTAGGGAAATTCCCTAGGCTTTTAAATTGTATTATTAAAACAAGTAATTAGTTACCCGCTCCATTTATGTCCCAAAATACTCTTGAGTCTAAAGCATCACCTCCCATTGCAGAAGATGCAGCTTCGTAGTTTGCACCGTTAATATCTGGGTCGTCATTACCATATAAATAACGTCTTGGTACTGGTAAGTTAGAAACAGCAGGTCTATTCATAGCAGGGTAATCTAACATTCTCCAGCTACTCCAAGCTTCAAAACCTTTACCAAATAAAGCGATCCATTTTTGAACCCCAATACTTTGTTCCCAATTAGCAGCATCGTAAGCTACTGAAGTCTGTGCTAAATATGTAGCAGCATCAGCATCACTTCCTGTCCAATATTTAATAGAAGCAGTAACACCATTGTTGTAATGAGTTTCAGCATCTCCACTTATTAAATTACGTTCAATAGCTTCAGCTTGTAAAAATTCAACTTCTTCGTAACTAAGGATGATTCCTTCTAAGTCAGCCTCATGAAATTTATCACCTAAGTGCGTGTAATTTGAGTAAGGGTTGTTTTGTCCGTAAGGTCCACCTACGTATGGATCTAAATTATCATCCATAAATACAGAAGCTCTTGGATCGTTTAATGGTGAAATTACATCAACAAATGTGTTTGCTACAATAATATCTGAACGACCAGATTCTACAATAGCACTCCATATTGGATTTGCATTTGGTGGTCCACTTTCAAAAGGGAAAGATGCGTTATCATCTTCAGAGGTAAATACACCACTATTAATAGCAGCTTGTGCGTAAGTCTTAGCGCTTGCAGCATCATAATCTGAAATACGTACGGCCATTCTTAATTTTAAAGAATTTCCAAATTTCTTCCAGTTATCCATATTTCCACCGTAAATTAAATCACTACCTCCAAAAGAGTCGTTAGAAGTAATTTTAGCTAAAGCAGCATCAATTCTAGAAAAAATGTCCATGTAAATTTCAGCATCATCATCATATTTAGGTAGTAAATTTTCACTTCCTAATAAAGCTTCGCTGTAAGGAGCATCACCATAAGTATCTACAATTACATGCCATGCGTATGCTTCCATTAATTCAATAATGGCTAATTTATTATTTTTAATAGGTTGTTCAAAAACACTAACTTCTTCAGCAGAAACTATTTTTTTTGATTCTTGTAAGTCACTTAAAACATCTCTATACATATAAGTGTAGAAAGTTCCACTAACATCTCTTTGTCTTAAATCGTAGTTAGCTTCATCTGTATAAGTAGTTGCTGTCCAGTGTTGAGAAAACATTTTAAAAATGTTGTAATTTACACTTGGACTTGTCATCCTAAGGAAAATGGTTCTTTGCGCACTAGTCATTAAAAAACTAGCCGGTACTTCGCTTGGGTTCTTGGTGTCAACATTCCAGCCTTCAAAATCTTCACAAGAAATTGTTGTACCAATAAGTAAGGCGATTAATATTAATTTTTTCATTATTTTCATTTTTTAAAATTCTAATTTAATGTTAAACCCATAGTCTTTTGTAGACGGATATGCACCTGATTGGTACCCTTGAACATTTCCTGAACTTAAACCAGCTTCTGGATCAGTATAAGGAGTGTTTTTGTCAATAATCCATAAGTTTCTACCTGTTGCAGTAACAGTTAAGTTTTCAATAAAACTATTTTTGAATAGATTTTTAGGGAAAGTATAAGCTAAACTAACTTCTCTTAATTTAACATAACTAGCATCGTATACATGCATTGCATTTGGTGCTCTTGTATAACCTTCACCGTGTGCATAATAATCGTATCTAGATCTTACTTCGTTAGCTGTTCCGTCAGGAGCAACACCTGGTAAAATAATTCCACCACCATCAGCAATAGAAATACGTTTTTCATTTCCTAGGTCGTTTGTTCCAGCTTGGAAATCATACAATCCTGTTGCGTATCCATACCAAGTATCTAAAGAGAATATGTTACCTCCTTTTTGAACATCAATTAAAAAGCTAAAAGATAGGTTTTTATATCTGAAAGAGTTGTTAATACCACCTTTCCAGTCAGCTTGGAAGCTTCCTAAGTTTTCTGAAGTACTAGCAGTTTTTTCGTAGTAACCAGTATCTTGGTTTACAACTTTTTCTCCATCAACATAAACAAAATCAGAACCTTTAATTTGTCCGTATGCTTCACCAATAGTTGCGTTTATTGAAACACCACCTTGTAATGACGTTAATTGTAGGTTATCTAAACCATCAGGTAAAGATAATACCTCACTCTTGTTTTGTCCCCAGTTAACGTTAACTTTCCATTCAAAATCATCTGTTTTAACAGGAGAACCGTATAAAGATAATTCAACACCTTTATTTTCAATTTCACCAGCATTAATCCACTGACGTGTATAACCTGTTGCTCCTGTAATAGAAGCTGGAGTAATTAAATCTTCAGAAGTTTTATTGTAAACTGATAAGTCGAATCCTAATCTATTTTTTAAGAAAGCCATTTCTAAACCAACTTCAATTTCGTTAGAAATCTCGTTCTTTAAATTGTTATTGTTTTTAGTAGAAGGTAATGAAGCAATTGGTTGACCTCCAACATTATCACCTAATACATAAGTGTCATAAACAGATAGCGGTCTTGCAGAGTTACCAGTTTTAGCATAACCAACTCTTAATTTACCTAATTGAATTGCATTAGATTCTAATAAGCTTGAGAATAAGAAACTACCTGAAGCACCATAGTATGAGTATGCATTATTATCAGTAGGTAGTGTTGATGCTGTATCGTAACGGTAAGAACCTTCAACAAAAATAAGGTTGTCGAAATCTAAAGATACGTTAGCATAGTAACCGTCAGTTCTTCTATGGTATTCGTATTCGTCTGGAGCTAATAAAGTTCCTGCAGAGTTTGATAAAGCGTATAAACGAGCAATACTTAAACCACCATTTGTTGAAGAAAGGATGTTAGAGTATCTTGTTGTTTGAATGTTAGAACCTAAAACAGCTCTTAAGTTAATTTTTTCACTTAAGTCTTTATTGAAGTTTAACATAAAGTCAAAGTTGTTTTCTGTAAAACTTTCGTTAAAACGAGAGTATTTTGAAATATCTACAGAACCAACGTTAATTCTTTCTTCTTGAATACCACTGTAAGTATCTAGAGTAACTCTACCCATTGCACTTAACCAGTCATTTATTTCATAATTTAAAGTGAAATTACCAAAAACACGATTTCTTGAATCTGTTTCGTAGTTTTCGTATCTAGTCCAATATGGGTTATCAGAATAAATAGGAGATAAATCAGTTAAAGGATCGTTTGAATTCCAAGTAATGTTGTCTCTTGTTGCAAAATATGCAGCTCTTTGTTCTTTGACATCAACATTAGTTTGCCACCATTGTCTCATTGCTTGCATAGGGTTGTTAGAATCATAACCAGTTCCGTAACGTCCTTTACCTTTTGTTTTAACGTAAGTTGCTTTAGCACTTGCTGTTAATTTATCTGTTAATTTATAACTACCACCAAAATCAACATTATCTCTAATAATACTACTGTTTTCAAGGATACCTTCTTGATTTAATTTAGTGTAACCTAATCTAAAGTTACCTTCTTCATTTGCACCATCAAGGGCAACACTTTTAAAAATTGTACTACCAACTTTAAAATATGAGTTTGGGTCATTTTTTGCAGCTTCCCAAGGTGTTGCTTGTAAATAAGTATCACCTAATTGTGGGTACCAAGAATCCCATTGGTAAACAGATAAACTTGGGTCAAAAGCAGCTCCAAATGAAGCATCTTCAGTTGAAGGAGTTGTTAAATCATCAATACCATCACCATCTAAATCTCTAACAAAGAATCCACCACCTCTAGGTCCACCAGCATCATAGTAGTAGTCAGAGTAACCAGCACCATATTCTTTTTGGTACTGAGCCATAGTTTCGCTGTTATATTTGTTAAAAGTAACAGAAGTGTTAATTGTTACTCCTATTCCTTTGTTATCACGGTTTTTACCTTTTTTAGTTGTAATAACAATTACACCATTTGCAGCTCTAGAACCGTAAAGTGCAGTTGCAGCACCACCTTTTAAAACGTTTACAGATTCAATATCATCTGGATTGATATCTTGTGCTGCATTACCAAAATCATAACCACCACGACCAGTTGATTGGTCAGAAGAGTTTGAGTTAATATTACTAACAGGAACCCCGTCCACTACAAATAAAGCTTGGTTACTGTTATATAAAGATGAGTATCCACGCATTACTACGTTGGTAGAACCACCCATAGTACCACTAGATTTCACATCGATACCTGCAATTTTACCTGATAAAGAGTTTACGAAGTTTGGATCTTTAGCTGTACTTACAGCGTCTCCTTTTATTTCTTGCGTAGCATAACCTAAACTCTTTTTATCACGTTTAATACCTAAGGCTGTTACAACAACTTCGTCTAGTGCTTCTGCACTTTCAATCATTGTTACATCTATTTTGTTAGAAGCTCCAACTGTTTTCTCAACTGTAGTCATACCAATAAAGCTGAATTGAAGTACAGCTCCTGGTTTTGCTTTGATTGAGTAATTACCGTCAAAATCTGATTGAGTACCAGTATTGGTACCTTTTACAACTACTGTTACACCAGGTAATGGGCCGCTAGCATCAGCAACCTTACCGGTAACAGTCTTTTCTTGTGCAAACGAAATTTGCACGAATAACACTAAAAGAAGTGTTAAAAAACCATTTAACTTTGTTTTCATTATATAATTATTTGAATTAATCGAGGCAAAAATCTTAATAATATGTTAATATTCCAAGTTAAATTGTGTTTAATATCTAAATTATGTTAAAAAAAGATTAAGATAAGATTGTGTTTGTGAATATTTTAAGAGAATATGTTAAATTTTGCTAATAGTTAAATTGTTAAAATAAATAAGAAATTTTTAGTAAAAGTTTTGAATTTTGAAGTTTTAATTGAGAATGTTTTGATTTTCCCAGAGCGTAACCAATATTAAAAATTGAATTTTTATTTTTGATGTTGTAACCAATGCCTAAGCCTAAAAATGAATTACTTTCAGGTTTTTGTATAAATGCTATATCTATAAAGGTGTATAGATAATTAAAACTAGTTGTTAAATAATGGTGTTCTATTGTGTTAGTAGAATATTTGTAAGTTAATATACTTTCTTCGTTAAAACCTCTAATTGTGTTAAATCCTCCAATTCTAAACCTATCATTTTCTATAGGTGATTTTGAATTTAAATATTCGTTTTGTGATTTTAAAAAAATGAAGTTTTTTGAATTTATACTAAATAGGTAGCTTATGTAAAAATTATATTTTAGCTGGCTGCTTTTAGTGTTGCTTATTTCATTATTTCCAGTTAGGAAATTGGATTTAATGTTAGGTGAGTTTGTGTTTGTAATGTGAGTTTGTTTGTGGTTGTTAAAACTTAGTGATATTCCATAAAGCTTTTTGTTGAAGTTTTCAAAATTAAATATGTTGTTATTGTTTGTAATGTTAGACTTGTTAAAAAGGATTATAGAGCTAACTTCTATATTTCTTGAAAGGTTGTATCCTAGCTTGAATTGAGAAAGGGTGTTTGTGTATGTTGAATCTTTTCTTATAATTTCAAAACTTCCACCTAAATTAAAATTAGATCCAAAAATATAGGGTGTAAAGTAATTAAGATTTAAAGTAGAAGTATTAGAGTTGCTTAGCCATTTGATTTTTATTTCTTCGTTCTTGTTAAAGGTGTTGTTAAGTTCTAAGTTTAAAAAACCGTTTACCTTTATTTTTTTACCATCTTCATTTGAAAATCCAATTAGACCATCAATTTTGCTGCTAGATTTTTTTCTTAAGTATAGATAGAGTTCTGTGGAATCTTTAGTGAATAAAACTTGTGGTTTTTTTATTGTAGTAGCAAAATTTAAGTTGGTTAATTTATTGTTTATGATTTTGAGTTTTTCTTTGTTGAATGTTGTTTTGTTGTTTAGTTGTAAAATTTTCAAAAGTTTTTTCTTCGGAAATTCATCATATCCTTCGATAGTAATATTGTTTATATTTCTTTCTTTATTAAAATTAATTTTAAGATTAGACTCTATAAGGCCATTATTAATTAATGTGTTTTTTAAGTTTACTGTTGTAAACGAATATCCGTTACTTACGTAATAATCTAATATTTGATTTAAAATTTCATCAGTTTTAACTATTGGTATAGTGATGTGGGTTTTATTTTGAGCTTTTTTTAATATAAATTCTGGTAGGTTGGAAGTTTCAAAATGTATTTTTAAAGAGTCAATTTTTTCATTTAACTTAAAGTTTAATTTGATAATTGAATCGTTGTCTATAGTGGTTTGTTGGTAGTTTATGTACCCGTTTAATAGTAATTGATCTGTAAAGATTTTTATTTCGTTAGATACACTTTTTTTAGTATTGTGAAATTTTTTATATGGTATAGTGTTGAATAGTGTGTCGTTAGAGTATACTACAAGTTCTTTTTTTTGAGAAAAAGAGTTGTTTACGTATATAAGTAATATAATAAGGTGTAATATGTTTTTAAGTTTCAAGCCCAAAAAGTTAATTTAAGCAAAAATACGGTAAATTATTTCTTAAAAAATATAATTCGTAGATGTTTGAATTACAATAAATTATTTGTACATTTGCACACTCTTAAAAAAGAGCATTTATAAAATAAAAGTAATTATAACAAAAATTTAGTATGCCAACAATTTCGCAATTAGTACGAAAAGGAAGAACCAAAATAACTAAGAAGAGTAAATCGGCTGCTTTAAATTCTTGTCCTCAACGTAGAGGTGTATGTACTCGTGTATATACTACTACGCCTAAAAAACCAAACTCAGCAATGCGTAAAGTTGCAAGGGTAAGGTTAACAAATGGAAATGAAGTTAATGCTTACATTCCAGGTGAAGGACATAATTTACAAGAGCACTCGATAGTATTAGTTAGAGGTGGAAGGGTTAAAGATTTACCAGGTGTTAGATACCACATTGTACGTGGAGCATTAGACACAGCCGGTGTTGACGGAAGAACTCAGCGTCGTTCAAAATATGGTACAAAAGCCCCAAAGAAGTAATTTAAAAACTTTAATGTAAAGACATGAGAAAAAGAAGAGCGAAAAAAAGAGTTCTTTTACCGGATCCAAAATTTAACGATCAGTTAGTAACACGTTTTGTAAACAACTTAATGTGGGATGGTAAAAAATCTGTAGCTTTCAAAGTATTTTATGATGCATTGGCAATCGTAGAAGAAAAGAATCAAGAAGAAGAAAAAACATCATTAGAATTATGGAAAGATGCTTTAACTAATGTTATGCCTCACGTAGAAGTACGTAGTCGTAGAGTTGGTGGTGCTACATTCCAAATTCCAATGCAAATTAGACCTGACCGTAAAGTGTCAATGGCTATCAAGTGGTTAATTTCAGCTGCTAGAAAGCGTAATGAAAAATCAATGGCTCAGCGTTTAGCTGGTGAAGTATTAGCTGCTGCAAAAGAAGAAGGTGCTGCTGTTAAGAAAAGAGTTGATGTACATAAAATGGCTGATGCGAATAAAGCATTCTCTCACCTTAGATTTTAAATATAGTTAGAAATGTCAAGAGATTTAAAATACACAAGAAATATTGGAATTGCAGCTCATATTGATGCAGGTAAAACTACTTGTACAGAGCGTATTCTTTATTACACAGGAGTTTCTCATAAAATTGGTGAAGTACATGATGGTGCTGCAACAATGGACTGGATGGAGCAAGAGCAAGAAAGAGGTATTACAATTACTTCTGCTGCTACAACATGTACATGGCAATTTCCAACAGAAAATGGAGTTCCAACAAAAGAAGCTAAAGGTTACCACTTTAATATTATTGATACACCAGGTCACGTTGATTTTACAGTTGAGGTGAATCGTTCATTAAGAGTTTTAGATGGTTTAGTTTTCTTATTTAGTGCTGTAGATGGTGTTGAGCCTCAATCAGAAACTAACTGGAGATTAGCAGATAACTATAAAGTTCCAAGAATTGGGTTTGTTAATAAAATGGACCGTCAAGGAGCTAACTTTTTAGCCGTTTGTCAGCAAGTAAAAGAAATGCTAGGTTCTAATGCAGTGCCTATTGTTATGAATATTGGTGATGAGGATAACTTTAAAGGTGTGGTTGATTTAGTGAAAAATAGAGCAATTATTTGGCACGATCAAACACAAGGATCAACTTTTGATGTAGTAGATATTCCTGAAGAATTAAAAGAAGAAGCTCATGAGTTACGTGGTAAACTTATTGAAGAAGTTGCTGCTTATGATGATACTCTTTTAGAAAAATATATGGAAGATGAAAATTCTATTACAGAAGATGAGGTTCATGCTGCTTTGCGTGCCGCTGTAATGGATATGTCTATAATTCCTATGGTTTGTGGTTCTGCATTCAAAAATAAAGGTGTTCAGTTTTTATTAGATGCTGTATGTCGTTATTTACCTTCTCCAACAGATAAAGAGGGTATTATTGGAACGAACCCAAAAACTGAAGAAGAAGAAATTCGTAAGCCAGATGTTAAGGAGCCGTTTGCTGCTTTAGCTTTTAAAATTGCTACAGATCCTTTTGTAGGTCGTTTAGCTTTCTTTAGAGCGTATTCTGGTCGTTTAGATGCAGGTTCTTACATATACAATAGTCGTTCTGGTAAAAAAGAACGTATTTCAAGAATCTATCAAATGCACTCTAATAAACAAAATGCTATCGACTATATCGAAGCAGGTGATATTGGTGCAGGTGTAGGTTTTAAAGATATTAAAACAGGAGATACTATGTGTGATGAAAAAGCACCGATAGTATTAGAGTCAATGGACTTTCCAGATCCTGTAATTGGTATTGCAGTAGAGCCAAAAACAAAATCTGATGTAGATAAGTTAGGTATGGCTTTAGGTAAATTAGCTGAAGAAGATCCAACGTTTACAGTTAAAACAGATGATGCTTCTGGTCAAACAATTATTTCAGGAATGGGTGAATTACACTTAGAAGTAATTGTAGATCGTTTAAAGCGTGAATTTAAAGTTGAAGTTAACGAAGGTCAACCTCAGGTAGAATATAAAGAAGCTGTTACAGCAAAAGCGGATCACCGTGAAGTTTATAAAAAACAATCTGGTGGACGTGGTAAATTCGCAGATATTAAATTTATTATGGAGCCTGCTCCAGAAGGAGAAGTTGGATTAATATTTGAAAACACTATTAAAGGTGGTAATATTCCTAAAGAATTTGTTCCTTCAGTAGAAAAAGGATTTAAAGAAGCTATGAAAGCTGGACCTTTAGCTGGATACGAAGTAGATAGTTTAAAAGTAACTTTATATGATGGTTCATTCCACGCGGTAGATTCAGATCAATTATCGTTCGAATTAGCTGCGAAAATGGGATTCAAAGCTGCGGCAAAATCTGCTAAAGCTGTAATTTTAGAACCTATTATGAAGATTGACGTTGTTACTCCAGAAGAAAACATGGGTGATATTGTTGGTGATTTAAATAGACGTAGAGGTCAGGTTAATTCAATGGATGATAGAGCTGGTGCAAAAGTTGTTAAAGCTAACGTACCATTATCAGAAATGTTTGGATATGTAACTACATTAAGAACGTTATCATCTGGTAGAGCATCTTCTTCAATGGAATTTTCACACTTCGAGCAATGTCCAAACAATATTGCTGAAGATGTAATCGAAAAAGCAAAAGGTTAATCTCTAAATTAGAAACTATGAGTCAAAAAATTAGAATAAAATTAAAATCATACGATTACAATTTAGTAGATAAATCTGCTGAGAAAATCGTAAAAACAGTAAAAAATACTGGAGCTGTTGTAAATGGGCCAATTCCATTACCAACACATAAAAAGATTTTTACAGTATTACGTTCACCACACGTAAACAAAAAATCTCGTGAACAATTCCAATTAAGTTCTTATAAAAGATTATTAGATATTTATAGTTCTTCATCTAAGACTATTGATGCGCTAATGAAATTAGAACTTCCAAGTGGAGTAGAAGTAGAAATTAAAGTATAATTACTACTGCCAATTAATTTTGGTAACATGTCCTGAGCGGTTGTCGAAGGAAAAACGAAAAAAATACATCAGGGTTGAAGTATTTCGACCCTGTTTTTTTAAAATAGAAAATAAATTAATAATTAATAAATAATTAAAAATGTCTGGGTTAATAGGTAGAAAAATCGGAATGACCAGCTTATTTGATGAAAACGGGAAAAATATTCCTTGTACAGTAATCGAAGCAGGTCCTTGTGTAGTTACCCAAGTCAGAACCGAAGAGGTTGACGGGTATAATGCCCTTCAAATAGGTTTCGATGACAAGAAGGCAAAAAGCTCTAATAAAGCTTTAGACGGTCACTTTAGTAAAGCTGGTACCGTTGCCAAAAAGAAAGTCGTTGAGTTCCAAGATTTTGAAGATGAGCATAAATTAGGAGATGAATTAACAGTTGAATTATTTACTGAAGGAGAGTTTGTTGATGTTTCAGCAACTTCTAAAGGTAAAGGTTTTCAAGGGGTTGTAAAACGTCACGGTTTTGCTGGTGTAGGTCAAGCTACTCACGGTCAACATAACCGTTTAAGAGCGCCAGGTTCAATTGGAGCAGCATCTTACCCTGCGCGTGTATTCAAAGGAATGCGTATGGCAGGAAGAATGGGAGGAAAAAAAGTTACAGTTCAAAATTTAAGAGTTTTAAAAGTAGTTTCTGAAAAGAATTTACTTGTTGTTAAAGGAGCAGTTCCTGGGCACAAAAACGCTTACGTAATCATTCAGAAATAATGAAAGTATCAGTTTTAGACATAACAGGAAAAGATACAGGAAGAAAAGTTGAACTTTCTGATGCTGTATTTGGAATTGAGCCAAATAACCATGCTGTTTACTTAGATGTAAAACAGTTTTTGGCTAATAAAAGACAAGGAACTAGCAAAGCTAAAGAACGTGCTGAAATTTCTGGTAGTACTAGAAAGATTAAGAAGCAAAAAGGTACTGGTACCGCTCGTGCAGGTAGTATAAAATCTCCTGTATTTAGAGGTGGTGGTCGTATTTTTGGTCCTAGACCTCAAGATCATTCTTTTAAATTAAACAAAAATTTAAAAAAATTAGCACGTAAATCTGCATTTAGTATTCAAGCAAAAGACCAAAATATTGTGGTTGTTGAAGACTTTAATTTTGAAAAACCAAACACAAAACAATTTAAGCAAGTACTTGCTGCATTGGGAGTTGAGAACAAAAAATCTCTATTTGTGTTGGCTGAACAAAATAAAAATGTATATTTGTCATCGCGCAATTTGAAACGTTCAAAAACCGTAACTAATTCAGGTTTAAGTACTTATGAATTATTACATGCGAAGAAGGTAATCCTTTCAGAAGGATCATTAGAAGGAATTGAATCTAATTTAAGCAAATAGGTAGTAGATATGAGTATTTTAATTAAACCTATTATAACGGAAAAAGCTACAAATGACAGTGAATTATTTAATCGCTATGCATTTGTTGTAGATAAGAAAGCTAACAAAGTTGAAATTAAAAATGCTGTAGAACAAGCTTACGGTGTTACAATTGAAAATGTTAGAACAATGAATTATCCAGTTCAGCGTAATACAAAATACACTAAAAGTGGAATTGTACAAGCGATGAAAGGAGCTTATAAAAAAGCAATTGTTCAGTTAGCTGAAGGAGAAAATATTGATTTTTATAGCAATATCTAAGATAAGATAAAAAAATGTCAGTTAGAAAATTAAAACCAATAACACCAGGTCAGCGTTTTAGAGTAGTAAATGGGTTCGACGCCATAACTACTGATAAGCCGGAGAAAAGTTTATTAGCTCCGAAAAAAAGATCTGGAGGTCGAAACAACAAAGGTAAAATGACTATGCGCTACATTGGTGGTGGTCATAAAAAACACTATCGTATTATTGATTTCAAAAGAAATAAGCATGGTGTACCTGCAACAGTAAAATCTATTGAGTACGATCCAAATAGAACTGCTTTTATCGCATTATTAAATTATGCTGATGGAGAGAAGAGATATGTGATTGCTCAAAATGGTTTAAAAGCTGGTCAAACTGTAATTTCTGGTGAAGGAGCTACTCCTGATGTTGGAAATACAATGTTGTTAAGTGAAATTCCATTAGGAACTACAATCTCTTGTATTGAATTACATCCAGGTCAAGGAGCTGTTATTGCTCGTAGTGCTGGATCTTTTGCACAGTTAATGGCAAGAGAAGGTAAATATGCAACAATTAAATTGCCTTCAGGTGAAACAAGATTAATCTTGTTAACTTGTAGTGCAACTATTGGTGTTGTATCTAATTCAGATCATCAATTATTAGTTTCAGGTAAGGCCGGAAGAACTCGTTGGTTAGGTAGAAGACCTAGAACGAGACCAGTTGTAATGAACCCTGTTGATCACCCAATGGGTGGTGGAGAAGGTAAATCTTCTGGAGGTCATCCAAGATCAAGAAATGGTATCCCTGCAAAAGGATTCAAAACTAGATCTAAGACTAAGGCGAGTAATAAATATATTATCGAACGCAGAAAAAAATAATTGAGATATGGCACGTTCATTAAAAAAAGGACCTTACGTTTTTCATAAGCTTGAAAAGAAAGTTCAAGTTAGTTTAGAATCAGGAAAGAAATCGGTAATCAAAACTTGGTCAAGATCTTCAATGATCACTCCAGATTTTGTAGGACAAACAATTGCAGTTCACAACGGACGTCAATTTGTTCCTGTATATGTAACTGAAAACATGGTAGGGCATAAGTTAGGAGAATTTTCACCAACACGTTCATTTAGAGGACACGCTGGTGCAAAGAATAAAGGAAAAAAATAGTAGGTAATCATGGGAGTTCGTAAAAAATTAAGAGCACAGCAGATAAAAGAGGAGAAGAAGCAATTAGCTTTCGCTAAGCTTACTGGTTGTCCTACATCACCAAGAAAAATGCGCTTGGTTGCTGATTTAGTTAGAGGAGTTGAAGTTGAAAAAGCACTTCAAATTTTAAAATTTAACTCAAAAGAAGCATCAATCAATTTAGAAAAATTATTGTTAAGTGCAATTGCAAACTGGCAAGCTAAAAACGAAGAAGCAAGTATCGAAGATGCAGGTTTATTTGTTAAAGAAATTTTTGTAGATAGCGCAAGTATGTTAAAAAGATTAAGACCTGCACCACAAGGGCGCGCACATAGAATTAGAAAACGTTCTAATCACGTGACTTTAGTGTTAGGTAGTAAAAATCAAAGCAATTAATCATAAGTAGAAATGGGACAAAAAACAAATCCAATTGGAAATAGAATCGGAATTATCAGAGGATGGGAGTCTAACTGGTATGGAGGAAAAAACTACGGAGATAAAATTGCCGAAGATGACAAAATAAGAAGGTATGTACATGCCCGATTAGCAAAAGCAAGTGTATCTAGTGTTATTATTGAGCGTACGCTTAAACTTGTAACCGTTACTATCACTACTGCAAGACCTGGTATTATTATTGGGAAAGGTGGACAAGAGGTAGACAAGTTAAAAGAAGAGCTTAAGAAAATTACTGGGAAAGAAGTACAAATTAATATTTTCGAAATCAAGCGTCCAGAATTAGATGCTCGTTTGGTTGCTGCAAGTATTGCTCGTCAAATTGAGAATAGAATTTCTTATAGAAGAGCTATAAAAATGGCAATTGCAGCTACTATGCGTATGAATGCAGAAGGTATTAAAGTTCAAATTTCTGGTCGTTTAAATGGTGCTGAAATGGCACGATCTGAACATTATAAAGATGGAAGAATCCCTCTTTCTACTTTTAGAGCAGATATTGACTATGCACTTGTAGAATCTCATACAACTTATGGCCGTATTGGTGTAAAAGTATGGATTATGAAAGGCGAAGTTTATGGAAAAAGAGAATTATCACCGCTTGTTGGTTTGTCAAAAAAACAACAAGGTAAAGGAGGAAATTCAAAACGTCCACAAAATCGTAGAAGAAAATAATTTTTTTTAAAATTAAGAAAGAACTATGTTACAGCCAAAGAGAGTAAAATATAGAAAAGTTCAGAAAGGGAAAGGGAACATGAGTGGAAATGCTGGTAGAGGACATCAGTTGTCTAACGGTATGTTTGGAATAAAAGCCCTTGAACAGGACTTACTAACGTCTCGACAAATAGAAGCAGCTCGTATTGCGGCAACGCGTTATATGAAAAGAGAAGGACAATTATGGATTAAAATATTTCCAGACAAACCGATTACTAAAAAACCATTAGAAGTACGTATGGGTAAAGGTAAAGGTGCACCGGAATATTTTGTTGCTGTAGTTAAGCCTGGTAGAATTATGTTTGAAATAGGTGGAGTACCTATGGAAATTGCAAAAGAAGCTTTACGTTTAGCTGCACAAAAGTTGCCAGTTAAAACTAAGTTTATTGTTGCAAGAGATTTTGATAACGCTTAATAAGTTAATAAAATGAAACAATCAGAAATTAAAGAATTATCGACTGTTGAGTTACAAGAACAACTTGTTAGCTTAAAAAAGAGTTATACTGATCTAAAAATGGCTCACGCAATTACACCATTGGAAACTCCAATGCAATTGAGAGCCCTTAGAAGAACTGTTGCACGTGTGGCTACAGAATTAACTAAAAGAGAAGTACAATAATTGTATTCATAAGAAAAGATGGAAAAAAGAAATCTTAGAAAAGAAAGAATAGGAGTAGTTTCAAGTAACAAAATGGAAAAGTCTATTGTTGTTGCTGAAGTGAAAAAAGTGAAACACCCTATGTACGGAAAATTCGTATTGAGCACTAAGAAATATGTTGCTCATGACGAAACAAATGATTGCAATATTGGTGATACTGTAAGAATAATGGAAACACGTCCAATGAGTAAGAACAAACGTTGGAGGTTAGTAGAAATCCTAGAAAGAGCTAAATAATTATGTTACAGACAGAATCAAGATTAAGAGTAGCAGATAACACAGGAGCTAAAGAAGTTCTTGTTATCCGCGTTTTAGGAGGAACTAAGAAGCGTTATGCTTCAATTGGAGATAAAATTGTAGTATCAATAAAAGATGCAACTCCAAATGGAACAGCAAAAAAAGGTCAAGTTTCTAAAGCAGTAGTTGTTAGAACGAAGAAAGAAATTAGAAGAAAAGATGGATCTTATATCCGTTTTGATGACAATGCTTGTGTATTGTTAGATGGAACTTCTGGTGAAATGAGAGGAACTCGTGTTTTCGGACCAGTTGCTAGAGAGCTTCGTGAAAAACAATTTATGAAAATTGTATCATTAGCACCTGAAGTGCTTTAATAAATTATTTAAGAGATGAAATTAAAGATAAAATCAGGAGATACTGTTAGAGTTATGGCAGGAGACCATAAAGGTGAAGAAGGAAAAGTAGTTACTATTTTTCCAAATAAAAATAGAGCAATTGTTGAAGGTGTTAATATGATATCTAAACATACTAAACCTAGCGCACAAAATCCTCAAGGGGGTATTGTAAAAAAGGAAGCTTCTATGGATATTTCTAACTTAATGTTACTAGAAGATGGTGAAGTAACTAAAGTTGGTTTTAGAGTAGAAGGTGATAAAAAAGTTAGGTTCTCTAAAAAATCTGATAAAGCAATATAGTGATGGCTTATATACCAAGACTTAAGGAAGAATATAAGAGCAAAATTATAGCTGCTCTTACAGAAGAATTTAGCTACAAAAATGTAATGCAAGTACCTAAATTACAAAAAATTGTAATTAGTAAAGGTGTTGGTGGTGCAGTAGCAGATAAGAAATTAATTGATTATGCTCTAGAAGAAATTACTAAAATTTCTGGACAGCAAGCAATTTCAACAATTTCTAAAAAAGATGTTGCAACCTTTAAATTACGTAAAGGTATGCCAATTGGTGTTAAAGTAACTTTACGTGGAGATAAAATGTATGAGTTTTTAGATAGACTTGTTACTGCTTCTTTACCACGTGTAAGAGATTTTAACGGAATTAAAGCTAATGGTTTTGATGGAAGAGGAAACTACAATTTAGGTATAACTGAACAAATCATTTTCCCAGAAATAGATATTGATAAAGTTAACAAAATTGGTGGTATGGATATTACATTTGTAACATCTGCTCCAACTGACAAAGAAGCAAAATCATTATTAACAGAACTAGGTTTACCATTCAAAAAGAATTAAGATGGCTAAAGAATCAATGAAAGCCCGTGAGGTTAAGAGACAAAAATTAGTAGATAAGTATGCTGAAAAACGTAAAGCTTTAAAAGAAGCTGGAGATTATGAAGCATTACAAAAACTACCTAAAAATGCTTCTCCTGTTCGTTTACATAATAGATGTAAATTAACTGGAAGACCAAAAGGGTATATGAGACAATTTGGTATTTCTCGTGTTACTTTTCGTGAAATGGCAAACCAAGGTTTAATACCAGGTGTTAAAAAAGCAAGCTGGTAAAATTTTAAATATAAATTGGTTTCAGGTTTAAGCTTATACTAAGATTAAAAACCAAAACCGCAAATTAATATATATGTATACAGATCCAATTGCAGATTATCTTACAAGAATAAGAAATTCTGCAGCAACAGGTCACAGAGTGGTGGAAATTCCAGCATCTAAGATCAAAAAAGCAATGACTGAGATCCTATTCGATCAAGGTTATATCCTTAGCTATAAGTTTGAGGATAACAGCGTTCAAGGAACTATTAAAATAGCTTTAAAGTATGATAAAGCTACAAAAGCTCCTGTTATTAAGAAATTACAACGTGTAAGTACACCAGGTTTACGTAAGTATGTTGGTGCTGACGAAATGCCACGTGTATTGAATGGGTTAGGAATAGCAATAGTTTCTACGTCTAAAGGTGTTATGACAAACAAGCAAGCGCGTCAAGAACATGTAGGTGGAGAGGTTTTATGTTATGTTTATTAATATAAAAGAACGAAACAAAGATGTCAAGAATAGGAAATAACCCAGTAAATTTGCCAGAAGGAATTACAATTGATGTAAAAGACAATGTAGTTACTGTTAAAGGTAAATTAGGAGAGTTAACTCAAGAATTAAAAGATGATATTACTGTAAAGGTAGAAGACGGTTTAATTACTGTTGAAAGACCATCAGATAGTAAGAATCATAAAGCAAAACATGGTTTATACAGATCTTTAATCGCTAATATGATTGATGGTGTGTCTAAAGGATGGACTAAAGAATTAGAACTTGTAGGTGTTGGTTATAGAGCTAGCAACCAAGGTCAAGTTTTAGATTTAGCTTTAGGTTTTTCACATAATATTGTAATAGACCTTGCTCCTGAAATTAAAGTAGAAACTATTTCAGAAAAAGGAAAAAATCCTTTGGTAAAATTAACTTCACATGATAAACAATTAGTTGGTGCAGTTGCGGCAAAGATTCGTTCTTTACGTAAACCAGAACCATACAAAGGTAAAGGAGTTAAGTTTGTAGGAGAAGAATTAAGAAGAAAAGCAGGTAAATCTGCATAATAAAGTATAGTATTATGGCATTATCAAAGCTTGAAAGAAGACAAAGAATTAAGTATAGAATTAGAAAAGTTATTTTTGGTACAGCATCTAAACCTAGATTAAGTGTATTTAGAAGTAATAAAGAAATTTATGCTCAATTAGTAGATGACAACGCAGGTGTTACTTTAGCAGCTGTATCATCAAGAGATAAAGGAATTGAAGCTACAGGTTCTAAATCTGACGTTGCAAAATCAGTAGGTATCGCTATCGCTGAAAAAGCAAAAAGTGTTGGAGTAGAGAATGTTTCGTTTGATAGAAATGGATTTTTGTATCACGGTAGAGTGAAAGCTCTAGCAGACGCTGCAAGAGAAGCAGGTTTAAAATTTTAAGAAATTATGTATCACAAATACAGTAACGTAGAAAGAGTAAAACCTAGTGGGTTAGAACTACAAGATCATTTAGTAGGAGTACAAAGAGTTACCAAAGTAACTAAGGGTGGTAGAGCCTTTGGTTTTTCAGCTATTGTTGTAGTTGGAGACGGTAATGGAGTTGTAGGCCAAGGATTAGGTAAATCTAAAGATGTAGCTTCTGCAATTGCTAAAGCAATTGAAGATGCAAAAAAGAATTTAGTTAGAATTCCAATTATTAACCAAACATTACCTCACGAACAAAAAGGTAAATTTGGTGGAGCAAGAGTATTTTTAAAACCAGCTTCTCATGGTACAGGGGTTATCGCCGGTGGTGCGGTACGTGCGGTACTAGACTCAGTTGGTGTACATGATGTACTTTCAAAGTCTCAAGGATCATCTAACCCTCATAATGTAGTTAAAGCAACTTTTGATGCTTTATTACAATTAAGAAGTGCTAGTATGGTTGCTAAGGAGAGAGGTATTTCTTTAGAAAAAGTATTTAAAGGATAAAAAAGGATACGATGGCAAAAATTAGAGTAACACAAGTTAAAAGTAAAATAAGAAGACCTCAAAATCAGAAAAGAACTTTAGAGGCTCTTGGATTACGTAAAATAGACCAAGTAGTTGAGCATGATGCTACTCCTACTATCCTTGGTATGGTAAATAAAGTTAAACACTTAATTTCTGTTGAAGAAGTTAAATAACATTTTATAAGAGATGACATTAAATAACTTAAGACCAGCAAAAGGTTCAGTTAAGACTCAAGGTAAGCGTATAGGTAGAGGACAAGGTTCAGGAAAAGGAGGTACTGCTACAAGAGGTCATAAAGGTGCTAAATCTCGTTCTGGATATTCTAGAAAAGTAGGTTTTGAAGGTGGTCAAATGCCTTTACAGAGACGTGTTCCAAAATTTGGATTCACTAATATTAACCGTAAAGAATATGCAGGTGTAAACTTGCATAAACTTCAAGAGTTAGTAGATAACAATAAAGTGACTGACACTATAACATTAGACGTTTTAATTGAAAACCGTTTAGCTCGTAGAAATGAACTAGTGAAAATACTAGGTAATGGAGAGTTAAAAGCTAAATTAAATGTAACAGTACATAAATATACTGCTACGGCTAAAGCTGCAATTGAAAACGCTGGAGGAACAGCAGAAACTTTATAATAATTTATAGATGAAAAAGTTTATTCAAACCATAAAAGATATTTGGACAATAGAGGAGCTTAGAAATAAGATTTTATTGACACTTGGTTTTATGGCAATTTATCGTTTTGCGGCACAAGTGCCTCTTCCAGGTATTGATATTACTGCAGCTCAAGCTGCATTAAAAAGTCAAACTGGTGAAGGTGGTATTTTGGGCTTATTAGATATGTTTACAGGTGGTGCTTTTGCTAAAGCATCAGTTGTAGCATTAGGTATTATGCCTTATATATCTGCATCAATTGTTGTTCAATTAATGACAATTGCTGTACCTTATTTGCAAAAACTGCAAAAAGAAGGGGAAAGCGGTAGAAAAAGAATCACACAAATAACGCGTTGGTTAACAATTGCAATTACTATGGTTCAAGGACCTGCTTATATTACTAACATTTATCAAATAATTCCTACTTCTGCATTTTACATTAGTGGAACAATGTTTTGGATAACATCTATGGTAATTTTAACAGCAGGTACAATATTTGCTATGTGGTTAGGTGAAAAAATAACTGATAAAGGAATTGGTAATGGTATTTCATTATTAATTATGATTGGTATTATTGCACGTTTCCCGTCATCATTTTTACAAGAACTTGCTGCAAAGCTTGAATCTTCGAATGGTGGACTGTTTATGATTTTAGTAGAAATTATTTTATGGTTATTAGTAATATTGGTATGTGTTTATTTAGTAACGGCTGTAAGAAAAATTGCTGTACAATACGCTAGAAAAACTGTTGCAGGTAACATTAAAAATGTTACAGGTGTAAGAGATTACCTTCCTTTGAAATTAAATTCATCAGGTGTAATGCCAATTATATTTGCTCAAGCAATTATGTTTGCACCTGCTTTATTAGCTAGATCTAATAATGACACTATTAAAACAATAGGAATTGAGTTTCAAGATATGTTTGGTTTATGGTATAATGTATTATTTGCATTTTTAATCATAGTTTTTAGCTATTTTTACACGGCAATTACAATACCTACCAATAAAATGGCAGATGATTTAAAAAGAAGCGGTGGATTTGTTCCTGGAATTAGACCAGGAAAAGATACAGCGGATATGTTAGATAGAGTTTTATCTCTTATAACTTTCCCAGGGTCGTTATTTTTAGCACTAGTAGCAATTTTACCAGCATTTGTAGTTAAACTTGGTTTAACTCAATCTTGGGCATTATTTTACGGTGGTACATCATTGTTGATTATGGTTGGAGTTGCAATCGATACTATACAACAGATAAATTCACACTTGTTAAATCGTCATTACGATGGTTTAATGAAAAAAGGAACTAAAAGAAAATCAATAGCGTAATGGCAAAACAACCAGCAATACAACAAGATGGAACTATTACAGAAGCTTTGTCTAATGCAATGTTTCGAGTAGAGTTGGAGAACGGACATATTGTAACGGCTCATATCTCAGGAAAAATGCGTATGCATTATATTAAATTATTACCTGGTGATAAAGTAAAGTTAGAAATGAGTCCGTACGATTTAACAAAAGCAAGAATTACTTACAGATATTAAAGTATAAACGGATGAAAGTTAGAGCATCAGTAAAAAAGAGAAGTGCCGAGTGCAAAATTGTGCGTAGAAAAGGCAGATTATATGTAATCAATAAAAAGAATCCTAGATTTAAACAAAGACAAGGATAATTATGGCAAGAATAGCAGGTATTGATATTCCTAAAAATAAACGAGGTGTTATTGCCTTAACATATATTTTTGGAATTGGAAAAAGCAGAGCTAAAGAAGTTTTAGCTGCAGCGAAAGTTGAGGAAAGCACTAAAGTTCAAGACTGGACTGACCAAGAGATTCACGATATTCGTGAACAAGTAGGTGAGTTTACTATTGAAGGTGAATTACGTTCAGAAATTCAATTAAACGTTAAACGTTTAATGGATATTGGATGTTACCGTGGAATTCGTCACAGATCAGGATTGCCTTTAAGAGGTCAGAGAACTAAAAATAACTCTAGAACTAGAAAAGGTAAACGTAAAACTGTAGCTAACAAGAAAAAAGCAACTAAATAATAACTAAGATTATGGCGAAAGCAAGTTCAAAAAAACGTAAAGTTATTGTTGAGGCAGTTGGTGAAGCACACATCACAGCTTCATTCAACAATATTATTATATCACTAACAAATAAAAAAGGTGATGTTATTTCTTGGTCTTCAGCTGGGAAAATGGGATTTAGAGGTTCTAAAAAGAATACTCCTTATGCTGCTCAATTAGCTGCAGAAGATTGTGCAAGAGTTGCACATGAAGCAGGTATGAGAAAAGTAAAGGTTTATGTAAAAGGACCTGGAAACGGTAGAGAATCAGCAATTAGATCAATTCATAATATTGGAATTGAAGTTACTGAAATTATCGATGTTACTCCATTACCACATAATGGATGTAGACCTCCAAAAAGAAGAAGAGTATAATTAAATAAATTTTAAACAGATAGGAATTTGATTATCGAAGGATTAAGCCTTAATTCATAATCCCTATCATTAATTAAAACAAAATGGCAAGATATACAGGACCACAAACTAAAATTGCTCGTAAATTTGGTGAAGCAATTTTTGGAGATGATAAGTCTTTCGAAAAAAGAAATTATCCTCCAGGACAACATGGTAACAACAGACGTAGAGGAAAAAAATCTGAATACGCTGTTCAATTACAAGAAAAGCAAAAAGCTAAATATACTTATGGTATTTTAGAAAAGCAGTTCTCAAACTTATTTAAAAAAGCATCTGCTTCAACTGGAGTAACTGGTGAGATTTTATTACAACTTTGTGAATCTAGATTAGACAATGTAGTTTTTAGAATGGGTATTGCACCTAGTCGTAGAGCTGCGCGTCAGTTAGTTTCTCACCGTCATATTACTGTAAATGGAGAGTTAGTTAACATACCATCTTACTCTTTAAAAGCTGGTGATGTTGTTGCTGTAAGAGAAAAATCTAAATCTTTATCTACTATTGAAGATTCTTTAGCAAATAGAAGTGAAGTTTATGAATGGATTTCTTGGAATTCAGATAAATTAGAAGGAAACTTTGTAAGTGTTCCAGAAAGACTTCAAATTCCAGAAAATATTAAGGAGCAATTAATTGTAGAATTATACTCTAAATAATAAATAATCATATTGTTATTTGGCCAAAGGATTTTTAAGACATCTTCAAACTTAAATTTCGCGCAACCAAATAACAATTAAAACGAAGAAAACAAAATGGCAATTTTAAATTTTCAAAAACCCGATAAGGTAATAATGATTGACTCTACTGATTTTGAGGGTAGATTCGAATTTAGACCTTTAGAACCAGGATTTGGTTTAACTATTGGTAATGCTTTAAGAAGAGTATTATTATCTTCTCTTGAAGGGTTCGCAATAACATCACTTCGTATCGAAGGTATAGAACATGAGTTCTCTACTGTTGAAGGTGTTGTAGAAGATGTTACTGAAATTATTTTAAATTTAAAACAAGTACGTTTTAAAAAACAAATAGAGGATTCAGACAGAGAAACAGTAAATATTTCTATTTCAAATCAAGAGCAACTAACTGCTGGTGATTTACAAAAGTTTATTTCTGGTTTTCAAGTTTTAAACCACGACCTTGTAATTTGTAATATGGAAAAATCTGTTTCATTAGATTTCGAAATTACAATTGAAAAAGGAAGAGGGTTTGTTCCTGCTGAAGAAAATAAAAAATCTGGAGTAGCTTTAGGTACAATTTTTACAGATTCAATTTTTACACCTATTAAGAATGTAAAATACGCTGTTGAAAATTTCCGTGTAGAACAAAAAACAGATTATGAAAAACTTGTGTTTGACATAGTTAGTGATGGTTCTATTTCGCCTAAAGATGCGTTAACAGAAGCTGCTAAAATATTAATTCACCACTTTATGTTATTCTCTGACGAGCGTATTACGCTAGAAGCAGACGAAATAGCACAAACTGAAACTTATGATGAAGAATCTTTACATATGCGTCAGTTACTTAAAACTAAGTTAGTGGATATGGATTTATCTGTAAGAGCACTTAATTGTTTAAAAGCAGCAGAAGTTGATACTTTAGGAGACTTAGTATCATTTAATAAAAATGATTTAATGAAGTTTAGAAACTTTGGTAAAAAATCTTTAACTGAATTAGATGAGCTAGTTCACAACAAAGGATTAAGTTTTGGAATGGATTTAAGTAAGTATAAATTAGATAAAGATTAATAAACTTTCATTTTTGCTCCTCAAAATGGGTTGATGCAAGATGAAAGATAAAAACGAAGGTCATGAGACACGGAAAAAAATTCAATCACTTAGGTAGACAAACAGCACATAGAAAAGCTATGTTAGCTAATATGGCTTGTTCTTTAATCGAGCACAAGCGTATTAATACAACTGTTGCAAAAGCAAAAGCTTTACGTCAGTTTGTTGAGCCTTTAATTACTAAATCTAAAAACGATACAACTCATAACCGTAGAGTAGTATTTAGTTATTTAAGAAACAAATATTCTGTTACAGAATTATTTAAAGAAGTTTCTGTAAAAGTAGCAGATAGACCAGGTGGTTATGTTCGTATAATTAAATTAGGTAACCGTCAAGGAGATAATGCTCCTATGGCTATGGTTGAATTAGTTGATTACAACGAGATATACAACCCTAACAGTAAGAAGAAAAAGAAATCTACTCGTAGAGGTAGATCTAAGAAAGCTGAAGCTGTTGCTGAAACTGTAGAAGCAGTTGAAGAAAAAAAAGAAGATAATTAATGATAACTCGTTAATAATATTAAAAGGATAAACTATTTTTAGTTTATCCTTTTTTTTATATTTGAATTTTAGAAAAAAGTCAATTACAACTAATGAAATACAATCAACGTAAAAAAGCTATATTATTATTAGCTGATGGAACGATTTTCGAAGGAAAATCAATAGGAAGAGACGGAACTGCATTTGGAGAAATTTGTTATAATACTGGTATGACAGGATATCAGGAAGTTTTTACAGATCCTTCTTACTTTGGACAATTAATGTTAACAACTAATGCACACATTGGTAATTATGGTGTTAATGATAACGAAGTAGAATCTGATTCAATAAAAATATCAGGTCTAGTATGTAAAAATTTCAGTTTTAATTATTCTAGAGAAGATTCAAGTGGTTCTTTAGAAAATTATTTTGAAAAGGAAAATGTAATGGCAATTTCTGATATTGATACACGTGCTGTTGTACGTTATATTAGAGATAAAGGAGCTATGAATGCTGTAATTTCTACAAATACAGATATTGAAGATTTAAAGAAGCAATTAAGTGAAGTTCCACAAATGGAAGGGTTAGAATTAGCTTCTAAAGTTTCTACCAAAGAACCTTATTTCTTTGGAGAAGAAACAGCTCAATATAAAATATCTGCTTTAGATATTGGTATTAAGAAAAATATTTTAAGAAACTTAGCCAAAAGAGGTTGTTATATAAAGGTGTTCCCTTATAATACAAGTTTTGAAACAATGAATGAGTTTAAACCTGATGGTTTTTTCTTATCTAATGGTCCTGGAGATCCAACACCATTAAAAGAAGCTCAAGAAGTTGCAAAAAAAGTATTGCAAAATAATATACCTATGTTTGGAATTTGTTTAGGGCATCAAGTAATTGCTTTAGCTAATGGTATTTCAACATATAAAATGCATAATGGGCATAGAGGAATTAATCATCCAGTAAAAAACTTAATTTCTGGTAAAGGTGAAGTAACATCGCAAAATCATGGTTTTGTTGTAAAACGTGAAGATGTTGAGAATCATCCAGAATTAGAAATGACACATGTACACTTAAATGATGATACATTAGCAGGTATGCGTATAAAAAACAAGAATTGTTTCTCAGTACAATACCACCCAGAAGCTAGTCCAGGACCACATGATTCATCATATCTTTTTGATCAATTCATAGAGAATATAGCAAAGTCTAAAAAATAATATAAGAACCACTAATTCATTGAGTTAGTGGTTTTTTATTTGAAGAATTAAAGCGAAAACGTTATCGCATTATTTAGCAATTATTTAATACTAATTTGTGCTTTAATTCGTAAATTTGAGGAAGAAAATTAACAATAAAAAACATAGAAATATGAGTATGATTTTAGGTGTTCACGCACGTCAAATATTCGATTCAAGAGGAAATCCAACTGTAGAAGTGGATGTAGTAACAGAAAATGGTGTTATGGGTAGAGCTGCTGTACCATCAGGAGCTTCAACTGGAGAGCACGAAGCTGTAGAGTTACGTGATGGAGGAAGTGATTATATGGGTAAAGGTGTTTTAACTGCTGTTAAAAACGTTAACGAAATTATCGCTGAAGAATTAGTTGGAATGTCTGTTTTTGAACAAAATTTAATCGATCAAACTATGATTGAATTAGATGGTACTAAAAACAAATCTAAATTAGGTGCTAACGCAATTTTAGGTGTTTCTTTAGCTGCTGCAAAAGCTGCTGCTAACGAATTAGAAATGCCGTTATACCGTTACGTTGGTGGTGTAAGTGGAAACACTTTACCAGTTCCAATGATGAACATAATTAATGGTGGATCTCACTCTGATGCTCCTATTGCATTCCAAGAGTTTATGATTATGCCTATTGCTGCTAAAAACTTCACTGAAGCTTTAAAAATGGGTAGTGAAATATTTCATAACTTAAAATCTTTAATTCACGGTCGTGGTTTAAGTACTGCTGTTGGTGATGAAGGTGGATTTGCTCCAACTTTTGATGGAACTGAAGACGCTATTGAAACTGTATTAAAAGCAATTGAAAATGCAGGTTACAAGCCAGGTGATGAAGTTAAATTAGCTTTAGACTGTGCTTCTGCTGAATTCTTTAAAGATGGTGTATACGATTATACTTTATTCGAAGGAGATAAAGGTGTAAAAAGATCTTCAAAAGAACAAGCTGAATATTTAGCTGAATTATCTGCTAAGTACCCAATTATTTCTATTGAAGATGGTATGGACGAAAATGACTGGGAAGGTACTAAATACCTTACTGAGTTAATTGGAGATAAAGTACAATTAGTTGGAGATGATTTATTTGTAACTAATGTTGAGCGTTTAGCAAAAGGTATTGAAGAAGGTATTGCTAACTCAATTTTAATTAAAGTAAACCAAATTGGTTCTTTAACTGAAACTATTGCAGCTGTAAATATGGCTCATAATGCAGGTTATACTTCTGTAATGTCTCACCGTTCTGGTGAAACAGAAGATAATACAATTGCTGATTTAGCTGTTGCATTAAACTGTGGTCAAATTAAGACTGGTTCAGCTTCTCGTTCTGATAGAATGGCGAAATACAACCAATTATTAAGAATTGAGGAAGAATTAGGAAGCGTTGCTTACTACCCTCAAGAAAAAGCTTTTAAAGTTTTATAAAAAATAACTATATATTTTTTTTAAAAGCCGAGTTTTTACTCGGCTTTTTTGCTTTTATAATAATATATAGCTAATTAGCAAATGAAAAGGTAATTTCTTTTTAAATAAGGTTAATTTTGATTAAATTCGCTATAGCTATAAATAATAATTAACAATCAAAAATATACATTTAAACTATGTCAAAAACAGCAATATTAGAAATTGATGGTAAAAAATATGAATTTCCTGTAGTAAAAGGATCTGAAAATGAAGTAGCCATTGATATTAGTACTTTAAGGTCTGTTACAGGTGGTGTTACAACTATCGATGCAGGATTTAAAAATACAAGCTCTTGTAAAAGTGCAATTACTTTCTTAGACGGAGAAAAAGGTATTCTACGTTATAGAGGGTATGCAATAGAAGAACTTGCTGAAAAAGCTGATTTTTTAGAAGTATCTTATTTATTGATTTTTGGAGAGTTACCTACAAAGGCACAAAACGACAAATTTCATAGAGATATTCAAAAACAATCTTTAGTTGATACTGATGTAAAGAAAATTTTAGATGGTTTCCCAAAAACAGCTCATCCAATGGGTGTTGTTTCAGCTTTAACTAGTGCATTAACAGCTTTTAATGCTAAAAGTGTAAATGTTGATTCTGAAGAAGAAATGTACGATGCTGTTGTTAAAATTTTGGCTAAATTACCTGTACTTGCTTCTTGGGCATACAGAAAAGAAGAAGGATTGCCATTAGAATATGGTGATAGTTCATTAGGTTATGTTGAGAACTTCTTAAAAATGATGTTTGATTTACCAAATGAAGAATATAAATCAAATCCTGTGATTGTTGAAGCTTTAGACAAGTTATTAATATTACACGCAGATCACGAACAAAACTGTTCAACTTCTACAGTTAGAGTTGCAGGTTCATCTCACGCTGGTTTATTTGCGTCTATATCTGCAGGTATTTCTGCTTTATGGGGACCATTACATGGTGGTGCTAATCAAGCTGTAATTGAAATGCTTGAAGCTATTAAAGAAGATGGTGGTGGATATGAAAAATATATTGAAAAAGCAAAAGATAAAAATGATCCTTTCCGTTTAATGGGATTTGGGCATAGAGTTTATAAAAACTTTGATCCAAGAGCAAAAATAATTAAAGTTGCTGCAGATGAAGTTTTAGCTGATTTAGGAATTGAAGATCCAGTATTAGATATTGCTAGAGGTTTAGCTGATGTTGCTCTAAACGATGAATACTTTAAATCTAGAAACTTATATCCAAATGTAGATTTCTATTCTGGAATTATTTACCGTGCATTAGGTATTCCAATTCCAATGTTTACAGTTATGTTTGCAATTGGTCGTTTACCAGGTTGGATTGCTCAATGGAGAGAAATGAGATTAAACAAAGAACCTATCGGAAGACCAAGACAAGTTTATGTTGGAGCTACTGAAAGACCTTTTGTTGACGTAGAAAAAAGATAGATAAAATAGTATATAAATAGAATATAAAAACCTCGTATTAATTTACGAGGTTTTTATATTTTAGACCCCTAATTTTAAAAATATGATAAAACTAAATGTTCATAATGAAACCTCACGCTTAAGAGCAGTGGTGTTAGGAACAGCTATTAGTAATGGATCTACACCAACTATTGAAGAGGCTTACGATCCAAAATCTATAGAACATATAAAAGCAGGAACGTATCCTTTAGAGAAAGATATGGTTTTAGAAATGGAAGCTTTAGCTAAAGTTTTTGAAAAGCATAGTGTAAAGGTCTATAGGCCAGAAGTTATTGAAGATTGTAATCAAATTTTTGCTAGGGATATTGCATTTGTAATTGGTGATAAGCTAATAAAATCTAATATTTTACCAGATAGAGAAAAGGAAATTGATGCTATTCAATATATTATTGATGAAATTTCACCAGAAAATATTATTTCAACAACTGACGATGTTCATTTTGAAGGTGGTGATGTAATGTTATGGAACGACTATATTTTTATTGGTACTTATAAAGGTAAAGATTACTCAGATATTATTACGGCAAGAACTAATATGAAAGGAGTTGAATTTATTAGAAATTTATTTCCAAATAAAATAGTTAAAGAGTTCGATTTATCAAAATCAAATACCGTAGCTCGTGATAATGCCTTGCATTTAGACTGTTGTTTTCAACCAGTAGGAAAAGATAAAGCTATAATTCATAAAGAAGGTTTTACAAGTGAGCAAGACTATAATTACCTAGTAAATTTGTTTGGGAAAGAAAACTTGTTTCATATAAGCAAAGATGAAATGTATTATATGTTTTCTAATGTGTTTTCAATTTCTGAAGAAGTAGTTGTTTCAGAAAAAAACTTTACTCGTCTTAATAATTGGCTAAGAGAATGTGGTTTAACTGTTGAAGAAGTACCATATGCCGAAATAGCTAAACAAGAGGGATTATTACGTTGTTCAACTTTACCTTTAATAAGAGATTAATATGAAACAAATAACAAATAATATTTTAATGGTTCGTCCTGTTTCATTTAGAATGAATGAACAAACAGCTGTAAATAATTATTACCAAAAAGAGTTAGAAAACCTTAATCCAGAAACTATTCAGTTTAAGGCATTGCAAGAGTTTGATGCTTTTGTAGAAAAACTTAGAAGTGTTGGAGTTAATGTAGTTGTTGTAAATGACACTAAGGAAAATGATACGCCAGATTCTATTTTTCCAAATAACTGGATGAGTTTTCACGCAGATGGTACTGTAGGTATTTACCCAATGTTTGCTGAGAATAGAAGGCTTGAAAGAAGGGAAGATGTTTTTGAAACGCTAGAAGAAAACGGTTTTCAGATAGATAATTTTGTAGATTATACTTCTGCGGAAGAAGAAGAACTATTTTTAGAAGGAACAGGAAGTTTGTTATTAGATAGAGTTAATAAAAAAGCTTACTGTGCATTGTCTCCAAGAGCAGATGAAGATTTATTTATTGAATTTTGTGAAGATTTTGAATATTCGCCAGTTTCATTTATTTCGAACCAAACAGTTGGAGACAAGCGTTTACCTATATATCATACAAATGTTATGATGGCTTTAGCTGAAAATTTTGCTGTTATTTGCTTGGATAGTATAGATGATAAGAAAGAAAGAAAAAACATTGTTAAACATTTAAAAGAAGATGGTAAAGAGGTTATAGCTATTTCTGAAAAGCAGGTTAATTGTTTTGCAGGTAATATGTTACAACTTTTGGGAGCAAATAATGAACCATATATGGTAATGTCTCAAGCTGCTTTTGATAGTTTAAATAAAGATCAATTAAACAAGATAAATAAGCATTGTAAAATTGTTTCAAGTCCGTTAGATACTATTGAAACTTGTGGTGGTGGTAGTGCAAGGTGTATGATTGCAGAAGTTTTTCTTCAAAAGAATTAAAAATCATATAGAATTTAGTACTTTTATATATGCTATCAAAGAAAACAAAATACGGCCTTAAGGCATTAAGCTATTTGGCAAAACAAGAACCTAATAAACCTGTATTAATATCAGAAATTTCTGAATCTGAGAATATTTCAAAAAAGTTTTTAGAGAGTATTTTATTAATACTTAAAAAAAATGATTTTCTTGGTTCTAAGAAGGGTAAAGGTGGTGGATATTTTTTATTGAAATGTCCAACCGAGATTAAAATTTCTTCAGTTATTAGAGTTTTAGAAGGTCCTATAGCAATGTTACCTTGTGTTAGTTTAAATTACTATGAAAAATGTGATGATTGTAAAACTGAAGCAAAATGTAGCTTAAATAGATTAATGGCTGAAGTTAGAGATAGCACATTAAAAATATTGGAAAATAAAACGCTTGCCAACTTTCATTGTGGAGAGGATGAATAGCAAATAGATATTATTAAAATAAAAAAAAAACACTGCCCGAGAGCAGTGTTTTTTAGTTTTATACCTTTTCAAAAACAGGAACTTTAATTTCGAAAAGATCACTTTTCAATTTTTCAAGTTCTGTTAGTAACACTTTATTGTTAATTTCGAAATAGTCTTTAGTAGATGAAAACATGTTTTCATAGTACGCTATACCATTATTTAAATTAGTTTTAAAAGTCTTTAAGTATTTTTCATTTTTAAATGTTAAAGTATCTTTAAACTCATTAACTTTATTAGAAAAATAATCTACATACATAGATAATTCTTTAATAAACATATGTGGTCTATGCGTTACTTCAATAACATTATTTTTACCGTAAATGTGACCTACCATTTCTTTTAAAGAAACTTCTTTTGTATAATAAGCCATATTTGGACCAGGACATATTGCTACTCCTTGATCTTCTCCCTTACGTTCTACACCATATTCAATTAATGATGAATTAGCAAGACCTTCACATAAACAAGTTTTATCTGTTATTTTAGTGAATTTCTCGTTGTAAGTTTCTTCGTCTAAATTTTCTGCTTTTAATTCTTCAATTCTTTTCGATTGCATTTTTTTAGAAGCAGTACAAATAGGCATCCCTTTTTCATCTAAGCTTAATGCTAAGAATTTTTTTGGACAAGGACTTCCAGGTTTACCATTAGCAATTTTGGCGTTTCTAATTTGATCGTTAGAGCTACCTTTTAAGCTATTAAAAGGAACTCCAAGAGGAGAAACATTGCTTAAGAATAAATCTTTTTCTTTAGCTTTAATAAGTGTTTGAAGCGTATTAGGCTCAACAGTTGTTGCTTCAGGAACCAATAAAAATGGTGTTCCCCAACCAACAGAATCTACATTGTAGTTGTCTAATAAAAACTCATGTTCTTTAGAGTTTCCAACACCACCTTGTACTGTTACACTTAAATTTAAGTCGTTTGGAACCGTTTTTCCTTTGCTTTCTAGTGCGTTTTTAAGAATTCCAAAAACATCAGTTTTTAATGCTTCCTTATTCTCTTTAAACTCCTCTAGAATTGGGCCAATTAAGTACCCATCTGAAGCAAAAGCGTGGCCACCACAGTTTAGGCCAGATTCAATTCGATATTCAGAAACCCATAAACCTTTTTTAGCTAAAAACTTACCTTGGATAATAGCTGATCTATAGTCACTTACTTTTAAAATTATTTTCTTTTTAAGGTATCCTTCTATATTTGGAAAAAAGTCTTCAAAAGCTTCAAAATAACTATATAATCTTGGGTTCATACCGGCCGATAATATAATTGAAGATTCTAAATTACTATTTGCAAAACCTCTTAATGCTGCATGAGCATCATTAAATTCTGTTCCTAGTTTTTCTTTACCTTTAAAATTAGCTTTGTCAAGTTTTGTCATAATATTCACGTCAATACTTCCAGGAGTTAAGTGATTGTGAATCCAATTATGGACTTCATCTTTCAACTTGTTATCATGTAAAGTTTTTGTGAAATTTTGTTTAAGCTCAGAAAAATCAGGAAGCATTTCCATATATTTCTCTAACTCACCACTTTTAGTTTCAAAACTTTGTTTAAGATTTTCGAACTTGTCTTTTACTATAGTATCTACTGTGTTTAAATACGAAGTAATACGCTTAGCTCTATAATCTTCAACTTTGTTTGAAATTCCTTTAAAAGGAAGTTCAAATTTGTTTGAATAATATTCATTCATTTTTTCAATGATGACATCGTCAACAATTGAAATAACAGATGAAATACCATACTTTGCCACCTTTATTGGACTATCTAAGGTAAAAGAAAGTCCCATAACCGGTATATGAAAAGTATGCGGATTATTTGTTTTGGGCATAATATATATATTAGTTATTATTTTAGTCTATATCCAATTGAGACAAAAATAGTTAAGTAAAACAAATAAACTACTTTTCTTACCAATATTTAACGTATTTGTTTGGTTTAGTAATAAAAAAGCCAGCTCAAATTATTGAACTGGCTTAAACAATTTAATATATAAATTGAAGTTAGCTTCCTGATACACTTCCTCCTGAAGAGGTTTCTTTATTAACTTCTGAAGGGTTTCCTTCAAAATCAATATCACCACCACTACTTGCTTTAGCGGTTAATTTTCCAGTTACGTTAACATCTATATTTGCACCACTACTTACTTTTGCATAAGCATCCGTAGATTTTAATTCGTCTGCATCTATAGAGCTTCCGCTACTTGCCTTTGCAGAAAATGTTTTTGTTTTTCCAAAGATATCAATATCTGCACCACTAGAACAACTGCTGTCAACATTATTAGCATCTATTGTAGCTCTTATAGAACTTCCACTGCTAGATTTTAACGTAATGCTTTCTGAACGAATTGTATTTTCAGTTTTGGCATATGCTCCGCTAGAAGTTGAAATAGCCGCAATGTTACTTGTTGTTAAGTATACGTTTCTAGCTTTAGCTTTGTACACATTTTTGTCGAAGTATATTTTTAATTCGTTATTGTTTACTTCGGTAACTAATAAGTCCATAATATTCTCATCAGCTTCTACTTTAACAGTTGTAGTTTCTCCTTGAGTTAAATATAAGTGAATACCTTGTTGTACTTTAATGTTTTCAAAATTAGAAGAAATACTTCTATCTTCTGAAATTACATTTCTGTTTCCTTTAATTCCTGTAAATCCTTCAACCATACAAGATGTGGTTGTAAAAAGAGTTAGAATTAATAATGTAATAAATACTGTAATTTTAGTTAATGTGTTCATAGTAAGGTTGTTTTGTTGGTTCAAAAGTATGCTATGTTATAACGTTTATATAATTTAATTTGATGAATTGTAGAATTTTAATGCTGAATTGTTAATCTATTGTAATTCCAGTTTCATCTATATTAACTTCGGCTTTTTTATTTTTGTCGTTGACCTTTATATTAATACCATTTTCATCAATTTTTAAATTGAATTCATCCTGCTTTTTTTTGTAATCTTCACCAAAAATAGCTGGGTTACAGTCTAAACATTCAAGCCCTTTTTCTGTCATTTTATAATATTGTTTTGGCATATCTCTATCGTATATGTTCTGTACATTATCAATATCATTTAAAAATGTTTTGGTAGACTTGTCTAAAAATATAATTGAATTTTTAGGTAAATAAACCGTAATATCAATTTGTTGATTTTTGTATTTATTTTTGTATTCAGATAAAAAATAACCGTTTAAATTTAAATTAGAGTCAGTAAGTTTAAATTCATACTCTATTGATTCTGCATCGTTATTAGCGGTTAATCGATTAGACCCTTGCGACTCTTTTCTAATTTTTACAAATGCCGTATTGTTATCAGTTGATTTAATGTCTACATAAATTCTATTAGAATACAGCTTTTTAATATCGTTATCAAAAACAGTTTCAAAATTATATTGTCTTCTTAATTCTTTTCTGTTCGAAAGGTTTTCATCACCAATCATTTTAATATTTAAAGTATCTGTACTAACTAAGTTTAAATCTTCAGTTTGTTTATAAACTCCGTTGTGAGCAGTTTGTGTAGCAAAGTTTAAACCGGCAAAACCTAAACCTAATAATGAAATTATCCAAATACCTAAAAGTGATAGTTTTGTGGTTGTGCTAAATGATTTAATATTGTTAGATAAAATTTTTAACCCTAATAAAAATAACACTACAAATGGTATTGCTACCGCAAAAAATAAAAATAAAGCTAATAACCAACTTGGTAATACAGAGTCCATCATAAATGGAGGTAAATCTATAAATGCTGAAGAGTCGTTAAAACCTCCGCCAAAATCGAACAAACCAATACTACCTATAGAAAGTAAAAGTAGCACTCCAATTATAATCATTACTGAAGAAATTAGAATTAGTATAGCTCCAATAAATTTACCAAACACATTAAATATTGCAGTAATTATTTTAGCAATAACGTCTATTAACTCTTGAAAACCCGATTTGGCTTTATTTTGAATATCTTTTTTTTTTATTTGATCGGTTACATTGTTAACACCATCTTTAATATTTTCAGAAACATCGTTAAATTCTTCACGAATTTTTTTCTCAATGTTAGAAATATTAACTGGTTCACCTTTCATTTGTAACTTTTCTGTAGTTGTTTCAGCAACTGGAATAAGTATCCATAATAAAGGATAAATTAAAAATCCAACACCAAAACCAAAAGCTATTACAAGCCATATAATACGCATCCATATTACATCTTGGATACCAATATAATGAGCTAAACCAGCGCAAACACCACCAAGAAACTTATCTTCACCGTCTCGAAACATTTTTTTACTAGTTGTTCTTTTTCTGTAGATTGGTTCATCTTCAAAAATTTCTTCATCAACTAAATAATCTTCAGGTTTACCCATAATTTTGGTAACCTCTTCAATATCACTTTCGTTAACAACTTGTCTAGCATCCTTAACTCTTTCAGAAAGTAGTTCGCTAATTCTATGCTCAATGTCATTAATTATTTCATCTCTACCTTGAGGATCGTCACTTAAAGATCTTCTAATTGCATCTAAATATCGTTTTAGTTTTTGATATGCTATTTCATCAATATGAAAGAAGATGCCTCCTAAATTTATGTTTATAGTCTTATTCATTTTCAGTTGGTTTATTGGTAGTTACAATGTTTACAGCTTGTACTAAATCGCTCCAAGTTGTATTTAATTCTTTTAAAAATAGTTTTCCAGTTTCGGTTAATGCATAATATTTTCTAGGTGGTCCAGATGTTGATTCTTCCCAACGGTAGCTTAATAAACCTGCATTTTTTAGTCTAGTTAGTAAAGGATAAACAGTTCCTTCAACAACTAATAATTTTGCATCTTTTAATTGCGATAATATTTCAGAGGTATAGGCATCTCCATGTTGTAAAATGGATAAAATGCAGAATTCTAAAACTCCTTTTCGCATTTGTGCTTTTGTATTTTCAATCTTCATAAGTTGATGTTTTTATTATAAAAGCTAATTGCTACTTTATAAATTCTATAGTTAGTGGGTATTTAAAAAATTCGTTTCTATTTGCTTTAATAGCGGCCTGTAATATTAAAACAAAGCGAATAATACCTAGAATAATTACAAAAGATATACCTCCAAAAACTCCTGTAAAACTAGGTAAGTGAAATAAGGCAATAGAACCAATACTTAAACCAACTACAAAATTGTATAGTAAAAAACTTAAGTTAAAGTTTACTGCTTGTTTACCATGTGCATCTAAATTTGCACTTTCATCTTTTTTTAATTGCCAAAAAATTAATGGTATTAAAACTCCTCCCAAAGGAAATACATAACTAGCAAAAGCTGAAATATGTATTAAAAATGCGTTGTTCGATTCTGTTTTTGTTGTCATAATAGTGTATAACCTTTTATTGTTCTATGCAAATATATGTATAAAAAATAGTATTATGCAAAACATAGTACTGTAATTTAACAATTTATTAACAAAATAATTCTTTTTTAAAGATTGAAAAATTTGAGTAAATTGTAGTCTAAAAAAAACTACTAAATGAAAGTAACAGTAAGTAAATTAAATAAATATTTAATGTTTAAACTGCCTTCTGCATATTTATGTGGAGTTAAGTTAAAAGCGTTAAATGATGCAAACGCTAAAGTAACAGTTCGTTATAAATGGATTAATCAAAACCCGTTTAGATCTATGTATTTTGCAGTACAATCAATGGCTGCAGAGCTTAGCACAGGAGCTTTAGTTGTAGCTAAAATACAAGAGAGTAACCAAAATATTTCTATGTTAGTTACACATCATGAGGGAACATTTACCAAAAAAGCTGTTGGTAAAATTACTTTTGTTTGTGAAGATGGTTTGTTAATAAATGAGGCAATTAAAAATACAATAGAAACTGGTGAGGGACAAACTATTGCAATGAAGTCTATAGGGAAAAATGAAGAAGGTGAAACAGTTTCAGAATATAAATTTGAATGGGGTATTAAACTAAAAACAAAAAAATAATTATGAATGCACACGAGATAGATTATAAAATTAATGGTGAAGAAATGCAATATGTGGAGATTGAATTAGATCCACAAGAAGGTGTAGTTGCAGAAAGTGGTAGCTTTATGATGATGGATGATGGTATTAAAATGGATACTATTTTTGGAGATGGTTCTAATCAAGAAGAAGGAATTTTAGGTAAGCTTTTTTCCGCAGGTAAACGATTATTAACTGGAGAAAGCTTATTTATGACAGTTTTTTCTAATATTGGTCAAAATAAAAAGCATGTATCGTTTGCAGCTCCTTATCCAGGGCAAATTATACCTATAGATTTAAGTGAATTAGGAGGTAAGTTTGTTTGCCAAAAAGATGCTTTTTTATGTGCTGCAAAAGGTGTTACAGTTGGTATAGAATTTTCTAAAAAATTAGGTCGTGGTCTATTTGGAGGTGAAGGTTTTATTATGCAAAAGTTAGAAGGCGATGGTTTAGCATTTGTTCATGCAGGTGGAAATATGAGTAAAAAGGTATTAAAAGCAGGTGAGGTTATAAAAGTTGATACAGGTTGTGTGGTCGGTTTTACTAAAGATGTACATTATGATATCGAATTTGTTGGAGGTATTAAAAATACTGTGTTTGGTGGTGAAGGCTTGTTTTTTGCTACCTTACAAGGGCCAGGAACTGTTTATGTACAATCGTTACCATTTAGTCGTTTAGCAGGAAGAGTATTGGCATTAGCACCTCGAACTGGAAACAAATCTAGAGGAGAAGGAAGTATTTTAGGTGGTATTGGAGATATATTAGATGGAGATAATAGAATCTAGTGCAATAAAAAAAAAAGCCGAAGCATTTGCTTCGGATTTTTTTATATCTCTAGCGACGCTAGTTCTTTATAATTCTTTTTTAATCGTCTTAATAATATGCCATATACAACTCTGTAAAACAAGCATAAGAGGGCTACCATTATAATAAAAACAATTATTTGAGTAACTAACATAATGTTAAACATAAGTGCTTCGTTAACGTTTTTAGTGTGCTCTGGGTCAACAAGCTCCATTAATATTTCACTGTTAGAAAACATAACTATATTAAAAATTATAGTTAATATAACATACAGTCCAATATTGTAATAAATGTAGTAATTAACAGTTTTTCGAGTTTTTAAAATCTTCTTCATTAAAACTTTTGTATTATCAATTACAGATATTGATTTAAAATTTTTATAAAATAAATATAAAAAGACAGCAACTACAATGTAGTGAATAACTTGTGAAACATGTAAAAATGTTTTTAAATGAAATTTCTCATAAATTTCAATATAACTATCTGGCACAAGTAAATTAAGTAATGCCCAAAAAGCAAATTCAGCAATACAAATAATAAAAATCCATTTTACTATTGACGATGACCTTTTATGAATCATCTTATATATTTCGTCAAAACTTAATGTAGGGTATTTTGACTCTTGTTTTTTCCAGTCCTTTTTCAGTAAATCTAATTCGTCCATACCTAAGGATTTAATATTTTTTTAAGTCGTGTTTTAATTCTATTCATTTTAACACGAGCATTTACCTCTGAAATACCAATTGTTTCTGATATTTCTTTATAGTTCTTATCTTCTAAATATAAAAAGACAAGCGCTTTGTCAATATCTGATAATTGATGAATAGCTTTGTACATAACTTTTAGTTGCTGCTCTTCAGTATCATCATAATCAGTTGCTTCAATTTTATGTAAAACGGTGTCAAAATCTTGAGTTTTAACTGTTCTTTTAGACTTTCTGTATAATGTAATAGCTGTGTTTAAGCCAATTCTATACATCCACGTACTAAGTTTCGAGTCTCCTCTAAATTTTGGATATGCTTTCCATAATTGAATGGTTATTTCTTGAAATAAATCATTGTGAGCGTCTTGGTTTGTAGTATAAATTCTACAAACTTTATGTATTATATTTTGGTTCTTTTGAAACTCAGATATAAATTTATGTTCAAGCTCTTTGTTCACGGTTAGATTTAATTTCAATTATAGGTATACTTACTTATAAAAATGTTACACTTTTTATTAAAAATAAAAAAAGCAACTCTTAGTGAGTTGCTTTTAAAGTTATTTTATTGTTGCTATTTTTTTTCAAGTTCTTTTATTCGTTCTATAAACTTATTAAGTTCAATACCATATTTAGATTTTTTCATTTTTTTTGATAATGATTTATTTATGGTATCTAAAAGTTTTACGTTGGCATAATTTAATTGTGACAATGCAAGAAAAGGAGCAATTTCATTTTTGTTATGCGTTAAAGCATAATTAACAGTGTATAAATACTTTCTACGAGTTAAACTATTTTCTTGTTTTTCAATATTAGCTACTACATCTAAACTATCTGCTTTGTGAGCTTCAAACCTAGCTTTGATTAAATCAAGTTGCTTATCGCTAAATTTTTTAATCATTTGGTTATGCTCTTCTAACAATTCTTGGTTTTTAGATCCGGTAATTTTAGCTGAAGTAGTAAATTTGTCTAGTTTTGTGTTTATAGTAATTTCACCTTTTTCACCAAAAAATGAAAGAGATTTACCCTCTAAATTATCTAATTGAATCGCATACATTTCAGGGCTATCTACGTTATCTACTAAAGTAAAAACACTTTCTCCGTTTACTTCAACAGAATCGATACTTACTATAATAGAGTCGTTAAACTTTTGTAAATAAACAGTTCCTTTTTTTAATCCATCAATAGTTCCTGTAACTGTCATATTACCCGATTTATTTCTTCCACAAGAAAATAAAATAGTAACTAAAACAATACAACTTATTAGTTTTTTCATTCTTTATTATTTATAAAGCAAATATCAATCAAAAAATCCATTAATAAAAGAAATTATACAGCAACTATTTCCGAAACAATTCTCATTAATTCGGCAGTTAACATAGCTCCGTAAGTTCCAACAACATAGCCAAAAACAGCTAATAATACACCCACAGTAGCTAAAGATGGGTGAAAGGCTGCTGCAACAACAGGTGCTGATGCCGCACCTCCAACATTTGCTTTACTACCAATTGCTAAAAAGAAATATGGAGCTTTAATTAGTTTAGCCATAATTACAAGTAATAATACGTGTGTAGCCATCCATACTAGTCCAACAACTAACAAACCAGGATTGTCTAATATTTTAGTTAAATCCATTTTCATACCAATTGAAGCTACTAAAATGTAAATAAATACACTTCCTATTTTACTTGCACCTGCACCTTCATAAGTTTTTAATTTAGTAAAAGATAAAATAATACCTAAAAAAGTAGCAATACTAATCATCCAAAAGAATTTTGAGCCAAAAGATGACATTGCTGATTTTGGGTTTGCAACAGATTCGATGTTTTCTTTTAAAAAGGTAGACATACCTTCAGCTCCCCAATGAGAAATTCCAACTACGGTAAAAGCAATTCCTAAAATAACCATAAGGTCAGTTAATGAAGGGTTTCTTGAAATTTTAGCACCATAGCTAGAAACTTTTTCTTTTAACTCTTCAATAGCAGATGTATCTGCCTTTAACCATTTGTCAATTTTCTCTTTTTTTCCAATACCAAAAAGTAAAATAGCCATCCAAATATTAGCAACAACAATATCAACAATTACAAAACTTGCATAATTTGCTTGGTTAAATTTATAAATTTCTAGCATTGCAGCTTGGTTTGCACCACCTCCAATCCAACTTCCTGCCAATGTTGCTAAACCTCTCCAAACAGCATTAAAATCGGCACCTCCAACAGTTTCAGGAGAAACTAAAGACACTAATAAAATAGCAATAGGTCCACCAATAATAATACCTGCTGTACCTGTTAAAAACATTATTAAGGCTTTAGGTCCCAAGTTGAAAACAGCTTTTAAATCAATACTCAATGTCATTAAAACCAATGCGGCTGGTAAAAGAAATCTACTGGCAACATAATATGCCTGTGATTTACCTAATACTTCAATTAATTCTCCTTGTTCATTTTCTATTCCCCATTCAGGAGAAATAATTCCTAAAGTAGTAAATAATGCAGGCAACATATAGGCCATTAATAATGCAGGAATAATTTTATAAAACTTTTTCCAAAACTTGTTGTCACTATTTGAAGTGTAAAAAACAAAACCAAGGCAAAGCATTAATATTCCAAAAACAATTGTGTCTTGTGTAAAAAAGGGTGTAGTATCCATAAAAAAATTAGATTTCGGCTAAAATACATTTTTTTAGGAAGTTTTTAAGATTAAAATTTTTAGGTTTATGTATCTTTGGAAGATTAAAAACTTATCAAATGAAATTTATAAAAATTTACTTTTTATTGGCACTAGTTATAGTTTCTTGTAATACAATGCAAGACACTACGAAAGTTGCTAAAAACAAAACTCAAAAAGTTGATACTCGTGAAATTCAAGGAGGAATGTGGATTCCATCATTATTAAAAGGAATGAATGAAGAGGAAATGAAACTTTTAGGTAGCAAAATGACTGCTGAAGATATTTATTCGGTAAATAATTCAAGTTTAAAAGATGCTATTGTGCATTTTAATGGAGGTTGTACTTCTGAAGTAATTTCTCCAAACGGATTGTTACTTACAAATCACCATTGTGGTTATGGTGTAATTCAATCACATTCTAGTGTTGAACACGATTATTTAAAAGATGGTTTTTGGGCAAAAAGTTATGCTGAAGAATTACCAAACGAAAATTTTTCGGTAACATTTATTAAAAGAATAGATGATGTAACTGAGGCTGTTTTTGTTGGTGTTACTGATGAAATGGATGAAGCTGCCAAACAAAAAATAATTAGCCAGAATATTGATAAAGTTGCAAAAGCAGCTCAAAAGGAAACTTGGCAAAAAGCAAACATAAAATCTTTTTACAAAGGAAATCAGTATATATTATTTGTAACGGAAGAATTTACAGATGTGCGTTTGGTTGGTGCGCCTCCAACATCTATTGGTAAATTTGGTTCAGATACAGATAACTGGATGTGGCCAAGACATACTGGAGATTTTTCTATGTTTAGAATTTATGCAAATAAAGATAATAAGCCTGCAGATTACTCTAAAGATAATGTTCCTTATAAACCAGCGCATCATTTACCAGTTTCTTTAGACGGAGTTGAAGAAGGTGATTTTACATTAGTATTTGGTTTTCCAGGAAGAACAAATGAATATTTACCAGCTGTAGCAGTTGATCAAACTGTGAATGTTTTAAATCCTGCTAAAATTGAAGTACGAGAAAATGCTTTAAAAATTGTTGATGGATTTATGAGAGCTGATCAAGCTGTAAAAATTAAATATGCTTCAAAATATGCTTCAATTGCAAATTATTGGAAAAAATGGATTGGTGAAAATCAAGGAATTGAAAAATCAAAAGCAATTCAAAAGAAAAGAGATTTAGAAACAGAGTTTTCTAAAATTGTAAACGAAAAAGAATTAGTAGGTTACAAAACGTTATTGTCGGATTTTGAAACTTTATACAAAGAAGTTGAAGCTGTTTCTTTAGCTAGAGATTACTGGATTGAAGTTGCCTACAGAAATACAGAATTATTAAATGCATCGTTTAGAGCATTTCAATTAGAACAAGCATTTTTACGTGGTGGAGATAAAGCATTTGAAAGTGCAAGAACATCATTATTAAATAGATATAAAGGTTTTTATAAAAACTATAGCGCAAAAGTAGATAAGCCAGTTTTTGAAAAATTAGTCAGTTTATATGCTAAAAAAGCTCCTAAAGATTACGTTCCTGCTTCTATGCAAAATGTAAATATTTCAGAAATTACAAATAATATTTATACAACATCTAAATTAACTAGCTTGGTTGGTGCTGAAGAATTATTAAGCGGTACACCAAAAGAAGTTATTGAGAAATTAAATGCTGATGCTGGATATAAATTTGGTAAAGATTTACATAGTACTTTCTACTTTAAAATAGAACCAAAATTTCAAGAAGCGAATTTAAAAATTGCAGCAGTTCAAAAAGAATATATGAAAGCTTTAATGGAGGTATTTCCAAACAAAAGATTTTTTCCTGATGCAAATAGTACATTGCGTGTAACTTACGGACAAGTTAAAGGTTATGCTCCAAAAGATGGAATGCGTTATGGAAATACTACTTACTTAAAAGGTGTAATTGAAAAATTTGTTCCAGGAGATTATGAGTTCGATGTACCTCAAAAATTAATCGACTTATACAATGCGAAAGACTATGGACAATATGCAGATAATGGTAAAATGCCAGTTTGTTTTATTGGAACAAATCATACAACTGGAGGAAACTCTGGAAGTCCAGCAATTGATGCTGAAGGAAATTTAATTGGATTAAACTTTGATAGAGTTTGGGAAGGGACAATGAGTGACCTTAATTACGATGCAGATATTTGTAGAAATATTATGGTAGATGTTCGTTATGTTTTATTTATTGTAGATAAATATGCTGGAGCAACTAACTTAATTAATGAAATGACTTTAGTGCATCCAAAAAAATAGAATTCAAACAATTATTAATTATATACAAATGAGAAATTTTAAATCGTATTTATTACTTGCTATTGCATTTATTTCAATTAGTGCATTTGCTCAAGTAGATACAAAAAAAATCCAAGGAGGAATGTGGATTCCTTCTTTGTTGGAAGGAATGAATGAAGATGAAATGCAGTTACTAGGTAGTAAAATGACTGCAGAAGACATTTATTCAGTAAATAAATCTAGTTTAAAAGATGCTATTGGGCATTTTGGAAATGGTTGTACTTCAGAACTAATTTCTTCAAAAGGATTGTTACTTACAAATCACCACTGTGGTTATGGTAGAATTCAATCACATTCTAGTGTTGAACACGATTATCTTAAGGATGGTTTTTGGGCAAAATCTATGGAAGATGAATTACCAAATGAAGGTTTAACAGTTACATTTATTAAAACAATTAATGATGTAACTAGTGAAGTTATGGCTGGTGTAACTGAAGATATGGATGAAGCAGCTAAAGCTAGTTTGGTTAATAAAAACATTCAAAAAATTACTAAAGAAGTACCTAAAGAAGAATGGCAAAGTGCTTATATTAAAGAGTTTTATAAAGGAAACCAATATTTAATATTTGTTGTAGAAACATTTAAAGATGTTCGTTTAGTAGGAGCACCTCCAACATCTATTGGAAAATATGGTTCTGATACAGATAACTGGATGTGGCCTAGACATACTGGAGATTTCTCAATGTTTAGAGTATATGCAGATGCTAATAATAGACCGGCTGAATATTCTAAAGATAACAAGCCTTACAAACCGGCTTATCACTTACCAATTTCTTTAGATGGTGTTGAAAAGTATGATTTTTCTATGGTATTTGGTTTTCCTGGAAGAACAAATGAATATTTACCTGCAGTTGGTGTAGACCAAATTGTAAATAAATTAAATCCTGCAAAAATTGAAATTCGCGAAAATGCATTGGAAATTATCAATGAGTTTATGAGAGCGGATCAAGCAATAAAAATTCAATACGCATCTAAATATGCAAGTGTTGCAAATTATTGGAAAAAATGGATTGGAGAAAGTCAAGGTATTCACCAAACAAATGCTATTGAGTTAAAACGCGAATTAGAAGCTGATTTTACAAAAGCTGTAAAGGAAAAAGATTTGGTTGGTTATAGTACTTTATTAGCTGATTTTGAAACATTATATAAAGAAATAGAGAGTGTTTCTTTAGCTAGAGATTACTGGATCGAAGTAGCATACAGAAATGTTGAGTTATTAGGAAATACATTTAGTGCATATCAATTAGAGCAGGCTTTTACTCGTGGAGGTGAAGCTGCTTTTGAACAAACTAGAACTAGAATATTAGATAGCTATAAAGGAAAATTTAAAAATTATAGTGCTAAAGTAGATGAGCCTGTTTTTGCAAGGCTTGTTAGTTTATATGCTGAAAAAGCTCCAAAAGAGTATGTGCCGGAAAATATGAAAAATGTTGATATTAATACTCTAACTAAAGATATTTTTGCATCTTCTAAATTTACAAGCTTACAAACTGTTGAAGAATTATTAAGCGGTTCTGGTGAAGAGGTAATGAAAAAATTAAATGCTGATAAAGGATATGCTTTTGGGAAAGAATTGCATACTATATTTTATACTCAAATTGAGCCAAAGTATCAGCAATTAAATTTACAATTGGCAGCTGTTCAAAAAAAATATATGAAAGCCTTAATGGAAGTTTTTCCTAACAAACGTTTTTTTCCAGATGCTAATAGTACGTTACGTGTAAATTATGGTAGAGTTGAAGGATACCAGCCTAAAGATGGTGTTTTCTATACCACTTCAACAACGTTAAAAGGTGTTATGGAAAAATACAAAGCTGGAGATTATGAGTTTGATGTACCTCAAAAATTAAGAGACTTATACAAAGCTAAAGATTATGGTCAGTATGGAGAAAATGGAACTATGCCAGTAAACTACTTGTCTACAAACCATATGACAGGTGGAAATTCTGGAAGCCCAATAGTTGATGGTGAAGGAAATATGACAGGTTTAGCATTTGATACTACTTGGGAAGGTACAATGAGTGATTTATATTTTGATGCTGATATTGTACGTAGTATTGCAGTAGATGTACGTTATGTTCTTTTTATTATTGATAAGTATGCAGGAGCAACTAATTTAATTGATGAAATGACTTTAGTTCACCCAAAGAAAAAATAGAAACGTTTTTCTGAACTTGATTTAGAATCTCAACAACTTTGAGTTTTTTTACAAAAATTAAAAGTTGATATAAAAAACAAAAAAGCCAAACGTTAACGTTTGGCTTTTTTTATATCTTGTAATTTTGAATTGAGTGAAACAGATTGAAGAATCTATATTTTAAGATCTTTTCTTTGTTTTGACTCATGTTTTTATTTATTCTTTAGTATCCGTATCTTTTTTTGTTGGTAGTCTTTTAGCTTCTTTTAAACATTTATTTAGCATCCATTCTAATTGGCCGTTAGTGGAACGAAATTCATCAGCTGCCCATTTTTCAACAGCTTTTAGCATGTCTTCGTTTATGCGTAATGCAAAAGCTTTCTTTTTTGCCATAATTAGTTTAAATATCGTTTACAAAAGTACTAATACTTTTAATTATCCTCTATTTTTATTTTTTTCTAAAACAGCTTTAGTAAAATGCCCACTTTGATTAAAAGCTACACTTATAACTCTCCAACCTTGTGATGCATGTTTGTTAAATAAATCTTCCAAAACTGCATCTCCAGTTTTCCAAATACTTTCGGGTTTTATAATTTTATATTCGTACATATACTTATATTAAATAATTCTAGTGATTTAAAGTTCCTGTGTTTACTATTGGTGCTACATCTTTATCAGAACAAAGAACAACCATTAAATTACTCACCATTGCAGCTTTTCGTTCTTCGTCTAATTCAACAATATTATTTTTGTTTAGTTCTTCTAAAGCCATTTCAACCATACCAACAGCACCTTGAACTATTTTATGACGAGCAGCAATAATTGCAGTTGCTTGTTGGCGTTTTAACATAGCGTTTGCTATTTCTTGAGCATAGGCTAAATAACCAATTCTTGCTTCTAAAACTTCAATGCCAGCCATTTCTAATCTTTCAGAAAGCTCTTTTTCTAAAGCTTCGCTTACTTCATTCATACTTGCTCTTAAAGTAATTTCTTCGGCTTTACCTTCATCTTGAAAATTATCATAAGGATATAAACTAGCTAGTTTTCTAACAGCGGCATCTGATTGTACTCTTACAAAATTTTCGTAATTATCAACATCAAAAGCAGCTTTAAAAGTGTCTTTAACTTTCCATACAGCAATGGTGCTAATCATAATTGGGTTACCTAATTTATCATTAACTTTAACGCGTTCACTATCAAAATTACTGGCTCTTAATGAAATTCCTCTTTTATTGTAAAGAGGATTGGCCCAATAGAATCCATTTTCTTTTACCGTACCTATATATTTACCAAATAAAAGTAGCACTTTACTTGTGTTTGGGTTTACAAGAAAAAAACCTCGAATTGTAATTGCTGCTAAAACTACACTTAGAATCATAAACAGTACGGATTTGTTTAATAATCCTACAATTAACCCTACTATAAATAAGATTAATACGAATAACATGAGATAACCATTAGATACTTTTATTATTTTTTCTTCTGACATAATTAATTATTTATAGTGATATTAAAATGATATCATAAAGATATGTATATTTTTTTGGATAATCCAAGAGAAAGAGCAACTTTATTTTTATCTTAGCAGAAATTAATAAAAGTAAAATGAAAAAATATATACACGTTTTTATTGCTTGTTTTTTAGTAACACTAGCAGTTAATGCAACAAATAAAAAACCAGATTGGGGGCAAACTGGTCACCGTACTATTGGTGAAGTAGCTTCAAGCCACTTAAAAAATAGTGTAAAGCGAAAAATTAAAAAAATATTAGATGGGCAAACGCTAGTGTTTGTTTCTACTTACGCTGATGATATTAAGTCGGATAGATCTTATAGCAAATATTATTCTTGGCATTATGTAAATAAACCTTTTGATGTTAAGTATGAAGATGCGGAAAAAAATCCTAAAGGTGATTTAGTAACTGGAATTGAAGAATGTAAATCGGTTTTAAAAGACAAAAATGCGTCTAAAAAGGATAAAGCATTTCATTTAAAAATGTTGGTGCATTTAATTGGTGATTTGCATATGCCTTTACATGTTGGAAGAAAGGAAGATAAAGGGGCTAATGATATTCAAGTTCAATGGTTTGGAAATGGATCTAATTTACATAGAGTTTGGGATTCGAATATGATTAAAAGTTATGAGATGACATACTCGGAAATAGCAAAAAACATGAATGAATTTTCGAAAGCTCAAATTAAGGAAGTCGAAAAAGGAAACGTTGTAGATTGGGTTAATGAAACGGGGGATTTAGCTAAAGATATTTATGGTAAAGTAAAAAAAGGAGATAAATTAAGTTATAGGTATATGTATGATAACTTTAGTTTAGTATTGTCTCAATTACAAAAAGGTGGTATTAGACTGGCCAAAGTGTTAAACGAAGTTTTATAATTAATTAGCGTTTATAAATCTATCGATTTCTCTATTTATTAACGTAATAAATTTATTAGGTACATCTATTTTATAGTGTACCTTTTTTTGTGTTTTTGGGTGAAAGAATTCAATTTCAGTAGCATTTAAAAACAAACCTTTTCCTTTGTGTAAAGCTTCGGCAGTTCCATATAGTTTATCACCTAAAATAGGATGCCCAATTGAAGCCATATGAATTCGTATTTGGTGCGTTCTACCAGTTTTTGGATATACTTTTAAAAAGGATAGTTTACCAAATTTTAGTGAGTTTGTCACTTCGTTAATTTCAAATTTTGTTGTAGAAAGCTTACCTTCAATAGGCGTAGAAATATCTTCATTTTGTGTTACTTCACCAATAACAAGTGTACTATAAGTTTTTTGAATGGTTTTATTTTTAAACTGCTTATCTAATTCAATTTGTGCAGTTTTAGTTTTAGCTATAACTAATATTCCAGAGGTTTGGTTATCTAGCCTATGTACTGGCGTTGGCCAACTTAAAGCATCAATTTCAGTACTTTTAGTTAGGTTAAAAGGTAAAGCGTTATAAATAGTTTTAAATTGATTGCCACTTACAGTAATTCCTGCAGGTTTGTTAATTATAGCAATAGATTCATCTTCAAAAACAATGGGTAGATTAAACTCATAAACTTTTGGTTTATTAGTTTCATTTTCAATTAAATCTATAGTTTGTCCAGAAACCACCCAAGAACCAGTTTTAGCAGTTTCATTATTTATTTTGAAGAGCCCTTTTTTAATAGCTTTTTTAATTCCACTATTGGATGGAATGTACAAATTAAAAGCCTTTGGAGCATAATCTTGCATTCTAATATTGCTAACTCCTTTAGGAACCTTATGTGAATGTGTAATTTTAATAGCGTTATTATTTGTTGCTAAGGTAAAGCTAATAAATGAAATTTATTATTGTTTTTGAATAACACCTATGGTAGCGGTAGCGTTTGTAGTTAAATACCAGTTTTTTGCTGAAAGTTGATTTCCTTTTTCGTCATAAACTCTTAATTCAGCAGTATTGGCACCAGCCATACCTTGGTTCATTGCTTGAAAGTCTATTCTATTATAACCTTTTTCTAGCGTAACATAAAAAACAAAACTACTAGCTTTTAAAGCAACGCTAGAGCCAATATGTTTTTCGTTCAGGTAAATTTTAATAATATCACCATCAATAGCAGCGTGATCTCTACATTCAACACGAATAACTTTAGAATCTGTTGAAATAGTACCTAAACTCATACTACTTTTTAATTTTTGATGCGTAACATCTTTATTATTTAAATACTTACGGCCAATAATGTCTTTATCTTCTGGTCTTTCTTCTAATAGAAAACCAGAATGATCTTCACTTTTGGTTTTATTAATAGTATTAGCAATTGCTTTTTTATCAATTTTTGTATCTAAATTAAAATTGAAGTTGGTATTGTTTGGTGTTATTTTTTTTGTTGAAGTTTTGGCTTGAAATTGATTGGTACTTTTTGTTCCAGTAGTAGCGTTGTCAAACTTTTTTGTTTGAGAATATCCAAAAGATGTTACAAAAGTAACTATAACCAATAATATTATATTTTTTTGAAATGTGTTCATTTTCAATTTTAACTTACAAATAAAATGCCAAAATGTATTTTAATAGGTTGTAAAAATAATAAAAAAGCTTCAACCTTGGTTGAAGCCTTTTATAAATGTATGTTAAACCTTAAAGTTTAAGGATTATTTTACCATTTGAAAACTACGTTTAATAAACTCAGTTAAATCTTCACCTTGTAATAAACCTTGCGAAAGCTTAGCTAAATCAAAAGCTTGTTGAATTAAACGTTCTTGTTTCTTTTTAGTTTTAGTGTTTAAAATTTCACTAACTAATTCATTATTAGTGTTTACAACCAAGTTGTATATTTCTGGAAAATTACCCATTCCCATCATTCCACCACCACCTGTAGCTTGCATTTCTTTCATTCTACGCATAAACTCAGGTTGTGTAATCATAAAAGGATTTGCGTTAGAGTCCATTGCTTCTAATTGAACAGTGTATGTTTCTTTAGGAATAGCTTCTTCAATAATTGGTTTTAACGTTTCTTTTTCTTCATCGGAAAGTTTACTAATTACATCTTCATCTTTTTTAATTAAGTTGTCGATATGATCAGAATCTACACGTACAAATTGAATGTTTTCTTTACTACCTTCTAATTTTTGAATTAGGTGAGATACAATTGGAGAATCTAATAATAGAACTTCGTAACCTTTTGCTTTAGCAGCATCAATGTAACTATGTTGTGCTTCAGCATTAGATGCGTAAAGAACAATAGTTTTATCATCTTTATCTGTTTGTGCAGGTTTAATTTTTTCTACTAACTCATTAAAAGTAAAATACGTTTTATCTACAGTTGGGTACAATGCAAACTTGTCAGATTTTTCGAAGAATTTTTCTTCAGAAAGCATTCCGTACTCGATAATAACTTTAATATCGTCCCATTTAGCTTCAAAACCTTCACGATCATTTTTGAATAAACTTGTTAATTTATCTGCAACTTTACGTGTAATATAGCTAGATATTTTTTTAACAGCACCATCTGCTTGTAAGTACGAACGAGATACGTTTAATGGAATATCTGGAGAGTCAATAACACCACGCAACATTTGTAAAAAGTCTGGTACAATACCTTCAACATTATCAGTTACAAATACTTGGTTTTGGTATAATTGAATTTTATCTTTAGTTGGATCTACACTTTTACTTAATTTAGGAAAGTATAAAATACCAGTTAAGTTAAAAGGGTAATCAACATTTAAGTGAATATTAAATAAAGGTTCTTCAAACTGCATTGGATACAATTCTCTGTAGAACGTTTTGTAATCTTCATCATTTAATTCGCTAGGGCTTTTTGTCCAAGCTGGAGTTGGGTTGTTTACAATATTATCTACAGTAATTTTTTCAGCCTCAGCATCTTCAGCAGCACCTTCTGGTAATGGTAAAGTTTCTTCCTTAGTTCCAAATTTAATTGGAATAGGCATAAATTTATTGTATTTATTTAAAAGCTCAGTAATTCTGCTTTCTTCTAAAAACTCTAAAGATTCGTCATCTACGTGTAAAACTATTTCAGTACCTCTTTCAGTTCTGTCAGTTTCTTCAAGTGTATATTTAGGACTTCCATCACATTCCCAACGTACAGCTTTTGCATCGTCTTTAAAAGATTTAGAGAAAATTTCAACTCTTTCAGCTACCATAAATGAAGAGTAAAAACCTAAACCAAAGTGACCAATAATTCCAGAATCTTCAACTTTATCTTTGTATTTTTCAACAAATTCTTCAGCTCCAGAAAAAGCTACTTGGTTAATATATTTTTCAACCTCTTCACCGGTCATTCCAATTCCTTGGTCAATAATTCTAATTTCTTTTTTCTCTTTATCAACTTTAATTTCTAACATTGGGTTTCCAATATCTCCTTTAACTTCACCTAAAGTAGAAAGGTGTTTTAGTTTTAAAGTTGCATCAGTTGCATTTGAAATTAATTCGCGTAAAAATATTTCGTGATCAGAGTATAAGAACTTCTTAATAATAGGAAAAATATTTTCAGCCGTTACATTAATATTTCCAGTTGCCATATTTATATATTTTTTAATTTATTATTTACTGTTTATGCTTAGTCAAATAAAGTACCAAACTTATAACTGTGACATTATGGCATATTGGATTTTCAATGTAAATCTTTTTACTATTTTTAGCTTTTAATAAAAGAACATGGATACAACCGATTTTATTACCATTGATGGTTTTAAGCATATAAGGCATCAGCAAGAAGTTTTTTCTGAAGAAGAAATGATAAAGCGCTCGCAAGATTATTTTAATTACAATACTAAAAGACGTTCAATTAGAGATTTTTCTAATAAGGAAGTGCCTATTGAAGTTATTGAAAATATTATAAAAACGGCCTCTACAGCACCTTCAGGAGCAAATAAACAGCCTTGGACATTTTGTGTTGTAAAAAGCGCAGAAATAAAAGCACAAATTAGATTGGCTGCGGAAGAGGAAGAACGCAAAAGTTATAATGAAAGAATGAGCGATGAGTGGCTAGATGATTTAAAACATTTAGGTACCGATGCTAATAAACCTTTTATAGAAAAAGCACCTTATTTAATTATTGTTTTTAAAAGACCTTATGAAATTGATGAGGAAGGTAATAAACATCAAAATTATTATGTGAATGAATCGGTAGGTTTGGCTTGTGGTATGTTAATTTCTGCAGTTCATAATGCTGGTTTGGTAACTTTAACACACACTCCAAGTCCAATGCGTTTTTTAGAAAAAATATTAAAAAGACCTAGTAACGAACGCGCATTTTTATTGTTGCCAGTTGGTTATGAGGCAGAAAAAGCATACGTGCCAAATATTAAAAGGAAGGAACTTGAAGAAATTATGACTCTTTATTAAATACAAATTATATACAATTAAAAAAGGCAGCTTTAAGCTGCCTTTTTTAATAAATAAAATGTTACATATTATTTACTTTTTTTGTTTTTTACGTGTTTTTCTAACCAAGTATCTTGTTCCCAAAGCATATGCAAAACAGATTCTTTAGCTCTATATCCGTGGCTTTCTTTAGGTAGCATAACTAATCGAACCGGAGCGCCTAATCCTTTTAAGGCATTAAAATAACGTTCACTTTGCAAAGGATACGTTCCTGAATTATTATCAGCTTCTCCGTGAACAAGCAATAAAGGTGTTTTCATTTTATCTGCGTGCATAAAAGGAGACATATTGTAATAAATTTCAGGTGCTTCCCAATAGTTTCTTTCTTCACTTTGAAAACCGAAAGGAGTAAGTGTTCTGTTATAAGCACCACTTCGAGCAATACCTGCAGCAAATAAATTTGAATGGGAAAGTAAGTTAGCCGTCATAAATGCTCCATATGAATGCCCACCAACAGCAACTTTTTCACGATCAATATAACCTAAATTATCTACAGCATCAATAGCAGCTTTAGCATTAGAAACAAGTTGCTTAATAAATGTATCATTAGGTTCTTCATCTCCTTCACCAACAATAGGGAAAGAGGCATCGTCTAAGACTACGTAACCTCGAGTTACCCAGTAAATAGGAGAACCATACCAAGGGTAGGTAAACTCATTGGAATTAGAAGTGCTTTGTCCTGCACTACTTTTGTCTTTGAACTCTTCAGGATAAGCCCACATTACCATAGGGTATTTTTGCCCTTCTTTAAAGTTAGTTGGTAAATACAATGTTCCAGATAATTCTAAGCCATCTTCACGTTTATACTTGATTACTTCTTTATGTACATTTTGAATACTTTTGAAAGGGTTTTTAAACTGAGTAACAGGCGTTAAATTATTTTTCTTTTTAATATTTCGTATATAGTAATTTGGATATTCGTTTTTAGATTCAATTCTAACAAGAATTTCACCTTTTTTCATATCTACAGCATAAGAAATATCTTCAATTTTATCAGTTAATGAAGATTGGTAAAGCCTAACTTTTTTAGAAGATTTTAAATTTACCTTATCAATAAAAGGAAATTTACCTTCTTTACTAAAACCGTCACCCATTAAAAAAGCATTATCACCAACTAAATCAAGAACGTATTTACCATATTCATTTCTTTTTGAAACGAAATTTCCAGGGTCATTATATTTGTCTTGATAGTTTCTATCTGAAATAATTTTAGGTTTAACAGTATTTTTTGATGGATTGAAAAGGTATGTTTTTGTGTTTCTTGTATTCCACCAATAATCGTGAGCTATAGCTGTTTCATTATTTCCCCATTCAATAGTATAAAAACGTCCTATTGTTTTTAATAGAGAAGTTCCTTTTCCTTTAAATGGAGCATCTACTTCAAAAACTTCATCTCTAAAATCAACTTCTTTTGCTGGATCTCCTTCATCTAAAGCTTCACACCAAAATAGTGTTGAAGGCTTGTCATCTCTCCAAGAAACATTTCTTTTTCCTTTTCTAGTTGACATAAATCCTTTAGGTAAATCTTCTATTAAAGGAACTTCTAAAAATGTATTTATTAATTTTCCTTGAGAGTTGTAAATAGTTGTTTTTGAAGGAAATCTACTATAAGTTACTATGTATGAAAAAGGTTTATTAATGGTTGTAGCCATTACATATGTTCCATCAGGAGAAAATGAAATGTTTCTAAACATATCGCTTTCTTTCCAAAGTTTTGTATTACCATTAAGGGATATTTTATATAATTCTGAAAGTGTTAATTGTTCAAAATTATGCTCGTCATTTTTATTTTTTAATAAATCTTGATAGGTTCTATTTTGTGCTTTTTTCCCTAATTCACTTATAGATATTGTTGGCCCAGTTGGAGTCGCTGTTTTAGTGTCTATTAAAGGTTTTTTATTTTTTGAAATAGTCTTTACAAGCAGAGATTCACTATTTTTAAACCAAGAGAAAGGTTTGCCTATGTTTGCATTAAGGTTTGCTTTGGATATTTTTTTGGCAGATTTTGTTTTGATGTCTAACACCCAAAGTTCAACACCATTACTTACTGTATTTGTAAACGCCATTTTTTGTTGATCTGGTGACCAAGTGAAATAAGCAAACCTACCATTTAATGGTAAGCCACTAATTTCTTGTTCCCTTTCATTTCTTTTTAAACTAATTTTTACATTAGTATAATAACTTTGTCTACTTCCAATATTAGTAACAGGATTTATTCTAAGACCTCCCAAACGCATTTCGGTTTCAGATAATTCTTCAATTGTTTTATAGTTACTTCTGTATAAGTAAACAATAGTTTCTCCTTTTTTATCTATTCTAATTGATGGAGCTAAAGGAGCTTCAGCCAGTTCTAAAATTTCATTTGAAGGTTTTTGATAGGTCAAATTTTCTTGGGCAAATAAAATTCCTCCCCAAAAAAGCGCAATGACTAAAAGTAGATTTTTCATAATAATTAAGTTAGATTTAATTGAATTGTTATCAAAGCTATTAAAACTTGATTTTATAGTTACTAATATAATGTTAAAAACATTAAAAATAATAATGGAACAAACTGATTATGAGTGGTTTTTTTATTGTTGTAAATCGACAACTTATTATAAATAGCTTGTGTCTCTAATATTACAGGTAAAAGTATAGATAAGTGCTAAAAATGTATTAAATTCGAGGGAAATAAATATTGAAAGATTACTAATTATTGTATTGTTAAAATATATAGTTTTTAGTATGTTTGATTATAATAAAGTAAAATTAACATATATGTATAATTCGAGAATTACAGGCCTTGGTTACTATGTGCCAGATAATGTTGTAACAAATGATGATTTAGCCAAGTTTATGGACACTAATGATGAGTGGATTCAAGAAAGAACTGGTATAAAAGAAAGAAGATGGATAAAAGAAGGAAGCGATGATTCTTCTTCAGTAATGGGAGCAAAGGCTTCTAAAATAGCTATAGAAAGAGCAGGTTTAACTCCTAATGATATTGATTTTATTGTTTTTGCAACATTAAGCCCAGATTTATATTTTCCAGGTGGAGGTGTTCAATTACAAGAAATGCTTGGAATGAGAACAGTTGGAGCATTAGATGTAAGAAATCAATGTTCTGGTTTTGTTTACGCCTTGTCTGTTGCAGATCAGTTTATTAAAACAGGAATGTATAAAAATGTTTTAGTTGTTGGAGCAGAATATCATTCTTCAGGATTAGATAAAACTACTAGAGGTAGAGGAGTTTCAGTAATTTTTGGTGATGGTGCAGGAGCGGCAGTATTGTCAAGAAGCGAAGATCCAAAAAGAGGTATTTTATCATCTCATTTACATTCAGAAGGAAAACACGCAAAAGAATTAACAGTTTTAGCACCAAGTGCTAAACATTGGGTTCCAGAAATTTTAGAAAGTAATGATGAAAATGATGAGTCTTATTTCCCTTATATGAACGGTACTTTTGTATTTAAAAATGCAGTTGTTCGTTTTTCTGAAGTTATAATGGAAGGTTTAAAAACCAATGGTTTAGAAGCAACTGATATTGATATGTTTATTCCGCATCAAGCAAATTTACGTATCACACAATTTGTTCAAAAGAAATTTAGATTAAGCAACGATCAAGTACACAGTAATATTCAAAAATATGGAAATACTACGGCAGCATCAGTAATTATAGCTTTATCTGAAGCTTGGGAACAAGGTAGAATTAAAGATAATGATGTAGTTGTACTTGCTGCTTTTGGTAGTGGGTTTACTTGGGGAAGTGTAGTAATGCGTTGGTAATTATTTAATCATAATTACGGAGTTGATATTACCGTTTTCATCAAATTCTTTAACAGAATTAAACGGATCGGTAATCCAATTACCATCTACAATATACTTGTAGTGGTGTTTCCCAGATTTTAATAACATTGAAAATGTCCAGCCCTTTTGGGTTTTGGACATTTTTATTTCGTCTTCATTCCAATTATTAAAGCTACCACATAAAATAACTTCATTTGCTTCTTTACAATCATATAAATTAAAGGTAACTTTTTTACTTATATTTAGTATTGAATTTTTTGTGCCGTGCTCGTTATCTTTAAAATTTTTATTGTCAGGATCTGAAATCCAATCTCCATCAACAATAAATTTATATTCGTATATATCTGGTTTTAACTCTAAATTTAAAACCCAATCATCTCCTTGTTTTTTCATTTGAAAAACACGTTCATCCCATTTATTAAAAGTTCCTGAAAGAATTACTTTTTTTGCATTTGGGTAGCCTTTTAATTTAAATTTTGCATTTCCATTTTCTTTATGAAGAGATGTGAAAAGTTTTAAATTATAAACATATAATGGACGACCATCTTTTGAAGCAGGAATACTATTAATATCTTTTTTTGAAGGCTCAGCCCAATAATACTCATTAACAACAAACTTAAATTCCCAAGTAAAATTATTTGAAAAATTATTAATCTTTTTTCTTAATTCATAAATGTTTTCACTAACCTTCTTCATTTTCCAGTTTTTCATAGACCAATTATTGAAATTACCAGAAACTCCTACAGATTTAATATCTATATCTTCAAAGTTTTTAAATTTCCCAAAAAAAGGAAGCGTTTTTGAAGCTCTTTTATAATCTCTCTTGTCAAAAGTGAAAACAATTTCATCTCCATCTATTTTATAACCTTTTAATTCTTTAGTTTGAGAAAAAGAATGAAGGCTTAAAATGACTAAGCATATTGTGATTATATGTTTTATGGTGTTTTTCACATTCTAAATTTAGGATTATTTATAAAATAAAGCTTTTCTTTTTTATAATTAATAATAGTTCTTTTTCGTTTTAGAAATTCGTACCCTATAATACCATCTAAATTAGTGCCAAAGGCATTGTTCATTTTAGATAAATTCGTAATCATTGTTTTCATGGGACCTACAAAAACAGTTTCACTTAGTTTTAGTTTAATTAATGTACCAGACATAACTTCAATTTTTTTTGAACTAGCACCTTGTAACATTAATCTCTTTTTAGGTAAAAACAATTTATAAACTTTTTTGTTTAAGTTTTTATTTAATTGGTTGTATTCTGCTCCGGTATCTAAACCAAAACGTAAATTTTCTCCATTTACGTTAGAGTGTACAACAATAGTATGTTTTTTTAATTTAAAACTTACACTATCTGCAATTTTCTCTGCATAAACTTTATTAAATAGTTTATTACCCTTTTTATCAACTTTAGTTAATGTAATTTGGTTTAGGTATAGGTCTATAAATATTTCGTAATCTTTTAAAATGTTATAACCAATGATACCTAGAATCTTTATTTTTTTACTTTTTTCAATATGAGATAAATTGATAACGTCAGACGATTTATTTTTTAAGCTAAAGTGTTTTAGATTAAATTCCTTTAGCCTTTTTTCAACAGGGTTGTCTAAAGTATTTAAAACTCCAGAAGTTGTACCTTTTTTCTTTAAAGGTTTATATTTAATGGGGAAATGAACACTATTTAGTATTAAAGTTTCAGAACCAGTGTCAAAAATAAAATTACCTTTTTTATTTTGAATTTGAGCTTCTATAATTAATAGATGATCTACAATTTTTAGGGGAATCCTAACAGTGTGTTCATTTAAATATTTACTATTTGGAAACGTTATATCGTCTTTTTTACTTGCAAAAAGATAACAACTATGAACTAATATAATAATTAGTGTAAGTAATATTTTTATGTTGTTTTCTTTTTTCATTAATTGTTATTACAAAAAGCCTCTAATGTTTAGAGACTTTTTTATTTAGGTTATTATGGTTGGTTTGGCGAATAATTCAAACAATTATAATAATGCTTTATTACTTTTTGTTGGTGTTTTAGAAAAAACCACCACCTCCGTTAACTTCGTTATTATCTCTTCTTTTTCTATTTCGGGTTTTATTTTTTCCACCTCCAAATCTATAGTTAAATCCTATGTATGCATTTTGACTTTCCCAAAAGAATTCTCCTGTGCTTGGGTATGGTTTTTCTGAATCGAAATTAAAACTCATACTTTCAAAAATATCGCTAACTCTTGCAGTTACAGTTCCTTTTCCTTTTAAAACATTTAAGCTCGCACCAAAATCAATTTTCCACATTGGTTTAATATCCCATTGAATTGTTTGAACATTTCCTCTATACATACCAAAAAGTTGAAATTTTAAATTTTTAGACGCACTAAAATTATTGCTCATTCTTGTGTTCCAAGTTGTTGAGGTAACTTCAATGTTTTCTGTGCCAATTACACCTTGATCTTTTACACTGTATAAATCGAAACTTATATTTGTTCTCCACCAGCTATTTATTTTATAGTTTGAAGATAGTTCAACACCATATGAGCTATTTCCATCTGCATTTGCAAATGTTAATATAGTTTTGTTTGGGTCTGTAGGGTCTTCGAAGAAAAAACGTGAAATATTATTATTAATATCTCTATAAAAAGTACCAACTGTAACGGAACCATTTTTAAGCTGTTTTGTGTAATTTACTTCAAAAGAGTTGGTAAATTGAGGGTCTAATTCTGGATTTCCAAATGATGTAATTGTTGGTGTGCTCCATTCTCTAATTGGATTAACTTGCCCTAAATTTGGTCTGTCAACTCTTCTGCTATAACTAAGTTGAAATTGATTTTTTTCGCTTGGATTATACGTTAAAAATGCTGAAGGATATAAGGTTGTGTAATCATCTTCATATATTTTTGTTCCATTTTGTATAGCATCAACTTTATAATTTTCTAACCTTGCTCCAACTTGCATTGTTAATTTATTAAACTTGTGGCTGTAGTTGGCGTATAATGAGTTTATATTTCTATCGTATTGATAATCAGAGTTGTCAAAACTAGTACTTACATAGTTGTTATCTGTTTTTCTAATTCTAGTTTCAACGCCTAATTCTAGTTTTCCCTTTTCAGAAATTGGGTTGGTGTAATCTATATTAATTGTTGTACTTGTTCTGTCATTATCAACAATATCATTGTAGCTAGATAAAACAGCAGGATTTCCTATTGAAGTATTAAAAATTGAATTTTCGTCTCCGTTATTTTTATTGTAGTTAACTTCAAATTCAAGGTTATGATCTTCTTTGTCGAATTCAGTTTTATAATTTAAGTTATAAGTTTGAGATCTATTTTTGTTTATAGCTATGTTTTCTTGAAGAATATTATCAAAATCGTTATTGTTATAAACAACCGTAGAGTTTGAATTTGCATCGCCATCATATAAATTTTGTGTGGTAAATACAGATAATGTGTTTTTATCGTTAATATAATAATCTACTCCAGCTTTTATAAGGTGAGACTCGTTATCATTTAGTCCAACAAAATCTTGGGTGCTGTTGTTATCAAATCTAGAAACGCCACCATTATTACTGTTTTTACCTTTGTTAAAACCATAGTTTACAAAATAGTTAAGTTTCCCTTTCTTTAAATTCATATTTACTGAAGTATTGTAACGTGTATTTTTTCCGAAGGTAATACCTGAATTTATTGAACCATTAAAACCTAAGTTCGCATTTTTATGTAATACTATATTAATAATACCACTCATTCCTTCAGGGCTATATTTTGCTGAAGGATTTGTAATTAACTCTACACTTTTAATAGAAGTTGAAGGAATTTGTTTTAGCAATTGTTCTGTACTAATATTTGTAGGTTTACCGTCAACTAGTACTCTAACATTATCGTTTCCACGTAAACTTAAACTTCCAGTTTGACTATCTACAGAAACAGATTGTACATTATTTAACAGTTCAGATGCTGTTGCTCCAGCTGAAGTTAAATCTTTACCAACATTAATTACCTTTCTATCTATTTTTTGAGTTACCGTTGAGGTTTCAGCAATAATTTCAACTTCATTTAAAGATGTTGCTTCTTCAACAAGAGCAATAGTACCTAAGTCGACTCTAAAATTTGAACGACTTAACGTAACTTTTTTATGAACTGTTTTATACCCCATAAATTGAATTTCTATAGTAGTTTCACCTTCGGGTAATTTATGTATTGAAAAAAGACCTTCTTCGCTTGTAATAGTTCCATTAATAGTTTTGTTGTTAGTATCTTTTATTACAATAGAAACATAAGGCAATGCTTCATTTGTTTGTTGGTCTATTACCTTTCCAGACACAGTTCCAGATTTTGGCCCCGTATTTGAAGGAAGTTGAGCAAATGCAGTAAGTGAAATAAATAAACTGCAAATTAATAGTATGTTTTTCATTAGTTAGTAAATTTGAATTATTTGATTTTGTAAGTTTTGTTATGTTTAAAAGACTTTATAATGTAACAGATGTTACTCAGTTTAACATACTTTAACTATTTTTAACATATGAATAAGAAAACACTAGTTATTGGGGCATCAGAAAACCCTAAGAGATATTCTAATATTGCAATTAAACGGTTAGAAGATAATAATATAGAAGTTAAGGCTTTAGGTCGAAGAAAAGGAAGTGTAAATGGTATTGATATTGTTACAGAAAAAATTAATTTCGAAAATATAGATACTGTTACAATGTATGTTGGACCAAAAAATCAACCAGAGTTTTATAATTATATAATTGGGTTAAACCCAAAACGTGTACTTTTTAATCCTGGAACTGAAAATGTAACATTTGAAAATTTATTAACTGAAAATAATATTGAATTTGAAAGAGCTTGTACTTTAGTTTTGTTAGGCTTAAATGAGTATTAATTGTGCAACTCTAGTTCCCAGCATTCAAAAGCTGGTTCTACATTATACGTGTAATCTATTGCTTGTCTAATTTGTTGAGAGGCGCGTTTCATTGCATGCTCGTGATTTAGAACAATTCCATTAGCATCCATTTCAATATTATTCATGTAAATAGCAATTATAAGTGACATGTTAGAAGCGTCATTGATTAAAACTTCCTTATAAGCTATATCAATATCTAAAATATCACCAACTCTAAACTGAAGTGTTCCATTGGTGTAATAATACACAAAAAGTCTTAAGTGTTTTATAAAATCATTACTTAACTTCATAGTTGTAGTTTAATTTAGGGGCTTAATAATAAGGAGGTGAATTAAATAATAACTGGGGCGACAAATTTGTATTTATGTGTAAATAAAAACTAATGCGGGAATGCAAACGTCTACCCCAATTAAAAAATTGCAAAGATTCTCACTAATCACAGTCAATTTCCCAAAATCCTATATTTAGATTTTGTTAAAGTACTCTGTTCAATATTATATTACAATACTCAAAATGAGTAATTTAAATCAAATTAATGTTTCCTTTAAAATAGCTAATTAGCTCACCAGTAGAGGCTAAGTTGAATTTTTTTAAAATATTTCGCCTGTGGGTATCAACTGTGTGTCTACTAATATGAAGACTTTCTGCAATTTCTTTACTTGTTTTTTTAACTAAAAGCTGTCTTATAATATCTCGTTCGCGATTACTTACTGCACCTAATAAATTTTTGTTTGAAATATTATTAAAGTACAAAGTTTCATATTCGTTTTTGTCATTTAAATATTTTGCAGAAGCGCAAATATCCATTCTAATTTCATCTTCAAGAACGGTGTAATGTGCTAAACCAACAATAGGTTTGTTGGTTTTATCAAATTGAATTGGTGTTGTATTTTGAATAATTGTTACAAATTTACCTTGGGCATTTTTTATTCTATAATTCCAAGTATAACTCATTTTAGATCTTTTATCAGGGTCTAATTCATTCATTGTAAAATTCATTAAGCCTTGTAGGCATTGTAGCCAAAGATTAATATCATTTTCGTGGTATCTAGACCAAAAATAGTCCATTCCACCTTTTAGCATGTCTTCATTTTTTAGACCAGTACAAGCAGTAAAATTTTTGCTAATATATTCGAATTGTTTGGTTACGGTATTAGTAATACAGAAGAATGTAGAATTGTATGGATAGTAATAATCTAATTCGATTATTTTTTTAATATGCTCTTCAATTTCAACTTGAGGAAATGTTTTAAAAATCTCTTCATAAACAGAGTTAATGGAAAATGTATTCAACGTTAAGATAGGTTAGTTAGTTCTATAAATATAAAAATATTTATTTTAATAGAAAATCCCCAAATCTTAGCGTTTCAGTTTTGACATGTTAACTAGTTGTAAGATAAATGTTTAGATGTCGAATGTCTTACCGGTATCTGCAAGTAAAGTGTTGTTGAAAGTTGTTTTAGCCTCAGTTTTAAAATCTTCTGTGTTTTTATAGCGTCCACTATAATGTCCAATAATAAGCTGTTTTACATTTGCTTGTTTGGCTATTTTTGCAGCTTGTAAAGCTGTTGAGTGTTTAGTTTTTAAAGCCAAATCCTCTTTGTCATTTAAAAAAGTAGACTCGTGGTATAAACAAGTAGAATTCATAATTACATCAACAATTTCAGGGAAATATGAAGTATCACTACAATAAGAATAACTTTTTGGAGCAGGCGGGTCTAGTGTTAATTCACTGTTTTTAATAACATTTCCATTTTCTAAAACGTAATCTCTTCCATTTTTTAAATTTTGATAATCGCATACATCAATTTCTGGATATTCTTGAATAGGTCCCATGTTTAATTTTCGTTCTCCAAGTTTTTCTTTAAAAAGAAAACCATTTGTATAAACTCTATGGTCTAGTGGTATTGTATGAACTTCAACTTTAGTGTCTTCAAATATTAATTCACTTTTTTTAGAAGTTAGTTCGTGAAAAATTAATGGGTAATTAGTCCAAGAATTTGACAACTTTAATTGTAGCGTAATAACTTCTTTTATCCCTTTTGGTCCATAAACGTGTAATTCAGTTTCTCTATTTAATAATCTAAAAGTAGAAATTAACCCTACTAAGCCAAAAAAATGGTCACCATGTAAATGAGAGATAAATATGTGTTTTATTTTAGAAAATTTAACGTGATATTTTCTTAATTGTACCTGAGTTCCTTCACCACAATCTATTAAAAAGTTATGATTTTTTATTTCTAAAAATTGAGAAGTTGGGTGGGCGTTTACTCTAGGCGTAGCAGAGTGACAACCTAATATTGTAAGTTTCATGCTTATTTAATAACCATTCTTTTTGAAACAATTTCATTACCAGTTTTTAAAGAGTACAAGTACATGCCTTTGGTTAAATTGTTTCTAGTGTAGGTAAATATGTTTTTTCCTTTTCTAGCAGAAATTTTTTCAACAAACACAGTTTTTCCAAGTAAATTTTGAATAGTAAATACTACAGTTTGTTGTTTTGTAGATTTAAAACTAATATTTGTTCTAACATTAAAAGGGTTAGGGTAGGTTGTTATTATTGTAATAGAACTTGTTACTTTTTGCTTATCCACCAAAATATTATTATCACTAGTTTGTTGGGCAAACAAATGAGTTGAAATAATAAGTGTAATTAGTAAAAGTAATTTTTTCATCAATAAACGTCTATTTTAAAATCCTAAATCTCTTTCTATCGCTTCCATATCAATAGTGTCTTCAGCTTCGGTAATAGTTGGTACTACTATTAATTCTTCTGGTAAATCATCAATATCCAAGTTGTCATATATAAGCACAAAACTTGTGCCATTTTGTTTGTGAACTTCACTTAATTTCAAAAATAAAGCTATTTCTTCAATTTTAATGTTAAGGTTTTCTGAAAAATCAATTATTAGATGTTCTTCTTTTAATGAATTTAACTTGCCTTCTAGTTGTGTGTAAAACTCATTTACCGAGTTACTTTTAGGCGTAATAATTGTATATTTTTCTTTTTTTGAAATATTCATATGTTATTTGTGTTCTATTTGTTGAGCCAGTAAATAAATAACTGCCATCCTAACTGCAACTCCATTTTCAACTTGGTTTAAAATAATGGCTTGGTCAGCATCGGCAACATCACTAGTTAATTCTACACCACGGTTTATTGGCCCTGGATGCATTATAACAATTTCCTTGCCAAGAGAGTCTAGTAATTCTTTGTTTATTCCAAAAAGTTGAGAGTATTCTCTTGTTGAAGGAAAATAATTAATTGCCATTCGTTCGTTTTGAACTCTTAAAACGTTGGCAACATCGCACCATTGTAAAGCTTTCTTAATGTCGTATTCGACATCAACACCTAAGCTTTCAATATATTTTGGTATTAATGTTTTTGGGCCGCAAACTTTTACGTTTGCTCCTTGTAATTTTAAAGCGTAAATGTTAGATAGTGCTACACGAGAGTGTAAAATATCTCCGACAATTACTACGTTTTTACCTTCTACACTACCTAATTTTTCTCTAATAGAGTAGGAGTCTAATAAAGCTTGTGTAGGATGTTCATGAGTTCCATCTCCAGCATTTACAATTTTGGCATCTACATGTTTAGATAAAAAATCGCAAGCTCCAACGTTTGGATGTCTCATAACAATTAAATCAACTTTCATAGATAATATATTATTAGCTGTATCTATTAAAGTTTCTCCTTTTTTTACTGAAGATTGGCTTGCTGAAAAGTTGATAACATCGGCAGATAATCTTTTTTCGGCCAATTCAAAAGAGAGTTTTGTACGGGTACTATTTTCAAAAAATAAATTAGCAATAGTAATATCTCTTAGAGATGGTACTTTTTTAATTGGTCGGTTAATAACTTCCTTAAAATGATCGGCAGTTTTAAAAATTAACTCAATATCCGCTCTATTTAAGTGCTTTATACCTAATAAATGTTCTACGCTTAATTGACTCATTTTCTTAATCGTTTAAAATATATACAGCATCTTCACCTTCATTTTCTTTCCAATGCACGGTTACTCTTTCTTCGTTTATTACATCTACTTGTCTTCCTTTATATGTAGGTTGAATAGGTAAATGTCTGCTAAACCTTCTATCTATTAAAACTAGAAGCTCAACATTAGAAGGTCTTCCGTAAGATTGTAAAGCTGTTAGTGCAGCTCTAATACTTCTTCCAGAATATAAAACATCATCAATAAAAACCACGTTTTTATCTTCAACAATAAAATTAATGTCTGTTGAATTAGCAGATAAAGGTTCGTCCCTTCTTCGAAAATCATCTCTATAAAAAGTGATGTCTAATTTTCCCAATTTTAAATTGTTTATAGCATACTCTTCTTTTAAAATAGTTATTAAGCGTTCAGCTAAATAAATACCTCTTGGTTGCAGCCCAATTAAAACTGTATTTTCAAAATTGTTGTGATTTTCAATTAATTGACAGGCTAACCTGTGCAATATAATTTCAATTTCTTTAGAGTTAAGTAGTGTTTTTTTACTCATTGTTGTACCAAACATTGTTTGGAAAACAAATATAAAGCATTTTGTTAATTAATTTGTTAAAAAGATTTAGAAGTTATTAGAAAATTACAAATGAGTTGATGTACTTTTATTGAAGTTGAAATATTTACCCTTATATGTCATTAACGCCAAGAGAAAATAACATATCGCTTGCTAAATTCGAATCCATGTTGAAAACCAATAACGTGTATTTTTTCGACTCTGTTGAGTTTGAAGAAATTATACATTATTACATAGATTCGGGTAAAAATTCGCTAGCTAAAAAAGCGATAAAATTAGGTTTAAAGCAGCACCCTAATTCGGTGATACTTAGATTGCTTAAAGCTGAGGTTATGATTTTTGATGGAGAACTAGACAAGGCGTCTGTACTGTTAAAAGAGGTGCATGCAATAGAACCTACAAATGAAGAGGTTTACATTCAACAAGCCACAATTTTTTCAAAAAAAGATAAGCATAAAGAGGCTATTGATACTTTAAAAATTGCACTTAGTTTTACGGATGAAAAAGCAGATATTTTGTCTATGATTGGAATGGAATTTCTGTTTTTAGATAATTTTGACGATGCAAGATTAAGTTTTGCAAAGTGCCTTGAAGTAGATTTTGAAGATTATTCATCTTTATACAATGTAATTTATTGTTTTGATATGGAAGGCAAGCATACCGAAGCTGCTGAATATTTAAACAACTATATAAATAAAGATCCGTATAGCGAAGTTGCTTGGCATCAATTAGGGCGACAATATTTTGTATTAGAAAAATACGAAGAAGCATTAAAGGCTTTTGATTACTCAGTACTAATTGATGAGCATTTTGTTGGCGGTTTTTTAGAAAAAGCTAAAACATTAGAGCAATTAAAACGATATGAAGATGCTATTGAAAATTATAAAGCTACCATTGAGTTAGACGATCCAACTTCTTTTGCTTTTTTAAGAATAGGAGAGTGTTACGAGAAATTAAATAATAATATTTTAGCAATAAATTATTATAAAAAAGCTGTTCATGAAGATCCGCTTTTAGATAAAGCGTGGATTGCAATTACAAATATTCTATTAATTGAAAAAAAGTATACAAAAGCATTATATACTATTAATAAGGCCATAGAAATTGATGAGCAAAATGCATTGTACTGGAGAAAGTTTGCTCAAATAAATTTAAAATTAGAATTATTCGAAGAAGCCATAAAAGGGTTTAAGGAGTGTATTAAAAATAAAGATTTAAGTCTTGAAGTTTGGGTAGGTCTTGCAGATGTTCTTTGTTACGTAGGTAAGTTTGAAGAAGCCTTAAAGACATTGTTGGAAGCCAAAACTTATTTTACGGATTTTGCCGAAATAGAATATCGATTAAGTAGTATATATTTTATATTTGAAAATACTCATAAAGGTAAATTGCATTTAATACATGCAATAACTATAAATTATAAATTAATCTCAATTATTAAGGAGCAATTCAATGCTGTTTATTTGTTAGATGATGTGCAACAGATTATAAAAGAATTCAAAGAATCTTCTCTATAAAAATATTACATTTGTTTTTAAACTAAAACAAATGGGAAAAAGAAAATTTATTCATTATTTAATAATTTCTTTAAAAGGAATGGCTATGGGAGCTGCGGATGTAGTTCCAGGTGTTTCAGGAGGTACAATTGCTTTTATATCTGGTATTTACGAAGAATTACTTACTTCAATAAGTTCTGTAAATTTAAAAACTTTAAAGCAATTTAAAACAGGAGGAATACGAGCTGTATGGAATGCTGTAAATGGAAATTTTTTAGCATCATTATTAATAGGAATTTTTATAAGTGTAGTTTCTTTAGCTAAAATAATATCGTGGCTATTAGAAAATAAACCAATAATGGTTTGGTCTTTCTTTTTTGGATTGGTGTTGGCAAGTATTTTATATATAGGTAAACAAATTACTAAGTGGAATGTGTTGACCTTTGTTTTTTTAATTGCTGGGGCATTAGTTGCATATTATATTACAACTTTAGAACCAATGATTTCTGAAAATTCATCACCACTATTTATGTTTTTGGCAGGAGCAATTGCAATTTGTGCAATGATTTTACCCGGTATTTCAGGATCCTTTATTTTAGTTTTATTAGGTGCATATAAGCCTGTTTTAGAAGCAATACATGATAGAGACTTTAAAACAATTGCAATTTTAGGTGCTGGAGCAGTAGTTGGGTTACTTACATTTTCTAAAATTTTAAAATGGTTATTTAGTCATTATAAAAATTTAACATTAGCCATATTAACTGGTTTTATTTTAGGTTCATTAAATAAAATATGGCCTTGGAAAGAAACCCTAACTTGGAGAACAAATTCTCACGGAGAAAAAGTCGCTTTTAATGAACAAAGTGTGTCGCCATTTTCTTTTGAAGGAGATCCTCAGTTGGTATATGCTATAAGTATAGCTGTACTTGGGGTACTAGTAATTTTAGCATTAGAAAAAATAGCAAACGTATCGAATAAGTAAAATTAGTAATGGCAAGAGAAAGAACTTTTCTAGATAAATTTTTCCTTTTTGTGAAGGGATTGGCTATGGGAGCTGCAAATAAGGTTCCTGGAGTTTCTGGAGGTACGGTTTCTTTTGTACTTGGATTTTATGAAGAAATGATTTATTCATTTCAAAAAATAAATTACAAGGCTGTTTTATTATTGTTAAACGGAAGGTTTAAAAGTTTTTATTATTATGTAAATGCTCCGTTTTTGTTACTTGTTTTTGCTGGTAGTACTTTTAGTTATTTTAGTGTTTCATTAGTTTTAGATTATTTATTGACGCATTATGAACTCTATGTATGGAGTACCTTTTTTGGAATGATTTTAGGGTCGATCTACTATATTTCAAAAGAATTTAATGATTGGCGTACAAAAAATATTATATCAATTTTAATTGGAGCCATAATAGGTATTGCTATAAGTTTTATGAATCCGGCAAAAGAAAATGATAACCTTTGGTTTGTTTTTGTTTGCGGAATAATTGGTGTTTCTGGTATGACGTTGCCTGGCTTGTCAGGCTCATTTATATTAATATTAATGGGTAATTACGTACTTCTTTTAGTAGATTCTGTTGCAGAATTGTTTAAAACTATTACAGAAGTTGTAACAGGAGATTTTAGTTTTCAAAATAATGCAGAAAGAGTACAGTATCTTAAAGTAATTGCAACTTTTACTGCTGGTTCTGCTTTCGGTTTGGTAATTACATCGCATATATTAGGTTTTGTATTAAAACGTTGGCATCAAATTGTTACAGCTGTAATAATTGGTTTTATAGCAGGATCCTTAGGTATAGTTTGGCCTTGGAAAAGAGAGGTTTATAAAATGCAAGATGGTATCAATTTGTTAGATGCTAAAGGAAATAAAGTAATAGAAAATTATACAAGATATTTTCCAGATTTGTCAATTTCAGAAACTTGGATAGCCGTACTTTTTGTTTTAGTAGGTGTAGGTATAATTTTATTAGTTGATAAATATGGTGAAGACCAAAAAGAATTTATAAATGAAAAATAATAGAACAAAATTTGGGTTATTAGGGAAAGATATTTCCTATTCATTCTCAAGAAAATATTTTACTGAGAAATTTGAAAAGTTAGGATTAACTAATCTGAAGTATGTGAATTTCGATTTACCCGAAATTGAAGAATTTCCATTTATAACATATCAAAAAGAAGATGAGTTTGGTGGTATTAACGTTACTATACCTTATAAAGAATCTGTAATGAGGTATATGAGTGAGATTGATGCAGATGCTAAAGAAATAGGAGCTGTAAACACAATAAAATTTACAGAAGATAATAAAATGGTTGGCTATAATACAGATTATTATGGTTTTCAAAAAGCCATAGAACCTTTATTAAAAAATCATCATAAAAAAGCCTTAATCCTTGGAACTGGTGGAGCATCTAAAGCTGTTTTATTTGCCCTAAAAAATAAAGGGATTGAATGTAAATTTGTCTCTAGAAGAATTTCAGACAACAATTTTCTTTATTCAATTTTAAATAAAGAAATTATGGAAGAATATACAGTAATAGTAAACTGTACGCCTTTAGGGACACACCCAAATGTAACTGAAGCACCAAACATTCCGTTCGAATATATAACAGATAAGCATTTATTATTCGATTTAATTTACAACCCTGAAAAAACTAAATTTTTAGCTGAAGGAGAAAAAAGAGGAGCAACCATAAAAAATGGTTTAGAAATGTTAGAACTCCAAGCTGAGAAATCTTGGGAAATTTGGAATTTATAAAAAGCTTAGTGGTGTACGCAACTTATTATTGTAAAATGTATCTAATATTTACATAGTTATTGCATATATTTACTAGCAAAACAACAATATAATTAATTGAACCTTAAACATTTTAATATGTTAGATGAAACAAATGAAGTGCCTTTAGAAGAAACAAATGATTCGACACTTCCAACACCTGATAAAACAGCGCCTGTAATTAAAGAAAATGCTGAAATTAGTAACGAAGAACCTGTAAAAGAGGTTGAAGCTACTGATACAGTTGAATTTAATGATTTGGTTGAAGAAAAAGAAACTTCAACAGAAGACAAAGCAATTATTGAAATAGAAGATAAAATTGCTGAATCTTCAGAGCAAACAGCGCACGATAATGTAGAAATGGTGGATTATAGTTCTTTTTCTTTAGAAGAATTAGTTGAAGAATTAACTACGCTAATTAAAGATAAGCCAGTACAAAGTATTAACAATAATGTAAATAAGATAAAAAATACATTTAATGTTAAGTTTGGTGCACTGTTAAAAGCTGAAAAAGAAAAGTTTTTAGCTGAAGGTGGTAATATTATTGATTTTCAATATAAAAATCCAGTAAAAACTTCGTACAACAGTATATTATATGACTTTAAAATAAAAAGAAACGAGTTTTTTGCTAGTCAAGAAAAGCAATTAAATGAAAACTTAAAAAATAAGTTAGAAATTATTGAAGAGTTAAAACATTTAGTAGATACCGCTCATGGTGGTAATATGTATAATAGTTTTAAAGTTTTACAAGATAGGTGGAGAGCAATTGGTCCTATACCAAAAGCTAAATATAACGATGCTTGGAAAACGTATCACCATCATGTAGAAAGATTTTATGATCTTTTACATATTAGTAATGACTTAAGAGATCTGGATTTTAAACATAATTTAGAAGAAAAAATAAAACTTGTTGAAAGAGCTGAAGCTCTAGATAAGTTAGTAGATATAAATGAAGCGTTTAAAGAACTTCAAGTTCTTCATAAGCTATGGAAAGAAGATGTTGGGCCCGTTTCTCGTGAAAATAGGGAGGCAATTTGGAAAAAATTTAGCGATGCAACTAAAAAAGTGCACGATAAAAGACACGAATTTTATAGAGGTTTAAAATCTAAGTTTGAAGAAAACATAGATAAAAAGTTAGAAGTTGTTGCAAAAATTGATGCGTTAGATACTACAAGAAACAAATCTAGAGCAGATTGGCAAAAAAGTATTTCTCAAATAGAAGCTTTAAGAGAACAATTTTTTGCAATTGGCCAAGTACCAAGAGCAAAAAGCGATGAAATTTGGAATAAGTTTAAAAACGCAACTAAAAAGTTTAATAGTGCTAAAAACAAGTTTTTTAAAGATGTAAAAAAAGACTATTTAGACAATTTAAACAAAAAGAAAGCTCTTATCGAACAAGCCAACGCTGTTAAAGATAGCGAAGATTGGGATATGGCAACGGATATAATGAAGAAAATTCAGTCTGATTGGAAAAAAATTGGACACGTACCTAGAAAATATTCTGATAAACTTTGGAAAGAGTTTAAAGATGCTTGTAATCATTATTTTGATAGACTTCATGACAAGCAAGATGAAGGAAATAAAATTGAAATTGAAGTTTATAATAAGAAAAAAGAACTTATTGCTACAATAAAAAAGGAAGTTGAAGGTAAAGTAGAGTTTACTATAGATACTTTAAAAGGGTATGTAAATGACTGGAAAGCGTTAGGTAAAGTTCCTTATGATATGAGACATATAGAAGGAAAGTTTAACAAGCTAATTGATAAAATTGCAGAATCGAACTCAATGGATAAAGAAACTGTTGAAATGGTTAAGTTCGAAAACTTAGTAAACGGTTATTTAGAGCAAAAAAACTTTAGAAAACTAGATTCTGAAGCAATGTTTGTTAGAAAGAAAATTGATGAATCTGTTAAAGAAATTCAACAATTAGAAAACAATATTGGTTTTCTTTCTAATGTTACAGAAGACAATCCTTTAGTTAAAAATGTAAGAGTACAAATAGAAGGTCATAAAGAAACACTAGCTATTTGGAAAACAAAGTTAAGTTACTTAAGAAAATTAGAGTACTAAACTGAATATGAATAAAAAAAAAGCCAGCTAATTTAGCTGGCTTTTTTTTTATTCATATTTTAAATAGGTGGCTATATCAATTTTAACTTCACTCCAAGTTTTAGAAATACCATCGTCTCCTTTATGTAAATCTTCACAAACTTTGTTTAACGATTCTATTGCAGGTTGAGCTTTCCAGTTGTCTAAATCCATTAAAGCCTCTATGGTTACCATTTGATCGCTTACAACATATGTAATAGGTAATACTTGAGATATTCCATTCATAGTTAAATCTACTGTTCCAGAAGTTTCGTTATTCATATGTATAGTTCCAGAAAGTAATTCTGTATTATCCATAACACCAAAAAAGAATTTTTTTAGTTTACCATCTCTAATAGAATCTTTAGTAAAAAGACTACTAACAGGAATACTAAATTTAATTCCATTTAAAGCATCAATAGAATTGTTAGCTTTTTTTGCGTTTAACACATTTAATTTTGTGAATTGACCTTTTACAGGTGTTTTGCTTGTAGTTTTGTAAGCTGTCCAGTTTATTGAAGTTGTTTTAGCTTCAACAATATAGCTTTTTTCTTTAGTTGAATCTATTTTTTTAGATTCACTTTTACACGATGTCGATACTATTGTTAGCACCAATAGTATAGCAATTAATTGTAATTTTTTCATTAGTTATAGTTTGTAGTTTATTCTAAATATTGCTTAACAAGCTTAATATACTCAATTTTAGCTTCTTCCTCGGTTAAATTTCCTAATTGAATCCAAGCGTTTAGTTTAAAAGCATTTCTCAATTCAACATTGCCTGATGGTCTATGAAAACCGTGATGATTTCCTTTAGTTGCTTGCTTATAATACGCGTAAAACTGCAACATAATATCAGGAGGTAGTTTTATATCTGTAGTTGAAGAAACCTTGTAAGCTCTGTCAAATTCTTTATCAATATCAATTCCCATACAGCATTCTGTCATTTTATAAAGAAGCAATTACTTGTTCTCCTCCTTTAACCTTGTCGTCTAATTTAACATTAATTTTAGCATTCAAAGGTAAAAATAAATCTACTCTCGAACCAAATTTTATAAAACCAGCATCTTCACCTTGTATAACTTGCATTTTTGGTTCTGCATAATTAACAATTCGTTTTGCTAATGCTCCAGCAATTTGACGATACAATACTTCACCAAAAACGTTATTTTTAACAACAATTGTTGTTCTTTCGTTTTCTTCTGAAGCCTTTGGATGCCAGGCTACTAAATATTTACCTGGATGATATTTGCTAAATTTTACTTCTCCACTTGTTGCATATCTGGTTACATGCACATTTAAAGGAGACATAAAAATTGAAACTTGTAATCTTTTATCTTTAAAGTATTCGTTTTCCATTACTTCTTCAATAACAACAACTTTTCCATCTACAGGAGCAATTATATGGTTGTCATTTATAGGAGTATTTCTTTTTGGGTTTCTAAAAAATTGAAGAATAATAACATAAAATACAAGCAGTACAGCAGCTAATAATTTATTAAGCCAATTTATAGAAACAAAATTTTCTAATAATATAAATCCTAGTCCTACCAATAAAGTAGAAGCTATTATAATTTTATAACCTTCTTTATGAAACATAATTATTGTACAATTTGTAAATAAATAAAAATAAATGGTGCAGCGAATATAACACTGTCAAACCTATCTAAAAAACCACCATGGCCAGGAATTAAACTACTACTGTCTTTTACGCCTGCTTGACGTTTAAACATAGATTCTATTAAATCTCCTAATACACCAAAAATACTAACAATACCAGCTATTACTATCCACATTACTAAACTTAAAGTTTCAAAGTGTTGTGCAAGAAAATAGCTTACAATAAACGTAAATAACATTCCACCTATAAAGCCTTCAATAGTTTTATTTGGTGATATACGTTCTAGTAATTTGTTTTTTCCAATAAGGTTTCCTGTTAAATAGGCAAAAGTATCATTAACCCAAATAAGTATAAAAACACCTAAAATTGTTGTGTTTACATAATTAAATGTAGAATTTAAAAATGGTATTTGTACCATTAACGTAAATGGTACAACTATATATATTATGGTTAAAAATATTTTTCCTAAGTGGCTAATAACTTCTTCTTTTTTTGCAAATAGAATAGACGCAAAAGATATAAAAATTGTTAAAAAAAGTGCAACTCCAACGTATTCAAATATTAATTTTGAAGGAACATCTTCAACATTTAATATATTACCGAATACAAATAATAAGGAACCTATAACATATGGAAAAACACTATTTAATTTAATCATTCGTTTAAACTCGAACAAGCAAAATAGCATTAATACATAAAACAAAGCGATAAAGGTTATTTTGCTGTATAGTATCGAAAAGATTAATACACACACAAAAACCAACCCCGAAAGAGCACGTTTTAATAGTTTTTTCATAAATTATAAATCTTCAAATAGCAGCAAATATAAGTTTTTAGAATTAGTGTTACCATAATTCATAAAATCTTCGCTTTTACTACCTGGATTGTAATCTTTTATAGCACTTATGTTACTAGGTATATTTCCTTGATATCTAGATTTTATACCTGTTAAACTTTCGCCTTTAGATTTAACTAGTTGGCTAGTTGTTGCATAAACAATAAAGTTTTCAGAAAGATTGGAAATTTTATGCTCTTTAAGTTGATTTGAAGAGAATAAAATACTGCCATTTTCGGCTATTAAGTGTTCGCACCCAACAAAAACAGGAGTAGAATCGTCAAAATTATCTGTAATATTTATATTTAATGCTTTTACTAGCTTTACTAAGTCGTTATCTGTACAAACTATTGAATTCCAAGAGTTTTCTTTAGCTATGTTTTCTAAATTAACCGTTACTTCTTGTAAGCTTGTACAATACAAAAACTTACCATTCTTGTCAATAAATTTTTCTACAAAAATTTGATCAAGTGGTAAGTTTTTAAAATCTATAGAAGTTTCCTTCTTTTCCTTTGGTTTAGGAGAGTTAAAAAGATTTTTAAAAAAATTCATTATCAGTTTTGAATAAATTCAAAATTAAATAAAAGTTATGAATTTATTCAGTTGTTTTTAATGAATTTTAAATATTTCCTTCTTCTTTTTGCTCTTTTTCAATTTTTTCATCCTCTTTTGCAGGTTCAGCTTCAATTTCAAAAGGCCTTTTTCCAAATATGGTTTCTAAATCTTTTTTGAAAATAACTTCTTTTTCCAATAAGTGTTCGGCTAATGTAATTAACTTCTCTTTATTGGTATTAAGTATGTCAATTGCTCTTTGGTATTGTTCTTCAACAATATTAGATATTTCTTTATCAATAACTTGAGCTGTTTGTTCGCTATAAGGTTTTGTAAAGTTATAATCTTGTTGCCCTGTAGAATCGTAATATGTTAAGTTACCAATTTTATCGTTTAAACCATAAATAGTAACCATAGCTCTAGCTTGACGCATTACTTTTTCAAGGTCGTTTAGGGCTCCAGTTGAAATTTTGTTAAATATTAATTTTTCAGCAGCTCTACCAGCTAATGTAGCACACATTTCGTCTAACATTTGTTCTGCTTGAACTATTTGACGTTCTTCAGGTAAATACCAAGCGGCACCTAAACTTTGCCCTCTTGGTACAATTGTAACCTTAACCAAAGGAGCGGCGTGTTCTAACATCCAGCTTGCAGTTGCGTGTCCAGCTTCGTGAAAAGCAATAGTTTTCTTTTCTTTTGGAGATATTATTTTATTTTTCTTTTCTAATCCTCCAACAATTCTATCCACAGCATCTAAAAAATCTTGATGTTCAACAGATTTTTTACTACTACGAGCAGCAATTAAAGCAGCTTCGTTACATAAGTTAGCAATATCTGCCCCAGAAAAACCTGGAGTTTGTTGTGCTAAAAATTCAACATCTAAACCTTTATCTAATTTTAGAGGTTTTAAATGAACTTGAAAAATTTCTTCACGTTCTTTTAAATCAGGTAAATCAACATAAATTTGTCTGTCAAAACGACCAGCTCTCATTAAAGCTTTATCTAAAACATCTGCGCGATTTGTTGCTGCTAATACAATAACATTAGTATCAGTACCAAAACCATCCATTTCTGTTAATAACTGGTTTAAAGTGTTTTCGCGTTCGTCATTACCGCCTGTCATATTGTTTTTTCCACGCGCTCTACCAATTGCATCAATTTCATCAATAAAAATAATTGAAGGAGATTTTTGCTGTGCTTGTTTAAATAAGTCACGAACTCTAGAAGCTCCAACTCCAACAAACATTTCAACAAAATCTGATCCAGATAAAGAGAAGAATGGTACTTCAGCTTCACCAGCTACTGCTTTAGCTAATAATGTTTTACCAGTTCCAGGAGGACCTACTAATAAGGCTCCTTTTGGTATTTTACCACCTAAAGATGTATATTTTTCTGGGCTTTTTAAAAAGTCTACAATTTCTTGTACTTCTTCTTTAGCACCTTCTAAACCAGCAACATCTTTAAAGCTTGTTTTTACTTTTTGATCTTGGTCAAATAATTTAGCTTTAGATTTTCCAATATTAAATATTTGGCCTCCGCCACCTCCAGAGCCACCTCCAGACATACGTCTCATAAAATAAATCCACAAACCAATTAAAAATATAAAAGGTAAGTAAACAAAAATTTGCTCTAATATGTTTGTTTTTTCAACATTGGCTGTATCAAAATCTAAGCTGTTTGCAGTTTTACTTTCTTCAAGTTCTTTTTCAAAGTTTTGTAAATCACCAAAATCATAGTAATACATTGGTGTATTAGCAGAGTATAGAGAGCCTTTATTTTTTTTGTGTTTCTCTTTTTCTGAAGCATCACTTTTTATATAAATATCAGCTACATCTCTATTTACAATAACAATTTTATCTATATCATTGTCACTTAGAATAGTTTTAAACTCATTTTGGCTTAAATTTCTAGACGACATGCTTTCGCTATTGAAAAATTGGTATCCAATAAATAACGCGATAACAATACCATAAATCCAATAAAAATTGAACTTAGGTGTTTTTATGTTTTTACTTGAATTATTTTTTTTATCCTGACCCATTTAAAGTTTTCTTATTTCTTAGTTATGAATTTTTTTAATTGCTTGATGCAATAGTAGTAATTTTTGCATCTCCCCATAGACTTTCAATGTCGTAAAATTCGCGAATGTGTTTTTGAAATACGTGAACAACAACATTTACATAATCTAGAAGAATCCATTCAGCAGGACCTTCACCTTCAACATGCCAAGGTTTTTCTTTAACAATTTTACTAACTTGCTTTTGTACAATACCAGAAATGGCATTTACATGTGTGTTAGAAGTACCAGTACATACTATAAAGTAATCACAAACTGTATTTTCAATTTCTCTTAAGTCTAATATTTGAATATCTTCACTTTTTATTTCGTCAAGTGCTTTTATTACAGCCGCAATTAACTCGTCGGCACTTACTTTTCTTTCTGTCATTAATTATTTTTTTATTAGTTACAAAGTTATTATTTTTTTAGAATAAATAATGTTTTGAGTAACTTTGTTGAAATTTCAATATTTTAATGAATATAATCAAACTTAATGCCATTGATTCTACCAATTTATACTTGAAAAGGTTGGCGGATGATAATGAGCTAGAAAACTTTACTGTAGCGGTAGCTAGACAGCAAACTGCCGGTAGAGGTCAAATGGGTACAAATTGGGTTTCTGAGAAAAATAAAAACCTAACATTCAGTATGTTAGTTAATTTTGAAGCGCTTTCAGTTAATCATCAGTTTTATGTAAGTATGGCAGTTGCTATTGCTGTAGTAGAAGTATTAAAAGGTTTTGTTAATAATTCATTATTTATAAAATGGCCTAACGACATTTTGGCAGATAAACAAAAGGTATGCGGTATTTTAATTGAAAATAGCTTAAAAGGAGTTAATGTGAAGCATTCTATTATTGGAATTGGTTTAAATGTAAATCAAGAAATTTTCCCAACAAATATTGGAAAAGTTAGTTCAATGAAGCTTTTAAGTGGAAATGAATATAAAACAGATGATATATTGGTAAACTTAATAAATAAATTAAAGTATTATTTACAATTGGTAAATGAAGCTAAGTTTAAACAGTTAACCGAAATTTATTATGCTAATTTATTTAAACTAAATACACCAGCGTTATTTGAAGAGTCTTGTGGATCCCAATTTATGGGTAAAATTATAGGGGTTGAGGTAGACGGAAGGTTAATAATTGAGCTTGAAAATGAAAATACTCGCAAATTCAATCTAAAAGAGATAAAACTTGCAAGTATTTAATTAAGTTTTTAAAACTATAAATTCTCAGCGTTGCTAGATAAAGTATTTATAAAGTTTTGAAGCGGTTTTTTTACCATCATTGCCATCATAGGGTTAAAGTCTCCTTCAAATAATAATTGAGCTTCACAACTACTTTCAGTTACTTCAATAATATTTGCGGTTAATGTAAAGTTTAATTTACTACTTGCAGCACCTAAAATTATTTTATCAAACTCTTGTTTTTCTTTAACAACAAGTCTAATTTCTGGCATACCTTTTAAGCTAAATAGAAACGAGTCACCATCAACTTCGAACTTATCGGTGTTTTCTGGCATTATTTTTTCAAAATTATTAAGGTCAGTTAAAAACTCAAAAAACTCTTTTTGAGACTTATTTATAACTGTTTTTTTACTTTCTAAATTCATCATAATTTTTTAGGTGTTATTGATTCCAAACGCTTGGGTTTTTACGCCAATTTTTTAGAGTGTCTAATTCTTTTTCAGAAATATATTTATTGTCTAAAGCCAATTCTAATAAATGGTTATAATCACTTAAAGTATTAAGTTTTACGTTGGCTTCTTTAAAGTTTTCATCAGCTAACTCAAAACCATAAGAGAAAATAGCAACCATACCTTTAACGTTGGCTCCTTCTTCTTTTAAAGCTTTAACCGCATTTAAGCTACTTTTTCCAGTGCTAATTAAATCTTCAACAACTACAACATTTTTGTTTTTTTCTAGTAAGCCTTCAACCTGGTTTTTTCTACCGTGTTTTTTAGGTTCAGGTCTTACATATACAAAAGGAACATTTAAATGCTGAGCTACTAAAACTCCAATAGCAATAGCTCCTGTAGCTACCCCTGCAATTACATCTGGTTTACCATATTCTTCTTCAATAATATTTGCTAAGTTTTCTCGCAAATAATTTCGTATTTTTGGAAACGAAAGGGTGGTTCTATTATCACAATAAATTGGAGATTTCCATCCTGAAGCCCAAGTAAAAGGTTCGTTTGGTTGTAATTTTATAGCTTTAATCTGCAATAAAAGTTCAGCCGTTGTTTTAGCCACATTTTTGTTTAAAATCATAATGCAAATGTATAAAGTTTTTGTAAATGAATGTCCAATTATTTTAACCGATAATAAGAATTTTTCAACAAAATTAGATAAAGTATTATTCAATATAAAAGATATAGAAATCCTTATTTCAAAACTTTTTTTAAATGAAAGTAAAGGTATTTGTTTGGTATGTAGTGATTTAAAAAAGGATTTTAAACTTTTTAAAGCTCTATTTAAAAAACAAAAAGCAGCTGGTGGAAAGGTAATAAATGCCAAAAATGAAGTGTTATTTATTTATAGAATGAAGAAATGGGATTTGCCAAAAGGGAAATTAGAAAAAGGTGAAACCATAAAAGAAGCTGCCATAAGAGAAGTAGAAGAAGAATGTGGAATTAATGGTTTAACCATTAAAAGTAAACTGCCAACAACGTATCATATTTTTAGACGAAAAGGAAAAACTATTTTTAAAATTACGCATTGGTATTTAATGACAACTGAATTTATTGGAGATTTAACTCCTCAAATTGATGAAGAAATTGAAATTGCTAAATTTAAAAATGAAGTTGAGGTTAAAGAAGCGTTATTGAATACTTATGAAAATATTAAGTTGCTTTTTTAAAACACTTTAAACGATTTCGTTAAGTCCGTCATTTAAATTTAAAACAACTAACAAAAAGGCTTATATTTGCCGCTTTTTGAAAATAACTCATTATGACTAAATTTATTAGAAACAGAGTATCAAATGTTAGAAACGACGTTTTGTCGGGTATTACCGTTGCGCTTGCATTGGTGCCTGAAGCAGTTGCCTTTGCCTTTGTGGCAGGCGTAGATCCTTTAGTAGGGTTATATGCTGCATTTATGGTTGGTTTAATAACATCTATATTTGGTGGTAGACCAGGAATGATTTCTGGAGCAACAGGAGCCTTAGCTGTAGTTATGGTTTCACTTGTTTCTGAAGGAAATGCAATGGGAGAACCTGGAGAAAACTTAGGTTTATATTATTTATTTGCAACCGTTATTTTAATGGGAATTATTCAAATGTTAGCAGGTTTATTTAAGCTAGGTAAATTTGTAAGATTAATTCCTCACCCTGTAATGATGGGATTTGTAAATGGTTTAGCTATTGTAATTTTTCTATCTCAATTAGGTATGTTTAAAGAAACTGTTGGAGGAGAAAAAGTATGGTTACAAGGTAACTCTTTGTATTATATGATTGGTTTAGTTGCGTTAACTATGTTAATTATGTGGGGACTTCCAAAAATTAAACAAGCTAAAAAATTACCTGAAGCATTAATTGCTATTTTGGTTGTAAGTGGAATTGCAATTTTTGCAAAATTAGATGTAGCAACCGTTGGTTCTTTTATTAGAGATGGTGGTGGAGAAGGATTAAAAGGAGGTTTTCCAATGCTTAATTTAGAAACTTTTTCTAAAGTTCCTTTCACTATGGAATCTATTACATTTATATTGCCATATGCATTAATATTAGCTGCCATTGGTTTAATAGAGTCTTTGATGACATTAAATTTAGTGGATGATTTAACTGAAACTCGTGGAAATGGTAATAGAGAATGTTTAGCACAAGGAGGTGCAAATATTATTACTGGACTTTTCGGAGGAATGGGTGGTTGTGCTATGATTGGACAATCTATTATTAATATTAAAGGTGGTGGTAGAGGCCGTTTATCAGGTATTGTAGCTGCGGTTATGTTATTAATGTTTATTCTATTCGGATCATCTTACATAGAACAAGTTCCAATTGGAGCTCTCGTAGGTGTAATGTTTATGGTTGTTATAGGAACATTTGCTTGGAGTAGCTTTAGAATTATTGGAAAAATACCTAGAACAGATTTATTTGTATTAATTCTAGTATCTGCTTTAACAGTAATTTTCGATTTAGCTATAGCAGTAATAGCTGGTGTAATTGTTAGTGCATTAGTTTTTTCTTGGGAAAATGCAACAAGAATTAGAGCTAGAAAAAGAATGAAAGATGATGGTACCAAGATTTATGAAATTTGGGGGCCTTTATTTTTCGGTTCAATATCTGCTTTTAACGAAAAGTTTGACGTTAAAAATGATCCAGATAAAGTTGAAATAGATTTTATAGAGTCTAGAGTAAGTGATCACTCTGCATTAGAAGCAATTTTAAGTATTGTAGAAAAATACGAATCTGCTGGTAAAAGTTTACATTTAAAACATTTAAGTGAAGAATGTAAATTATTACTTTACAAAAGTAATCCTAAATTTAAGGAGGTAATTGTTGAAGATATTGACGATCCTCGTTATCATTTAGCTGCAAACCCAGAGAAGTTTCCGAAAGGATTATTAGAGAATTAGAAAATATACTATATAAAAAAAGCGACTTATTTAAGTCGCTTTTTTTGTTTTATACAGTAAAACCTTCATCAATTAAAGGTAATTTTCTAATCCTTTTTCCTGTTGCTGCAAATATAGCATTTACAATTGCAGGTGCTATAACAGGCACTCCAGGTTCGCCAACTCCTGTTGGTGGTTTAGTACTTTTAACAATTTCTACATGTATTTTAGGTGTTTGGTGTATACGGGCCATTTGATAATCGTGAAAATTACTTTGTTCAATTTCACCATCTTTAGCCGTAATTTTTCCATAAAAAGCTAAAGACATACCAAATATAGCAGAGCCTTCCATTTGAGCAATTACAGTATCTCTATTTACCACCAAACCACAATCTATGGCTATATAAACGTTATGTACTGTTACTTTATTATTTATAACAGAAACTTCAATTATTGAAGCTACATAAGATTGAAAGCTTTTGTGAATGGCAATTCCATAAGCATGACCTTCTGGTAATTTTTTACCATAATCAGCATTTTTTGCTACTATGTTTAAAACATTTCTAAGTCTATTTGTTTGTAGTTTTTTAGCTTTTTTATCTTTAGATAAAAAGTTTAATCTAAACTCGAGAGGATCTGTAGTTGTTTCGTGTGCCAGTTCATCTGTAAAAACATTAATTGCAAATCCGTGTGGTAGATTAATAACAGATCTTAACCAACCAATTCTAACATGAGCAGGAGCTTTACCAACTTCAACTCTTAAGTTATCTACGTTGTATGGTAAGTTTGAAGCGCTATTAATTTCCCATCCTCCAGGATATTCAACACCTTTTTGAAATGTTGAAGTAATTGATGGAAATGCAAAACGATGTAACCAGCCTGAAATTTTATTGTCTTTTGTAATTGAAGCTTTAAAATATTGTGCACTTACGGTATGTAAATAATCATGTTTAATATCATCTTCTCGTGTCCAAACAACTTGAATTGGGTTATTCGTTTCTTTAGATAATATTGCAGCTTCAGCAACATAATCTGGTTTAGATTTTCTTCCAAATCCACCACCAAGTAGCGTAACATTAATTGTTACTTTATCTAATTCAATTTGTAAGGCCTCTTTAACTTCTTCTCTAGCTGTTTGCGCTACTTGCGTAGGCGCCCAAACATCACAAACACCATTGCGATACCAAGCAACTGTATTCGGTACCTCCATAGGTGCGTGCGCTAAATGTGGTAATTGGTAAGTAGCTTCAATAGTTCTACTAGCATTTTTAAACGCATTGTTAATGTTGCCTTTATCTTTAGAAACTTTACCAGGTTTATGTACGTTTTTTGTAATTTCTTCCAAATAAATAGAAGAATTGTAAGATTTGTTTTCTCCTAAATCCCACTCAATAACTAAAGCTTCTTTACCTTTAATAGCAGCCCAAGTATTGGTCGCAATTACAGCAATACCACCTAAGGTTCCAAAAGGTCTATCAACAGGTTTAATTTCAATAACATTTTCTACACCAGCTATTTTTAAAGCTTCGGTTTTATCAAAAGATTTTACAGTTCCAAATGTTACTGGGCAATGTGCTATAGTCGCAAATTTCATATTTGGCAGCCTTTTATCCAAGCCATAAATAGCTGAACCATTCGAAATGTTTTCTGCATCTACACTTTGTAAACCTTTACCAATGTATTTATAATCTTTAGGGTTTTTAAATTTTAAACTATCTTCTGAAGGAGTTTCTAAAGTTTTTGCTATTTCAACTAAATCTCCAAAAGCTATTTTTTTTCCTGAAGTGTGTATTATAAAATGATTTTTTGCTAAACATTCGCTTTCAGGAACTTTCCATTTAATAGCAGCGGCTGAAATTAGCATGGCTTTTGCCATTGCTCCCATAGTTAACATTGGCTTAAAAAATAATCGAATACTTTTTGAACCATCAGTATTTTGGTTTCCGTATTTTTCGTCTCCGGTTGCTTGTTGTACAGAAACTCTATTCCAATCAGCTTCCATTTCATCTGCAATTACAGAAGGCAATGAGGTTCGAACTCCATTACCCATTTCCGATCTTGATGAAACTAATATTAAGCTTCCGTCAGAATTTAGCTGAACAAATAAGTTAGGATTAAAACTTGTAAAGTTTTCAGGTGCTTTTTCTTCATTAGAAAAAATAGAAGTGTTACATGCCAATACTAAACCACCAGATGCTAAACCTATACTTTTTACAAAACTTCTACGACTTATATTTTTTACAACTCCCATATTAGCTTTGTTTTTTTAATTCAACAGTTTTATGAATGGCTTTTTTTATACGTTGGTATGTACCACACCTACAAATGTTACCAGCCATGGCAGTTTCAATTTCTTCATCAGTTGGATTTTTATTTTTATCTAATAATGATGTAGCTGCTATTAATTGTCCTGGCTGACAAAAACCGCATTGTGCAACATTATCTTCTATCCAAGATTTTTGTAGTAATTGTAAATTTTTCGATTCTCCTTCAATAGTTAAAATTTCTTTTCCTTCAGCCATTGAAACAGGAATTTGACAACTTTGAACTGCAGAACCATCGAGTAGCACTTTACAAGCACCGCATAAACCTTTTCCACATCCATATTTTGTGCCTGTTAAACCAACAATATCTCTAATTGCCCAAAGTAAAGGCATATCTTTTGGAACGTCTATTTTGTGATTTTCTCCATTAATACGAAGAGTAGTCATAGTTAGTAGTAGTTTTAATGAGTTTTCAAGTTACTATTATTTTTGAATAATAAAAAAATAGCATTTTCTTTTAACTGTATGTTAACTAAAAATGTAAAGATGCTGTTTTGAAATTGTATTGGCTAAAGTTATTTTATCAAATTATTTACCTCAATTACCTCACCAGGCTGCATGTTATTGATAGAAAACTCACCAATTCTAACTCTAACTAAACGTAAGGTAGGAAAACCAACTGCAGCAGTCATTTTTCTAACTTGTCTGTATTTTCCTTCAGTAAGTGTTATAGAAACCCAACTTGTTGGTCCGTGGCGTTCATCTCTAATTTTTTTTGCCCTTGCCGGTAAAATTGGAGTTTTTTCTAAATTGTATACGCTACAGTTTTTTGTTATATATTTACCTGTGTCTGTACTTATTTCAACACCGTTTTTAAGATTTTTTAAAGCTTTGGAAGTAATTACACCATCAACTTGCGCGTAGTATTCTTTCTCAATTTTAGAACTTCTAATAAACTCACTTGCTTTACCATCAGTAGTTAAAAGTAATAAACCTTCAGATGGTTCGTCGAGTCTTCCAATAGCCATTGTTCCTTCAGGAAAACCGTGTAATTCGCCTAATAATTTTTTATTAGCTCGCTTTGTTTGGTTGTTAACAAACTGACTTAAATACCCATAAGGTTTAAATATTGCGAAATGTTTGTGATTAGATTTTTCCATTTAATATTTGAAAAACTAATTCTTTTGTTAATTGTTTGCCAACAGCCTTTTGTTTAATATTCTCGAACGTATACACAAAGTCACAACCGTTTTTGTATTCGCTACAACCATAAGCTGTTTTGCCTTTTAAAACAGTACCCTTTTTACATTTAGGACATTTAATTGTGTCTGGAATTTTAGCCTTTTTTTCTTCAAGTTTTAGGTTGAAATTCTCATCAAATCGAATAAGTCCTTCTACTTTACCAGCGTCCGTTTTAAAACCTTTTAAGTTAACGGTACAGTTTTTTTGAAGTAAACGAATGTATTGGTTTTCAGATATTTTTTTGTTCAAAAACGAAAAAGGGAGTTTAAAATCACAACCATTTTTGTAGTTGCTACACCCATAGGCAGATTTTCCTTTTAAAATAGCCCCTTGTTTACATTTAGGGCATTTTTCTGCTGAAATTCCTGCGCTTTTATTCTTTTTAGTTGAAGTTTTTTTAGTTGCTACGGCAGTATTTTCTGTATAAGATATATTGGCTCTTGTTTTTTCAGAGCGAACCTCGTACACCAAATGATCTACCATACTCTTCATGTTTTTTATAAAGCTACCAGCATTAAACTCTCCGTGTTCAATTTCTTTTAAACGTTTTTCCCATCTACCAGTAAGCTCGGCAGATTTTAATAATTCGTTTTGAATGGTGTCAATTAGTTGAACACCTGTAGTTGTAGGTAAAAGAAGTTTCTTTTTTCGCTGAATATATTTCCTTCTAAAAAGGGTTTCAATAATATTTGCACGCGTAGACGGTCTACCAATTCCGTTTTCTTTCATTAACTCACGCATTTCATCATCATCAACTTGCTTACCTGCGGTTTCCATAGCACGTAGTAATGTTGCCTCTGTAAAATTATTTGGTGGTTTAGTTTGTTTTTCTAAAAACGAAGGTATGTGAGGTCCTTTTTCTCCTTTTTCAAAAGTTGGTAAAATACCAGTTTCTTTTTTTGTTACACCTTCAGTTTCAAAAACAACTCTCCAACCTTTTTCTAAAATTTCTTTACCGGTAGTTTTAAAAGTAACATCATCTGCTTTACCAATTACGGCGGTGTTAGATACTTTACATTCATCATAAAAAACAGCAATAAAGCGTTTTGTAATTATATCGTAAACCTGTTGTTGGTTGTATTGTAAGTTAATTTGAACTCCCGTTGGTATAATTGCGTGGTGATCGGTAACTTTTTTATCGTTAAAAACCCTGCTCGATTTTTTTATTTTTTTTCCTAATAAAGGCTCAGTTAAAGAGCTATAATTTGTTAGGTTTTTTAAAATAGCTGGTACTTTTGGGTAAATATCATTAGGTAAAAATGTAGTATCTACTCTTGGGTATGTAACTACTTTTTGTTCGTATAACTTTTGAACAATTTTCAATGTTTCATCTGCTGAAAAACCAAATTTATTATTACAATAAACCTGCAAACCGGTTAAGTCGAATAATTTTGGAGCATATTCTTTACCAGCTTTTTTGGTAATTGAAACAATTTCAAAATCACTTTCTTTTACTTTGTTGGCAAATATTTCACCCTCTTCTTTTTTTAAAAAACGTCCTTCTTCACAATTAAATAAAGTATCTCTATATAACGTTTGAAGTTCCCAATAAGGCTGAGGTTTAAAATTTTCAATTTCTTTAAAGCGGTTTACAACCATTGCTAGTGTTGGTGTTTGCACTCTTCCAACCGATAATACTTGTTTGTAACCACCGTGTTTTACAGTATATAAACGAGTGGCATTCATACCTAATAGCCAATCTCCAATAGCTCTAGAAAAACCAGCATAATATAAATTATCATAATCTTCGGCAGGTTTTAAGTTTTGAAAACCTTCTCTAATAGCTTCTGTTGTTAAAGAAGAAATCCATAAACGTTCTACTTTACCAGTATATCCAGCTTCATTAATAACCCAACGCTGAATTAATTCTCCTTCTTGCCCAGCATCCCCACAGTTTATAATAACATCTGCTTTATCAAATAAACTTTTTACTATGTTAAATTGTTTTTTAATACCATCGTTACTAACCACTTTAACTTTAAACTTTTCGGGCAGCATTGGTAAGTTATTTAAATCCCAACTTTTCCAATGTGGTTTGTAATCATTAGGTTCAAAAAGTGTGCATAAATGCCCAAAAGTGTAGGTAACAGCGTAGCCATTTCCTTCAAAATAGCCATCGCGTTTAGTGCTAGCTCCTAATACAGTAGCAATTTCACGTGCAACACTTGGCTTTTCGGCAATACATACTTTCATTTAATACAATTTTGAAGTGTTGCAAAATACTAAAATTGATTGAACTTTTTACTTAATTAGTTAACATTTTATTCATAGTTTTTTGAAGTACTTACAAACATATTGAACTATCTTTGTCTATTAATTTTAGATTATGAAAGCAGCATTAAAAGAAATAAAACCAGGTTATGGTTTAGGTGTGTTAAAATTTGGTATGAGTAGAGCAGAGGTAAAACTAATTTTAGGAGAACCAACAAGTATTGATAAGTACTCATATACAAATAGTTTAACTGAGTTAACAGAATCTTGGGAGTATACCGAACTAAGTTTATCGCTTTCTTTTGATGAAGATGAAGATTGGAAATTAATGATGTTTTCTGTAACTAATAATTTTTATGAATTTGAAAATTTAGCGTTAATTGGTCTAAGTGAAGAAAAAGTAACTCAAAGTTTAGCTCAATTAAAATTTGAAGATTTGTATTTAGAAGATTTTTCTGAGCAAGATGATGAGGATCAAAAAATGCTTGAAATTGAAGACAAGTCCTTAAATTTTTGGTTTGTAGATGGAGCGTTAGACGAAATACAGTGGTCTCCGTTATTTATTGATGATGATACAATTGATTGGCCAAGCTAAATTACCTTAAAGCTTTAAGGTTTTTTATAAAGTTTATAGACGCGTTGTTAAAAGTTTGCGCTTGCTCTATATTTACTACGTGCCCACAGTTTTTAACTACCAATAATGTAGATTTTATATGTTGAGAAACTACTTTTTTTACTGCAGGTAAAAATAAATGATCTTCTTCACCCATTATATAAAATGTAGGTATTTCAATATCTTTAGCTCTAAAAAAACGTAAAAGTGGATTTATTTCTGAAGTTAATTTAAACCACCTAATAAATTCTTTTTGGTATAATTTTTTAGCTTCATTAACAAAAATTAATCTCGATTTTTTATGATTTTTTCTTGGCATTATTATAAAAGCAAAAAGCTTGTAAAGTAATAAATAAGGTACTATAGATTTGCATAAAACACCAACTTTCATTAAAACTTGCGATTTTAAGTTTAGCTGCATTATAGCGCCACCCATAATCATACTTAAAACTCTTTTTGGATGATTTTCTGCTAAATTTCTAATTAAAATAGTTCCTAAAGAAATTCCTGAAAAATGAGATTTTTTAATATTTAAATGGTTTAAAACTTCAACAATATCGTTTGTAATAGCATCAAAAGTATAATTGTCGTTAAAAGTGTCTTTTAGCCCAGGTTTACTATCTCCGTGGCCTCTTAGATCTAATACTAAAACATTAAAAAAGTGACTAAAACTTCTAACTTGTTTAAACCAAATAGAAGAACTCCCACCAGCACCGTGAACAAAGGTCACCCACTCGTTGGACGTATCATGTCTATATTCTGTATAATTAAGCATTGTGTTGTTAGTAGTTTGAGCAAAAGTAGTTAAAACAATTTAATTTACTGTTTTTTATTTTTTAGCCATTAATTCCACCAAACAATAAAGCATTTTTCAGTTTCTCCATTTGGATGTTTAATCCAGCAAAGTGGAGCAGTTTGTTGGTTTAGCAAAGGTTTTATTTTTGTTGAAAACACATTAAAATTTAACCAAGTTATATTTACCTTAATGTTTTGTAGCCAATTAATTTTAGTAGGTATGTAAAACTTACATTTTTTAAATTGTTGCAATTCAGAAAGATCTATGTAAAAACCTGTAATGCAAGTGTTGTTTATTAGTTTAAACTCTTTGTTTTTAAGCCTTAAAGGAACAAATAACTGAGCTTTAAAGTAAACACGTTGTTTAATTGTTGAAACGTTTAGATTGTATTTATCTAATAAAATTTTAGCCTCTTTTTTATAAAGTAAGGGTAATTGTTTGTTTTTTAGTTTAGTTAGTTTTTTTACTAAATTATCTTTTCTATTAGGTCCAATCCAATGCTCAATTTCTGTTGAACCAAAATTCTCATCATAAAGGTAAAATTTATAAATAGCTTCTAAATGTATAGGCTTTTTATTTTGTTGAAGTAAAAAATCGATTTCTCCAATTGTAATTTTACCATTTTGAATTTGAAAATTTTCAAACAATAATTTAATAGAATCTTGTTGTTGTAATTCAAAAGAAATAAAGCGTTCAACTCTTTTCCCTAAACGTGGTTGTTTTGTTACATTTCCTTCAAAAGTAGAGCAATTTTTTTCTTGAAATTCAAATTGTTTCAAACCAAATAATGGTTCTTTTCTCCAAAGAAAAGGCGTGTTTAAAAAGCCTTCGTATTGTAATTGAATATCTTTAGAATTGTGGTCCATTATTAATGCTTACTCAAATATATTTGAGATAATTTTAAATAAAATTTTAAATTTTTACAGTTAAGTTGTAAACTTATCAAAAAATCACGTACTAAAGTTAGTACAAAACCACAAAAAATAAATTATATGTCTAAGACTTATTACGATCCAAGCGATTTACGAAAGTTTGGAAAAATTACAGATTGGAGTAAAGATTTAGGAGAAAAGTTTTTTGAGTATTATGGGAAAGTTTTTGAAGAAGGAGCTTTAACTGCACGAGAAAAATCTTTAATAGCTTTAGCTGTAGCGCATACAGAACAATGTCCGTATTGTATAGATGCATATACAAAAGATGGTTTACAACGAGGGATTACAAAAGAAGAAATGATGGAAGCAATTCACGTTGGAGCGGCTATAAAAAGTGGAGCAACTCTTGTTCACGGTGTTCAAATGATGAATAAAGTGAATAAATTAGATATGTAGTATGGCATTAAAATCACTAAAAAAAAGAAATAATAGTTTAGCCAATAGTAAACGACAGTTAGAAATTCTTTCAAACGGAATTTTTAAAAGTGGTGAATTGCCAACTTTTAAAGAGTCGGTTTCAAGTACCAATCAGTTTCCAATAAAATCGAAGCCTTTAGAAATTTTGCAAATTAATTTAGGTTATATGTGTAATCAAGTTTGTGCACATTGTCATGTAGATGCTGGTCCGGATAGGCAAGAAATAATGACAAAAGAAACAATGCAACAATGTATTGATGTTATTAAAAAAACAAGTGCGCATACACTAGATTTAACTGGTGGAGCGCCAGAAATGAATCCTAATTTTGAGTGGTTTGTAGAGGAAGCTTCAAAAGTTGGTATTAAAGATTTTATTGTGCGATCTAACTTAACCATAATTACTTCAAATAAAAAATATAATCATTTACCTGAGTTTTTTAAAAAGCACAATGTTCACGTAGTTTCGTCAATGCCACATTGGACACAAGGTAAAACAGATAAACAACGTGGAAATGGCGTTTTTAGTAAATCTATTGAAGCGTTAGAAATGTTAAATGCTGTTGGTTATGGTATGCCAAATTCTAAACTGAAGTTAGATTTAGTTTACAATCCATCAGGTGCATTTTTGCCAGGTAATCAAATGGGATTAGAAACTAAGTTTAAAAAGGCTTTGAAAGAAGATTTTAATATTAAGTTTCATAATTTATTTGCCATTACTAATTTACCAATTAGCCGATTTTTAGATTATTTAATTGCTTCAGAAAATTATGAGGATTATATGACTGAATTGGTGGATGCTTACAATCCTGAAGCGGTAAAAAATGTAATGTGTACCAATACAATTTCAGTAAGTTGGGACGGTTGGTTGTACGATTGTGATTTTAATCAAATGTTGAATTTAAAAGTAGCAAGTGAATCAAAACACATAAGTACGTTTAATGAAGAATTATTGAGTAATAGAACCATTATTACATCACAACATTGTTATGGTTGCACAGCAGGTACAGGTAGTAGTTGCCAAGGAGCAGTAGTTTAATATAAAATTTTTAATATGAAAAAAGTAATAACTTTTATGGCTTTAGTTGTTTTAGTATTTCAATTTGGAAATGCACAAGAAACATTGCAAAAAGTGTTAGATAAACATAACGATCATAGTATTCCGTATATAAATGTTGAAGAATTGGCTAAAGATACCAATGTGGTGTTGTTAGATTCTCGTGAGCCAAAAGAGTTTAAAACAAGTCATTTAAACAATGCAGTTTTGGTAGGGTATGATCATTTCAATATAAAAAATGTTACAAAAACAGTAAAAGATAAAAATCAGAAAATTGTGGTGTATTGCTCTTTAGGAATTCGTTCCGAGACCATTGCCAAAAAAATTAAAGATGCTGGTTATACCAATGTTTATAATTTACACGGAGGTATTTTTGAATGGAGTAATAACGAAAAACCTTTGGTAAATTCAAAAGGAAAAGAAACAAAAAAAGTACACACGTTTAATAAAGATTGGAGTCAATGGTTGTTAAAAGGAGAGAAAATTTATGAAGAATAATTTACTGCTTGTTTTTACAAGAAATCCTGAATTAGGCAAAGTAAAAACTCGTTTAGCAAAAACTATTGGAGATAAAGCTGCTTTAAAAACTTATAAAATATTATTGGCACATACAGCAAAAATCATAGAAAATATAGATTGTGATAAGGCTATTTATTATTCCGTAAAAATTAGAAATAATGATGGTTGGAGTGAAGCTTATCAGAAATACCAACAAGAAGGTGAAGATTTAGGAATTAGAATGTACAACGCTTTTAAAAAAGGTTTTGAAAGTGGTTATAAAAAAGTGGTTATTGTAGGTAGCGATTTATTTGATTTAGAAGAAAAACATATAAATAAAGCTTTTGAAAAACTAACTGATAATGATGTTGTAATTGGCCCAGCAGAAGATGGAGGTTATTATTTATTAGGGTTGAAGAAAGAAAATAAAGCCATTTTTCAACATAAAAATTGGGGAACTTCAACAGTTTTAAATGATACATTGCAAGATTTAAAAGAACATTTAATTTCATTTTTAGATGTGCTAAACGATATAGATACTTATGAAGATTTGGAAAAGAATACAAAACTTAAACAGTTAATTAATGATTAATAAAATAAAAGAAACTGCAGATTATTTAATTCAAAAAGGGTTTGAAACTCCTGAAATTGGAATTGTTTTAGGTACAGGTTTAGGAAAATTAATTAATGAAATTGAAATTATTCACGAAGTTGAATATAGCAATATTCCGCATTTTCCAGAAGCTACTGTAGAGTTTCATAAAGGGAAACTTGTTTACGGAAATTTTGGAGGGAAAAAAGTAGTGGTAATGCAAGGTCGTTTTCATTTATATGAAGGCTATAATTTACAAGAAATTACTTATCCAATACGTGTGTTAGAAAAATTAGGAATTAAAACGTTACTAATGTCTAATGCTGCTGGAGCCGTTAATTTAAACTTCAAAAAAGGAGAATTAATGCTAATTGACGATCATATTAATTTACAAGGTGGTTCGCCATTGGCATTTAAAGGTGTTGAACAATTGGGTGAGCGTTTTGTAGATATGTACCAACCATATAATGTTGAAATTAATAAGAAGTTGGAAGTAATTGCTTCAAAAAATAACTTAAACCTGCACAAAGGTGTTTATGCTAGTGTAATTGGGCCTCAACTAGAAACACGTGCCGAATATAGAATGATAAAAATATTAGGTGCAGATGCTGTTGGAATGAGTACAGTACCAGAAATTATTGTTGCAAATCAATTAAAGTTGAAAGCAGTTGCAATTACAGTTTTAACAGATGAATGCGATCCTGATAATTTAAAGCCAATTAATATTCCTGAAATTATTGAGTTGGCAGGTAAGGCAGAACCAAATATGATTACACTTTTTAAAGAATTAATAACAGAACTATAATGAGCTATTTAGAAACTACACATAATGTATATAAGGAAGCTGCACTAACTCCTGATGTTGGTTTATGCTGCACAACAAATCCTATTTGGGAATTACCAGGATTGAAGATTCCTAAAATTATGCAAGAAATGAATTACGGTTGTGGAAGCACTGTTCACGCACGCGATTTATCTAACAATCCTAAAATGCTATATGTAGGTGTTGGAGGAGGTATGGAATTGTTGCAATTCTCGTATTTTAATCGTCAAAAAAATGGCGTTGTTGGTATTGATGTTGTAGATGAAATGTTAGAAGCTTCACGCAAAAATTTTAAAATTGCTGAAGAACAAAATTCTTGGTTTAAAAGCGAGTTTGTGGACCTTAAAAAAGGGGATGCTTTAAATTTGCCTGTTGAAGATAATTCAATTGATGTGGCAGCTCAAAATTGTTTGTTCAATATTTTTAAAGCTGAAGATTTAAAAAAGGCAATTGCTGAAATGTACCGAGTTTTAAAACCACACGGTAAATTGGTAATGAGCGATCCTACTTGCGAGCAGCCAATGAATGAAACGTTAAGAAATGATGATCGTTTACGTGCCTTATGTTTAAGTGGTAGTTTACCAATTGCAGAGTACGTTAAAATGTTAACAGATGCAGGCTTTGGAACTATAGAGATTAGAGCAAGAAAGCCTTATAGAATTTTGGATACTAAAAATTATGCTACAGACGAATTAATTTATATAGAATCTATTGAAGTTGCAGCAATTAAAGATCCAATGCCAGCAGATGGACCTTGTATTTTTACAGGTAAAGCAGCTATATATTTTGGAGATGAAGATTATTTTGATGACAAGTTAGGACACGTTTTATTAAAAAATCAGCCATTAGCTATTTGCGATAAAACTGCTGGTGATTTAAAAGCATTGGGTAGAGAGGATATTTATATTTCTGAATCTACATACCATTATGATGGTGGAGGTTGTTGCTAATTAACAATTAACTACAAATGAATATTGAAAAATATATAGACATTATTAAAAACTCGTACGTTGGGTATTGGAATTATATTCAGCAAGAAATACTGCTTCAAACTAATTGGGTAAACTATTTTTATGGTTTAATTTTAATTTCTTTGGTGGTATGGGTTTTGGAAATAATTTTTCCGTGGCGTAAAAACCAATCTATTTTTAGAAAAGGTTTTTGGCTAGATATTTTTTATATGTTTTTCAATTTCTTTTTGTTGAATTTAATTGTGTTAATTGCACTGTCTAACACTGTTGCTCAATTTTTTAACGATGCACTTTCAGTTGTTGGTTTAACATTAAATAGTTTTCAATTATTTGAAGTTAATACTTTACCTAAACCAATTAGTTTGTTGGTGTTTTTTGTAATAACAGATTTTGTACAATGGAATATTCATAAATTATTGCACAAGGTTAACTTTTTATGGAGTTTTCATAAAGTACATCATTCAATAAAAGAAATGGGTTTTGCAGGGCATTTACGTTATCATTGGATGGAACCTATTGTTTACAAATCTTTGTTATACATTCCGTTAGCAATTATTGGAGGTTTTAATGTTGAAGATGTTGCTATTGTTCACTTTTCGGCTTTAACAATTGGGCATTTAAATCATGCAAATCTTGGTTGGGATTATGGCTTTTTAAAATATGTATTTAACAATCCAAAAATGCATATTTGGCATCATAGTAAAACGTTACCAAGTAAATACGGTGTTAATTTTGGAATATCTTTAAGTATTTGGGATTATATTTTTAAAACAAATTATATTCCTTCCGAAGGGAAAAATATAGAATTAGGTTTTGAAGGCGATGAAGGTTTTCCAAAAACATTTATAGAACAAGAATTGTTTCCAATTCAAAAGAAAGATTAGAAGTATTGCCCTACACCAAATACAATTCCGTTTGTTCCATCACTTTTTAAACTATGTCCGTAATCTATTCTTAAAACTGCATTGTATATTTTTTTATGAATAAATCGTAAACCAACACCAGAAAATACTTTGATGTTTTTATGATTGGTAAAATCGTCTAATTTTCCTCCTGGATTTCGCCAAGAACCAGCATCTATAAATGCATTTCCTTGTAAGCAAAACCAATTTTTTTCAAGTAAAGCATAGCGGTATTCGCTATTTAAAACAATGCTTCCGGTTCCACGATCTACAATAATACCAACACCTCTAATATTTACGTTATTATCTAATGAAAAAGGAGCAAAAGGCGTTTTATTGTTTGTAGACAATCCCATACGTATTCTATTAGCCCAATTACCTCTTTCACCAACACGCTTAAAGTAAAAGAAATCGTTCCAGGCAATTAAAAAGTCTTTTTGATCTCCATCAGATTTTACCAATTGTCCATAAAACTGACTTTTAAATCCGTCTAAAAATTGATAATGATATTTTAAGTTTGAATAGTTGTAAACTAGTTTAAAAAGAAATTTATTGAGGTTTAATTGCTGTGGAATTTGGTTACTTGTTATACCATTTAAATAATTGTATTTTTCTTTAAATGAATTAAAACCTAGTTCAAAATTGTTTTTTGAATTTAATTTATACAACCCTAAAACTTCAAATGAAACATTGTTGTAAAGGTAATTTGCAGAACCAGAATCGAAATACAAAGGTTCTTCACTTTTCCAATTTTGATGATTAAAAGCTAATCCAAATTTTGGTGAAAATAGGTGAGGAGCTTTAAAATTAACAGCATAGGTATTATATCCGTTATTTTGATAAAAACCTCCAAAACCAATATTTCTACCTAAAAAATTATGGTCGTAAACACCAAATTTATAAGCAACATCACTTTTGTTATTTGTCCAAAAATTTACTTCAGGAATAATGGTGAAATTTTCTTCAACAGTAAAAATTACATTGAATTTATTTTTGCCTATATCTTTTTCAACCCTAAATGTTGCGTGTGCTATGGCCGCTAATCTTTTTAATTGATTTACATCATTAGCTAGTATTGTACTGTCTAAAACCATAGTTGGTTTAGACTTTAGTATTCGTTTTAAGTAATTAATACTTGTTTTTTTTGCTCCTTTTATTTCAATAGCTTGAATTGTTTTTTCTTGTGAAAAAGTTATTGAAGTAATTAATAAAAAGAAAACAGTAGTTAGCAATTTTGATTTCATTATTCTGCAGTAAAAGTTTTTTGAATTACTAAATTTACCCAATTATCTTCACTAACGGCCATTAAGGTAAAATTATATTCATTATTAACAATAAGGTTTGGTGGTGTAGTACGTGTAACGTTTAATACAGTATTTGATAAATTATAGTATTGAAACCATTTATCATACGTGTAAGTACCAGAAAGTAAATTGTTGTCTTCATCTGAAATTACTTCAAAATAAATTGCATTTTCTTTAATAGTACCGTCTTCCCAAGAAAATTTAGGCATTGTAGACTCTGTAAAATCTATGTTTACATTGCTAGTCCATTCTGTGGGTTTAGTTTGATGTTTTAATCTAATTGGATTTGATTTATGTAATTTTCCGTTAGTTATATAGGTAACAATGCTCCAAACTTCTTTGTCGCTATCGCGAACAAAACGTTCTAAATAACCATTAAAAACTGGTTCTTGTTGGTAATCTATAGGGAAATACTGAGAAAAATCGTTTGGATTTACTTCTAAAGTAGTAGTTTCAAAATATTGTATGTCTGTAGCTCCAGGAATTGGATAATAAAATATATATGAAATGTTGTTGTTAGTTTTATCACTTGCTGCACAGGCAATAACTTCATCTAATTCTAAAGTTGAATTAAGCTCTACATAAGTTTCAAGATTGTTATACAAAGCTGGTTCACCTTTGTCAGAACAAGCTGTTAAAAAAAGTACTGTTATTAGCGTAAAAATGAACCGTTTTTTCATAATAGATTTAATTAGTTTTAACACATTTATTTATATGCCGAAGCTTCATACAGATTTTTACATCTAAATGAAGCCTTTAAGTATGTTTTAATATTGATTTTAATTAAATAACCATCTTAACCCAATATTATAAGTTTGCCCTAACCCAGTATTGCTACCATCAACAAAGTTGGTGTATAAGGCTTCAATATTTAAAATAGTACTTAGTTGATATTTTGCACCACCACCTAAAGCTGTATAGTTTTGAGTAAATTCGTTACCTAAATCTAAACGTTGGTTGTGCTGTGCCAATACTAATAATGTGAACTTGTTACTAGGAAAATAACTTAAAAATACGCCTGGAGTTAAGCCTAAACTATTATTAGCAAAACTATCATCGCTTTTTCCAAAGTTAAATTCTGTATTTAATTCAGTAAATATTTGCCATTTATTTCCAGGGAATGTATAATCGTAGAAAAATCTATTTTGAAGAATAAATCCTTTTTGATCTAGAAAAACCCCATTTTCCGACTCATTATCTACTAACGGAATATGAAAAGCAGATTGAATTGTAAAGTTTCCTACATTTTTTATTGGGTTAAATTTAATTGCCGGTGCAAAAGAAGTTATACCAGAACGTGCAGAATTTCTTTCTCCGTCAAATTTAAAAACATCAAAAGCATCTCTTCCTCCAATAACATTTGATCTAAACTCTAATAATAAACCAATATTTAGTTTACTGTTTTCTGAAACTCCAGTAAAAATATCTAAACTAGAGGTAAAAAATGTTTCTCTTGGCTCCGTAGAATTCGTAAAAGTACTTTTTGTTTGCGTATATAAATTGTTAAACCATTTAATATCAATTTGACCTTTATCTAATAATTTTGAAGGTGTATATTCTTGAATATTACTTTTAGTTGTTGTTTCTTGAGCATACGTATTCAATGTAAAAGCAGTAATTAACACTGCAAATAGTAATTTTTTCATTCTTTAGTTTTTAATGTAGTAATTAGTAATTTATTGTTTGTTTAAATTCCAGTTATAAGTTGAGTATGTTAACTTATAGTTTGAAGGTATTTTTTCTGTTCTATACTTGTTAATAAAATCTATTTCTGAAGCTCCGTTCATAGTAAAATCTTCTTTATACCATTTTAATATTTCAGAACCAATCACCTTTTTTTTCTTAGCGTTTACAGTTATAAAGTAGTCTCCGTTTAAAGCTAATTTTGTTTGTTTTTCTAACTGTTTATTTACTGTTGAAGGCATATAAGCTTCAGCAATTAATGGCGGGCAGCCAATAGCGCCACATACTAATACAAAATGAAATCTAGCATCGTTAAAATTTCCTCTTAAAAATTGGTGTTCAATATTGTTAAGGGTAGTTTTAGTTGAACCTAATTCATATGTTGTTTTATCAAAAAAACCACCAATACTTAAAGGAGATTTTGTTGGGTAATTATCTATAATACCTTTAATTACAGTTAAGTTATAGGCATTAATCCAAAAAGCTTGGTATTCATTTTTAGTACTCTTATCTACCTTAATATTTTTTGCTAACATTAAAAGTTCATTTAACTCAGCTTGATTTTTGTGAATGCTGTTATAGGCAACTTTACCATTACTAACATTAGCTTTAAAAAAAGTATTTGCCTTTTTAAAAAAAACTGCTGTTTCTTGACTATTAACTTGTGTACTTATTATTAGTGCGAAAATTACGATGTAAATTTTTTTCATATTTATTGAGTATTGTGTAATATTTTGTTGATTACTGTTGTAATTGTCTAAAGTTTTTAATTGTCCTTACAGATAAATTTAATTTAGAATCATTCTAAATTAAATTTTATTTTTAAGTAATACGTTTTTATTTCGACCTAAAGTCCATATCAAACTAACTATGGAACATATTGTAATAATTGGAAATGGAATTTCAGGAGTAACTGCAGCTCGCCATATTCGAAAAAAATCAGATAAAAAAATAACTATTGTTTCGGCAGAGTCTGAATACTTTTTTTCGCGTACAGCTTTAATGTATGTTTATATGGGGCATATGAAATTTGAACACACACAACCTTACGAGAATTGGTTTTGGAAGAAAAATAGGATAGAGTTAAAACAAGGCTTTGTTCAGCAAATTGAAACAACTAAAAAGGAATTGATTTTTGAAAATGGAGAAACACTTCAATACGATAAATTAATTATTGCAACAGGAAGTAAACCTAATAAGTTTGGTTGGCTTGGTCAAGATTTAAAAGGTGTACAAGGTTTGTATAGTAAACAAGATCTTGAAAATGTAGGCAAGTATGCGCCAAATAATAAAGAATGTAAAAGAGCAGTAATTGTAGGCGGAGGTTTAATTGGTATTGAACTAGCAGAAATGCTTAGAAGTAGAGATATACCAGTTACATTTTTAGTTAGAGAAACAAGTTTTTGGAATGGAGTTTTACCTAAAGGTGAAAGTGAATTAATTAACAAGCATATTATAGAACACCATATAGATTTACGTTTAAACTCAAACTTGAAAGAAATAATTTCAGATGAAAATGGGAAAGCTAAAGCTATTGTAGTTGCTGAAACTGGAGAAATTATTCCTTGTGATTTTGTTGGGTTAACGGCTGGAGTTTCACCAAATATAGATTTTATAAAATCTTCGAAAGTTGAAATAAATAGAGGTGTTTTAGTAAACAGATTTTTAGAAACAAACATTGAAGATGTTTTTGCCATTGGAGATTGTGCCGAACAACGTGAAGCAATTGGAAATAGAAGGCCTATTGAGGCTGTTTGGTATACTGGGAGAATGATGGGCGAAACAGTTGCGCAGACAATTTGTGGTAATAAAATTGAATATAAGCCAGGGCATTGGTTTAATTCGGCAAAGTTTTTAGACATCGAATATCAAACTTACGGATGGGTTTGGGCACAACCACGTGAAAATGAAGCTCATTTTTATTGGGAACATTCAAACAAAAAAATATGTGTTAATGTAAACTATAATAAAACTACACGACAATTTATAGGCATTAACACCTTTGGAATTAGAATGCGACACGAAATTTTTGATAAGTGGCTAACCGAAAATAAAACTGTAGAATATGTGATTGAAAATTTATCTACAGCCAATTTTGATCCAGAATTTTTTAAAAAATACGAGAAAGAAATTTCAACAGCATTTAAAAACCAATTAGTAACAGCATAAAGAATTAATATGAGTAAGAATTCAAGTTTTTCGATATCAAATCCAGATAAATTAAAGTTAGATGCTGTTCAAAAAATAGGATTAATTGTTGCCTTATTAGGTGTTTCAATACTATTTGTAGCTTGGTTTGGAATTACATTTCCATATCCTGCAGTATTTTTAAGTATTTCAGCATTATTTATTTTTATAGGTACAGTTGTGTATGCGAAACAAACGTATTTAAAACAACCTGCTGGAATAAAAAACAACAATGTCTGGTTTAATTCATTATCAAACAGAGGTGTACTTGGTTGGTTTTTAGGTATTGTTTTAACCTTGTTTTATGTGTTGTTATATTGGTTTCCTTCATATTTAGGCTATGACCCAAGTGGAGCTCAAAATAGAGGTTTGGTAGCATTATTTGATCCTTTAAGTTTGTTTTTTAATGGCAAAATTGCAAGTCAATGGTTTGTATATGGAACATTGTATACATTATTAATTGCTTCTTTAGGTATTAAGTTTATGTATAAATATAGGCATAACAGATACCAATTAATACGTACTGTTGTTGTAATAGTTTCGCAATTGTTTTTAGCGTATTTAATTCCTGAAATTTTAGAAGGTTTAAATTCTGATACTCCATATTTTGCAAAAGATATTAAAAATATGTGGCCTTTAAATTACTACTTTTTTGAACCTTGGCATTTAGATAATATGATAAATGGAGGTACTTTGGGTATGCTTTATTTGGTAATAGGAATATTTATGTTTTTGGTATTTACACCTATAATCACCTATTATGTGGGTAAACGTTGGTATTGCTCTTGGGTTTGTGGTTGCGGAGGTTTAGCTGAAACTGCAGGAGATTCATTTCGTCAATTATCATCAAAAACAGTTTCATCCTGGAAAATTGAACGCTGGATGATTCATACTGTAATGGTGTTAATTTTTATAGTTACAGCAGTCGTATTGTATGGTTATTTTGCAAATTCAGGAGAATTTTTAGGCATTAGTATTTACAATTATTTCAGCAAGCCATATGGCTTTTTAATTGGAGCCATGTTTTCAGGCGTTGTTGGGGTTGGATTTTATCCAGTTTTAGGTAGTAGAGTTTGGTGTAGGTTTGGTTGTCCGTTAGCTGGTTATATGGGGTTATTTCAGCGTTTTAAATCTAGATTTAGAATTACAACAAATGGAGGGCAATGTATTTCCTGCGGAAATTGTTCTACATATTGCGAGCAAGGTATTGATGTTAGAGCTTATGCACAAAAAGGAGAAAATATTGTAAGAGCAAGTTGTGTTGGTTGCGGAATTTGTTCGGCAGTGTGTCCAAGAGGTGTTTTAAAATTAGAAAATGGACCAGAAGAAGGAAGAATAAATCCTACTGATGTATTATTAGGTAATGATATTGATTTAATGAATTATGTAAATAAAAAACAATAGAAGTATGAGGTTTATTTTGTTACTTTTTTTACAACTATCAGTAACTTCATTATTTGGTCAAACGGAATATGTAAAAACATATTATTCTAATGGTCAAATAGAGAGTGAAGGTTGGCTTCAGAATACTAAAAAAAATAAGTACTGGAAATATTATTATTTAAATGGTAATTTAAAAAAAGAAGGTAGATATGTAAAAGGTAAACCTCATAAATATTGGCATTTTTATAATGAAGATAAATCGAAATTAGAAGAAGGTCATTTCGAAAATGGATATAAAACTAAATGGTGGATTTTGTATGAAAACAATAAGGTTGCACATAAAATTCAATTTAATTTCAATAAAAAAAATGGGTATTGTTTGTGTTATGCAAACGGTAAAATATTTAAAGTAGAACGGTACAATAACGACCAAAAAGAAGGAGAGTGGACCGACCTAAAAAAATTCAAAAAAGAAAATAAATTTTAATGATTGTAAAAGTTATTATTCCTGCTTTTAATGAAGAAGATTCCATTGGAAGCGTAATAAATGAAATACCTATGTTGGTTGATGAGGTTATTGTGGTTAACAATAATTCAACAGATAATACTGTAAATGCAGCAAAAAATGCAGGTGCAAAAGTTTTAAGTGAATCAAAAAAAGGGTATGGTTATGCTTGTTTAAAAGGATTGGAATACATTTCAAAACAAGAAGTAAAACCAGACATTATTGTTTTTTTAGATGGTGATTATAGCGATTATCCAGAAGAATTAACAAAGTTAATAAAGCCTATTGTTGAAGATGATATAGATTTTGTAATTGGCGCACGTGTTAAAGAACTTAGAGAACAAGGCTCAATGACTCCGCAACAGGTTTTTGGAAATTGGTTGGCAACCTTTTTAATGAAATTGTTTTTTGGAGCAAAGTTTACAGATTTAGGTCCATTTAGAGCCATAAAATATGATAAACTGTTGAGCTTACAGATGGGAGATAAAACCTATGGTTGGACTATAGAAATGCAATTAAAAGCATTAAAACAAAAAATGACATATATCGAAATTCCTGTAAATTATAAAAAACGAATAGGAGTTTCGAAAGTATCAGGAACCGTAAAAGGTTCTATACTAGCAGGAGTAAAAATATTAGGATGGATTTTTAAATACAGCTTTAAATAATGATTTTAGAAACTACAATTATCACCATTTATTCAATAGCATTAATATTAATTTTTTTATATGCTTTGGCGCAGTTAAATTTGTTATTTAATTATTTAGCAGCACAAAAAAAAGAAAGTAACAGCCCTAAATTCGATTTCTCTAATCCAGATGAAATTCCTTTGGTAACCATACAATTACCAGTTTATAATGAGTTGTATGTTATGGAGCGTTTATTAGAAAATATTGCTAAAATTGATTATCCAAAAGATAAATTAGAAATTCAAGTTTTAGATGATTCTACGGATGAGTCTGTAGAGTTAACCAAAACAATTATTGAAAAATTATCGAGTACAGGGTTAGATATAAAACAAATAACACGTGTTGATAGAGTTGGTTTTAAAGCAGGAGCATTAAAAGAAGGTTTGGCAATTGCAAAAGGAGAGTTTATTGCCATTTTTGATGCTGATTTTTTACCACAAAAAGAATGGCTAAAAAGTACAATACCTTATTTTAAAGATGAAGAAATAGGTGTTGTTCAAACACGTTGGGGACATATAAATAGAGATTATTCCGTATTAACTAGAATACAAGCTTTTGCTTTAGATGCTCATTTTTCGTTAGAACAAGTTGGTAGAAACAGTAAGGGGCATTTTATAAATTTTAACGGTACTGCAGGAGTGTGGCGTAAGCAATGCATTTTAGATGCTGGAAACTGGGAAGGAGATACACTTACCGAAGATTTAGATTTAAGTTACCGAGCTCAGCTAAAAAACTGGAAATTCAAGTATTTAGAAAATGTTGAAACTCCAGCAGAATTACCTGTGGTTATTAGCGCTGCAAGATCTCAACAATTTAGATGGAACAAAGGTGGAGCGGAAAACTTTAGAAAAATGTTTGTTCGTGTAGTAACAAGTAAAAATATTTCAGCAAAAACAAAAATTCACGGTTTATTGCATTTATTAAATAGTACTATGTTTTTAAACATATTTTTAGTGGCTATTTTAAGTATTCCAATGTTATATATTAAAAATGAATATGCACATTTGGCGCCTTATTTTTATGTAATGAGTTTCTTTATTATAAGCACCATAATTTTCTTTATTTGCTATTGGTTTATGTATAGAAAATACAATGGAGGTGGTTTTGTAAGTTTTATAAAATATATAGGAATGTTTTTTACATTTTTTTCTGTTGCAATGGGGTTTTCATTGCACAATACCATTGCAGTTTTAGAAGGTCACTTAGGTAAGGCTAGCGAGTTTGTACGTACACCAAAATTCAATATAAATAATTTGAAGGATAGTTGGAAAGGCAATAAATATTTAAAGAAAAAATTATCAATTAACGTTTTGTTTGAAGGTGTTTTAATGCTTTATTTTGCTTTTGGAATGTATAGTGCATTTATTGTTGGAGATCAAAGTGGTGATTTTGGTTTGTTTCCTTTTCACTTAATGTTGTTTATTGGTTTTGGTTATGTGTTTTTTAAATCCATAACTTCAAAAGCTTAAATTTAGGCGAATGTTAAGTTGGTTAAATTTTTATAAAAAATCTTTATTGCTAGCATTAGTAGCTGTAATAAGTTACGTGTTGTTTGCATATAAAATTGTTCGAACCGATTATACGCAGCTAATAGCTTTGTATACGCTGTTGTTTGTTGCTTCATTTTATTTGCTGAAGCTAAACAAGAATAACCTTAGTTTTTTAGTAGTAATAGCAGTAGTGTTTAGATTGTTATTTCTATTTGCTATTCCAAATTTGTCGCAAGATTTTTATCGGTTTATTTGGGATGGAAGAATGATTTTAGAGGGTTTCAATCCGTATTTATTTACACCAGAATCATTTATTTTAAAAGGCGAATTTCCCGTAGCACAAGCACAAGAGTTGTATGCAGGAATGGGAACATTAAACGGAAGTCATTTTACAAATTATCCGCCAATAAATCAGCTTTGTTTTGTAATTGCAGGTTTGTTTGCAGGGAAAAGTATAGTGGGTTCGGCTTTGGTAATGCGCTTGCTTATTATTTTAGCAGATGTAGGTATATTTTACTTCGGAACAAAATTATTAAAAAACTTAAAGTTACCGCTTTATAACATATTCTTTTACTTTTTAAATCCGTTTATAATAATTGAACTTACAGGAAACCTTCATTTTGAAGCAGTAATGTTGTTTTTTGTGGTTTGGAGTTTGTATTTATTACATAAAAATAAGTGGCAATTGGCAGCGGTAATTTTTGCATTTTCAGTATCTGTTAAGTTAATACCGTTATTATTTTTACCGTTGTTTTTTCAGAAGCTTGGATTTAAAAAAAGTGTTGGTTTTTATGGTGTTGTTGGAGTTGTAAATGTGTTGTTGTTTTTACCTTTTATTTCTTCGGAATTTATAATAAATTATACAGAAACTGTTGGCCTTTGGTTTCAAAATTTTGAGTTTAACGCAAGTATTTATTACATAGCTCGTGAAATAGGTTATTTGTTTAGAGGCTATAATGAAATTGCTGTAATAGGTAAAATTTTACCTTTAGTTGTAATTATTTTTATTGTAATTATTACATTTTTCAGAAAAAATAAAACAACAATAGAATTAATTACCGCAATGCTTTTTGGTTTGTCTTTCTATTATTTTACAAGTACAACAGTGCACCCTTGGTATATTTCAACACTGTTATTGCTTTCGGTTTTTACAAAGTATAAGTTTCCTTTAGTGTGGAGTTTTATAATAATTATTAGTTATTTAGCATACGCAAATAGTAATAACACCGAAAACTTTTGGATAATTTTTATTGAATATTTAGTTGTTTATGGTGTGCTTATCTGCGAGTTGTTTCAGCAAAAAAGAACAGTAAAAAGCTGCCCAGTTATTTACCTAAAACACTAGGAGGTACCAAACCAGAAATATCACCACCGTGTCTGTGAACATCACGTACAATACTTGAGCTTATAAAGGCAGTATCTGCCGAAGTTAATAAAAACACAGTTTCAATTTTAGTAAGCTTTCTGTTAGTTTGCGCAATTGCTTTTTCAAACTCAAAATCAGCTGGATTACGTAAGCCACGTAAAATAAAATCAGCATCAATTTGTTTGCAATATTCAGTAGTTAAACCTGTGTATGTTGTAACCGTTACTTTAGGCTCATTTTCGTAATATTTTTCTATAAACTGCTTGCGTTGTTCTAAAGAAAACATATATTTTTTATCTGAATTAACACCAATTGCAATCACAATTTCATCAAATAAAGGTAAACCACGGTTAATAATATCTACGTGTCCTAAAGTAATTGGATCAAATGATCCTGGAAATATTGCTCTTCTCATTTTAGTTAGTTTTTAGTGCTGTTTCAATAGCGTTTTCAAATAAATTAGCTAGTGAAATTCCAGCTTTTCCTGCTTGTTGAGGTATAATACTTTCCGTAGTTAAACCAGGTACAGTATTCATTTCTAAAAAGTGAGGTTCACCGTTTACAATAATATATTCAGTACGTGAAAAACCACTCATATTTAAAGCTTTGTATGCTTTGACAGCTACCTTTTCTAGTTTGGTTTGTAATTCATTACTAAGATTTGCAGGTGTAATTTCTTCCGATTTTCCTTCGTACTTAGCTTCGTAATCAAAAAAGGCGTTATCTGTAATAATTTCAGTAATAGGAAGCACTTTTGTGTTACCTTCAAAATTAATAACTCCAATAGTAACTTCTCGTCCGTCTAAAAAGGCTTCAATTAATATTTCTGAATCTTCTTTAAAAGCCTTTTCAATAGCAGGAATTAATTCATTCTCGGTTTTAACTTTAGAAATTCCAAAACTTGAACCAGCATTATTTGGTTTTACAAAACAAGGTAAACTTACTTTTTTAATAATTTCAGAAGTATTAATAGTATCTCCTTCATTTAAAAAATATGATGTTGCGGTTTTAATGCCATAATTTTTAACAACGCTTAAACAATCTCTTTTATTAAAAGTTAAAGCCATTTGGTAAAAAGGAGCTGATGTATGTTTAATACCCAATAACTCTAAGTAAGCTAGTATTTTACCATCTTCGCCAGGTGTTCCGTGGATAGCGTTAAAAACACAATCAAACAGTATAGTTTTTCCTTCTAGTTTAAACGAAAAATCATCTTTGTTTATAGAATACTCATTATTGTTATTATCTAATGCTACCCATTTTTCTGGTAAAATGTGCACTCTATAAGCTTGGTACTTTTGTGTATCTAAATTTTTATAAACTACATTTCCACTTTTCAATGAAATATTTACTTCAGACGAGTACCCGCCCATTATAATGGCAATATTTTTTTTCATACTTAATTAACTATCAATAAGTACAAACTTACATAATTTATATGTTACAAATAAAGCTTTAAAGCTTAAAAATATGACCATTATTAAATGTACTTATAAACAATAAGTTGTTAATTTGTTAGTTGATATTTATAAAGTATCTTTGCTTCAAAATTAAAAAAATTAAAATGAGTCTTATTCAATTTGTTAAATCAAAAACTTTTTTAGTACAAATAGCAATTGCAGCTGTAGGTTTAGTATTATTTGCGTTTGGTGTTATGAAATGGTTAGATATTTCTACCAATCACGACCAAAAAATAGAAGTGCCTAATTTAGAGAAAATGAGTTTGCATAAAGTTAAAACTACTTTAGAAGATTTAGATTTAAATTTTGTTGTTTTAGACTCTGCAAGTTACAATCCAAATTTTCCACCAAAATCGGTTATTGAGCAAAGTCCAGAACCTGGAAATTTTGTAAAAGAGAACCGAAAAATATATTTAACGCTAAATCCAGCGAGCTATAAAAATGTTAAGATTCCTAATTTATTTGGAAGAACAAAAAGACAAGCAACTTCTCAATTAAGAGCAATTGGATTTAGAATAAGTTCGAATGAAATTTATGTGAGCGATATTGCTAAAGATGTGGTGCGTGGATTATTATTTAATGGTAAAAATTTAAAAGCGGGTGATAAAATTCCAAAAAACTCTTCAATTACTTTAAAGTTAGGAGATGGAAATGGTAGTGGACGTTATTCAGAAAAAACTTCAGAAGAAAACTAATGAGTAAAGTTGAAGAAATAGAAAACGAAGAATTATACGAGCATTTTAGATATGTTGCACACGAAGGTCAGGAACCTTTGCGTGTAGATAAATTTTTAATGAATTTTGTTGAAAATGCAACACGTAATAAAATTCAGCAAGCCGCCAAAGCAGGTAACGTTTTGGTAAACGATATTCCTGTAAAATCTAATTATAAGGTAAAAGGCAATGATGTGGTTAGAGTAGTTTTAGCGCATCCACCTCATGAAAATTTATTAGTTGCAGAAGATATTCCTTTAGATATTTTATTTGAAGACGACCAAGTTATTGTTGTAAATAAACCAGCCGGAATGGTTGTACATCCTGGGCACGGTAATTATAGTGGCACATTGGTTAATGCTTTAATTCATCATATAGAAAATTTACCAACCAATTCTAATGAACGTCCTGGATTGGTGCATAGAATTGATAAAGATACTAGTGGTATTTTGGTTGTTGCAAAAACGGAGTTTGCAATGGCACATTTATCTAAACAATTTTTTGATAGAACAACTGAGCGTTTGTATTATGCGTTAGTTTGGGGGAATGTTGAAGAAGAGGAAGGACGTATAGAAGGTAATATTGGTAGAAGTTTAAAAAATCGTTTACAAATGAATGTATTTCCAGATGGAGATTTTGGAAAACACGCAGTAACACATTATAAGGTTATAGAACGATTTAGTTACGTTACTTTGGTACAATGTAAACTAGAAACCGGTAGAACTCATCAAATTAGAGCACACTTTAAGCATATTGGTCACACATTATTTAACGATGAACGTTATGGAGGTGATGCTGTTTTAAAAGGTACAACATTTACTAAATACAAGCAGTTTGTAGATAATTGTTTTAAAGCATTACCAAGACAAGCACTACATGCCAAAACTTTAGGTTTTGAACACCCAACTACTGGTGAATTTTTAAGATTTAATTCTGAAATTCCACAAGATATAGTTGATTGTTTAGAGAAATGGAGAACATACACAATTAACCAAAAGGAGTAACGTATTTTTGTTAGTGTTTATTGGATTGGGTTTGATAAAACAATTTAATTGGCTTTAACCAAAGTTGGCAAACATTTTATTATTGATTTTTTTACAATAAAAATCATAAATATTAAGTTTTTTCCTATATGTTTGCGCCTATAACTACATTTTAACCAATAAAAACTACTAAAAAATGAAAAAAACACTATTAATTATAACCTTATTCATTGGGCTTGCAAATGTAAATGCTCAAAAAATGGTTGGCTACATAACAGTCAATAATGGTTTTCTTGGCAAAGAAGGAGTTTTTATGACAACAGTTAGATATTGTAATTTCTCTGAAGATTATATGACACGAAAACAGGAGCAAACTCAAGCATTAATTTCTTTTAATAAATTTTTAAAAGAAAAATATGGGGTTACTGATCCAAGAACTAGAGAAATTCTTTGGAGTGAATTGAAGCTTGAAAAATATACGAAACCTGGCTGGGATACAGCAAAAGAATATACAGAGTTAAGCCGTAAAGTAACTATAATTAGTAGTGAAGAATTTAAATTTGATCTAGAAGAATGAAATTAAATTAATATTTATTTTTAATGTTACAATTAACATTCATCTCTATGCTGTTAAATGTATGAAGGTGAAGTAATATCCAAAACATTAAAAAACAATTTGCCAACAACGTACAAAATTAATTCCTTGATTAGATCTTACTTACGAAAGTCCTCACGGACTTTCTTTGCTTGGGAATCATTTACTAAATTTATAGCATAAACACGCAACGAAATCTTGTACAAGACCGATAAACAAATTTCACCTTTTTTAAATTATGAAAGCCAACGGTTTTAATTCACTGTAATTAATTGACCTTTGTAGTTGCCAGTTAAAAAAATATTGTCATTTTCTAACTCGAAATTGATTATATAGTCGTCATTATTTTTTGAAATTGAAACATTTCCATATTTCCATGTTTTTATTATTTTCTCTTCATTAGATTCTCCATCTACATAGGTAATATTTCTTCTTAAGGTTCCTCGAGATAAATAAGGTTTTGGATTATTATAAAAATCATTTACACCTATAAAAATGAAAGGGTATTCATTCTCAATAGTTGTAGGATTAAGTTCTAATCCGTCTAGGAAAAGACTTATTGAAGCTTTTGTATTATTACTATGTTTTACTATTCCATCTTCAAATAAAATAGGTTTGTCCGAGAAGTATAATTCAATATTTTGATATTCAGATCCTAAAGAAAAATATATTATTAAGTATGCGTAATTTAAATCGGTAATCTCGTTATTTACAGATAATTGGCCTTTAGGCTTAGAAATGTTGCTGTCATCATTAGAGCAAGATATAAGTGTAAAAATAGCTATTAGAATAATAAATTTTCTCACAATAATTTAATTTTTATTTTAAAGTTAATAATTAAATAACAGAGGATACAATTTTTTTTAACTAATTGTTTGATAACGTGGAGAACTTGCGCATTTAAACTAAAAAGGAGTAAGATTGTGAGGTGTTTTTGGATACGAATAGTTGATTTATATAATTTAAAAGTTTAACAGTAATTAGTTTTAAATAGGTTTGTTTAAATATTGTGAAAAATTTGATTATATTTATTTTTTTACGAATTAAATAAAATTTTTATGAGCATATTTTCGAATAAGAAAATGTTTTTTTTTAAAAACATTATTTTTATATTTTTAGTTTCTTTTTCTTTATCGGCACAAGTTAAAAACGTTGTTGTAAGTGGTTTAATTACAGATGGTACCGACTTTCCTTTACCGTATGTTGCTGTAGGAATTGTAGGTAAAAATATAGGAACCACCACTACGGAAGATGGACAGTTTTTATTTAATGTATCTAAAAGTGAATTACAAGATAGTTTATATGTTTCTTACTTAGGTTTTCATTCACATAAAGTAAAAATTGAAGACTATTTAGCGCTTGAAGAAAAAAAAATAATTCTTAAAGAAGATGTAGTAGCGTTAGATGATGTAGAAATTTTAGCGCCAATTACATATATTACCAATGCATTAAAAAGGCTTAAAGAAAATACGCTATATCAACCTCATTTAACTGAGTTTTTATTTAGAAGAGCAGCAACTGAAGAAGGTAAATCGAAATTTTTTGTAGAAAACTATATAAAAGTAAAAGATCGTGGGCCAGCTTCTTTTCCTGGACAAATTCAAGTTGTAGAAGCTAGAAAATCTGCAGATTACAGAAGTTGGAAAAGAGAGCAGTGGAGACACTCAATATTGAGTATGTATGATGTAAATCCATTACGTCCACAGGAATCTATGCATAAAAGAAATTTAAAAAAATTTAATTGGAAAAAAGTTGATGATACATCATACGAAGGTGAAGATGTTGTAATTTTAGAAGGTAGAAATCCAAAAGTTAACTGGGAACGTATTAAACTATATATTGGAATTGACACCTATAAGGTTTATAAAATAGAACGTGGTAGAGCAGTTTTTATTTATAAAAAACATAAAAGTGGAAAATTGCATTTAAGTTATTTCCGTAACCACTGGAGTTTTCCAAAAGATAAAATTCCTAAACATCTTTTAGGTACAACTGCAGAAAGCCTAAATTACCGTTTAGAAGCCTTTGTTTATAATGTAGAAACCGAAGACAAGAAAAAAATGAGAGTTAGAGAATATGGAAAGGAAAAAGATATGGGAACGTTAGATTTACCGTACAATCCTGATTTTTGGAAAAACTTAAATTTACCACCTGATACTAAATTCTACAAACGAATAAAGTCAGAACTAGAAGGCTTATTTGGTGTTTCATTAGAACTTCAATACGAACTTTCTAATAAATAACAAGGGATAAATTAAATATGGAAGAACTTACGTTAACTACTCCAGCACTTTTATTTTCTGCAATATCATTAATAATGCTAGCATATACTAATAGATTTTTGGCGTATGCAGCTGTTATTAGAAATTTACATGCAGTATACTTAGAAAGAAAAGACAAATCTATTTTACCACAAATTAAAAACCTTAAATTAAGAGTTAATTTAACTCGTTGGATGCAAATATTTGGTATTTCCAGCCTGCTTTTATGTGTGTTAACAATGTTTCTTATATACATAAATCAACACATTGTAGCAGTTTGGATTTTTGGAACAGCTTTAATATTTCTTATAATATCATTAGCCCTGTTAATAAAAGAAATTCAAATTTCAGCACAAGCATTAAATTTTCATATCAGTGATATTGAAAATCATTTAAAGAAAAAATAACTAATTTTTATCTAAAATATGCTTATCTAAAACAAAACAAGTAAAATTACCTTCAAAAACTAGTTCGCTTTTTTGATTTGTAACATTTACAAGTACAGTTGTTTTTTTGCCACTTGTTTCATTAACTTCGGCAATAGCTGTTAATTCATCGTTAAGTATTACAGGTTTTAAGTACTTAGTTTCTGCTTTTCCTAAAACAACAGTAGGTTCATTAATAGCTACCATTGCAGCATAATCTGCCAAACCAAAAGTAAAACTGCCGTGAGCTAAATTATAAGTATCAACAACCATATCTTCAGTTATTGTTAAAGTTACTTTAGCACTTTTTTCTGAAATTGATATAACCGTACCAACTAGTTTTTTTGAAGCTAACAAATGTGTATTTTGTTTTAAAGAAGTCATTATTATAAAGCCTTATTTTAGAATTGAATTGCGAATTTCTTTTTTTTTGAATTAAGAATGAAACTAAATTAATTTGTTTGTATTTTTAACTTTTGAAACTAAACTTATGAAAGAAATTAATATTGAAAATTGGAATAGAAAAAATCAATTTGAATTTTTTAAAAATTACGAAGATCCTTTTTTTAATGTTACAGCAACTTTAGATGTAACCAATTTATACAACCACTGTAAAAAGAATAATTTATCGTTTTTTTTGGCAGGTTTGTATACTGCAAACCAAGCAATGAATTCAATTCCTGCTTTTAGACTACGTTTAAAAGAAGGAAAAATTGTTCAGTTTGATAAAGTTCATATCGATTCTACAGTATTAAATGAAGACAATACTTTTTCATTTTGTCATTTTGAAACAGCACCAACTTTTTTGGAGTTTATGCAAAACGGAGAAAAAGTATTATTTGATCATAAAAATGGAATTGTAGAAAATTCTCACGTATACGATTTAGATGTGGCGCACAGTACAACAATACCTTGGATATCTATTACAAGTATAAAACATGCACGTAATGGAAACGAGAAAAATATTGGGATTCCTAAAATTGTATTTGGTAAATATTACCAAGAAAACGACCAAAAGATAATGCCTTTTTCTGTTGAAGTGCACCACGCATTAATGGATGGAATTCATGTTGGGTTATTGTTTCAAAAAATGCAAGAATTTATAAATGAACTAGAATAGATTTCTTTTATTTAAGAATAATTTTATAGTATTAATAAATTATAGTTTTCTTACTATGTTGTGTTAAATTTACATTGTAATGAAAATTAAAGAACTCATAATTTATACTAGTAAACTAAATCTACAAATAGATTTTTATACAACTGTTTTAGAATTACCTATAACAATTTCAACACCAGAATCTACAAGTTTTAAAATAGGAGAGTCTATACTTACTTTAAAGTACAGGAAAAACACAACACCATATCATTTTGCATTAAACATTCCATCAAATAAAGAGAAAGAAGCATTATATTGGTTAAAAGAGCGTGTAGATATTTTAGGTTTTGATACTAAAGAAATTATCGACTTTTCTAGTTGGAATGCCAAGGCAATTTATTTTTACGATTTAGATAACAATATAGTTGAATTTATAGCTCGAAAAAATTTAAACATAAATTCAGAAGAAAAATTTACAGCAAAATCTATACTAAATATTAGTGAAGTTGGTATAGCCTCAACAAATATTGAGTCTACTTTTAATAAAGTAAATTTAATTGATAATATTGAAGTTTATAGTGGCGATTTTATAAAGTTTTGTGCTTTAGGAAACGAAAATGGATTGTTTATTTTATCGAATAATAAATTGAGAAAATGGTTTCCTACGGGAGATCAAATTTATCAATCTGACTTTGTAGTAAAGGGAGACTTTAATTTTGAGTTTAAAAATGGAGAAATAATTGAAATAATGTAAATTTGTTTCATACAAAAAATAGAATATGAAGATTGTAATATCACCAGCCAAATCATTAGATTACGAAACAAAAGTTCCAACAACAGAATTTACTGAAGGAATATTTTTAAATGAAGCTGAAAAGTTAAGCGGAGTTTTAAAAAAGAAATCACCAAAAAAGTTATCAGAATTAATGCATATTTCTGATAAATTAGGAGAGTTAAATTGGCAAAGAAATCAAGATTGGCAATTACCATTTACAATAAATAATGCTAAGCAAGCAGTATTTGCTTTTAAAGGCGATGTATATGTTGGATTGGATGCATACTCACTTTCAGAAGAAAAAATTAAGCAACTTCAACAAAAATTAAGAATATTATCTGGACAATACGGAGTATTAAAACCTTTAGATTTAATGCAACCATATCGATTAGAAATGGGAACAAAATTAAAAGTTGGTGCTAAAGAAAACTTATACCAATATTGGGGTACTAAAGTTACCGATGCTTTAAATGAAGAATTAGAAGAAAATGAAGTTTTTGTAAACCTAGCAAGTAACGAGTATTTTAAAGTTGTAAAACCAAAACAATTAAATGCAGAAATTGTAACTCCAGTTTTTAAAGATTATAAAAATGGAAAATTAAAGGTTATTTCATTTTTTGCAAAAAAGGCAAGAGGTTTAATGGTGCGCTATATAATAGATAATAATATTGAAAACACTGAAGATTTAAAAAAGTTTAATTACGATGGTTATGCCTTTGATGATAACCTTTCTAAAGGGCACGAGTTAGTTTTTACCCGTTAATATAAATTTTTTAAAATTGTATTGTTTTTTTATATATGTTTGTAGCGTTATTTTTAATTAGCGTTGAAAAGTATATGTTTTTTCGGTCGTAACTTTTTTATTAAGAAGTTTTTAGGTTACTATGTGTTTTGGAAGCACAACGAAAAATTAAGACAAAAGACAACTTCTAACAACTTCATGTTTAAAATTTATAACCCACTTCAGGTTGTAAGTTTACGCAATGTGTATTTAGATTTACGAGTTTAGATATTTATTTAAAAAATAGATGTCAGTCTAACTATAGACTGTTTTTTTATGTTTTTAAATAAATATTTGAAATGAATACTAAGTATATAGATTTAATAAATCAAACATTCGATTTTCCACAGGAAGAATTTAAAATAGACAAAAGCAAACAATTACATTTCCATAATATAAATACTATGGAATTAGTAAAACAATTTGGTACGCCTTTAAAGTTTACTTATTTACCTAAAATTAGCGAGAATATTCAATTAGCAAAAAGTTGGTTTAAATTCTCAATGAAAAAACATAAGTATAAAGCTAAATACCATTATTGCTACTGTACAAAAAGTTCTCATTTTAAACATGTTTTAAATGAAGCTTTAAATAATGAGATTCATATTGAAACATCATCTGCAATTGATATAGATATTGTTGAAAATTTAAAAAATGATGGTAAAATAACAGAGAAAACGTACATACTTTGTAATGGTTTTAAAAGAGATGAATATGTTCAAAAAATTCAAGGTTTAATTCAATCTGGACATAAAAACTGTATTCCTATTATAGATAATTATGAAGAAATAGGTTTGTTAACTTCAGGAATTAGAAAAAAAATTAATGTTGGAATTAGAATTGCTTCAGAAGAAGAACCAAAATTTGAATTTTATACTTCAAGATTGGGCATTGGTTATAAAAATATAGTAGATTTTTATAGAAGAGATATCAAAGAAAATAAAAAAGTAAACTTAAAAATGTTACACTTTTTTATAAATACAGGAATAAAGGACAATGCCTATTATTGGAATGAACTGAATAAATGTTTAAAGGTGTATATAAACCTTAAAAGAATTTGTCCAACATTAGATAGTTTAAATATTGGTGGAGGTTTTCCAATAAAAAACTCATTAGGTTTTGATTATGATTATGAGTATATGATTGATGAAATTATATCTCAAATAAAATTAGCTTGTGATGAAGCAGAAGTTCAAGTACCACATATTTTTACAGAATTTGGAAGTTACACAGTAGGTGAAAGCGGTGGGGCATTATACAAAGTTTTATATCAAAAAAAGCAGAACGATAGAGAGCGTTGGAATATGATTAACTCTTCATTTATTACAACTTTACCAGATAGCTGGTCGATAAATAAACGTTTTGTAATGCTCCCTTTAAATAGGTGGGATGATACTTACGAGCGTGTGTTGTTAGGTGGTTTAACTTGCGATAGTGATGATTATTATAATTCAGAACAGCATATGAATGCCATTTATTTGCCAGTTTATAAGGAAGAAAAACCGCTTTACATAGGTTTTTTTAATACAGGTGCATACCAAGAAACAATAGGAGGTTATGGAGGTTTACAACATTGTTTAATTCCTCAGCCAAAACATATTATTATTTCAAAAAATAGTGAAGGTAATTTAGAGTATAAAGTATTTAAAGAAAAGCAAACACCAACCGATTTTTTAAAAATATTAGGTTATGAATAATAAAACTTATGCAGGAATACCTGCTGATTACGCAAAAATAGAAACATCTAAGGTTGTTTTAATTCCAGTTCCTTATGATGGAACAAGTACCTGGCAAAAAGGAGCTGATAAAGGTCCAAAAGCATTTTTAGAAGCTTCTGAAAATATGGAACTATATGATATAGAAACAAATACTGAAGTTTATAAAAACGGTATTTATTTGGCTAATGAAGTTATTGAAAATGAATCGCCAGAAAAAATGGTAGATGCTGTACACAAAATAACAAAATCATATATTCAAAAGAATAAATTTGTTACTCTATTTGGAGGAGAACATTCAATATCAATAGGTTCAATTAGAGCTTTTAATGAATGTTTTGATAATTTAACAGTGGTGCAAATTGATGCTCATGCAGATTTAAGAAAAGAATACGAAGGTTCAACTTGTAATCACGCATGTGCTGTTTATGAAGCTAGTCAAAACACAAACCTAATACAAGTTGGTATTAGAAGTATGGATGTTATTGAAACTACTGTAATGGATAAAGAAAAAGTGTTTTTTGCTCATGATCTTGCAACTGATGATTATTGGATGGATAATGCAGTTGACTTGATGACAGGAAATGTTTTTTTAACTATAGATTTAGATGCTTTTGATCCTTCTATAATGCCTTCAACAGGTACACCTGAGCCAGGAGGACTTTTTTGGTACGAAACCCTAGAGTTTTTAAAGAAGATTTTTGACGAAAAAAACGTTGTAGGTTTTGATATTGTTGAATTGTGTCCAAATGAAAGTGAAAAATCATCAGATTTTCTAGCTGCAAAATTATACTACAAAATGTTAAGCTATAAATTTAGTAATAATGAAGATGATTCAGATTTTGATGAAACTGATAATAGGTTAGTGTCAAAAAGTAAAAACTCAAAATTTCAAGATGAAGATTATGAATAATAAAGGAGCAATTTCTCAATTTATAGAAAAGTATTACCTGCATTTTAACTCAGCAACAGTTGTTGATGCTGCAAAGGCTTACGAAAGTCAATTAGCTAACGGGTCAAAAATGTTAGTTTCTTTGGCAGGAGCAATGAGTACAGCAGAAATAGGTAAAATATTTGCTGAAGTAATTAGACAAGATAAAGTGCATATAATATCTTGTACAGGAGCAAATTTAGAGGAAGATATCATGAATTTAGTGGCGCATTCTCATTATAAAAGAGTGCCAGAATATCGTGATTTAACACCTCAAGATGAATGGAAACTATTAGAAAAAGGGTTAAATAGAGTTACAGATACCTGTATTCCTGAAGAAGAAGCATTTAGACGTTTACAAGATCATATTTTTGAAATATGGAAAGACGCTGAAAATAAAGGAGAGCGTTATTTTCCACATGAATTTATGTATAAATTATTACTTTCAGGAGTTTTAGAGCAGTACTATGAAATTGATCCAAAAAATAGTTGGATGTTAGCCGCAGCTAAAGCCAATTTACCAATAATTGTTCCAGGTTGGGAAGATAGTACTATGGGAAATATTTTTGCTTCATATGTATTAAAAGGAGAGTTAAAAGCTTCTACAATGAAATCAGGAGTTGAGTATATGACTTTTTTGGCAGATTGGTATACAAATAATTCAGAAAACGGAATTGGGTTTTTTCAAATTGGAGGAGGAATTGCTGGAGATTTTCCAATTTGTGTTGTGCCAATGCTGTATCAAGATATGGAAAGAACTAATACACCATTTTGGAGTTATTTTTGTCAAATATCAGATTCTACTACTAGTTATGGTTCCTATTCAGGTGCTGTTCCAAATGAAAAAATTTCTTGGGGGAAATTAGATGTTGATACCCCAAAGTTTATTATTGAATCTGATGCTACTATTGTGGCACCTCTAATATTTGCTTATTTATTGGATATGTAATTTTAAATAAAAAAAACCCGCAATTTGCGGGTTTTTATTTTTTAAGAAGTATTGTATACTAATTAGTATTTAGATTCTTGACCTAATTCTTTTACTAATAAATAATAAACAATAGCTCTATACTTGTTTCGGTTAGATTTTCCAACTTTTTCAATAACAGCTGCAATAGCTTCATCTAATTTAGGCCCGTTTTCTAAACCTAGTTTTTTAATTAAAAAGTTGTTTTTTACTGTGTCTAATTCTTTTTGATCAGATCCAGATACAGTTTCAGCATCAGCTTTATAGATAGATGGACCTAAACCTTTTGTAACTGCAGTTAATAAGTCTGCGTCAAAGCTTAATCCTAATTTGTCCATTTCAGCTTTATACTGTGCTAATTTTTCATCAAATTTACTCATGAGTAACGAATTTTTTTATTAATAATATATTCTATAATCCAAATATAAAGAAATTAAACAGGTAAAACCAAATAAATTTAACAATCTGAAATATTTACACTTACCGCTAAACCACCTTCCGAGGTTTCTTTGTATTTAGAGTTCATATCTTTAGCTGTTTCCCACATACTTGATATTACTTTGTCTAATGGAACTTTAGCATTGTTAGAATCAGAATCTAGGGCTAATTCGGCGGCATTAATTGCTTTAATAGCTCCCATTGCGTTACGCTCAATACAAGGTATTTGAACCAACCCACCAATAGGGTCGCAAGTTAAACCTAAATGATGTTCCATTGCAATTTCACTAGCTATTAAAACTTGCTCTGGAGTACCACCTAAAAGTTCGGTTAATGCTCCTGCTGCCATAGCGCTTGACACACCAATTTCAGCTTGGCAACCACCCATTGCAGCAGATATGGTTGCACCTTTTTTAAATATGCTTCCTATTTCGCCAGCTACAAGTAAAAATTGTTTAATTTGTTTAAAATCTGCTTCATGATTTTCTGTAACTAAATAATACATTAAAACTGCAGGTATAACTCCAGCACTTCCATTTGTAGGCGCGGTAACAACTCTACCTAAACTTGCATTTACTTCATTTACAGCCAACGCAAAACAACTTACCCACTTTAATATTTGTCTAAATTTTACTCTGGTACTTCTAATACTTTCAACCCATTCTTTAGAATTGTTGTAAGGCATTCCGCCTTTTAATTTTTGGTGCATATCAAAAGCACGTCTTCTAACGTTTAAGCCGCCCGGTAATACACCTTCTGTATGGCAACCAGTATACATGCATTCTAACATTGTTTGCCAAATTCTAAGTATTTCAGAATCTATTTCATTTTCGGTTCTAAGAGATTTTTCATTCTCTAAAACTATTTCTGAAATTTGCTTACCTTCATTTTTGCAATAAGTTTCAAGTTCTTTAGCATTTTGAATTGGGTAAGGAAATGCTTTTTGAATCTTACGATTTTCTTTAGCATTTGTGCGATCTTCACGAACAACAAATCCACCACCAATTGAATAGTAAGTTTCTGTTGCTATTTCCTTATTGTTTAAAAATGCTTTAAATGTAATTCCATTAGGGTGAAAAGGTAAAAATTCAGGGTTAAAAATAACATCATTTTCAGAACTGAAGTTGATAATTAAATCACCCCCTAAATTTAGTTGTTTTGAAGTTTGTATAACTTCAATAATTGTTGAAATTTCTTCAGTAGGAATTGTTTCTGGATCTTTACCTGCTAAACCTAAAATAACAGCTAAATCTGTAGCATGCCCTTTTCCAGTTAACGAAAGTGAGCCATATAAATCTATACTTATTGAAGTAACTTTTGAAAAAGTTTTTTCGTTTTTTAAATGTTGAATCCATCGCTCAGCAGCTCTCCAAGGTCCAAGTGTATGTGAACTTGATGGGCCAACGCCAATCTTCAACATATCAAAAACTGAAATACATTCCATTCGTTATCCTAATTTTTAAGGGCTGCAAATATATAATAAACCACAATACATAAGCTATAGACAGTCAATTTAGTATTAAAGTTAGCTTATAAATGACAATTTAAACCTTTTTAAAAAGTAGTTTATGACAACTTGGCATAAAATTTCTAATGGCATAATCATTGACTATTTGTAAATGTAAGATTTAAAAATCGAAATTAAAATATTAAAAATATAAATACATACTAATTATTATGAGCAAAATTATAGGTATAGATTTAGGAACAACAAACTCTTGTGTTTCAGTAATGGAAGGTAACGAGCCAGTTGTAATCCCTAATGCAGAAGGAAAAAGAACTACACCTTCAATTGTCGCTTTTATTGAAGGAGGCGAAAGAAAAGTTGGAGATCCAGCAAAAAGACAAGCAGTAACAAATCCATTAAAAACCATTTATTCAATTAAGCGTTTTATGGGTAACAAATATTCTGAATCTCAAATGGAGGCAGAACGTGTACCTTATAAAGTGGTAAAAGGAGATAATGATACTCCACGTGTTGATATTGATGGAAGATTATATACTCCACAAGAAATTTCAGCAATGGTACTTCAAAAAATGAAGAAAACTGCTGAAGATTATTTAGGAACAGAAGTTGCTGAAGCTGTTGTTACAGTACCAGCATATTTTAACGATGCACAACGTCAAGCTACTAAAGAAGCTGGTGAAATTGCAGGTTTAAAAGTTAGTCGTATTATCAACGAGCCAACTGCTGCAGCATTAGCTTACGGTATGGACAAAAAAGGTGAAGACCAAAAAATAGTTGTTTTTGACTTTGGTGGTGGAACGCATGATGTTTCTATTTTAGAATTAGGAGACGGAGTATTTGAAGTATTAGCTACAGATGGTGATACACACTTAGGTGGTGATGATGTTGATCAAAAAATTATTGACTGGTTAGCTGAAGAGTTTAAAGCAGATGAAAATATGGATTTACGTCAAGATCCAATGGCTTTACAACGTTTAAAAGAAGCTGCTGAAAAAGCAAAGATTGAATTATCTTCTTCTGCTTCAACAGAAATTAACTTACCATATGTAACTGCTACAGCTAGCGGACCAAAACACTTAGTAAGAACGTTATCTAAATCTAAATTTGAGCAATTAATTGACGATTTAGTAAAAAGAACTATTGAGCCTTGTAAAACGGCATTAAACAACGCTGGTTTATCAACTGGAGATATTGATGAAATTATTTTAGTTGGTGGTTCAACTCGTATTCCTGCTGTTGTAGAAGCTGTTGAAAAATTCTTTGGAAAAGCGCCTTCTAAAGGTGTTAACCCAGATGAGGTTGTTGCAATTGGAGCAGCTATTCAAGGTGGAGTTTTAACTGGTGATGTAAAAGATGTATTATTATTAGATGTTACTCCATTATCTTTAGGTATTGAAACTATGGGTAACGTTATGACAAAGTTGATTGACGCAAATACTACGATTCCTACAAAGAAATCTCAAGTATTCTCAACAGCTGCAGATAACCAACCATCAGTAGATATTCACGTATTACAAGGTGAAAGAGCAATGGCTGCGGATAACAAAACAATTGGGCGTTTCCAATTAACGGATATTCCACCAGCGCAAAGAGGAGTTCCTCAAATTGAAGTAACTTTTGATATTGATGCAAATGGTATTATTCACGTAACTGCTTCTGATAAAGCTACTGGAAAATCTCAAAACATTAAAATTGAAGCTTCTTCAGGATTATCTGATGCTGAAATTGAAAAAATGAAAGCTGATGCTGATGCTAATGCTGAAGCTGATAAAGCAGCAAAAGAAACTGCAGAAAAAATAAATGGAGCAGATTCTATGATTTTCCAAACAGAAAAGCAATTAAAAGAGTTTGGAGATAAATTATCTGCAGATAAAAAAGGACCAATTGAAGCTGCTTTAGAAGAGTTGAAAAAAGCTCACGAATCTAAAGATTTAGCTCAAATTGATGCTGCAATGGAAAAAATTAATGAAGCTTGGAAAGTTGCAAGTGAAGAAATGTACAAAGCAGAACAAGAAAGTCAAGCACAAGGTGCTCCAACTGGAGATGCTCAACAAGCAAAACCAGAAGGTGACGATGTAGAAGATGTTGACTTTGAAGAAGTAAAAGAAGAATAATTTTTTTACAAATAAATGTAAAAGCCACTCAAATTTTGAGTGGCTTTTTTTATTACTAAAATTAAGGTGTTATGCATGCATAATATTTATTTTGTTATATTTGAAGAAATTCAAAAGAATGAAAACTACTAAACTAACTGATTTATTACATATTAAATATCCAATTATACAAGCGCCAATGTTTCTGGTTTCAAATACAACAATGGTAATTGAAGCTATGAAAAGTGGTATTGCTGGCTGTATTCCAGCTTTAAATTATAGAACTTTAGATGAGTTAAGGGCTGCCATTAAAGAGTTAAAAGCTGCTAAAGTTGAAGGTGGTTCATTTGGGTTTAATTTAATAGTAAACAAGTCAAACCTTAAGTATAAAGAACAATTAAGAGTTATATGTGAAGAAGGAGCAGATTTTATTATAACATCATTAGGAAGTCCAGAAGAAACTATTAAGCAGTCTAAAAAAGCTGGAATAAAAGTTTTTTGTGATGTTGTAGATTTAAAATTTGCTAAAAAAGTTGAGGATTTAGGAGCCGATGCCGTTATTGCAGTTAATAATGAAGCTGGTGGACATCGAGGAGGTTCTTCACCTAAAGAATTAATTCCGCATTTGGTTAAAAATTGTAATATTCCCATTATTTCTGCGGGCGGTGTAGGTTGTAAAGCGGATATTGATAAAATGCTTGAATTAGGAGCAGAAGGTGTTTCTGTTGGTAGTCCATTTATTGCTTCGAACGAAGCGAGTGTAACTAATGAATACAAACAAGCTTGTGTAGATTATGGAGCAAAAGATATTGTTATGACCGAGCGTATTTCTGGTACACCTTGTACTGTAATTAATACACCATACGTTCAAAAAATAGGCACAAAACAAACCTGGATAGAAAACCTTTTAAATAAAAATAGAAAACTTAAAAAGTGGGTTAAAATGATTCGTTTTTCTATTGGTATGAATGCTACCAAAAATGCTGCAACTAAAGCAACTTATAAAACTGTTTGGGTAGCAGGGCCAAGTATTGAGTATACAAAAGAAATTTTACCTGTTAAAGATATAGTTGAGAAGCTTATTAATTAATACATTTGCCAAATATTTTGTAGAATTATAAATAGACGAAGGCATTGAAAAACTATCATAGTTTTAATTTTTTTAAGCATACCTATTGTGAGTTTGAAATGAAGGATATTAACTTTTTTAAAGGAAAATCTGCTCATTATCAAAGTAAATCTGGTAGTTTATATTTATATACAAAACAAGGTGTTTACCGCTATTCTAACCATTGGGGTAGGGTAGCAAATTGTCGTTGGAAAATTAGTGGAATTGAAAAGTATAGAAGTCAAGATTATTATGTTGGTTACGCTAATTGGAGTGATTTTTTTCCTTTAAATAATGCTGAAAAATCTTTTTATCTAGATGTTGATTATTCAGTAGGAAAGACAAAAATAATTAGAAGTAGAGAAGAAAATAATACTGCTCATTTTTTAATGACATCAGATTTTGCACATCAGCGTTTAAAACAAATTAACGCATTGTTTAAAGATTATAAATGGGCAAAGTATTTTGATGAGGATATTGATGAACTTAGAGTAAGGTTAATAGATAACTTAATAAGTTCAAATACTTCAATTCAAGAGTTAAAAAGAAATTTATAAAAAAAGCCTCAATACTGAGGCTTTTTTTTATTCTCTAAATTTTGAAGTTTTAATATAAAATTTCTTTAGTGTTTTTGAATAGTAAATATATCTAAATGAATCTTTTTGAAAAGAAGCTGTAATGTGTCTTAGTTTTGTATTTTCTTTTAAAGGATTTAGGTATTTGTCTCTATCAATTTCCTTAAATTTTGTTTTAGTAGAAGCATTTTTGTTTATTTTTAAGCCGCTATCTAGCACAAACGTAATTGATTTTTTAATACTCGAAGTGTACATGCTATCTCCGTAATCAAATACATTTGGACCAAAACTACTAAAGCTTTTCATTCTTTGGAAGTTTTGTGTATTAATGTTTATTTGGTTTTGCATCATATTCATCATTTGTTGTGTGTGCCATTGTTGCTGTTGCCACATCCAATGATGAAACCACCAATTGAAATGATAATTGTAAACTCTAGCATCTACATAATCTACATTAACCACCATTTTATTATTAATAGATTTATTAATTGTAATAGTTGGTTTGTTTTTTCCTTTAGAAGCTTTTTTTATAATGTTCTCAATTTTAGATTTGTCAATACTTTTTATTTCGTTTAAAAGTGATTTTTTTAATAATTCTTTCCCTTTATCTAAGTCGTTAATTTTTAATAAAGCATCTTTTTTACTTACCAAAATAGAAAACAATTTCTGATCGTGAATAAATGAGTTACTATCTTTATTGTCAATTAAATCATTATTCTCAAAATCATTGAATTTATACGAGTAATCTTCAAGGTTTATAGATATTGAATTAACAGTATTAGTTTTATTATTAAGTTTTATAAAGCGAAGTTTATTATTTTCTAAATATGATTGAAGGTTATTTATAGAACCATTTTTTACAAACTCATTGGTATTTACTACATCAGGTGAATTGTTTTTGAAAATTTCCTTAAACTTTTCTGAATTTGTAGGAGTTACTTGATGCTGATTAATTGTATTTGAGTTATCAATTCTTTGAATATTTAAGTATGTTTTTTGCGTGTTAACTATATAAGTACATTTAGGTTGTCTAATTGTAAAATCTTCATCTTTTTTTTCAATTTTCTTGGAAGTTTTTGTTAAGTTTTCAAGATTGTAGTCAATTATATGGTAAAATTGACTTGTTTTTTTCTCTTTTTCACTTAAAATTAGTGTAAGAGTATTCTTACTTAAATGGTATGAAACTATTCCAGGGCTTTTTTTAAAATTTATATTTTCCAGTTGTACAATTTTATCCATTTCATCCATATAGAAAGGGATTACTTCATATGTTTTGCTTGTTTTGTTATTAGCAAAAATTAAATGTACGGATTGTTTTTTGCTAATGTCTCCAGAAAAAGTACCTTCAATTTTTTGGTTTTTTGAAGGTGTAAACTCTATATTATTAGCATAATTATACTGAAAAGTAATAAAAGCTAAACCTAAAATAAGTAGGAATTTTTTCATAGTAATGTCAAATTTTTATTTTATATCTAAGTTAAGAATTTGAAGATAAATTATTATGATAAACATCAGTTTTAAAGGACTGATTTATGGTACAATTTTGTAAATTTACATTCTACTAAATAAAAAATATGAATATACCTCAAACTAGTTTTCCTAGAGTTGTAATTATTGGAGGAGGTTTTGCTGGATTGGCTGCGGCAAAAGGATTAGAAGATAAAGAGCTGCAAGTTGTTTTAATTGATAAACACAATTACCATACTTTTCAACCATTGTTGTATCAAGTTGCAACTGGAGGTTTAGAGCCAGACAGTATAGCGTTTCCTTTAAGAAAGCGATTTAATGATGTCGAAAACTTTTATTTCAGACTTGCTGAGGTTCAAAATATAAATTCAGAAACTAATTGTATTGAAACTACAATTGGAAACTTAGAATACGACGAGTTAATTATTGCCACAGGTTCAAAAACCAATTTTTTTGGAAATAAAACTATTAAAAAGTATGCTATGGAAATGAAATCTGTTCCGCAGGCATTAAATATTAGAAGTTTGGTTTTAGAAAATTTTGAGGAAGCTTTGCTTGAACGAAATCTAGAAAAACGTTTGGCACTTATGAATTTTGTTATTGTAGGTGGTGGACCAACAGGTGTTGAGTTAGCTGGTGCTTTAGCCGAAATGAAAAAAGGTATTTTACCTAAAGATTATCCGGATTTAGATATTAGACAAATGAAAATTAATCTAATTCAAAGCTCAGGAGAGTTATTAAAAGGTATGAGTAAAAATGCCTCTGAAAAAGCCGAAGATTACTTAATAAAACTAAATGTTGATGTTTGGAAAAACCTTAGGGTAACTAATTACGATGGAGAAACGGTAACTACAAATGGAGAAGATCATTTTAAAGCGCAAACTTTAATTTGGGCAGCAGGTGTAAAAGGTGAATCTATTAATGGTTTACAGCAAGAATGTTTGGTAGAAAGAGCAAACCGTTTTAAGGTAAATGAATTCAACAAAGTAGAAGGTTATAATAATATATATGCAATAGGAGATGTAGCTTGTATGCCTTCAGAAAATTACAAATACGGGCATCCAATGATGGCGCAACCAGCCATACAACAGGGTAAGTTGTTAGCTAGAAACTTACTAGCTAAATTAGAAAGTAAAAAGTTAAGAGCTTTCAAATATAACGACAAAGGTTCAATGGCAACCATTGGGCGTAATAAAGCTGTTGTAGATTTACCAAACTGGAAATTTCAAGGTGTTTTTGCTTGGTTTGTTTGGATGTTTGTTCACTTGTTTTCTTTAATTGGTTTTAGAAATAGGGCAGTGGTTTTCTTTAATTGGCTGTATAATTATATTCGTTTTGATCGAGAAACTAGGTTAATTATTAGACCATATAAAAAGAAAAATAGCAACTCTTTTTAAAGTAAGTTCTTTAAACACTTGTCTATTGAATTGTATTTAAAGTTGAAACCAGTTTCTATAATTTTTTTGTTAGAAATTCTACTTCCTTTTAGTAAAATTATTGCCATTTCACCAAATAATAGCTTTAGAATAAAAGAAGGAATTGGAGGTAGCCATATTTTTTTGTGAATAGCTTTGGCCATATTATGTGTTAGTTCTTTATTTGTAATATGCATATTTGACACTGCATTGTATACACCTTTAATCTTATGGTTATCTATTGCAGTAATGTACATTTCACATAAATCATCTATATGAATCCAAGGCATATATTGATTTCCTTTTCCTAAAGCGGCACCAACACCCATTTTAATTGGAGATATCATTTTTTCTAAAGCGCCACCTTTATTAGTTAATACAACTCCGGTTCTTAAAATAACAGTTCTAATATTTTTTTGTTGAAATTTTAAAGATTCGTTTTCCCAAAGTTTACAAATAGTTGCTAAAAAATCTGTACCTGACTCATCTTGCTCGTTATAAATTTTTTCTGAAGTATTAGCACCATAATAACCAATTCCAGAGGCAGCAATAAAGCATTTCAAATTAGGATTTAATTCTTCTGTTTTTTTTAAAAGCAATTTTGTTGAAAGTACTCTACTATTTATTAGTTCTTGTTTTCTTTTTTCGGTCCAGCGTTTATCGGCAATGCCTGCACCGGCTAAATGAATTATTGCATCTGCTTTTTTAATAGCTTCATTTTCAATAATACCTTTATTAATATTCCAATAATAGCTATTAGGACTTACGTTTTTAGAGCGACTTAGAATAATTACAGAAAAGCCTTTTGAAATAAGTTTATCCTTTAAAGCTTTGCCTATTAATCCAGTACCTCCAGTAATTAAAATTGTTTTCATAAAAAAATCGGTTCATGTGAATATAACACATTGAACCGATTTTTAAGAGATTTTAATTGAATTTATTAAATCATTTTTTTATGTAATAAATCATTTACCATATATTTTATTCGAGCAGTTACTGTTTCAGTTTTACTAATTTTGGTTTTTGTTGGACCAAATTCTTTATATGGATGATAAGTTTTGTAGGTTATAAATAAATATGAAGCCATTGGAACATGTTTAGTATTATAAACAACTAAACTATATCTACCTTTTGGGTTTGGTCTAGACTTACTATTTATTTGTTCTTGACTTTTCCATTCTACCTTAGCATAACCTATAAAGGTTTTAGAAATAAACTCATTAGTTTTAGGATCTTTAACTCCTTGATAAATATTGTATCTCGATTTAACAGCTAAATCTCTAAACCTAAAATCACTCTCACCAGATGTGGTTTTATCAAAAAACACATATACTTTGTCTGTTAAAACACGATCTACTTTGAATTTAGCGTAACTTAATGTTTCTTTTTCTGCTGTTATTATTTCAAGAATATTTTTAGGTAATAAGCCTTTGTTTGTAATAAGTTTAGAAACGGCTTCAATATTTTCACCTTCTTTATTTAATAAATTATTGGTTATTAAATATTTTGCCATTTGTTTTTCTGAAGGGTAATATTTAGGGTTTTGTACGGCCGCACGTTTTTTATCTTTTACATATTCTATAGTGTAATAATAGTAAGATTTATCATTCACTAAAAGTAACGATTTAGCATACTCACTTCTAAAATTAAAAACATGTTCACCATTATTGTCGGTTACTTTATAAAAAGTTTCTTTTATAGAGTCGTTTTTAATCTTCACTTTTTCAATATGGCCAAATTTTATTTTATCTACTAGAATATCTCCTTTTTTAACCTTAATTTTTTGAGCCTGAATATCAATTGTTCCTAAAAGTAAGAACAACAATAAATATAATTTAATTTTCATATTCTTATTTATAACTTTCTAGTAGTTTCCCTGTTTGTTTTAAATAAGGTTTAATAGCTCCTTTATCTTTTTTGAAAATTATTTCTTTTCCATCTTTAGTAACTATTTTTGTTTCCTCAGCAGAAATATGCTCAATAGGATTCTCAGTGTTTTCATACACATAAATAGTAGGTTTAACAGTTAAGTCTAATGATGCCATACCAGATTTTTTTGCAGGCACAAATCTATCAATTTCAATTTTTGAAAATTCAATATTTTTATCTTTATATGTAAAAGTACCTCCTTGATCTAACGTTATTTTGTATGCTGATTTAGGTGTTAAATTAACAGCAATTAATTCTTGACCTTTTAAGGCTTCTAAATCATCACGTTTTTTTAAAACATTTAAATAATCTCCTTTCCACAAATCAAACATTCCAGCGTTTTCTTTTACAGTTTTGTAATAGTTATTTGTATTCTCAATTTCATTTTTTAATAAAGAAACTGAAGCTAGATTAGCATAAATAACTTTACTTTTTATTTTGCTTTTAACTTTTTTACCAAAATCTACATCAATTTGAGATTTCCAATAAGCTGCTGCTTTATCAAGAGTTGCAGCATCTGTTGGGTTTGCTATTATTGATTCAATTAATGGTTTAGATTCTGTGTTAAAAGCTTCAGCAGCTCCACCTTTTGTTTTTTTAAATAGACCAAAAGGAAGTTTTTGTGTTGAAGTTTCTTTAAATAAGTGTTGAATTTCTCCTAAAAATTTTTGAGTGTAAATGGTAAGCATTCTTGCTTTTGTTTGATTGCGTTCACCACGAGTATTCATTGGGAATTTTTTAGGGTTTACAACCTGATTTAAAGTAACTGCTTCGTTGGTGTTGTATAGTAATTGGTTTTCTTTGTTAAGCAATAGAATACTATAAGTTCCGTGCATAGAAATCATTGCATTGTTTACAGCTAATTGATTTCCTATAAAACCAACTAAAATTTGTAAATCTGCATTTTCAGTAACGTTTTCTAGTCCACTTATTTGTATTCCATCGGTTAAAGATGCTAAATTAGGGTATTCATCTGCAGGATAATGTTCTGGAGAATTTTCATAATTCCAATATTCTCCTTCATCTTGAATTTCATAACTAAAAGTTTTTAAACCTTTTAAATGTGAAGGTATTTCAAATTTAATAAGAACTTCTTTACTAGAAACATCAGCCTTTTGGGCAAATAAGAGTGTGTTAGTAAATGCAATACATAAAATAGTAATAAATAATCGTTTCATTGTTTGTTAATTTTTTTGATTGATTTGTGTTTTACACCTATTTAATTATTAGTCGATAAAATAGAATTAAAGGCATAAAAATGAATTCCCTAAATATAAAAATATTTAGGGAATTATATAACAATGTTATGTTACTTTAATTACTGAAAGAACACATATATGTTAATTTAACTAAGAATACTTTTTTCTATAATATGTGCCTTAATATTGCTCATTCCTTTTTGAATAGCTTTTTCATTTAAAGGAATTAAATTGTGGTAACGTTCTGGAAGTGATTTTTTTAAACCGTCAATTACATTTTCTAAATTAACAATTGGTTTAATCTTTAAGAAGGCACCTAAAACAACCATATTAAATATTTTTTTATTTCCCATTTCGGTAGCAATCCTATTTGCTTCAATTTGATAAATATTAATATCTGTTCTTGTTGGGTGTTGGTGTATTCCGTTAGGTTCATACAATAACACACCTCCAGGTTTTACGCATTCTTCAAACTTATCCATACTTTGTTGATTCAAAATAATGGCAGTATCAAACACCTTTAAATATGGAGAGCTAATACGTTCATCGCTTAAAATAACGGTAACATTTGCAGTTCCTCCTCGCATTTCTGGTCCGTACGAAGGCATCCAGCTAACTTCTTGATCGTGCATAATTCCAGAATATGCTAAAATTTTACCCATAGATAGTACACCTTGACCACCAAAACCTGCTATAATAATTTCTTCTGTCATAATTTACTATTTTAATTTACCATTTACTTTAATATCACCTAAAGGGAAGTAAGGAAACATATTTTCTTCCATCCAAATGTTAGACTCATTTGGTGTCATTTTCCATCCAGAATTACAATTAGAAACAATTTCAATAAAAGAAATACCATTATTTAATCTTGTGTTTTCAAAAGCTTTTTTAATAGCTTTTTTTGCTTTTCTTACATGTTTATGTGTGTGTACTGCTTGGCGAGTTGCGTAATAAACACCAGGTAAATTAGCAACTAGCTCAGTCATTTTTATAGGCATTCCCATAGTTTTTACATCTCTTCCGTATGGAGATGTTGAGGACATCATACCTTCTAAAGTAGTAGGAGCCATTTGTCCACCAGTCATACCGTAAATACCATTGTTTACAAATATAATTACAATGTTTTCTCCTCTGTTACAAGCGTGAATAGTTTCTGCGGTTCCAATAGCGGCTAAATCACCATCGCCTTGGTATGTAAATACATATTTGTTAGGCCAAACTCTAGATATTGCTGTTGCAACTGCGGGAGCACGTCCGTGAGCGGCTTGCGTCATATCTATGTTCATAAAGTCATAGGCAAGTACCGAGCAACCTACTGGAGCTACTCCGATAGTGTCTTGAACAATACCCATTTCTTCAATAACTTCCATAGTAATACTATGTGCAGTTCCGTGACCACAGCCAGGACAGTAAGACAACGTAGTGTCTGTCAATAATTGTGTTTTACAGAATACTTGATTCTCGGGTTTTATGATATCTGATACTTCCATTTTCTTTAATAATTTTTTGTTCTAAAGCTTCTAATACTTCTTCAGGAGTGTGAATAATACCTCCAGTTCTACCAAAATGTTCTACAGGAACTTTATGTTCTACAGCTAGTTTAACATCTTCTACCATTTGACCTGCACTCATTTCTACACTAAGCATACCTTTTACTTGGTCAGCTAAATCGAGTAGCTGTTTTTTAGGGAAAGGAAATAAAGTAATAGGACGAAGAAGTCCAACTTTTAAACCTTTTTCTCTGCCTAATTCTACTGCCTTTTGTGCTATTCGTGCACTAGATCCATAGGCTACAAATAAATAATCTGCATCGTCGCACATTATTTTTTCAAAGCGAAGATCTTCTTCCTCCATTTTTTTATATTTCGCCATTAAGCGATGCACTCTAGCTTCCATTTTTTCAGAAACTAAATCTAAAGAAGTAATAATGTTACGTTCTCTATTTGTTTTTCCTGTAGTAGCCCAACTATCGTGTCTTTTTATAACTTCTTCATCGGTTAATCGTTCTTGTTGATCTTTTAGCTCAACCTTTTCCATCATTTGTCCAATTAACCCGTCAGAAAGAATTAAAACAGGAGCTCTATATTTAAAAGCAATATCAAAAGCATCTTCAACAAAATCTGCCATTTCTTGAACAGATGAAGGTGCTAAAACATATAAGTGATAATCTCCGTGGCCACCACCTTTTACAGATTGAAAGTAATCTGCTTGAGAAGGTTGAATAGTACCTAATCCTGGTCCGCCACGAACAACGTTTACTATTACTGCCGGTAATTCTGCTCCAGCTAAATATGAAATACCTTCTAGTTTTAATGAAATTCCAGGACTGGATGATGAGGTCATTACCTTTTTACCTGTACTTGCTGCTCCATAAACCATGTTAATTGCAGCAACTTCACTTTCTGCCTGAAGCACTACCATACCAGTTCTTTTTTCTGGTTGCTCTGTCATTAAATACTCAATAACTTCAGATTGTGGTGTAATAGGGTAACCAAAATAAGCATCGGCACCTGCTCTAATAGCGGCTTCAGCCAAGGCTTCGTTACCCTTCATTAATTTTAATTCGGACATAATAAGATAGTTTTTTAAGCTGAAACTTTTACTCTATAAACTGAAATTGCTCTATCAGGGCAAACAATTCCACAGTTTGTACAACCTGTACAAGCTTCAGGGTTTTTCATATAGGCATAATGATAGCCTTTGTGGTTCACTTCTTTGCTCATTGCAATCACATCTTCGGGGCATACAGGAATGCAAACTTCACAGCCTTTACATTTTTCGGTATCTACTACGATAGCTCCTTTTACTTTTGCCATTTTTATAATTTTTTACGTGAATAAACCCTTGTAATTTTGTTATTCTCAAAGTTATAGGTAATTTATTGTAAAAAGTATGATTTTTGTCATTTTTATGATATATGTCATACTTTTTTACCGAGAAAAAAAGTTTAGGCATAAAAAAAGCACTGTTTATAGTGCTTTTTTAGAATTTAGAATATTAAAATAAATTTTAATATAAGTTTTTATATTTTGAAGGGTTAACCTCGTGCATTAAATTGTATATAGTTTCAAAAATATCGTCTGCATTTGGTTTAGAGAAGTAATCTCCATCTGTTCCATAAGCTGTTCTGTGTTCTTTAGCTGCTAGAGTTATAGGTTTACTATCTAAATACTCGTAAGCATTTTGGTTTTCTAATATTTCATTTAATAAATATGATGTAGCACCGCCTGGAACATCTTCATCAATAATAATTAACCTATTTGTTTTTTGAATACTCTTAACTACATCGTGATTTAAATCAAAAGGCATTAAAGATTGTGCATCTATAATTTCAATATCAATGTCAACCTGATTTAAATTAGGAACTACATCTTCAACAATTTTAAGTGTAGACCCATAAGAAAGTACTGTAATATCTTTTCCTTCTTTTACGGTTTCTACAACACCAATTGGCGTTCTAAATTCGCCAAAGTTATTAGGTGCTTTTTCCTTTAATCTATATCCGTTTAAGTTTTCAACTATTAAAGCTGGTTCATCACTTTCTAAAAGAGTATTGTAGAAACCTGCAGCTTTGGTCATATTTCTAGGTACAAGAATATTAATACCTCTTAGCATATGAACAATGGCTCCCATAGGAGAACCTGCGTGCCAGATACCCTCTAATCTATGACCACGAGTACGTATAATTAATGGTGCTTTTTGTTTACCAACAGTACGGTAATGTAATGTAGCTAAATCGTCGCTCATTATTTGTATAGCATACAATAAATAATCTAAGTATTGAATTTCAGCAATTGGTCTTAAACCCCTTAAAGCAAGCCCAATTCCTTGTCCAATAATAGTTGCTTCTCTAATACCAGTATCGGCAACTCTTTGTTTTCCATATTTTTCTTGAAGTCCTACTAAACCTTGGTTTACATCACCAATATTACCTGAGTCTTCACCAAAAATAAATAGATCATCATTTTTAGAAAAAAGTGTGTCAAAATTGTCTTTTATAATAATTCTACCATCAACTAAATCAGCATTTTCATCATATGTAGGTAAAACCTCTTTAATATTGCTTGTTTTTTTGCTAGTTTCACTATATAAATGAGAGCTATATTTAGGTTGCTCCGAAGCACTAAAACTTTTAATCCATTGCTGTAATTGTTTTTTTTCTGAAGAATTTTCTTCTCGTACGTAAACAATTATTTTTCGAGCTGTAGAAAGTAAATCTTTTCTAAAAGGGTCTACTATTTCAGCTAATTCATTTCTAAGTTTAGTAATAAAAACTTTATTAGCACTTTTGTTAGCTAGGTTATCTAGTAGTAATAATAATTTAGCTTTATGTTCTTTAATTGGATTTACAAACTCTTTCCAAGCTTCTTTTTTAGCTGCAATTACTTCTTTTTTTGCATCTTTTTCAATGCGAATTAATTCTTCTTCAGAATCAATAAATTTAAGTTTATTACCTTCTTCATCTTCCAATTCAAATTCGAAAATCCAATCACGCATTTTTGCAAGACAATCGAATTGTTTTTCCCAAACTAACCGCTCTTTAGACTTGTATCGTTCGTGAGATCCAGAGGTTGAATGACCTTGCGGTTGTGTTAATTCCTCTACGTGAATTAAAACAGGAACATGTTCTTCACGAGCAATTTTTGCTGCTTTTGAATAGATATTAATTAGCTGAGGATAATCCCAACCGTTTGCTTTAAAAATTTCAAAACCTTTAGCATTATCATCTCTTTGAAAACCTTTTAAAATTTCTGAAATACTTTCTTTTGTTGTTTGGTATTTTGCTGGAACAGAAATTCCATAAGCATCATCCCAAACAGAAATAATCATTGGTACTTGTAGAACTCCAGCAGCATTAAATGTTTCAAAAAACACACCTTCACTAGTACTAGCATTACCAATGGTTCCCCAAGAAATTTCGTTTCCGTTGTTAGAAAATTTTGGGTTTTTTAATTCTGGTAATTCTCTAAATAGTTTAGAGGCTTGTGCTATACCTAACATTCTTGGCATTTGCCCAGCTGTTGGTGAAATATCACTACTTGAATTGTATTGCTCAGTAAGGTTTTTGAAATCTCCTTTTTCGTCTAAACTATGCGTAATAAAATGCCCACCCATTTGTCTACCTCCAGACATTGGGTCTGCCTTTATGCTAGGATTGGCATACAATGCAGAGAAAAATTGTTGAGGTGTTAGCTCTCCAATAGCCATCATAAAAGTTTGATCTCTATAATAACCAGATCTAAAATCACCTTTTTTAAAGGCTTTTGCCATTGCTAATTGAGGAACTTCTTTACCATCTCCAAATATTCCAAATTTGGCCTTTCCAGTTAAAACTTCTCTTCTTCCTAATAAACTACATTCTCGGCTAATTACTGCAACTTTGTAGTCTTGTAAAACTTCCTTTTTAAATTCTTTAAATGATAAATGTTCTTTGTTAGTAGAAGATGATTTTATTGGCATAAATTTTGAGTTTTTTAGTTGTGCAAAGGTACTGATTTTTGACGACAATTAAAAACTGTACTAATAATCAAATAATTAGCTGGTTTTAATTTGAATTAATTATAAAAAACAATAAAAGAATTAGGAATTAGAACTCTTTGTTGAAATTAATTTCATTATTAATAAAAGCCTCTTCTTATAAAATTGTAGATTCTTTTTGGTTTTATAACTAAAACAAATCTAATTTTTGAGCTATATTGAGCTTGAGAAACTTCCCAACCTAAATTAGAATGAACAGGAAAATATACTTCTAAAATATCTTGAATAAAGTTTAATCGAACTCCGTTTTCGTGGGCAAAGTATACTTTATTTCCTCTGTTTTTTACCAAACCAACATCGTTATAGATTTCGAGCCAGCGCCATAAGCCAATGCTTGTATTTGCTGTTGTCATCCATTGGTTTGCGAATGGAACACGAAGTTTAGATTTAAATCCACCTTCGTTAATAATAACTTGTTGGCTAAAAAAACCAGATGTTTCAGAACGGCCTAAATAATCATATTGAAATAAATAATCTGTTGGTCTATCAAGAGCAAAACTAAAATAATCTGTTTCTGTTTTATTGGTTAAAAATGCACCTGCAAAAAATCTGAAATCAAATTGCCTATTTGTATTTGTTAGCTTTCTATAGCGAGCTGTTAGTGATAATTTACTAAATTTATTAGAAACTTGTAAATTGGATGAAAACCTAAAATCGTTTATAATATTGGGTTTTGAAAAGCCATAACCTAAGTTAAATACATTGTATTTATTAGTTTCAATGTGTTCGGTTTGAGTTGGAGATTGTTCTCTGTTTATAGATGTGTATGACGCGGCAATAATATTACTGCTAACATCTCTCAAGCTTTTTCTTTTGAATTGCAATAATGCAAAAGGAGAAAACGTATTATATGTTAAGTTTTCTGCATAATGATAATTGCTTCCAACAAACCCAAATTGCAGTTTATTTACATTCTTATTTTCTGGTAAATACTCATAAAGAAAAGAGTAAGCACCAGAAAATGTTTGACTTTTTGTACTGTAAGATGGCGTTATTTTATAAGTAAAACTTCTATTTAATACAGTTTTATTAGAAAATGCCATTCCTAAAACAGCTCCATCATAGTAATTATATCTAAAAACGGGTGTGTAAAATATCTGGTTGTAATAAGGGTTTTCAATATCCTTTAAAAACTTTAATTGAAGCGGTCTATGAAGTAGTTTTTTACCAATATCTCGCCAATTGTTTTTTAAATTATTTTCAGGTAATAAAGATTCATAATTTAAAGATAACTTATCGTAACCATTTGTTGGGATTGTTATTTTAGAAATTGAATCGATACCAGAAATCCATTTTTTGAATTTTATTTTATCATTTTTTAATCCATATAATTGTATAGGAACCGTAATGTTACGTTTATTAGAAATACTAACTTCTAACGAATCATTTTTTTTGATAATTTTTTTAATGGTATAATCAACTTTTTTATTGGTTTTTAAAAAGTCGTTTTTAAACCAATCTATATTTTTTGAAGTTTCTATAAAGTTAAAAAACGAATTACTTTGTGTAAAAGTTTGGTTGTTAGTGTTTGAATATTTTTGAATTGCATTTTTAATAACTCCATTTTCTAAATAGGCTTCTAAATATTTTAAGCCAAGTCCTGCTTTGTATTTATTGGCAATTTTTCTATTGAAATTCGAAAGCGAATCGGTTGGTGTTATTAATGATTGATCTAGGTTTTTACGTGCTGCAAACTGATAAACAAAAGGGTACTTATCGTTAAAATTAATTTTTGCTAAATGAAGTTTTTTAACGCCCCAAAATTTAGAAAGTTCACCAATTGCCTTTACTTCAGGGTAATATTTTTCAACATATTTTATCATTAAATACGTTTGTAAACCATCGGCTAACCAAGTATCGTTCCTTGTGTCAAATAAAAATTTATTCTGAATAATTTTTTTACTTAAAATTTTAAACATTTTAATATCCCATTCAAAATTGTCTTTATATGAAGCTAAAAAAGAGGGAAGTTGATTAAATCCGTAAACAGGATTTTTATCGTATTCTACTTTGTTAATTAATAGTTTTTTTAAATGCAATTTGCCTAAATAATCTTCAATAAAAAGTAGTTCTCTGTTTAAAATATCAGTTTTAACTGTATTATTTAATCTTTCAGAATTAATATTAGAAATTATTTGAACAGGATTAGAGTTGTATGTGTAAAACTCATCAAACTCGGTAATGTTTAATTCTATATCAAGTTTTTGTTTTCCTTTTAAACTGTAAATTATGGTACTATCTAGTTGTTTAGATGTTGAAATTAAGTCGCTATTTAAAATGTATTTTTTGGGTACTTCAACAGAAATGGAATAATTGGCATAATCTATAAATATATCGTCCATATCTAGATTGCTATATAAATGCCAATTTTTAGTATGTATTGAAGGAATTAAATACCAATACCTTAAATTATATTGATATGAATTAGCGCCGTATTTAGTAAATTTTGCATTGGGTAATTTTACTTCATAAGTAGAAAAAATGTTAATTGAATCTAATGGTTTTAACTTTTTTTCTAAGTTTATTTTTATAAAATCAGGTTTATTTTTAGGGATTTCCCAAGTTGATTTTTTATTAACTGTATATAACTTTTTTATTGAAGTATTACCTCTGTGCTTTGTTTTTGTAAAGTGAAACGATTTAGAGTAATTCTCAACAAAACGCTTTGCTAACGGAGTTTTTTTGTTTTTGTAAGAGTTTGGCCAGTTGTATAAATAAACTTCATTTAAGCCTTTTAAAGTTTTATTATAAAAGGTTGTTTTTTGTTTTATTTGAAGTGTATTTGTTTTAGTGTTTAAAACAGCATTAATAGTTATACTATTTGTTTGAGCAATAATATTGCAGAAACAAATAGTACAAAATAATGTCGTTAATAAAACAATTTTTTTCAATAATTATTTATTAAAAGTTAGGGCTTAAACTGTATTTTTTATAGAATGTATTAATTACATCTAGTACTTCATCTTCAGTATCTACAATAGAAATTAAATCTAAATCTGAAGCGCTAATAGTACCTTCTTCAATTAAAGTGTTTTTAATCCAATCCATTAATCCAGTCCAAAATTTTCTACCAACTAATACAATTGGAAATTTACCAATTTTTTTAGTTTGTATTAAAGTAATCGCTTCAAAAAGCTCGTCCATAGTACCAAAACCACCAGGCATAACAACAAAACCTTGAGAGTATTTTACAAACATTACTTTTCTAACAAAAAAGTAATCGAAATCTAAGCTTTTGTCTTTGTCTATATAAGGATTGTCATGTTGTTCAAAAGGTAATTCTATATTTAAACCTACTGAAGTTCCTTTACCTCTATGAGCACCTTTGTTACCTGCCTCCATAATTCCTGGTCCACCACCTGTAATAACACCATAACCGTGTTGTGTTAATTCAAATGCAATGTTTTCAGCTAATTTGTAATGCTCGTGGTCTACTTTAGTACGTGCAGAACCAAATATACTTACACAAGGTCCCATTTTACTCAATCTTTCGTAACCTTCAACAAATTCAGACATTATTTTAAATATAGCCCAAGAGTCGTTTGTTTTTATTTCGTTCCAAGTTTTTTGCTTGAATTTTTCGCGTATTTTTCTATCTTCGTTTGGAGACATAATTGTTTTCTTTTTAATAATTATTGCTAATCAATTTTTTTATAGTGGTCTAATGTAATTCTTTTTTTAAGAATTTAGCTGTAAAGCTGTCTTTATGTTTGGCAACTTCTTCTGGTGTGCCTTTACAAATAAGCTCACCACCATTTTTACCACCTTCCATACCAATATCTATAATATAATCGGCTAATTTAATAACATCCATATTATGTTCTATAACTAAAATGGTGTTTCCTTTATTGGCTAGTTTGTTTAAAACTTCCATTAAAACTCTAATATCTTCGAAATGAAGTCCAGTTGTAGGTTCATCTAAAATATAAAAAGTATTTCCAGTATCTCTTTTAGAAAGTTCTGCAGCTAACTTTATACGTTGTGCTTCACCACCAGAAAGAGTTGTAGATTGTTGTCCAAGTGTTATGTACCCCAATCCAACATCATTAATTGTTTTAAGTTTACGGTGTATTTTCGGAATCAACTCAAAAAATTCTACAGATTCCTCAATAGTCATATTTAATATATCGGAAATGGATTTTCCTTTATATCTAATTTCTAATGTTTCTCTATTGAAACGTTTTCCTTGGCAAGTTTCACATTCTACTTGTACATCAGGTAAAAAATTCATTTCAATAACTCTTACACCGCCACCTTGGCAAGTTTCACAACGACCACCTTTTACGTTAAAAGAAAATCGACCAGGTTTGTAGCCTCTAATAGAAGCTTCATTAGTTTTTGCAAACAAACTTCTAATTTCGCTAAAAACACCTGTGTATGTTGCTGGGTTTGAGCGTGGAGTTCGTCCAATAGGAGATTGATCTATAGCAATAACTTTATCTATATGCTCTAAGCCTTTAATGCTTTTGTAGGGCATCGGTTTTTTTACACCATTATATATGTGTTTATTTAAAATAGGATATAGTGTTTCGTTAATTAGCGTAGATTTACCACTTCCTGAGACCCCAGTAACACAAATTAGTTTACCTAGAGGAAATTCTACAGTTACATTTTTTAAATTATTTCCGTTAGCGCCAGCTAAAACTATTTTGTTTCCGTTTCCTTCTCTTCGTTTTTTTGGAATTTCAATTTCTTTTGCTCCTGTTAAATAATCTGCTGTTAATGTGTTGTGTTGTTTTAGTTCGTTAAAACTTCCTTCACTAACAATTTCACCTCCGTGCACACCAGCTCCTGGACCAATATCTAATACAAAATCAGCGTGTTCTATCATATCCTTATCGTGTTCAACAACAATAACAGAGTTACCAACATCTCTTAGATTTATAAGAGATTTAATTAGTTTTTCATTATCTCTTTGATGAAGTCCAATACTTGGTTCATCTAAAATATATAAAACTCCAACTAGTTGAGAGCCAATTTGAGTTGCCAACCTAATACGTTGTGCTTCTCCACCAGATAATGACTTTGAACTTCTATCTAGTGCTAAATAATCTAAACCAACATCTAATAAAAATTGAATTCGAGTTCTAATTTCTTTTAGTATTTCTGAAGCTATTTTAAGTTGTTTTTCTGAAAGTTTAGATTCAATATTGTTAAACCAATTTGCAAGTTCACTTATATCTAGCTGAGCTAATTCAGATATGTTTTTTTTGTTTATTTTGAAATAAAGAGCTTGTTTTTTTAAACGGTTACCGTGGCACGATTCACAAACAACTTCGTCCATATAATCTTTAGCCCATCGTTTTATTGAAGTTGTTTCGCTGTGCTTGTATTGGTTTTCGATAAAATTGATAATACCTTCAAAATCAATTTCATAATTACGAGTTATCCCCATTGCTTTAGAAACTATTTCAAATTTTTCGTTACCACCATTTAAAATAATATCTAGCGCTTCTTTTGGTATTTTTGAAATAGGATCACTTAATTGAAATTTATAACGTTCAGCAATTAAAGCAAGCTGTTTAAATATCCAGCTGCTTTTTTGTTCTCCAATAGGTGCAATTCCTCCACTTTTAATTGAAGCTGCTTCAGAAGGAATAATTTTTTTAATATTTACCTTGTTGGTTCTACCTAATCCATTACAACTTGGACAAGCACCTTTTGGTGAATTAAATGAGAATGTATTTGGTTCTGGGTTTTGATATGAAATGCCAGTTTCTGGACACATTAAATCTCTACTAAAATATCTTGGTGTGTTACTTTCGTGTTCTAAAACCATTAAAATATTTTCACCCGAATATAGTGCTGTTGTAATAGTTTCTTCTAATCTTTTTTCTGAAGAAGAATTTACAGCTAATCTGTCAATAACAATTTCAATATCGTGCGTTTTATATCTATCTAAACGCATTCCTTTTTCTAAATCTCTAATCTCTCCATCTACCCTAACTTTAACAAAACCTTGTTTGCCAATTTGTTCAAAAAGTTCTCTATAATGTCCTTTTCTTGATTTTATTATAGGAGCAAGAATAACTATTTTTTTTCCTTCATACTCTTTTAAAATAAGCTCTTTAATTTGCTCATCGCTATAACTTACCATTTTTTTATTGGTGTTATACGAGTAAGCATCAGCAGCTCTGGCGAAAAGTAATCTTAAAAAGTCATAAATTTCTGTAATAGTACCCACGGTAGATCTAGGACTCTTGTTAGTAGTTTTTTGTTCAATAGAAATCACTGGCGAAAGACCATCAATTTTATCAACATCAGGGCGCTCTAAACCTCCTAAAAACTGACGAGCATATGCAGAAAAGGTTTCAATATAGCGTCGTTGTCCTTCAGCATAAATAGTATCAAATGCTAAGGAAGATTTTCCACTTCCGCTTAAACCAGTTATTACAACTAGTTTCTCTCTAGGTATACGAACGTCAATATTTTTTAAATTATGAACTCTTGCGCCTAAAACCTCTATGTATTCTTGCTTATTTGACATATATTTATTTGAAAAATGCAAATATAATTAAAAGCAGCTAAAATTAATCATTAGTTCGAGTTAACCTGTTTGAAGTGTTTTTGTTAAATTGTTAGATAGAAAGGTTAAAAAGGATTGAAGTTAATTCTAATTTTTGTTATATTTTAGTGCTGAAAGATTGTTTTAAAAAACAATAAACCATAAACTTGTAAAAATTGCTATATTGCATTAAAATAGTAAGCTTGTGAAGTTAATAGACTCATTACGACATTTTTTTGAAAGACATGGTTTTGCCGTGTCATCTAGATTTGCGGATAGGTTAGGGATAAGCGCAGCAAATGTGCGATTATTTTTTATTTACATTTCTTTTGTTACGTTGGGTTTTTCTTTTGGAATATACTTAACACTTGCTTTTTTATTGCGTTTAAAAGATTTGTTATACACTAAAAGAAAATCTGTATTTGATTTATAAATGAATTTATATTTACCATCAAAATTATATAGAGCAGGAGCATTACTAGTATTGGTAATGGGTATTGGAGTTACAGGTTATATTCTTATATCTGGAGATTCATTTGTAGATGCTTTGTATATGACAATTATTACCATGACCACAGTAGGTTTTGGTGAATTACATCCACTAAATAATACAGAGAAGTTGTTTACAATTTTTCTTATATTAATAAGTATATCAACCTACGGTTATGCAGTTTCTATATTAACAGAATATTTAGCAAACGGACGTTTTTTTGAAAGATTAAAAATGAAAAAAGTGCAAGATCAAATTAAATTATTACATAATCATACAATAGTTTGTGGTTATGGTAGAAATGGAAAACAGGCAGTTAATAAATTAAAACAATTTAACCAGCCCTGTGTAGTTATTGAAAAAAGAAAAGATGAACTTGCAGATTTAGAGCGTGATGGGGTTTTGTATATTGAAGGAGATGCTACTATTGATGATGATTTAATTTTAACAGGAATAGAAAATGCGAAGAGTTTAATTACCGCATTACCATCCGACGCAGATAATTTATTTGTGGTTTTAACTGCTCGTCAGTATAATAAAGATTGTATTATTATAAGTAGAGCTTCTAATGAATCTTCATATGGTAAATTGAAATTTGCTGGGGCAAGTAATGTAATAATGCCAGATAAATTGGGAGGCGCACATATGGCTTCGTTGGTTGTTACTCCAGATATTGTTGAGTTTGTAGATAGGCTAACCATTGCAGGAGATATAGACGCTAACTTAGAAGAAATTTCTGTAAATGAACTACCTATTGATTATCTTCAAAAAACAATATTAGATTTAGATTTGCGCAGACAAACAGGTTGTACCGTTATAGGTTACAAAACAATAGAGAATGATTATATAATTAATCCTGAGGCAACTATAAAATTGGAAAAGGATACACACTTAATTGTACTAGGAAACAAAGAGCAAATTAAAAAGCTTAGAGAAATTTATTAAGTTGTTTTATTACATTGTTAAATGATTATTTAGAATAGTAATAGATTTACGTTTTATCTGTTAAAAACTTGCAGTAACTTCATTTTTTTACCATATTGCAGCAATATTTTAAATATTACAATTTCTATGAAACGTAAATTCGTATCGTTACTATTACTTATTTTCCCTTTATTAACATTTTCACAAGAACTTTCTATTGATGAAAAAATAGAAGAAAAGTTTAAGCCATTTGCTGATGCAGTGAGTTCTGTTGTTTTTTATCCTATTACAATTGTTGGTATTGATGTTCCGATAGTTATAATTATATTATTACTTGGTGCATTATTTTTTACATTGTATTTTAAATTTGCCAATATTACATTGTTAGGTGTTGCTATTAGAGCAGCAAAAGGAAAATATGACGATGTTGATCACCACTCAGTAGATGAAGTTGCGGGAGACCCAACTCCTGGAGGTGATGTTTTTGAGAGTGTACAAGCAGAAGGTGTAGTTGGTGAAGTAACACATTTTCAGGCTTTAACAGCGGCGTTATCTGCAACGGTGGGTTTAGGAAATATTGCAGGTGTAGCTGTAGCCATTGCAATTGGAGGCCCTGGAGCTACAATTTGGATGATTTTAGCTGGTTTTTTAGGAATGTCTACAAAATTAGTTGAAGCCACTTTAGGTGTAAAATATAGAGAAGTTGGTGAAGATGGAAAAATATATGGTGGTCCAATGTATTACCTTAGAAAAGGATTAAAAGAAAATAATTTAGCTGGCGTTGGTAAAGTGCTAGCAGTATTATATGCTGTTTTTGTAATTGGAGGTTCTTTTGGAGGAGGAAATATGTTTCAAGCCAACCAAGCAACTTCGCAATTTAAATTACTATTTGGATTAGAATCAGGTTTTATTTTTGGACTTTTAATGGCCGTACTAGTTGGTATAGTTATTATTGGTGGTATAAAAAGAATTGGTCAGGTAACTGAAAAAATAGTTCCTTTTATGGGAATTATGTTTGTTGGAGCCTCATTAGTAATTATAGTAATGAATTATAACATTATTCCAGATGCTTTAATGCAAGTGTGGAATGGTGCATTTAGCGAAACATCTGTTGTTGGTGGGGTAATTGGAGTGATGATTGTTGGTTTTCAAAGAGCGGCCTTTTCAAATGAGGCAGGTGTTGGTTCAGCATCTATTGCACATGCAGCAGTTAAAACAAAATTTCCGGCTAGTGAAGGTATTGTGGCTTCTATAGGTCCATTTGTAGATACGGTAATAATTTGTACTATGACGGCTTTGGTAATTGTAGTAACTAATTTAAAAAGTGGTTTATTTGAGTATTCAAATTTAGATTCAAATAATAATGTAATAATGAATGGTACAGGAAAACATTTGGGAGGTGTAGATTTAACATCTGTAGCTTTTGATTCTGCAATTCCTGGTTTTTCAATATTGCTAACTATTGCAGTTATTCTTTTTGCTTTTTCAACAATGTTATCTTGGTCTTATTACGGTATTCAAGGGTGGAAATATTTGTTTGGAAAAAGTAAAATTGCTGATATTTCATACAAAGCATTATTTTTAATATTTATTGTTATAGGAGCATCATCTAGTTTAGGTTCGGTAATTGAATTTTCTGATGCTATGATTTTTGCAATGGTATTTCCTAACGTTATTGGTTTGTTAATATTAGCTCCAAAGGTTAAAGGAGAATTATCTAGATATCTAAAAGCAATTGGTCGTAAAGATTAAGGTAAAAATACATAAATGAAAAATATTAAATCCTATTTTAGTTACAACAAACGTCAACGAAATGGGATTTTCTTTTTGCTGTTTGCAATAGTTGTATTACAGGCTTTTTTCTTTTTGTTTGAATTTCCTCAGAATGATAAGTCAGTTATCTCTAAAAATGAGTTTATTGCTTTTGAACAAGAATTCGATTCGTTAAAAGCTATTTCGTTAAAAAATAAAGCAAAACTTAAAATATTTCCTTTCAACCCTAATTTCATAACAGATTATAAAGGTTATCAGTTAGGAATGAATGTTTCAGAAATAGATAAGCTCCTAGAGTATAGAAAAACAGGTAAATATGTAAATTCTGCAAAAGAGTTTAAAAAAATTACAGGAGTTACAGACAGTTTACTTCAAACAATTTCACCTTTCTTTAAATTTCCTAAATGGGTTACTTCAAAAAAGGATAATAATGTAAAGTCTAAGAAGAAAAATGTTAATACTGTAATTTCTGTTGAAGATATTAATGAAGCTACTGCAGAAGATTTTAAACGTATTAATGGAGTAGGAGATAAATTAGCTACAAGAATTGTTAGTTATCGAAAAAAATTACAAGGTTTTAGTTTTAACAATCAATTAAATGAAGTTTGGGGATTAAAAACTGAAGTGGTTATCGAATTGCTTAAAAATTTTCAAGTTCAAACAAAACCAGAGATAATTAAATTAAATGTAAATACGGCTACATTTAAAGAAGTTTTGGCTCTTAATTATTTAGATTACGAGCTAACTAAAAAAATATTTAACTATAGAGATATGGTGGCGGAAATTCAATCAATTGAAGAGTTAAAGAAAATTGATGGGTTTCCTTTGGAAAAATTCGATAGAATAGCCTTATATTTGGCAGCTGAATAAATTTTTAAATTAACAATCGGTTAGCCTTAATTAAGAGTATGTATTTTACAGAAGAGCACGACGCATTTAGACAAAGTTTTCAAGATTTTTTACAAAAAGAAGTTGTTCCTAATATTAATGAGTGGGAAGAAAAGGGTTTTGTAGATAAAAACATTTACAAAAAATTTGGTGAAATGGGATATTTTGGATTGAATTATCCAGAAGATCAAGGCGGACTAAATTTAGATCTTTTTTACATGGTTGTTTTTCTAGAGGAACTGCAAAAAGTTAATTCAGGAGGTTTTGCTGCAGCAATGTGGGCACATACGTATTTAGCAATGACTCATTTAAATGCTGAAGGAAGTGATTTTATTAAAGAAAAATACTTAACACCAAGTATTGAAGGTGATATGGTTGGTTGTTTATGTGTAACAGAGCCTTTTGGAGGGTCAGATGTAGCAGGTATGAGAACTACTGCTGTTAAAAAAGGAGATAAGTATATTATAAATGGGTCAAAAACATTTATTACTAATGGTGTTTATTCAGATTATTTAGTGGTTGCTGCAAAAACGCAACCAGAACTTGGTAATAAAGGAATGAGTATATTTGTGGTAGATAGAGAGTCTGTTGGTTTATCATCTACAGCTTTGGTAAAATTGGGTTGGAAAGCTTCAGATACTGCTGAGATTGCATTTGATAATGTTGAAGTGCCAGCAGAAAATTTATTAGGTGAAGAAGGAAAAGGATTTGGATATATAATGCAGCATTTTGCATCTGAGAGAGTAATTATGGGAGTAAATGCACACGCAAGAGCTGAATTTGCTTTGGAATATGCTATTCAATACATGTCAGAAAGAACTGCGTTTGGAAAAACTATAGATAGCTTTCAGGCGTTGAGACATAAGGTGGCTGAAATGGCAAGTGAAATCGAAATGTGTAAAGAATTTAACTATTCTATTATAAATAGGTTAGATAAAGGAAGATATGTGGTAAAAGAGGCGAGTATGTCTAAATTAATGTCTACTAAAATTGCAGATGGTGTTATTTATGAATGTTTGCAGTTATTAGGAGGTTATGGTTATATGGAAGATTATCCTATGGCAAGGTTATTGAGAGATAGTAGGTTGGGGCCTATTGGAGGAGGAACTTCAGAAATATTAAGAGAAATTATTGCTAAAATGATTATTGATAAAAAAGAGTATAAGCCAAGTACTAAATAAATTTTTTAGTTATTTGTTGTTTGTATTTAAAAAAGTAATACATTTGCAATCCAAAAATAAAAGAGATCATTTTGAAAGGAGGTGCTAAAATATGTTAATTATACCAGTTAAAGACGGAGAAAATATCGATAGAGCGTTAAAACGTTACAAGAGAAAATTTGATAGAACGAAAACAATGAAAACTTTACGTAACAGAAAGCAATTCAACAAGCCTTCAGTAACAAAAAGAGCTCAAAACATTAAAGCTAAATACGTACAAAGAATTAGAACTGCAGAAGAGCAAGGATAAATTTTTTAAGTATTCAAATTATACAGCCGTTAGTATTGCAAAATTATTAAATTTGTAAACTAACGGTTTTTTTATGCCTATACTTTCCTTTTTAAATTATTTAGCTTTAGAAAAAAAATATTCTAAGCATACTGTTACAGCTTATAAGAATGATATAAATGTATTTCAACAGTTTTGTCTAGATAATTATAATACATCAAATTTAATTGAAGTTAATTACGCTCAAATTAGAAGTTGGATTGTTAGTTTAGTTAATAACAATATATCTAATAGAAGTATTAACAGAAAAGTCTCTTCATTAAAATCATTCTATAAATTTCTTCAAAGAACAAAACAAATAGAGCAAAGTCCATTAAATAAGCATAAACCACTAAAAGTCGCAAAAAAGGTTCAAGTGCCATTTTCAGAAAAAGAAATAAAAGAGGTTTTTAATGTAATTGATGAAGATGAAACTTTTGAAGGGCTAAGAGCCAAGTTAATTGTTGAATTATTGTATTCTACTGGAATGCGAAGAGCTGAATTAATTAATTTAGAATTGTCAAATGTTGATATTGTTAACGAAACTGTTAAAGTCCTAGGGAAAAGAAATAAGGAAAGGTATATTCCGTTATTAAAGTCAGTTCAAAAAACTATTAAAAAATATTTAGAATTTAGGAGTGATATAAATACTAATTCATCTTATTTACTTGTAACAAAAAAAGGTAAAAAAGTATACGATACACTTGTTTATAGGGTTATAAATAGTTATTTTAGTAGTGTGTCATCAAAAGTTAAAAAGAGCCCACATGTAATAAGGCATTCTTTTGCGACGCATTTGTTAGATGAAGGCGCTGATTTAAACTCAGTTAAGGAATTACTTGGGCATTCTAGTTTGGCGTCTACACAAGTTTACACCCATAGTAGTTTGGGAAAATTGAAAGAAGTTTATAATCAAGCTCACCCAAGGAGCGATAAAACCTAAAAAATATATGAAAGTATTTGTACAGTCAGTTAATTTTAATGCAGATAGTGATTTAATAACGTTTGTTGAAAAAAAAATAAATGGATTAGAAAAGTATTATGATAAAATTGTAGATTCTGAGGTGTATTTAAAAGTGCAACAAACAAGTGAAAAAGAAAATAAAATGGTTGATGTTAAATTGAATATACCAGGAAATGACTTTGTTGTAAAAAAACAATGTAAAACCTTTGAAGAAGGTATAACATTAGCTACAGATTCTTTAAAAAGACAGCTTAGAAAACGTAAAGAAAAAATAAGAGCAAAATAAATTTAAAAATTTAGTTCAAAAGTTTTGTTTACAAATAAAAACTTTAATACATTTGCAGTCCGTTAGAAATAGCGGGCTTCTTTTATGGAGTAAAAAGCCGATGTAGCTCAGCTGGCTAGAGCAGCTGATTTGTAATCAGCAGGTCGTGGGTTCGAGTCCCTCCATCGGCTCAAAAGAGAATAGATCTTTGAAAGAATAAAAAAATGGTGAGATACTCAAGTGGCCAACGAGGGCAGACTGTAAATCTGCTGCGCAAGCTTCGAAGGTTCGAATCCTTCTCTCACCACATTTTTTTATAGATTTGTATACCAATACGAATTTGAAATTAAAAATATTGCGAGAGTAGCTCAGTTGGTAGAGCTTCAGCCTTCCAAGCTGACTGTCGCCGGTTCGAGCCCGGTCTCTCGCTCTTTTTTTTAATAGCCGGTGTAGCTCAGAGGTAGAGCGTTTCCTTGGTAAGGAAGAGGTCACGGGTTCAAGTCCCGTCATTGGCTCAAGTAAAGAATTGAATTTAACACTATATATAACTAAGATTTAAAAATTAATAATTATGGCTAAAGAAACCTTTGATCGTTCGAAACCACACTTAAACATTGGTACTATTGGACACGTTGATCACGGTAAAACAACCTTAACAGCTGCTATTACTGTTGTATTAGCAGATAAAGGACTTTCTGAAGTAAAAGATTTCGATCAAATCGATAATGCTCCTGAGGAAAAAGAGAGAGGTATTACAATTAATACTGCTCACGTTGAATATCAAACTGCTAATCGTCACTATGCTCACGTTGACTGTCCAGGTCACGCGGATTACGTAAAGAACATGGTAACAGGTGCTGCTCAAATGGATGGTGCAATTATTGTTGTAGCTGCTACAGATGGACCAATGCCTCAAACTAGAGAGCACATCTTATTAGGTCGTCAGGTAGGTATTCCTAGATTAGTTGTATTCATGAATAAAGTGGATATGGTTGATGATGAAGAACTATTAGAGTTAGTAGAGATGGAAATCAGAGATTTATTATCTTTCTACGAATATGATGGTGATAACACTCCAATTATTGCAGGTTCTGCTTTAGGTGGATTGAATGGTGAGCCAAAATGGGCTGACAAAATTATGGAATTAATGGACGCTGTAGATACTTGGATTGAGTTACCTAAGCGTGATGTTGATAAAGATTTCTTAATGCCAATCGAGGATGTATTCTCAATTACAGGTCGTGGTACTGTTGCAACTGGTCGTATTGAAACTGGTGTAGCTAACACTGGAGATGCTGTTGATATTATTGGTATGGGAGCTGAAAAATTAACTTCTACTGTAACTGGAGTTGAAATGTTCCGTAAAATATTAGATAGAGGTGAAGCTGGAGATAACGTAGGTATCTTATTAAGAGGTATTAACAAAGAGGATATTAAAAGAGGTATGGTAATTTGTAAGCCAGGTTCTGTAACTCCTCACTCTAACTTTAAAGCTGAGGTTTATATCCTTAAAAAAGAAGAAGGTGGACGTCACACTCCATTCCATAACAACTACCGTCCACAGTTTTACGTACGTACAACTGATGTAACAGGTACTATTAACTTACCTGATGGAGTTGAAATGGTAATGCCAGGAGATAACTTAACTATTACAGTTGAATTACACCAACCAATCGCATTAAACGTAGGTTTACGTTTTGCAATCCGTGAAGGTGGTAGAACAGTAGGTGCAGGTCAGGTAACAGAAATGTTAGACTAATCTAATCTGAAATAATAAAATTTTAAGGTGCTTCTGTTATAATGAAGAAGCACCTTTCTTACGGGCGTAGCTCAGTTGGTAGAGCACTGGTCTCCAAAACCAGGTGTCGGGAGTTCGAGCCTCTCCGCCCGTGCAAAATAATAGAAAATGAATTTAGTAAAATATATAAAAGACTCATTTGAAGAGTTACGTAATAAAGTATCATGGATTCCTTGGGATGAGGCTCAAAAATCTACGGTAGTTGTTGCAATTTTTACTGTAGTATTTGCTTTGGCAGTATTTGTAGTAGATAAATTCTTCCAAACAGGTTTAACAGAATATTTTAAATTATTTTAATTAAGAGTTTGTTATGGCTGAATCTGTGAAGAAATGGTACGTTATTAGGGCTATTGGCGGACAAGAGAATAAAGTGAAATCTTATATTGAAAATGAAATTTCACGTTTAGGAATGAACGACTATGTTGAAACTGTTCTAGTACCTACAGAAAAAGTAATTCAAGTACGTAACGGAAAGAAAATAAACAAAGAAAGAGTTTATTTTCCTGGATATGTTATGATTGAAGCAAACTTAAGTGGTGAATTACCTCATATTATTAAAGCTATTCCAGGTGTAATTGGTTTTTTAGGTGAAGTAAAAGGTGGTGAGCCAGTACCAATGAGAAAATCTGAAATTAACCGTATGTTAGGTAAAGTTGATGAACTATCTGTTACAACAGATAATGTTGCGATACCTTATGTAATTGGCGAGACAGTTAAAGTAATTGACGGTCCTTTTAATGGTTTTGATGGTATCATTGAAAAAGTTAATGAAGAAAAACGTAAGCTTGAAGTAATGGTGAAAATATTTGGAAGAAAGACACCATTAGAATTAAGCTATATGCAAGTAGATAAAATTTCATAATTGTTACATATAATTTTGATAAGGTATTACAGCTTCCAATCTTAATACACTATCACAACTTAAAATTTAGAAATGGCAAAAGAAGTAAGTAAAGTAGTAAAATTACAAGTTCGTGGAGGTGCGGCTAATCCGTCACCACCAGTTGGACCTGCTTTGGGTGCTGCCGGAGTTAACATTATGGAGTTCTGTAAGCAATTTAATGCTAGAACTCAAGATAAACAAGGAAAAGTTTTACCAGTTGCAATTACTGTATACAAGGATAAATCTTTTGACTTTGTTATTAAAACTCCACCAGCAGCTGTTCAAATATTAGAAGCAGCCAAAGTGAAAAAAGGTTCTGGTGAACCTAACCGTAATAAAGTAGCTACAGTTACTTGGGATCAATTGAAAGTTATTGCTGAAGATAAAATGCCTGATTTAAACGCATTTACAATAGAATCTGCGATGTTAATGATGGCAGGAACAGCACGTTCAATGGGTATTAAAGTAAAAGGAGAAGCTCCTGTAAAACAATAAAACAGTTATTTAAAAATGGCAAAATTAACAAAAAAGCAAAAAGAAGCAGTAGCTAAGGTTGATGGAAATCAGACTTATTCTATAAAAGATGCTTCGGCTTTAGTAAAAGATATTACTAATGTAAATTTTGATGCATCTATTGATTTAGCTGTTAGATTAGGAGTAGATCCTCGTAAAGCAAATCAAATGGTTAGAGGGGTAGTAACATTACCTCACGGAACTGGTAAAGATGTTAAAGTATTAGCATTAGTAACTCCAGATAAAGAATCAGACGCTAAAGAAGCAGGTGCTGATTATGTTGGGTTAGATGAATACCTTCAGAAAATTAAAGGAGGTTGGACAGATGTTGACGTTATTATTACTATGCCAAGTGTAATGGGTAAATTAGGTCCTTTAGGTCGTGTTTTAGGACCAAGAGGTTTAATGCCAAACCCAAAGACTGGTACAGTAACTATGGATATAGCAAAGGCTGTTAAAGATGTGAAAGCTGGTAAAATTGACTTTAAAGTTGATAAAACTGGAATTATTCACGCTGCAATAGGTAAAGCTTCATTCGACGCTGACAAGATTGCTGAAAATGCAAATGAGTTGATTCAAACTATAATAAAGTTAAAACCAACTGCTGCAAAAGGAACTTATATTAAAAGCATTTATATGTCAAGTACTATGAGTCCAAGTGTAAGTGTTGATTCTAAATCAATATAACAGAGTTAAATCTTATAATTATGACGAGAGAAGAAAAATCACAAGTAATAGAAGCTTTAACATCACAGTTATCTGAAGGAAATATCATTTATTTAGCTGATATTTCAGGATTAAACGCTTCGCAAACATCTAATTTACGTAGAGCTTGTTTTAAAGCAAACGTTAAATTATCAGTAGTAAAAAATACATTGCTTGAAAAAGCAATGGAAAAATCTGATAAAGATTTTGGTGAATTACCATCAATGTTAAAAGGAAATACATCTATGATGTTATCTGAAACAGGTAATGCTCCAGCAAAATTAATAAAAGAATTTAGAAAAAAATCTGATAAGCCTCTTTTAAAAGGTGCTTATGTTGAAGAAGCTATTTATGTTGGTGATGACCAATTAGATGCTTTAGTTAACATTAAGTCTAAAGAAGAAGTTATTGGAGATATCATCGGATTGTTACAATCACCAGCTAAGAATGTTGTTTCAGCATTACAATCTGGAGGAAGTAAATTATCTGGAATTCTGAAAACTTTATCAGAGAAATAAATAAGTGCACTAATAAACTAGAATAAATAAAATTTAAACAAAGAGAAATGGCAGATTTAAAAGATTTCGCAGAACAACTTGTTAACTTAACAGTAAAAGAAGTAAATGAGTTAGCTGATATTTTAAAAGACGAATACGGAATTGAACCAGCAGCAGCTGCAGTAGCAGTAGCAGGTCCAGCAGCAGGTGGAGACGCAGCAGCTGAAGAAAAGACTGAGTTTGACGTAATTTTAAAAGCAGCAGGAGGATCTAAATTAGCAGTAGTAAAATTAGTTAAGGAATTAACTGGTTTAGGATTAAAAGAAGCTAAAGGTATCGTAGATAGCGCTCCAGCGCCAATTAAAGAAGGTGTTTCTAAAGATGAAGCTGAAGGATTAAAAGCGTCATTAGAAGAAGCAGGTGCTGAGGTTGAGCTTAAGTAAGCTCTCTAAAGCAAAAACAATTTAAGGTTTAGGTCTGGGGTTGCCCTTGGACCTAAACCATTTTGCGTATATATTTGTTCTTATATTTAATAGTTTTTTTAACTTAAAGTTTTTGTCCATTGGCAACCAAAAAATTCACCGAAAGAATAAACTTTGCATCAGCAAAATTAGTTTTAGAATATCCAGATTTTTTAGATATTCAGGTTAAATCCTTCCAGGATTTTTTCCAACTTAAAACTAAAGCTGACGAGCGAAGTACTGAAGGTTTGTATAAAACTTTCTTGGATAACTTCCCTATTACCGATACTCGTAATAACTTTGTATTAGAGTTCTTGGATTATTTTGTTGATCCACCTCGTTACAGCATTCAAGAGTGTATCGAAAGAGGTTTAACTTATAGCGTCCCTCTAAAAGCACGCTTAAAATTGTACTGTACAGATCCAGAACACGAAGATTTCGAAACAATCGTGCAAGATGTGTATTTAGGTACAATTCCATATATGACTCATAGTGGAACCTTCGTAATTAACGGAGCGGAAAGAGTTGTAGTTTCTCAATTACACCGTTCTCCTGGTGTATTCTTTGGGCAATCATTCCACGCAAATGGTACTAAATTATATTCTGCAAGAGTAATTCCTTTCAAAGGTTCTTGGATAGAGTTTGCTACCGATATCAATAGTGTTATGTATGCATATATTGATAGAAAGAAAAAATTACCTGTAACTACATTGTTTAGAGCAATTGGTTATGAAAGAGATAAGGATATTCTTGAAATATTTAACTTAGCTGAAGAAATTAAAGTTTCTAAAAGTGGAGTTAAAAAAGTTTTAGGAAGAAAGCTTGCAGCTCGTGTGTTAAAAACTTGGTTTGAAGATTTTGTAGATGAAGACACTGGAGAGGTTGTATCTATTGAAAGAAATGAAATTGTATTAGATAGAGATACAATTTTAGAGAAAGAACATATTGAAGAAATTGTTGAATCTGGTTCAAAAACTATTCTTTTACATAAAGAAGATAATGAATCTGCAGATTATGCAATAATTCATAATACATTACAAAAAGATCCAACAAACTCTGAAAAAGAGGCTGTTGAACATATTTATAGACAATTACGTAATGCAGAACCGCCAGATTTTGAAACTGCGAAAGGTATTATTGATAAATTGTTTTTCTCTGAACAACGTTACAATTTAGGTGAAGTTGGACGTTACAGAATGAATAAAAAATTAGGTCTAAATGAAGATATGGACCAAAAAGTTTTAACTAAGTTAGATATTATTACAATTATCAAAAACTTAATAAAACTTGTTAATTCAAAAGCTGAAGTAGATGATATTGACCACTTATCTAACCGTCGTGTAAGAACTGTTGGTGAACAATTAGCTAGTCAGTTTGGTGTAGGTTTATCTCGTATGGCTCGTACAATTCGTGAAAGAATGAATGTACGTGATAATGAGGTGTTTACTCCAATTGATTTAATTAATGCTAAAACATTATCTTCTGTAATTAACTCATTCTTTGGAACTAACCAGTTATCTCAATTTATGGATCAAACCAATCCGTTAGCTGAGATTACACACAAACGTAGATTATCTGCATTAGGACCTGGTGGTTTATCAAGAGAAAGAGCAGGTTTTGAAGTTCGAGATGTACACTATACTCACTATGGTCGTTTATGTCCTATTGAAACTCCTGAGGGACCAAATATTGGTTTGATTTCATCTTTAGCAGTTTTTGCTAAAGTGAACAACTTAGGATTTATTGAAACTCCTTATAGAGAAATTACTGAAGGTAAAGTTAATATTACTGATGAACCTAGGTACTTAAGTGCTGAAGAGGAAGAAGGAATGAAGTTTGCACAATCTAACCTACCTTTAGAAGAGGATGGTAAATTTGTAAATGATAAAGTAATTGCTCGTGAAGAGGCAGATTATCCAGTAGTTGAACCAACAGCGGTTAACTTTATGGATGTTGCACCTAATCAAATTGCATCAATTTCTGCATCGTTAATTCCATTTTTAGAACATGATGATGCCAACCGTGCATTAATGGGATCAAATATGATGCGTCAGGCAGTACCTTTATTACGCCCAGAATCTCCTATTGTAGGGACAGGTTTAGAGCGTAGAGTTGCAAAAGATTCACGTATTTTAATTAATGCAGAAGGATCTGGAGTTGTTGAATATGTTGATGCTAACCATATTGAAATTAAATACGATAGAACAGATGAAGATCGTATGGTAAGTTTCGATGGTGATTCAAAATCATATAACTTAATTAAATTTAGAAAAACCAATCAGGGTACTTCAATTAACTTAAAACCAATTGTAGAAAAAGGTGATAGAGTTGAAGAAGGACAAGTACTTTGTGAAGGATATGCAACTCAACAAGGAGAACTTGGTTTAGGTAGAAATATGAAAGTAGCCTTTATGCCTTGGAAAGGGTATAACTTTGAGGATGCGATTGTAATTTCTGAAAAAGTAGTACGAGAAGATATATTTACATCTATTCATATTGATGAATATTCTATGGATGTAAGAGATACTAAATTAGGTGCTGAAGAGTTAACTAATGATATTCCTAACGTTTCTGAAGAGGCTACAAAAGACCTTGATGAAAATGGTATGATTAGAATTGGTGCAGAAGTAAAACCTGGAGATATTCTTATTGGAAAAATTACTCCAAAAGGTGAATCTGACCCAACACCTGAAGAAAAATTATTACGTGCTATTTTTGGTGATAAAGCAGGTGACGTAAAAGATGCATCATTAAAAGCTTCTCCATCATTAAGAGGTGTGGTGATTAATAAAAAATTATTTGAACGTGCAGTAAAAGATAAATCTAAAAGAGCTAAGGATAAAGTTGATATAGCTAATTTAGAAAGTAAATACACTGCTAAATTAGAAGAGTTAAGATCTTTATTAATTGAAAAGTTATTCCACTTAATTAGCGGAAAAACATCTCAAGGAGTTCAAAATGATTTAGAAGAAGAAGTACTTCAAAAAGGTAAAAAGTTCACATTAAAAATGTTAAACGCTGTAACTGATTATACGCATTTAACAAAAGGAGTTTGGACTACAGATTCACATATTAATGAGTTAGTTGCTGAATTAGTTCACAACTATAAAATTAAAGTGAATGATTTACAAGGTGCTTTAAGAAGAGAGAAGTTTACTATTTCTGTTGGGGATGAATTACCAGCTGGAATATTAAAATTAGCTAAAATTTACATTGCTAAAAAGCGTAAATTAAAAGTTGGAGATAAAATGGCGGGTCGTCACGGTAACAAAGGTATTGTTGCGCGTATTGTTCGTCAAGAAGATATGCCATTCTTAGAAGATGGAACTCCAGTTGATATTGTATTAAATCCGTTAGGTGTACCATCTCGTATGAACATTGGTCAGATTTATGAAACAGTATTAGGTTGGGCTGGTCAAAAAATTGATAGAAAATTTGCAACACCAATTTTTGATGGTGCAACAATAGATCAAATTAATGAGTTGACTGACGGAGCAGGTATTCCAAGATATGGACATACTTATCTTTATGATGGTGGAACAGGTCAGCGTTTTGATCAACCAGCAACTGTTGGGGTTATTTATATGATTAAGTTAGGTCATATGATTGATGATAAAATGCACGCACGTTCTATTGGACCATACTCGTTAATTACACAACAGCCATTAGGTGGTAAAGCACAATTTGGAGGTCAACGTTTTGGAGAGATGGAGGTATGGGCACTTGAAGCATATGGTGCATCAAGTACTCTACGTGAAATTTTAACTGTAAAATCGGATGATGTTTTAGGAAGAGCTAAAACTTACGAGGCTATTGTTAAAGGTGATCCAATGCCAGAGCCAGGTTTACCAGAATCATTTAACGTATTAATGCACGAGCTTAGAGGTCTTGGGTTAGACGTTAGATTAGAGGAATAATAATTTTTATAGTAGTTAGAAGTTAATGCTTCTAACTACTTAATATTTTTACATATAAAATTCGATACCATCAGTATTATGGCAAGAAAAAACGATAAATACACTGTAAAAAAGTTTAACAAAATTTCTATAGGTTTATCTTCTCCAGAAGCGATTTTAGAAAAATCGAAAGGTGAAGTTTTAAAACCAGAAACAATAAATTACCGTACGCACAAACCAGAAAGAGATGGGTTGTTTTGTGAGCGAATTTTTGGTCCTATTAAGGATTATGAATGTGCCTGCGGAAAATACAAAAGAATACGTTACAAAGGAATTGTTTGTGACAGATGTGGTGTTGAAGTTACTGAGAAAAAAGTTCGTAGAGATAGAGTAGGACACATTAATTTAGTGGTTCCTGTTGCTCATATCTGGTATTTTAAATCATTACCTAACAAAATGGGTTACCTTTTAGGTTTACCTTCAAAAAAGTTAGATATGATTATTTACTATGAGCGTTATGTAGTAATTCAACCTGCTGGAGCAAAAAATGCAGAAGGAGAACCATTGCAAAAAATGGATTTCTTAACTGAAGAAGAATATTTAGATATTCTTGAAACGTTCCCAATTGAGAATCAATATTTAGACGATAGTGACCCTGAAAAGTTTATAGCTAAAATGGGTGCTGATTGTTTAATTGAATTATTTAAACGATTAGATTTAGATGATTTATCTTACTCATTACGTCACAAAGCAAATACTGAAACTTCAAAACAACGTAAAACAGAGGCGTTAAAACGTTTAAATGTTGTTGAATCTTTTAGAGATGCTGCAAAAAATAGAGAAAACAAACCAGAATGGATGATAATGAAAGTAATTCCGGTGACACCACCAGAATTACGTCCATTAGTACCATTAGATGGAGGTCGTTTCGCAACTTCAGATTTAAATGATTTATACCGAAGAGTAATTATTCGTAACAATCGTTTAAAAAGATTAATGGAGATTAAAGCTCCTGAAGTTATTTTACGTAATGAAAAACGTATGTTACAAGAATCAGTAGATTCATTATTTGATAACACTCGTAAATCTTCAGCAGTAAAAACTGAATCTAACAGACCATTAAAATCATTATCTGATTCGTTAAAAGGTAAACAAGGTCGTTTCCGTCAAAACTTATTAGGTAAGCGTGTTGATTATTCAGCTCGTTCGGTTATTGTTGTTGGACCAGAATTAAAATTATACGAATGTGGATTGCCAAAAGATATGGCAGCAGAATTATACAAACCTTTTGTAATTAGAAAACTAATTGAAAGAGGTATTGTTAAAACTGTAAAATCTGCAAAGAAAATTATAGATAAGAGAGAACCAGTTGTATGGGATATTTTAGAGAATGTTTTAAAAGGACATCCTGTAATGTTAAACCGTGCACCTACATTACACCGTTTAGGTATTCAAGCATTCCAACCAAAATTAATTGAAGGTAAAGCAATTCAATTACATCCATTAGTATGTACGGCATTCAACGCCGATTTTGATGGGGATCAAATGGCGGTTCACTTACCATTAGGACCTGAGGCTATTTTAGAGTGTCAGTTATTAATGTTAGCATCACATAGTATTTTAAATCCAGCAAATGGAGCTCCAATTACTGTACCTTCACAGGATATGGTACTTGGTTTATACTATATGACTAAAGAAAGAAAATCTACACCAGATTATAAAATTAAAGGTGAAGGTTTAACTTTTTATTCTCCAGAAGAAGTAAATATTGCTTTTAATGAACAAGCAGTTGACTTAAATGCAAGTATTAAAGTTAGAACAAAAGACTTTAATGAAGAAGGGGAGTTAGTTTACCAAATTATTCCAACAACAGTTGGTAGAGTTTTATTTAACGAGGTTGTTCCAGAAGCAGCAGGTTATGTAAATGAGGTATTGAATAAGAAATCATTAAGAGATATTATTGGTCACATTTTAAAAGTGACTGATGTACCTACTACGGGTAAATTCTTAGATGATATGAAAGGAATGGGATATAACTTCGCATTCAAAGGTGGATTATCATTTAGTTTAGGAGATATTATTATACCACCAGAAAAAGATACAATGATTGCTGAGGCAAACTCTCAAGTAGATGTTATTATGGCCAATTATAATATGGGTATGTTAACAAACAAAGAGCGTTACAATCAAGTAATTGATATTTGGGGATCTACAAATAACCGTTTGACTGAGTTATCAATGAAACGTTTAAGAGAAGATCAACAAGGGTTTAACTCTGTATTTATGATGCTAGATTCTGGTGCAAGGGGTTCTAAAGAACAAATTCGTCAGTTAACTGGTATGCGTGGATTAATGGCGAAACCTAAAAAATCAACTTCAGGTGGTGGAGAAATTATTGAGAATCCAATTCTTTCTAACTTTAAAGAAGGTTTATCAATTTTAGAATACTTTATTTCTACTCACGGTGCTCGTAAAGGTTTAGCAGATACGGCATTAAAAACAGCCGATGCAGGTTATTTAACTCGTCGTTTAGTAGATGTATCTCAAGATGTTATTGTAAATGAGTTTGATTGTGGTACTTTAAGAGGATTAAATGTACAAGCTTTAAAGAAGAACGACGAAGTTGTAGAATCTTTAAGTGAAAGAATTGAAGGTAGAACTTCTTTACACGATGTAATTGATCCAATTACAGAAGAGTTATTAGTTCATGCTGGAGAAGAAATTTCAGATGTAATAGCATCAAAAATTGAAAGTTCTGCAGTAGAAAGCGTAGAAGTACGTTCAGCATTAACTTGCGAAGCTAAGAAAGGTATTTGTGCTAAATGTTACGGTCAAAGTTTATCAACTCGTAACCCTGTTCAAATAGGTGAAGCTGTTGGTGTAATTGCGGCGCAATCAATTGGAGAACCTGGTACACAGTTAACATTAAGAACATTCCACGTTGGTGGGGTTGCAGGAAATATTTCAGAAGATAATAGTTTAACTACTAAATTTGCTGGTAAGGCAGTAATTGAAGAGTTACGTACTGTTAAAGGTGAAGATAATGATGGTAATGAAATAGATATCGTATTATCAAGAACATCTGAACTTAAAGTTATTGATGAAAAATCTGGATTAACGTTAAGTACTAGTAATATTCCTTATGGAGCTACAATATATGTTAAAGATGGTCAAAAACTTAAAGCAGGAGATGTAGTTTGTAAGTGGGATCCATTTAACGGTGTAATTGTTTCTGAATTTGGAGGTACTATTGAGTTCGAAAATATTGAATTAGGTATTAACTACTTAGTTGAAATTGATGAGCAAACTGGTTTCCAAGAAAAAGTAATTATAGAATCTAAAAACAAGAAGTTAATTCCAACTTTATTATTGAAAGATAATAATGGAGAAGTAATTAGATCTTATAACTTACCATTAGGAGCACACTTAATTGTAGATAATGGAGAGAAAATTTCTTCAGGTAAAATTATAGTGAAAATTCCACGTAAATCTGGTAAAGCAGGTGATATTACGGGAGGTTTACCAAGGGTAACTGAGTTGTTTGAAGCTCGTAACCCATCGAATCCAGCAGTTGTTTCTGCTATTGATGGTGTTGTTTCTTTTGGGAAAATTAAACGTGGTAATCGTGAAATTATAGTTGAGTCTAAATTAGGAGATATTAAAAAGTATTTAATTAAACTTTCTAATCAAATCTTAGTACAAGAGAACGACTTTATAAAAGCAGGTATGCCATTATCTGAAGGAGCAGTTACTCCTAACGATATATTAAATATTCAAGGTCCGGCTGCGGTTCAAGAGTATTTAGTTAATGAAATTCAAGAGGTATATAGATTACAAGGTGTAAAAATTAACGATAAGCATTTTGAAGTAGTTGTACGTCAAATGATGCGTAAAGTTAGAATTATTGATTCTGGAGATACATTATTCTTAGAAAACCAATTAGTTCATAAAAACGACTTTATTCAACACAATGATGACATTTACGGAATGAAAGTTGTAGAAAATGCTGGTGATTCTGAAGTATTGAAAGAAGGTCAAATGGTTTCTCCTCGTGAGTTAAGAGATGAAAACTCGGTATTACGTAGAGAAGATAAGGAGCTTGTTGTAGCTAGAGAAGCTGAACCAGCAACTGCAGAGCAAATATTACAAGGTATTACAAGAGCATCATTACAAACTAAATCGTTTATTTCTGCGGCTTCGTTCCAGGAAACAACGAAAGTATTAAATGAAGCTGCTGTAAGCGGTAAAGTAGATCATTTAGAAGGATTGAAAGAGAATGTAATTGTAGGTAAACGTATTCCTGCAGGTACAGGTATGAGACAGTACGACAATATTATTGTTGGAAGTCAGGATGAAATGGATGCTAGCTTGTAATTATGAGTGATCAAAAGACAAATAAAGAGGGGCAAATTAATATTGAATTAGATGAAAAGGTTGCCGAGGGAACTTACTCGAACTTAGCAATTATTAATCATTCAGTGTCTGAGTTTATTGTAGATTTTATAAATATTATGCCAGGGCAACCTAAGGCAAAAGTAAAGTCTAGAATAATATTAACTCCTCAACACGCCAAAAGGTTGGCAAAGGCTTTAGCAGAGAATGTTAAAAAATTTGAACAACATCATGGTGAGATAAAAGATTATGATCAACCACCAATTCCAATGAATTTTGGACCAACTGGTGAAGCATAAAATAAAAAAACGTCGAATAAAGTTCGACGTTTTTTTTTGCTTTTTAGTTAAGTCAATTATTTAGTTATTTATAGTTTTGAACCAGTATTAAACAAACATAAATAATGAATAATAAATTTAAATTATTGGCGGTACTTATTACTTTTAGTACTTCCGTTTTTAGTCAAAAAGATACAGTTAAGTTAAAAGAAGTTGTTGTTAAATCCAACCGAATTTCTTTACCAATTTCTGAAAACTCAAGAACAGTAACAATTATAACCGCAAAAGATATTGCAGCAAACCCAGCAAACAATGTAACAGATTTGCTTCAGAATGTTGCAGGTGTTGATATTAGAAGACGTGGTGTAGAAGGTATGCAATCAGACCTTTATATTAGAGGTGGAAATTTTGAGCAAACTTTGTTATTAATTGATGGTGTTAAAATGGATGATCCACAAACAGGACACCATACAATGAATGCAATTATTGATTTAGATAATATTGAAACAATAGAAATAGTTAAAGGACCTGCAGCACGTGTTTATGGACAAAATGCAATGGTAGGAGCAATAAATATTGTTACTAAAAAGATAAATAAAGATGCGTTAAAAGTTAAAGTAGGTTATGGGTCTTACGAAAATCAAAAAATATCAATTGGTTTTCAAGAAAAATTTAATGATAACAATGGCGTTTTAGCTCAAATAACTAAACAAAAGTCGGATGGTTATAGATCAAATTCCGATTTTGATAATTTATCAGCTTTTATTAAAGCAAACATTTCTAATTATAATTTAATAGCATCTTTTAGTAATAGAGAGTTTGGTGCAGAAAATTTTTATACTTCAAACCCTGCATTTACAGAATATGAAGAAACACAAACAAGTTTGTTGGCATTGGCTACTACATACAATGTAGGTTCTTTTAAAATTAAACCTCGTGTTTATTGGAGAAGAAATCAGGATATGTTTTTATTAAAAAGAGATGATCCTAGTTTTTATAGAAATTTTCATATTTCTAATAAAGCAGGTTTCGAAACAAACGCAGTTTTAAACTCTAGTTTAGGTAAAACAGGAATTGGTGTAGATGTTTCTAAAACATATTTATCTAGCAATAATTTAGGTGATAGAGATAGATTTACGTTTAATTCATTTTTAGAACATAGATTTGATAATCTTGAAAAGTTCGATGTTACTTTAGGAGTTGCAATTAGTTCTTATTCAGATTTTGACACACAATTTTTACCAGGGTTAGATATTGGTTATGATATTTCAGACAATTTAAAGATTTTTGGTAATATTGGTTATACGTATCGTGTACCAACTTATACAGATTTGTACTACTCAGACCCAGGAAATGAAGGAAACCCTGAATTAGAGCCTGAATCAGCTGTTTCTGAAGAGATTGGTGTTAAGTATTACTCAGATAGATTTAACTTTACAGTAGCTTTATTTAATAGAGATTCCGAAAACTTAATAGATTGGACTAAACAAAATGCTTCAGATAAGTGGAAAACACAAAATTTTAGTTCAGTTTCTACCAAAGGTTTTGAAACCTCTTTTGCTTACAATTTTAAGTTGAAAGATTTCAAACAAAATATTGAATTAAATTATAACTTTATTGATGATGTTATTAATGACACAGAAGCGTCTTTTACACGATATTCATTAAATAGTATGAAACATCAATTAAACTCGAGCATTACAACACAGTTTTTTAAAAACTTAAAACAAACTATTTCGTATAGATTTGTAGAGCGTACAAGTGGTAATACTTACAACTTAGTAGATGCTAAAATTGCTGCTCAAATTAACAAGTTTGAACTTTCATTTAGTGCAAATAATATTTTTAATACAGACTATGTTGAAGTTGGTTTAGTGCCAATGCCTAAAGGAAATGTAATGTTTGGTTTAAGTTATAAAGTGTATTAATCTAATTCTATAAATTAGATAAAAAAGTCTCAAAACTTTAGTTTTGAGGCTTTTTTTATATTTCGGTTTTAGAAATACTTTTATGTAAGTCATTAATTAGCATTAATGAAGCTGATCCGTACCATTCTTTTAATTCCATTTGTAAAGAGCCAGCTTTAATTGCAGGGTCTGTTTCAGTTAGTTTCTTGGCTTCATTTAAAGTTTTAACGTTAAAAATATAAATTCCGCGTAAGTCATCATTTCCAAAAAACGGACCAGCCAAAACTAGCTTTCCTTCATTAGCTAGTTTATTTATGTTTTCCATATGTCCTTTTTGTAGTTCAATTTTGGTAATTGAATCCTGATTTCTATTTGGTCCTCTTTTTAAAAAGGCAATAACATACTTTTTCATACCATAATCATCAGCACCAATTTTTTTAGCTAATTCAGCATTAAATTTTATTTCTGAAGTTTTTACCTCTTTAGGAAGTTGATTAACTGGTTGCTTACAACAAGATAATAAAATGGCAATAGCAATAAAAGTTATTGTAGTTTTCATAATAAAAAAGAGTTTTTACGAATATATAAAATATTAAAATCAAGATTTTGTAAAAATTACATTATATAAACGTTTGAAAAGTAATTATTTTATTGATATGGCAAAAAACAAAAGACTAAAACGTTTAAGAATTGTTAATAAATGATTATTTAGGTGTTATTTATGATAAAAGTGTAAAATATTTGTGTTTTATATTTTTTTTATTTGTATCTTTACTATGTAAAATTAAGAAGCTATAACAGTTATTATTTTTACGTAAACCAAAAAAACTTAGTATCAATTAAAGACATATTATCTATAAGAGTAAAAGAAATAAATTATAAATTGTTTGAATAATCAAAAAAGGCGATAGTTAGACTATCGCTTTTTTAGTATATGAAAATTATATTTCTCCTTTTAATCATTTGTAGTAGTATTCTAATCAAATGTTGTTAGTTAGATTATGTATAACTACTAATTTTAATCTTTACTAGAACTCTTCAATAAATGACTTTAAAATTTAAAACGCTATTTGTATTTGTTGTATTAATAAATACGGTAATAATTGCCCAAAATTTAACAATACCACCCAAAAATTATGTCGATTCTGTAAATGTAGAAAAATCGATAAAAAGAACTAACAATAAGTTTCCACTCTCTGATCAGTCAAATTCAAAAAAATGGAAATTATTAAAAAAACTTTCAGATGAGTTTTCAGGTAACAAATTAAATGAAACTCGTTGGTACCCTAACAATCCGAAATGGAAAGGAAGACCACCAACATATTTTCATGGCTCTAATGTTAGTATAGAAAATGATGAATTAGTTATAAGAGTTAATAAACATGATAATGAAGCTTTACCAAAAGATTTTACACATTCTACTGGTTTTATAAAAAGTAAGAACAAATTTTTATATGGATATTTTGAAGCTGAAGTAAAACTTATGGACGCACCTTGGGTTTCAGGTTTTTGGATGACAAATGTAAGTAAAGATTGGTGGACCGAGATTGATATTTGTGAAAACGCTCCAGGTTTGTATTATAACCGTCACGATTTAAATTCGAACATTCACGTTTTTAGAGCACCAAAGGATAAAGGCAACATAAAAAAGCATTTTTCAAGAACTAAAAAATATTATTTCCCAAAAGAATTACAAGCCGATTACCATGTATGGGGATTAGAATGGACTCCAGAGTTTATTCGTTTTTATATAGATGGTATATTATTTAGAGAAGCAAAAAATACACATTGGCATCAACCATTGGAAGTTAATTTTAATTGCGAGTCTAATAAATGGTTTGGCGCTCTTCCAGATGATAATCGATTAGATGGAGAATACCACGTAAAATATTTTAGAGCTTGGAAATTGAAGAAATAAAAATCAAATGCAAAATTTTATAAAATATATAGTATTACTTTTCTTAGTTGTTGGGTGTAAATCAATAACAGTTAATTCAACTACAACTTTTGTTGGTTCAACTAATAAAAATATAAATTATGAAGGCCGTTTAGCACATAACAAAAAAGCTTCAGAAATATATTGGTCTGGAACTTCAATAAAAATTAATTTTGAAGGAACTTCAGTTAAAGCAATTTTAGATGATGAAAACGGAAATAACTATTTTAATATTATAATTGACGGAACAAAATTTGAAACTTTAAAGCTAAATAAAGGTAAGCATACATATATTTTAGTTTCAAATTTACCAATAGGTAAGCACTCAATAGAACTTACAAAACGAAATGAATGGACATATGGAAAAACCTTGTTTTATGGTTTTGAAATTGAAGGGAAACTTCTAGATAAAGATCCTGAAAAAGAGTTGTTTTTTGAGTTTTATGGAGATTCTATAACTGCAGGGCACGGAAATGAAGATTATAGTGGTAATGATAAGCCAGATGGTAATGTAACTAATAATTACAATACATACGCTGCTAAAACTGCACGTGCATTTAATGCTGAATATAGTTGTATTGCTCGCGGTGGAATTGGAATTATGGTAAGTTGGTTTAATATGATTATGCCAGAGATGTATTACAGGTTAAATCCTAATAATGAAAATAGTAAATGGGATTTTACACAGAAAACACCTGATGTTGTAGTTGTAAACCTATTTCAAAATGATTCTTGGATAGTTAACAGACCTAAACATGAAGAATTTAAAAGAAGATTTGGAACAGAAAAGCCTTCAGAAGAAAAAATAATTAATGCATATGCTAACTTTTTAAAAAGCATTAGATCTAAATATCCTAAAACTCCAATTGTTTGTGTATTGGGTAATATGGATATCACTAAAGCAGGTTCAAAATGGCCTAGTTATGTGGAAAGTGCAGTAAAAAGTTTAAATGATAATGAAATTTATACTTGTTTTTCGGCCTATAAAAATTCAAAAGGGCACCCAAAGGTTGAAGAACATCAATTGATAGCCAATAAATTAATCGCTACAATAAAAAATAACATAATAAATTAATCAGCTAATTATATTTTAAATATGAAGTTAACTAGAAAGGTATTTATTGTTTTAAATCTATCATTACTAATGTTATTAATAGTTTCTTGTGGAGGCAATTCAGACTCTATAGATGATGAAATTGTTGTAATTATAGAAGAAGATGAAGAAGTTGTTGTGGTTGAAGAAGAGGAACAAGAACCAGAAGAAGCACCATGTACTTCAGGAAAAGCGTATGCAGAAAAAGAAGGTTTGGTAAATGTTGAGTTTGAGAGTTTAGAAGGTATCTCTGGTTGGAATATAAATTCTGATATTGAAGGGTATTTAGGAAGCGGATATATTGTATGGACAGGAGCGCAACATTTTGGAGATCCAGGTACGGCAATATTAGTATATCCAATAAAAATTACAACTCCAGGAACTTATAGGTTTATGTGGAGGTCAAGAATTACGAAAGGAAATAACGGTACGGAACATAACGATACTTGGTTGCGATTTGCTGACGCAAGTGATTTTTATGGAAAAAAAGGAGATCATATTGTATACCCAAAAGGAACTGGTAAAACACCAAACCCTAATGGATCTAGTAAAGATGGCTGGTTTAAAGTATATATGAATGGAGCAAATTCTTGGAAATGGGCATCGAACACAAGTGATAATGATGGACATGGAATTTATGTGAAATTTGATGAAGCTGGTGTTTATAATATGGAAATTTCAGTAAGATCATCACATCACGCCATAGATAGATTTGTTTTATATAAAAACGGTTATGGTATAGATAATGCTACAGATGAAAACGCAGTATTAAGTGAGTTAATTTGTAAATAAAGAACTAAAATTAAACTAATAAATAAATTAAAATGAGATTAATTAAATTGTTTGTTTTACTAGCGGTTATTTCTGTTAGTTGTAATAAAAAAGTAGAAGAAAAAAACAATAAAAAACCAAATGTTGTTCTAGTAATTACTGATGACCAAGGTTATGGAGACCTAGGTATTCACGGAAACAAAATTATTAAAACACCTAACATTGATGCTTTTCACGGGGAGAGTTATCATTTAACAGATTTTCACGTTGGTCCAACTTGCGCACCAACTCGTTCAGGATTAATGACAGGTAGATATGCAAATAGCGTAGGAGTTTGGCATACTGTTGGAGGATGGAGCTTACTTCGTGAGCAGGAGAAAACAATGGCAGATATGTTTACACAAGCAGGTTATAAAACCGGAGCTTTTGGTAAATGGCATTTAGGAGACAATTATCCGTTTAGAGCTCACGATAGAGGGTTTCAAGAAGCTGTTATGCATTACGGAGGTGGTGCTTATCAAACACCAGATTATTGGGGAAATACTTATTTTAATGATACATATTTCAAAAATGGAGAACCTACTAAATACGAAGGTTTTTGTACTGATGTTTTCTTTGATGAAGCAAAAAGCTTTATTAAAAAGAATAAAGACGAACCATTCTTCTGCTATATTTCAACAAATGCTCCTCACGGACCATACAATGTTCCGTTAGAGTATTACAATATGTACAAAGATATTGATGAAAACTTATTATCTGACACACAAAAACGTTTTTATGGTATGATTACCAATGTTGATGATAACTTTGGAGAATTACGTAAAACATTAAAAGAATTAAATATTGCTGATAATACAATTTTAATTTTTATGACTGATAATGGTACCGCTGCTGGTTATAGATATAATAAGCAAAAGAAAATTACTACAGGGTTTAATGCTGGAATGAGAGGTGCAAAAGGAAGTGCTTATGAAGGAGGACATAGAGTACCATTTTTTATCCATTGGAAAGATGGAGATATTACTGTTTCAAAAGATATTACTCAGTTAACTGCTAATTTAGATATTATGCCAACTTTGGCTGAATTATGTGGTATTGAGTTACCAAAAGATGGTATGCCAATTGCAGGAAAAAGTTTAGTGCCAATGTTTAAAAATCCTGAACTTAAAGATGATCGTATGTTGGTTACAGATTCTCAACGTTTACAAAAATTAGTGAAGTGGAGAAATTCTTCTGTTATGCAAAACAAATGGCGATTAATAAACGGTAAAGAATTGTACAATATTGAAAATGATAAAGGGCAAAAGAAAAATTTAGCAGAATCTAATCCTGAAAAGGTTAAGGAAATGCGCGATTTTTACGAAAAATGGTTTGAAGAAGTTTCAGTACAAGGAGACGAGGAAGTTTATATTCCTATTGGAACCAAATTTGAAAACCCTACAACATTAACTTCTCACGATTTACACTCAATGAAAGAGAAAGAATTTTATGCTTGGAATCAGATATATATTAGAAATGGAGCAGTTGCCGAAGGTTATTGGAGTATTAATGTTACTGAGCCAGGTGAATACGAATTTTCTTTGAGAAGATACCCAATTGAATCTGGATTAAAAATTAATGCAACTACACCAAAAATAACTCCAGAAGATGTTCCTGGTTTAGAAAAAACAATTCCTGAAGGAAAGAATCTAGATTTTGCTAAAGCAGCAATAAGTATTCAAGGAATTGATAAAGATGTAAAGTTTGAAGAAAATGCTAAATCTGTTGAGTTTACTTTAAATTTACAAAAAGGAAATACGAAGCTTGAAGCAAGTTTTTTCAATAAAAAAGGAGAAAAAAATACAGCTTATTATGTGTATGTAACTAAGAAGTAATAATTAAATTAATATAAAAAAAAGCGAGTGTACTTTAATTACACTCGCTTTTTTATTTAATAAAATTTAAACCAATCTATAGTAAGTTCAGATTTAGACTTCTTTTTAAAGGTTAAATATAAGGCATGTTTACCTTTTTTAATATTCTTTAACTTACGTTTCGAAATGTTATAAGCTACATTTTTTGAAGAAGAAATTTCAACTTTACCAATTAGTTTACCTTTTGCATTATCTAATCTAATTTCTATAATCCCTTCGGAATTTGGACTTGTTTTAACTTCAATTCCAGTTGTTTTATTATCAAAAGAAAGGTATTTGTAAATAGCAGTATCGTTATTATTAATTTTCGTTAAACCTTCTGAAATTAAATCTTTGTTATCAATAGTCGCAATTCTAATATTTCCAGATAAACCACAAGCCCACTCAGCTTCAATTCTTTCTTTTGAATTTAAAGGATCTCCTGCACCTTGTGAAGTCATTTCTACTTCATCAATTGTTCCATCTTCATTAAAATAAATAGGTTCGATGCAAGCTTTTCTAAATTTTTGAGAATTGTTTGTTGAACGATGATAAAAAACATACCACTGATCTTTAAATTTTTCAATAGAACCATGATTGTTCCAGCTTGAAGGGTCACAATCAACATTGTCAATAATTACTCCCTTATATTCAAAAGGTCCCATTGGGTTATTTCCAATAGCATAACCTAAACAAGTTGGTCTGTTTTCTCTACTATCATCAGCAAAAACTAAATAATATAATTCTCCAATTTTTCTAATAGACGAGCCTTCATGGAAAGCAATATTTCCCTCTTTGTCTAAAGGATAAGTTATAGTTGATTTGTCAATTTCAACCATATTCGATTTTAGTTTTGCAACCATAGGTTTTCCTTGTCCCCAATAATAATATGCTTGTCCATCATCATCAATTAAAACGGCAGGGTCAATACTATAAGCTCCTTTTATTTGTTTACCATTTGTAAAAGGTCCATTTGGGTTTTTACTCGTAGCAACACCTTCAGTTTTTGGTTTGCCAGGAGAGCAGAAATACAAATAATAGGTTCCGTTTTTATAAGCGGCATCTGGAGCAAATAATAAATTATCGTGAAAATTTACTTGGTCATTTTTACCTTTTGAAGAAAAAGCATTTTCGGTAATATCCCAATTTTTTAAATCTGATGAACTTAATACGTGATGTGTATATGAACACCAATAATCATCACTTTCATCACGCGAGCCATAAATATATAACTTGCCATCTTCCCAAACATGAGCCTCAGGATCTGCAATATACATTCCGGGAGGAGTAATTGGGTTTTGTGCTGTTACTGAGAGCGATACAATAAACAGTATAAGTGCTATTTTTTTCATTTTCTATTATTTTATTTTAAAAGATTCTTTTAAACCTTTATTAGAATTTGGAGCAATCCAAACATTAAATTGTCCACTTTCAACAACAGGATTCAATTCTTGGTTTAGTACCAATAAATCTTTAGTATTAATGGTAAATTTAACCGTTTTAGACTCTTTAGCTTTAAGTTTTAATTTTTTAAACCCTTTTAATTCTTTTACCGGTCTTGTGGTTGAGCCTACAACATCTTGAATGTATAATTGAACAATTTCAGTTCCATTAACATTACTTGTATTGGTAATAGTTGCTGAAACTGTAATCGATTCATTTTTTGAAATTTCTTTATTTGAAATTTTAATATTTTGGTATTCAAAAGTTGAGTAATTTAAGCCATACCCAAAAGGGTATAAAGGTTCACAAGACTCTTTAGTATAAAAATCATATTTTGGTCTTCCGCTATTTCTATCATTATAAAAAACAGGAATATGACCTATTGCAGCAGGAAAACTTGTGGTTAATTTTGCTGAAGGATTTACGTTTCCGTAGATAATATCGGCTAGGGCATTTCCTGTTTCAGTTCCCGGATGCCAAGCAATTAATATAGCATCAGAACTTTCTTTTTCAGAAGTTAAATTTAAAGGTCTTCCATTAAAAATAACCGTAATAATTGGTTTTTTGTGCTTTTTTAATGCTGAAATAAATTTACTTTGATTGTTAGGTAATTCAATATTTGATCTGCTATGATTTTCACCAAAAGTGTTGTGTTTTTCACCTACACAGGCAATAATAATATCAGTTTTGTTATTTATTTTATCTAAAACCTGAATGTTATCAGGAGCATTTTTTAAAAGACCTATGTAAGGGTTTATAACATCATTTGGAGAACTATTAGATTTCCACCAACCATTTAAATTTTGTTCTTTTGAAAACAATCCAACTACTGAAATAGTCAACGGTTTATTTTTTATAGGTAAAATATTGTTTTTGTTTTCAAGTAAAACCATAGTTTCACTTGCTAATTTTCTTGCAAATAATTTATGTTCTTTGGTTAAAACATCTTTTTTGCTTCTATTTTCATTAACATAAGGAGTTTTAAATAAACCTTTTTTTAGCTTTACATATAAAACTCTTTTTACGGCATCATTTAAAATATTGATATCAATTTTTTCTTCAGAAAGCTTTTTAAATGTGTTACTCTTCATTTCAATATCAATTCCAGCATTGATAGCTTTGTAAGCAGCTTCAGTAGAATCAGTAGCGTAACCGTGATAAATTAATTGTTCAACGGCATCCCAATCACTAATTACAAAACCAGAAAATTGCCACTTGTTTTTTAGAATATGCTTTAGTGTTTCTTTGTTTGCACTTGCCGGAATTCCATTAATATCGTTAAACGAACTCATTACGGTTAAAGCACCAGCATCAACACAAGCTTTAAATGGAGGTAAATAGGTTTCATGCAATGTTCTTTTTGAAATTTCGGTATATTGATAATCTCTTCCGCCAATTGAAGCTCCATAACCGACATAATGTTTTAAACAAGAAACAAGTTTATTTGGTTGGGAAACATCTTTACCTTGAAAACCTTTTACGGCAGCTACTCCAAATTGTGAGTTTAAAAAAGTGTCTTCACCATAAGATTCAGCAATTCTTCCCCATCTTGCATCCCTTGAAACATCAATCATTGGAGCAAAAGTCCAATCGATTCCTAAAGTTGTAGCCTCTTTAGCAGCAATTGAAGCAGCTTTTTTTACGGCTAATGTATCCCAAGAACAAGATTGTGCTAGGTTAATAGGGAACATTGTTTTATAACCGTGAATTACATCTTGACCAAAGATAATTGGAATTCCAGATTTTGAGTCTTCTACTGCTATTTTTTGAAGTTCATTTCTTATCGAAGCATTTGTAATTACTTTTAAATTTACCAAAATAGAACCTACTTCACCATTTTTAATTTCAGTTTTTAAATCATCATCAATTTTTGTGATAATTCTTTGTTGAAGCTGACCAATTTTTTGTTTAAAAGTCAAAGTTTTGAGTATACTATCGGCTTGTGAATGGATAATATCATCTGAAGAGTTTATCTTTTTAGTTTTATTGCAAGCATTGAAAGTAACAATCGAAATTAGGATTATAAAAATATTTTTGAAATTCATTCTTAATTATTTTGAGATTTTTAAACGTACTTTTTTATCTAAAATACGTGGAGCTTCGTAGTGTTCAAAACTATGTTTTATAGCTGAGCTTAATTTTCTGTTATGTTCTATATCTTTTAAATAAAGCGGAAAAGCTTTTTGGTTTATTGCTTCACTTTTTTCTTTTTTTGTTGGCAGGAAGTTAGTGCTAGAAGAGCAATAAAAATAATTAAAATATGTTTCATTGTTTGTTGTGATTTTCACTTTGACTAAATTGGAATATTTTTTAGGTTTATTTTTTCAAAAGCTTAGATTTAAATGAAAATTTAAAATTTTATTTTAACTCCCAAATAACTTTGTGGGCTACTATTTCTTTTTGGATTTTACCTTTAACCTCAATAATGTTTTTACCTTTAGTTAAGTTGATATTCTCAAAAATAATAGTATTTAAATCTGCTGTTTGTTTTAAAGAGCGCACCTTTTTACCATTTAGATAAAGTGTTACTTTATTAATATTGGTAAAAATTTTCACATTGGTTTTTGAAGAGGTTCTTATGTTGTTTCGTTGTTCAGCAATGTAAAGCATCGGTTCTTTATTCCAATTAGCTTTGTAGAAATAGAAAGCATCTTTTTTAATTGCTCTATCAAACGTAACTAAACCTTTATGATTTAAATTTTGAATTCCACCACGGTTCCATCCTGCAACCGAAAAGTCGAACATATTCCAAATGTAGGAGCTCCAAACAAAAGGTCTATCTTTTATAATTTTCCATGTTACTTCGTGGTAGTTGGTTTGAACACTTTCAGGAAAATAATTTCCAATTGGTTTTTCCAATTTAGCTACATCTTGCTGGTAAATATTTCCACCAACACCATATTCGCTAATTCCTAATTCAATTTCAGGATATTCTTTTCGAGCATTATCTAACCATTTGCCCATATCTTCATATTCTCCGTAGTACCAACCAAAATATTTATTCCAAGCTTGTAGATCAGAAATGTTTCCCATATTAGAAATCATTCCACGATCACTTGCAGAAGCCGTTAATCTAGTTTTGTCTAAACTATGCGCTAATTTATTTAAATCTTGAGTAAGTAAAACTGGAGGTGCATTTTTACCTTTCCAAGCTCTAACTTCATTCCACAATCCCCAAACATAGATACTAGGGTGATTGTAATTTTGAAGGATTAATTCTCTTAATTGTTGTTTAGCATTTCCTTGTTCTCTACCGCTATAATCGTGAACAAAAGGAATTTCAGCCCAAACCAATAACCCTTTTTTATCAGCTAATTGATATTGTAAATCTGAATGTTGATAATGAGACATTCTAATACTAGTTGCTCCCATTTCATCAATTAAATCTATATCTTTTTGATGTTGTTCATTAGATAATGCTGGCCCGTTGTCTTTCCATTCTTGATGAATTGCTACACCATTAAGTCTATAGGGTTTATCATTTAAAAAGAATCCTTTTTCTGGATCTACTTTGAAGGTTCTTAAGCCAAAAGCTTGAATAACTTTATCAATTTTTCCGTAGTGGTTTAATTCAACTTCAAGTTTATATAAATATGGATTCATTTTACCATTCCATAAAATTGGGTTTTCAATTTCAAGTTTTTGAGAAACAATTTGTTCCTTTTCTGAAAATGAAACTAGTTGATTTTTTGAGATGATTAAGTTGTTTTCTCTATCAAATACCTTATACGATAAAGTTGAAGGTTTATTTTTAGTTGAAGATGAAACATGAATTTTTATTTCTAAGGTTGCTAATTGACTAGATAGCTCTTGTTGTTCAATAAAAATACCAGGAGAAGCATAATAATTTGGTGAAATGTTTTGCTTTGGTGTTGAAAATATTTGAACTGGACGATAAATTCCTCCATAATGATTAAACAATTTATCATCTACAGGAATTCTTTTAAAGTTAGGTTCATTGGTAACTTTTACAGCAATTAAATTTTTTTTATTAAATTCTACTACATCTGTGATTTCATAAATAAAGGCAGAATATCCACCAATGTGTTTTCCTAAGCTTTTTTCATTTAAATAAACTTGAGCTTCTTGACCAACACCTTCAAAACGAATAAAAATTCGTTCATTTTTCATTGATTGAGGAACGTCAATAGATGTTCTGTACCAAGCTTCACCTTTGTAATATCCAGTTTTTTCTATGGCATCCATAGAGTAGGTATGAGGAACTTTTACATTACCCCAAGAATTAGTATTGTAATCCTTTTTTTGAGCATTGTACCAAATTCCTTTTTTAAATTTCCAATCGGTTAAATTTATATTAGTTCTTGTTGTTATGTGGTTTACTTGAGAATAAATGGTTGCTTTTAATTGAATAAAGACAAAACAAACAACCAATATAATTTTTTGATACATACACCATATTTATTTTGTATCAAAAATACTTCTTAATCTAGATATAAATGTTATAGAAGTTTATTTTATTGCAACAAATGTTTTTCTTTTGTTATACGGTTGTATTTTTAATTTATTATTCAAATTTAATCCAATCTACATTCATTAAATAATTATCACCACCTTCAAAAACCAGTTTAATGTTTTTAATACCTGAAATTTCACCACTTATAGTTCCTTCAAATTCTTTCCAGTTGTTCCAATTTCCTGTATTTGTAACTTTTACTGTTGAAACTAAATAATTTCCAACATACACTTTAATATTTCCACCTTGTAATCCAGAAGATGCCCTAATGCTTAACTTTTTAGGGCTGTTTTTACCAAAGTCTACAGAATTGTATGTTACAAAAGATCCGTTTTTAATATAATCTAATTGCCAACCAACTACGTTGTTATCTTTTAATCTACTTACTTTTAAATTGTGTGAAGTTGAAAATCTATCAATTTGAACTAGTTTATCTGCTTTGGTAATTCCAATACCTCTTAAAGTTGCTTTCTTTTTAAGAATTTTTCCATTGTTGTCAAAAAATAAGCTGTCTGCTCTCATAGAACGTAAATGTTGGTTTTTTGAAATATCGTGGTGATGATAAAAAATGAACCATTGATTTTTATATTCAACTATTGAATGATGGTTAGTCCAAATACCATCTTTGAAACGATCCATAATTATTCCTTGATATTCAAAAGGACCCATTGGGTTTTTTCCGGTTGCGTATCCTATTTCTTCTGAACCAGATTGGTCGTGTGGAAAAGTAAAATAGTAAACACCATCTTTTTTAAACATAAAAGAACCTTCTTTATAACCATCAGGTAATGTTTCTATAACTTTTGGTTTACCTTTAATAGATTTCATATCTGCATTTAATTCTGCAACTCTAAGAGTTTTTCCACCTCCGTAATATAAATAAGCTCTTCCATCATCATCAATTAATACGTTAGGGTCAATACCATCTACACCTTTTATATAATCATTTTCTAATAAATAAGGACCTTCTGGATCATTTGCAGTTGCAACACCAACTCTTCTAAAAGCAGATTTATCTGTTGGTGGAGCAGGGTAGTAATAGTAATAAACTCCATCTTTTTCAACACAATCCGGAGCCCACATTCCAAAACCATCTTTTTTCCCCCAAGGCACTTCAGTTTGGTCAATAATTTTTCCATGGTCTTCCCAAGTTGTTAAATCTTCCGTAGAAAAAGCGTGGTAATAGGGCATACAAAAACCATTTTCACCTTTACCATCTTCACAAACAATATCTGATGAAGGAAATACATACAGTTTTCCGTTAAATACTCTTGCCGTTGGATCGGCAGTGTACATATGTGTAACCAAAGGGTTTTGTGCAGTTAATTGTAAGCCAGAAAATAATAGACTTACAGTAAAAAGGAATAATTGTTTTTTCATTATTAAAAAATTTTGAATTGAATAGTATTGTTGATTGTTTAATATCTTTTAAATGTATTTGCTTATGTAAAACTTAATGTTTGATAAAGTTAATTGAAAACCTATGCTAGTGTTTGAACTATTGAATGATTATAAGTAACAAATGAATTAAACTATAATTTTAATCATAATTTACAAGTTAAGCGTTAATATTGATTTGCTTTAACGGAATAAATCATATGTTACCTAAAATAAAATAATACTTATAATATTAGAGTTCTTTAAAGAAATACAATCGATTGTATTTTTTAATATATTTGCTATAAACTAATTTCAATCATTATGAAAATTTACAAGTATACTTTAATAATATTATTAATAGTTGTTTCAATACCTTCTGAAGCACAAACCATAAAACCGAAACAAGTTAAAAAAGAAATGAAGAGTGTTGCCAATTGGCAAATTGAACATTTTAGAGAAACTTATAGTGGAAGAAAAAAACCGCACCATATTGCCGCTTGGACAAACGGAGCGTTATATGTAGGTATGGTTAAACTTGCTCAAATGAAAGGAGGAAAGAAGTATTATAAATGGTTGAAATCAATAGGTGAAGAACAAAAGTGGAAATTGCACCATAGAAAATATCATGCAGATGACCATACCATTGGTCAGATGTATTTCGAATTGTATAGAAAGTATGGGGAGAAATATATGATTAAACCAACAATAGAAAGCTTTGATTATATTTTAGAGAATCCAAGTAAAGAACCTATTACACTGGATAAATATAAACATTTGGAAAGGTGGACTTGGTGCGATGCATTATTTATGGCACCACCAGTTTTAGCTAAACTAACTAAAGAAACTGGAGATAAAAAGTATACCAAATTTATGATGAAAGAGTTCGAAGCAACTCGTAATCATTTATATGATGCTGATGAAGATCTATTTTATAGAGATAATAGTTATATAGGTAAATTAGATAACAAAAAAAAGATATTTTGGTCTCGTGGAAATGGTTGGGTGTTTGGAGGCTTAACTTTAATTATGGATGAGTATGAGCCAGGTTCTAAAGAGTATGAATATTTTAAAAATATTTACTTGAAAATGGCAAAAAAGCTAATTGAAATTCAAACTCCAAAAGGGCATTGGGCAATGAGTTTGTTGAATCAAGATAAATATCCTACTCCAGAAACTAGCGGTACATCGTTTTTTACATTTGGTTTGGCTTGGGGCATAAATAAAGGATTGTTAGATAAAGAAGTTTATCAACCTCACGTAGAAAAAGCTTGGAATGCATTAGTAAGTTATGTTACCAAAGATGGAATGTTAGGTTACGTGCAACCAATAGGAGCTGCACCTGGAAAAGCTTGGGCAGACAAAACTGAAGTTTATGGTACGGGTGCATTTTTAGCTGCTGGTTCTGAGGTTTATAAAATGGTAAAGAAGAAATAAAATAGCATATAATTAACAATTTTTTAAAAGCTGAATATATAATCATATTCAGCTTTTTTTATGTAAATAAATCAATAGTTCTAACATAAAAGATAAATGTTGCCATACTATAATTATTGCTTTTATATTTTTGAATACCTAAAGTAGGTTGCTATTTAGCTTCTTACAAAATAATATTAAAAATTAGATTATGAGATTTATAGCTTTTTTAGTTAGTGTATTGTTTTTAACTTCTTGTTCAAATTCTAAGAATGAGATTCCACGTATTGTTGAAGATTTTAATGATAACTGGAAATTTAATTTAGGGGTTGAAAAAGATGCTTTTCAAACCAAATTTGACGATAGTTCTTGGAGAGAATTAAATGTTCCACATGATTGGAGTATAGAAACTGGTTATACCCAAGAAAATTCAGCTGCAAGTACTGGTTTTGTTGAAGGTGGAATTGGTTGGTACAGAAAAAGTTTTGAACTTTCTGCTGATGATAAAAGTAAAGAAATATGCATAATGTTTGATGGAGTTTATAATAATTCAAAAGTTTGGATTAATGGTCATTTATTAGGTGATAGACCGAGCGGTTATAGTTCGTTTTCTTACAATTTAACCAAACACCTAAATTTTGGAGGTAATAATGTAATTGCTGTAAAAGTAGATAGAAATGCATATGCAGATTCTCGTTGGTATACGGGTTCAGGAATTTATAGAAAAGTTCAATTAATAAAAACTTCGCCATTACATATTAAACAATGGGGTACACAAATTACTACCCCAAAAGTTTCTATAGAAGCTGCTGAGATTTCAATTTCAACAAAATTAGAAAACAGCAATTCTAGTTCACTTGAAAACATTGCTATTAAATATTCTGTTCTAGATACAAATGGAGTAATAGTTGCTGAAGCTACTTCAGAAATAAATAATACATTAGAAAGCAAATTAGTTTTAAATGTTGAAATACCTCAATTATGGAGTCTTAAAAATCCAAATCAGTATACTTTAAAAACACAGGTATTTCAAAATGAAAAATTAGTTGATGTTACCACAGAAAAGTTTGGGATTAGATCTTTTAAATTCGATGCGAATAAAGGTTTCTTCTTAAATGGGAAAAATGTAAAAATTAAAGGTGTAAATCTACATCACGATGCTGGACTTGTTGGTGCAGCAGTGCCAAAAGGACTTTGGGAATACCGAATTGACAAGTTAAAATCTATTGGTGTTAATGCAATTAGAATGGCTCACAATCCACATTCTGTAGAATTAATGGATGTTTGTGATGAAAAAGGGATTCTAGTAATGGCTGAAGCTTTTGACGAGTGGTATAATGCAAAAGGAAAAAACAAAGTTTATATTGGCGATAATGCTGCAAAAGGTGAGATTGCTAAATCTTACCCTGTTCATTTTAATAAGTGGGCTGAACGTGATTTAAAAGATTTAATTCTTCGTGATTTTAACCATCCTTCTGTAATAATGTGGAGTATTGGTAACGAAATTGAATGGACATTTGGTCATTATTCAAAAGCATTTAAAAAGGTTAATGAAAAGTCGAGTGAGCAAGGTTACGAATTAGTTCCAGACTATAATGCAGAAACAATTACTAAAGTTTTAAATGAATTTATTGAAGGTGAAGAGCCTTTAGCTAAAATGGCTGAGCAATTGGTAAAATGGACAAAAGAGGTTGATACAACTAGAGCTGTTACTTGTGGTAGCGTATTACCATCTGTGGGAATGGCAACTGGCTATGGAAAAGTTGTAGATGTATATGGATTGAATTATAGGGCTACTGAATATGATATTGCACATAAAACGTATCCAAATTTAAAAATATTAGGGTCTGAAAATTGGGGAGCTTATAGTGAGTGGAAAGCCGTAAAGGATCGAGAATTTGTACCTGGAATTTTTGTTTGGACAGGTTTTGCTTACCTTGGAGAAGCTGGTCCTTGGCCAAGAAAAGGATTGAATATTTCCTTCTTTGATTATGCTGGATTTAAAACGCCTAGAGGTCACTTTTTTGAATGTTTATGGGTAGAAAAACCAAAAGTTTATATGGTTACAACTCCAGCTGATGAATCTGAATTTTCTTATACAAAAAAAGATGGTTGGAAGTTCGATATGCAATATACACCAGCTCCAGTATGGAAAATGTTACGTAAATGGGAATGGTATAAAACGTACCCAAAATGGAAATATGATAAAAACGAATCAATTGTAGTTCAAACATATACCAATTGCGAAGAAGCTGAGTTATTTTTAAATGGCGAATCTTTAGGGAAACAAAAGTTAGCTGATGTTACTGAAACAGATAACATATTAAAATGGTTAGTTCCTTTTAAAGCAGGAGAACTAAAGGTTGTTGGTTATAACAAAGGTGAAAAAGTAGATGAGTATGTTTTAAATACTACGAAAGAGGTGTCAAAAATCGAAATTGAATCTACTAAAACTGTTTTAAATGCTGACGGCTATGATGTTGCCATTATTACCGCCAAGTTAGTAGATGATAAAGGAAATTTAATAGTAGATAAAGATCAAGAAATTGAATTTAATATTGAAGGCGAAGTTAAAAACTTAGGAGTTGATAATGGTTGGGAAATGAATATACAGCCACATAAAACAAATAAAGTTGTTAGTCATAATGGTAAAGCTATACTAATTCTTCAATCTACAAAAAAGGGTAGTAAAGTTGAGGTAACAGCAAAAACTAAAGACATTAAATCAATAGTTTTACAGTTAAAATCTAAATAGTTTGTTATTTTAATTAAATGAAAAATGGTTTAATAATTGTTTTTTTATTATTGCTAATCTCTTGTAATTCTTCAAAAAGAAATTATAAAAGTGATGTTGATTTATTAAAATCTCATACAGAAATTATTGAATTAACGGTTAATAATAAAAACTCTAGATTGGTAATTACTCCACAATTTCAAGGTAAAGTAATTACCAGTTCTTTTAATGGAATAAAAGGAAGTAGTAATGGTTGGTTTAATACAAAAGCATTACTAGAAAACAATATTGGAGGTATAGGAGGTGAAGATAGAGTTTGGGTTGGACCACTTGGTGGACAATATTCATTTTATTACCAGCAAATTAAACCTTTTAGTGAAGATAATTGGGCTGTACCTGCAAGTTTAAGTAATGAGCCGTATTCGGTAGTTTCTTCTTCAAAAGAGAAAGTGCAAATGGAGAAGGAAATGAGTCTCACTAATTTTATTGGTACTAAGTTTAACTTTAAAATTAATAGAACCATAAAACTGCTTAAAAAGAGTTTAATTGATAAAAACCTTAATATTGAACTGTCAAATAAATTAAAGTATATAGCTTATGAGAGTTCTCATAAACTAACAAATTTAGATACTATTACTTGGGTTAAAAATAAAGGGTTAGTTTCTATTTGGAGTGCAGGTATGTTTAAAGGTACTGATCAAAGTATTGTTATAATTCCATTGCATAAAACAGCCAAGTTTACAGATGTTTATAAATATATGGGAGATTTGGATCAACATAGATTTCAAATAAAGAATAATACTGTATTATTTAAAGTAGATGGAAAATATAGAAGTAAAATTGGAATACCCAATTTTATAGCTCCAGAAATTTATGGTTGTTATTCAAAAGAAAATAAGCGTTTAACAATAATTCAATATAAAAAAACAGCAGATAGTTTGTTTTTTAATTCTAATGCAGCAATTCAAAAAGAGCCATATAAAGGTGAAGTAATACCTATATATAACAATGGTGCAATGGATTATTCTAAAACCGATATTGCTAGTTTTTATGAATTAGAGTCAACCTCACCATTTAAGGAGTTAAAACCAAACGAAATTTTATCACATTTTCATAGAGTTTATCATTTTTCTGGAACAGAAAAAGAGTTAAACAAAATTGCGATACAATTATTAGGTATTCGTTTAGAAAACTGCAATTTTAACTTATAGTTTATGATACATTTTTTTGAAAACTAATGGAGAACAATCCATAAATTTTTGAAATTGTCTATAAAAAAACGGTAGGCTTTCATAACCACATTCATACGCAATTTGGCTTACCTGTTTATTCGATTCTATAAGTAGTTTACAAGCTAAATTAATTCGGTATTCATTTACAAAGGTAAAAAACGACTTGCTTAACGATTTTTTAAAAAACCTGCAAAAAGCTTCATCTCCCATTGAAACAAGGGAGGATACATCATTTAATTTAATTTTTTTATCGTAATTAGCTTGAACATAATCATAAACAATATCAATTCGTTTATTTGCCTTTAAGTTTAAGCTAGGTGTAAAACCATCAGATGTAAGTGTATTAAAATCATTAACGCTACTTAAATATTCCAATAGTTTAATAAAATTAAGTAATTTATCTAATGGGTTTTGGTTAATAATAGTTTTTAGTCTTGATTCAATGTTTTTTGAAAAAGAAGGGTTAAACAAAATTCCTTTGTTTGCTTTATTTAATAGGTGCTTTATGTTTTTAAATTCATTGTTTTTTAGCCAATTGTCTCCAAGAATATTATCACTCCATTGAAATACGATAGATTTTACATCCGTGACAGAATTAGAATCTTTCCAGCAATGTGGTAAGTTAGAGCCAATTAAAACAAAATCTCCTGCTTCAAACTTTTGAACATTATTACCAACATATCGAATACCTTCACCTTTTACAATATACGTTAATTCGTATTCTGGGTGAAAATGCCAAGGTGCATCAAAATTTTTATCTTCATAAATAAATGCGTTAAACGAACTTAGTGAAGATGCAGCTATTTTTTCAAATTGTGCTTTCAAAATATTTTTTTTAAAAGTTTAAAGGTAGTCTATAATGATTTAAAAACCTAAAATATGATTTTAATCATATCAAAATAAGGTATTATAATGTTAAAATCAAAGTAGATTGATTAGAAATACAGAAGTAAATTTGTGTTAAACAAAATCTAAATTCACAAAACATAATGACTAAAAGAGAAATAATAAAAATGGTGTTAAACCATGAGAAACCACCTTATGTGCCTTGGTCTTTTAAATTTACTAAAGAACCAAAGGAAATGCTGCAAGAGTATTATAAAACTGATGACTTAGATGTTATTTTGGGAAACCACATATTAAATTTAGGTAGTGATATTGGTTTTTTTGATGAAGTAAAAAAAGATCATTTTCAAGATGTTTTTGGTGTGGTGTGGGACAGAAGTGTTGATAAAGATATTGGAATGCCAGTAGAGGATATTATTAAAGAACCAACTATTGAAGGTCTTGAATTTCCAGATCCACACGACCCAAGATTTTTTGCTAATATAGAATCTGAAATTGAGAAAAAACCAGATTTATTTAGAGTGTTTCAAATAGGATTCTCTTTATACGAAAGAGCTTGGTCAATGAGAGGTATGGAAAACTTATTGATGGACTTTTATATGTATCCAGACTTTGTACACGCTTTATTCGAAAAAATTGCAGACTACAACATTGCTCAAATTGACAAAGCATTAGAGTACGATGTTGATGCCGTATATTTTGGTGATGATTGGGGACAACAACACGGTTTAATTATGGGAGCCGATTTATGGCACGAGTTTATGTACCCACAAATTAAACGTATGTATAAACGTGTTAAAGATGCAGGTAAAAAGGTAATGATTCACTCTTGTGGAGATGTTGATGAATTATTTCCATCATTAATAGAAGCAGGTTTAAATTGTTTCAACCCATTCCAACCAGAGGTAATGGATGTTCACGAAATTCATAACGATTATTTAGGGAAACTATGTTTCCACGGAGGTTTATCTATGCAAAAAACATTGCCTTTTGGAACTCCTGAAGAAGTTAGAGAAGAATCATTAAAGCTTATTGAAATGGGTAAAAAAGGAGGATACATTTTCTCTCCTTCTCATTCCGTAGAAAGCGATACTACATTAGAAAACATATTAACATTTATTGAAGTTGCACAATCGCAACTAAAAGAAAAAGAACTAGCGTAATGGAAGAATTATTTAACAAAATATCGGATTGTGTAGAGTTTGGTAAAATTAATAAAGCAGCTCCTTATCCGCCAAATATGAAAGATCAAGATGGTGCTGATGAATTAACTGTACAAGCTCTTGAAAAAGGTGCTTCAGCTGGAGATGTTTTATCAAAAGGTTTAATTGTTGGTATGGAAAAAGTTGGTGTTAAATTTAGAGAAAACAAGGTGTTTGTTCCTCAAGTTTTAATGTCTGCAAAAGCAATGAACACAGCAATGGAACATTTAAAACCATTATTTGCTGAAGGAAATACAGATAAAAAAGGAGTGTTTATTATTGGTACAGTTGCTGGTGATTTACACGATATTGGTAAAAACCTAGTGTCTATGATTGTTGAAGGAAATGGATATGAAGTTATTGATTTAGGAACTGACGTTCCTGCAAAAAAATTCATAGATACAATTGCTGAATTTCCAGATGCTATTATCGGTCTTTCTTCATTGTTAACTACAACAATGGCTAGTATGGAAAACATTGTAAAAGAAATTAAAGCAGTGCATCCAAACCAAAAAGTAACTATTGGCGGAGCTCCTATAACACAAGAATTCTGCGACCAAATTGGTGCAGATAATTTTTCAGCAGACCCACAAGGTGTTGTTGAATTTATGAACAAACTTAAAATGTCAGCATAATGAAAGGTTTAGAATTAGTAAAAGCAGCTATGAAACGTCAAGAAGTGGAACGTGTGCCTTGGGTACCATTTGTTGGTGCGCACGCAGGACATTTGTTAGACTTAAATGCTACCACTTATTTTAAATCTGAACAACACATAATTGATGGTGCTGAAGAAGCAATAAAAAAATACAATCCAGATGGTATTCCTGTAACGTTTGACCTTCAAATTGAAGCTGAAGTGTTGGGTTGTGAATTAAAATGGTCTGAAGATAATCCGCCAGCTGTAGTTTCTCATCCATTAGCAGATGGAAGTTTAAAATTAGAAGATTTAAAAGTTCCGTGTCGTTGTAAAGGCAGAATTGCAACGGTAATGAATGCTACTTCAAAAATAAAAGAAGCGCATCCAGATATTGCTTTATACGGATTAATTACTGGGCCGTTTACATTGGCATTGCACTTAATGGGTACAGATATTTTTATGAAATTATTTGAAGACCCAGAATACGTAGGTAAAGTAATGGATTATTGCACCAAAGTTGGTAAAGCAATGTCTGATTATTATATTGAAGCTGGTTGTGATGTTGTTGCGGTTGTAGATCCTATGGTTAGTCAAATAGATCCAATGTCTTTTGAAATGTTTGTTTCTCCGTATTGTAAAGAAGTTTTCAGTCATATTAGAGAGTGTGGAGCTTTGAGTTCTTTCTTTGTCTGCGGAAATGCTACACAAAACATTGAAGAAATGTGTAAATGTGAGCCAGACAATATTTCAATTGATGAAAATATTCCTTTAGATTTCTTAAAAGAACAATGCGATAAATACGAAATCAGTTTTGGTGGGAATATGAAGCTGACTTCTGTTTTACTAATTGGTACTCCAGAAGATTGTAAGTTCGAAGCAATGGAATGTATGGATATTGGTGGTAAAAAAGGATTTATTTTAGCTCCTGGTTGCGATTTACCTATGGCAACTCCTCCAGAAAATTTAGAAGCCATTGCAGAAATTGTTCACGATGAATATCAACAAGATGTGTTGAGAACAAAAGGACAAACAGCAAAAGATGTAGAGTTGTTAGATTTAGAAAATTACTTTACAAACGATAAAGTAAAAATAGATGTAATTACTTTAGATTCTGAAGGTTGTGCACCTTGTCAATATATGATGCAAGCGGTTGAATTGGCTGTTGAAGAAATTGGAGCTGATAATATTGAATATGTAGAGCATAAAATTAAAAACCAAGAAGGTATTCAAATGATGATGAGTTTAGGTGTTAGAAACCTACCAACCATTTGTATTGATGGAGAAATTGAATTTATTTCAATTATTCCTCCAAAAACTGAATTGGTAAAATGTATTCAAAAGCATTTAGATACTAAAGTTGTTGTTAATTAATATAGCATACAAATTCAATTTATTGTCATTCTGAACTTGTTTCAGAATCCCATCATACAAGGAGTTAAATAGTGTGAGACCCTGAAACAAGTTCAGGGTGACGAAAACTTTAAATGAAAGAAATATAAATATTAATGACAGACTTAATTCTTATTAGTGGATTTTTAGGCAGTGGAAAAACAACGCTGCTTAAAAATCTACTTTCTTTACATAAAGATAAAAGAATTGCAGTTATACAAAACGAGTTTGCGCCAAGTGGTGTAGATGGTAAAGAATTAAAACTTACTGAAGACAATTTTAAACTAGTTGAAATAAACAACGGCTCGGTTTTTTGTGTGTGTTTGTTAAGTAATTTTATTGAAAACATAACAACATTACTTGAGCAATACAATCCAGAAATAATTTATTTAGAAGCATCTGGAATTTCAGATCCAATTTCAATATGTGAATTATTAAATAAAGACGAGATAAGCAATAAAGTCCGTTATGCTGGGGCTTGGTGTGTAGTTGATGCTTTAAACTTTAATAAAAGTGCTGCTTTTGTACAAAGAGCAAAACATCAAGTTAGAGTTGCTGATAAAATTATTTTGAATAAAACAGATTTGGTTGATAAAAACCAAATTGAAAAGGTTATTGAAAAAGTAAAAGAAATAAATCCGTTTGCAGTAATTGAACAACATCAATTTTGCAATGTAAAATCAACGGAGTTAAATCAGGTAAACGAAATACCAAACATTACTTCTGAAGATACACGACCTGAAGCTATAAAAACTGCTGTATATAGAACAACTGATATTATTTCAGAAGAAAATTTAAACGTATTTTTAAAAGAATTAAGTAGCATAAGTATTCGAGCAAAAGGATTTGTTAGGGTAGGAGCTAACGAGTTTAAGTTATTTCATTTAACCTATAATAATTACGAAATAATTCCATTAGAAAATTATACAGGAAGTTGTGAAATAATAGCCTTTGGTGAGCAAATGAGTTTAAGAACGTTACGAGGGTTATTTCAAAAAACAAAATAAATATAGTGAAAGGCACATATACATATAAAATAGATTTTTCAGAAATTGAACTTGAAAAAGAAGAAATTTCATCGTTTATGGGTTTAGGACCAGTTCCTGAAGAACCATTTAATAGTATGATTGATACTGCTATAGAATTACTTTCAAATAATAAAAATATAGAAGGTGGATTTACCATAAAACCTGTAACAGATTTTTCTGCTAAAGATGGGTTTATTAAAGTTGAAGATAAAACTTTTGAAACAGGAAGAATGATTACTTCATTTTTAAGAAATGCCGAATTTGCTGCTTTGTTTACGTGTACTGCTGGTTACGAAATTGAAAAATTGAGTCATAAATATAATGAAGACGGCGATATTGTAATGAGTTATGTGGTAGATTCAACGGGCTCTTTATTGGTTGAAGGAGCGATGGATCTTATTTATGAAAAATTAAAAACAATGGTAAGTTTAAATAATTTATCACTAACAAATAGATACAGTCCTGGTTATTGCGATTGGTTGGTAAAAGATCAACAAAACCTATTTTCATTCTTTCCAAAAGGTTTTTGCAATATTAGTTTAAGTGAAACTTCATTAATGAGTCCAGTAAAATCTGTTAGTGGAATTGTGGGGATTGGGAAAGAGGTAAAATACCTTGGTTACATTTGCGATACTTGTAAAAATAATACGTGCGTTTACAGAGCAAAAAAAATGTACGTAAAGCATTAAATAAAGGTTATTTGGTCTTATTTGTTTTCGTTCTAAATAAAAAACTCAAATCTCTAATATTAGCCAAAATTTGACGATTCTTATTGTTTTAAGTCAAAATAAGCACTTTTTAAGCTAAAAAAGTTTATAATTTTCCCATTTAGTTTCTTCATTTTTGATTTAACTAAATAAAAATTAGAAACTTAAACAAAAAAGTAATGGCAAAATGTACATTTTCTGACCCATTTGAAAAGGCAAGAAAAGAAGTTGGAATTGGTGAAATGGATGACCAAAACGATCCTGTTAAAATGGTGTTAGGACATAAAGATGTTCGTAGATGTGCACATAACCATAAAACATTTCAATCTGGTGCTGAACCGGGTAGAATTGTGGTTCCTTCCGAAGTAAATATTAGAGACATTCGTCAAATTCCTTTTGAAGTAGATCCGCCACAACACGGAAGTTACAGAGCTGTGGTTGAAGATTGGTTTAAAAGACCTTTAGAAGAAGAATATACTGCACAATTAGAAAAACAAATTGGTGTATTAATTGATGAAGCTTTAACTAAGGATAGTGTTGAGGTAATTAATGAGTTTTCATTGGTATTACAATCTCGCGCGTTAACCTTATTATTTAATGTTCCTTTTTCTGAATCTGAGACATGGATTTCTTGGGGAACTCACGTGTTTAGAAGTGAAGAAACGGCTTTAGATGCTGGTAAAGCACAAGTTTTATACGATTATATTGATAAGAAACTTGAAGAAAGTAAACAAAACCCTGGTGATGATTTCTATTCAAAATTATTAGCTGCTGAGGTTGATGGTAAAAAATTAACCGATGAAGAAATAAAAGGAGTTGTAGTATTAACTTTCTCTGGAGGAAGAGATACTGTTATTAATGCTGTAACAAACTCTTTGGCTTATTTTGCTGAAAATCCTGCTTCTTTAGAACGTATTAAAAACGAACCAGAAATTTTAAACTTCGCTATTGAAGAATTGGTACGTTATTTTTCACCGTTAACGCATATGGGACGTGTTGCAACTGAAGATACTCAAGTATGTGAACACGCTATACAGGCCGACACAAGAATATCGTTAAACTGGGCTTCAGCAAATAGAGATGCTACTGTTTTTGAAAAAGCTAATGAAGTTGTAATTGACAGAAAAATAAATCCACACGTTGCTTTCGGCTTTGGAACACATAACTGTTTAGGAGCTACGCACGCTCGTCAAATTTTAAAAGTTTTAATTAAAACACTCATTAAAAAAGTGGATTCAATTGAAATTTTAGAAGCTGATGAAAATATTGAAACACTTGGAGAATTTAAACGAAAAGTAGGGTTCAATAGCATTCAAATGAAATTTAACTAGAACTAAAAAAATATACTTAACTAAAAAAATCAAAAATATTATGGCAAAAATAACATTTGTAACACAAGCTAATGAAACAATAACTGTTGAAGGAAATTCAGGGAACGTAATGGAATTGGCAGTTCAAAATAAAATTAAAGGAATTGATGGAAACTGCGGTGGAGTATGCTCTTGCGCAACTTGTCACGTTCACGTAGAACCTGAGCATTGGAACAAAACAGGAGCTCCAAGTGCAATGGAAAGCGATATGCTAGAATTTGATGAAAAAGTAAGTGACCACAGCCGTTTATCTTGTCAAATGAAAGTAACTGAAGAATTAGATGGAGTTGTTTTAAAAGTAGCTAATTAATGTCTAATAAAATTTGCGTTGTAATTGGTGCTAGTCACGCTGGTGTAAACTTTGCTTTTTCATTAAGAAGAGAAGGCTGGGAAGGTAAAATTATTTTGTTTGATAGTGATCCAGAAATGCCCTATCATAGGCCACCATTATCAAAAGCATATTTATCTGCTGAAGATAATTCAGAATTAGATTTATTGTTTCCTGAACAAAATTATAAATCCGAAAATATTTCACTACAATTAGGAAAAACTGTTTCAGAAATAAATAAAGAAGAAAAAACAATTACATTATCTAATGGTGAAACACAATCCTATGATAAATTAGTATTGGCAATAGGAGCAAGACCTTTTGTTCCTCCAATTAATGGAATAAAAACAGCGAGTAATTTGTTTCCAATGAGAACATTTGCTGATACGGTAAATATTCAAAATGCTATTAAAAATTCAGTAGAAAAAAGAGTAGTTATTATTGGTGGTGGATATATAGGTTTGGAAACTGCGGCTTCATTAAAAAAAACAGGTGCTAAAGTAGTGGTTTTGGAACGAGAAGAACGTGTTTTAGAACGCGTAACAGCTCCAGAAATGTCAGAATTTTTTAATAAATTACATCAAGAAAACGGAGTAGATTTATTAACCAATAAAAATGTTGTATCAATAAAAACTTCCGAAGGAAAAAATGAAGTTGTTTGCGATGATAATACTTCATATAAAGCAGATTTAATTGTTGTTGGCGTTGGAATTAAAGTAAATACTGAATTGGCTGAAAAAGCTGGTGTAGAAATTGAAAACGGAATTAAAGTAGATTCTTCAGCTAAAACAAGTGATGCTAATATTTATGCTATTGGAGATTGTACGTATCATTTCAACCCACATTACAATCGTTTTATTAGGTTGGAATCTGTACAAAATGCAGTAGATCAGGCAAAAGTGGCAGCATCGGCTATCTGTGGAAATGAAGTTGTTTATTATGCTATACCTTGGTTTTGGTCAGATCAATATGATGTAAAATTACAAATGGTTGGACTTTCACAAGGTTATAATGATGTTATTCAGCGTTTAGAATTAGACAATGATAAATGCCAATCTGTTTGGTATTTTAAGGATGATGAATTATTAGCTGTAGATGCAGTTAACAACGGGAAAGCCTATGTGTTAGGTGGCCGATTTATAAAAGGAAAACAAGAAATTGATAAAGAAAAATTAAAAGATACTAGTATCCCAATAAAACCAGCTAGTTTCTTAAAATAACTACTAAAAAATAAATTATGAGTTTAAAATGTAAAGCAGCAATTGCGAAAGGTGACGGAAGTTATTCAATTGAAACCATAGAAGTACAAAACCCCAAAGAAGACGAAGTACTTGTTGCTGTAAAAGCTGCAAGTTTATGTCATACAGACCACGATTCTTTAAATTGGGGAAAACCAATTGTTATGGGACACGAAGGGTCCGGAATTGTTGAAAAAGTTGGAGCAAAGGTAACAAGTATAAAAGTTGGAGATGCTGTAATTTTAAACTGGGCAACACCGTGTGGTGAATGTTTTCAATGTGAAAACGAAAATGAACATATTTGTGAAAATAACTCGCCGGTAGTAGCTGGAGCAAACGGTTACACGCCAGGTCACGCTCATAAAGAAGGTACAACTTGGAATGGTAATACAATTGAGCGTTCTTTTAATATTGGAACTATTTCAGAATATACATTAGTTAAGGAATCGGCAGTTGTTAAAAATCCTATTCAAGATATGAATCATAGTTCAGCTAGTATAATTAGTTGTGGAGTTATGACAGGTTTTGGATCGGCAGTAAATACTGCCAAAGTTGAAGAAAATTCATCTGCAGTTGTTTTAGGAACAGGTGGAGTTGGGTTAAATGTTATTCAAGGAATTAAAGTTTCTAAAGCTTCAAAAATTATAGCAATTGATGTTAATCAACAACGATTAGATATGGCTGTAGAATTTGGAGCAACGCATACTATTTTAGCAGATAGAAATGATAAAGGTTTGTTGAACGCTGCTAATAAAGTGAAAGAAATGACAAATGGTAGAGGCGCCGATTATGCTTTTGAATGTACTGCCATTCCTGAATTGGGAGCTGCTCCTTTGGCAATGGTAAGAAATGCTGGTACAGCTGTTCAAGTTAGTGGTATTGAACAAGAAGTTTTAATTGATATGGCTTTGTTTGAATGGGATAAAAAATACATCAATCCTTTATATGGAAAATGTAATCCACAAACCGATTTTCCAAAAATTGTAAATCATTACAAAAAAGGAGAAATTAAGCTAGATGAAATGATTACAAGAACCTATCCAATTGAAGAATTAGAACAAGCTTTTGAAGATATGCTTTCAGGTAAAAATGCCAAAGGTGTAATTGTATTTGAATAATATGAAATCTAAATTTAGAACAACAGAAATATCTAATCCCGAATTTGAGAGTAATAACTTGCGTTTTATTACCGTAAAAACTCCAAACCTAAAAGGAAGAGGAGATATTTGTGTGTTTGTTCCACCAGGAAAAGAGCTAAAAAACTTACCAATTGTAACCTTGTTACATGGAGTTTATGGAAGCGCTTGGATTTGGGCCCACAAAGCAGGTGTTCATTTTACAGCATTAAAAATGATGGAAGCTGGCTCGATAAAACCTATGGTGTTGGCAATGCCTTCTGATGGTTTATGGGGAGATGGTTCGGCTTATTTGCCACACAATGAAAAAAACTTTGAAAACTGGATTGTAAACGATGTTATAGACGCTGTAATTGAAAATATAGATTGTGTTAGTGAACAATCCGATTTATTTATTTCTGGTTTGTCAATGGGTGGTTATGGAGCTTTGCGTTTAGGTGCAAAATACCCTGAGAAGTATAAAGCCTTTTCAGGTCTATCTTCAATAACAAATAAAGATCAAATGCACTTATTTGTTGAGGAAAACCAAGCTAATTATAAGCAGAAAAATGCTATAAATGAAGATGTTTTTGAATTAATGCTTCAAAATAAAAGCAATTTACCACCTATAAGATTTGATTGTGGAAAAGACGATTTACTAATTGAATATAACCGTGAACTTCATCAAAAATTAACTTCAGAAAACATTACACATATTTATCAAGAATTTGAAGGTAAGCACGAGTGGAGTTATTGGGAAGAACATATTAAAGATACATTGTTGTTTTTTAACAATATTTAATATCTTAAAAAGGCTAATTCATTTAAATGAATTAGCCTTTTTTATAATTTCTAATTGAAGCTATACAATTGAATTTCCATAAGTAACAATATTAATTCGAAGTGTCATAATGGATAATCTACTAAATAGCAATCATAGTATAATTTAGTTAGAAAATCATATACTCCAAATCCACAAATAATTAATGAAGTTCAATAAACATGGCTAATAACCAAAAGCCGCTCCATAAATTTTCTACCGCATAATTTTTAATAAATTTACTAGGGTAGGCATAAAAACCTAGCATTATTGCCGCTAGCAATACCCAAAATATTCCTATTCCCATAATGTTATTTTATTCGTAGTTAAGGTAAATAGTTCTTTTTTGTAAATAATGATCTACACCATAAACACCATCTTCACCAGCAGTTCCAGAAGTTTTATGTCCTGAATGATAGCCTTGAATATTACCAATTATTTGTTGGTTAATAAAAATAGTTCCAACTTCTAAAGAATCGATTGCTTTTTGATGCAATCTATAATCATTTGTGTATAGATAAGCGGATAATCCTTCTTCTCTGTTATTAGCCAAAGCAACAGCTTCATCAAAACAGTTTACTTTTACAATTGGCATAACAGGAGCAAACAACTCTTCGCTAATAGTTGGATCATCACCTTTTACGTTACCTAAAATAGTAGGAGCGTACCAGTTTCCTTTTTCAAAATATTCACCATCAGGAATATCTCCACCTAATAATAATTCAGCACCTTTATTTACGTTTTCTTTAACCAAATTATTTACTCGGTCTAAACCAAATTTACTAACATTTGGTCCCATATGTATACCTTCAGCAAAAGGATCTCCAACTTTAATTTCCTGTGTTCTTTTTACCACTTTTTCTGTGAATTCATCTGCAATCTTTTCATCAACAAAAACCATTTCATTGCAAATACAAACTTGTCCGCAGTTTGCGTAGCGCGAAATTACTGCAGCTTCAACAGCTTTATCAATATCTGCATCTTCGCAAACTATAAATGGTGCTTTTCCACCTAATTCTAAAATTAATCCGGTAATATTTTCGGCAGCAGCGCGGTACATTGCTCTACCAGCTCTTGTACTTCCTGTTAACGAAATTAATTTGGTGATTGGACTTTCAACTAATAACGATGCAGCTTCTGCATTTTTGGTTGAAACCATATTTATTACACCTTTTGGTAAACTAGATTCGTCTACTAAACGACAAAATTCTGAAGCTGTTGTAGGTGTTAATTCGTGTGGTTTAATAATCATTGTATTTCCAGTTGCTAAAGCCGGACCAATTTTTCGACCAATCAAAGCCAATGGATAATTGAAGGCGCATAAACCAACAGTTACTCCGTAAGGAACTTTGTAAATAGACAATCGTTTATTTGGTTGTTCCGCAGGAAAAATAGCTCCTTGAATTCTTCGAGCTGCTTCTGCAGAATAAGTCATATACGTAATTGTATCATCAACTTCACCCAAAGCTTCAGGATACGTTTTACCTTGCTCGAGTACTAAAAGCTTTGCAAAATGTTCGCGTTCGGCTTTTAATTTATTTGCAATTTCAATAATGTGTTGCGCTCTTGTATTTGCAGGTGTTAATGCCCAACTAGTTTGAGCCTTTTCTGAAGACTCCAAAGCGTATTGAACATCGTCTTTAGTACAAGCCGTAACGGTTGCATAAACTTCGTTATTCGCAGGATTTTCTACCTCAATTACATCTCTTGTGTTATCGTCTAACCATTCTCCGTTAATATAACAAGAATAGTGTTTTATGTCTGTTAAATTCATATTTGGTTAAGTTTTATAATCAATTTAAAGGTTGAAATTTTAATGTTTTTTAACTTGTCATACCTGCGAAGGCAGGTATCTTTTTTCATCTTTTTTTAGATTCCTGCCTACGCAGGAATGACAAACCCTTTTTATTCAAATTTTGGTTCTCGTTTTTCTATAAATGATTGAAATCCTTCTTTAGCATCAAAGGTATCGTACAAAGTATCAACCATTTTAGTTTCTAATTTAAGAAAATCTTGTGTGCTTTTTCCAACTCCTTCAGCAAAAGTTTGTTTTATAGTAGCCATTGCTGTTTTTGGGCCTTTGGAAAGGTTTTGAGCATAATCCAAAGCTTCTTGTTCAGCAGTTTCTTCGTTGTATAATTTATGAGCTAATCCAATTCTAAAAGCTTCTTCAGAATTAATAGGATTTCCAGAAACTACCATTTCAAAAGCGTAGGAATGTCCGACTGCATTTACCAATCTTGGAATTCCGCCATTTCCTGGCATTAATCCTAATTTAACTTCAGGTAATCCAATTAAGAATTTTTTATTTGAAGCTAAACGAATGTCACAAGCAACTGCTAATTCTAATCCGCCACCTAATGTATGGCCGTTTAAAAAAGCAATAAATATTTTAGCACTAGTACTAATTAATTTGGCAACTTTATTTGCCATTGCAACCATTTCGTTGTTCTGTTCAACGGTGTTACTTGCAAAAACCTTGATATCTGCACCAGCACAGAAAAATTTAGGAATGCCGCTTTTCAGCAAAACAACTCCAATATCAGTATCATTTTCAATAGAGTTTAAAACTTTTTCAAACTCGTTGAAGAAGTGAATATCGTAACTATTAGCTGGGGATTTATCTAAAGTGATAATCCCCAATCTATCTATTTTTTTATATTGAAACATAATTTATTCTTTATCAAATCCTCTTGCAATTGGCATTTTAGAATCAGCTTCTAAATGACCTTCTTCAGCACCTAAACCAGGAAAATATCTAAAGTAATTTGCCCAACCATATTTTTGCTTAATTTCAAAAGCTTCTAAACCAATGGCTCTTAATTCTGCTCTGTCTTTTGTTTTATCTGCAACAAGCATCATATAATCGTTTTCAGATAATACATTTCCTTCAGCATCAGTCAAAGTCATTTCAGCATAAAATTTATCTCCAATTTTACCTGGTACTTTACAAGTTACATCAATATATTTAGAAGAGCTATCACCATTAATTTCAGCAAAATCAAATTCTTCTTCTTTAATTGCATTTTTGTTATTATCAAGGAATTTTATAGTTGCTTTACAATTATTGTAAGTTTCATAATAATCATTTACTACCCATAATTCACCTTTGAAATCTTCGCCAGGTAACCAACGTCTATCATAATGTTTCATTGTTAATAGAACAGGCTGATAGGCTTTTTTTACATAATCAAAAGATAATTTTTTCTCTTGATAATAATCTACAATTCCCCATTTCATATCTGGAGCAAATGTGATGTAATGACAAATGCAAATTGCGCTAGTTCTTGGTTTTCTTGTTCTGAAATGCTCTAAAGCATATTGAAAAATGGCACCTTGAGCAATTTGCGTAGCGGTTACAAAACTTTCTAAACTATCTGTACTTTGATCTCCAACAACTTCAAAATTTAAGGTTCTTAAAGCGTCAAAATCTGCCCAATGATGTCCCCAACTTGGTCCCGGAGGCCAAACTTCATCAGCAGGAATAAACTTTTTAATACTTTCAATATTTGGACAAGAAGAAATTGCCAATTCAGGAATTACGGCGTAATCTAAACTAGGAAAATAATCTTCCATTACAAATTCTCCTTCACCATAAAATAAATCGTTAGCGTGGAAACTTTCTTTTGGTTTAAAACCTAAATTCAATCCAACTTCGTCACTTAAAGGAGAAGAAGGAATAAAGTTTAATGATGTATATGGCTTGATTGCTTCACCTAATTCATTTACAAATTGTAAGTTGTGTTGTGGATCTGAAGCTGTCATAAATAACTCTTCTGAACCTTCTAATAAGACAATACTTGGATGATTTCTTTGTGCTTTTACAGAAGAAATGGCTTCAGCAAAAACAGCATCTTTAAATTCTTGATCTTTAGGTAATGATAAACTTGCTAATGGCAATACATCTTGCCAAACTGTAATTCCAGCTTCATTACATAATTGATAAAATAACGGAATTTCTTCTGGATGCCAACCGAAAATACGTAAGTTATTAAAGTTAGCTTCTTTAGCCAATCTAATTAACTCAATATATTTACTTGGATGTGCACGACCCATAAAAATATCTGGTGGTCCACCCCAAGTTCCTGAACGCATAAAGTGACGTTTACCATTAATCATAACCGTCCAAGGGTTTTCAACTTCATCTAAAGTAAAGCCAGGATTATGAACCATTTCAACTTCTCTAATTCCAAATGAAGTTGAGGTTGTATCTAAAACACTTTCATTATTTTCTGAAACAGTAACTTTAGCAGTATATAAATTTTGATCTCCTAAATCCCAAGGCCACCATAATTTTGCATCATCAATGTCTATGCTTACTTCTAATTTATTAGTTCCCGGAGCAACATTTGTTTCTTTATTTACAGTATAGATTTTTGATTCGAAATTTTCACCTTCAATTTCAACATTAACTTGTACATTATTGTTAGATGAATTGTGATTGTTAAGTTCAACTTCAATATCTAGTTTTGCTGAATTTTCAGATAATACACTTGGTTTAACATACGTATCTTCAATAGTAACTTGACCCATTGCTTCCAAATAAACAGGTTTCCAAATGCCAGTAGGAGGTAAGGCTACCCAATAATCTCCGTGCCAAGCTGGTTTTCTACCAGCAACCTGACTGTAACGTCTTGGTGCAGGATGTAAGCGAACCATTAAAACATTGGTTCCAAAACGTAAACGTTCAAAACGAATAGTGTTTGAAACATCAAATTTAAATTGAGAAAACATTCCTTCGTGAGTTCCCAATAATTCTCCATTTAGCCAAACATCACAGCCAAAATCGACACCATCAAAAACTAATTGAATTCGTTTTCCTTCCATTTCCTTAGGAACATCGAATTGGCGTTTGTACCACCATTCATTTTCTGGAACCCATTTTGCTTTTAAGCTATTTCTTCCAAAGTGAGGATCTTCAATTCTTCCTTGTCTCCAAAGATCGGTGTAAACATCTCCAGGTACTTTTGCAAAACCCCAGTTAAATGAATCTCCAGTAATGTCAAAATTTAATTCATGGAAGCCAATTTTAACGCCTTCATCAGGTCTAATACCTTCCATTTGCCAATTGTTTCCAGATAAGTCTAAAACAATTTTATCGTTAGAAGCTTCACCTTCACCTTGAAGATACTCCTTCTCGTCTTGACTAATATTTTTCATTAATTTATGTTTTAATATATTTTAATCGTTTTCTAATTTCCAAGTTCTTACCCAATCAATTTTCATGGTATTAATGGTGTTGTCAGATAAATCTTCTTTTTTAGCTAAGCCACCAATCCAATTTTCGTGATAGGTCCATAAATCGAAAATAATTTCTAAATCTCTAGTGAATTCTCTGTCGGAATAAGTTACACCAGATCTGTCGTGACCAACTGTTACACTTCCTGCAGGTTCACCATCCAAGTAAAATTGAATATTTTTAGAATCTTTCCACCAAACACCAAAGGTGTGGTAGGCTTCGTTCCATTTTACACCTTTTCCAGGGTTTGCATCAGATAAATTTGTGTTCATAAAATTATCTTCATCTCTAATTGTTCCAGGTGTTTTGTTTGAATCTGCTTGAAAATATTGAGAATTCATTCTTAAAGGAAATTCCGGTTGGCAGTCGCAAGATGGTTTTGGATTGTTTTCTATAATATCAATTTCATCTCTATTATTAATGTCTCCATTATTAAGCCAATAAGTATTATATGCTGAAATATTTGCCGCTTTTATACGAGCTTCAGTATACATAGGGTATTTAGTTTCTGCTTTTGAATGAATTCTTGCCGTTTGAAACCATCTATCATCAGGATTGCTTTCATTTAAAGTGGCTTTAATCCATAAATTTCCGTCGGTTACACCAGAGTTGTCTGATGACGTTGTCATAAACACTGGTACACCATAATTCCAAGTAGATTTAAACCATTTAGAGCTGTCCCAAGTGTCAAATTCATCCGACATAGATTCTAATTTCACCCATTTTTTTCCTTCTGGAGTTGTGTCTTCTAAAGAAGTAAATGAAGGGAAGTTTGGGTCTATATTGTTAAAATGTTCTGCAGTAAGTTCAAATTTAGTTACGGTAATATTTACAGTTCCTGTGTCTGAATCACCATCTTTATCGGTTATTTGATAAGTAAAACTATCGGTTCCAGTAAAGTTTGAATTTGGAATGTATTCAAATATACCATCGCTAATTTCAGTAGCATTACCGTTATTTGGAGAAGTTGCTAAAGAGTAATTGTCTGAATCTCCACCATCATTTCCTAAAGAATCATTAGTTGAAACATTTATTTGATTTGAAGTTTCTGAAGTACTATTTTCTATAACCGTTAACGTGTTGTTAACTGCTGTTGGAACATCGTTTGTATCAATAGGATCAATTGGGGCATTTGAGCTTGAAGAGCACCCAAAATTTAATGAGATTAGTAAAAATGCTATTAATGTAAAATTCAATTTTTTAGTTTTTATATTTTTCATTTGTTTAATTATCTGTTCTATATTCATACATCTTGTATGTGGTCTCTTTTACTTTTTTAATTAAATCCGAATACGGATTGTCGCAAACATCAATAAATCCAACATTGTAATTTTCACCATCAAAACGTCCTGTATTTGGTTCGTCTAAATATTGAAACCAATGCGCACCAACTATATTTGGATGCCTTAATGCTCCTTGAATATAACTCTTGTATAGTTCGCCTCGTTCTGCTTGATCTTTAGCTTTTTTAATTCCTACGTGAAAACTTCCTTTATCCAATGCTCCAAAATGAAATTCACCAATCATAACTGGTTTATCTACTCCTTTTGGAAGTGAGAAATCTTCGATAGAATATTCATATTTGTTGAAACTCATAATGTCTAAATAGTTACTTGCAGCTGTTAAAACAACATCGTTGTTAGCCCAAGCAAAGCGGCAACCCAAATAATTTTGATTTGGGGCTACTTTTTTTAATTCTTCATTAATAGTTTTGAAATAAGTATCAGCCAATTTTTTGTAGAAGTTAACTAAATCTTCTTTTGCGTTTTCTTGATTTGGTGCTTCAGTTGAATTCAATAAAGTATCCCAAGAAGCGTGATTCGTGTTCCAAATCGTATTCAATTTATCGATTGATTTATATTTAGATTTTAAATCTTTTACAAATTCAATTTTAGCTGGTTGATTTGCAGGACTTTTTAATGTTCCAATAGCTAAAGAACCAAGTTGCCCCCAAGATAATTCGTTATCTACAAAATAGCCGATACACCAAGGGTCATTTGCACCTTCTTTTTGAGATTCTACAGATTTTTTAACTGCTTTTCTGAAGTTAGGATCGAATACATCGTGAAATTTACCCCAGAAACCTTCTGAACCAATTATTTTTGGTGTGTTTCTAATCCAAATTGAACCGACATAAGGAGTTTTATGCATTCTTGTTGCGCCAAAATCAGAAACAAAACCAATGGTGTTCATTCCCCAATCTTTGATTCTTAAATGCGCCATTTCTTGGAATTTTGTCAGCCAATTTTCACCATATTTTCTATATAAATTACTTTGATAAAAGTTATAAGATTTATAAGGGAGTTTGTCTTTGTAGAAACCGTGAGAAGCGTGCCCTCCAACTCCATAGAATTGATTAAAAATTGTATCTTCTTTTGGTAAATATTCAAAATAATTTTCTCTGTGAGAAACACCTGTAAACACAGAAGTTGAAGCAACACAATTTAAACCTGCAGTCCAAAATACGTAACCTTCAGGATCTACAATCCACCATTTATTATTAACTTTTTCAGTTCTAAAAAAACCAGTAGCTTTTAGTTTTGGACCTTTAGTATATCCGCCATATTTTCCTAAATCTTTTGGACCAATTTCTTTAGAAAGTTGGCTTAATTCTTTTGAAGCAGCTTGTTTCAATTCTTCATCAGAATGCATTTTACCTTCCCAATCTTTGTGTTTATATTGCCCAAATTGATCTACAAATGGGAAAAAACCATCTCCTTTTCGTTCTTCTAATTTTCCAACAGCTCTAACGTTATCAATAGTAAATTGATTTGGTTGTGTTGCATAACGCGAACAAAAAACTAGTTCTTGAATTTTACTAATGTCTGTTTTTAAAGCTCCAGGAATTCCACGCATTCCAACAATATCAAGTTGAGGTTTAAACACCCAGTTTGTCCAAGCTAAATCTACAGTAATTGTTCCTTTCTCTCCAGGTTTTAAATCAATATAGTCAGAACAATACCAACGTTTTAAACCATCAGGATCATTACCAACAAATAATTCAACCTGAATAATTTCATCACCAGTATTTGAAACATCTGCTTTTACTTGATAAAAACCATTTAAATCCCAAGGATTTTCCTTTGAACTCACCAATTTAACTCCAGTTTCTCTTAATGTAAAACCATTATCAACTTGTAGAAAATTATTGGATTCGCCTTTTATTATTTTGAAAGTAGCATCTTGAGGTTGAATTTGAGATTCATTAAAATTATTTTCAAAATTGAATAAAACTAATTCGTTATTATTTGAATTGACTGATTTTTTATCAGAACAACCTATCATAATAAGTGAAAGAATATAAAATAGCTTAACAATTAGTTTCATAATATAATCGATTATTTAATTAATAATTCTTCTAACTCTTCTAACGATTTTCCTTTAGTTTCAGGTACTTTAAACCATATGAATAGGAACCCAATAACTGCAAAACTTCCAAATACTAAAAAAGTTGTTGCATTTCCTAAAACAGAAAGTTCTAGCGGAAATAATAATTGTACTAAAAACCCAACACCTAAGTTTATAAAACCAACAAAAGCTATGGCAAAACCTCTAATTCTATTTGGAAATAATTCAGAAAATAACACCCACATAACTGGGCCAATAGACATGGCAAAAAAACCTACAAAACCAATTATTCCAATTAAAATAAGTAAGGTATTCATTTTTGCTGAAGCTGTTATTAGAGTTCCTTCGTGAGTGCCAGCAGCTTCTTCACCTAAAGTGTTTACTAAAGCGGCTTTAAAATCTAAATCGTTGTCAAAAATTTTATCTTGAATTGAGTTTAAAGTTTCTTTATTAATTTCTGTTGGCAAGTTTGCAATAGCATCTTTACTTAAAGTATAAGTAGCATCACTAAATCCATAACTTAGTAAAAATAGGCAAACTGCAATTCCTGCCATACCAATAATAAGTAATGGTTTTCTTCCAAATTTATCAATGGTAAGCATTGCTACTATGGTAAAACCTAAATTGGTAACACCAACTAATGCTGCTTGAATAAATGAAGCATCGGTACCAATACCTGTTTGTTCAAATATCATAGGAGCATAAAATAAAACAGCGTTAATACCTACAATTTGTTGAAAAACACCAACAATTATTCCTATAATAATTACATTTCGCATCGATTTTTTGAACAAGTCACTAACCGTTGTTTTCTTTTTATTTATATCTTCAGAAATACTTTTTTCAACTTCTTGAATTTGAATTTTTGCTTCATCTGTAGAAACTACTTTTTCCATAACTTCAAGAGCTTCTTCCTTTTTATTATGGACCATTAACCAACGTGGACTTCTTGGTACTGAAAAAAGACCAAGAAAATAAAATATGGCAGGTACTGCTTCTAATCCAAGCATCCATCTCCAATTCCATTTTCCTAAACCAATTGAAGCAGCCCAACTAGCATCAGAATTTCCCCATTTTAATATTAAGTAATTTGTAAAAAAAGCTATTGAAATACCAATTACTATGTTTAATTGATTGAATGAAACTAATTGTCCTCTTTTATGAGGAGGAGCAACTTCAGCAATGTACATAGGTGCAATAATTAGTGCTGCACCTACGGCTAAACCACCAATTAGTCTAAATATAATTAACCATAAAAAAGAACCAGCTAGTGCAGAACCTACTGCTGAAATTGTGAACAGTACTGCCGCAATTTTTAATATTTTTCTTCTACCATGTTTATCACTTAATGGACCAGCAAAAATCATACCTATGGCGGCAGTTAAAGTAATACAGCTCACTGCCCAACCAACTTCTAATTTTGAAAGATTGAATTCTGATTTAATAAATCCAAGTACTCCCGAAATTACAGAAGCATCAAACCCTAATAAAAATCCACCTAAAGCAACAATTAGCGCTATACGAACAATGAAATTACTTTTTTTAGACATACAAATAAATTTATTTTGTTGTTAAATTACGTATTAAATTTTGTTCAAAAGTGAAATACGTTTCAAATATGAACCAAAAATAAATAAAATTTATTGGTAAAAAGATAATTCAGATATGAAATTTGTAAATATAACTAGATAAATACTGAACAATGAAGTTTTAAATCTTGTTAGTAGTTGAATTTATTAGTAAAAAGAAAAATTATTACTCTCCTAAGTATTTATTAATTTCAGCTTGCGTTTTTTGCAAGGCAAGTAATATTGTGTTTAAATTTTGATCAGATTCAAGGCTAGATGTAAAAACAGAGATAGCTAAAACAGCATTAATTCCAGATTCATTTATGCCAATTGGAACAGCAATATCTGTTACACCACTTGTAAGTTTACTATTAGAAAAGCTATAGCCATCTTTTTCAACTTTATTAATAAAAGTTAACAAATCTTGTTGTTCTGTTTTTGTCCATTTTGGGAAATGAGGATCTCTTTCTAAAATTTCTTTTCTTCTTTTTTGAGTGAGAGTTGATAAAAATACACTTCCGGATGTAGTTTTAGATAATGGAAAGTGAGTTCCTTCTTCAATAGATAAAGAAACGGCACTTGGGCTACGCATTTGAGAAATGATTAACAATTGGTCATTATTCATAATACTTAAATGACAAGATTGTCTTGTAGACTCGGATAGCGATTGCATTGGATAACGTGCTACTCTTTTCAATTCATCAAAAGGAGTATGTCTGTGAGAAAGCCCATACATTTTTAACGATAACCTATATTTTCCGGCATTAGATCCTCTAGTTAAGTAGCCTCTTTCTTCTAGGCAAACCAACATTCGGTATATTTCACTTGGAGTTCTATTTATTCCTTGTGCAATTTCAACTTGAGATAACGGGACACCTTCTTTAGATAAAAATTCTAGTATATCAAGTCCTTTATCTAGTGCTGGTGTGTTGTATTTTGGTTGTGTATTCTTTGCCATAGGTTCTTTAATTAATGGCAAATTTAATAAATCTATTTGAGTTCTTGGTGGTTTCATATATAAAATCTATTTTTGCATATGAAATTTAAAAACAATTAAAAAAGTAACATATGGCAAATCCATTATTAGGAACATTAATTCATGCAGTAGGTGGAGTAGCAGCTTCAACTTGCTATCTTCCATTACAAAAAGTAAAAAAATGGTCTTGGGACACTTACTGGCTTTTGCAGGCATCTTTTGCTTGGTTTATTTTTCCGTTTATCATAGGTTTTTTAACTGTACCAAATTTAATGGATGTTTTTGCCAAGGCAGATACTTCAGTTTTAATTAACGCTACACTTTTAGGTTCTATTTATGGGTTTGGTGGTATGTGTTTTGGGTTGGCTATTAGGCATATTGGTTATTCGTTAACTTATACTATTTCAATTGGTATTTCTGCAATTTTAGGAACCATAGTGCCTTTAATTATGCATGGAGAATTAGTTGAAAAGTATAATGCTCCAGGTGGAAATATTGTGTTTTTAGGAATGTTTTTCGCACTTATAGGAATTGTAATTTGTGGAGTAGCTGGATATAAAAAAGAGAACGATTTAAAAGATGTAAAGGTTGAAGGTGCAGAGCCTTTAACTTTTAATATGAAAAAAGGATTAACCTTAACATTAATTGCAGGTATATTGTCTGCTGTTTTTGGAATTTCTTTGGAAGTAGGTGAGCCACTTTCTGCAATTGCTGATGCAAATGGAGCAGGACAATTTCAAGGTAATGCAAAGTTAATTTTATCTACAGGAGGAGCTTTTATAACCAACTTAATATGGTTTACAATTGTAGGTCTTAAAAGAGGAACATTAAAACAATTAATAGATGTAAAAGGAATTGGTGTAAGCGCTTATTCATTAAATGTTGGAATGTCAATTTTAACAGGAGCTTTATGGTATGGACAGTTTTTCTTTTATGGTATCGGTCATACAAATATGGGTGATTTTGGTTTTGCTAGTTGGGTAATTCATATGTCTATGTTAATTTTCTTTAGCTACATAGTTGGTATTATAATGAAAGAATGGACACAGGTGACAAAAAAAACGAATACAATTTTAATTTTAGCTTTAGTTGTTTTAATAACATCGTTTGTTGTTATGGCTTACGGAACTATGCTAGGTGAAGGAAATATTGGAGGACATTAAAAAATATTGAAAGAAATAAAAATGAGTACAGAAACAATACAATTAAAAGGAATTACTTGGAACCATAGTAGAGGTTTTACATCAATGGTTGCAACAGCACAGCGTTTTTCAGAATTAAATCCTAATGTTGAAATTACTTGGGAAAAAAGATCGTTGCAAGCATTTGCTGATGAACCGATTAATGAATTAGCAAAACGTTACGATTTATTAATTATCGACCATCCTTGGGCGGGTTTTGCAGGTAAAAACAATGTGATTTTACCTTTAGATGAATATCTTCCAAAAGAATTTATGCAAGATTTGGCTGATAATGAAGTTGGACGTTCTCACGAGAGTTATTCTTCAAACGGACATCAATGGGCATTAGCAGTAGATGCAGCAACTCCTGTAGCTTCAAGCAGACCAGATATTTTAAAGGAAAAAGGATTAGAATTACCAAAAACATATGATGATTTATTAGCACTTGCTAAAAAAGGATTGGTAATTATGCCAGGAATTCCGCAAGATACTTTAATGAATTTTTATATGATGTGCTGTAATTTAGGTGAAGAAGTTTGTACTTCAAAAGAGCACGTTGTAAGTGAAGAAATTGGTATTCAGGCATTAAAAATGCTTCGTGAATTAGCTGTAGAAATGGATCCTGCAATTTTTGATTGGAACCCAATTAAAATCTACGAAGCTATGACGCAAACCGATAAATATGCATATTGTCCTTGGGCTTACGGATACACAAACTATAGCAGAAATGGATATGCTCGTAAGTTATTGCATTTTCACGATATGGTCGAAATTAATGGAGTTGGTGCAATTTCAACTTTAGGTGGAACTGGTTTAGCAGTTTCAGCGGAAACAAAAGAAATTGAAACAGTAATGAAATATGTTGAATATGTTGGTTCTGAAGATTGTCAGAAAACAGTATTTTTTGATAATGGTGGACAACCAGGTCACAGAAAAGCTTGGTTAGATGAGCATACAAACAATTTAACTGCAAATTTCTTTAAAAACACATTACCTGGTTTGGATAGAGCATTTTTACGTCCTCGTTACAACGGTCATATGTATTTTCAAGATAGAGCAGGAGCACCAATTAGAGAGTATATGATGAATGGTGGAGATGAAAAAGCGTTGCTTTCAAAATTAAACGAGTTATATATAAAATCATTAGACATTTAAATGTTAATTGAATAATTGATATGTTGTACGTCATTCTGAACTTGTTTCAGAATCTCATCATATAAGTTCAACTTCATAAAAAACAATATAAAATGAGACCTTTAGAAGGAATAACAGTACTTGAATTTAGTCAATTTATGGCTGGGCCATCAGCAGGTTTGCGAATGGCAGATTTGGGAGCTCGAGTTATTAAAATAGAAAGACCCGGAAGTGGTGAAGCAGGAAGAAAAATTGCTTTAAAAAATCTATTTTTAGATGGAAGTAGTTTGGTGTTTCATACAGCAAATAGAAACAAAGAATCTTATGAAGCAAATTTGAAGGATTCCGAAGATTTAGAACGAGTAAAAAAACTAATTGAAAAAGCAGATGTAATAACTCATAACTTTCGTCCAGGTGTAATGGAAAAAATAGGGTTAGATTACAAAACGGTTCAAAAAATTAACCCAAGATTGGTTTATGCAACTGTAACAGGTTATGGAACTGAAGGTGTTTGGGTAAAAAAACCAGGACAAGATTTGTTAGTACAATGTATGTCTGGTTTTGCTAATCTTTCTGGAAATAAAAATGACAATCCAACTCCAGTTGGCGCAGCAGTTTCTGATATTATTACTGGAACTCATTTGGTGCAGGGAGTATTGGCGGCATTAATTAGAAGAGAGAAAACAAAAAAAGGTGCTTGGGTAGAAGTTAGTTTGTTAGAATCTACATTAGATCTTCAGTTTGAGTATTTAACTACTTATTTAAACGACGGAAATCAAATTCCTGAAAGAACCGAAAGAGGTTCTGCAAATCCAGCTTTAGGTGCACCTTATGGTGTATATAAAACTAAAAATGGTTATATTTCTATTGCAATGGGATCTGTTCTAAAATTAGGAGAAACTTTAAATTGTGAAGCACTTTTAGAATATACTAATTCTGAATCGTGGTTTACAAATCGTGAAGATATTATGGTGATTTTAAGAGCGTTTTTAGCTGAAAAGAATACTTCAGAATGGTTAGAAATTTTAGAAGCAAATGGAATTTGGTGTTCAGATTTATACACCTATAAGCAATTGTTAGATCACGAAGGATACCAAACGTTAAAAATGGATCAAAAACTGAATTTGTTATCAGGTGAAGAAGTTCATACAACACGTTGTCCTATAAGATTGAATGACGAACGAGTGTACAGCCCTAAACCAGCACCACGTGTTGGGCAGCATACTGAAGCAATTATTAAAGAATTTAATTTGTAAAAGATGAAACCGTTAAAAGATATATTAGTAGTTGATTTTAGTCAGTTTTTATCTGCACCTTCATCAACTTTACGTTTGGCTGATTTAGGAGCTAGAGTTATTAAAGTAGAACGACCAGAAACAGGAGATATTTGTAGACAATTATATGTTTCAAATGTTAATTTAAATGGTGAGTCTAGTATTTTTAGAGCCATTAATAGAAATAAAGAGAGTTTTCAAGCTGATTTAAAAATTGAAGCAGATAAAGAACAAGTTTATAAATTAATTGAAAAAGCAGATGTTTTTGTTCATAATTTCCGTCCAGGAGTTATAGAACGATTAGGGTTTGATTATGAAACTCTTCAGAAAAAAAATCCATCATTAATTTATGGTGAAATTTCAGGATATGGAAAAGAAGGTCCTTGGAAATCGAAACCAGGACAAGATTTATTGGTTCAATCTTTATCAGGTGTTACATGGTTGAACGGAAATGAAGGAGATCCAACACCAATAGGATTAGCGTTGGTAGATATTTTATCTGGCGCACATTTAACACAAGGAATACTAGCGTCTATTTATAAAAGGTTAAAAACTGGAGAAGGTACAAAAGTATCGGTAAGTATGATGGAGTCTATCATAGATTTTCAGTTTGAATCTATTACCACTTTTTATCACGATGGCGGAGCGCCAACTGTACGTCCAAAAAGTAATAGTGCACACGCTTATTTAGGAGCTCCATACGGAGTTTATCAAACAAAAAATGGATATCTAGCATTGGCTATGGGTTCTATTCCGTTTTTGGGTGAATTGTTAAGTGCAGATGAATTATTGAAATACGAAGATTTTCAGACTTGGTATACACAAAGAGATGAAATTAAAGAAATTTTAGCTTCAACTTTAATGGAAAACACTACGGAACATTGGTTGTCTATTTTAGAACCTGCCGATATTTGGTGCGCAAATGTAATGACCTGGGATGTGTTATTTGAACACGATGGATTTAAGGTGTTGAATATGATTCAAGATGTAAAAATGGGGGATGGTTATGAGTATAAAACAACACGTTGTCCAATAAAAATTGATGGAGAATACTTAACGTCACCTGTAGGTTCACCTGCTTTAGGTGAACATACAGCAGAAATTACAAAAGAATTAATTGAAAGCTAATGAGTTCAAATAAATTCAGAATAGCAGTCAGAAAATTTGATGCATTTGAAAGTGCGATTGATAAAATATGGCAATTGTTTTGTAAAAAAACAGGTTGTACTTTAGAGTTGGAAGCTATTCCTCTTGATTTGCATCCTTTGTATGATACTATTTTAAAAGAAGAAGGATTAAAAAATGGAACTTGGGATGTTTCTTTAATAAATACAGACTGGATTGCTGAAGCGAATGCAACTAATTCTGTAGAAGATTTAACTTCTTATATAGTAAAAGATGCACCTCAAGATTTTCCAAATGGATGGTCTAGATCGTTATTATACAAACAAGAGTTTGATGGTAAAACAGTTGGTTTACCATTTCACGATGGCCCTGAATGTTTAATTTATAGAAAAGATTTGTTTGAATCTGTTGAAGAAGGTGTAGCTTTTTATGCTAAATACGGTAAACCTTTAGAAATTCCGAAAACTTGGAATGACTTAATGCAAGTTGCTGAATTTTTCAATAGACCAGAACAAGATTTATACGGAACAACATTTGCTGCTTTTCCTGATGGGCACAATACAGTATTCGATTTTTGTTTACAATTATGGACTAGAAATGGAGAGTTATTTGATGAAAACAAAAACATTAAATTAAACTCTGAAGCTGCTGTTGAAGGAATGGAATTCTACAGAAAAGCTTTGAAAAACACCGATGCAATTCATCCAGAATCTCGAGATTTTGATTCAGTAAAATCAGGTTTAGCTTTTGCAAATGGAAATTTAGCAATGATGGTAAATTGGTTTGGTTTTGCTTCTATGTGCGAATTTTTAGAAGATTCAAAAGTAAAAGGGAAAGTAGATATAGCAAATGTTCCTGCTGGACCAACTGGTGAAGGAACTTCATTAAATGCTTATTGGATGTATGTAATTGGAACTGGTAGTAATCACAAAGAATTAGCCTACGAATTTATCAAATTTGCTGTAAATGAAGCGAACGATAAATTGTTAACTTTAGAGGGCGCAATTGGTTGTAGAAAATCTACTTGGCACGATGCTGATGTAAATCGAGAAGTAACTTATTATCACAAATTAGAAGAATTACATAAAAAAACACGATCACTTCCTAGAAAAAGTAATTGGTCTGAAATTGCTGATGTTATAGATCAGTTGGTGTTGGAAGTTATAAATACTTCCGAAGACATTCAGACAATTTTAGATAAAGCACAACAAGAAGTAAATCGTATTGAAAATATATAATGATGGAATTAAAATATAAACCAGAATTACCAAAAGAAAAGCGACCAATTTATATTATTGGAGCAGGAGGAATTGTTCGTGATGCACATTTACCAGCGTATAAAAATGCTGGTTTTGTGGTTGAAGGAATTACCAACAGAACAAAAAAGAGAGCAGAAGATTTAGCAGCATCATTTAACATTCCAAATGTGTATAATAATGTTGAAGAAATGGTTGCTGCAGCGCCAGAAAATGCAGTTTTTGATTTAACACTAATGCCAAACCAGTTTGTAGCAACGTTAGAACTGTTGCCAGATGAAGCTGCGGTTTTAATTCAAAAACCAATGGGAGATGATTATGAGCAAACATTGGCTATTTTAGAAGTTTGCAGAAGAAAAAAACTAAAAGCCGCAATTAACTGCCAAATGCGTTATGCACCTTATGTAATGGCTGCAAAGTATTTAATTGAACAAGGTTTAATTGGTGAATTGTACGATTTTGAAGTTCGTTTGTGTTTATATACTCCTTGGGAATATTTTCCAAATGTGGTAAATCATCCACGTTTAGAAATTCAACAACACAGTATTCATTATATAGATTTAATTCGTTCGTTTTTAGGAAATCCAGGAAAAGTGTATTCAAAAACATTAAAACATCCTGCAAAACCTATGTCATCTACACGTACAACAACTATTATGGATTATAGTGATAGTATGAGAGCGATTATTAATACTAACCACGATCATAATTTTGGAGAGAAAAACCAAGAAAGTTTTGTGAAATGGGAAGGAACGAAAGGAGCCATTAAAGCAAGAATTGGATTGTTGTTAGATTATCCAAACGGTAAACCAGATTTATTTCAATATTGTATTGTAAAAGAAGGTGAAGAACCAAAATGGGTTGAAGTTGAATTAGAAGGTTCTTGGTTCCCAGATGCTTTTGTAGGTACAATGGCTTCGTTAATGCGTTATGTTGAAGGTTCTACAGATGAACTGCCAACAAGTGTAGAAGATGTAGTGCATTCTATGGCAATTGTTGAAGCTGCTTACGAATCTAATAACGAAGGAGGAGTATCTCCAAATTACAATATTTAAATAAAATAATTTTCATAAGAAATGAAAGCAACACAATACGAGGGTAATAAAACCTTCACAGTAATAGAGAAGGAAATCGAAGCTCCAGCTAAGGGAGAAGTACGAATTAAAGTAGCATTTGTAGGAGTTTGTGGAACCGACGTTCATATCTATCACGGAATGATGGATAAGCGAGTGAGTATGCCAGAAACTATAGGTCATGAAATGTCAGGAATTATTGACGCAGTTGGAGAAGGAGTTTCAGA
>NZ_FNNJ01000045.1 GCF_900106565.1 Lutibacter oricola
TTGAACTAGAACAAACGACAAACATTCAACAAACGATTTGCTACGTCCGAAAAATCTCCGATTTTCCAAACGCACAAATCTTATAAAAGCCCGTTGTGCGTAAGTCTGAAAAAAGATTATGAATAGGAAAAGAATTATATTAGGATTTTTTATTCTCTTGATTGAAATATTTGCATTGAGATATTGGATTTACGAAATTGAAAAACCAGACCCGAGTATTTCAATTGGAATTATATTGATTGTTCCGATATTATTTGGGATAAATTTAATTCTCGGACTTGTTCTTTATTTTCTCAAAAAACCTTTTACGAAACTATTTTTATTAAATTCAATAATAAGTCCATTGATTTTTTACATATTTTGGAGTTTATGGTTTTCAGATTATCACGAAAGAAATAATGAAAATTTTAAATTCTCAATAAATGATATTGTTTATGAGTTGAGCATTGAAAAGAATGATGAATACTTTTACCTATGCGATGAAAAAAATAGCGGAAGAGTTTATGTCGGAAAATATGAAAAAAAAGGAGATAGTTTGATATTGAAAGACTCTGAAGCAGAAATGTACATAGTCGACAACAAACTTTTAGAGTTTCCTGAAAAAAGAACTGAAATAAAACTAATAAGAACTGAATAAAAACCTACGCACAACACTGTTTATATTTTATAGCTTGGTTTTAGCACATTTACGAAAATCCTATCGGATTTTCTACGTTGGTATTTTATTTAGTAAATTAGTAGCTGAAAAAACGCTACAAAACATACACAAACCCGTTGGCAACAAGCGATGAAATTCGTTAATATAAGATTAATAAGAACTAAATTGAAAATTTTGTATCTTTGATAAAAAGTAACGTATTATGAATTTGGAAGCTCGTAAAATAGAATTTATACAAGAATTTTTAAAACTTCAAAGCGAAGATGTAGTTTCTCGTCTTGAAAAAATATTGAAAAAAGAGAATTATACTTCAGGAGAAATAGCGTTCGAGCCAATGACTCAAGCCGAATTAAACAAACGAATTGATAAATCTGAATCCGACTTTTTAAACAATAGATTTAAGAATAGTTCTGAACTTTTAGCTAAATACGAATAATGACATTAAAAATTATTTGGTCTGAATTTGCAGAAACTCAACTCGATGAAATCTATGAGTATTATGAAAAAAAGGCAAGTTCAAACGTAGCTAAAAAACTTGTAAAAGGAATTATTAACGAACCAATAAAGTTATTAAACACTCCGAAAATAGGACAAAAAGAAGAACTATTACAACAAAGAAAAATTAATTATCGTTATTTAATTTATAAAAACTACAAACTGATTTATTCTATTGATACTGAAAAAGGATTTATCAAAATTGCTGATGTTTTTGATACTCGACAGAATCCAATAAAGATTGAAAGAACTGAATAAAAAAAAGCCAGTTGCCAACACTGTTTATATTTCATAGCTTGGTTCTAGCACATTTACGAAAATCCTATCGGATTTTCTACGTTAGTGATTTATTTAGTAAATTAGTAGCTTAAAAACGCTACAAAACATACACAAACCCGTTGTAACACATTTGACCAATGAACTTTCCTGAAATAGGTTGACTAAAAATTAAGCAATTAATTATAGTCACTTATGAAAACACAAAAAGAACACTGGCGAAAAAAAAGCTATCAAAAAGTAACCCTAGAGACCAAATTATTAGTCGTTGACCAAATTCTAAACGGTCAAGTATCCACAAATTCTGCTAGTAAAAAATATGATGTTCCTAGAACAACTATTACCTATTGGTTAAGAAAATACAGTACTTTAGTCCAACAAAATACAGGTATGAGTAAACAAGATGAGATTAAAAAATTAAAAGAACGTATTGAAGAACTAGAGTTTCAAAAAGACTTTCAACAAGATATTATCGCTGATATGGAACTCATTACTGGAGTTGATATGTCAAAAAAGTCCTTGCCCAAAACATTAGCAAAAGAGATAGAGAGAAAAAAGAAAAACCGTATAAAAGAAAATGGCTCTATGGATGTTTTGGGATTAGTAAACAAGCCTTCTACAAAAGACTCAAAGTCCAACAAAAGCAAGAA
>NZ_FNNJ01000050.1 GCF_900106565.1 Lutibacter oricola
AATCGTTCCGTTTTAATGAGCTTTTTGCGTTTCAATTTATCATTTGTTTATTTCTCAAATAACTCAATTTAGTTTCTGTTTGATAGAGTAGAAGAATGATCAGAATTTTCCCTCATTAATAATTTTTTTCGTGCCTCTGTCAGACTAACTAATTTAATCTTAAATGACTAAAATGTGGATTTCAGAAGTGAAATCCGCTGTTACAAGCAACGGTTTTTGGTATGTTTTGTTGAGTGATTAAGCAATAAAATTAATAAATAATTACTGACCAAGAAAATCCGATAGGATTTTCGTAAGTGTGCTAGAACCAAACAATAAAATATACCAGTTGTTGTGGTTTCGTTACTTTTTAATCTCATCATTTGGTATATAATATTCCCAAATCGAATCTACCTTAACTTTAAGTTTTATCATAGAATAATCGTTACTCTTAATTTTTCTCTCTATAATGTATAAAATACGATCATTATACCAAAAGTGATCAGTAGAAATTGTTTTCAAACTATCCATAATTCCTATTCCTATATGAACATTTTTAGATTCAGTTTCTAGAAATCTATAATCAATATAACGACCTCTATTTTCTCTATTTTCATTTGTAATTAAAACAAAAGAACTGTCGGTTGAAGGAAAAAAATCATATTTCAATGAATCTTTTTGAGATAATAAATCATAATGACTCCATAATTCATAACTTGGATATTCTCTAAAAGGTTTAATGTCTGTATATAAAATTGATTTTTCTATCAACCAGTTTTTGAATTTTTGGTCAGAACTTAATTTTTCTTTTTTGGTCTTCTCAACTATATTAATTTTATCTTTCTTATCTGTGCAAGATAAATAAATCGTAAGTATCAATATTAATAGAATATTTTTTTTCATCGTAATGAACCACAACGGTTTTTGGTATGTTTTGTGGCGTGATTAAGCAATAAATTTAGTAAATATTTACCGACCTAGAAAATCCCTTTAGGATTTTCGTAAGTGTGCAAAAACCAAGCTATAAAATATACCAGTTGTTAGCAAATGTTTTATTCTAAAAATTCATATCCTTTGTGCCTCAAATATGTTATTCCATTGATCTTGAATTTAGTTTTGGATAAGTATTCAATCTTTGAAATGGAAGAACCTCCAAGTCCGACATATTCAAAATGGACACTGTCAATTTGAACTAAATCATATTCTGTGCTTCCAAAATCAATGTGTGAAACATTATTTTTATCAATCAAAGTTGCTACAGTTGGACAGCTTTTCATCGGAAGCATTTTTTCATTTCTTATTTTGTCATTGAATGGAATAATTTCCCAATTACAAGAACAATTATTTTCATTCATATCCAACCATAAAATCATTTCTCCATTTATTAGTTTTTCGGGAATCCAAAAACCTTTCAAATTTTTACAAACAGAATCTATATTTGTCAAATCAATTTCATAATCATTTTTGACAAATACTAAATCCTTTTTATGGTTTGAGCAATTTATCATTAATAAAGTCAGAATTATAATTCCTAAAATATTTCTCATTATTTTCATCCGCTATATTTGCTAACGGTTTTTGGTATGTTTTGTGGCGTGATTAAGCAATAAATTTAGTAAATATTTACCGACCAAGAAAATCCCTTTAGGATTTTCGTAAGTGTG
>NZ_FNNJ01000046.1 GCF_900106565.1 Lutibacter oricola
TCAAGATAACGAAGATGATTAAAGCAATTATTAAATCATATTTTGACGGAAGAGGAATTTTCATTTATTTTTCATCGAATTACTTACAACGGTTTTTGGTATGTTTTGTTGAGTGTTTAAGCAATAAATTTAGTAAATAATTACTGACCAAGAAAATCCCTTTAGGATTTTCGTAAGTGTGCTAGAACCAAGCAATAAAATATACCAAGTGTTGGTTGCAGTTTTTATTCATAATCAATAAATTCCTTGTTCTTTAAGTCTTTAATCAAGATTGGGTTAGACTCATAATCAAATATTGTTTTTTTCAATTTTATTCCACTTTCTCCTATTGCAAACCCCATCAAAAAACATTTATTATTTTCAGTTGTTAAGTAAACATTATCATTTTCTTCGTCCCATTCAGGTATGAAAATCATAACTTTTTTATCAACAATTTCAGGTTTCATCCACTTATCATTTATTTTCGTAGTGCTCCAAGCTTTTATTTCAGGTTTATAATCAGGACGATGAGTGAGTTCGTGAGGGTACTCTAAGTAGTTTATAAAATAACAATAATATTCAAAGCTAACGTCGTAAGGAAATGTAATTACATATTCATTTTCAAATTTGTAAAGCCTCGGAAGTGCTAAAAATTTATCTTTATTGTAATTATTGCAGAATTGTTGAATTGCTTGTTCTAAATGTTCAAATTGTATTTTTTTAATTAAAATAAATTTGTCATTTTCAACGATATGTTTTGGAATAGAAGAATCTTGATTTCTTTCGGTATTATTCAGTTCGAATTTAACAGGTTTTATACTAAATATAAATAATAGTAGTATTATAACTGTTATCAATCCAACTATAAGATAGGTTTTGTTCATAGGAATTTTATTATCGATATTGCAACCAACGGTTTTTGGTATGTTTTGTGGCGTGTTTAAGCAACTAATTTAGTAAATATTTACCAACCAAGAAAATCCGAGAGGATTTTCGTAAGTGAGCTAAAACATAGCTATAAAATATACCAGTTGTTATATAAAGTGGTTTTTATTCTAATTATTTTATCATTCTGAAAATCAATCCGCCTTATGATTAAACAAAGCATAAATTTTTCTGTTTAGCTTTAATTTATCATTATTAGAGTTTACTATCTTTCAATTTGGTCATTAATTATCATCTTTTTATACATATTCAAGATTAAACTATCACTAGGATATTCCTTGAGACATTCATCTATTACTTTTAAAGACTCTTCTTTGTTTCCCATTTCATATAAAATGGTAATAATTTGATTTTTGATTCCTAAATTTTGTTCTTTGTTATAATATTTTTTAAGTGCTAAACTAAAATAAAATTGTGCGGAATCATTTTGATTAAGTTTATTCTTAATAGATCCTTTTGCAGCTGTATAATATGCAGTTTGATTAGTATATTTCAAAGCGTCATTTATCACTTTTTCTATGCCTTCAAAATCATTTTTTAAATTTAAAACAGTAATTAATAATTGATAGCTACCTATATTTTCACGATTATATGCAATAGATTTTTTTAGATAATATATTGAAGAATCAAGCACTTTTAAATTTTCTGAAAAAGTATAGTTATCATAGTGTTTAAATCCTTTCTCAAAATAATTACCGCTTTTTATAGAGTCATAAACATAAATAATAGATTCATTTTTTTCTGTTTTAGTTTTGCAATTAACCACTAATATTAATATAAAAAGATAACAGAGATATTTAATTATTTTCATTATTCTAATAATTTATTGTTTAAGATATTATTTACATTAATTTGAGTGAAAATTAAAATCTTCGATTATTCATACTTTATAATTCAGATCAGAAATCCGCCATTTTATATAACGGTTTTTGGTATGTTTTGTTGAGTTGTTTAAGCTATAAATTTAGTAAATAATTACTGACCAAGAAAATCCGATAGGATTTTCGTAAGTAGGC